>NZ_CP159307.1:0-1200000 GCF_040448695.1 Dehalogenimonas sp. 4OHTPN | reverse complement strand
GGAAGATTTGAGCGCCCAGGCGGCATAATCTTTCTCGGCGGTTTCCTTCATCCGCTTCTCGTCTTTTTCTTTTTCCTGTTTAACCAGCTCTTCTTTGGCCCATTCCACCCAAGCTTCAGGGCCCTTGCCGCAAGCCTGCTCGCGCTCTTTTCGCCAGCGGGCTAGAGGATCCGGATCCTTAATTTTGTCATCTTCAGCCCGCCTCTGTGATAACCACATCTTTTCCTTGGCTTTATCCTGGGTCAGCAGATAACTGTCCGCCGGAGTAGCCATCACCTGAGAGAAATTTGATGACAGAATCCGATCACATTCAACATTACAGGTTGGACATGGGGTTATCGCGTCACATTCGCTGAACGGACGTCGCAGTTCAAAGGTCTTCCGGCACTGCGGACAGATGTATTCATAAATCGGCATTAACCAAACCCCCGAGACGTTTATTTTACGTTAAATTGTATCACTTACCAAAGCTCCCGAGCAAGTTAGACGACGACATTTGGCAGTCGGTCACGAATGGCTGAGTTGATTGATTTCTTAAACTCTTCGATGCTGACCCCGAATTTTTGCTCCCCTGTACGCAGACGAACGGCGACGGTACAGTTGTCAATCTCCTTATCGCCGATGATAAGCATACAGGGGATTTTCTCAAGTTGAGCCTGCCTTATTTTTTGGTTAATGGTCTCTGACCTTTGATCGAGATACACACGGATGCCCTGTAATTTAAGGTTTTCCGTTAAATTACGCGCATATTCAATGTGTCTGTCGGCGATCGGCAGCACCGCAGCCTGCACCGGGTGCAGCCAGACAGGGAAAGCTCCGGCGTAGTGTTCTATGAGTAGCCCGAAGAATCGTTCCCATGAACCTAATAACGCCCGATGAACCATATATGGTCGATGCTCCTGCCCATCCGCGCCTGTATAAACCATCTCAAAACGCTCCGGCAGATTAAAGTCAAACTGTATGGTAGTCATCTGCCATTCGCGCCCTAAAGCATCTTTTACCTTGAGATCGATTTTAGGACCATAAAACGCGCCGCCGCCCTCATCAATTTTGTAGTCTAATCCCTGAGCGTCCAACACCCGTTTCAGCGCATCCGACGCTTTTTGCCACTGCTCTTCTGTGCCGATGGCTTTTTCCGGCCGGGTTGCCAGGTAAAGCTGATGTTCTTTGAATCCAAAAGTGCTCCACATTTTGAAAGAGAAATTTACAACTTCGGATATTTCGCTTTCAATCTGTTCCGGCGTACATATAATATGAGCGTCATCTTGAGTGAAGCCACGAACCCGTAGCAGACCGGTCAAGACACCGCTGCGCTCGTACCGGTAGACTGTCCCTAGTTCAGCCCAGCGTAGCGGAAGATCGCGGTAAGAGCGAGCCTGAGATTTATAGTACAGGATGTGGAATGGGCAATTCATCGGTTTCACATAATAATCCTGCCCATCGATATCCATTGGGGAGTACATAATGTCTTTATAATTGGCTAGGTGACCTGAGATCTCCCAAAGCGTGCTCCGCCCGACATGCGGGCTATAAAGGATTTCATAGCCGTTGTCGTAATGTTCGCGGCGCCAGAATTCTTCGATTGTGGTTCTGATACGGCCTGCTTTTGGCCCATAAATGACAAGACCGCCTCCGATTTCATCCGGCGTCGCGAAAAGGTTCAATTGTTTATTAATCCTACGGTGATCACGTGCTTCGAGTTCAGCTAGCCGCCTTAAATATTCATCCAGTTCGGACTTAGTTAGGAAAGCCGCGCCGTAGATGCGCTGTAGCATCGGTCGTTTTTCATTTCCTCTCCAGTAGGCGCCGGCAATGGACAATAACTTGAAAGCTTTCACCCTGGCGGTATGGGAGACGTGCGGACCTTTACATAGATCAACAAAGTCACCGTTTCGGTAAAGTATCGCATCTTCATCGGCAGGTAATTCCGACAACAATTCCAATTTATACGGCTGATCGGCAAAGGTTCTTTCGGCCTCCCTTCGCCCTACTGCTTCCCGGATGAAGGGAATGTTTTGTTTGACGATTTCATTCATTTTTGCTTCTATCAGAGGGAGGTCATCCTGAGACAGCGCTCGAGAAAGCTCAAAATCATAATAAAAACCATTTTCAATTGCTGGTCCTATCCCCAACCTGGCTCCCGGGAATAGTTGCCTTACTGCATGAGCTAGGACATGGGCCGCGGAGTGACGCATTATGTCAAGTGTTTCGCTTTGCTTATCGTTTACCATTTGCTTTACCTCTGAAATCGATCCGTTATTATCACAGTGTGTTTGAAGGCAATTCCGGCCATTATAGCCCCACCGTCGTAAGGACGCAACGATATCTTACCGTTCACACTTTCTTGACATGGCACTAGCCTCAATCTACAATTCAAACAGACAATCCATTTGTTGAGAATACCCGAATCGGAGGCGGTTATGAAGTTTTTGGTATCCGGTCATCAAACTCTGGCCGCCGCGGAGCATCGGTCACAATTAAACTATCTTGAATCGAGCAAAGAGTGGGTTCAGCGCCTTCGTGACGAGAAAAGGCTTTACGGGGCCTATAGTTTCCCAGATGGCGGAGGTATATTCATCATCGATGCCACCTCTCATGAAGAACTAACGAGTATAATGCTTGGCTTTCCGTTGATCCACCTGAGTAAATTTTCTGTACAGCCTTTGGCCGATTTTGAAAAGACCAGTGACATTATCATTGAAGCTATCGGCGGCATTACCGACATGAGACAGCATATATTCTGTCCCTGAGCAGATTCGACTCATAATTCTAAAACTAGACGGGTTTGTAACCTTCCCAGACCTTCATGCGTTTTCCCTGTATTCATGCTAAAATGCTACCCGTTTTCAGGGAGGGTTGTCCGAGCGGCCTATGGTGACGGTCTTGAAAACCGTTGCTCTCGCAAGAGAGCCGTGGGTTCGAATCCCACACCCTCCGCCATCATTTTTCTCGTTTGCACCGGGTTGCTAGAAAGGTCTAGAGGCGAGAACGGTCGAAATTCTCTAAACAAAGGTTTTTCAATGAACACTCAGACTCGTCGGCGACGCGGTGTCCGATCTTTCAACACTGACATTCTGGAGGATCGGTACGCCCAACGGATTTAGCTCGTACCCTATAACATAAGGCTTTATTAAAACATAGTTTCGGCCGAATAAGATCGGCCACACAGCCGCGTCATGCACGATCAGGTCTTCAGCTTGACGGTATAATACTTGACTCAAGGCTGTATCGGATAAACCCGCAGCTTGATTAAGAAGACTGTCAACCTCTTCGTTTGAGAACTCTCCCCAATTGTTATCTGCTCCGGTCTGAAAGAGTACCTCCAGAAAATTCTGTTGATGAGGATAGTCTGCAATCCAACCCTGGTAGTAGATTTGATCCTTCTCCTGCTTTAAGTTGTACAGGAACCTTTCAGGTTCCAACTGCCGAATCTTGACGTCAATTCCCAAGTTCGTTTTCCACTGGTAGATTATCGCTTCAAGCTCTGGTGTGATCGTTCCTCCATATCCCAGAGTTGTTAGAACAATCTGAGGCATATTTTCGACCCTACCATAACTAGATTGCGATATAAGAGCCTTTGCAAGTCGCAGGTCGAATCCCAGTCCACTCAGGGTAGGATTGTATCCTGGTATCCCCGGCGGGACCACGCCTTGGGCTGCCTGTGGAATATCGTTGAATACAAGCCTGACGATTGTCTCGCGGTCTAGCGCCAAGCAAAACGCCTGCCTGATGAGCGGGTCATCAAACGGGGGAGAGCTGCAGTTAAAACCTAAAAAATAAAAACTGAGTTCGGAGACAACCTGCGCTTCACCGGCAAAAGGTCCATTTACGTCGAGAACTCGGTCGATATACGCTCGATCGACGACGGCGACATCTACCTGCCCAGTCTCGTAAAGGTCCATCGGGCGGCCGGCAAGAAAACGGAAAACGACACTCTCAAGTTTCGGTGCGCCGCCATAATAGTCCGAGTTACGGTCTAAGCGGATGAATGAATTGGAACTCCATTCCGCTAATTTAAACGGGCCGGTACCTATAGGGTTGCGCCACCACTGAGCCTCCCCGACGCTGTTTCGGTCGACGAGGTAAGCTGTGGCATAGGTCAATTTTGCCAAGAAATATGACCTTGGTTTGTCTATCCCAATTGACAGCGTGTAATCATCGATAATTTTCAGACCTTCCAGACTCCCAGAGGCGCCTGACAACATTTGGGCTGCCCCCACGATATCGCCGAGGTATGTTCTAGCGGTAGTGGAGCCTGTGGAAGGAGCGAGAGCCCTTTCAAACGAATATTTTATATCAGCCGAAGTGGCTGAGCGACCATCGTGAAACTTGACATCTTTTCGAAGCTTAAAAGTGTACACTGTGCCGTCAGGGCTGATAGTCCAGCTTTCAGCGATGTCTGGCATCACACCGGTGTCGGTAATTTTAACCAGACCGCTGAAGATTTGGGTGACAAAAGTTAGGGCTCCCGCGTCGCCAGCCAGTGCAGGGTCAAGGGTAAACGGTTCGGCGGTAGTTAGTGTCAGACGCCCGCCTGAACTCGTGGAAGAAGGAACCGTTGCCCCAGGTGTGCACGAAGAGGTAATCAGCAGGCTAAACGCGGCTAAAAGAATTAAAGAAGAAGTCCCGATTCGAAAACCAGTCATTATTTTTTCCTGTCGGTAGAGGATGCGGGATAGAACAACCAAACTCCAATGATCGATGTGGCACTGGCGACAACAACCATGAGAATCACCAGCCATGGTGTCCAAATTATACCTGAGTCTACCCTCTCCGGAACTGAGTTTACAATGAAGGTTTGCCAGTTCGTATTCAGGCCTTCGGTGTCAAATCCGTAGACTGCTAGAAGTGCTTCATCTGTCGTCGCGCCGGAGGCGAAAGTGTTAAGCAATTGAAGCATTTTGTCCTGACCGTATTGGTCGATAAGGTATTTGACTATGTGATAGCTCTGGGCATACGACAAATAAGAGAGATTGGCGAAAGCTGAAAACGGACTCGCTAACGAGGCAACGGAAAACAGGTTTTGTTGATCCAATGCGGCATTCATAAAGGCAACGTAAACCGCATCCATTGGCCCTTCGGCATACATCGACAGCCCTTCGTTCAACCAGGTTGGTATTCCTCCGTAAGGATTATCGGTCATTTGGCTGGTCACCAGGTGCGCTAGTTCGTGGACGATAGCCCGTTTCCCCCACGAAACATTTGCCGTTTCAATCCCGATACAAATCGTATTAAAATCAGTAAAAGCTACGCCGCCCGTCCATTCCTGTGGGAACACCATTGAACCTTGTAAGGCCTGGGCGTTTTCATAGATATAGATCGACACTGGCCGTACCAAAGCAGCGCCCGTATCTTGGTGGAGCTTGATGAGGGCTTCCTGTGCGGTATCCATCAGCGTTTTCGCGAATGAATCCGGACCTGAATACCAATTCAGGGTGACCAGACCCTGAGATATGGCTTTCCATGAGTAACGATTATCATCGAAACTTATAGTTGTTACTTGGCTTTGCGTGACAGATCCGTTTGCATCGGTGATCGTCCACCAGTAATCTATAAGGGTGCCAGGCGGTAAACCGCCAGCTCGTCGGAGATCTATGGTGTATCCGATGTCAACATTTTTACCTGGAGTGAAGCGTACTAAAGCCTCGCTCACTACAATAGCATAGCTCTGGCGGTGAACTCGATAATGCAGCCGAGCGCCTGTAATCTCATGATCGCTTGACGCAGAAAGATTAAAACTGATGTTCGTAGGAAACTGGCCGAAGCTTGCTGATTTGGTGACCTGAATGGAATCGGCCTCGATGCACACAGGTTGACACAGCCATATCCATAACAGTACTGAGACTAGCAACGCCGACCAGGATCGTTTAACCATCGTTGAGCATCTCTTTCAAGTAAGCGTCGATAAAACCGTCGATGTCACCTTCTTCCAACACCGCTGCGGTATTGCCGGTCTCGTAACCGGTGCGGTGATCCTTGACCATTTTATACGGGTGCAGCACGTAGCTCCTTATCTGACTGCCCCACTCTGCTGAGATACGCTCGCCCTTGAGCCTGGCCCTCTCGGCTTCCTGCTCGGCGATCTTAAGCTTAAGCAGCCGCGCTTTAAGCAACCCCATGGCTATCTCCCGGTTTTGGTGCTGTGAACGTTCTGTCTGGGCAGTCACCACCGTCCCGGTTGGAATATGGGTTAGACGCACCGCCGAAGATACTTTCTGCACGTTCTGTCCGCCGGCGCCACTGGAACGGTATGCTTCCAGTTTGATGTCCTCCGGGTCGATTTCAATATCAGCGTCAGTTTCAGCTTCGGGCATGACCTCAACCAAGGCAAATGAGGTATGCCGGGCATGATCGGAATCGAAAGGCGACAACCGAATCAGTCTATGGACGCCATGCTCGCTCTTGAGATTGCCATAGGCGAAGCGGCCCCGGAAGATGACTGTGACGCTTTTTATACCGGCTTCATCACCAGCCGATGTCTCCAACACCTCAGTAACGTAATCACGTCTTTCAGCCCAGCGCAGGTACATGCTGAGCAGCATCTCAGCCCAGTCTTGGCTTTCCACTCCACCGGCCCCAGCGTGGATGGACAAAATGGCATTGCGCTCGTCATACTCTCCACCGTAGGCTAGTTCAAACTCCAGTTTGTCCAGCTCGCCAGCCAGAGCATCCATTTCCTCCGCAACTTCGCAGGACAATGCCGGGTCTTCCTCAGCCAGCGATTCAAGTTCGGTGAGGTCAGCCAACCGCCGTTCCAGACCTCGCCACTGCTCGACCGCTTTTTTTAGTTCGGTCAGGCGCCGCATAATCCCCTGAGCTTTCGGTGAATCCTGCCAGAACTCAGCCTGGCCGGTCAGTTTCTCTAACTCCACTATCTCTGTTTCTTTAGCCGAGATGTCAAAGACGCACCATGTCATGAGAAATCCGTTGGGACAACTCGTGGAATAAGTCAGTTATTTCTACCATCGTATCTCCAATATATAACGTTCGGTTACACTGTAAGGTTAGCGTCGCGGCCGGCGGACAGGTGCGCGCATCGCAACGGTTCCGGCAGCCGGAAACGGCTGGTTAATTTAAGCACCCATGCCGCCGCGGATTCAAGGCTGATGCGGTGCCCTGCCGAAATATACAATGGCTTGCTGCCCTCACGAGTACGGATGACGCGACCGATAATCTCGTTGCCGTCGTACAATTCGGCGCTGCTGCCCCGACTCCAGCCGACCTCATCGTGTTTGCCGTACAACCTTGACTTGGCGCAGCCGATGGTGGGCTTGTCGATAAATAAGCCAAGATGGGCGGCGATTCCCAACCGCCGTGGGTGAGCTATGCCGTGACCGTCGACGATAAACAGGTCGGGTTCGAGATCGAGTTTCTCCAGGGCAGGCAAAATCAATGGTAGTTCACGGAACGAAAGCAGTCCCGGAATATAAGGCATGGCCGCCGGACCTTCATGTACGGATTCCGCGATGATTTCGAGCGTGGGGTAGCTAATGACTGCGACTGCGGCCCTCCCGGTACTCCCCTGTCTGCCGATGGAAACGTCAACCCCGGCGATAAGCGAAATACGGCCTTCCGGTTGATCGGCTGTTTTGATCGCCGGCGCTAACTCAGCCTGAAGTTTAATAGAGTTGGCCGGTGTTAGGTTGAAGCGATGCAGCTTATTAATGTTCACTTTATGTAATTATACCTGTCGTGCACTACCTTGCCAAACCGCTGAACTTGTTAAAAAACAGCCGATTCTCACTTTAAATTCCTTTATGAGTCATTCGAAGAACGATACATCTTTAACTTCTGCGTCTATCCTTTGGGTCGAAACAGAATAAGGAACAAATGTGTAGTTTATGAATTGTACTTTCGATATAGTCTTTTTGTATTTGACACTGCTAACCGCATATTGGATAATAGCCCAAAAAGAGAAGCGAGTATTCCAGAATCAGCATGCTGAAAATTAAACTGTGCAGAATGGGTGCCCCGAAAAAACCGAGCTACCGGATGGTCGTCGCCGATTCCCGAAATTCCCGTGGCGGCGCGTTTCTTGAGATTATAGGCCTCTACGATCCAATGACCGAACCCGAAACTGTCAAAATCGAAGTTGAGAAAGCCAGGAACTGGATCAGTAAAGGCGCCCAGCCCACTGACACCGTCAACCGACTGCTCAGAAAAGCCGGGGTTCTATAGACTCTAACCCAGACAAGGAGCCCACCATGAAAGAGCTAGTGGAGTACATCGCCAAATCCTTGGCGGACAAACCGGAAGCGGTGGTGGTCACCGAGGAACAGGAAGAGGAAGGTCTCAAGCTAACCCTGCAGGTGGATGATGTTGATAAAGGCCGCATCATCGGCAAGCAAGGTCGCATCGCTCAGGCCATGCGTACCCTCATACGGGTGAAAGCAGCCAAAGCCGGCACCAAAGCCCGCCTGGAGATCCTCTAACATTCCCCCGGCTCTATTTATCGAAAAACGTTTCAAAAGGGGTGTGTTCTTACTCACCCCTTTGCTTTTCCGCAATATCCGGCAAACTGTTAGTCATGAGACTTCTCAAACGTGAAAAGGGAATTAAGAGGAATGAACCCATTAATCTCAACCCGGGTTCGCTACCATTTGGTTATCAACCGTCCTTTTTTGTCTTTCATCTGGCCTGATACCGCCATGATAAAATCGACCAGCGCCCAGATTATTCCGAGACCTCCCAATGTCAATAGCATCAGTAAAGCCGTACCCGCTTTGCCCAGATACCAGCGGTGCGCTCCGAATACCCCCAGGAAAAAAGCGAACAGGCTTACCGCCAGCCGAGACTTGTCCGAGACCGTAATAGCAGTTATGGCACTTTCTACCTCACCAGCATATATTGAGTGAATTAATAACCCGCCGCAGATACCCCCCAATCAACGATTCGCCGTAAGAAAAAACCTCAAAATCAGAACAGGCTCCGAATTCCGGAGCCTGTCGTATACTCTACTCGAACTAAGAATTTAGTTAGCTGGCGGCGGTCGAAGCGAACCCTTGCGTCGTTTCGACTTCTCGGCGATGGCCAAACGCGCCATAGCCCGGTGGAGCGCCGCTTCGCTCTCAGCGGCGTCGAAGCCAGGTTGATATTTTTCAGCCATACGTTGTTCGGCTTTACGCCGTGCTTCTTCCGCCCGCGCCAGATCGATCTCCTCGGCACGCTCGCAAGTATCGGCCAGAACGATGACTCGGTCAGGTCTGACCTCCATGAAACCTCCTGCTACGCACAGCAGGAATTCCTCGCTGCCTTTGCGCGCCCGGAGTTCGCCGGTTTTTAAAGCTGTCATCAACGGCGTATGGTGCGGCAGTATGCCAAGCTCACCCTCGATCCCCGGCGCGACTACAATATCGACATCGTCGGAAAAAACGCTGCGCTCAGGGGTGACTACTTCAAGTCTTATCGTTGTCAAGATCGACTCCGATGCTATCTATTCTATCGCACGCTCAATAATGGCGCTATGCCGCCATTTTAGCAGCAGCTTCGACCGCCTCGTCGATGCTGCCTACCATATAAAAGGCTTGTTCCGGCAAAGCATCATGTTTGCCTTCCAGGATTTCTTTAAAGCCGCGGATGGTCTCGGACAGCGGCACGTATTTGCCTGGCCTGCCAGTGAAGATCTCGGAAACGAAGAACGGTTGGGTCAAGAAACGCTGGATTTTACGGGCTCGGGCAACTGTGGCCTTATCTTCCTCGGAGAGCTCTTCCATGCCCAGAATGGCGATGACGTCCTGCAGGTCCTTGTAGCGTTGCAGCACCCGCTGCACCTCGCGGGCGACCCTATAGTGCTCGTCGCCGACGACGATGGGGTCCAGGATGCGGGAGTTTGAGGCCAGCGGATCGACGGCCGGGAACAGCGCCTGGGCCGCCAGTGAGCGCTCCAGGGCGATGACGGCGTCCAGGTGGCCGAAGGTGGCCACCACGCCGGGGTCGGTGTAGTCGTCGGCCGGCACGTAGATGGCCTGGAAGGAGGTGATGGAGCCGTTCTTGGTGGTGGTGATGCGCTCCTGGAGGGCGCCCATCTCGGTGGCCAGCGTCGGCTGGTAACCCACCGCCGAGGGCATGCGGCCCAGCAGGGCGGAAACTTCCACGCCGGCCAGGGTGTAGCGGTAGATGTTGTCGATGAAAAGGAGCACGTCGCGGTGCTCCATGTCGCGGAAGTACTCGGCCATGGTCAGGCCGGTCAGGGCGATCCTGAGGCGAACGGCTGGCAGCTCATTCATCTGGCCGAAAACCAGGGCCGTCTTGGCGATAACGCCGGAGTCCTTCATTTCATGCCACAGGTCGTTGCCTTCGCGGGAGCGCTCGCCGACGCCGGCGAAAACTGAAAAGCCGCCATGCTCCGAGGCGATGTTGCGGATGAGTTCCTGGATGATAACCGTCTTGCCAACGCCGGCGCCGCCGTAGGCGCCGATCTTACCGCCGCGGGCAAACGGGGTGATCAAGTCGATGACCTTGATGCCGGTCTCCAGCATCTGGGCCGTGGTCTCCTGCTCGTCGAAGGGCGGGGCGTTCCGGTGGATCGGCCAGCGCTCCGCAGCTTTAACCTCGCCCTCGTTGTCGAGGGGTTCGCCCAGTACGTTGAAGATGCGGCCCAGGGCGCCCTGGCCAACAGGTACGGACACCGGCGCGCCGGTATCGGAAACCTCGGCGCCGCGGGCCAGGCCGTCAGTGGGCATGAAGGAAAGGCACCGCACCCAGTTGTTGCCGACGTGCGCCTGGACCTCCAGGACGATGCGCTCGCCCTTGTTGTCGATTTCCAGGGCGTTGAACAGCGCCGGCAGTTCCCCCGAGGGAAACTCGATGTCGACCACCGAGCCGATAACCTGTACTACTTTGCCTTTGGACATCAAATCCTCCAGTTACTTAAGCCAGCGCCGCCACGCCGCCGACGATATCGAGGAGTTCGGCGGTGATGGACTCCTGCCGGGCCTTGTTGTATTCCAGTGTCAGTTCGCCGATAAGTTCGTTGGCGTTCTGGGTGGCGCTCCTCATGGCCACCATGCGCGCCGACTGTTCAGAGGCGATGGATTCCAGTATCAAATGGTAGATCTTCATCTCGACATAGCGCGGCAGCAGCGAGCCCAGCACCGCGGCGGCGTCCGGTTCGAAGATGTATTCGACGTTCTGCGTCGGGGGTATCTCGGCCGGCTCCACCGGCAGCAGCTTGATGATGACCGGCTTCTGCACCATGGTGGAGACAAACTGGGTATAGGCCACGTAGACCTCGTCGACGGCGCCGGACTTGAAATCGTCCATGATGATGCGGGAGATCGGCAGCGTGTCGTACAGGCCGGGCTTGTCGCCCAGGCCGGTGAACTCGGCGACGATATTCCGCTGCGTCCGCCGCATGGCGTCCAGGCCCTTTTTACCGACGACAACCATCTCGATGGGCGTGTCCTTGTGCTCTACGGCAAAGCCGAGGGCGGCGCGGTTGATGTTGCCCACCAGGCCGCCGGACAGGCCGCGGTCCGGTGTGATCTGCAGCAGGGCAATGTTCTTCACCGGCCGCCGCTCCAGCAGCGGGTCCCCGCCCTTGCCGGCAGTAAGAGCCGACAGCGCAGCGATAACCGCGGTGATCTTCTCGGAATAAGGCCGGCCGGCTAGGCCGCGGTCCTGCGCCTTGCGCATCTTGGAAGCGGCGATCATTTCCATGGCGCGCGTGATCTTGGCGATGTTTTTAACACCGCGGATGCGCAGCCGGATGGCTCTTAAATTAGCCATTTATCGTCGGATCCTTCCTAAGCCACAAAACTCTTTTTGAACTCCACCAGGGCGGCCTTCAAGGCCGTCTCCGTCTCCGGGGTGAAATTCTTGGTCTCGGCGATAGTCTTGCCGATGTTCGGGTAATTGGCCGCCAGGAACTGGTAGAGATCGGTCTCGAACTTGGCGCAGGCCGCCACCGGGACGTCGTCCAGGAAGCCGTTCAATAGGGCGTAGAAGATGATGACCTGGTTCTCAACCGCCACCGGTCGGTACTGAAGCTGCTTCAGCACCTCGGTGATGCGCTGGCCGCGGTCGATCTGGGCGCGGGTGGCCTTGTCCAGTTCCGACGTGCCGAACTGGGCGAAGGCGGCGAGAGCCTGGTACTGGGACATTTCCAGCTTGAGGCGGCCGGCTACCTTCTTCATGGCCTTGGTCTGGGCCGCCGAGCCTACGCGTGAAACGGAGATACCCACGTTCAGGGCCGGCCGGATGCCGGCGTTGAACAGGTCGGGCTCCAGGTAGATCTGGCCGTCGGTGATGGAAATGACGTTGGTTGGGATGTAGGCCGAAACGTCCTGCGCCTGGGTCTCGATGATCGGCAGCGCCGTCAGCGAGCCGCCGCCGTTTTCTTTATTGAGCTTGGCGGCGCGCTCCAGCAGCCGGGAGTGCAGGTAAAATACGTCGCCGGGATAAGCCTCGCGGCCCGGCGGGCGGCGCAGCAGCAGCGAAAGCTGGCGGTAAGCCCAGGCGTGCTTGGTCAGGTCGTCGTAGACGATGAGGGCCTCTTTGCCGTTGTCCATGAACTCCTCGCCCATGGCGCAGCCGGAGAACGGCGCCAGGTACTGGAAGGCAGCCGGGTCGGAGGCCGAAGCCGCCACCACGATGGTATGGGCCATGGCGCCGTACTTTTCCAGTGTGCCCACGATCTGGGCGATCTTGGAGGTTTTCTGACCGATAGCCACGTAGATGCAGATAAGGTCGCCGCCCTTCTGGTTGATAATGGTGTCCAGGGCCACGGCGGTCTTGCCGGTTGAGCGGTCGCCGATGATGAGTTCGCGCTGGCCGCGGCCGACCGGGATCATGGAGTCGATGGCCTTGATGCCGGTCTGCACCGGGGTGTCGACGCCTTTGCGGGTGACTACGTTGGGCGCCACGCGCTCCACGGCGCGCTTGGCCGTCGTCTTGATCGGGCCCTTGCCGTCGACTGGTTGGCCCAGCGGGTTGACCACGCGGCCGATCATCTCCGGCCCTACCGGCACCTCGATGATGCGGTTGGTGCGCCGGACTTCGTCGCCCTCTTTGATCAGGGTATCTTCGCCGAGCAGGATGGCGGCTACGGAGTCCTCTTCCAGGTTCATAGCGATGCCCATGACGCCGTTGGGGAACTCCAGCAGTTCGTTGTACTCGGCGGTAGCCAGGCCGTGGATGCGGGCGATGCCGTCGCCGACCTCGATGACGGTGCCGACATCGGTGACCGCCACCTCGGCGCCGAAGCTCTCGATCTGTTCTTTAATGACTGCGACGATGTCCAGTCCTTGTTGAGCCATGACTTATGTCTCCTTCCGGGAGCCCGGCCGCGGTGTTACAACCTGGCCTGGTTAATTTCTCGTTTGAGGTTCTGCAGGCGGCGCGATACGCTGCCGTCGATGACCTTGTCGCCCACCCGGGCGACGACGCCGCCTAAAAGCGACTGGTCGAGCCTGGCGGTTATTTCGATGTGCTTGCCGAACATCTTGCCCAGCTTCTCGCGGATCTCGGCTGTCTCGGCGTCGGACAGCGGCACCGCCGCCGTCACTGTAGCGTGGGCCACGCCCCGCAGGTCGTCCAGCCGGCGGTTGTAGTCGGCGTAGATGTACGGCATCATGCCCAGGCCGCTGCGTTCGGCCAGCAGGTAGAGCAGGTTGACCGCCATCGGGTTGACGCCCTTAAGCTTGGGTTCCAGCACCTGGCGCTTCTTGGCAATGGATATCCTCGGGTTTTCGAGGAAAGACAATACATCCTTGTCCTGCACCATGCGCACCAGCGTTTCCAGGTTGTCGCGCCAGGTGTTGAAGTTCTGGTGCTCCGCGGCTATCTCAAAGACCGCCTGGCCGTACCGCAGGGCCAGGGCGTAGGCGCTCTTTGCCAACTCGTTCCCCTAGTTCTTTCTCAGCCCGGCGCTTTCTTCCAGCACCTGGTTGATCATTTCACGGTGAGCCGTCTTATCCAGCGACTTGCCGATAACCTTGCCCGCCGCCAGGATGGTCAGGTCGGCAAACTCCTTGCGCAGTTCGTCGATGACCTCGTCGCGCTCGCGCCGGATGTCGGCCTTGGCCCGCTGCAGCAGCGCCTCGGCTTCAGCCTGGGCTTCCACCTTGGCCTTCTCGCGGATCTCGTCGCCGGTCTTGGCGGCGCGCTCGATGACCAGTTGCCCCTGCTTGGAGGCCTCGGCGATCTGCCGTTTGAATTCTTCTTGGGCCTTCTCCGCCTGCGCCTTCATGACTTCGGCCTGCTCCAGGCTCTCCTTGATGCGGCGGCTGCGCTCATCCATCATTTTTAGGATGGGCTTGTAGGCCAGCACCGAAAGCAGCAGGAACAGGATGCCGAAGTTCACCAGCTGCGCAATAAAAGAAGGCAGATTAATGCCTAGTTCTCCCATGGGTCCAATCCTCCTTGGTAGCGCTAGGCGACGAAGATCAGGATGATAGCCACGACCAGGGCATAGATGGCCACGGCTTCGGTCAGGGCCAAAGCGAACAGGAAGTTGGTGAAGATGGTGCCCTTAGCCTCGGGATTGCGGCTGACCGCGTTGACCGCGCCCATGCCCAGGATGCCCAGGCCGATGCCGGGGCCGATAGCGCCCAGACCCATTGCCAGACCAGCTGCCAGGAGTTTTACCGCCTCAGGTTCCATTGATATTCCCCTTTCTTGAGTTTCCGTTTATCGTTTGTACGCTTGAACGTAGTTAATGATGGGCGCCTTCGACCAGCGCCTCGGGGTGAGTGGTCGAGGCGTGAGATTCATCCTCGGCCGCATGCGGCGTCACCGCCATAAAGGCGAAGACCAGGGTCAGGCCGGCGAAGATGAGCGCCTGGATGTAGCCGACGAAGATTTCCAGGATGTAGAACGGGATGGCCACGATGAACGGCGCCAGGAAGAGCATGGAGATGAGCAGGATTTCGCCGCCGGTCATGTTGCCGAAAAGACGGAAGGTAAAGGAGAGCAGGCGGATGAACTCGGACATCAGCTCGATGAGACCTATAAAGATGTCGATGGCCCCCATGAAGATATCGGTGATGCCGGCCTTGGGCTTGCCAGTGAACAGTTCTTTCCAGCCGCGAAAGAATTTCTTGAAGTTGAAGAACTTGCCCAGGTAGTGGAAAACTCCCAGAGCCTTGAGGCCCCAGTACTCCACCATGACGAAGGAAACCACCGCCAGCACCAGCGGGAAGTTGATGTCAGTGTTGGCGCCGCGGAGCAGGTGGACCATCCCGTGTTCGGAGTCGATGAGGATTGAGCCGTAGCCCGGAATGAGGTTCATCCAGGCGTTGGTGATGACGAACAGGAAGATGGTGGCCATCAGCGGGAAGAATTTCCGGCCGTGCTTTTCGCCGGCGATGTCGGTGCAGAAGCCATAGAGGTAGTTGATTATAGACTCGGCCATCGCCTGCAGCCGGTTTGGAATGAGCTTCATCTTACGGGTGGCCAGGAAGAAGAAGGTGCCAAGCACGGCGATGCTGATCCATGCGGTGAGCATAGTGTTGGTAATCGGGATGTTGCCGACATGAGCGATTGCTTCGGCAGGTAGTTCCGGGTGCGGTTGGTCGACGATGATCCAGTCCGGCAGTCCGACGTCGCCGATAATAGCCCGGCCGATTGCGCCGGCCAGCATGCTAACGATAGACAGCGCCAGCACTACGAGGATAAAAGCGATGAAGACCGGTTTGGATAAGCCGATTATCTTCTTTTTTGGCTCTGCTGCAAGCACTATCGGTTTTCCTTATTCTATTTGGTCTTATCGGACGGCCTCGGCATCATCCGGTAGGCGCCGTAAAACGCTATGAAGAGGCCTAGAAAAAGACCTAAGATCAGGAGCAGAGGTTCGGTCCCGAACTTGGCGTCAAGCCACTTTCCCAGGAGGATTCCCCCCAGGATAGTCAGGCTGATGTACCAGCCGATGCCGATGAACTGCAGGCCGGTTTGCCATCGGTTCATCCCTGCCTCAAAAAACCTGCCAAAGCATAGCAGAAGTCTTTTTATGGGTCAAGTCCTAATACCCCCGAATTATGTCCATTATTGTCGCTTTGTTCGGTGGTAAATAATATATTATGTCAAGGCAAAACGACAACACTCTATTGACAGAACATAAGTACTAGTGTGTTATAATACCCTTATTTCTTGACTCACCGGGAGGGCCAAATTATACTTGATTGCCCTTCGATATCGACCCTTCCGGTCATGCTGGCGGTTTATTTCCAATTCTTAGAAGTCGAGGCGACAGGAAGAGATAATTATGCTTGACCCGACCAAGCTTGCCGACTGGCGGATCGCTGAGGAAGCCGAGAGAACGATGAAATCGGTATCCCGGTTGGCCGCCGACTGGGGTATTTTGGACGCGGAACTTCTGCCCTACGGCCATCATCTCGGTAAGGTGGACTATGCAGCGGTGCTGGAGCGGCTTAAAGACAGGCCCAACGGCAAATATATCGATGTCACCGCCATCACGCCGACGCCTCTTGGCGAAGGTAAGAGCACGACGACGATGGGCTTGGTTCAGGGCTTAGCTAAGAGGAAAGGCCGAGTCTCTGGTGCTATCCGCCAGCCTTCAGGCGGTCCTACGTTTAACATCAAGGGTTCAGCCGCCGGTGGCGGCCTGTCACAGTGCATCCCGCTGACGCCCTTTTCTCTGGGACTGACTGGAGACATTGATGCGGTGACCAATGCGCATAATCTGGCTATGGTAGCCGTCACCGCTAGGTTGCAGCACGAAGCAATTAATACCGATGAGTTTCTTGCTAAAAGAGGACTTCATCGGTTGAATATTGATCCTACCAACGTCACGATGCGCTGGGTGATAGACTTCTGTGCCCAATCTCTGCGGGACACCATCATCGGTCTGGGCGGCAAGACCGACGGATTCATGATGCGCTCAGGTTTCGCCATTTCGGTATCTTCCGAAGTTATGGCCATATTGGCCGTGTTTACAAGTCTACGCGACCTGCGAGAGCGCATCGGACGTATTGTTGTGGCATATGATCGCCAGGGGAAACCGGTAACAACCAGGGACCTCGAAGTTGATGGTGCCATGACCGCATGGCTGGTAAGGGCAAGTAACCCGAACCTGCTTCAGACTATGGAGGGTCAACCGGTAATGGTCCATGCCGGGCCATTTGCTAACATCGCCGTTGGGCAGTCCTCTATCGTTGCCGACCAGGTAGCGTTAAAGCTTTCGGACTACCACGTCACCGAGAGCGGCTTTGGCGCCGATATAGGCTTCGAGAAATTCTGGAACATCAAGTGCCGGGTGAGCGGCTTGAAACCCAATTGCGCTGTCATTGTCGCAACGGTGCGGGCGCTCAAGATGCACGGCGGCGGTCCAAAGGTAGTCCCGGGTAAACCGCTGGATGCGGCTTATACAGAGCCCAATCCGGCGTTAGTTGAAAAAGGTATTGTTAATTTATTGGCTCACATTGAGACCGTCAAGAAATCCGGCATAAATCCGGTGGTCTGCGTCAACCACTTCCATACCGACTCACCTGAGGAAATCGCTATCGTGCGGCGCGCTGCCGAGACCGCGGGGGCTAGAGCGGCGGTGTCCCAGCACTGGCTTAAAGGTGGAGAAGGATCTCTGGAACTAGCTGACGCCGTCATCGATGCCTGTGAAGAGCTTTCCGATTTCAAATTGCTCTACGAAGACTCCCTGCCTGTTAGAGCGCGTATCGAAAAGATCGCTCACGAAGTGTACGGCGCCGATGGCGTCAGCTATACGCCCGAGGCCAAAGCCAGGGCTGAAGTCATCGAGGCCGACCCGTCAATGCAGCGATTCGCCACTTGCATGGTCAAGACTCACCTCAGCCTGTCCCACGACCCCGGTCTCAAGGGGCGGCCTTCAGGCTGGATACTGCCCATCCGCGACATCCTGGTTTACAACGGAGCCGGGTTCATCGTACCCGTGGCCGGAGACATCAAGCTGATGCCCGGCACCTCTTCCGATCCGGCCTTCCGCCGTATCGATGTGGATGTCGAAACCGGCAAGGTCAAGGGATTGTTTTAGTTGGTTTGATGATGAGCGCTGAAAACACGCATCAGGTCAGGTTCGAGCCGGACGGCATTACTGTAGCTGCCGACCACGGCGATAACCTGCTGGATGTAGCCCGCCGCGCCGGTGTCGGCATCTCCGCCTCCTGCGGCGGAGACGGCGTCTGCGGTACCTGCAAGGTGGTGATTGAACAAGGCGAGATCGAAACTCCGCCTGCCGCCCAACTATGCAACGAAGAAATCGCCAGGGGCGTCCGTCTGGCTTGCCGCTGCCGGGTAATGAGCGACCTCGTCGTTTCAATCGTTTTCGAAGCCCGTGCTCCCGCCTCGGTCGGTCATCTGCGCTCGCTGGTAACCCGCGAAGAAATGATGTCGGCTACCGGCTGGCGCTTTGCCCCTCCGGTATTTAAACTATACCTGGAGTTGCCGCCGCCTACCATTCAGGACAACTCCAGCGACCTGACCCGCCTAGAGCGTGCCCTGGAACAGCACGGCATCGAAAAACCCAAACTGGATATCGGTCTGTTGAAGATACTGGCGTCATCGCTTCGAGATGGCGAATGGAAGATCACTCTGAGCTTTTCAAAAGAACCTGGCGGCCTGCGCCTGACAGATGTCATGCCGGGCGATACCCGAAACGCTCTGTTCGGGCTGGCGTTCGATATTGGCACTACCGGCGTTCGCGGCGAACTCCTTGACCTGACCGAAGGAAGAGTGCTGGCCCAAGGTGTAGAATACAACGCCCAGCGCTCCTACGGAGACGACGTCGTCAGCCGCATTGCTTACGCCAGCAAACCCGACGGCCTGGACACCCTGCAGCAAGCCGTGGTTTCTACTCTGAACAAACTCATCGGTGATATGTCCCGGCATGCCGGTATCGCTCAGTCACACATCGCCCATATCATGGTCGCCGGTAATACCACTATGGTCCAACTTTTGCTCGGTCTCGACCCGACACATCTCCGGTTGTCGCCCTACGTGCCCACCGCGGCAGCGCTGCCCGTACTTCGCGCCGGAGATATCGGTCTCGATGTCAGTAAGGCTACTCCCATCAACATCATCCCCTCGGTTGCCAGTTATGTCGGGGGCGATATTGTCTCGGGACTCGTCGGCACCGGCATCTTTCAGCGCTCGGAAACGGTGCTTTACATCGACATCGGTACCAATGGTGAGACTGTGGTCGGCAATGAGGAATGGATGGTGTCCGCAGCCTGCTCCGCCGGTCCGGCTTTCGAAGGTGGCGGCATTCGTCACGGGATGCTGGCGACAGGCGGCGCAATAGAGGGTTACCGGCTCGATCTTGCCACCGGACATCATGAGGTTACCACAGTCGGCGGCGAAAAACCGCGCGGGATCTGCGGGGCCGGACTCATCAGTGTCGTCGCCGGATTGCTTTTAAACGGTATCATCAACCAAAAAGGGAAATTCTCTACAGGCTCATCCGACAGGGTCCGTATCGGTAGCGATGGCTTGGAGTACCTGTTAACGCCCGCTAAGGAAACCGGTATCAATCGGGATATTGTCCTGACCGAAATCGATATCGACAATCTAATTCGGGCAAAAGCGGCAATGTATGCCGGATACCTGACGCTCCTGAGGAGCGTTGGTCTTTCATTCGATAGGTTGGATAAGGTTATCGTCGCCGGTACTTTCGGCAGTCACTTAAATGTCGAAGACGCGGTAACCGTCGGCCTTATGCCGGATATTGACCGTGACAAATTTATCTTCGTCGGTAACGGCTCACTTTTAGGCACAAGGCTGTCATCATTTTCGACAGAACTCATCGAGGCCGGCAAGCGTGTCGCTCGACTGGTGACCAACATCGAACTTTCCGAGAATGCAGATTTCATGGAAAACTACACCGCCTCGATGTTCCTGCCCCACACCGACATGCGGCTCTTCCCCAGCGTGGCTCAGCGGGTGGAAACGTCTGCGGGTGAGGTGACTAGATGACGGTCTCGATTGCCATGGCGGGCAAGGGCGGCACGGGTAAAACCTCGGTTGCCTGCCTAATTATCCGTCACCTGTTGCGGCACGGAGGTGCTCCAGTGCTGGCGGTAGATGCCGACCCAGCAGCCAACCTGGGATTGGGGCTCGGTTTAGACGTCGGGAAAACGGTTGGCCAGGTACTTGCCGGTTTCAACGAGAACAAGCTGTTGATACCACCCGGGCTGTCTAAAGAGGCTTCTCTAAACATCAGACTCAATGAAACCATCGTTGAGAGCCGCGATGTCGATCTGGTTACAATGGGTCGAGGCGAGGGCGCCGGCTGTTACTGCTTTCCCAATCACGTACTGAAGAGCTTTATAGACCGCCTGCTGCCTAATTACCGTCACTTGGTTATGGACAATGAGGCAGGGCTGGAACACTTAAGCCGTGGCACGACCGAGAGTGTTGACGATTTAATTATCATGTCCAACCATTCGGTTAAAGGGGTTCGCACCGTCGGCACTATCGTCGGTCTGGTCGGCGAACTCAAACTTAACGTCAGGCGAAAATGGGTGGTTTTGAACCAGTGTCCGGCCGAGGTCGATCCGCTGGTGGCAGCCGAACTCGACCGGCTTGGCATCGGTATTGACGCCACCATTCCGGAGGACCGCTTAGTCATAGAGTTCGATTGGCACCGCCGATCCTTGTTAGAAATGCCTGGGGATTCTCTTGCGGTCGAGGCTGTCTCCGTTCTGATGGACAAGATTGGTTCGATTCGTTTTAACGAGGTTGAGATATGACGGCCAGGATTATCAGCGGCGTAGAGATCGCCGGTCAAATCCGTGAAGAACTGAAAACAGAGGTCGCCGGGTTGAAGGAGCGATATGGAATTGTACCGGGACTAGCTACTATCATCGTAGGCGAAGACCCAGCGTCTCAATCATACGTCAATTCGAAGGTCAAGGCATGCCAGGCGCTCGGAATATTTTCATCAAACCATCCGTTGCCGGAGTCGACCTCGGAGTCCGAACTGCTGGCGTTAGTTGATACTTTGAATCGAGACCACCGCATCAGCGGTATTCTAGTCCAGGTGCCCCTACCTAAACATATTGATGAGAGCAAGGTGCTGGTTGGCATAAGTCCGGAAAAGGACGTCGATGGTTTTCATCCTATTAGCGTCGGCCGCATGGTTATCGGGCAGCCCGGCTTCCTGTCCTGCACTCCAGCTGGCATCCAGCAATTACTGTTACGCAGCGGTATCAAGACATCCGGCTCCGAGGTGGTCATCGTCGGCCGCTCAAACATTGTTGGCAAGCCTGTGGCTAATATCCTGATGCAAAAGGCACAAGGAGCTAATGCTACTGTGACCATCTGTCACTCGGCCACCCGCAATATAGCCGCCCACACCCGCCGGGCTGACATCCTCATCGCCGCCATCGGCAAACCTCGCTTCATTACCGCCGATATGGTTAAACCGGGTGCCGTGGTGATCGATGTCGGCACCAACGAAATTGGCAAAACAGCTGAAGGGAAGCGTATCTTGTGCGGCGATGTCGATTTTGATAATGTTAAGGCTGTAGCAGGTGCCATTACCCCGGTTCCGGGCGGTGTCGGCCCGATGACTATCGTTATGCTGATGGCCAACACGGTAAAGGCTGCCAAACTCGCGCACGGAATTTCGTAGCAGCGCGGCTTAATTTGGGATTGCAGATCAGGCGGCCTCGGCTTCGAATTGTATTTGAGAACTGGTGTTTACCGCCTGTGAGTTCGTACTCTGTTTAAGCTGGTACCGGAATCTCATAACACTTTGGTTCTCTATCCGGGGCAACCCTTAAGACTCCGAAAATATATACTGGATTACAAGCGAGGTAACATGGTCATCGAAATCCCAAAGTTCAACTACACTGGCAGCATTCGCTCTGTCTCGTTGGGCGGGAGTGACAATACCATTACCGTCGGGGGTGAGACCTGCTTCCCTTTTTATACCTTCGAAGGTGCCATGCCTTACCGACCCAGAATCGCCATGGAAGTTTACGACGGAGCTCCTGTTGATTGGCCTGAAGCAGCGGCCTCCCCATTTGCTGATGTACTCGACGATCCAGTGGCATGGGCTCAGAAATGCATTGAAGTCTACGGTGCGGAAATGATCTGCCTTCAACTCGAGAGCACCGATCCCAACGGCAGTAACCGCAGCACCCCAGAAGCTACTCGGGTGGTCCAAAAAGTCGCCGCTGCCGTCGATGTGCCGTTGATCGTCTGGGGCACCGCTAACCATGATAAAGACACCGAAGTGCTGAAGGCAATAGCCGAAACGATACAGAACCGCCGTTTAGTCCTTGGACCAGTCGAAGAAGGAGACTACAAGAAGATAAGCGCCGCGGCGATGGCTTACGGACACACCGTTATCGCCTCAAGCCCGATCGATATCAATCTGGCCAAGCAACTCAATATTCTGATGGGCAACCTGGGGGTCAATCCCGGCAATATGATCATGGACCCCACAGTCAGTGCTATTGGCTATGGAATAGAATATGCCTATTCGGTGATGGAGCGTATTCGCACGGCAGCGCTTACTCAGCAGGACGACAAGCTGCAGCTCCCCCTAATCTGCAACATCGCTCGCGAGATATGGAAATCAAAAGAGGCTAAGGTCTCAGAAGCGGATGATCCGCGCATGGGTGACCCGGGCAGGCGAGGCATCACGCTGGAAGCAATGAGCGCTACCATCCTGCTGCTAGCCGGGGCCGATATTTTGATAATGCGCCACCCGGAAGCAATCAAGTTGGTCAAGGGAATCATAAGTGACCTCAGTATCTAACGGGAATTGGAATATAACAACCATATGTCGAAGATAATATATCTTGCTGTTATCAGAGGGGCTTACAGGCTTGTTGAAGACGCCGAAAACGCCTGGCGACAAGCAAAAAAGCGTTGGGGGGATGTTAAACAAGTGGGGTTCCCCAATACCGCCTATTTTCTACCGGTTATCTACGCTGTTACGGGACTAAAAGTCGAGACCCTCGCTGACATGGAAACGGTCCTTATTCGCAGTCGCGCCTTATTGCCGCCCAAGGCTCCCGGAAACAACCTGTTGGCCTATCTTGGTCCAACTCTTGACGCCGGACTGGCGGCATTGTTCGCCGAAGAATTGCTAGAAGCTATCCGGTACTTGGAAACGCCCCACATTTATACACAAAGCGAAGACCCGACACAGGACACTCTCTGGCTCGGAGCTGCTGATGATGTTATTCTCCGAAAACGTGGTGTAGAGTTCGTGGATGGAAGTGTTCCGGGTTTCGCCGCGATTCTCGGCTCGGCGCCTGATGAAAAAATCGCTGCCTCCATCGCCGCTGATTTGCAACAGCGCAATTTCTTCTCTTTTATGAGTGCATCAAATGATGGCCGATGTTTGTCTGAGCAACTGGTCAGCGCTGGTACGCAAGTCGGCTGGTCGACCCGGTTAGTACCATTTGGTCCGGATGTATCTGCGACAATATTTGCCATCGGTTTCGCCGTCCGTGTTGCTCTCTCGTTTGGCGGTGTTGCTCCCGGCGATTACCGCAAATTGTTTGAATATTGCAAGACCCGGGTTGCAGCATTTGTCATTGCCCTCGGTGACCTTAGCGACGAATGGTACGCTACTGCCGCCGGTGCACTTAACTTCGGTTTTCCGATTATCGCCGACACACCGATACCTGAGATTCCGCCTAGCATAATCTCTGGAGTTCGGCATGATACTATCGTGGCTCGTGCTGCCGACGTTCGCGGCGTTAAAGTAGTTGTCACGCAGGTCCCTGTACCAGTAGCCTACGGGCCGGCTTTCGAAGGCGAACGCGTCAGGGGAGAAAAGGTATATTTGGAGTGCGGTGGAGGACGGACATCCATGGTGGAATGGGTCACCTCTCAACCGATAGATGAAGTCATTGACGGTTTGGTAGAAGTTATTGGTCCAGAGATAACCGATGTGCCGGCCGGCAGCAGGCTGCCCTTAGCTATCGTAATTGAGGTGGCCGGGCGGCAGATGCAGGAAGACTACGAGCCTATTCTCGAACGCCAGATACACCATCTCATAAACTACGCCCAGGGGGTGATGCACCTTGGCCAGCGCGACATCGGCTGGCTACGCGTGAGCAAAGCAGCCGTAGAGAAAGGCTTCCGATTGGCGCACATAGGCAAGTTGCTCCACGCGAAACTGCACCAGGATTTTGGCCGTATTTTCGATAAAGTCCAGGTCAAGATATTCACCAATAAAGATGATGTATCTGCTGTAGCCTCCAAGGCTAGGGAGATCTATGCTGCGCGCGACGCTCGCATCGAGGGCATGACCGATGAAACAACCGAAACTTTCTACTCTTGTCTGTTATGCCAGTCCTTCGCCCCGTCGCATGTCTGCGTTATCAGCCCGGAGCGCACTGGATTGTGCGGCTCCTATAATTGGATGGACTGCAAAGCCTCGTTCGACATAGCTCCAACCGGTCCAAATCAACCTGTGCCAAAAGGCCAGACCATCGACGCCCGGCTCGGTCAATGGAAGGGTGTCAACGAATATGTATTCAAGGCGTCGCGCGGTAAGGTTGACCATTATAATTTCTACTCAATAATCTCTGATCCCATGACCGCCTGTGGCTGTATGGAATGTATCTCTTCCATTCTGCCTATGTGTAATGGGGTGATGACCGTCAATCGGGAGTTCACCGACATGACGCCCTGCGGCATGAAATTTACAACCTTGGCCGGTACGATCGGCGGCGGCGTCACCACACCTGGCTTCGTCGGGCATTCCAAGTACAATATTACCCAGCGAAAATATTTAGCCGCTGAAGGCGGCATCAAAAGGCTCGTATGGATGCCTCGGTCGTTGAAAGAGGAAGTCGCTGAACTCTTCAACGAAAGGGCGAACGAGGTTGGCATTCCGGATCTCCTTGACCGCATCGCTGACGAAACTGTCGGCACTACTGAAGAAGAAATCCTGCCTTTCTTGACCGCAAAGAACCACCCGGCCCTGTCCCTTGAACCCTTGATATAACCAAAGGAGACACCTGATGGCTTTGTCTGGTATCGAAATATTTAAGTATCTACCCAAAACCAATTGCGGTAAGTGCGGCGTGCCTACCTGTCTGGCTTTCGCCATGAGTCTGGCAGCTGGTAAGGCTGAACTGGCAGCCTGCCCCTTCGTCAGCGCCGAATCCAAGGGTAAGCTGGAAGAAGCATCGGCGCCGCCCATCCGGCCTATCTCTATCGCCACCGGCGGCAAACCACTGAAGATCGGTGGCGAGACGGTGCTTTACCGCCATGAGAAGCGATTTGAAAACCCTCCGGGACTGGCCGTGGTTATAAGCGACACCATGTCCGATACCGAGATCGGGCGCAGGTTGAGAAGCTTGAAGGAGTATGTCTTCAATCGGGTTGGCGCAACTCTTAAGCCGGAGCTGGTAACTTTAAAATACCAGTCGGGTAACCCAGGGGCGTACGCTGCCCTTGCCCACCGTGCTCGGACTGAGTCCGACGCCGGCATAATATTACAGTGTGAGGATGTTGACGGCTGCCTGGCCGCCGCCGAAGCCTGTGCTGAACGCAAGCCGGTTTTGTGTGCCGTTACTGCCGCCAACTTCGATCTAGTCGCTCCGATCGCCATTGACATGGCCTTGCCGGTTGTGGCGCGGAGCAACGACCTTGACGGCCTGGCGGAATTGACCGACCGGCTGGTCAAATTAGGCGTCAGGGATATCATCCTGGATTCAGGCGCGAGAAACCTCAAACAAGCCCTGGCCGATCAGGTGGCTATCCGACGCCTGGCTTTGATGAAGAAATTCCGTTTGCTGGGCTATCCTGCCATCACTTTCCCGTGTGAAATGACGGGTGACCTACTCAAGGAGGCACTGATAGCCTCGGTCATGGTCGCCAAATACGCTGGTATCATCGTCCTGTCTGATTTCAAGGGCGAAACGTTGTTCCCCCTTATGGTCGCTCGTATGAACCTTTACGCCGATCCTCAGCGTCCGCAAACCACCGCTGAAGGGGTCTACGAAATCAACGGGCCGGACGAGAACTCGCCCGTAGCCATCACCTGCAACTTCTCGCTGACCTATTTTATCGTCTCCGGCGAGATTGAGAACACCCGTGTTCCAGCCCACTTGCTGATCAAGGATACCGAGGGGCTTTCGGTCATGACCGCTTGGGCGGCGGGGAAATTCGGCGCCGACAATATCGCCGGCTTTATCAAAAAATCAGGGATTGCCGATAAAGTCAAACATCGAAAGATCATCATTCCTGGGTACATCGCCATGGAGAGTGGGGGTTTGGAAGAGGAACTTCCCGGCTGGGAGATCATGGTCGGTCCCAGGGAAGCAGCCCATCTGCTGTCTTTTCTCAAGACCAATTGGAAGAGCTAAGGGATCGGCGATGGTAATTCTCATCGGCGAGAATATTAATGTCATGTCGCAGACCATCGGGCCTGCGTTAAAAGAGCGTCGAAGCGAGCCTGTAAAGTCATTGGCCGCTTTCGAGACCAGAGCCGGGATGGATATGCTCGACCTGAATATCGGTCCGGCCAAAAAGACCGGAGCCGAGTTGATGTCATGGCTGGTAAATATCGTTCAGGAGGTTTCCTGCCTGCCGCTGTCGCTAGACACCACTAATTCAATGGCTATCGAAGATGGACTGCGATTGTGTCGCCAGCGCGCCTTGGTCAACTCAGTGTCGTTGCAGCCTGAGCGCCTGGAAACGCTTTTGCCGTTAGTCAAACAATATGGCGCCGAAATGGTCGGCTTGCTCTGGGGTATTGAGGGTATGCCGCGGGACGCCAATGAGCGCTGCCTGTTGGCTGTCGAACTCGTCTACGAGGCTAATGAGCGAGGCATTCCCAACGAGGATATTTGGATCGACCCTATTGTCACCCCGGTCTCCGGAGAGATTTCCCAGGTCAACGCCTGCGCCGAGTTCCTGGCCATACTGACCGAGATCGCTCCCGGCTGTAAATCGGTCGTTGGCCTGTCGAACATCTCCAACGGCACGCCGGCACCCCTGCGCCCAATACTTAACCGGACTTACCTCATCATGCTGATGCGCCATGGTTTATACGGCGCTATCGTCGATGCCTTCGATAAAGAACTTCTCGACATCGCTCGGGGCCGGCGGCCGGATATTGTTGATATTGTTCACCAAGCATTAGAGGGTGAGGTTTTAAACATGTCTTCCTTACCTAAATGGCAGCAGGATTACGTCAAGACAGTGAAAGTCCTTACCGGGCGCACGCTTTACTCCCACTCTTGGCTCGAGGTATAGTGGCTGGATGGATGTTCCCACGCTACCATCTCCCGGCGGTTACGACCGAGCGTATAATCAGTCTTACCGTTTGGCTTTCGACAGACTATCGAAGTTCGACTTAGATGTGGTCTGCCGCAGTACCGGAGCCATCAGAAAGGGCGATCTGACTCTGCAACTTACTTTCATCGGTGCCGAGGTAGTCATTGATCTCCAACACCGAACAGTTGAATCAGCGGAGCGGACTTTGTCCATAACCGATAAACTAGTCATTTTACACTACTTGGTGACTGCTGACGGTACCGCAGCTACCGGGAACCTGATAACATTCAAAGAACTGCCGGGCGGCCGTGCTTACTACCCTACATTCGGCAGGCGGACCGTCGCCCCGGTTCTCGCCCGATACGGGGATGAACCCGAGAACCTCGTTATTTCGGCCGAAGCTTTAGGAGGCGAACCGGCTGTTTTCGGGGACGCTGCGGTGTCCATCCAGGCTTTACCTCAGGCGGTTATTTACTGGGTAGTGTGGATTGGGGACGGTGACTTCGAGGCCGAAGGTGCCGTATTGTTCGATAGTTCGATTTCTCACTACTTGCCCACCGAAGACATCGCCGTCTTATGCCAGTCTATCGCTGCCTTCTTGTCAGCCTCCCAGTGTGTCAAACGATAGACATCGGTCCGATCCCGGAATATAATTACCATGGCAGATATTATGGAAAGTATTGAAAAGATCAAGGTCCTCCTGGCCGATGATCACGTAATTGTCCGGGAGGGCACCAAGGAGATGGTAGAGCGCCAGCCTGACATGAAGGTTGTGGCAGAAGCCTCCGACGGTGTAGAGGCGGTGGAACTAGCTCGTATCTACCGGCCCGATGTTATAGTCATGGATATTGCGATGCCCAATATGAATGGCATCGAGGCCACCAAGCAAATAAAGAAATTTCTGCCGACCACCGCAGTACTGATCCTGACTGCCTATGACAGCGACCAATACATTATGGCCTTGCTCGAAGCTGGCGCAGCCGGTTATCTTCTTAAAAATGTCCGCGGTAATCAACTTATTGACGCCATTAGAGCAGTGTTTTCCGGCGAATCGATTTTACAGCCGTCTACTACTCGCCGTGTCATTGATCACCTAAAAACCAAAGCTGTTAAATTGGAGGAAGAATCTCCAGTCAACACATTGACCGAGCGGGAAATGGAAGTGCTGAAACTTGCGGCAAAAGGCGTTAGCAACCGTGATATCGCCGAGCAGCTTTTCGTAAGTAACCGGACTGTGCAGACCCACCTATCAAACATCTTCAAGAAGTTGGCTGTAGCTTCGCGAACCGAAGCAATCCTTTACGGCCTTAAACGTGGCTGGTTCTACATGGAGGAATTGCCGTAAGCGCCGTCCCTGCTTGGACTGTGAAGACCGCTGAAAAACCTGTCAGACGGCGTCGCCGCTTGCCCAGGATATTCCTGAATTTCCATTTCTGGCTGCTAGTGTTGCTATTTACCGGCGGCTTTTTATTGCAATACCCGCAATTAATTCCCTTCATTGATATTCTTGATCCTGACTCTTTTCTGTCGTTAACCCGACACTCGTTCGGCCGGCTAATCATGCTGCTGCCGGTAACTTATGCCGCCTTGGTTTTCGGCATGCGCGTCGGGCTGCTGGCGCTGCTAGTCGCTGTGGCGATTATCGTGCCAAATATTTTCATTGGTGAAGTAACTTCATATCCCGATGAGATCATAGAGGTTGTCGGCATAATTATTATCGGTTTGGTGGTCAATTTGTGGCTGGAAAGCTATGAAACGGACAAGAAACATCGCCAGGTCGCCTATCTGCGGCTGGAGAACGCCCAACGCGAACTTCAACGGATGCAGCAAAATTTACGGTTTTATCTTAAGCAGATAACCATCGCTCAGGAAGAAGAACGCCGCAGAATTGCTCAAGAACTTCACGATGAAACGGCTCAGGACTTGATCGCTATTTCCCGTAAAATCGACGGATTCATGTCTCTCCACCCTGCGTTAGCGTCAAGCGATGAAGCTTACCTTGAGGATATGCACCAACATGTCAACCGCACCTTATCCGGTGTCCGTCGTTTCAGTCAGGACCTAAGACCATCAGTTCTCGATGATTTGGGTCTCATCCCTGCCATAGACTGGCTTGTTCCGGAACTGGCTAAACATTACAAACTCAAGATAGGACTTCAGGTAAATGGTGAGCAGCGCAGATTCGCACCGGAGGTGGAACTCGTCCTTTTCCGCATTGTTCAAGAATCGCTACGTAACATTGGAAAGCATGCCATGGCCAGTCGCGCCGTGGTTACCGTTGATTTTACTCCGGAAATCACTGTTGTCACCATCAGGGATAACGGCCGCGGTTTCCATCCTCCGGATCGCATCGGTGATTTGGCTGTCAGCGGGAAGCTAGGCCTTACTGGTATGCAGGAGAGAGCCCAGCTCATAGGCGCTCGACTTGCCATTAAGTCTAACCCTGGCGAGGGAACAACGGTGACTGTTGAGGTACCTACCACCACCGAGCAACCGGAACATTCCTATTAAACGGCGTGATCGTTGTTTTTTTAGTTAACTTGACGCGGTTGGCGGCATGACGTGGTTGTTGATCAGGCTGTGTATAATTTGTCCACTCTTGAGTTAGCTTATTACTCTTGGTGACCTGTTTTGTTCCTTCCACATCGTGTGTTATAATCCGGAAATATTGAATGAACGTTCAACTTTATATGGAGGTGTCTATTGACTGCTAGGGCGCCTTTTCAAGAAGTAGTAGAACTGATAAAGGAAAGCGGGGGATCCGCCCTTGCCGAATGTTTCCAATGTGGCACCTGCTCCGCCACCTGCCCGTGGCGGGACTACATTTCATTCCTGCCCCGGAAGATGTTCCAGGAAGCCCGGCTGGGACTGACCGGTTTCGAATCCGACGCCATATGGCGCTGCGTCACCTGTAACAAGTGCGTCCAGCGCTGCCCTCGCGGTGTACCCATCATCGAGCTGATGCGCGCCCTGCGGCGTTCAGTCATCGGCATGGGCATCGCCGAGGCCCCCGCCGCGCTATCCGGGGCCCTACGCAACCTGTCCGCCGCCCGCAACCCCATGGGTGAAGCCGGCGAGAACCGCAACGCCTGGGCGGAAAACCTCGGTGTCAAGGCATTTGATGAAGCGACCGAATACCTCTTGTTCCCCTGCTGCTATACCGCCTTCGACCCGGCGATGAAAAACATCGGCCTCTCAACGGCCAGGGTTCTCTCCGCCGCCGGTGTCGATTTTGGTATCCTTGAAGGCATTTCCTGCTGCGGCGAATCAGCCCGCAAAAGCGGCGACGAGGAGCTTTTCATGCAGCTTGCCAGCGGCAATATCCAACTTTTCAAGGACAGCGGCGTCCGTAGGATTGTCGTCAACTCGCCACACTGCTATCACACGCTGGTCAACGAGTACCCCGAGCTCGACGGGAGTTTCGAAATTATTCATACCAGCCAGCTCATGGCCCGGCTCGTCGACCAGGGACGATTGCTCCTCCCCGCAGCCATAACGGGGAAAATCACCTACCACGATCCATGCTACCTGGGCCGCCACAACGACATATATGATGAGCCGAGGCGGTTGATCGCCGCTTCCGGCGCCGAGCTCGTCGAGATGGAACCCGCCGGAACCGACAGCCTGTGCTGCGGCGGCGGCGGCGGGCGCATCTGGATGGAAACGCCTCGGAGCGAACGCTTCTGCGAGGAGCGCCTGAAGCAGGCCGCGGCCACCGGCGCCGACACCCTGGTTACCGCCTGTCCCTATTGCCTGTCCAATTTCCGGGACACCGCCCTAAACTTGTCTTTATCCGAAAATTTCTCGGTAATTGATATCAGTGAACTGATCGCCCGCGCGCTTTAATACCTTAGGAGGCTCTCATGGCCGAAGAAATCAGGACCGGCGTTTATATCTGCCACTGCGGCATCAACATCGCCAGCGTCGTCGATGTCGCCGCCGTCGCCGAGTACGCCGGGACCCTGCCCGGCGTGGTCATCGCCCGCGCCAACAAGTACACCTGCTCCGATCCCGGCCAGGACATCATTAAGAAAGACATCGCCGAGTTCGGTCTCAACCGCATCGTCGTCGCTGCCTGCTCCCCGACCATGCACGAGAAGACCTACCGCCGCGTGCTGCAGGCCGCCGGCCTCAACCCTTACCTCCTGGAGATGGCCAATATTCGGGAGCACTGCGCCTGGGTCAACCGGGAAAACCCGGCCGCCGCCACTCAAAAGGCCAAGGACGCCGTCCGCGCCGCCGTCCGCCGCGTCGGCCTGCAGGAGCCACTGGTGCCCCGAAGCATCGAGGTCAACCCGGCGACCTTGGTAGTCGGCGGCGGCATCGCCGGCATCACGGCCGCTCTGGAGATCGCCGATTCCGGCCGGAGGGTCTACCTGGTTGAAAAATCCCCCACCATCGGCGGCCACATGGCGCAACTGGACAAGACCTTCCCCACCCTGGACTGCGCCGCCTGCATCTCCACGCCCCGGATGAGCCAGGCCGGCCAGCATCCCAACATCGACCTGTTATCTTACAGCGAGGTTTCCGCAGTATCCGGCCACGCCGGCAACTTCAAGGTGACGGTCAACCGCAAGACACGGTATATCCGTGAGAAAGACTGCAAGGGCTGTGGCGACTGTGCCGCCGTCTGCCCGGTATCGATCCCATCGGAGTTCGACTTGGGGCTGGTTGATCGCAAGGCTGCCTACCGTCCCTTCCCCCAGTCCGTGCCCAATACCTATACCATTGACCGCCGCGGCACGCCGCCCTGCCGCGCCGCCTGTCCCGCCGGGGTCAATGCCCAAGGTTATATCGCCCTCATCGCCCAGGGTAAATTCGCCGAAGCCCTCGAGGTGGTGCGGCGGACTATGCCCTTTGCCGCCGTCTGCGGCCGGGTCTGCACCCATCCCTGCGAGGCCGAATGCGGCCGCAGCGATTTCGATGAAGCCGTGTCCGTCCGTGCCCTGAAGCGTTTCATAGCCGAATACGAGATAGAGCACGGCCGAACCCCGGGGACGCCGTCAATCAGTCGCGCCGAGAAAGTGGCGGTAGTCGGTTCCGGCCCGGCCGGCCTGGCCTGCGCTTATGACTTGCTAAAGCTCGGCTACCCTGTGACCGTGTTCGAGGCCGATGATAAGGCCGGCGGCATGCTGCGCTACGGCATTCCGACTTATAGGCTGCCGGAGGCGGCTTTGAACAACGATATCGACTATCTCAAGGAACTCGGCGCTGAAATCAAGACCGGTATTCAAGTCGATTCTATTGAGCAGCTCAAAGACGCGGGTTACCACTCTGTCTTCGTCGCCTGCGGCGCCTGGCAGAGCCAGAAGCTTGGCATTCCCGGCGAATTGGCCGGAGGCGTATATGATGCGCTCGGTTTCCTCAAGAAGGTTAGGCAAGGGAATGCGCCGCCGCTAGGCAGCAAAGTCGCCGTCATCGGCGGCGGTAACGCCGCCATCGACGTCGCCCGGACCGCTATCCGCCTCGGAGCCCCAAATGTGACTATCGTCTACCGCCGTTCCCGGGGGGAAATGCCTGCCATCAGCGAAGAAGTCGCCGCCGCCGAGTCCGAGTGTGTAAAGTTTCACCTGCTTGCCGCGCCGGTAGCCGTCATTGAAAAAGGTGGCAAGGTCGCCGGATTGAGTTGCGTCCGCATGGATCTGGGCGAACCGGACGCCTCCGGCCGCCGCAGGCCCGTGCCCATCACCGGCAGCGAGTTCGACATAGAGACTGATAACGTCATAGTCGCCGTCGGCCAGTCCGTTGCTGCGAGTAGCTTCGCCGAACTGTCGCGGCGTCCCAACGGCGCCATCGAAGCCGACCCGGTGACCCTGGCGACCGGCATTGAGGGTGTCTTCTCCGGCGGCGATGTCGTCACCGGCCCGGCTACAGTTATCGAAGCCATTGCCGCTGGCAAGGAAGCCGCCGTCTCCATCGATCGTTACCTTAACGGCAAGGGCCTCGGGGTCGACCGCAAACCGCAACAGAACGTGGTCCGGCCGTCGCTGAAGGGCGTCGCCAGGTTGCCGAGGGTCGAGATTCCCCACGCACCTATCGTCGCCGGTTCGTTCTCCGAGACCGAACTCACCCTCAGCCAGGCTCAGGCGATAGCGGAGGCCGCCCGCTGCCTCAACTGCGCCGGCTGCTCAGACTGCCGCCAGTGCGTCGAGGCCTGCGAAGCAAAATGCATCGATTTCGAGCAGGAAGCCGATAACGTAGAGATCCAGGTCGGCAATATCGTCGTGGCCACCGGTTACGACACGTTCGACCCGTCATCGATTTCGCACTACGGCTACGGCAAATTCGACAACATCATTACCAGCCTGGAGTTTGAGCGGCTGGCCAACGCCTCCGGCCCCACCAGCGGCGAGATCAGGCTCTCGGACGGCCGCAAGCCGGAGTCCGTGGCTATCGTCCACTGCGTCGGCAGCCGCGACAAGAATTACCACGAATACTGCTCCCAGATATGCTGCATGTACTCCCTGAAACAGGCCCATCTCATCCAGGAACGCACCGGGGCCAGCGTGTACCAGATGTATATCGACCTGCGCTGCGCCGGCAAAGGCTACGAGGAGTTCTACAAGCGCGTCGGCGATGAAGGGGTCAATTTCGTCCGCGGCAAGGTAGCCGAGATCACCGACCGGACCATCGGCGAAGAAACCGCCGGCAAACTGATCGTCATCGTCGAGGACACCCTCCAGGGCGCCGTGCTGCGGGTACCGGTGGACATGGTGGTGCTGGCCGTGGCCGCCGAGCCGCAAAAAGACGCCGAGGCCGTTGGCCGTCTCTTCGGCCTGTCGCGCAGCGCCGACGGCTTCTTCCTGGAGCGCCATCCCAAGCTGGATCCGGTGGCCACCATGAACGACGGCGTCTTCATCGCCGGTTGCGCCCAGGGACCAAAGGACATCCCTCAGACTGTCGCCCAGGCCCAAGCGGCGGCAGCGCGGGTGTTGGCGACCATCGCCAAGGGCCGCATCGAGCTGGAGCCCCGGGTGTCCGAGGTGGTCGAGGCCAACTGCGACGGCTGCGCCTACTGTGTCGAACCCTGTCCGTTCAATGCCTTGACCCTGGTCGAATACATGAAAGACGGCGAATTGAAAAAGATCGTCGAGTCGGACGCCGTTAAATGCCGCGGTTGCGGAGTCTGCATGGCTACCTGCCCCAAGGCCGGCATCGTCATCAAGGGCTTCACCTCGGACCAGTTGCGGGCCATGGTCGACGCTCTGATCGGCTGTGCCTGAGCTGCTGAAAAAAGTTCGAGGTTCGACAAGCCACCGCGAACGCCTGATGATAGCTAATTATTTGTTGACCTATCCCGGGCAACAGGTTACACTTTAGATATAGTCTTCAGAAGGAGTTGAACTATGCCGCTGGAAGTTACCGACGATAACTTTGACGCCGAGGTGATGAAATCCATGCTGCCCGTCCTGGTGGACTTTTGGGCGCCGTGGTGCGGCCCCTGCCGCATGGTGGCCCCGGTCATCGACAAACTGGAAGAGAAGCACAAAGATAAATTCAAGTTCTGCAAGATTAATGTAGACCAAAACCAGAAGACCGCCGGCCAGTACCGGGTGATGTCCATACCCACCCTCATGTTCTTCAAGGAAGGCAAAGTCGCCGAGACCGTCGTCGGCGCCGTCCCGGAGAGCTCGCTCCAGGCCAAGATCGACAAGCTTGTTTAGCTTTGAACAGCGATAGCGAAAAGAGGCAGCTCGGAAGAGCCGCCTCTTTTTAGTCTTATGCCGGACCGAGCGAATCGGCAGAGCCAACACCTTGGAACCCGGGACAACAATGGTTGCTCCCGGCTATCGACCGGTGGCTAACCCTGCGGCTTAACCCGCAGCGGTATGCCCGCCACCATCAAATACACCTCATCGACCGCCCGCGCCAGCATCTGGTTGGCCCGTCCCAGCACGTCGCGGTAGATGCGGGTGGTTGCCCCCAGCGGAATGATACCCTCCCCTACTTCATTGGTGACGAGAATGTAGGTCGCCGGGCTTTTTTCCATGCAGTCGATAATGGCGTTGACCTCGGCCTTCACGTCGGTTTCCACCGCTTTCTCATCCACGTTTTCGTCGTGGATCGCCATGTGCTGGCAGAGAATGTTGTTCACCAGCAGTGTGACACAGTCGAGGACGACCACATTAATCTGGCGGTCGTCCTGGGAGATGCAACTACCCACCCGGCACGGCGCCTCCAGAGTGTGCCAGTGTGTCGGTCGCGACTTCTGATGGACTTTGATGCGGCGCTGCATCTCCTCGTCACGGGCTTCTGCCGTGGCCACAAACAGTACTTCACCGCCAATCTGCCGTGCTAAGTCCTCGGCGTAGCTGCTCTTACCAGAGCGCGCTCCGCCGATAAGTAATACGGTCCGTTTCTCCATCACTTACCCTTTCGCTCTAAACCAAATGAGAGGTGTCGCTCAGCTTGCCCAGCATTGCCCCCGTCGGGTAGATGTCGATTATGCTTACGGACGCCATGTCGAACCTGAATTTCCAGTAGTGTTCCATCGGCAGTCCCAACAGGCTGCAGACCAAAACCTTGTACGGCCCGCCGTGGCCCACCAGCATGATCGTTTCGTCATCTCGGTGTGCCTGGAGCCTCGGAAGGAAACTGTTGACTCTGGCGGCAAAGTCGGTGAATGTTTCACCTGCCGGGAAGCATAACTGGGTGCTGCCGCACCGCCACAACTCGGTGACGTCAGGATATAGCCCGCAGGCTTCTTCGAAGGTGATGCCCTCGATCCGGCCGAAATCAACCTCGTTTAGCTCAGGCGCGGACACGACATCTATGTTGTGGGCCGCAGCGATGGTGCCGGCGGTTGCGGCGCCCCGCCGCAGCGTGGAGGCGTACATGGCATCTATCTGCTGGTCCTTGAAGCGGTTCGCCAGCCTGGCAGCTTGCTGGTATCCTTCTTCGGACAGGTCGATATCCGTCGAACCATGGCATTTTTCCGGGTTATCTGTGGCCGTCTTGCCGTGGCGTATCAGTATCAGTTTCACAAGTGTTCCTTATTTCTGTTTTGTCATTCCCGCAAGAGCGGGATTCCACCCGTGGGGAAATGGCACAGTCAATCTGAAGTGGCTATAAAATTTGTATGTGTCGATTACAGCCAATTGTTGAAAGAGAATAGCACGACCAAAAGAAGCACGGCAAACTCGCTGATCTCATTGATGGCGCCGTAGGTGTCGCCGGTAAGGCCTTGGAACTTGCCCTGAAAAAATCCGGCTAGCGTCGCCGTCAGCAGCCAGATAAAGGCCATGGAGACCACGCCCAGCCATCCGCCGGCCGCGGCAACAAACACAACCGCGACGACACTGGCCGTCGGCAGCACCCAGGCGTTGGAGCCGCTCTTAAGTTCTTTGCCCATGCCTGCGTCTCTGCCGTAGGGATAGCGGAAAACGGCGTAGGCCATTGCCCAGCGGGACAGCACCGGCATGAGGATAAGGGCCGAATAGGTGTGGCTCTCCGGGATTGAGGCTATCGCCGCAAACTTGAGCAGCAGCGCCACCACACCCGTCACCACGCCTATGGCGCCGACATCCGGTGTTTTCATGATCTGCTTGCGCCGCTCCGGCGAGCGATGCCCGCCGGCTAACCCGTCAAAGGTATCGATCAACCCGTCGAGGTGAAGCGCCCCGGTCAGGTAAGCCAGAGAACCGATAATGAGGGCATTGGTCAGAATCGGAGGTAAAAACGTGGAGAAAAGCCAGTACAACCCACATAGTATGCCGCCGATGATCAGGCCCACAAGCGGGTAGTACACCAGTGACCTGGCAAACTGCTGCTGGGTCAACGGCCGGTCCCATTCTTCCCTCCTGAAAGGGATAGGAATGGTGGTTAAAAAGCGAAGAGCGGCTAAAAAGGACATCTGGGCTACAGCGCTCCACGGACAAGGCCGTGCGTTTCTATTTTCAATTCCCGATTCTCGATCTTCGTTACTCTTCCTTCTCCGATACGCCCGCCTCGCCGAAAGTAGCCATCTCCGCTAGGATTCTGGCCGATGTCTCGGCGATGAAAATGCCGATTGCCGCGCCGGTACCCTCGCCCAGCCGTAAATCGAGGGTGACTATGGGCTTCAGGCCCAGCTTGTCGGCCATGATACGGTGGCCAGGTTCAACTGACAGGTGGCCCAGGAACATGTATTCTCTAGCCTGGGGTGCCAAAGCCTCGGCGATCAGGGCACCGGCACCCGAGATGAAGCCGTCGACTACAACCGGCACGCCGCGAGCAGCAGCCCCAAGAATGACTCCGGCTATGCCGCCGATCTCAAACCCACCTATTTTCGACAAGACATCAACACCGTTTTTAGCATCCGGCTTGTTGACGGCAATGGCTTTTTCGATGACCTTGATCTTGTGCTGGAGTTGCTCGTCTGACAGGCCGGTGCCGCGACCTGTAACCTTGTCTACCGACTGGCCGCTCATGACGGCGCAGATGGCAGCGGAAGGTGTGGTATTGCCGATGCCCATGTCGCCGGTACCGACAATGTCGAGCCCTTTATCGATCTCTGTGTTGACCACTTCAATGCCGGCTTCTATTGACTGAATGGCCTGGGCTTCGGTCATCGCCGGCCCTCGAGCGATGTTCTTGGTACCCCTCGCGACCCGCTTGTCGACCACCGGGATATCAGCCGGCAGATCACCTGCAACACCCATGTTTACAACGACGACACGGGCACCGATCTGTCGGGCGATGACATTGATAGCTGCACCTCCGCGGACGAAGTTCAAAACCATTTGAGGGGTAACTTCCTGAGGGTAGTTCCCAACTTTTTCCGCTACTACACCGTGATCCCCGGCCATAGTTATCACTGCTTTTGTTTTGATAACAGGTATAGCTTTACTCTGGATCCCAGCCAGCCTGATGGATATCTCTTCCAGTCGTCCGAGTGCGCCTTGCGGCTTGGTAAGTAGATCCTGCCTCGCTGCAGCTTTCTCCATGGCTGTCTTGTCCAGAGGTTTGATGGCCGCTATGGTATTCGTTAAAAGCTGTGACATACTACTCTTCCTTTCCGTATATTATGATTTAGATTTTACTTTTTGTATAGAACTAATAATTTCATCAAGCTTACTGAGTCCGGACTCGGGCACGGTGTTTTGCGAAGCCACCCAATCGCGAAGTTTCTTGATCGCTTTGCCAGATCGAACAACGTCCTGAGCCAGTCGGTGCCCCTGTGCAATATCGTTCACCTGTCCCCCTACGCAGAATATGGGGGCGGCATTGGCGCAAACCATCTGGTAATCTGATGTTGTCCTTTTGCCGGCGAGAATTTCCACCAACCTTCTTGCCTCAGCCTGACGATCTTGCAGCGGATAAACTTCGGTTTCGGCAGCGCTGTTGACACCAAAGACCTCTGGAGTAATAGTGTAGGTAACGATTTCAGAAGTATCTAAAAGTTCTGCGACATATGTCTCGCCGAAGATAGACACTTCATCCATGCCCCGGCCGCAACCATTGGAACCATGGAATACTAGAGCTCTTTTATAACCGATCTCCCGCATGACTCTGGCAACCGGTTCAACAAGGCTGCGAGTATACACACCCCGGACGCCATAACGTGGAAGCGCCGGGTTGGACAATGATGCCGAGATGTTAAGTGTAGTGCCGAACCTGATCTGAGATAGGATCCTAAAAAGTGCCTGGGGATGAACCTTTGCGCTCATACCATTGAAAACGCCTATTCCGGTCGCTTCGATGGATTTCTTCACCACATCGATATCGCACTCAACGTCAACGCCGAGAGCTTCGCAGATGTCAATCGTGCCGCAAGTTGAAGTCAGTGCTCTGGCTCCATGCCGGGCCATATAATTGCCGCCCGCAGCGGCGATAACCGCGGCAGCAGTACTGACGTTGAAGGTCTTTAAGCTGTCCATGCCAGTTCCGCTATTGTCAATGATAGGTCTCGGTGTCTTTACACTGACTCTAACGGTATCTCCCTCGTAGATGGATTGCCAGGCTCCGGCAATCTCTTCAGCGGTTTCACCTTTTGCCGTCAAGGCGGCGAGGAATGCCCCTTGCTGTAAGTCCGGCTGCGTATTAGCCATCAGTTGATCAAACATTTCCTTCGTTTCCTGCCGTGTCAGGTTGCCTTTACTGATAAGCAAAGCTACGCCAGCTCCGAAGTCTTTAAGATTGTCTTTCATATTGTTCCCTTTCCTTTCGTAAATTCAGTGGGTGATTGTTTTATTTGTTCATTGTCTCCTCTCGCTTAAATCTATTGACTGTGGTGGATCACTGCTTTGAGACCCTCGCAATCGCTTGTATATCGAATTCCGTCCATGATCTCTTCTAAACCTATCCGTTTTGTGACTAACTCCCCGACCGGGAGACCTTCCCCAATCAGTTTGAGGGCGGCGGCATTCTGGGTGGCGGTAGATCCATAAGCCCCGGAGACTTCTAACTCCCGGTAATGGAGGTGATTGACGTCAAACCAAACAGCTGCGGACTCTCTCGAGAGGCTGGAAAATAACGACAGCCTCCCGCCGGCGGCTAAAAGAGGAAGCACGTTTGAGATATTTGAATGGTTTGATGCGAGAATTACGACGTCGGTTCCCCGGCCTCCGGTCTCGTCACTGACAACCTTCGGCAATCGTTCTAGACCGGCGTCGATAACCCTGTCTGCTCGACCAAGCTTCTTAACCAAAGCGAGACGTTTCTCGTTCCTTTCGCTGATCAGCACCTTCTCCGCACCCATTTTTCGGGCTATGAAGCTGTTCAATAATCCTAACGGCCCTCCGCCGATAATCAATACGATGTCGCCTTTATTTACTCTGGTTTTTTCCTGCGCGTTGATACAGCTAGCAAGTGGTTCGGTCAGGGTGGCTTCTTCATCAGTGATATTTTGAGGGATCAAGTTCAATCCGCCGGACAGAATCGAGGTATCTGTCACTGACAGGTATTCAGAGAAGCCGCCGTCTTCTGAAAACCCAAGGGTTTTTAGGGAAGCACACCTTCGCGTGTCGCCTCTCAGACACGCCGTGCAATACCCGCAGTTAATGCCGGGATAGATTTGAACGCGGTCTCCGATGTTATATGCCGGGTTCTTACTCTCAAATACCACGCCGGCGATTTCGTGGCCGGGGACTCTAGGGTAAACTAAGCCTTGATGCCCGTTTAAAACCATGCGGGCATCACTGGAACAAATAGCGCAACAGGTAACCTTGACAACAAGACCTCGCTGAGGACAGGTAGGGCGTTTTGTCCTTAGGACTCTCAAGTTTCCAGGTTGTATCAAGACTGCAGTTTTCATTTTTAGTAAAATAAAAATCCCCGGACCATATGCTAGTCCGAGGAATCAAAAAACAAATCCCCGAACCGGCACCGGTTCAGGGATTTACCATCTCCCGAACCCTTCCTCGAGGGCGTTGTTTCTACGGCAGGTCTTCTGGCTTCTGGTTCAAGCCTATTCCCGGCGCCTTCCCATCCTGATTAGGAACAGTGGCTAAATGCCGGTTTCGTTACCAGTTACAGCGGCGGGACCGCGTCCGATTCTCTCGGACTTCCCAATTAAGCTCTATTCGAGCGCCGTAAGCCCATATTCAATTGTTAGTTATTGTAACGTTTTCGATGGATGATGTCAATCCCTGGATTTGATCGCATGAACTAAACGTCGGCATTCTGGCAAAGTTCGGGGAGCAATTCGTACATACTGAGGTAACCCAAAAGAGGTGCAGTCGCGTACAATAAGTCCTTTTATTAATAATTTTGATCTGAATATTTTCGCGTCATCAACACCCATAAGAAAGAAATTTGTCATTGTTGGTACGATGTGAAATCCCATAGCAGATAATTCGTTAATCAAGTAGTCCCGCCCTCGCTTCACCAAACGCTCGCTCCTATTCAAATATCTTTTGTCGCGTAATGCTTGAATTCCGGCGCGCTGGGCGATCGCATTTACATTCCAAGGCGGTTTAACCTTTTCTAAATTGGCAATAATCGACTCATCGGCGATAGCATACCCTAGACGTAAGCCGGCTAAAGCGTAATCTTTGGTCATGCTGCGTATGATTACCAGATTGCGGTGAGAATGCAAATCCATGGAGTCCCATGAGTTTTTGGTGAACGCTATATACGCCTCATCAAGAACTAAAAGACAAGAAGGGTTCACTTCCAATACATGTTCAATTTCTGAAAGCGAAAGATATTGTCCTGTTGGGTTGTTGGGATTACAAATAAATACGGCTTTTGTTTGAAGGTTTTGAATCAGCGCTGCAACGCGCCTGGCATCAAATCGAAAACAGAAGCGTTCTTCTGCCCATAAGTCGATAACTTGGGCACCAGCGATTCGGCAAGCGATTTCGTATTCGCCGAAAGTTGGCTTGCAAATCAGGACTCTGTCGCTCTGACTCAAATATGCTTGAGCGATAAGCCTGATCACCTCCATGCTGCCGCTGCCCACGATGACGTTTGATGGTTTGACGCCATTTTCCGCGGCTATGAGGCGGCGCAGGTCTGTTGAGTCAGAATCGGGGTAATGGTCAATGACCACGTCATCGATAGAAAAATCCAACCTAAAGGGGTACGGGTTTGAGTTGGAACTGAAATCGATGACCTCTTCTGGACGGATGCCCAGGCGCTCGAACTCAGCATAATTCGGCCCGCCGTGGTAGCAGGATTTGAGCGCGGCGACCTCAGGCCTAGGAGAGAGCAATATGCACCCCCCCGATGGCGAAGCAAATGATGAACCAAACCAGGGTGGCGGAGTTGATTAACCGAAGCGAGTCATCTATTACCCCTGGTGTCATAGGGCGGTCAATACGGCCTAACCGGTAGTGATCAATTTTCTCGAATTGTACGCCCAAGGCCCCGGCAGCCGCCGCCATCGGCCAGCCAGCGTTGGGGCTTTCGGTCTTCAAGTGGTCAATCTTGGCGACTCGCCAAGCCCGCCGGGCCTCCATCTTGGTCAGCCAGGCACCGGCGATGATGGCTAACGCCGAAAGCCGTGCTGGAATATAGTTCAGGACGTCGTCCAGCCGCGCCGGGAATTTGCCGAAATATTCGTATTTGCCATGATAGCCGATCATGCTGTCGAAGGTGGAAACAACCCGGAAGCCGAAGGCCGCCGCTAGGCCGAGCGTTCCGAACAGGCTGCCCACCACGAAAAAAAACAGCGGCGACACCAGGCTGTCGCACAGGCTCTCCGAGACGGATTCGACGGTGGCCGAGACCAGATACGGCCGCGGCAATTTCGAAGTGTCGCGGGAGACCAGCGCCCGAAGCTCGAAGCGAGCCTTATCCAGCGTCTCGTCTTTTTCTATCAGCCGCTTGATATGAAGCGCCGTCTTACGGAGATAAACGAAACTGAAGGTCATCTTGAGTAGGACACCGCTGACGATAATATAAAGGGCGTAATTAATCTCTCTCAGCCAGTCGGTCAGAAACCAGGCGGCCATGGCCCCGCCAGCTGCCAGGAACAACGTTGCTACCGTGCCGTAAACAAACTGGTAGGTTTTACCGCCCCGGAAGCCGAATCTCTCAAAGAAATATATTGCCTTGCCGAACCATGCCGTTGGGTGGACAGCATTTGGCGGGTCACCGATGGCGAACTCGATGAGGAGGGCCACCAGCAAAATGAGTACAATGTCCAAAGCGGACTCCTAGCTGTACAGGGCCTTGCGGCGCTTGACGATGGCTTCTTTAGTGGCGGCGGTCACCGCCCGGGCTATCAGCGCGCCTATTTTAGTATGTCCGCTGACATATGTACACTTTACCGTCTTGCCTGAAACCGTAACAATTTGGTCGGTGCCGGTGCCGGTGGCTTGAAGGGCTGGGGTATAACTGCTGCGTATTCCCAGGTCTTCTAAAGCAACCACTTTAGCTTCTGTGATCGTGATGAAAGACGCGGCCATTGCCGCCTGAGTCAGTTCGGTACTGCAGAAAACGATAGTGTTTATAGTACCCACCGGGTTATGGTGACGGCCGCTGTCAACGCCAACTCTTAGGGCATTTCCTTCAACTCCAGCAGTAACAAATGCCAAAGCCCAGAGATCGCCATCTGTAGCTTCGCTCCAGGTCAAATGCTCCATGGTGACGCCTGTGGATAAAATTGTGGCGTTGTCCAATGACAAATTTTTGCCGCAGGAGTTGGCTTTCAAGACTTGGCGGAAATAACCCCTCCAATCAATTGATGGATCATGCAGCTTTGTCCAGAGCGGTTGTGGTATATGATAGTTAGCTACCACGGATACTTTACGGTAGCCCTGGAGCCCGGAAAGCGTTCTCGCGGGTTCGGGGAGGTGAAGAAGTAAAGCGTTGGATGACACTCCCCAGGCATGGTGATGAATTATCTCGGCAGAGATGCCGTGGAGGCAGCCTATGATTTCGTTCCGGTGTTCAGATGTCATTTATGTACTCTCTAAATCGCGCATTTATTGTTGTCCTTGAGATTACTGACCTTGGGCAAGACTGCCGGCAGGCCGGACAATGGATGAGTATGAACGTAGCTGCCCTGACCGTAGACCTGACAAATATTATCCGTGGTAATTACCTCTCGGGGGTTGCCGAAAGCGAAGAGAGTTCCTTTTTTGATAAGTACCAGTTTTTCGCAATAATGGGCTGCTAAATTCAGATCATGGATTGCGGCGATGACGGTAAGATTCCTTCGATGACATTCTTCTTTCAGCAGATCGAGCACTTCAATCTGACGCCCGATATCCAAATTAGCTGTAGGCTCGTCAAGGAGAATACATTCAGTTTCCTGGGCTAGCGCTCGTGCGATGACTACAGACTGGATTTCTCCGCCGGAGAGTTCAGAAATACGGCGGTCGGCAAACTGCTGTACACCGCAACGTTCCATTGCCTGCCACGCAATGGATAGGTCGCGGCTACTTTCATATTGGAACGTCCCCAGGTGAGGATTGCGGCCCATAAGTACGATTTCAAATGCGGTGAAGGCGCTGGGAAGTACTGGTGTCTGCGGCACAACGCTGATTAGTTTAGCCATTTCTCGCCGGTGCATTTTAGCGATATCGTGCCCATTCGCTTTGACCCATCCTTCTCTGGGGTTAAGAACACGGCACAATGCTTTGATTATGGTGGATTTGCCGGATCCATTCGGTCCAACAAGGCCGACCATTTCGCCGGGAACTGCCTGGAAGCTCATGTTATGGACTACTTCTTTAGTTCCATAAGCTAAAGTCAGGTTATGGGCTTCAAGAGTTTTCATCTTAAAAAAGTACCTGGGTCCGTTTTCGTAATAGATAGAGGAAAAATGGGGCGCCGCATAATGCGGTAATAATGCCTATTGGTATTTCAGATGGCGCTATGGTCCGGGAGATGATATCGGCAGTGATTAGAAATATAGCCCCCACAAGAGCCGAAAAAGGCAGTAGAAAACGGTAATCGGCTCCCCAAATTAGACGTACAGCATGAGGAATAATAATACCGACAAAGCCGATGATGCCGACAAAAGACACCGCCGCGGCGGTGATTAGAGTCGCCGCGGTTAGCAGGAGCAACTTTAGCTTCTCGACGTCCACCCCGAGTTGTTTTGCCTGGTCTTCACCAAGCTGGATTATGTTTAAAGAGCGTGCGAACAGGAAGATAAAAGCGCTGCCGGCGATAACTACTGGCAAAGCTATTTGAACTTCACTCCATTGGGATAGCGAAAAACTCCCCATCATCCAAAAGACAATTCCCTGGATTTTATCGCCGCTGATAGTGATGACATATGACACCAAAGCCATTAGAAGCGAACCGACAGCGACACCGGCTAAAATTAACGTCGTTACGGGAATGGCTGCACCGACGCGAGCAAGGGTATAGACGATCAATACCGTTATCAAAGCGCCCAAAGCGGCAAAAATGGGAACAATGCTGAACTCTAGACCTGGAAAAACCGTTGGTATTACAAAGCCCACCGCGGCGCCAAGAGCTGCTCCTTGAGCTACTCCAATCAGGTAGGGGTCGGCAAGGGGATTTCGGAAAAGTCCTTGATAGGTCGCTCCGGCTACCGATAAAGCTATACCGACAACCCCGGCGAGTATTACCCTTGGTAAACGGATCTGGCTGATGATGGTCGCCGTCGAATCGGACCAGGTCTGGTCAATATTAATGAACGGTAGTTTGTCGAGAAGAATACCGAATGTAGTACCAAGCGGTATTTTAACGCTGCCGATAGTAGTGGCGAACGCCGCGAGTAGTAATAACCCGCTCAACAAAATTCCCATACTGATTAGGCGGCTGCGCCATTTCACGGCTAATGTTGGCGAATTATGCTTTTCTTTTATGCCGGTCGCCTCGCTAGAAACCATCATACTCCCGGAGGGGTTGGATAGCCAGCTTCGAAGCTGGCCATCCAACCTATGTGATTCACTTGAAGAGTTCTGGATGGATCAATTTCGCCATGGCTTCCAAGCCATCGACGACACGCGGTCCCATGCGGTTCGTCCAGTCCTGGTTAACCTCATAAACCCGGCCATCTTTGCGGGCCGGGATATCTTTTAGCCTTGGCTCATTCTTGATGTACTGTAATGTTAGGTTCTCAGCTCCGCCCATACCAGTGGTGATTACCACTTGTGGATCGGCTGAGATAATCGATTCAAGCCCCATCGTCGGAAAACCATCTGCCATACCTTTTGAGACTGATGTTCCCCCTGCCAGTTGAATAAGTTCAAACATAAAGGTGTTTGGACCAACGGTCATCGGCGGGTCGTGCCAAATCAGCATCAGTGTGCGCACTCTTTGAGCATCTGGCAGGATTGCAGTCTTAGCTTTGACCGCGTTTATCCTATCGTTCATGGTTTTAACAACATCAGCCGCTTTGGCCTGAACATTCGTTACCCTGCCAACAAGGGTGATGGAATCGAGGACGTCCTGCAGACTTCTGGGATCGACAACGAAAACCGGAAGATTAAGGCTGATCAACTGTGGCACAACCTTGGCTGCATGAATATTAGCCGCCAGAATTAAGTCAGGCTTTAGAGCAACAATCTTCTCCACTTCTACAGTAGAGTAACCGCCGACTTTGGCGATACTCTTAGCTGCTTCGGGATAATCGCAGTATGTGGTGTTACCTACTAGTTTATCACCGAGTCCAAGCGCATAGACAATCTCTGTATTTGAAGGGGCTAGTGAAACGATGCGCTGCGGGGCGCTCGTGAAAGTCATCTCGCGTCCGACTGTCACTCCTTTTGAATCGCGAGTTCCATCTTTTATGGTCAGAGGGTATGTAACTGCTGGTTCTTGGGTCGCAGGCGTAGTTGAAGGTGTTGTTGCACTGCCGGGTTCTGCGCACCCCGGTAAAATACTTAGAGCAAGGATAATGGAGATTAGGAGGAAACCTGTGCTGATTCTTATTTCGTTAAGTCGTTTAGAAAATATCTTACCCATGAACATTAATTACCTCAAATATTTCAAGAATCATCTATACTCACTGCCGACAAGTTTGCTTATTTTGCGTCAAACATTTCCTGCCTCCTTCATCCGCGGAGAACCTTTGCCCAGAGCCGGGGTTCTGACTCCTCCGAGTACATCGAAGTTACAGCAGGCGGTACTGTGCCGGACTTTCACCGGACTTGCACCCGTTAGTTCGAAACGTTTTCGGACTACCCTGGTTCACATGATTGGGTCATTCATACTGGACGGTTCACAATCAATCTGCCTTAACTACAATACTGTATACTTGATTACAATGATACGCTGGTTATGATCCCCTGTCAAGGAAGTCGAAGAAAAATAACGCTCTAAATAAGCGTGAGGCACGATTTATCGTGCCTCACGCTTGACTTATTTCAGGGTAACTGTACCTAAAAAATACGCACCGCTTTATCGCCGATCCGCTTCATATCCAATGTGAGGATTGTCACCTGCTTCATATGCTTTTTAGCCAATTCAGCCGCATATTCCACCTCGGTATTCGAAGCAGCCCGCCACGGGCATTCCGGAACAGGAAAATATGCATCGATTCGGAAGGGGATATTTGGATCAATAGAGGCGACAAATTCAGCAACTTTTTCAATTTCTCCAGCTTCTATAAGTTCTGGTATCAGAACTACTTCTGCGTGCAGGTTCTTGCCCATTCGGGCGATTTCGGCGAAGTTCTTCAACGCTGACTTATTGTTTCGCCCGGTATATTTTCGATAAATTTCTTCGGAGAAAGCCTTGATACTAAAGATCACTTGATCGATATCGGTTAAGTCGGGCATCACGATCCCGTTAGTGAGCAGGATGTTATAAGAACGCCACTTCTCATGAAGCTCTTTTGTCAGCCTGGGTAATTCAGGATCCAGCGCCGCTTCTGTACCCATGAATACCGCATACTTGATCTTAAGAGGTGTGAGAAGATTAATCACCTCGTCATATGTGAGGAATTTATCTGGAGGCGTCTGGCGCTCCCGGTTCATAATCTCTGTGGTCGCGTCATCGTAAAGACTGAAATCATAGAGTTCCCAGTTCGTATAACACGCCCGGCAATCCAGCGTACACTTGGTCCAGATGTGGATATCCACCGATTCATACGATGGCTCATATGCTATGTGATAAACCTTCAAATCTTTAAATCCTCCCAACACAAGGACACTATTGAGCAGTTATGGAAGTATACACGAACAAACATCACCTGTCATCCTGGATAAGTGAAAGCATGACAAACCAACCGGCAAACTACGACGCCGGAGGATGAAGTTTTCACTGTGTTATAATTAGAGTCCTTGATGGAGAACGTAGATATTTTGACTGCCTTTGGCGGCGGCATACTTTCGTTCCTATCCCCGTGTGTTCTTCCGATGGTGCCGGTTTACCTGGCTGCGTTGGCCGGAGCTGACTTCCTGGATCCTGAGAAGGTTCATTCATTAAAAAGATCAAGGTTCTTTCTTCACTCGCTGAGCTTCGTCCTTGGATTTACTGTTGTTTTCGCCGGGCTAGGCGCACTTGCTGGTTTAACTGGAACATTCATCAGCCCAGACTCGGCGGCGGTGCGGTGGGGCACGGGATCGCTGCTGTTGCTTCTGGGTGCCTACATGCTGGCGGCAACCCGTTTCCCCCAGCTCAACTTCGAAAAGCGCCTGCACATATCGGCCGGGACCGGAAACTATGCCCGATCTTTCCTAACCGGCGCCATCTTCACCTTCGCCTGGACACCCTGCGTCAGCCCCATCCTGGGTAGCATCCTGACGCTGTCGCTGGCCAGCGAGACGGTTTGGCAGGGCAGCGGGCTGCTCCTGGTTTATTCCCTAGGGTTGGGCATACCGTTCCTAGCTATTGGGCTGGCCATCGGCTCCGCGTTACCGCTGCTGAGGCGCATAACCCGCTTCACCATCTGGTTCTACATCATTGGCGGTATCGCCATGGTTGGGGTGGGAGTGCTGATACTCACCGGTAATTTGAACCTGTTGTCGATATGAGGATACTAGTGATTCAACGAGCATTTGCCCGATGTATCGCCGCCATGCTGTCCGTCGCCATGGTGCTGGCCGTGGCCGGCTGCTCACCGAAGGCCGAAGCCCCAGGCTTCACCCTGGGCAACCTGTCCGGCCAGGGAGTGTCCCTGGAGGATTTCTCCGGCCAGCCGGTGGTCATCAACTTTTGGCAGTTGAGCTGCCCGCCGTGCATCGAGGAACTGCCCTACTTTCAGGCCGTGCATGCCGCGGGCAACACCGGCGCCGTTATACTGACCATCGCCATACGCGATTCGGCGGCGGCGCTTGAATCATTCATGGCGTCGAACAACTACACCTTTGCCGTGCTCCGCGACGCCAACGCCGCGGTGGCCGCCAGGTACGGCATCCGCTTCACGCCGACGACTTTTTTCATCGACAGCCGCGGCCGGGTAGCCGAGATCAAGACCGGGGCTTTCACCAGCGCAGCCGAATTGGCGCAAGCTATCGGGAAAATCGATTGAAGGATATTGTATAATACTAGGGCGCGGAAAAGTCGCGCATTCAATAGTTTCGCCTTCAGGGCGGGCACTCAAAAGGAAAAGAAATGACCGACGATATTCTCAGGGAAGCCAGTAACATAGCCCAGTGCCGCGAGTGCATGTGGTACAAGTCCTGCACCGTGCCGATGCGCTTCACCGCCGACGACATCCGGCGGCAGATCGAGGCGCAGCAGGGGGTGACCTTCACTGCACAAGACGACAGCAATATGCAGAACCTTATCGGCAGCATGGCCCAGGCGGTGCAGAACTCAATGGTGGAGGCCTGCCCGGTCTTCATCCAGCGCTTGCGCTCCAGCCCCAAGCTGGCCGAGCGCATCAAGCGCATCATGCAGAACTGGTCCGACGAGAACGCCTAGCGCCGCGGGCCGCGAGTCATGAGTCTTGAGTTGCGAGTGACGCTTCGGGCAGTTCGCTAGCGTTCGGGCTCTCGGGATTCAGGTTGTGTCATTCAGGCCTGAAACAAGTCTCTTCGATGTAGTCCGCCGTCTCGGCGACGGCCTTCCGCATCGGCTCCGACAGCCCGGCGGTGACGATCTCCGGGATCGGCTTCGGCTGGGCCGCGATGATGGTCACCGCCACCCCGGCGTTGTCACGCAGTTCCTGGAGAAGGTTGAGCGACGGCGCCAGGTGCAACGAGAAATCGTGGCTCTTGATCTTGGGCACCTCATCGACCTTCACCCTGAAGACCTCGCCCGGCTGCCGGCCGCAGTCCAGGGCGTCGACGATGACCACCTCTTTGGGCCGTTCCGGGCTCAGGATCAGGTCGAATAAGATTTCCCGCACGCCGGTGCCGACATCCAGCACCGCCGCAAAAGACGGGACCCGGTCGCGGCGGGTGAGTTCCTCCGCCACGGCCGGGCCGTATCCGTCGTCACCGAAGAGCGGATTGCCTACCCCCAGCACTAAGAGATCTTTGCGGTAGTAATCCGGCAGGTATTCCATTTTTTTACTGGTTGGACAGCGTCTCGATAAGCTCACCGTCAGCGCTGACGATGTCTACCTTGCAGGCCAGCTGGCCGTTGAGGTCATGGCTGGCGCAGGACAGACAGGGGTCATAGGCGCGGATTGTCATCTCCACCGTGTTCAGAATGGCCTCGTCGTATTTGCCGTCCTTGATGAGGAGTTTGGCCGCCTGCTTGACCGACATGTTGATGGGGGCGTTGTTCTGGCAGGTGGCTACGATCAGGTTGGCGGCGGTCACCAGGCCCTTTTCGTCGGTGGTGTAGTCGTGGATCAGGGTGCCGCGCGGCGCCTCGGTGCAGCCGACGCCCCGGGCCGCCCGCGGCGTCACGGCGACGCGGGTGTTGGTGGAGGTGATCTCCGGGTCGTTCAGCAGTTCCAGGGCTTTTTCGGCGTTGTAGAGAAGTTCGATCAGGCGCGCCCAGTGGAAGAGGAGAGTTGCCTGGACGGGACGGCCGAAGGTAGCGCGGAACTCTTCCAGTTCGGCCTGAGCCAACGGCGTGGAGATTCTATCAGCAACGTTGAGGCGGGCCAGGGTATTGACGCGGTAGATGCCGGAAGGATTGTCCGGGTCCATGGAGAAGCCGCCCCACTTCTTGTTGTAGGGGAATTTGACGAAAGACCACGGCTCTACGTGCTCCGAGATGTAGTCCAGGTAGTCCTTGGCCTCGAAGTCCTCATACTTGCCGTCCGGGTCCATCATCCTGAGCTTGCCGTCGTAGAGGTCCATGGTGCCGTCGGCCTTGACCGTGCCCAGGAAGCCGGTCTTGATGACGCCGACGGTTTTGACGACGTCGAGGTAAGCCGGGAAGATATTCTTCTTGGCGTATTCCATGGAGAACTTGGCCAATTCCAGAGCCTGCTGGGCCATGGGTATAAGTTCCTTGCGCTCCGCCTCGGTCAGCGGCTTGGAGAAACCGCCGGGTACCGCGGCCACCGGGTGGATGGACTTGCCGGCGATCATCTCCAGCATGTGGGCGCACATGTGGCGCACCTTGACCACGTTGCGGGCGACATCCGGGAGCTTCTGGGCGATGCCGAAGACGTTGCGGATCTCGTACGCTGCGCCGGGGCCCATGACGAAGTCGCCGCCACCCAGGAAATAGAAGTGCAGGATATGTTCTTCCATGTAGGCTACACTGTTGCACAACTCGCGTAGCTTGCGACCGGCAGGTGGTGGAGTGACGCCGAAGACAGCGTCACAGGCTTTAGCGGCCGCAAGGTGGTGGGACCATGGGCAGACGCCGCAGATACGGGTGGTAATACGCGGCATTTCTTCTACTGGTCGACCAATGCAGAAGCGCTCGAATCCGCGGAGTTCGAGAACGCTTACACGGGAATCAGCGACGTTCCCGGCGTCATCAAGTTGAATGGTGATCTTAGCCCCGCCTTCGATACGGGACACGGGCTGTATGACAATTTCTTTCATCTTTCTCTCTCCTTATCCCTGTGCTAGCGGGCCGGCATGGGGCGCAGGCGCCCGGCACCGATGAAGCGGTTGAAAGTGGCCATGCGGTCTTCGATCTGCTTGGGGTCCAGACCGACCGACGAAAGCGCGCCCATCATGTCTACCATAGGATTGGCGCCGGCCCTGATGGGGCCGTAGCAGCCTCGGCAGGGCATGTAAGCCTTGATGCAGCGAGGCGTCTTCTCTGAACCGCCGCAGCCGGTGCGGGTGGCCGGGCCCAGGCAAAGGATGCCCTGCTCGTTCATGCAACGCATGTTGTCGTAGCGGCCGGGCGTGAACTCGGCGGGCTGCAGCGGGCGGCGGATGGCCACTTTGGCTTTTTTCTCGCGAACAGTGGGGCAATCATCGCAGACGCTTTTCTCAGGCAGGGAGAAACTCTTCCCCTGGAGGAGTGATGTCAGGGCACCGGCGATCCATTCCGGAGTAGGCGGGCACCCTGGGATGGAGACATCCACCTTGATAATCTCGTTGACCGAATATACGCGGTCGGTCAGGGCCGGCAGGCCCTGAGACGGGTTGTCGCCTGCTTCGGTGCTGGTCGTCTTGCGGTAGGCCATATCGAAGATTTCGGCGTTGTTGTACATATTGCCCAGTGCCGGAACACCGCCGAAGTTGGCGCAGGAGCCCAGGGAGATGATTATTTTGCACTTGCGGCGCATCTCTTCAGCCAGTTCCTTGTTCTCCTGGTTGCGGATGCTGCCGGTGACGATGCCGACATCAGCCTCGGGGATTTCCATGTGTTTCTTTTCACCGGTCTGGCCGAAGAGTTTGTGGTCCATCAGCACCGGCATATGGACGAATTCCAGGCTGGGCAAGAGGTCCAGAAGCGGCTCGCCAATGTCCAGGATGGACACCTCGCAGCCGCCGCAGACGGCAAACCATTCTTCCGCTACACGTACCATGCCATTTCCTCCTTTTATTTTCGGGTTGCTGCTATAGCCGGTAAACGGGTGCCGGCGGAGTGATTATCCCGCGGTGCTGGCGACGACGCGGCGGGTGAACAGGTAGTGGCCATCGTCCTCGGACGCCGATCGCACCTCGAAGCCGAGCGAGCGGTAATGCTGCTCCTGCTCCAGGCTATCGGCTTCAGTGTCGTACTTCTTCCCATCCCACATGAATTTCTTGCCGTCGAAGAGGCGGGCGAGTTCCATCGTTCTCCTTACATCTTATACGGGCTGGGGCCTAGAGTCTTGAGTTCATTGACCATGTCGGTCACCACTTTAGCGAAACGGGCGCCCTCCGAAGCCGAGACCCACTCTAACCGGTAGCGCTCTTCCTCCAGCCCGAAGTCCTGGAGCATCAGCTTGATAGCCTCGGCCCGGGACTCCGCTCGGAGGTTGCCTTCCCGGTAGTGGCAGTCTCCGGGGTGGCAGCCGCACATCAGTACGCCGTCGGCGCCTTTGGTCAGAGCGTCGATAACCAGATTGGGGTGGACCATGCCGGAGCACATCACCCGGATAATGCGTACGTTGGGTGGGTACTGGATACGCGACACCCCGGCCAGGTCGGCGGCGGCGTAGGAGCACCAGTTGCAGGCAAAGCAGATTATCAGCGGCTGGTAGCCGGCTTCAGCGGTGTTTTCGATAGCCTCGGTCATTGTCATCGTCTCTAATCCCGTTGTTCGTTATACCGGGGACAGCACCGCCGCCACCATGTCGGACAGTTCGTCCAGGTTGAAATTCTTGACCATGATGCCCTTCTTGGGGCAGGTGGCCATGCAGACGCCGCAGCCCTGGCACTTGGCCGGGTCCGTCTCGGCGGTCTTCTTGACGGCGTCGCCGGACATGTACTCCACCAGGGTGATGGCCTTGAAGGGACAAGGATCGACGCAGTAGGCGCAGCCGTCGCAATTTTCGTCCTTCACCTCCGAGACGCAGGCCTCGAGCTTGATCTCTTCCTTAGACAGGATGGCGGCGGCTTTGGCGGCGGCGGCGCCCGCCTGGGCGATGGACTCGTCGGCCAGTTTCGGGCCATGGGCCAGGCCGGCCAGGAAGACGCCTTCCACCGGAGAATCCACCGGCCGCAGCTTGATATGAGCCTCCATCAAGAAGCCGTCTTCGGACTGGGGCAGCTTCAGCATCCGGGCCAGTTCCTGGTCCCCGTCCGGCACGACGCCGGTCGAAAGCACCAGGAGGTCGGTGGGGATGTTCAGACGGGCATGGAGGATCGGGTCGATGACCGAAACCACCAGGTCGGTGCCGTTCCGGCTGGCCGCCGGCGGCTGGTCCTGTTCATAGCGGATGAAGCGCACCCCCAGTTTGCGGGCGCGGGTGTATTCAGCTTCGTGGAGGCTGTAGGCGCGGATATCGCGGTACAGGATGAACACCTCGGTCTTCGGCTGGCGGGCCTTGAGCTTGATGGCGTTTTTGATTGCCTGGACGCAGCACAGGCGGCTGCAGTAAGGGTGCTTTTCGTCCCGGGAGCCGACGCACTGGATCATGACCACGGTGCGGGCGTCGATCCTCTCAAGAGAGATACGTTCCTCCAGGTCGAGCTGGGTGATCACCTTTGGGCTCTGGCCGTAGAGGTATTCCACCGGCTTGTATTCAGCGGCGCCGGTGGCGACGATGACGGCGCCGGCCTTGACCTGCCGAGTCTCGCCGTCGGTCTCGAAATCTACGATAAAATTGCCGGCGGCGCCGTCGAAAGCGGTGACCTTCGATTCGAGGTGAAGCTCGATGTTGGGATGGATCTTAATCCGCTCGACGAGTTCTTTAAGTTTGGCTTGAGGTTCTTCGCCGGGTTCGCCGAATTTTACCCGCCGCAGGTTGCCGCCGAGTTCGCGGCTCTTCTCCAGCAGGTAGGTCTTGTAGCCGGCGTCGGCCAGCCCCAGGGCAGCCGTCATGCCGGCAAGTCCGCCGCCGATGACGAGCCCGTCATGGCTGACCGCGACGTGGCCGGGGTGCAGCGGCCGGAGGTGGGACACCTTGACCGCCGCCAGACGGATAATGTCCCTGGCCTTGGCGGTGGCCTCGGCCGGCTGGTGCATGTGCACCCAGGAGCACTGGTTGCGGATGTTGGCGATCTCTAAGAGATATGGGTTGAGGCCGGCCTCGCGAAGCGTGTCCTGGAAAAGGCCTTCGTGGGTACGCGGCGTGCAGGCGGCGATGATTACCCGGTTCAAATCGTGCTCGATGATGGCTTCTTTAATCTTTTCCCCGGCGTCGGTGGCGCAGGCGAAGAGGGTATCGGTGACGTAGGCGACGTTAGGCAGCGTTTTGGCGTATTCGACGACCTCAGGAATGCTGACCACCGAGGCAATGTTCTTGCCGCAGTGGCAGACAAAGACGCCGGTGCGCGGCTCGGCGCCGTCGACAGACCTTTCACCGGGATAGGTCCGCTCCTGGAGCAGTTCGCCGCGTTTCTCCGAAAGCAGCGCCAGCACTCGGGACGCCGCGGCGCCGGCCTGGATGACCGTCTCCGGTATGTCCTTTGGCCCGGTGAAGGCGCCCACGGCGTAGATGCCCTCGATGTTGGTGGCCACCGGGTCCAATCCTTCGGTGACGCAGAAGCCGTCGCCGTTCAGCCTGACGCCAAAGGTATCGGACACCAATTGGCCGGCTTTCGACGGTCTAAGGCCGCAGGACAGCATCACCATCTCGAAGTTTTCTTCTTGCAGGCGGCCCTGCTCGTCCTGGTAACGGACGACAATATCTTTGCTCGATGGTATTTGTTTCAGGGACGATGGCTGGCAGCGGATATAACGCACCCCGGCCTTCTTGGCTCTTTCGTAGTAGGCCTCGAAACCTTTACCGTAGGCGCGGATATCGATATAGAAGACGGCAACATCTATCTCCGGGTGGTGTTCCTTGAGGATGAGGGCTTCCTTGGTGGCGTACATGCAGCAGACGGCGGAACAGAAATCAGCCGAGGTCTCCCGCGAGCCGACGCACTGGATGAAGGCGACTTTCTTGGGCAATTGGCCGCTGGATGGCCGTATCACCTTACCAGCGAACGGCCCAGAGGCCGAGAGCATGCGTTCGAATTGGAGGCTGGTCAGGACGTCCGGGTAGCGGCCAAAACCCAGTTGCGGCTTTTCCGCAGCATCGAACAGGTCGTAGCCCGGGGCCAGGACGACGGCGCCGACATTGATTTCGACTGTCTCATCCTGCTGGTCCAGCAGGATGGCGCCGGCTTCGCAGAACTTCTCGCAGGCCTTGCAACCCTTGCCCTTCTTGAAGTAGATGCAATTGCCTTTGTCGATGACCGGGACGTTGGGCACCGCCTGGGCGTAAGGGATGTAGATCGCTTTGCGTTTGGCCAGCCCGCGGTCGAACTCGCTGGTTGTTTTGGCCGGACATTTCTCGATGCAGACGTTGCAACCGGTGCATTTGGAGGTATCGACGCAGCGGGCTTTTTTAAGGACTTTGACCCGGAAATTACCGGCCTCACCTTCGCACCCAAGAACTTTGGAGTTGGTCAATAGTTCGATATTGAGATGGCGGTCAATGGACACTAACCGGGGCGACACGGTGCACATGGCGCAGTCGTTGGTGGGGAAGGTCTTGTCCAGCTGCACCATCTTACCGCCGATGGCCGGCGCTTCGTCCAACAGATAGACCTTGATGCCGGCCTCTGCCAGGTCCAGGGCTGTCTGCATGCCGCCGACGCCGCCGCCGACGACGAGGGCTGCCCCGATCTTAATCTTATCCACTATTAAGCTTTCACCAGCAGTTTTTCGCCTTCGACGAAATGCTTATTGAGCATGAGTTCCTTCTCCGGTACGCCCAAGGCTAAAGCGATGAGTTCGGTAAAATAGAATATCGGCAGATTGTAGGTCTTACCCTGGACCTTCAGGTCTTCCTGGCGAAGGTCCAGGTTCAACTGGCAGAAGGTGCAGGGCACGGAGACAGCCGCGGCACCGACAGCCCTGGCGTCATCGAGAATTCTGGAAGTCAACTTCAGTACCGCATCAGGCCGGGTGATGGACAGCGATCCGCCGCAGCATTCCACCTTGTGCGACCAGTCTAGCGTCTTGATGCCGACGGCGCCCAGTATCTTATCCATCGTCACAGGGTACTCCGGGTTGTCGCGGAATCCGGTCTCCTTGTGTGGACGCACCAGCAGGCAGCCGTAATAGGAAACGACCTTCATATGAGACAGATCACGTTTCACTAGGCTTCTGAGTTTCGCCAGGTTCTCGTCGGTGGAGAGCATCTCTAGCGGGTGGGTCACCGCAACAGGCTGTTCGAATTTGTGGCCGATGATGTTTTCGATCTCGTGTTTTAGACGCAGGTCACTTTTATCTTCGGCCTGGGCTACCTTGAACCGGTTGTAGCAGGCGGTGCAGGGCACCACCACTTCGTTCAGACCCATCTTCTGGATCTCGGCCAAATTCTTTAATGGCAGAGTGTCGGCCAACAGCACCGAAGCGTTGTGAGCCAGAGTTGAGCCGCAGCAGACCCAGTTCTTGGGTTCCTGGAGTTCAAGACCAAGAAGGCCAAAAACCCGGCGTACGGAATGAGAGTATTCTTTGCCGGTGGCCCGGAGCGAGCAACTGTTGTAATAGGCGTATTTCAAGACCGGGCTAACTCCTGTTCTTTCTTGGCTACCTTCTTGAACAGTTTTTTCATTTCTCGAGAGTTTTGGAAATGGGGCATGACGTCCAACTTGCCCTTCTTCAACATTCGGAGACCCATGCCGGCATCTCGGCCTATGTTGCCGGTCTTAAGACTGAGCAGGCCAGCGACCCCTGCCTCATACATCATGCCAAAATTCTTGATGATCGAAAGGCCTGCCTTATAGAACTCGGAGATTGCCGGTTCCCTGGGGGGCACGCCTTCCTTAATAGCCACGTTCGCCAATGCGTCCATGACCTTGAGTAAGCCGGTCTCCTGGGGGCAGCGGGCGGTGCAGGTGCCGCAGGCAACACACAGCCAGTAGGTGTTGGTATTGAGCACCAGGTCTTTTAGGCCGAGGCGGACGGCATGGATGACCTGGGTGGGTGTCATGTCCATGAATTCGGCCAGCGGGCAGCCGGAGGTACACTTACGGCACTGGTAGCACAGGTTGACGTCTACGCCGTGGAGGGCTTTGATTCCGGAGGCGAACTCACTGATGTGTCCCGGGACTAGTTCGTATTCAGCAACGGCCTGCATTTCAGTCATGAACGTTATGCCTTTGTATCTTTAGTCATAAGTCCGGGGCGGTTTATCGTAGCTTAGACCTAGTACCTTTGTCAATCGAAATGCAGCGCGAAGATGCATCTGCGCATGAAGCCGGCAATACTTGCCGTAAGTATCAGTACTATATCTTTAGTACGATACACTACGATACTAGCTCAAGTTAACCCTTTTGTCAATTGAAACACCGGTTACTAGCGGTTTAAGAAGCTTGACCATGTAGCCAGATTCGAGCCCGTACCCTTGGTCGCGGTAATAAGCGCGGGCGCCAACGCCGGACAATACGATGATAACCGGAGAGTTAAATTCGTCGCGGGCGATCCGTTCCGCCTCCCGTACCAGCTCCCGGCCGAATCCCCGGTGCTGGGCTGAGGCATAATCGCGTTTACCTATCTCGAGTTCTTGACCGTAGACATGCAACTCTCGGATCATAGCAGAGGTGCCAATGCCATCGAACAAGGCAGGCCCGCCCTGCTGAATCCTCAACCGCAGCAGGCCATAGAGGGTGCCGTTGTCGTCTTCAAAGGACAAGAATATCTCTCGGCCACCGGATGCCTCGTAATCCAGTCGACGCTGCGAAGGCAGCCCCGATTTCAACGAGCGGCGTTGACGATGGCCCAACTCCCGACAGCGGATGCAGAGGCATGAGGCGCCCTGTTCGGAGAGGCGCTGCTGCACCCCGTCCCGAAGCGAATTTTTCAGGCCGCCGGTGATGTATTCAGCCGGGATGTCCCGTAGTACGCGTGAGATGCGGACATATGGCGGCACCAGTCTTTTCATTTCGGCGATCAGGTCAGTCATCACCTCATCGGGGTACGGCGTGTAACGGCCGTCGAGGTGCCAGCGCTGGAGTTCGGTGTTGTCGACCACCATCGTCGGATAGATCTTCAGCCCGTCCGGTCGATAGGCCGGATTGTCGAAGAGTTCGCGCGTCAACGCGAGGTCGTTTCCCGGTGTCGATCCCGGCAGTCCCGGCATCCAGTGGTAGTGGACCTTGAGCCCGGACCGCCGCAGCCTGGCGGTGGCCGAGGCGACATCAGCGGCGGTGTGGCCTCTATTGACTATACGGTAAACATCGTCGTCGAGCGTTTGAACGCCCAGTTCCACCCTGGTAACGCCCCAGCCGACCATGCGGGCAATCTCTTCCTCACCGCAAATATCCGGCCGGGTCTCGATGCAGAGGCCTACGGCTCGGTGGGATGCCGTCTCATTTATTTGCTGGGCTTGTTCTAGCGTTTCGCTTATGGTGCTGTTGAGCGCGTCGAAACAGTCTTTGATAAAAGATTCCTGGTATCCGGCCGGAGTCGCCAGGAAAGTGCCGCCCATGACAATAAGCTCGATCTTATCCGTCGGATGTTCCATTTTAGATAGGATGTGGAGTCGGAGTTTGACCTGCTCAGCCGCGTCGTAACCGCAGGTGGCCGCCCGAATCACCGCCGGGGAATGAGGTGTATAGCTGCGGGGGGTATTTTTGAAGTCCGGGCAGTAAACGCATTGGCCGGGACAGGGCGCTGGTCTGCTCATGACGGCCACCGGTGTCACTCCGGAAATTGTTCGGGTCAGCTTTTTCATTTATACTCAATTATACCTTAAGCTAGTCAAACTTTGAAGTGAGTTATGTCAAATAGCATTAATTCCCCTACCTTCGATAAAATAGCCGCCGGCTGGTACGGTTCCCGTCACCATACAATTTTTAAAACCGAACTCGATGAACTGGCCAGTCGCTGGCAGGGTGGCCGGCTTATCAATATTGGCTGCGGCCACGGCGCCGATTTCCTGCCCTTCAGAGATATATTCGAGTTATTTGGTATCGATGAATCACCTGAAATGCTGAAATTTGCCGCAAAATATAAAAAAAAATATAACTTCATCGCGGAGTTAAAACAGGCTGATATGCGGGCTATACCCTATCCCGAAGCTTACTTCGATAACGCTATCGCCGTTGCCAGTCTGCATCACATCGAAGGAAGAGAGGAGCAGTTGAGGGCACTCAGGGAGATGCACCGGGTCATGAAGCCGAAAGCTGAGGCCTTTATCACGGTTTGGAACGCTTGTCAGCCACGTTTTTGGCTACGGCGGCGAGACACTTATATTCCCTGGAGGTCAGGCGCTGAAATTACCCAACGCTTCTACCACCTGTTCACCTACGGTGAGATGGAGAAGCTAGTGAGATCAGCCGGGTTCATCATTATCAAATCAGTACCGGAGGCCCGTTATGGGCTGCCGGTTAAACATTTCTCTCGCAATATTTGTCTCATAATCAAACGTGCTGATTGATTTGTTTGCGAGCGTTCAAACTGCTAACATTATTCCAGTTTATTATAGTCTGGTCTATGAGGAGTAGTTATGCTGGTAAACATAGTTTGTCCCAAATGCAATACTTCGGGCGGATTCTCGATTACTGACGCCTATTATATAGGACCATATAAATGCTGGAAATGCCGTGCGGTTCTTAAGATCAACATGGATAACAATCGCCTTGTCAGCTGTGAAGCAATGTCAGATGAAGAAGCTGCGCGGTTTGAACAGGAACAGGAAATGAAGCGACGTTCCCGGGGCGGTCGGTAACAGTTCAATTGGAAACCTTCAACGGGCAGATACACTTGCCCGGTTCTGACCATACAACGGATATGACTCTGGAAATCGACTGGATCAGTAAGGTGGTTTCTATTAAGTTCACTCATCCTGAGGGCGGCTTTTCCCAGTGGCCCGGGTTAATGGTACAGACCGTCGGTGTCGAAGAAGCTGTGTTTCGTACCCGCGGCATCCCGCCGAGTTTCACTCATTGGTGGCACCTGGCCAGGAGCAGTGACGATGCTCTTTGGGGTCTTGTCATCGCCGCTCCTGATGTTCATGGCGATTGGCAGACATGCCCGCTGGTGTTAAAGAAATTCGTCCGGGAGGTATAGAATGCCGGTAGTCATCGTCGAGATGCACGAGGGGCGCACAGTAGCCCAGAAAAAACAGCTTTCTGAGGGTATCACCCGCGAATTTGAGAAAATCGGCACTGCCCCGGAGAAAGTTACGATTATCTTTCGTGATGTTCCTAAATACAACTGGTCGACCGGAGGGCGATTGGCGGCGGAGACTCTGGCAAAACCTCTTTAAAAAACCGTCTCCAACGCCCTCCTGGCTGAATCAAACCGTTGGCTGCAGTCTTGCGAATTAACATTGTCAAGGGTCATTATCAAAGCATCCTCGCGATTATCGGTATAATAAGCCCGACGTACGCCCTTGCTGATGAAACCATGTTTGAAATAGAGGTTTTGGGCTTCAAAGTTCGATGTCCTGACTTCTAGGGTGACAATCTCCGCATCTCTTTGAATCGCTTCAATAACGACATTAACCAGTAATAGGTTCCCAAGGCCTCTCCGACGGTGTTCCTTTTTTACTGCCAGACTTATGATATGGGCTTCGCCGGCCATCATCCAGAAACCAGCGAACCCGGCAATCGTTTCGACGGGACCGGTAACATCGTGCCTAGAAAGCTTATTCTTAAGCCAGTTAAATGGCTTTGGATCCGGGGGAAACACCATGGTCCCATTTCCTTGTGGTGGCGAATATACGGCAACTATATAAAAAGCCATCTGGTTTTCAAGTTCGCGGTGGTAGTTTATAGGAGGCCACATTGTCGGGAAGGCTTCCCGGTCGATTGCCGTTACTTGAGTTACATCATCGCGACTCATCGGCCGCACTTTGTAAAGCATGATCACATTCTATTACAGGCGGCAAAACCTGTAAATTCGATATTAATTAGCAGTTTGTCCACCGTTTTGCTGATGTTTGCTGTGAGCGCAGCCGCAGTACTGTTGCCGGTAAAGTGCCTGTGCTTTGGTAAGGATGCGGCTGTCAGAATACCGCTTGCGGAGGTCGGCGTAATAGAATCTGACCTTGTGTCGGTCAGCAGCTTCGATACCAATACACGCTAACCGATCGTGCTGCTGCTTTGGACTGATAAGCAGACTGCTGGTGAAACCATCGTAGCCATTCTCCTGGGCACAAGTCGCGGTAGCTTCCAAACGCATCTGGTAGCACCTTTCGCATCTGCTTTCAGTTCCGCTGGTATTAAAGTAGCGGTCGGTGTCGTAACTTGGTGACATCACAACGGGAATACCAGTGCTGCTTAGGAGAGTCTTAATGGCCTCCAGCCTTAGCTGATGCTCGGCGTAGGGATGAATATTGGGATTATACCAGAAGGCAGTCACTTGAAAGCCTTGCTGACGCCAGAATTTAAGGCTGTAGGCGGAACAATGGACGCAACAGCAATGGACGAGAAGACTTGGCAAGTTCGCTCAACTCACAACAACGAACCTTGTGGTGGTGATTCGGGTTCCAAAGTCGGACGCGATTTGGGGGATTTCAGGTTGAGATGGTCGTATGCGCGGGGTGTGGCGACTCGGCCGCGGGGGGTGCGTTCCAGAAAGCCGAGTTGCATCAAGTAAGGCTCATATATATCCATGATAGTGTCTGCATCTTCAGAGATAGCTGCCGCCAATGTCTCGAGGCCGACCGGTCCACCGGAAAATTTTTCTATAATCGCTTTTAGCAGTTGATGATCAATATTGTCGAGGCCAGCAGCGTCGACCTCGAGTCGTCCAAGAGCCGTCACCGCGATGTCATGGTCAATAATACCTCGGCCGCGCACCTGGGCATAGTCACGAACCCTTTTTAATAAGCGGTTGGCGACTCGCGGTGTGCCGCGGGCTCGGCAAGCGATCTCTTTAAGCCCGTCGCTTGATGCCTCTACGCCGAGGATAGACGCCGACCGCCGTAATACAGCCTCGATGTCGCCATCGTTGTAAAAGTTGAGGCGGTATACGGCGCCGAAACGGTCGCGAAGCGGTGAGGATAACATGGCGTAGCGCGTCGTCGCTCCGATGAGAGTAAAGGGTGGCAGTTTCAAACGCAGACTTTTAGCGCCTGGACCTTTGCCAATGACGATGTCAAGCGCGAAGTCTTCCATGGCGGGGTAGAGTATCTCTTCTACGGTCCGGCCAAGCCGGTGGATCTCGTCAATGAACAAGACATCGTGAGGTTGAAGTCCGGTGAGTATCGCCGCCAGGTCGCCCGGGCGCTCGATAGCTGGACCTGAGGTAATGCGGATATTAACTTCCATCGCATGGGCAATAATATAAGCCAGTGTTGTCTTACCCAAACCCGGCGGACCATACAAGAGCATATGGTCTAATGATTCTTTTCGGGCACAGGCAGCGGCAATGGTTACTGCCAGGTTGTCTTTTATCTTACCCTGACCGATGAACTCCTCTAGCCGCCTGGGCCTGAGGCTGATATCTAGCTTTGGTTCATCGGCTCCGGATTTGGTTGAAACAATCCGTTCAGGCATCAAAATTAATCTCGGCAATTATCGCTATTTAAAGGTGAATGAAAAATCACGTGTTTCGCGCCACGAGGATCAGTATAAGAATGACTACAAAGGCTCCGCCAATCATCAAACCGGGAATTGTATTGTCGTTCAAGTCGCCGTTATTGTCGGCGGGAATAGTTGGGGTTGCTGTCCCTCCTGGTGATTGCACCACCACGTTCAATACCGCGGTGACCGGCGGGTTGAATGGCGTCCTATCATTTTGTACCAGTTGAATCCCAAGAGAATGGGTGCCCGGAGCCAGGTTTGTCCATGTTTTTGAAGTTACCGCCCCTTCGGTATAGGTCCCCGGAGCTGTAATCGCCGTCTTGCCTTGCTCGACCGGAATTTCTACGTCAAGATAGTAGATCACCCGGCCTTCGCCGGCAATATTGGGCCGGGTGCCAGTCAACAATGTTAAATTCTCGACATCTATAGATAATGTCACCGTTCCAGTGCCGAACACGGCTCCGTTTACTGGGCTGGTTATGGCTATAACAGGGGGAACTTGAACGAACCCCAACAACGCATACGTTGAGAAATTCGTAATTGATGCAGATACACTGTTGGCTATGATATCGACCAGACTTGGCAAGGCATGCCATCGGGCACCATCCCATTGGCCGATGTACAGATTAGATTCAAGAATTTCCTTGGGAATGCTAGTTTCATTATAAAAGAAGGTCATCCCCACCGTCGGGCTGAAAGTCGCTCCTGGAGTTCCTAAAGAATACGCGTAAATCATCCTCTGGTGGGGTTCAATAGAGGGAGGTGATGTTTCCGGCAAAGCGGAGATGAATGGTTGTGGCTGACCTGCTGCGTTTCTAATAAAGGTACCGGAAGGGATGCTAATAGACAGTACCCCATCAAGTGTGGTCATCAGGCCGTCAGTTGTGGTTCTGCCTGTTGGATTCATCCATGGTGCCGTGCCCTGCAGGTTAACGCCAAAGACTTGAAAATCTGATGCCGTCTGCGCCTTTGACACCGTCGGGAATAATCCTGAAATACCGATCATAACCAGAGTTGCAACCGTAAGCCATGAGTATTTTGATCGTCGGACTGTTCTGGCTCTATTATTTTTCATATCGAAATGTTCTTAATTACTCAACGATTATTAGCCTTGTCATGTTCCGAGTCATAATACACCGATACCCAAATTCAATACAACCGGTACAATGGATTAAACCCCAGCAATGAATATCCCGGCGAATCTGGAATACACCAAAGAGGGGAAGACATCAGATGCCTTCCCCTCTTAATTAAAGCATATTTTGTATTAGATGACTGGCTGTTCTAGTTGCACCAATTTGGCAGCCTCTAACTCGGCGGCTTTATCCGCGGTGGCGTCACGGCATGACTTACACTGTGCCGGAATCAGTTTGCCAATGATCACGTTCTCTTTAAGGCCGGACAGATTATCTTTCTTTCCATGGATCGCCGCATCGGTTAACACTCGTGTCGTCTCCTGAAAGGAAGCGGCAGCCAGCCATGATTCGGTTGACAGGGAAGCTCTAGTGATGCCCAGTAGCACCGTGTGTGCCGTTGCCGGTTCACCACCCTCGGCCAAGATATTGGCATTTTTGTCTTCATAACGATACCTGTCAACCAACTCACCCGGAACGAGTTCCGTATCACCAGAGGAATCGATTCGCACCCTATTCATCATCTGTCGGACGATTACTTCGATGTGCTTGTCGTTAATATGAACACCCTGGGAAAAGTACACTTTCTGTACTTCTTCAACTATATAACGTTGAACGGCCTCTTTCCCGAGTACCGCCAGGATGTCCTGGGGATTCACCGATCCATCAGTTAGTTTCTGCCCGGCCTTGACCGAATCCCCGTCTTTGATGGCGATATGGGAGGCAGCCGGGACCTGGTAATGGCGTTCGTCAACATCTTCGTACTTAATCACTAGTCGATTGCTCTCGATACCGACGCGTCCGCCGACACGGGCAACGAGAACAGATCCTCCGGCGGTTAGATGCGTTGATTTCTTAGCGGCGTCGGGAGCGGTGGCCAGGACACTCCCCATGTCAACTGGCTGCCCTTCTGTTACCTCGATATTCCATCCTTCGGGCAGATCATATTCGTCCTGATAGGTTTCCCGAGCGATAACCTGTACTGTTCTGCCCTCTTCAGATTCCTTTACCTGAGCGATGCCATCTATCTCCGAAATGATAGCTTGGGCTTTAGGCGGTCGGGCTTCAAAAAGTTCTTCAACGCGCGGCAAGCCGGTAGTAATATCCATACCGACCACGCCGCCGGTGTGGAATGTCCGCAGAGTGAGCTGGGTACCGGGCTCGCCGATACTCTGAGCAGCAACGATACCGACAGCGGTATAGTGCTCAACGGCATGACCGCGGCCGAGGTCTCGCCAATAACACTTCTGGCAGATGCCTCGCCTGGAGCCGCAAGACAAAGGCGATCTAACATATACTGAAGTAACCCCGGCGGCAGAGATTTCCCTGGCCTTGGCGTCATCGATTTCACCATTGCGCTCGACCAGGATTTCGCCTGTTTGCGGGTGGGCTACCGGCATCGCGGCTAAACGCCCGGAAATACGTTCCGCCAGAGGCGGCAATATGCCCTTTTCTTTGGGTTCTTCAATCCATAACCCGTCCATGGTCCCGCAGTCGTCTTCGAAGATAATAAGGTCTTGAGTAACATCTATCAAACGCCGGGTAAGGTAACCTGAACCGGAGGTACGAAGAGCGGTATCGGCCAAACCTTTTCGGGCGCCATGAGTGGAGATAAAGTATTCAATGGCCGACAATCCTTCCCGCAGTGAAGACTTGATGGGGAAGTCTATAATTCGCCCGGAAGGGTTGGTCATTAAGCCGCGCATACCAGCCATCTGACGAATCTGGGAGATGTTACCTTTGGCGCCTGAGGTGGCCATCATATAAACGTTCCCGGTCGTGTCAAGCCCTTTCTGGATGGCGGAGGTTACGTCTTCAGTAGCTTTCATCCAGATTTCGATGACGCCTTGATAGCGCTCATCATCGGTGATTAGCCCTTGGGCGTATTGATGCTCGATGGTTGTTGTCTCGTGTTCGGCGGCTGAAAGAATGCCAGCTTTTGCTCCGGGTACTGCAACGTCACTCATCGCGATGGTGATACCGCTTCTGGTTGCATACTTGAAGCCGAGCTGTTTGATACGATCTAAAGCCAGTGCCATCTCTTGGTCGCTGACAATTTTCTTGAATTCGCCGATAAGTTTTCGGATCGTAGATTTATCAACTGGTTTATTGAAGAAAGGAAGTCCTGCAGGCAAGGCTCGATTGAAAATAATGCGTCCGGCCGAGGTCTTAAGTGTCTCCCCTTCAGAAGTCCGAACGCTGATCTCCGCACGAAGGTCGATCAGTCCTAATTCAAGATAGCGCTGTACTTCATCGAAATTGCCGAAACGCTTGCCTTCGCCTTTCAAACCGGAGCGTACTGTCGTCAAATAGTAACAACCGAAAACCATATCCAGGCTGGGTGTTACTACTGGATCCCCAGAAGAAGGCAGCAGCATGTTATGGATAGAAAGCATGGCTTCGCGCGCTTCCTTCACGGCTGCTTTAGAAAGCGGAAGGTGTACCGCCATTTGGTCGCCGTCGAAATCGGCATTAAAAGCTGAGCAAACGAGTGGGTGGATTTGTATCGCTGAACCGTCGATCAGCACTGGTTCAAAGGCCTGTATGGACAATCGGTGCAGAGTGGGTGCGCGATTGAGCATCACCGGCCGGTCTCTAACAACATCCTCAAGAATATCGTATACCTCAGGTCGAGCCCGTTCTACCAGCCGGCGGGCGCTTTTAATATTCGGAGCTAAACCATCGGTCACCAATCTATGCATGACGAAAGGTTTGAACAGCTCCAGAGCCATCCTTCTGGGCAATCCGCACTGGTGCAACTGAAGGGTAGGTCCGACAACTATTACAGAACGCCCGGAGTAATCAACACGCTTGCCTAACAGATTCTGGCGGAAGCGTCCCTGTTTGCCACGCAGCAGGTCGGAAATTGACTTGGCTTTATGATCGCCTGAAACGGCGATACTGCGGCCTCGGCGGCCGTTGTCTATGAGAGAATCTACCGCCTCCTGCAGCATACGTTTTTCGTTACGAATGATGATCTCTGGCGCACCAATCTCCAGGAGATGCTGCAACCGATTGTTGCGGTTGATGACCCGACGATATAGATCATTCAGGTCAGAGGTCGCGAAACGCCCGCCGTCAAGTTGAACCATGGGACGGAGATCAGGCGGCAGCACCGGTAATACCGTCAAAACCATCCACTCAGGTTTATTGCCGGAGCGGCGGAACGCTTCAACCAGCTGAAGCTGTTTGGAGGCTTTCTTGCGCCGCTGCCCGGAACTTGAACGAGTCTCCTGGATGAGGTGGTTACGCATTTGGCCCAGGTCAATAGTTCTTAACAGGTCAAGTATGGCTTCGGCACCCATCTTGGCTTCAAAAACGTCGGGGTACCGTGTTTTCAGATCATAGTACTGACTTTCGGTTAAAAGGTTGCCTCGCCTCAACCCGGTTAGTTGATCTACCAGGTTGAGTGTTTGTTCTTCTGATTCTGCTCGTTCGGTCTCGAAATCTCGCCTGAGGGTATTTATTTCTTGAATGTCGGCTCCGGAAGATTCGAGCGTGGCAACTCTACTTTCAAGCTCTGCTTGACGATCGTCGAGTTCAATATTGCGGCCTTTCTCAAGACCGGTTATTGCCTGAGATCGGGCAGTTTCATTGACGGAAGTAATCGCGTAATGGGAGAAATATACTATCCGCTCGAGACTGCGGGTTGAAAGATCTAGAAGCAACCCAATTCGTGAAGGAATACCTCTTGTGAACCATATGTGGCCAACGGCGCAGGCGAGCTCAATATGCCCCATCCGTTCGCGCCTGACCTTAGCCCTGGCAACCTCCACGCCGCATTTATCGCAGATGATGCCCTTGTACCGGATGCGCTTATACTTGCCGCAGGAGCATTCGAAGTCTTTTGTAGGACCAAAAATACGTTCGCAAAACAAGCCGTCTCGTTCAGGCTTCAATGTCCGGTAATTGATAGTCTCCGGTTTAGTGACTTCACCATACGACCAGCTCCGGATCTGCTCCGGTGAGGCAAGCGAGATTCGAATGGCGTCAAAATCAATGACTTCATTCATCTTGGTTATCGGTATCCTCTTCTTCGTCTTCGTTACTTTCCAGAAGTTGTGAGGTCAGTTCGCTAGCTAATGCCGATAGTTCCGACTCCTCTTCCGGCAGCGGCGTTTCTTTTAGCCGTTCCGCGGGTAATACTTTTTCTTCTTCGTTGATGACTTCAACCGCCAAACCTAAGGATTGGAGCTCTTTTACCAGCACCTTGAATGACTCCGGTACGCCTGGTTGAGATACATCCTCGCCTTTTACGATAGACTCATAAGCTTTAGCACGTCCGGTTACGTCATCGGATTTTATGGTTAACATTTCCTGTAAGTTATAGGCTGCCCCGTAAGCCTCCAGGGTCCAAACCTCCATCTCGCCGAAACGCTGTCCGCCGAATTGGGCTTTACCTCCTAAAGGCTGCTGGCTGATCAAAGAATAAGGGCCAGTAGCGCGGGCATGCACCTTATCTTCCACAAGGTGGATCAGCTTTAAGATGTACATGTTGCCAACGGTAATCGGCTGATCGAAGAAATCGCCGGTTTTTCCATCTCGGAGAATCATCTTGCCCGCAATCGGGGAAGAAATATTCTGTTCTTTTGCCAGTTTAAAAACGAGTTCATCCAGTTCGTTGGCAGGGATTTTCCTTGCGTCTGAAACACCATGCTCCTCAAGCCAAAGCCGGAGACAAGTTTCACGACCGAAACCCGGATAGTTATCGTCAAAAGTACGCGACCCATCCCATCCCTTGGAATTCAGCCATTCGATTGTTTTCGTAGCGACCGTCTTGGCATCTTTCGCCTCATAGTCCAGTTTTATCAAGCCGGCGCTTTGAGCAACATATGCTCTGGCTAAATCATCTTCGATAGCTACATCGGTCGCGCCATCGAATACCGGGGTACGCACCTTAAACCCGAGCAGATGTCCGGCCCAACCCAGGTGTAGTTCCAGAATCTGGCCCAGGTTCATGCGGGAGGGGACGCCGATGGGATTTAATACGACATCAACCGGCGTGCCGTCGGGTAAAAACGGCATATCTTCGGATGGAGCGACGATAGAAATCACACCTTTGTTGCCGTGACGTCCCGCCAGCTTATCGCCGACTGATATTTTTCTCTTCTGGGCTACCCACACTTGTACCCATTTGTTTACTCTTGCCGGCAAATCGTCGCCGTTGTCGCGTGAAAAGACTTTAACGGCAATGACTTTTCCCCACTCGCCATGCGGCATTCTGAGTGAAGTATCTTTAACTTCGCGGGCTTTTTCGCCGAATATCGCTCTCAGCAGCTTTTCTTCGGCTGATAATTCGGTTTCACCTTTGGGGGTAATTTTCCCGACTAGAATGTCATCAGGTCCAACTTCAGCGCCGACGCGGATAATGCCTTCTTCGTCGAGCTCGCGCAGCGATTCTTCACCAACGTTAGGTATGTCTCGTGTTATCTCCTCCAGGCCAAGTTTGGTGTCCCTGGCTTCAACTTCATGCTTTGAGATATGAATTGAAGTGAACCTATCGGCTTTGACCAGACGATCGGAAATGATAATGGCATCTTCATAGTTATAACCGTGCCAGCTCATAAAGGCACAGATAACATTCTGCCCAAGGGCCAGTTCACCGTTCTCAGTAGCAGAAGAATCAGCCAGCACCTGACCGGCGATCACAACATCCCCGGCAGACACCACAGGGCGCTGGTTAATGCAGGTACCTTGGTTGGTACGCATAAATTTTATTAGCTTGTAGGTGTCTTCGCCTTTTCCATCGGTCTTTACAACGATTTTTTCAGAGGTTACCGATTTAACAGTTCCGGAATTTCTGGCAAAAATGACATGACCGGAATACCTGACTGCCTCCATCTCCATACCTGTCGCGACCAGGGGTGCCTCGGGTCGAAGCAAAGGAACCGCCTGCCGTTGCATGTTGGCGCCCATTAATGCACGGTTGGCATCATCATGTTCGAGGAACGGTATAAGAGAAGCCGCCACAGAGAATATCTGTTTGGGCGAGACATCCATATAATCGATTTTCATTGGTGGTTCGTAGAGGTATTGCTCGCCGAATCTGGATTCGATACGTTCATCTAAAAAGCGTCCCCGTTCATCCAGTCGGGCTGTAGCCTGTGCGATAACGTATTTATCCTCTTCGTCGGCCGAGAGATAAGGGATCTCATCAGAAACGAACGGCTCCACCGGTATCAAGCGCTCGGGTAGCTTGGCCAGGACTTTAAATGTCTTGCTGTCAACAACGCTGCCCGCGGAAAGAATAGTCTCCCCTGATTCATCGGTGATTGTCTCCCGGACAGCAAGACCCACAAGTCTGGAATCGTGGTTATGTAGTTCTTTAAATACTTTGCGATACGGAGTTTCAATAAAACCATACCGATTGACCCGGGCGTAAGTGGCAAGTGAACCTATGAGACCGATATTTGGACCTTCCGGGGTTTCGATCGGACAAATGCGCCCGTAGTGGGAGAAATGGACGTCGCGAACATCGAAACCGGCCCGTTCTCTGGATAGACCGCCAGGACCCATCGCAGAAAGGCGCCGCTTATTCGTCAATTCTGAAAGCGGGTTTGTCTGATCCATAAACGAAGAGAGTTGCGATCCGCCGAAAAACTCTCGGACAGCGGCTACAACCGGCCGGATGTTGACCAGGCCCGAGGGAGTAACCTGATCCAGCGCAACGATGCTCATTCTCTCTTTCGCCACCCGCTCCAATCGAAGTAAGCCAACACGGAATTGGTTCTGAATGAGCTCACCTACTGTGCGGATTCGACGGTTGCCCAGGTGGTCAATATCATCTTTATGGTCAATGCCATTATTTATGCGGATGATTTGTTTAATGATCGCAATGATATCTTGTTTGGTTAAAGCCCTGTTTTCCTCGGCGACAATATCTTTCAGTCCGAGACGGCGATTAACTTTGTAGCGGCCAACCATGCCTAAGTCGTAGTGTTCTGGACTGAAGAACATGTCGTTGACTAACCTGCCCGCGTTTTCCACGTTTGCGGGGTCTCCAGGCCGCAGCCGGCCGTAAATATCAATTAAGGCTGAGTTGGTGTCCCGGATTAATTGATCCTTTTCGATCGATGCCCTGATGTACGAATGTTCTGAAACGGTATCCACATCGCAAAATAAATCGATCAGTTCTTGATCGGATCCGTATCCAACTGCCCGCAAGAAACTAGTCACAGGGATTTTTCGTCTGCCATCGATCTTGACTGAAATGACATCACGGTTGGAGGTTTCAAATTCTAACCAGGCTCCTCGGCTAGGAATAAGAGAGGTATGGCATAAAGGTCGGCCTGTCGCTGTATCTTCCTGAACGGTAAAATATACGCCCGGGGAACGAAGAAGCTGGCTCACGATAACCCTTTCGGTCCCGGAAGTGATGAATGTGCCGTTGCGGGTCATCAGCGGCAAATCTCCGAAGAAAAGTTCAAAAGGTTCTTTGATTTCTCCGGTGGCCTTGATGATAAGTCGGGCTTTTACGTAAAGCGGAACGGAATAGCTCTGATCGCGTTCACGGCAATCCTCTTCGGAAAGGCGGGGCTCCCTGAATTCATAACCTATGAATTCAAGTTCCATACGATTGCCGTTAAAATCTTTGATTGGCGAGATCTCTTCAATCAAATCCTTTAAGGCATCTTCCATGAACCAGCGGAACGAGGCTAACTGGATGTCGATGAGATTAGGGACTTCAACTACATCCGGAATCTTTGAATATGACTTGCGGGGAGCGGCTACCGACGGCATGCCGGTAGCTGGCAGTAATGAGACCATGTCTACTCCTTAAAAGCGATTACTTAAGGAAAAACGGACTAAAGCCTTGAAAAAATGGTGCCGGGAAAAGCCTGTATATGATAGAAGCGGTTCGGAAGCATAATTAACAACCACTCAGTATATACTTATACCAAGTGGTTGTCAACATCATAATCAAGAACCAGATAATTATGTAATTATGACTTACACACGTGTAAGCACTTCCCCTCTAATGCCGATGGTGATTTCGTCGATCGGTACATTTACTCCGGCCATCCGGGATGCCTGATTTATCAGATGAGTCAATCCGCCGCAGCAAGGGACTTCCATTCGAAGCACGGAAATACCAACGGGTTTCGCCTGCTTCAGTATTTGTGCCAGTTTATTCAGATGTGAATCGTAATCATCCAGTTTAGGGCATGCTATCAGCAGACTTTTTCCTTCAAGAAAGTCACTGTGGAAATCGGGGTACGCGAATGGCACACAGTCCGCCGCCAAAAGGATTTCGCTTCCTTTCAGAAATGGAGCGTGAGGCGGCACTAATGTCAGCTGAACCGGCCAATTACATAGGGTTGACGGCGAATGAGTTCTTTGAGTTTGAATATTTCCTAGATCTTTAGGTCCGTCAAACATTAACATTCGCGAAGAAGGGCAAGCATGTACCGTTTCTCTCTGTGATTCTATTCTGGCGGCATGCTTCATCGCTTCAATTTCATCGAAGTCCAGGGCTTCTCGTTCTTCTATGGATATGGCATCGAGAGGGCATTCACCCAGGCAAGCACCTAATCCATCGCAATAAACCTCGGATACAAGCTTCGCTTTGCCGTCGATAACCCGAATAGCTCCTTCTGCGCAGGATGGCACGCATACCCCGCAGCCATTACATTTTTCTTCGTCAATCCGAACAATTTTACGTACGGCCATCGGTTTCCCTTTCATTAGGCCCAATTTGAATACTCTGATAACAGGGGTCGCCCAAACAGTGGTTCGCTGAAGCACACCATTCGATACAAGACGGTAAGCGGTCAATATGTACTTGCGAGCCGCATTTCTGGCACCGCACCCTTACTTCATCAGAAAATATCTCGACGTCCGCCTTGCACTCGGGGCAATTTATAACCTGCACCTTGAGTTTACGGAAATCGTTCCCCGGGCACCTGCTCGGCATTTAGACCTCCAGACTGAGTACATCTCGATTATAATAGTGGGCTAGAGGTATTTATATGATTTAGATCAAGGTCCGAACTATTGGGGGGACCTGTTTATTGTGTTCGCTATAAATCGTCTGATATAGCATTTAGCTGAGCTTGATCTCTGATTGTAACTTTCCCGCGGCTGGAAGTAATTATCCCCATTTCACTGAATCGGCTGAGGACCCGTACCGCCGTCTCAATGGTAGTTCCAGACATATCCGCTAAATCTCGACGCGTGAACGGTAATTCAGTTCCGAGTTTGGCTGTCAATCTTTGTAAAGTTCGTGCCAGCCGCTGTTCTACTCTCTCCCCGGATAAGTCATGGAGCCGGTTTTGTGCTTCCCGCAATCTTGAAGATAAAATGCCAATCATCGCCATCGCTGTTGCCGGCTGCTCGGTCAGGAAACAGCTGAACGAGTCGCGGTTAAAGGCGAGTACAGTTGAAGGTTCTAAAGCTGTTGCCGAGGCTGGGTAAGGCTTATTTTCAAATACCGCAACTTCGCCAAAAATGTCCCCTGGGTTGAAAACAGCTACCAGTGTCTCTCGCCCCTGTGAGCCGTGTTTTATCACTTTTATCCGGCCGGATGTAAGAATATAGAATCGTACTGGAGGGTCACCCTCCCAGAATATGAAATCCCCCGTACCAATCCGTAACTCTTCGGCTGACTTGACCAGCTTAAAGGCAACATCTTTACCAATATTACCGAAGAGAAAACTGGCTCTAAGTGCATCAACCGCTTGAGATATGTTCAATTTACTGTCAGTCCATATTTTTTGAATAGTAAACGTAAATTGCGCGATAAAACAGGGTATAATGGCTCCAGAGTGAAGTATCGCAGTTTTTCTCTGGTTTCTGAGTGTAGATTTTCCAGAGGATCACCTGAAAGGATTGCCGTGGTCTCAGTTTCATCGAAATCGGCGCCGATGCTTGTCTTAAACGAAACCTCTTGATTTAGCGGACAAACTTTTTGGCAAATCCGGCATCCTATTAGTGCATTATGCCATTTATTGTTTATCCAAACCGGAAAATCGGTAGGTTCCTTTGAAAGAAGTGAAAGGCACCGGTTTACTCGAAAAGAGGAACGTTCAATGCATTTTGTTGGGCAGGTGTCGATGCACCTTGAGCACCCGGCGCATTTTGGGTTCACCGGGTGGTTAATTAGCCATTTTTCTTTCCCGGGTTCAATATCCGAAAAATACGCGCTCAACCGGAAATAGCTGCCCATCCCGTCTATGTAGCCAATATTATTGACGCCGTTGGAAATTAATCCGCAGTGGCTGGCAAGAATCTTGGTGGGTAAATTAGAGTCAGACAGGCGATATCCCCGCGGTGAGATTATCTTCTGAATCTCAGAAAGAATATTGGTGGCATCTTTCTCATAGTCTTCCGACAAGGGAGGAGCATCGAATGAAAAATACTCCCCTCTAAATACGAAACCGATGTTCACCGGTGCGACCGGCGCTGCAACGACGATTATCGATTGAGCTTGATATTCTTGGGGCAAAGTGAAATCGAATATGTGCTGTGAAAGATGAGGAGATTTGCGCCATTCTTCACGGTTGGCTGTAGAACGGAATTCTTGTTCAATGTACGCCAGCCGGTCAATGCTTGCGACAGCCGCGCGATAGCCGGACAGCGCCAGTTCATCTGTCACCTTTTCCGCTAGTGCGGTAATCACAGTTCCCACTCCAGTAAGAATTTGAGGTTGCGCGGCACCAGATCATAGTATTCTTGAAGATCATACTTACCTAACTTCTCCTGGAGGGCTCCAGGAAGGTTGTCGAATACCGGCGTTGCTAAAATTGCCATAGCTTCCTGTTCGCTGAACGTGTCAGAAATCGGAACATTTCGAATAAAGGTCCGGTTCACTGGACAACTGGATTGGCAGCGCATGCAGCCTATCAAAGAGTTGTGAAGCCAGGGCGTGATCCAGCTGGGCAGTTCTCCTGGTTCTTCATTGTAAAGCGTTAGACACTTTTCGGCTCGTGCAAGAAAACGGTTGCCTACATCCGGAATAAGGCAATCAGTATGACAGTTACCTAAACAAAAGCCGCAACTGGTGCATTCTTCCATCTCGTTGAGTCGAAACCATGCGTCGGCTGGTGAGGGTAAATCGGTATAAAATGCCACCAGTCTATGGAAGCTGCCCATCCCCTCGATGTAAGCCAGGTTGTTTCTGCCGTAACTTGCCAGGCCGCTGCGTACCGCCGCTAATTTCAAAGGTACGCGGGCGTCCGCGATTTGATACCCGGCGGCACCTAAACTTCTCCCGAGCGCTTTTCGGATGGCTGCTAATTTATCTTTGAAAACATAAAAGGGAGGAATTTGTACCGGCCGCCCTCTGCCCTGATATTCGAAAATTAACCTCGTGAGTGGTAACGGCGCGGCGATAATGATGAGAGAGTTGACTTCTGTAAAACGGATCGGCGCTGAAACCTCCAGACGTTCAAGATTATTTGCATAGAAAGCAGTATCAAGTTGGCCTTTATGCAACCGGGATTCAAGTTCCCGTTTCAATTCCGGAACTCTTCTGATATCCAGAAATCCATACTGGCAATCGATGGACTTTATTTCGGTTGTAAGGTGTTCGAAGACTGCGGTTTCATTCATGGCTTTACGCGGGTAATCAGGTAATAATGGGGAAGCGGGGACTCGAACCCCGACGCCTTTCGGCACATGATCCTAAGTCATGCCCGTCTGCCAGTTCCGGCACTCCCCCAACGGGAATAATATTAACATAGCCCGGCCAAAGCGACTAACTGAGAAAAGTTGTATTGAAGACGGGTAGTTTGACAATGGACTCCGGCTTTCGGCTATACTCGTCTATGGTCTTGCTTTTCGGTAACAAGAACTATGGCGATCATCTGGGCTTTATAGTAACTCGCTGTCCCAACTGTCGGTCTGACCAGGTTTTCGCGGTGCATCAAGAGCGCAGGAAGCTTACTGTCTATTTTGTTCCTACAATTCAATACCGCGTCAAACAATATATGACCTGCACCCGCTGCGTAACCCGATATGAAATTGCTGAGGAACTAAAAACTGAAATTGCCGAACGTCTGATGACGAAAGATCAACTAGATAAAGTACTCGGCGAACTTTCAGGTGGTACTCCGTTGACTACGCCTTCCTGCTTAGTATGTTCATCATCGTTGAATGCCGGTATGAAGTATTGTCCTCAATGCGGTACCAGACTGATTTAACCTCGCAGTCTATAGGCGATAATGTCCGTCGCCTGTTGGCTGAGATCCCCAGAGATGTCGCTATCGTAGCCGCGGTTAAATCTCGCTCGCCGGTGGAAATCGCAGCCGCATTAGACGCCGGGATTTCGATAATTGGCGAAAACTATATTCAGGATACTGAAGCTGCCAGACGCTATTTACTCTCCCGCGGCTGCTGGCACTTTATCGGCCACCTGCAATCCAATAAAGTCAAAAAAGCCGTTGAACTGTTTGATGTCATCGAGACCGTAGACAGCCCCCATCTGGCCCGCTTAATCGACCGACGCGCTTTTGAAGCGCAGAAAATCATGCCCGTATTCATTGAAGTAAACATCGCGCGAGAACAGCGAAAATCTGGTGTTGCTCCTGAAAATCTCATCGCTTTGGCTCGTGAGATCGGGAAAATGCCTAACCTGACCTTAAAAGGACTCATGACTCTCGGCCCGAATCTTCCGGGCGAAATGATGAGGCCATATTTTGCCGAAGCCAGAGGCTTGTTCAATGCTATCAAACAAGAGGGCGCAGGCTTCTCGGATATCCGCTACCTATCAATGGGTACGACCGGGTCTTACCGCGTTGCCATTGAAGAAGGTGCTAATCTGGTAAGGTTGGGGGAAGCTATTTTCGGGCCGCGGCTTTAGAAGAATTTGAGGCCGTCTACAATATCGTGCAGGTCCTTAAAAGGTGTGTGGCAAACTCTATGTTGAATATAATAATCCAGTAGCGAGTCTGTCGCAAAAGTGTGTACGGCAAGCTTTGAGGCTGGTATATCGGAGGGACCATTCCCGGCGTAAAACACTCTAAATCCCTGTTCAATGAATTTTTCTGTGTAGTGCTCTTTGAACGCAACCATCAATTCACCACCATCTGATCCAATATAATGTGAATCTAGTCCTGATGGCGTGAATGCGGTAGTGGCTGCGATTATTCTAAGGTGATTCAATCTGCTTTTCTCAAGCAATGCCCGAATATAGAAGTCTAATCCGTTCGAAACGATAACCATTTCGATCTGGTTTAACCGGCAATACTCAACAAGTTCGATCAACCCGGGGCGTAGCTTAGCTTCATTGCAGACGAGCGTTTCAAGTGTCTTTTTCTGTTGCTTGACCATAGAGAAAGCTCGGTTATTAAATGCGCCGACGCTGATAGCGCCCGCTTGGTACTCTCTCAGTATCGCCCGCCAATCACCTTCAGCGTAGCGGTCCAGAATTAAAAAGCTGACATCTTCTTCTGTCAGCGTCCCGTCGAAATCACATTGCAACAGTGTTTTCTGCATATTTATTGATCCGGTGAGACGGAAGTGCTTGTCCCGGTCGCCTCCGTTTCTTCTTTAATTTTTTCCCGTTTACGAAGTTTTTCAGGAGACTCGACCCGATCAATAAACAGCACGCCATTTAGATGATCTATTTCATGTTCCAGCGCTTGACTCAGGAGTTCCCTTCCTTTAACGCGTATGGGTTTACCATTCTTATCTAAACCTTTAACGATCACCGACTCGGAACGTTTAATGCTCCCGGCAAGTTCGGGAACGGAAAGACAAGCCTCTTCCACTTCACGCTCACCGTCTCGTTTTACAAACTCAGGATTAATGATGGCATACGGTTCTTCTTCCGGCATTCCGATGACGATACATCGAAGGGACACCCCTACCTGTGGGGCTGCCAGGCCGCAGCCACAATTTTCCTTCATTGTCTCGATCATGTCTTCGACAAGAATTCGAATACTCTTGTCTACCAGAGGTATTTTTTTTGCCTTCTGTCTGAGTACTGGATCAGGATATTTGCAGATAGTTCGTCTTGCCATTCGTTTCGCTCAAGTGTTATGTAAGATTATTATATATGGTTCATGTTTGGCTGGCAACGCGGCTTGCGACACCCAGATGTCTATGATAACATTCTAGCGCTTTCCAAATCGGGGTGTAGCGCAGCCTGGTAGCGCACCTGAATGGGGTTCAGGTGGTCGACGGTTCAAATCCGTCCACCCCGACCAGATTTCCTCTTCGATCCCCCCATGACGATAGTACTATTGTCAGCCTTCATTAACAGAGTTATGATTGAGACGTTTCGAATATGCCTTCAGTTACTGCATATAAATATTACCAATATGTCTGAAAACTATTGACGTGTCGATATTCTGAGTTTATAATCCGTAACTAAAATTAATTAAGGAGGAAAGGTTATGAACTTGGCCGACTTAGTCCAGACCATATTTAGAGATGAGTCCGCCCGCAAGGATTTCGAAGCCAATCCCGAAGCGTATGTCGCCAAACTGGAACTTAACCCGGTTGATAAAAAGGCGGTCCTTTCCTTGCAAGGGCGTACGGGCTTAGTCACCGCTGATGGTGTCTCTCTTCAGTCGCAAATTGGACCCATGGGTGGGTGGTTTTAACAAGGTATCTTTCAATTATGGACCGGGGCGACTTAGTTATTAAAAGTATAGCCCTCAATAAGGAGCTAGAAGCAATTCTAGCTCCTTATTCTAATGACACCGAATTGGTCTCTCATATTAGAGCCCCGCTGGCCGTTGAAGGGAGAGTTTTAGGAACATCGTCAGACAATAATCACTGGCCATTGCTGCCTTTGTATGTTGCCCAGAGCATTAACGGCGAATGGACACATACTTTACCTTTCGCTGCCGCAATTCAGTTCATGCTGACAGCGGCCGATGTATTCGACGATCTTGAAGATGACGACCATATCCCAACCGGTTTTACTGGCCTTAGCAAATCCATCCGGATGAATATCGGCTCGACTATGATATTACTCGCATACGCTGCTTTCGCTCGAATGAATAATCTTGTTTCTAACCAGATATTTCATTCTGCCCTAGAAATTTTAACCAGATATTTTATTCAATCTTCCATCGGGCAACATCAAGATTTATGCGGTTCGTTGAGTTCTTGTTTTGATGAGACCGCATATATCTCTCATATCCAAAAAACATCAGCGTCTCAAATCCAATGTGCATGCCATATTGGCGCCGTTCTTTCCACAAATGATCCAGGAGTGACCTGCCCCCAATGATGGTACCAGTTGTTAAGTAGTTTTGGCAGCCATAATAGCCTCAGGTGCCGGTGGCAGATAACCAAGTGAGCTGTGAGGCCGGACCTGATTGTACTGCCTCCTCCAGTCGGCAATCAATACTTCAGCCTCAAAAAGCGTGGTGAAGATCTCCCGGTTCAGTAGTTCATCCCTGAGCTTGCCGTTGAATGACTCGATGTAGCCGTTCTCCCAGGGTGACCCAGGCTCGATAAACAGCGTTTTGATGCCAATGTCTGCCAGCCATTTCCTGATCGATCTGGCGGTGAATTCCGGTCCGTTGTCCGACCTCAGGTGCTCGGGTATGCCCCTTAAGATGAACAGATTGAAGAGCTGGTCGATGACATCCTCTGACGTGATCCGTCTCTTGACCAGGATGGCCAGGCATTCCCGGGTGTATTCATCGATGATATTGAGCATCCGAAAAGCCCGGCCGTCTGATGTCCTGGCACTGACAAAGTCATAGCTCCAGACGTGATCCTTATGCTCCGGCCTGAGCCGGATGCACGAGCCGTCATTAAGCCATAGCCTGCCTCTTTTAGGTTGCTTCTGGGGCACCTTGAGTCCTTCCATGCGCCAGATCCTCTCTACCCTCTTGTGGTTCACCCGCCAGCCTCTTTCACGGAGTAGTGCCGTGATCCGCCGGTAACCGTAGCGGCCAAACTTGGTGGCCAGTGCAGTGACATCGGCCACCAGGCGCTTTTCCTCATCGGGTGGCTCCTTATCACGGCGCTGGGTAGCCCTGGCCTGGCCGAGCACCTGGCATGCCCGCCTCTGGGAGACCTTCAGCTTGTCCTGAATCTTGGTGATAACCTGACGTCTCTTGTGCGGGCTTAGAAGTTTCCCCGGGCGGCTTCTTTGAGGATGGCATTGTCCAGGGTGATGTCGGCTACCAGCTTCTTCAGTCTGGCGTTTTCCTGCTCCAATGCCTTGAGGCGTTTGGCCTGCTCGACTTTCATGCCGCCGTATTCCTGACGCCAGCGGTAGTAGGTGCAGTTGCTGACCCCGATCTTCTTAAGCACGACGGCCAGACTGGTGCCCTGGCTGATGAGGATCTCGGCCTCCCGGAGATGGTTGATGATCTGCTCCGGAGTGAAGGACTTCCTCGGCATATTCTCCCCCTTTCTTTTGGTCCAGTATATTATCAAACTGGACTCGTTTTAGGGGGTCAGGTCATTTCCCTTAAAAATGATAAAGAGCAATGGGTTGTTGAGAGCGTCGATCCATTTGGGATTGGCAGTGAACTAGGTATCGCTCCAGGAGATATTCCACTAGTTATCGATGGACTGCCAGCTGATCAATACCTGTCATCTTTTAAAGAGTCGGATTGGATCCGAGTAGTTCGACAAATTACAGTGGTAAATCCTAACGGCACAATTCTTGATGCGGATTCATCTCTGACTCAACCTGCTTCGAGCGCGACAATAGACCTCATTATGTGGCTTCTTCCCTGCCTGGCGTTTTGGGTTGTCGGAATTTACGTTTATCTCCGTAATCCGAAAAACGAGGCGTCGGTTCTGTTATTGGCTTGCAGCTTGGTGTTCGGGTTGGCTCTCAGCTCCAATCTGGCTTCAGATCGTCTGGCCCCTTTGGCTTTGCATATCACCGTTATTGCGTCCACCATCGGTCCTTGGCTGTTGCTCCATTTCTTTTTGATTCTCCCCGAGGAGCGCGCCTGGTTGAGACACAGGCCCCACCAATACCTGGTTTATGTATTGCCGGCGTTGATTGTGATTGCATATCCGTTCATTGGCCAGTCGAATGGGCAGCCTCTCCCGGATTTTCGGACCTTCAGGCTGATCGGATACGGTGTCGGTTTCTTGGGTGTTATAGGTGTCGTGGTATTCAATCTATTAAGAGCGGCGGATTCGCGAACAAGGCACCAAATGGTCATCATCCTTTTGGGATGCATGGCTGCTTTGCTTCCTTTTTTAATTTTCAGTGTATTCCCCGGGGTTCAGGATGACGGTGTATTTTTACAGTCGAATATTACGGTAGCCTTCCTGTCGTTCATACCATTGTCTCTTGGTTATGCCGTAATCGCGCGCCAATTGATGAATATTGATGTCGTAGTTCGAAGAGGAGTAGTGTACGGCCTTATCACTCTATTGATGGCCGCGGTCCTTGCCGGTGTCTTTGCATTGGTATTATCAAGTGGAGTCGCTCCGGGTTTCGCTCAGCAATTCATCCTGGCATTATTCCTTTCAGCTATAGCGGTTCTCCTTTTAGGTCCAGCCAGAAGCGCCACAGAAGCATTGGTTGACAAATTCTTCTACAAAGACCGCCATGACTACCAGCAAATCATTCAAAGCTTGAGCGCATCGCTCAGCGCAACTGCTAGCGTTGAGGTGGCTTCCTCATTGATCATTGACGCCCCGATGACGGCCATGAACCTGTCAGGCGCCTGCCTATTTGTAGCGACTGATGAAACAAGTTTTGTGTTCGCCGCCGCGCGAGGTATTTACGCCGATAGATCGTTTGAATTGGAATTGATGGATTTTGTCAAACGGAGAACGCCTTCGACTGAATACCCTAACGTTGTGGGCTCAAAAGATGTTGCTTATATGATTCCACTCACGGCTGCAGGCAAGACCGTTGGCGTTTTGTTCCTTTCGGGTAAAGCCAGCCGCCAGGAGTTCTCGAACAGCGATCATTTCCTCATCCGTTCGCTTACATCGGTGGCTGCAGTATCCCTGCGGGGGCTTTTGATCGCTGAACGTGATATCTTTGAACGCCGCAAGAACGATCAGGCAATCTTAATTGCGAAACAGGAGTGGGAAAGCACCTTCGACTCCATACCAGACCTGATTTGTATTATGGACAAGGACCATAACATTATTCGCGTCAACCGTTCTATGGCAGACAAAACCGGAATGCTTCCGGCCGAGGCAGTAGGTAAAAAATGCTATCAAATAATGCACGATACCTGTGTCTTGCCCGGCTTTTGCCCTGGCCTCGGCGACCGGAATCGGTGTGGTCTGGGTGATGAGATCGTTCAGGGTGATAATACCTATCAGGTCAACATCACTCCAATTAAAATTGGCGGTAAATCTAGCGGAAGATATGTCCATATCGCCCGCGATATAACTGCCGTTAAAAAGGCCGAAGCTGAACAACAGCGGTTAAAAGAAAAAGCGGAGTTATCCAGCCGCTTGGCTGCCGTTGGCGAAATGGCCGCCGGAATTGCGCATGAGATCAACAATCCCCTCACCGGTGTCCTTGGTTTTTCGGAGTTGTTGCTTGCCCGTAGCGATCTGGCGCCGGAAGTCGCTGACGACTTGAAAGTTATCGCTGATGGCTCCAGAAGAGTGGCCGAAATCGTCAAAAGAATGCTGACCTTTGCCCACCAAACCAAGCCGTTGAAATCACGCGTGGATATTACTGAGTTGATAGATAATACTCTCGAACTCAGGGCATACGTGCTGAAGACCTCCGGCATCGAGGTTGTTAAGAAGTACTCTGAAAATTTACCGTGGATAATCGTTGATCCGGGCCAGATGCAGCAGGTTATCCTGAATCTCATAGTCAATGCCGAATATGCCATCAAGCATACTGGCAACCCGGGGAAACTCACCATCACCGCCGCTTTGGAGGCGAGATATCTCAGGTTGATTTTCGCCGACTCCGGACCGGGAATCGACAACGTAACTATAACTAAGATTTTCCAGCCGTTCTTCACCACCAAAAATCCCGGCGAAGGCACCGGTCTGGGGTTAGCACTTTCCCGTTCAATCGTTGAGGAACACGGCGGCACTCTGGAGGTGGCATCGTCTCCCAGATGCGGGGCTGCTTTCACCATCCTGTTGCCGATTGTTCAGATTTCCGTCTCGGCAGCCGAAAATCGTGACTCAAGTGTCAATAACCTAGAACATCAATCAGCGGCCGTTATCTTGGTGATAGACGACGAGGAGTGCATACGCAACCTTGCGGTTGAATCTCTTTCCGGGGAAGACCGGCACGTCGACACAGCGGCTTCTGCCGCGCAAGCACTAATTCTACTAAGCAAAAAAGACTACGACATTATCGTCATGGATCTTCGATTGCCCGGGACCAGCGGCATGGCGCTTTACGCCGAAATTATTGACCGTCGGCCGGAGATGGCCGGACGTATCGTAATTATCACCGGCGATACCCTGGGTGAAGATGTCAAAATGTTCCTGGAGACGCACCGTCTACCCAGTCTGGTGAAACCCTTTGAGCCCGCAGCACTCGCCACCGCAGTCGCACAAACCCTTTGTGACGTTAAACGCCGAATTTGATGCCGTAACCTTCTCCCGGGACAGGGCCTCACCTGTAAATATCAAAAAGGTTCTTCGGCGCCCTTGTAACCTTCTTCGATGAACTCGCGGCGCTCTAACTTTAAAGCCGCTCCGATTTCGGCGTGGACGGCAGCTTCGGGTATTGTTTTAGGCAGGAAGCATTTGAGTATGCCCATAGCCTTGTCGGTTTTAGCGATCGATTTGGCGCCGTCTTTTTCCAGACCGCAAAGCGAGCGTATGGCATCGATATTTTCAGGCACCGTGATGGCTTCATTATGAACCTGAAATACCATGTATGTTTCCTTCTCGTCTGCCGCGAGGGCATCTTCCCATACTGCAACTTCCCACATATCGTTGCGCGGTCGTCCCAGGTCTCTCATCAACTCAATTACCGAGTTTAGGGCAACCAACCCATTGCTGGACCGGACAAATGCCAGCCTTGGCTCTTCCCACAATGCATATCTCAACTCATCAAGCCCGATGGGACGTTTGGTTTCGACCATGGCGTAATGGACGTGACTGAGATTATGTGAACAGGCTCCGGCCATAGTAGTTATATCCAGTCCCTTAATGACCGTCCGAGCGTCTGGCCCCTGATGGCTTGGAACTTTCGTCTCAGGAATAAACGTGTTGATCATACCATCACGGTGGCTTTCCCAGGGATCGGTTCCGCGTCTCAGCAGCACGGCTCTGACTCGCTTCAACCAACTCCGTTTATTGAATGAGTTGAGTACCCGGCATAACGCCGTAGTGTTACAGGATACAACACGCGCGAACTGCTTATTTAAGGCTTCTTCATAATTGACCTGGGCTACAAACGATATGCCGGTCAGTTCATGCCTTTCGGCGCCTTGAAAAACGGCTTTAACACGGGCGTTTTCATATATCGGTTTTTGCTCCGCACCAACGCCTTTCGGCGTGCAGTCAATAATAACGTCTACCCTTTTAAGTAAATCTTTGAGCGAGCCCTCTACCGGAATTCCGGCTTCTGTCATCATTGACTGCCGGCTTTCAGACGCTGCGAAAATTGAATAGCCTTTTTCGGCAGCAACACGAATCCGGTAATCGGCGTTAACCGCGGTTACTCCAGCCAGTTCCATGTCATCTTGCAGTAATATCGCATCAGCTACCCTTTTTCCGATCACTCCGTAGCCGTTTATCCCGACTCTGACTTTGCTCATTATTCTCCTGCAGTTTCTACCTGATTTGGGTACTAGTACCGATACCCAATACTGTAATTGAGTTTCTCCTGTGGTGCAAATCGCTGCCTGAATCTCTATATACAGAACGACGCGCCGACCTAACGGCGCGTCGTTCTCATTTCGCTGGATTTTGGATTATTCCTTAACTGGTTTCTTCTCCTCGGGTTTCCGTAGAATCTCATCAATCAAACCATACTCCTTGGCGCCCTCGGGGTTGAGATAATAATCCCGGTCAGTATCGTGGATTATTTTATCCAGTGGCTGCCCGGTACGCTTGGCCAAAATATCCCTGATGATGTCTTGCATGCGTGTGATTTCTCGGGCTGCGATTACAATGTCTGCCGCCTGGCCTCTGGCACCGCCGATCGCCTGGTGCATGTGGATGGTGGCATTGGGCAGCGCATAGCGCTTGCCTTTGGCGCCGGCGCAAAGCAATACGGTTGCCATCGACGCGGCCATACCGACGCAAATTGTCGAAACTGCAGGCCGTATCAATTGCATGGTGTCATAGATTGCCAACCCTGCGGAAATAACGCCTCCGGGCGAATGGATATAAAGGCTGATGTCTTTATCAGGGTCTTCGCGGTCTAAGAACAGAAGCTGCGCGATAATAATATTCGCCACCTGGTCGTTAATCTCGGTGCCGAGAAAGACAATGCGTTCTTTTAACAGCAGAGAATAGATATCGAAAGCTCTCTCGCCTCGAGAACTGCTTTCTATAACCATCGGGATAATGCCGGATGGACTCGTAATCATTTGGTCGCCTCCTCTTTGTGCTCGGTATTTTCGTTGCTTGCAGTCGTCAACTTCGGATCCGGGGACGCAGGCTCGTTTCCCCCCGAAGCAATCGCTTTCAGCCTGGCTAAGGTTTTTCGTGACAGAAGTATTTGATGTAACTGATCTCTCGCTTGGGTAGTTTCGAATTGCTGCCTCTGGTTGTCGCGCTGATCCTCGGGAACGTTGCTCAGCATAATCGAAATCTCTGCCTGGATTTCGTCATCACCAACCGTCAGGTTTTCGCTCGTAGCTAGTTTGCCCAGCGCAAGAGAGATCTTCAATCTGGTTTCAGCCATGGGCTTGAGCTTTGATGAAAGTTCCTCGGGGTTGACTTTAGCCAAAAACTCCTCGAGTTCTGCCTCGGAGCTCATCTGAGAACGCCATTTGTCCATTTGCTGGTTAACCAGCCGTTCATACTCCATCTCGAGCAGGTTGGGCGGAAACTCAATAGAGCTGATTTTAACCAGCTGATCAACAAGTTGGTTTTCAAAGGCTTCTTCAGCCAGGTGTTCCATCCGTTTTCGGTAATTTTCGGTTAACCGCTGCCGGAGAGTATCGAAGGTCGGCGTTTCGACGTCTAAAGAAGCCGCGAATTCGTCGTCGGCCGCCGGCATTTTCTCTTCTTTGATTTCAACCACTTTAATCTTGAATTCTGGTTCTTTGCCGGCCAGTTCGACTTTTGCGAAGTCATCAGGGTATCTTAATTTGAAAGTCTTTTCACCGTCTAGGCTCAATCCTATGATTTCCTGGGAAAAGCCGGGGGCGGGATAACTGGATTTTTCGTCAATTCCGAATTGGGCCGATTTCTGGTTGATGAACCTGATGCCGTCAATGTTACTCTCGAGATCAAGCGTGACTAGATCGCCTTGTTTTACCGGGCGATCCACCGGTTCCCAGGTGGCCTTCTCATGCCGCAGATGCTCGATCATGCTATCGATCACATCGTCTTTAACTTCAACTGTTTCAGGTGACATCCTGATGCTTCTATAGTCACCCAGTTCTATCTTGGGCGGCAGCGGAACTCTGGCCTTGAAAATAATTGGGTCGTTTTGGATTACCTCTATGCCGGGTCGGCCGAAGCTCTGGATTTGTTCTTCTTTTAATGCGTCAGCGCAAGCTTGTGGTAAAACATCTTCGAGCGATTCTTCGATCAGTCGTTCCCGTCCGATAAATCTCTCGAGTATAGGACGCGGCGCTTTCCCTTTACGGAACCCCGGTATCTCTGTCCTCTTTACCAGGCGCTGGTAGGCGGTATCCATCGCGGATTCCATGGCGTCGGAATCCAATTCGATTGTCAACAGAGCTTCGCAAGCTTCAAACTGTTTTTCGGTAACTTTCATCTATTCCTCAATCAAACATTATAATCTACTGATCAGTTTTCACAGAAATATGAACGGCATCTATTTGAGCTTGGCTCACTTCCGAAGGTGATCCGAACAGTAAGTCCAGCCCGGCCTGGTTCTTCGGGAAAGGAATAACCTCCCTTATTGTCGGTTCCCCGGCAAGTATCGCCACTACCCGGTCGATGCCTGGAGCTACGCCGCCATGAGGAGGTGCGCCATATTCAAAAGCGTCTAGCAGTTGGCCAAATAGCGCCTGTATTCGTTCTTCGGTGTGACCGAGAATCTGGAAAACCTTTCTTTGAAGTTCGGGTTTATGAATACGGATGCTCCCTCCGGCGATTTCGTATCCATTCAACACCAGGTCATAATGCCGGCCTCTGACCTTACCTGGTTCGGTTTCCAGCAGCGGTAAATCTTTCTCCCAGGGTGAAGTGAAAGGGTGATGGGTCGGTTGCCACCGTTTGTCCTCCTCATTCCAGGTAAACAGCGGGAAGTCGGTGACAAAGGCGAAAGCAAGCGCGTTTGGATCGGCTAGCCCCAGTCGGCTCCCTAACTCGGTGCGGAGAGTTCCCAGTACGGCATTGACCCGATTCCTGTCGCCCGCGGCGATGAGTATCAGGTCGCCAGGCTGGGCTTTGCACCGACTGGCAATAGCATGTATCTGGTCGAGCGTAAGATATTTGGCGGCTACTGACTTGACATGTTCCATAGTCAGATTTGCCAACTCTCCCGCTTCATTGCCCAGCGAAATTGGAACCAATCCGCCGGCGCCGTTTTTTTTTGCCGTTTCGATCAGTTCTTCTATCTGGCTCTTGGTGTATTTGCCGCAGCCCGGAACACCGATGGCTTTGACCACGCCGCCTCTTGCGATTGTACCTGAAAATACCCCGAAAAGGCTTTGCGCTACGATATCGGACAGGTCAGCGATTTCCATACCGAAACGCAGGTCAGGTTTATCGCAGCCAAAACGCTCCATGATATCGGCATATTTGAGGCGCGGGAACGGTTGGTTGAAACGGCGTTCTGGAGCCACGTTTTCGACCAGTGATGAAAATAGACCTTCGAGAAGAGTCATCATATCGTCTTCATCAACAAAACTCATCTCGAGGTCGAGCTGCGTGAATTCCATTTGCCGGTCAGCGCGCAGGTCTTCATCCCGGAAACACCTGGCTATCTGATAGTACTTCTCCACACCGGCCACCATCAGGAGTTGCTTGAGTTGTTGTGGGGACTGGGCCAGAGCATAGAATTTTCCGGGATACAACCGGCTGGGGACTAGGTAGTCCCTAGCGCCTTCAGGGGTACTTTTTAGAAGGATGGGCGTTTCAATTTCGAGAAATCCACGCTCGTTGAGGTATTGTCGGATGAATGTAACAACGTTATGGCGCAGAATGATGTTGTTACGCATCCGTTCACGCCGGAGGTCAAGATAACGGAATTTCAGGCGCAGGCTTTCATCAACGTCAACATCTTCATTAACGTAGAAAGGCGGGGTCTTTGATTCGTTGAGAATAACCAGACCTTCGACCAGTATCTCAACCGCCCCCGTCGCAAGCTTGCGGTTCTCTGTTCCCTGAGGTCTTGGACTTACCCGGCCTGATACCTGTATCACGTACTCGATCCGCAGCGACTCCGCCAGGTGGTGGGTTTCGCTATCTTGCTCGGGATTGAAAACACATTGTACCAGTCCTGTCCGGTCCCGGAGATCAATAAATATCAAATTACCGTGATCGCGCCGCCTATGTACCCACCCGGCCAGGGTAACACTTCGCGCGATGAGTTTTTCATTAATTTCGCCGCAGTTACGGTCTTTTAACAAACGCCGGCTCCAAATAGATTAATTGGCGGTTGATTATATCCCAGGGGTAGGCAATCTTCAAAGCTCAGGTTGTCTAAAGAAAGAGAGGGTACCTAACCCCCTCTATCAGACAGGTAACCGTGCCGCAATCAAGATTTTCGCTTATCAAAGTCCTCAAGGTCGAGGTTGTCGATAAAATCCCGGAAAGCGCTCATTTTGCTGATTTCATCCTCGGAGGCTTTCTTCCGCCGCTCGGGCGGCGCCTCGACAGCTCCGTCAGCGTTTTCGAGTATCTCGCCGCCCTCAACTTCTCTCTCCAACACGATGCCGGCTTTATCAAGCACCGATTCATCAGCATATATCGGGACTTCGACCCGCACCGCGAGCGCTAGAGCGTCTGACGGGCGGGAATCTATTTCGATCTGTCCATCTTTGGTATTAATCATGATTTTGGCATAGAAAGTATCGTTTTTCAGGTCACTGACAATGATGTGATCCACTCTTCCACCTAGAACATCGATAGAAGTCGCCAGCAGGTCGTGGGTCATCGGCCTCTGCACCTGGATACCGTCTTGCAGCCTGATGGCGATAGCTTGCGCTTCCGCCGAACCGATCCAGATGGGCAGGTACCGTAAAGTGTTTTTTTCTTTTAGCATCACCACTCGCTGGTAGTTGACCAGGCTGACGCGGATGCTTTCAATAGTCATTTCAATCATGGATACGGGGGCCTCCACACTGACTTCGAACCGCTTACCAGTCACCAATTCTACCTTTATACCATTGGGGTGTCAATGAATTGAGCCTCTCTGACTTCACAGACTGAACTTTCGGATAACAACATATTGCTTCCAATATCACTTCCAATCGACCAGCTATGAAACGGGCGATATATCCATTGGGGACTATAATTGGCTCTTTAACAAGGACCTCGATATGTTGTAGAATGAAAGGCCTTATCCAAAAGAGGTTTACCCGCTTTCCCAGGAAGTGCTGTTACCCTGCCTCAACCGCGCGACAAAGTGGTTTAACGACGTAAAGGAGACAGTAGCAATGCAAAATAAGCCAGAAGCGATTGTCTGGTTCGACCAGGTTAATAAAGAAGACATTCCCCTGGTCGGCGGCAAAGGCGCAAACCTCGGCGAGATGACCAGTGCAAAGATCCCAGTCCCTCCGGGCTTTATCGTTACTTCAGCTGCTTATTTTGATTTTATTGAAAACTCCGGTCTTCAACCTAAGATCCGAGCCCTGCTTAAAGGACTGGATGTAGAAGATTCTAAAGCGCTTTCAACGGCTTCTCAAAAAGTTAAAGATCTGATCATGGGCACTCCGCTGCCGGATCAGCTTGCTGGCCAAATCAGTAAAGCTTACGCGAAACTCGGCGGGGGTGCAGTTGCCGTCCGCTCTTCAGCTACCGCTGAAGACCTGCCGGAAGCTTCTTTCGCTGGTCAGCAGAGCACCTATTTGAATCAAGAAGGCCAGGACATGGTCGTCCATGCGGTGCAGAAATGCTGGGCGTCGCTGTTTGAAGCGCGGGCTATCTATTACCGTCAGGAACAGAATTTTGACCACTTTAAAGTCGGTATCGCCGTTCCGGTGCAGCGGATGGTTCAGTCGGTGACTTCCGGCGTTATTTTTACAATTGAGCCCATTACACATGACCCTTCCAAGATCGTCATCGAGGTGATCTACGGCCTTGGAGAAGGATTGGTTTCCGGTGAGATTAATCCTGATTTATTTATCGTCTCCAAGGATGGACCAACCATTTTATCACGCAGAATCAGTTTCCAGGACCGCCGTCTGGTACGCAATACCGCCGGCTCCGGAGAAACAGCCAACTATTGGCAGCAGGTGCCCTCGGCTAAACAAGAACAGCAAAAACTGCCCGATGAGGATATCATTCATCTAGCTGAATTGGCGGTTCACATTGAAAAGCATTACGGCGTACCTCAGGACATCGAATGGGCCAAAGAAAACGGTACTATCTACATCGTTCAATCGCGACCGGTAACGGCTATCAAGGAGCAGGCGCTCGAGGAAGAGGCGGAAATAAAAGAACCAAGTATCCTTGAAGGATCTCCTGCGAGTCCCGGTTTAGCCTCGGGCACAGTGAAAATACTTATGAACCCTTCGGAAATCCACCGCGTTGATTCCGGCGATATCCTGGTGGCTGAAATGACCACTCCGGATTTCGTTCCGGCCATGAAAAGGGCCGCCGCCATCGTCACCAATCGAGGCGGGCGCACCTCACACGCCGCGATTGTGAGCCGTGAACTCGGCATACCGTGCGTGGTAGGCACCCATGAGGCAACCAGGGTCCTTCGAGATGAACAGGTTATAACTGTTGATGGTTCGCACGGCAAAATATACAACGGTAAAGTTACCCGCCGAATCCAGACAGCTTCGGTAACCAGCCTTGTTCGCGACGCCATCAAGACTAAAACCCGTGTTTATGTAAATCTGGCTCAACCGGAACTGGCGGATATGGTAGCCGCCCGCAATGTTGACGGTGTTGGCCTGCTCAGAGCTGAATTCATTATCTCATGCATCGGCAAGCATCCGAGCTATATGCTTGAGAGCGGAAGGCGGGAAGAGTTCATCCAGAAGCTCTATGAGGGGATTGTACCGTTCGCAAAAGCCTTTCACCCGAGGCCGGTAGTTTACCGAACTACCGACTTCAAAACCAATGAGTATCGTGAACTTGAGGGCGGAGATAAATACGAACTGCCGGAAGAGAACCCGATGATAGGCTATCGAGGCGCTTCTCGCTATATCCGGGATATCGAATCCTTTAAGATGGAGATAGAAGCAATCAAACGGGTGCGAAAAGACTTTCCCAATCTTTGGGTAATGATTCCGTTCGTCCGCACGGTGGAAGAGTTGCGGCGCACCAAAGATATACTTGAAGCAGAAGGATTAAAGCGCGGTCCGGACTTCAAGTTGTGGATGATGACCGAAGTTCCGGCGAATATCTTCTTGATGGAAAAGTTCATTGACGTCGGCATCGACGGCATCTCTATCGGCTCCAACGATCTGACCCAGTTAACACTTGGTATTGACCGTGACAGTGAAAAACTCCAGGACACCTTTGACGAACGCAATGAAGCGGTTATGGCCGCTCTTGAGATAGCGGTAAAAACCGCTAAACGCAAGGGTATCACCTCGTCAATCTGCGGCCAGGCGCCCTCAGTATACCCGGAACTAACCGAAAAATTGATGGAATGGGGCATTACATCGGTCTCTGTAAGCCCTGACATGATCGGTACCACCCGGGAGATCATCGCCAAAGCCGAAGCCAAGCTCAAGGTCTGAAAGCGGCCCGGGGTGCTTCCCGGCAAGGTGTGTTTTTGAGGCTATTTTTGAACTTTACCGCCATTGCGGTTAGAGACTTGACAAAGGCAGGGCGAAGCTGCGTCATTTTTTCAACGCCACGTTGCTTCTCCAGTCGAGGGCACAACTCTGCTGGAGGGCTTGATTGAACGGAGGAATCGCTGACATTCGCCTCCAGACAGAGGACCGTGAACGTCAATGGCTCTCGCCATTTGCCACTCGCTCCGCTGAAAGCCGCGGCCGTGATATTCCTGAAGAACCCTGCCAAATCCGGACGGATTTTCAGAGGGATCGTGATCGAATCATCCATTCCAAGGCCTTTCGCAGGCTAAAACACAAGACCCAAGTATTCATTACACCCACCGGTGATCATTTCGTGACCCGGCTTACCCACACCCTGGAGGTATCACAACTGGCGAGGACCATCGCCCGGTCGTTACGGCTCAATGAAGATCTTACCGAAGCCATCAGCCTGGGACATGATCTCGGCCACACCCCGTTCGGTCACATTGGTGAAGAAGTCCTTGCGGACCTGTACCGCGGCGGGTTCCGGCATAACGAACAGAGCTTACATGTCGTGGAGAAATTGGAAAATGGTGGCCGAGGTTTAAATCTGACCTTTGAAGTCCGCGACGGTATCCTGAACCACTCCAAGGCCCGTTCCGGCATTCAAGCCGCCGCTGCCGGGAACCCGGCTACCCTGGAAGGAGAGGTCTGCCGCCTGGCTGACGCTCTGGCTTATATTAACCATGACATTGGGGATGCCATTCGCGCCGGGCTCATCCGAGAGTCGGACCTGCCCCGGACGGCGGTTAATGTCCTCGGCGACCGGCATTCAAAGCGTGTCGACACAATGGTCAAAGATGTTATTGTTTCATCCTGGGGAGTCTCGGGAATGGCCCCTTCACGACCGGCGATAATAGGGCTCAGTCAAACTGTCCTTGATGCCTGTAATGAACTGAGGGATTTTCTCTTTGAACGCGTTTATACCATCCGTGACCAGGCCGCCGATGATGCCCGGAACATCGTTCGTAACCTGTACCATTTCCTGCTTCAATACCCCTGCCGCATGCCTGAAGAATACATTAATCAGGAAGATCCGGAACGCGGCGTTGTTGACTATATCGCCGGCATGACTGACTATTACGCAACCCGCATGGCCATGTCTTTCGGGCTGACTTAGCTCGGTGGGATGTTGTACCAAGAATAGGAATATCAGAACGCCAGGGCGACTGTTCGAGTTAATGATATGGACGCTGTGAACGAAATTAAAAATCGGGCTGACATCGTTGAGTTGATCAGCAAATATACGGTTCTCACCCGTTCCGGTAAAACCATGAAGGGACTATGCCCTTTTCATTCGGAGAAACACGGCAGCTTCTTTGTCTACCCGGAATCCGGTACCTGGCACTGCTTCGGCGCCTGCGCCTCAGGCGGCGATGTTTTTTCCTTCATTATGAAAAAGGAGGGGTTGAATTTCTCTGAAGCCCTGGAACGGTTGTCTGAAACGTACGGCGTCGTCCTGCCTAATCGTTCAGAGGCTTCAACGCATAATGAACATCGTAACGAGCTCGCAGCTGCCAACACCGCCGCGGCTCTTTATTTTCATGACCTTTTGCTCAACTCGCCTTTGGCCGCCAAAGCCCGGGCTTATCTTGCAAAAAGAGGTGTCAATGCCGGCTCGATAGAAGATTTCCAGATCGGTTATGCTTTGCCGGATTGGCAGGCTTTGAAAGATCACCTGAACAGTGCCGGCTACGCCGATGACACCCTGGTTGAGGCGGGGCTTCTGGGGCAGGCCGATTCCGGGCGCTTGTATGACAGATTCCGCCATCAGATCATTTTCCCGATATCTGATGCCAGGGGCAAAATTGCCGGTTTCGGTGCCCGTGTTCTCGACGACTCTCAGCCGAAATATCTTAATTCACCGGAGACACCCCTTTTCAGTAAAAGCGGGGCTCTCTACGGCATCAACCTGGCGGCCCAGACGATACGAGTCAACGACGCCGCAATAATCGTCGAAGGCTATTTTGACGTCATTATCAGTCATCAATTCGGATTTAAAAACACCATCGGATCAATGGGTACCGCCGTCAACGAACAACAGGTTGCTATCATCAAGAAATTATCGCCGAACTTGATCATCGCCTTCGACGCCGATGCTGCCGGAGAAGCGGCTACAGCCCGTTGTGTTTCGTTTGAAAACTTGCTGGGACGTGAAATTAAGGTAGTTCTGGCTCCTCCCGGAAAAGATCCTGATGACGCCATTAGAGCTAACCCCTCAGCCTGGGAGATATCGCTGGGCAATGCCCGGCCTATTGTCGATTTTGTATTCGATATGGCAGCTTCGAAGTTCGATCTTAGAACCGCCCGCGGTAAAGCCGGATTGACTGAGCGCCTCCTGCCGGTGGTGGCTGAAATCAAAGACCCGGTGCGAAGAGGCCACTACCTGGCTATCTTAGCTGGTAAAGTTGGGACTTCCCCATCGGAACTTCAGTATTCTTTGTCCCGACAAGCCTTGTTGCGCTCGGTCGGCAAATCCGCCATCCAGCCGCCCAATGAGTCACCCTCCGCACTTCACGGCAACGCCTGTGAGGATTATTTACTTGCCATTCTTCTTAAACATCCATCCATTATAGAGAACCAGAGAATACCGGATCCTGAGATTTTCCAAAGTCTGGAGAACAAGGAAATCATTCAATTGCTTCTCAAATATCCCGGTGTTGAGTCCATCAGGGATAAACTTGATTCATTCACTAGGACTCGTTTCGACCTTATCGCTGGTATTCGTTTGGATGAAAAAAATGTTGCTCTGAAATTTCAGGAATGCTGCCGCCGACTTGAAAAGGAATATCTCAGGACTCTGTTGATCAAAATCCAGGAAGCCATGAAAGGAAGCAATTCTGAGGGCAGCGCCGATGGCTCGCCTGAGTTGACCGAGTACATTTCCGCGATCGCAGGCAAACTGGCGGAACTCGACGCTCAGGACGCCATACGGCGCCGTGCCCCGAAGAGGTAGAGAATGGAAAAGGAAGTTATTAAACTGCCCGTGAATGATGACGAACAGGAGCCTTCCTCTTCGGACATCCAGAGTCAAGAGGAAGACAAAGAAGGTGAGTTAGAACCGCTTCCCCCCGCTGACCTGACCTCTGAAGAAATGGCGGCTGAATTAACCGGGGAAGAACTGACCGCCGAGGCCGAAGCTGATTCAGAGGCTCTTCCCGAAGGGGCGGAGCATATGCTGCCGGATCTAGAAATGCCGCTTGAGCAACTGGAACACGGCATCGTTGACGATCCGGTACGCATGTATCTCCATGAGATAGGCCGGGTCCCATTACTTAATGCTGAAACCGAAAAAATGCTGGCTAAAAAGATGGAGGAGGGGAAGCGCATCCGGGAGATCCGCGATGCCTGCCGTCTTCGAGACGGTCACAATCCTACTGCGGTTGAGACAATGGTCTGTATGTTGCAGGAACTTGTCAAAGCCGCGGAGACCGTGGCTTTGCTGCAGCAGCAGCTCGGTCTTTCGGTTTCCACCAATTTCAAAGAGGCTGTCTTTGAACCCAGGTTGCGCGCCAGCATCGATCAGGAAATTGATCAGGAATTAACTAAGAGCATCGCTGAAGCCCAGGGTGCTCCTGTGTCCCAAATCGAACAGGCGTTGATAGACCTGTCCCTCAACTCCGAACTATTGCCTAAGAAGGTGCTGGACGGCATACCGGCTGATACACAACTCTCGGATATCGACTCTCTGGTTAAAGACCCGGTTTTCCTCTCTCGTCTGGAACACTATGAACACCAGATCAAAAATTACCTTGATACCATTGAGATTGAAGCCAAAAAAGCTGAACGTCACCTGATCCAGGCAAATCTTCGTCTGGTCGTATCAGTCGCCAAAAAACATATCGGCCGCGGCATGCCGCTGCTTGATCTCATCCAGGAGGGAAATATTGGACTGATCCGCGCGGTCGAAAAATTCGATTTCCACCGCGGCTTCAAATTCTCGACTTACGCCACCTGGTGGATTCGCCAGGCTATTACCCGAGCCATCGCTGACCAGGCGCGAACCATCCGCATACCGGTGCACATGGTGGAAACGATAAATAAATTGCTTTCAGTTTCCCGTTCGCTGTCGCAAAAACTCGGGCGCGAACCGACTCCTGACGAAATTGCTGTGGAAATGGAACTTCCGGCCGATAAAGTCCGGGAAATCGCCAAAGTTTCTCAGCTGCCGGTGTCCCTGGAATCGCCCATTGGCGAGGAAGAGGACTCCCATCTCGGTGATTTTATCGAAGATCAGAATGCCCTGCCGCCGCCTGATGCCGCCTCTCGCCAGCTTCTTAAAGAGCAGATCGACAGTGTTCTGGGTAGTTTGACGCCCCGCGAAAGGCGTGTTCTCCAACTGCGTTTCGGTCTGGAAGACGGCCGCAGCCGGACTCTTGAAGAGGTAGGCAAAGAGTTCAACGTTACCCGGGAACGCATCCGCCAGATTGAAGCCAAAGCTCTGCGTAAATTGCGTCACCCCAGTCGAAGCCGCAAACTTAAAGATTACCTTGAATAACCATTTTTGAAAATATTTTTCAGGCTACCGGCGAAATACGACAAAAGGCGCTTGACAGATAAAAGAACACCGGTGCTATAATGACTCCCATGAATTCTGCATGCACGTCATTTTCCGGTGTTCGACGCGGCGACTCGACTGATGTTGAATATCGCCTGCCCGCGAATTTCGTTTACACCGGTTCGGACTCGTATCTGAGAACGGGCCGCGATCTCGATTTGGAGTTGGATCCGTTCTTCTGTTATCGAAAAACGCCTGTAAGGCAGTCCAAACAAATCACCAAAGAGTATCGTTTCAATCGTTTTTACTTAAATCTTTTTAATCTCGACAAGGCGACAACAAAACTTCTTTCTCAGGTCTGCCGCAGATGATACCAGTCCGCCTCCAGATGAAAAATTTCCTGCCCTACCGCGGCAGCTTGCCGCCTTTTTCTTTCGAGGGCATAAAACTCGCATGCATCACCGGAGATAACGGTGCCGGTAAAACTTCCATCATCGATGCCATGACGTGGGCACTCTGGGGCAAATCCCGCTTGCGCAGCCGCTCAACTACCGATGATGATCTGATCACTCAGGGCGAATCAGAAACCGAAATTATCTTCGACTTCCGCGCCGGAGACGGCCAGGTTTATCGGGTCATTCGCCGCCGGGTTAAACCCAGGAAGACCGGTGGCGTCGGGCAGAGCAGCCTGGCGCTTTTCCTTGTCTCCCGAGAAGAGCTTAAATCAATATCCGGGAATACCATAAGTGAAACCGAAGATAAGATAACGAAAATAATCCACCTCGACTACGATACTTTTGTAAGTTCCGCCTATCTGAAACAGGGAGAGGCGGACCATTTCACCGGGCTGACCGCCTCACAACGTAAAGAAGTGCTGGTCAGCATCCTCGGTCTGGACTCCTATGATGAGTTGGCTGATAGAGCCAGAGATAAGGCCAATCAGGCGGCTTCGGCAAAAAATCTCCTCGCTCAAAGTATAGAATTGGACCAATGCCAGCTTGAAAGACGACCAGCCCTTGAGTCATCTTTAGCCTCTGCCCAGCGGGAACTTGCCGATACCGAAGAGGTCTTAACCAGAAAACGTGCCGCCATGGAAAGTATGAGGCAAACACGCCAGCTCATCGAATCATACGAACAGGCGCTCACACGAGCCGAAACAGCTGCGAAGGAAAACTTGGACGATTTGAGCCTTCGTAAAACTGATGTTGCGGAAACGGAAAAACGCATCGCTATTCACCGGGCTATTCTTGCTAATAAGGCTGAAGTGGAGGTCAACTACTCCAGATATATCATCGCCCGGCAGGCGAATGATGAATACGGCGTTAAGCTGGCCGAAGTACGCCGTCTCGAGGGTGAGCGGCAGGTAGTTGAGAAGAAGGTGATCGAAGCCCGTCACTTTTTAGAAAACAAACGCGCATCTTGGCAGGCGAAATATGAAGAGCTTTTGGAAAAGTCCAGGAAACTTAATGAATTGCGGTTGAACGCCGAATCGCTCAAGCTGGAGTCAGATAAGCTGACTGCCAGGGAGCGTTTGCTCGAGAGTGAAAAACTACGGCTTCAGGCTTTCAAAGTAGAACTTTCCGCTATTGGCGCCGCGGAGCAGGGGCAAATTCAGCGCCTTGCTGAAATAACCGAAAAATTGGGGCTGCTTACCTCAACCGGTGACGTCGCCCTCTGCCCGGTGTGCGACGCCGAATTAGGCGATGGCCGGTTTAAAATGGTTAAGGCCAAATATAGTGCCGAACGAGCCGCGGCTGAACTCCGCCTGGCCGAATTGGCTGCCGAAAGAGCAGATAAAGCCTGGGAGATTGGTTCCATTGAGCGCCACTTGGCTCTCGACAATACGATCAAGAACGAACGGGCACGTTTGAATACCCTGGAGGTCCGGCTACAACATGAGATCGCTGAAGCAGAAGCTGCCGCCGGGCGTTTGCCCGAAGGCGAAAGGAAAATAGCCGAGATCACCCGGCTGATCGAAGAACATGAATACGCCCAAGAAGAGCGTCATACGCTGAAGACGCTTGATGAGACTATCGGCTGTCTGGATTACGATCCAGCAGAACACAGGAAATTGATTGAACAAGTTAAATCGCTGGAAAGTTGGGAGATGCGCCGGCAGGAACTCGCGCAGGCCGAGAAGCTCTTTGCCAGTGAGGAATTGAACTTGAGGAAAAACCAAGCATCCGTACGAGAGTTGGAAGAGAGGCTTCGGAAGCGTCTGACGGAGGTTGATGAACTTCGGCAGGCGCTGACAAAATTGCCCCGCCTCGAAGCCGGAGACCTAGCCGCCGCCGAGACCAAGTTGAAAATGCTGGCCACCACCACAAGCCAGGCTGCCGAGCATGTAGGCAGTTTAAAACAGGGGCTTTCCCAACTTTACGACCTGGAGCAGAAACTGGCCGGGCAGATGATAGAGATGACAAGGCACGCAGCTGATGAAAGTACCTACAAGGCATTGCACCAAGCATTCGGTAAAAACGGCATCCAGGCGCTGTTGATCGAGAACGCAGTGCCCGAGATGGAGGCGGAGGCCAACCGGCTGTTGGCCAAGATGACCGACAACCGTATGGGCCTGAAGCTAGAGCTGCAGCGGGCTACGAGAAAAGGAGAACTGGCAGAGACTTTCGACATTAAGATCAGCGACGAACTGGGCACGCGCGATTACGATCTCTTCTCCGGCGGTGAGGCCTTCCGCATAAACTTTGCCCTTAGATTGGCGTTATCCCGTGTGCTGGCCCATCGAGCCGGCGCTCCGTTACGCACCCTTATTATCGACGAAGGTTTCGGCACCCAGGACGCCACCGGCATTGAAAAGCTCAAGGAGGCTATTGCCTCCATCCAAGACCAGTTCGACTGTATCCTGGTGATCACCCACATCGAGGAGTTCAAGGACGCTTTTCCTGCACGTATCGAGGTCATTAAGATTTCCGACGGTAGCAGTATCCGGGTTAGTTACAACTAGAGACCTAGCTGGTCGGATATGCCCTGCATCGCCTTTAGCGATAATCCGATGAATTCTTCTAGTGGCAGGCCGATGTCTGCGCATCTTGCGATCTGTTCGCGGTTAGCGCCGGCGGCAAAACTCTTCTCTTTAAAGCGTTTCAAGATGGACCTAGATTCAACTATTGCCAATTTCTTCTCAGCCCGGATGAGAGCGCCGGCGGTGATTAGCCCGGTCACCGGGTCGGCACAATAGAGGGCTTTATCCAGGAGGCTCTGGCAAGATTCACCTTCTGTACTGTGGCACTCGATGGCATGGCAAACGGCTTCAGAGACACCCATCCTGCGCGCCATTTCCGCCGACATCTGGCCATGAACAGCTAAATCGCCTTTGCATACTTCCAAGTCCACGTCGTGTAAAAGTCCTGCTAAACCCCAATCTTCTACATCCTCTCCTAACCGTTCAGCCAACGCCCGCATAACTGCCTCCGTAGCCAGCATATGCTTGATGAGATTGGGGTTGCATACCCTACCTTGTACCTCGGAAAGGGCTTGCTCACGATTCATAGTTTGTTCCTCGGCGCATATCTTAATAACCAACGTTTAACGTTGTCAAAAGGTGAGTCAATTGCTATATTTACGCCCAATGCGTTATCTTGAAGGGGATTTTAACATCAGCAAGGGGCAAGCGCTGTATTATCAGGCTTGGTTGCCAGATAGCAGGTTTAAAGCTGTTGTCGTGCTGGTACACGGACTGGCTGATCACTCAGGCAGGTACAACAACGTGATTGATTACCTGGTTCCCAAGGGCTACTCCGTCTGGAGTTATGACCAGCGCGGGCATGGGAAATCTCCAGGCAAGCGCTGTTATATCGATCGGTTCGCCGATTTAACCGGCGATCTCAGCCGTTTTGTTGATTTTGTAAGGCAAGAAAACCCCAGCCTGCCGCTGTTCATCATCGGCCATAGCTTAGGGGCGCTGGAGGCGGCTTTTTACAGCACGTGCCACCCAACATGGGTCACCGGTGCTGTGCTGTCCGGCCTAGTGCTCAAAGCTGGTGAAAGCATCACAAAGCGAACCTTAAAATTAGTAAAAACACTTTCTGTCATCATTCCTCGTCTCGGTGTGAGACAACTTGAGTGCGCAGGGATTAGCCGGGACGAGAATGTTGTTAAAAATTACATTGGAGATCCACTGGTTTTTACTGGCAAGATACCGGCCCGTACGGGTGCTGAAATGCTTGACGCCATGTCGAACGTTCAAGCATTGTCTGCGAAGATCAAGTTGCCGGTCCTTCTCATGCACGGCGCTTCCGATCGTTTGGCGGAGCCTTCCGGCAGCCAACTTTTCTATAATTCCATCGCATCTACCGACAAAGAACTTCACTTCTTCCCCGGCTGCTACCACGAAATTTTCAACGAGCCTTGCCACGATTTCGTGCTGGGAACGATGATCCGCTGGCTGGACAAGCATACATTGGTCTAGGATGGCAATACTTTTTTTAAGTAAACCCCGGTAGCTGAGCATGGTACTTGCGCCACCTGCTCAGGCGTACCCACTGCAACAATCTGCCCGCCGCGGTGCCCAGCTCCAGGTCCAAGGTCAATAACCCAATCAGCATTCTTGATTATATCCAACTGGTGTTCGATAACTACCACGGAGTTGCCAGATGCCACCAACCGTTGCATCACCTTGAGCAACGCCGCCACATCATCAAATGACAGCCCGGTAGTCGGCTCGTCAAGGATGTAAAGGGTGTGCCCAGTGGCACGCCGCGCTAACTCAGAGGCAAGCTTAATACGCTGGGCTTCACCGCCGGACAGTGTCGGCGCCGGCTGACCAAGTCTGATGTAACCCAAACCGACGTCGTGCAAGCTTTTGAGCTTGAACTTGATAGACGGGAAATGCTCAAAGAAATCAAGGGCGTGATCAACAGTCATATCGAGAACTTCGGCTATATTCATATCTTTGAACTTGATGTCCAGCACCTCGCGGGAGTAGCGTTTTCCCCGGCATACCTCGCATGGCACGGTTACGTCTGGAAGGAACTGCATTTCGATCTCTATGTAGCCCTCTCCCCGGCATGTCTCGCAACGACCGCCTTTGATGTTAAAGGAGAAACGCCCGGGGTTGTAACCACGCACTCGCGCCTCTGGTACAGTGGTAAAAAGATCACGGATCGGTGTAAAGGCGCCGGTGTAGGTGGCAGGATTCGACCGCGGAGTACGACCGATCGGTGACTGGTCTATGGCTATAACCTTGTCGATGTACTCCAGGCCATCGACGCCGTCATGGTCGCCGGGTTTCTCACGGGCGCCGGAAAAAACCTGGGCTAGCTTTTTAAAAAGTATCTCGTTCACCAGGGTGCTCTTACCTGAGCCGGAGACGCCGGCGATGCACACCAGACTTCCTAACGGGATGTGGACGTCGATATCTTTCAAGTTGTTTTGCCTGGCGCCCCGGATAACTAACTCCTTACCCAGAACCGATCGCCGCTTGTCCGGTAAGGGGATTGATTTACGGCCGGAGAGGTAGGCGCCAGTGATTGAGTGGCGGCAGTCCAGCACCTCGCTCAAGGGCCCGGAGACGATGACATGACCTCCGTGCTCGCCGGCTCCTGGGCCAAGGTCAACAATCCAGTCTGCGGCTCGCATCATCGCTTCATCATGTTCGACGACCAGTATTGAGTTGCCCAGATTGCGAAGCCTCTTCAAAGTATCGATGAGACGGGAGTCATCGGCAGGGTGCAAACCTACCGTAGGTTCGTCGCAGATGTAGAGTACGCCCATCAGGCCGGAACCAATCTGCGTTGCCAGTCGGATACGCTGCGCTTCGCCGCCGGACAGGGTCGCTGAAGCCCGGTCAATCGACAGGTAATCCAACCCCACATCCGCGAGGAAACCCAGGCGTGATTTCAATTCTTTCAAGATCTGCCTGGCGATGATCTGTTCGCGCTCCGAGAGTGGTGTGTTGGGGTCGGCGAGAACATCAACCCAATCGAGGGAGTCGACCACCGACAGAGCGGAGATTTCGGCAATGTTTTTACCTTCCATTAGCACCGAAAGTGCTTCGGGTTTCAACCTTTTTCCGCCGCAGGAAGGACAAGGGGTCGATACCATATACCGTTCAATACCGGCACGAACCTGCTCAGATTCCGAATCCCTGTATAACCTCTCAAGTCGGGGAATGACGCCCTCGAATCCGGAGGAATACTCGCGCGTTTTTCCGAAGCGGTTTTTGTATTTAATTTTGCTGCCGTCCTCACCAAAGAGAACAATGTCTACCTGCCCAGGCGTGAGGCGCTCCACCGGCACGTTTAAACTGAAGCCGTGTTTACGGGCTACGTCTTCAAGTTGCGAAAAGTACCACGTTTGCCACTGGTAGGGATGAATAGCCCCCTCAGCCAGAGACAGTTTTTTGTTGGGGATAACCATGTCAGGGTCGAACTCCATCTTGATGCCCAAGCCGGTGCAGTCGGGGCAGGCGCCATGGGGTGAGTTGAATGAGAAACTCCTAGGTTCGATTTCACCCAATGAAATACCGCAGTCAGCGCAAGAGAACTTCTCAGAGAAGAGATACTCCATTCCGTCGACGATTGATATAACGACGACACCATCACCCAGTTTCAAGGCTGTTTCAATTGAGTCAGCCAAGCGCGCCTGGGTGTCAGATTGCCCGATAACTAACCGGTCGATGACAACCTCAATCTTGTGCTTCTTCTTCTTGTCGAGTTCGATATCTTCAGATAGATCGCGTGTCGTGCCATCAATTCGGACACGGGCGTAGCCTGATTTCCTGAGTTCTTTGAAGATGGCCTGGTGTTCGCCTTTGCGGTCCTTGACCAATGGCGCCAGGACGAAAATCTTCGACTCTTCCGGGAGGGCTTTCACAGTGTCCACAATCTGTTCCACTGCCTGCATGGAGATCTCCCGACCACAGTTCGGGCAGTGGGGGTGTCCGACCCGAGCAAACAACAGTCGCAGATAGTCATAGATCTCGGTCGTCGTACCGACCGTGGAACGAGGATTCCTCGATGCGCCTTTCTGGTCTATAGAAATGGCGGGCGACAGTCCATCAATGTAATCGACATCCGGCTTTTCCATTCGTCCCAGAAACTGACGGGCGTAAGCCGACAAGGATTCCATATAGCGGCGCTGGCCCTCCGCATAGATGGTGTCAAAAGCAAGGGATGACTTGCCGGAACCAGAAGCCCCGGTGATGACTACCAATTTATCCCGAGGGATAGTGACATCTATGTTCTTCAGGTTATGCTCCCTGGCGCCTTTGACAATGATCTTATCTAACGGCATATAGTTACGACTCCTTGAAAATCAACCTTGCATTATATCTTTTTTATGTCAATTGTGGCAATCACCGAGGTAACTGCCAGTTTTCAGTTATAGGTCTCAGGCGATTGGGTTTTGTTATTCATCTTTGTATTTTCACTAAAAATATATTTTAGGTGAAACGAAGCCGTTGTTATACGTTTGCTGATGTCGCCTGGCAAAGCTACGCTTCGTTTATCGATATTTTTGGAATCAAACATCGTAAAATCCTTCTTGCTACTCCCGCACCAGTCCGAACCATTGACAGTGCCTTATCGCTCCGCGATAGGCACGCTTATTCGGCTGCCCCTACTGTACCGCAGCGCCCAAGTTCTGTTGTACGGGTTTACGTATCAACGACATGTTCCCTGGTCTTAATAAGATGGTCGATATTTTGGAAATATACGAGATAGACTTTATTAATCACCGTTGGTATATTATAGCACTTATGTTCCCTTGATGTGTCAAGTGGATGCTGACGTTTTTGGTAGGTACGCAGAATAATATTTTGCCGAGTATGGATTTGGGGTGGATTAAAATGGTCCGAATTATGTTGGCGATTCACTGGTTTAGTTGCCAGGTGGTGTTATCTCTGGGTTTGTTACATTTGATGAAGAAACCCAGACAACCTACATAAGATTTTTCCATGCAAGTGCCGCGGCACCGATAACACCAGCATCGGCGCCGAGCTCGGCTGTCATGAAACGGACGGCTTTGAACGATTGCTTGAAGGCGCGGCGGGCGGCTTCCTCTATGGCAGGTTTCAGTAACAAGTCACCCATGTTCGACAACCCGCCACCGATGATAACCCGCTCCGGGTTGAAGATGTTGACTATATTGGCCAGTCCGACACCCACGTAGTAGGCGTGGTGCTTAATCAGTTCAAGAGCGAGGATATCTCCGCCAATAGCGGCGGTGTGGATGGTTTTGGCATTGAGGCAATCGATCTGCGCCCGCCCAGGTTCTCCACCAGGTTCGGGACGACAGTATGATAAAATCGATGTTGGTTCACCTGATGCGATGCGACGGCGGGCTTCCCGCTCGAGAGCTTTACCGGAGGCGAGGATCTCCCAGCAACCCCGGTTCCCACAGCCACATTCCGGTCCATCATCGTCGACGACCATATGGCCAATCTCACCACCGAAGCCGCTGAAGCCTTCGTAAATATTCCCGTCGAGAACCAGACCGCCTCCAATTCCGGTGGAAAGGGTGATAAATATGAAGTGCCGGCAGCCGCGTCCGGCGCCGTATTTAAGCTCGCCGATCGCGGCGGCATGGGCATCGTTGATAGTGAAGACCGGTTTGCCGAAGGTTGAGGCTAGCTCCAGGGTGATAGAAACGTCATTCCACCCGGGTAAATTAGGAGAAGTATGGACAATGCCATTGGCCGATTCAACCAAACCGGCAACTGCGAGACCGACAGCTTTGATGTCATTGGGATTGTGCCTGATAGCCCGTCTTGCCGACTCGTTGATTGTTGCTATCACGCCCGGGGGACCGGAAGCGACGGGTGTGGCAGTCAGGTCACGGCAGATTACCTTTCCTTGCCTGTCAACTGCGGCCGAAAGGATTTTGGTACCACCAAGATCTATGCCGAGAACCACAGAATTCAGATCCATCATTTATATTCGAAGTAAACCTCACGACCGGCGCTTTAGAAATATAACTGCCAAAGGCGGCAGGGTAAGATCAAGCGAGTGCGGACGGCCATGCCGCGGTTCTGATTGAGAACCTACGCAGCTTAAATTGCCTTGGCCGCTGCCGCCGTAAATCTCGGCATCGCTATTAAGCAGTTCTAGATACAACCCTGCTTCCGGTACGCCGACGCGATAATGATGATGGACCGCTGGCGTGAAATTACAGACAACCACGACCGGGGCACAGCCGGGGGCTTTGCGCATAAATGCCAACACGCAATTGCTTGAATCATCGGGGTTGATCCACTCAAAGCCGTCTTCATGGCAATCCAACTGATGCAGGCTTGGTTCGCTTCGATACAGATGATTCAAGTCAGCAGTCCACTTCTGGATACCGCGGTGCGGTTCAAAATCAAGGAGGCGCCACTCAAGTTCAGCATCGTGGTTCCATTCGCCGCGCTGGCCGAACTCACCGCCCATGAACAGCAGTTTTTTGGCGTTCAAGGAGTATTGATATCCAAGCATCAGCCTCAAACCGGCGTATTTTTGCCAGTCATCGCCAGGCATCTTTGACAGCAGCGACGCTTTACCGTGCACTACCTCATCGTGTGACAGCGGCAGAATGAATGATTCTGAACCGGAATACATACCCCGGAACGTCAATTGATGGTGCTGGAAAGAACGAAAAGGCGGATCTAGCGCCATATAACGCAGAGTGTCGTTCATCCATCCCATATCCCATTTATAACCGAACCCCAAACCTCCCTGTTGAACCGGGCGGGAGACTAACGGCCACGAGGTGGATTCTTCCGCGATGGTTTGTACGTCTTCAAAATCCCGGGAAATCAGGGTATTCATTTGCCGTAAAAACTCAACCGCCTCAAGATTTTCCCGGCCGCCGAGCCGATTGGCCAGCCATTCTCCCTGCTTGCGCCCGTAATCCAGATACAGCATCGAGGCGACGCCGTCTACCCGCAACCCGTCAATATGGTATTTTTCCAGCCAAAAAAGGGCGCTGGCGCAAAGGAAATCCCTGACTTCTTTACGGCCGTAGTTGAAAAGCAGGCTGTGCCATTCGGGATGTACACGCTGCCTGGGGTCTCGGTGCTCATAGAGATGGGTGCCGTCGAAAAATGTCAGGCCGTGGGCGTCGTCTGGGAAATGAGACGGCACCCAGTCCATGATGACGCCGATGCCTCGCTGATGCAGGTAATCCACCAGGTACATGAAATCCTGCGGCGTTCCGTAACGCGCGGTCGGCGCGAAAAACCCGGTCACTTGATAGCCCCAGGAACCGTAAAAAGGATGCTCCATGACCGGCATCAGTTCAACGTGGGTAAATTTCATATCAAGGACGTAATCCGCTAATTGGAGGGCGATTTCTCGATACCCGAGACAGCGGCCGTTATTCCTGCGCCATGAACCGAGATGGACTTCATAGATGGCGACAGGCGTATCTGTTGAAAGCATTTTCCCCCGCTCTGCCATCCATTTCCGGTCATGCCAGCGATAAAGGTTATCCCAGACCACGGATGCCGTTCCTGGCGGCGTTTCGGTATGAAAAGCAAAAGGATCAGATTTATCCGCGATGTAATCCCCATCCCGCCGGCATATCCGGTATTTGTAAAGGTGCCCCTTGTTTACTCCCGGTATGAAACCTCTCCAGATTCCTGATTGCCGGTCAATGCTGAGGGGATGTGATGAATGATTCCAGCCGTTGAAATCACCGATCACCGAGACGGCATCGGCATTCGGCGCCCAAACCTGGAACGATGCGCCCGGGACTCCGTCTGCGGAGATAGTTAAATGGGCACCGAAATTTTCATAAAGCCGGGTGGCGCTGGTTCCAAAACCGGATTCTGTTTCATGCGGCATAATCCAGACGATATTTCCTTTTTCGTAAAGCAGCCATGTTGGGAATGGGAAGAAGGCGAAATTAGCCTTGGAGTACCTATATCATTAGCCGATGGTTAAGTCAAGGTATACCGGTAAATCTGTATATTCAACCTCAATTATGGTAATTTACAGCTATCATGAGCGATGTAGCACTTCCGACTACCGATACTGCGGCGCGGCCTCGGATCCTGATCCTTGGCGTCGGTAATATCCTCCTTTCCGACGAGGGCGCAGGGGTAGAAGTTATAAATATATTAAATCAATGCAAGCTGCCTGAACATATTGAATTGGTTGACGGAGCGACCAGGGCAATGGAGCTTGCTGATATCATACGCGGCCGCGACAAAGTGATTATTGCGGATGCAATTGCCGCCGGTTCTGAACCAGGGGCGGTATTCCGGTTCGGCATCGATCAACTGGCGGAATTGCGGCAGATGAGTGTTTCAGTACATGACATCGGCGTGCACGAAGCCGTATTTCAATTGCGGCTTTTAGGCGAATTGCCTCTGGATATTGTCTTCTACGGCATCCAACCGGATAGCTTAGCATTGGGCGAAGGACTTACCCCGAAAGTTAAAGCCGCGGTTGAAATGGTTAAAGAGTTCATCCTCCGGGATCTCGCAATCTCATAAACCGTCTCTGGCACTACTCACCGGACTAAAGAACTCCTATCTGTTTGTTATTGAACATAAGACCGGTTGCATAAGCCTGCGGCCTTTTGCTAAACTCATCTATGCTTGGGCCGTTAGCTCAGTTGGTAGAGCACCTGACTTTTAATCAGGGTGTCACAGGTTCGATCCCTGTACGGCCTATGTCCGCCTCGTTTCACCCGCAGATTTCACTTCGAGAATGCAAGGCATAGGACCGTAGTCAACATTATTTAATCTTTGGTCCATGGCAACCATTATGAAAAGCATTTTGCATAACAAAAACGCCTCAACCCGTTTCCAGATCATCGTGGAGATTGCATCGAAAGGGCCGGCAATCGAACAAAAAGACATTGCCGCCGCTTTGGGAATCACCCCCCAAGCTATTTCGGAGTATCTTAAACATTTAGTCTCCGAAGGTCTGGTCCAGGTTGAAGGCCGCTCCCGCTACAGGGTCACGTCTTCCGGCGTCAATTGGATGCTAAGCGAACTGCGTGATCTCAATAATTATGTAAACTTTGCCGAAAAGGCAGTCACCGATATTACCGTCAACGCCGCGTTGGCCGAAAATGACATAGATGCCGGTCAAGAGGTTGGTTTGAGGATGAAAGACGGTCTGCTCACGGCGGGAAACGCCCGCGGCGCCGCAGCTCGCGGGGTTGCTTTTCAGAATGGTAAAGCCGGAGAAGACGTCGGCGTCACTTCAGTAAAAGGCATCATCGAACTTAAACCAGGTGTCGTATCCGTAGCTATTGTGCCTTCGATAAGCGGCGGCGGTTCTGCTAGAACAAACCTTGATGCTTTAAAGGAGTTTTGCCGCGGCCATAAACATATCGGAGCTGTCGGCATCGAGGCTTATGCCGCTCTCAGGCGTGCCGATATAGAACCGAGATATTTTTATGCCGTCCAGGAAGTAGCCATTCAGGCTGTACGCTACGGTCTGGAAGTGTTCATTGTTTGTATTTCCGACGAACTGCCGGGCTTTATAATGCGCCTGAGAGATTCCGGGTTGGAACCTCAGGTAGTTGACCTTCGCGAAATAAAATCTTAAGACCTTTGGCTCTGATGGCATCGTATGTCGCACAGTTATATAATGAATCGTCAATCATATGCCCAATAATTTGATGATTTCCCTGGTCAGGATAAATTGAACATCCCTCGTTTCGTTATTGCCGGGACTTCAAGCGGCGTCGGCAAAACCACTATCTCCACCGGATTGACTTATGCGTTACATCGGCGAGGCCTGAATGTACAGCCGTTCAAATGCGGTCCGGACTACATAGATCCGGGATATCTAACCGGGGCAGCGGGACTTCCCTGCCATAATCTGGATTCGTGGATGTTGCCTGAGGCTAACCTTAAAGAACTGTTCGCGTATTTTAACCGTGAAACCGACATTGCCGTTGTTGAAGGAGTTATGGGGCTGTATGACGGCCACCGTAAGTCCGGCGGAGGGGGCTCTACTGCCAAGATCGCGAATCTCATCGAAGCCCCGGTTCTTTTAATCCTTAACATCGCCAAAATGAGTGAAAGCGCCGCAGCCATGGCTCTAGGCTACGCGACATACGATCCAGGTGTTCATGTCTCAGGTGTTATCCTCAACCAGGTCGGCAGTCCGAGCCATCTCAGGTCCGCTAAAAGCGCGATCGAAGAACGTACCGGCTTACCCGTAGTAGGCTATTTACCTAAGGCGCCCAATCTTGTTTTACCAGAAAGACATCTTGGCCTGGTGCCAGTAGCTGAAAGAGACCCCGAATCCAATTTTCTCGGCGAGCTTGGAGACTTGATCGAAGAACACATCGACCTTGACTTGTTAATCGGGTTGGCGCGTCAAGCTCCGGATTTCGCGTTAATGTCGGAACCGTCGCTTTTCCCCGATACGCCTCAACTGCAACGATGCCGAATCGCCGTCGCCAGAGATGCCGCCTTCAATTTCTATTATGAAGCCAATATAGAATTACTTAAGGCGTGGGGCGCCGATATTACTGAATTCAGTCCAATTGCGGATGCCGGCTTGCCAATGGGTACCGACGGCGTTTATATCGGCGGGGGCTTTCCTGAAGTGTTTCTGTCAGAATTGGAAAATAACCTCTCAATGAAACATTCCATACGTGACGCTGTGGCTGCCGGTATGCCGGTCTATGCCGAATGCGGTGGTTTGATGTATCTTTCCGGCGGTATAGCGGATTTCAAAGGCAACCGATACGATATGGTTGGCTTGCTGCCCGGATGCTGCGAGATGCAGTCCAAACTCCAGCGCCTGGGATACACCATAGCCAGCGTGGTGAAAAACTCGCCGCTCGCGGAAAAAGGCCAGGAAGTCAGGGGCCATCTATTCCACTGGTCAAAACTGGACGCGCCGGACGCTAAATCAGCCGCCTATCGGATAATCGAACCCGAGACGCAAGCCGAAGGCTTTTGCCTGGGCCCGAACAACAATTTATTGGCCAGCTATTTACATCTTCATTTCGGCAGCGATTCCAGACTGGCGAAACGATTCATTCAATCATGCGTACCCGGCTAACAGACCGCTTCGGCGGGCAATTGACTATTCATAGTTATTGCCCTTCTGTCTTATCTCGCCTTTCCGAATAGTGCTGAACGATTCTTCAAAACGGCACCTTATACAGTTGGTACCTTTGTAGCCTTCAGGGAGTTTTGAGATAATTCAAACGTGATTGAAATAACCGCTAAATCCCTTCTCGGTCTAAATAGATTTGAACTCGGCTCAATGGCTGAGACTTTTGGAGAGCCAACCTTTCGCGGCAACCAGATAGCGGACTGGATCTACCGTAAAGGAATAATCAGCATTGGAGCCATGAGGAACCTGCCTTCGTCCATATTACGGCGCCTTGAAGAAGAATACTGCGTCGGACGACCGGATTTACTCAAAGAACAGAAAGCAACAGACGGCACGTTCAAACTTCTGCTGCAGCTTCAAGACAAGTGTTCAGTTGAAGCCGTCGGCCTGCCCTATTCAGGCCGATTCAGCGCTTGCGTGTCTACCCAGGTAGGCTGCCCGGTCGGGTGTGTCTTTTGCGCTACCGGATTATCCGGTTTCAAACGGAATCTTACCGCCGGGGAAATCGTCGGTCAGGTCTTGGAATTGAAAGCTCGTGCTGAAAAACCGGTTGACCATGTTGTGTTTATGGGCATGGGCGAACCCTTGCTAAATTATGATGCGACAGTCAAATCACTACACCTTCTGGCTCAAGAGTTGGGTATCAGCGGCCGCAATCTGACTGTTTCGACATCGGGCTACGTCCCAGGTATTATGCGCCTGGCTGACGAAAATCTGCAGGTTACGCTGGCGGTATCCCTCCATTCGACCGATGACGCTATGCGGCAGCAGCTCGTCCCCGGTCTAGCCCGATGGTCGGTAGCCGAAATAGTTCAGGCCTGCACAACCTATGTGTCGCAGACCGGGCGCAGGGTCACTTTCGAGTATTGTCTGATCGACGGCTTCAACGACAGTATTCCTCATGCCAGAAAACTGGGCGTATTGCTGAAAGCCCTGAACTGCCATGTCAACCTGATCCCATTGAATCCGATACCCGATTCACCATATAAGCCATCATCCACCTCCAGGTCGTCAGATTTCCAGAATGAACTTATCCGCTGCGGCGTCAAGGTTACCCGCCGGCAGCGTAAAGGCACCGGAATCGACGCCGCCTGCGGCCAGCTACGGCAGAAATCTGTTGCATAATAATCCTTACCAAATGTTTCATCCGGTGCTATAATCTCCCCCGAATGAATCCGTGAGGTCAGCGTATGTTCTCGTATGTTGTGGTGCAGCAGGCCTGGACCCGTTCCTCCGGGAGGTGTGAATGCGCCCGCGGCAGCCACCAGCATCCGGGAAGATGCAACCGCTTGCTTATTTGGGAGCGGCGGACCGGCGAGAGCAAGCCAGGAGCCTGGGTCGCAGAAAGTAAAAGCGGCCAATTTCGCCCGGACGCCTCGGATTGCGAAATCGTCTGCTGGCAGTGCTATACCGCAGGCCGGGTATGATCCGGATCAGTTTTATCATTTCTTAATCTCGCTCAATCTGTTGTTTATAGATGTCGTTAACCTTCGAATATTTCTTACTGGTTTTCATCGCAGGGCTTGGTTTTTTACAGTTCGCCGCAATGAAGGGCGGACTACGGGGCATATGGCTTAGCCTTGATCTCTCCAAAAATCGCTTTTATGCCGCGGTGCTCTCTTTTCCGGCTATGCTGGCCTTTTTCACCTGGAACTACCGCAATCCGGTCGGAATCATAGAGGGGGCTCAGCAAGCAGGGTTGTTTTCACTGGCTGCGGCGTTATCCGTCCTTTTCACGATAGCACTCAGCTCCCTGATTAACCGCAATAAATTAAAACCTTCCAGAAAGATTGATGCAGGTCTCGAAGCCCTCAGGTCGCATACTTACTATCAAATTATAAAGGCTAAACTTGGAAACGCTGATCAGGATTGATCAATCACTGACTCTTTTTCTAAACCATGTGGCGGGCCGTTTAGGTTTCATCGACGAAGTAATCAAGGGCTTGGCCAACGACTACTTCATCATGGTAGGCGGTGCGTTAGGATTGTTTTTCCTTTGGTTCGGTTCAAGGCAAAGGGAAGGCCGCCGAACAGGCCAGGAAATAGTTTTACAGGCCGCAGCCGCTATCGGTTTGACTACTCTTACGGTCTATCTGGTCAATATATTCTTTTATCGGACCAGGCCATTTGATGAAATCGCGGTTAACGCTTTACTCTATCAACCTACAGATTCTTCATTTCCGGCCAACTCCGCGTCCGTTCTTTTCGGCTTAGCTTTTACAATCTGGTTAGGCAACCGAAAATACGGCCGAATATTTTTAACAGGAGCTGCCGCCCACTCAGTCGCCAGGGTAATCGCAGGAATGCATTATCCCGGCGATATCGCCGGCGGTATGATGGTTGGTTTAGCCATCGCATTTTTTACCAGGTTGGTTTTTAAAATGTTGAAGCCGTTCATTAAACATATACTCAGTCTCGGTAAGATATTCTACCTGGCGGATTGAACAGACATCGGCCAGAAGCCTTACGACATGAGGTCACGGCATTCCGGAAACGAGCACTTTAATCCCGTTACTTGCACCGCCTAATATCCCGTGTTATCATCAATTCGAACGATTGAACTAAACGCGCTAGCCGGTTCAACTGGAGGCAAAATGGGTATTGAATGGTATCGCGATCTGGTGATAGTAATAGGCGGCGTCGTCGCCATTCTTATCGGCATTGTCATCCTTTTGCTGGTTATTTCCATCTACCGAAAAACCAACGCCATTTATGAACGTTCCAAGACTGTTATGACCTCACTGGAAAAAGCCGCTGACCGCGTCGAAGATTTCACCCAAACTGCCACCCAAGAACTTATCAAGCCGGTAATTGAAATCGCCGCTCTATTTCAGGGTCTCAAGGCGGGGCTGGGTGTAATTTTCAATAGGAGGAAATGACTATGTCCAGCGATTCTACTGGCAACTTCTCTATCGGTCTTATTCTTGGTGTGGCTATCGGCATCGGTATCGGATTCATGTACGCGCCGCAACCAGGATCAGCCACGCGCGCGTTGCTCAAAGAAAAAGCCATTGAATTATCCGACAAAGCTGAAGAATTGGCTGATAAAGTTAAAGAAGGAGCTTCGGCGGCCAGGAACAATCTGGAGAACCGCCTGCCACCTGTTGCCCAGTAAATCCTTAACCGCGCAGGTGCCCGAGGCTGACGTCAATTTGATACCTGGCGCCTAGCGATGTTGGAATAGACGGTGCAATCCCTTCATTTGACTTCCCGCCACTGGCGCTCGATAGTATTCGTAGCGATACTAGTCGTATTTTTCAGCATTGCATACACACTTAGAAGCGTTCTTCTCCCGTTTTTTATTGGTGTATTGGTCGCCTTCATCCTGCATCCGGCTGTTGTTTGGCTCGAAAGCCATGTGACCTTTCCTGAAAAATTGAGGCGACACCGCCGGGTTATCCTGGTGGTTATCGTGTTATTGTTGTTGGCAGCTTTAATTGTCCTGGTCGCCAGTTATATGATCGCAATCCTCATCAATACGGTGGATCAACTGCTGGACAATGCTTCCGAAATCGTTGATGCCGTGATGAGTTATTTCTCCAATCTTCTGGAATCGGTGAGGACGCAATTTTCGCCAGATATTCAAGCCCGCATTGATCAATTTGTCACCGATGTCACCGGCAATATCGGAACCGCTCTGGAGAATCTCGCCAGGCGGAGCTTCGATCTGATCCCCGATACTATCGGTGTAATATTCGGCTTCGCTGCACTGCCCATGTTCCTTTTTTATCTGCTTAAAGATTGGGAGAAACTGGGCAACGCGCTGCATAACAATCTCCCCCGCCAGGCGGCAATCCATACCCGCAACGTCCTGACAATCATCGGAGGAGTACTTGGACGGTACCTCCGGGCTCAGTTATTGTTGGGAAGCATAGTCGGCAGCGTGACTTTCATCGGTTTACTACTAATGCGGGTGAATTTCGGACTGGCTTTGCTTCTGGCATTGATCGCCGGCGTATTCGAGATGGTGCCGACCATCGGACCGTGGATCAGCGGGCTTTTTGCCCTGATCATAATACTAGCAACCTATCCCGACCTTGTCATCTGGGTGATTGGTTTGTTCTTGTTTGTACAACTGATGGAGAACAACCTCCTGGTGCCGCGGATCCAGGGGCAATTACTACATATTCATCCAGCGGTGGCATTACTTTTGCTCGTACTCGGCGCTTATACCGCTGGAATATGGGGTATTCTGCTCGCAGTACCTCTAACGGCAACCATTGTTCAGATATTCTATTACCTGAACGACGCCTCCCGCTTAGAAGACCACCTGCCTTTGTTGCATCATGACGCGACGATCTTTCAAAAATAGGTTCAACCGACTTAAAGACCGGTTGTTATCCATTACCGGCATCCGTTTGGCGGTCGGTACCATCGAGGAACTTGGCAGAGACGATGCTTCCCACCTGGCGGCCGGAGTTGCTTATTTCGCGATGCTGTCGCTGTTTCCGTTGCTGCTAGGATTTATCGCTTTGGCCGGCATATTTTTGCCTTCCGAAACAGTTCAGCAGGCTATTCTCCGCTTCATGGAAGACAACCTGCCTATCGCCGCCGATATTGTTGTGGAAAATATCGAAAGCATTATCGCCTCACGGAATATTGTCGGCGCAGTTAGTTTTATCGCCCTGTTATGGACCAGTTCAAATATGTTCACAGCTATTGGCGTGGCCTTAAATAGGTCTTGCGGCGTATCCGAACGACGACCTTTTTATCTGCGAAAACCCCGGGATATTGTACTATCACTGGGAGCAGGTTTCCTATTCTTAGTCTCGGGTGTATTGCCAACGGTTTTTAATTTACTCCCCGCAGTAGTCATCCCTTTCTTCGGGAACACGACAAACGCCGCGTTGCTTGCGGTGGGCTCTATTCTTACCTGGGTCGTTTTTATCGTTATGTATACCTATCTTCCAACGACCAGGCACCCTTGGCACTATATCTGGCCGGGAGCGGTACTGGCAACAGCCTTGTTTGAAGTCCTGAGGTATGTTTTTATCTACTTTGTGGAGCAGTTTTCGCGGATTACGGTCATCTACGGCCCAATCTATTCGGCCATCGCTTTAATGATCTGGATCTACCTTTCTGGATTGATACTTCTTGCCGGAAGTGTTTTCAACGACCAGGTACGCCGTCTGGCGGATGGAATTCTTACGCTTGATGCCGATAAGCCTATCTAAATCAAGCCATGGGCTGCATAGTCAACACTCAGGCTTTGACTCCATTGAGACCAATTCATATTCCCAACGGATAGCACCGCGACTGCAGATATACTCACAAACCCCGCAGTCACCGCAAGCATCGGTTTCAAGACAAGAAATCCTGTTTTCCACAACCGCCAGAACACCTCGGCTGCAGGCAGCCAGGCATAAATTACAACCATCGCATAAAACCTGATCAATTTTTATTGCAGGACCCACATATCTATTATCGACAGGTGCCGCCGAAATGTATGTGACTTTCATCATGCGGCTTTATCCTCAAGTTTTACCCGGTCTTTGATAACGATCTTATGACGGTCTACCATGATAATACCTTCGTCCTCCAGCCCTTTAAGCGCCCGCGCCACCACTTCTCGGGCAGTGCCTGCCATTGAAGCCAGATCCTTCTGTGTCAAAAATGGCGCCGACTCTAGGTTCATCTGGTCAAGCAGGATACGCGCCAGACGCCCGGATACCGGTCTGAAAGAAAGATCGGCCACAAGGCTGCTCAGATCCCTTACTCTGCCGGCAAGCAGGCGGGCAATATTCGGAGCAAGTCCGCCTAAACGGCAGGCTCTCTCCAGCAACGCCGGGCCGCTGATAGAATACAGAAGTGCTGGAGTTAAGGATTGTACTGTTGCTGGTACGATGCCGCCATCAAAAGCGGCGACGTCGTTGAAACTGTCGCCCGGCCTGACAAGTCTGACTATCTGTTCTTTACCCCCTGAGGAGGTGTTGTATATTTTTAACGCTCCGGAAGCTACCAGGTAGAGATTACGGTCGGCTCCGCCTTCTAAGGTGACAATCTCACCGCGCCCAACCTGCCGCTCAAACGTCAGTTGGAAGACCTCTTTCATTTCGCCGGTTGAAAGCCCGATAAAATAAGGATTGCGGGCAATAAGTTCTTCTTTACTAATGATGTTCAGCGTGACATTAGATCCGGTCATACTTGAAATTATAGACACTGCCGGTACTTCCGGCAATGAAGTCCTCCGGCCAGTGATTGGAATCAACTTGACGCCTTGTACCTGCTCAGATAGCATTGTGGCCATGAATAAGCCTCATTTAACAATTGTGGTACCAACATTTAAAGAAGCCGCCAACGTACCGATACTGCTGGAACAGGTATACTCGGCGATGAGAGGGTACCCTTTTGATGTTCTGGTAATCGATGACAACTCGCCTGATGGAACCGCAGACATTGTTCGTCGTTTTTCTAAACAATTTCCCGCAAGTGTGATCGTCAGAACCGATAAACGCGGCCTGGCTTCAGCTGTTGTCGACGGGTTTAACGCAGCCAAAGGCGAATTGATTGGCGTCATGGACGCTGATCTTCAACACCCGCCGGAAGTGATGAGCCGGTTGGTGGCAGCGGTAAACCAAACAGGCGCCGAACTAGCTATCGCCAGCCGTTATGTTCCGGACGGCAGCGTCGGCAACTGGTCATTTATCAGAAAACTAATCTCACGAGGCGCGGTATTTCTTGCCCACCTGTTGCTTCCGTCAACCAGGGGGATTAAGGACCCGATGAGCGGCTGTTTTTTATTTCGACGCGAGGTTATCTTCGGCGTGGGATTAAGTCCGGTAGGTTATAAAATACTACTGGAAGTCATCTGCCTAGGAAGGTCAACTAAAACCGTTGAAGTGCCTTATGTTTTTAAAAACCGCCGAGCCGGAACGACCAAATTATCAATGATAACCCAGACTGACTATATAAGACATCTCGTTTCCTTGATGCGACGTACCGGTGAACTCCGAAGGATGCTAAAGTTTATCGGCGTGGGGCTCAGCGGTTCAGTGGTTAACTTGAGTTTGATAGCTTTGTTGCGGGAAGCTGTCGGTTTTAACTACCTGTTGGCTGGCGCAATAGCTTTCGAGATTTCGGTTATTTGCAATTTTATATTAAATGACCGATTCACTTTTAGCGACCGAAAACGCGATGGATCAAGATTCGTGAGCCGGCTGTGGCGTTTTAACACCACCAGTCTGGGAGGCTTAATCATTTACGTTTGCCTGCTGGCAGCGTTGACCGAGTTAATGGGACTCCATTATATCTTATCAGCAGCAGTCGGGATCATTGCCGCCTTCGGTTGGAATTTCTTTGTCAACAGCACCTGGACATGGAAGTAATATCTGGCTTATTCGGATTGAATTGCTACGGTAGCCGCGCTCTGAACTATCGGCACGTACATCATTTCAGCATATTCCATCATCATCCTGGAGGCTGAAAAGGAAAATAGCGTCGAAGCGATGGCTTCCTTGCAGATCTTCAGCCAGCGCCGGGGAATATCTGCCGTGTCGCGCTCATAAAACATCGGGATAATCTGTTCCTCGAGCAGCCGGTAGAGTTCAGAGGCGTCCTGGATATCTTCTGTATTTGGATCCTCCGGCTTTAGGGAGCCGCCGATAGCCCACCCGTTCCGGCCGGTAAATCCTTCATGCCACCAGCCATCTAAAATGCTGGCGTTGGGAACGCCGTTGATCGCCGCTTTCATACCGGAAGTCCCGCTGGCTTCTAACATACGCCGCGGGTTGTTCAACCAGACATCAACACCTGATACAAGGTACCTGGCGAGGTGGAGATCATAGTCTTCAATAAAACAAATCCTGCCTTCAAACTCACGATCGGTCGCCTGGCTATACACCCGATGAATCAGCTCTTTTGCCATATAATCAGCCGGGTGAGACTTGCCGGCAAATATGAACTGCACCGGCCGCTGCCAGTTGCGAACAATCGTTTTGAGGCGTTCAATATCTTTGAATAGAAGTGTCGGCCGTTTATACTCAACAAAGCGGCGGACAAAACCGACGATCAGCACCTCAGGGTCGAGCATCGCTCCCAAAGCCACCAGCCGCCGGCTGGATACGTCAATTCCCCCCCATTCCTGGCGCGCTTGCTCTCTGATATAATGCGCCAGCCGTTGCTTACGGTCTTGGTGCACCTGCCATAACGCTTCGTCCGGGAGAGTCTCCACCGCTTGACGAAATGTAATCTCTTGTCTCCGCTGATACCAGTTTGATCCAAAGGATTTTGCAAACAGTTTTGACATTCCTGGTGTCAGCCAGGTGGGCACATGAATACCGTTAGTGACATGGCGAATGGGAACAGCAGACTCAGGAGTTTGGGGATAAAGACGCTGCCACATGCGGCGCGAGACTTCTCCATGAATTTTACTCACGGCATTGATGTTTTTTGAAAGGTTCATCCCCAGAACTGTCATGTTGAACGGTTCGCCTGGATAGGCTTGACCCAAGGACATGAAGCGCTTCCGGTCAAGTGCCAAGCTTTCCCAGAAGCAACAAAAATAACGTTCGATCATCGATTCATCAAAGGTATCGTGTCCGGCTGGAACAGGGGTATGGGTGGTAAATATTGTTGCAGCCCTGACTCTATCAACCGCTTCTTCGAATGCTTCCCCTTCCAAAAGGTGCTCTCTGAGCAGTTCGACCAGCAGGAACGATGTATGACCTTCGTTGCAATGCCAGGCCGCCGGATCAACGCCTAACAGGCGAAGCAGCCTGACGCCGCCGATTCCCAATATGTATTCTTGCTGCAGCCTGATATCTTTGCCCGCACTATAAAGCCTGGCTGAGAGTTCTCGATCACCGGGGGCATTCTCCGGCAAGTTAGTGTCTAGCAGGTAGAGAGTACTCCTGCCCACCTTGACTTCCCACGCTGTAATGAAAACAGTTTTATCCCCGAGGCTCAGGCTCATGATGAATTGGCTGCCGTCAGGCATGGTTACCTTCGAAACAGGAGCCAGATCGAAGTCGAGTTGTCGGTAATGTTCTATTTGCCAGCCTTCGTCACTGATGCGCTGATGGAAATACCCTTCCGGGTACATGAAGCCGACGCCGACGAACGGCAGACCAAGGTCAGAAGCTTCTTTGCATATATCGCCAGCAAGTACCCCTAGGCCGCCGGCATACATCGGCAAGGAGTTATGAACGGCAAATTCCATCGAAAAATACGCAATAGGTTTTTTGAAAACACCCTTATAGTTTCGTGATGCCCAGGTGTTGCCGTCTTTGATGACGCTGTCGAATTCTCCAATCGCTTGGTCATACTTTATAAGGAATTCCTGATCCACAGCCAGGCTGTCGAGCCGTTTGGTTTCAACTTCAGCCAGAAGGCGTACCGGATTATGACCTGAAGTTCGCCATAATCTCGCATCTATCGATTCGAAAAGTTCACGAGCTGGTAAATTCCAGCTCCACCATAAATTGTTTGAAAGCTCTGCCAAACGCGAGATGCGCCCCGGCATCCGTGACGTAAGTTGTTGTAAATCCATTAAGCGGCAGTCCTTAAGCGTTGCATCGTTTGAACAATTAGCACTCATTATCCTTGCCGCCTTTTTTCAAGTCAAGCCATTACCCGGTATAATCCGGCTAAGTGAAGATGGGAAGTATGGTTGGCTAAAGTAAATCCAGAGCTAATTAACCTGGCCATCGCCTGCGGCATTCAAACAGCCTATCGCGACATGCACAGACGTCTTAAAAAAGCTTCGGCGCAGGCGATCATCGGCGCGTTACGAGGTTTGGGTGTCCACATCGAGGATGAGACTGACGCACCTCGGGTATTGAGACGTCTCACTGCGGCAAAACGACGGCAGGCAGTCCAACCGATACTGGTGGCCTGGAGCGGCAGACTACGCCCTATTCCAGTGACACTGCCTCGTAAATTCAACGGAATCGTCTCAGCGACCATCACTCTGGAGGAAGGCCGAGTTCTGAATTATTGTTGGAAATCTTCAGATTGTACCGTCACTCAGATTGATCACAAACAAACAAGGGAATTTCAACGAACACCAACTCATAAACTGCCGGTGAAAGGCATCATGCCGTACGGCTATCACGATCTTAGAATTTACGTCACCAGGCGGATGTACCGTTCACTGATCATATCAGCCCCGCAACAAGCCTATTCAGATAAAGGTGGCTCCCCCCGATGGGGAATATTCAGCCCGGTTTATTCGCTTCACTCTGAAACCAGCCTGGGAGCAGGTGATCTCTCTGATTTCCGTCGGCTAGCCGAATGGAGTGGGACCCACGGGGCATCAGTGATCGCCACGCTGCCGCTGCTACCTATATTCTTGGAATACTCATCGAACCCCAGTCCCTATTCACCAGTCAGCCGCCTGTTTTGGAATGATTTTTACATTAATCTTGAATCGCTGCCTGAGTTAGCCGCCTGTGGCGAAGCCAGAGAATTGCTAGACTCGCAAGAGTTTGCTGCTGAAGCGGAAAGCCTTCACGAATCAGCACTGGTGCACTACGGCCGGCAGGCAACTCTAAAACGCCGAGTCCTGGAGATGCTGTCCGGGTATTTTTTCTCAAACACCGAGACCGTACGTTACCGGGAATTCTTGGCATTCATGATTGCACGTCCTGAGGCAATCGAATACGCTCGTTTCCGCACATCAAAGGAAATGGGGCAAACCTCCAGCCAGATTTCACCGGGCGACCATGATATACAGTTTTCAAGTTTAGCTAATACTCCAGTCGGGTACTATTTATTTACCCAGTTCTCGATTCAGAAACAAATGGAAGGGTTGTACTCCGAACTAAATATGAAGGGTATCAAGCTGTTTTTAGACCTGCCTCTCGGAACTCATCCCGAGGGCTGGGATGCTCGGCGGTTTCAGGACGATTTTGCTGAAGATGTCTCGGTCGGGGCGCCGCCCGATCCGGTATTCCTCAGCGGTCAGAACTGGGGATTCAGGCCGCCGCACCCGGAACGCATGCGGCACAACGGCTACAAATACTTTATTCAGGTCTTACAGCACCATTTCCAGTTCGGAAAGATACTGCGCCTGGATCACATTATGGGGTTCCACCGTTTATTCTGGATCCCGCCCGGACTCAATCCATCCGAAGGCTTATACATCCACTATCGAGCTGAAGAACTCTACGCTGTGGTATGTTTAGAATCTTTCCGAAACGAAGCCGTGGTTGTGGGGGAGGATCTGGGGTTGGTTCCGGCAGAGGTTAGACGGTCTATGCGCCGCCGCGGCATCCTTCGGAGTTTCATCGCCCAGTCCGAGATGTTATTCGGTAACAGGAATTGTTTCGCACCTGTACCGAACAATGCAGCAGCCTCTATGAATACTCATGACATGCATCCTTTCACGGCATTTTTTAACTCTTCGGATATAGCGGAACGCACTGCCGCTGGCGTTCTCGATCCGGCAGAGGCCAAGGATGAATCTACGCAGCGGAAAAATGGAATCACCTCAATGCTTGAGTGTCTGAGAGACCAAGGTTTGATCTATAGAACAGACCCCTCCGCCGATGAAGTATATAGAGCCTTTATACGATTGCTGGCCTCGGGCAGTGAGCCAATCTTGCTGCTGAACATCGCTGACCTGCTAGGAGACTACCGAGCGCAAAATATCCCAGGTACGGTAAACGAGTATCCGAATTGGAGGATTCTCAACCTTCGGTCAATTGAAGAAATCCAAACCGACCCGAGGATAATCGCATTGATTAGAGATGTCGCAGTTCTCAGAGGCCGTTGCACGAAAGCAGTATTGCCAGCCGGGAGTTTGCATGACTGAAACGAAGAGATACGTCATAATTCACGGTCATTTTTACCAACCGCCTCGGGAAAATCCATGGCTGGAAGTTATTGAACCAGAAATATCAGCGGCTCCCTACCATGATTGGAACCAGCGGATCACCGATGAATGCTATGCAGCCAACCTGGCGGCTCGTATCCTTGACGAAAAAAGGCGAATAGTCGCCATTGTAAATAATTATTCCCGCCTCAGCTTTGATTTCGGGCCGACGCTGCTATCATGGATGGAGAAAAACCAGCCTGAAGTTTACGCGTCCATTATCTCCTCTGACCGAGAAAATATCACTGTTTATTCCGGTCACGGCCCGGCGTTGGCTCAAGCTTACAATCATATCATCATGCCGCTGGCCAGCCGCCAGGATAAACAAACCCAGGTAGTCTGGGGCATCGCCGATTTCCACCACCGTTTCGGCCGCCAACCGGAGGGAATGTGGTTGCCCGAGACAGCGGTGGACCTTGAGACTCTTGAGATCATGGCGGACCACAATATCAAATTTACCATTCTCAGCCCTCATCAAGCAGTGAGGTTCAGACCTCCCGGAGGGACATGGATCAAAGCCGGGAGTGATTTCGATACCGCCCGTGCTTACACCTGCCGCCTTCCAGCGGGCAAAAACATCACCTTGTTCTTTTACCACGAAAGTTTATCCCGCGGCGTGGCTTTTCAGGGGCTGCTTCATAACGGCGACTCATTAGCCGGCCGTATTCTCGAATCCTACGTCCCAACCGAAGGTAAGAACCTGGTGATCATCGCAACGGATGGAGAAACGTTCGGACATCACCACAAATTCGGCGAAATGGCACTGGCGCAGGCCTTCGACCAATTACACAAAGCCGATGTCCATGTTACCACTCCAGGAGAGTATCTATCCCTTTTCCCGCCGGACCATGAGGTCGAGATACAGGAGAACTCAGCATGGAGCTGCAGCCATGGTGTAGAACGCTGGCGCAGCGGCTGCTGCTGCAGCACCGGCCAACATCCGGGATGGAACCAGGATTGGCGGTCTCCACTGCGCCGCGCCATGGACCTGCTGAGGGACCAACTTGGCGGTGTTTATGAAAAGGAGACTTCCCGTTTGCTGCAGAACCCCCGGGCAGCACGGGATGACTATATCGAGGTGTTCAGTAATCGGTCCAAACAAAACACCAGTCGCTTTCTAAACCGTTGGGCGTTTCGGCCTTTGACCTCTTCTGAAAAAATCACGGTTTTAAAGCTGCTCGAAATGGAACGGAGAATTCAGTCAGCCTTCACAAGCTGTGGTTGGTTCTTTGATGATATCGGCGGGCTTGAATCGTTGCTAGTACTAAAACAGGCAGCAGTGGCTTTACAGTATGCCGCTGAGGTTAACGGTGAATCCCCTGAATCCCGATTCCTTGAATTACTGGCTGGTGCCCGTAGCAATGTGCCCGCTTTAGGAAGCGGTAAAGACATCTTCGAACAACAAGTGCGGCCTCTGCAAACCGATCTAAAAAGAGTTGGAGCGAATTTCATAATCAACGGATTGTTTTCGAAACAAACCCGTCAATCAACTTATTACATTTTCCGAGTCAACGTTATTAATATAACAAAGTCAGCCTCTGGTATGTTAAAAACTGCAACGGGGCGAATTGAAGTTACCTCCACAGTAACCGGCGAGTCATGCCGTTTACGTTACGCCGCTTATGCGTGGGGTGTGCGCGAGATATATGCCGGCGTGGCCGATGATTCTACCTCGACCGCGAATTTGGCTGATCTAAACGGCGAATTTTTACCCGGCGCATCTGAAGCTGATTGCTCTCTCCGTCTTTCAACGTTGACCAAGCACTTCCCCTGTTCTACATATGGACTGGCTGAATTGTTTGGTGACGAAAAAGCCGCGGTCATCGAAAACGTTGTTGCAGTCACCCTCCAGAAAGCCGAAAAAGCTCATCGCCGCCTATTCAACGAGTACCGTGACACGGCCAGGTTTATTTCCGATCTGGGACAACCAATACCGCCTCATCTCAGTGTCTCCGCGGCTTTCATTCTTAACCGCGAACTCCAAGGTGAACTCGGGAAAAAACGGCCCAATCTCAAAACAATACAATCCACACTTGACGAGATGGATCTTTGGGAATTACCGATAGACGAACAATCAGTCTCTTTCTATTTTACTTCCCGGCTGGAACAACTAACGATTGCTTACACTAATAATCCTAACGACAAAGAGGCTCTTGATAAAGCTGAAGGCCTCCTTAAAATCGCCAAAGCCTCCGGTCTTGATTTAAACCTCTGGCGCGTGCAGAACGCGTGGTTTGCGATTATTTCAGGATCTGCAAGAGTGAGTAATCAAAAAAGTCCGTTTGGCGCTGGCGACAGCATCCATAATCACCTGGGAGGCCTCCTGGGTTTCAGGGTTGATTAACCTGTTTGGCAGCCAGTACTAAATTACCATCACTCTTTTGTTGATATTTATGTTATCTATGTGTTACTGTTAAGCACTTTCTTAATTAATATTCGATATCAGGTAAGATCAGTGCCATCGGAGGCGGTTGTACTTGTCTGAACCTCAAGTGAAAGTCCTAGATCACAAACGAAATGTTCACGTACTTCTGGTCGAGGATGAGCCAGCAATCGGCATGGCATGCCAGAGAGTTCTTACCGGCCGAGGTTTCAAAGTAACAGTTGCTGTTGACGGTCAGGCAGCTCAGTCATTACTTGTATCAAATGAATACGATATCTGCCTGCTGGACATCCGTACGCCTCAGATTAGTGGGGAAGAACTCTTCAAGTGGATCCAAGTGAAACGCCCGGAACAAGTTCCAGGCGTTATCTTAACTACCGGCGACGTTATCTCCAGCGACACCGCCCGATTCATCCAGACATCCGGGCGCCCCAGTCTGCCTAAACCATTCGCGCCGAATGAACTGATCGAGATCGTCACTTCAGTGTTGGGACAACTGCCTTATGAATCAGGTAAGTAGTAAAGAAACTATACTGATCGTTGACGACGAACAAATCGTACGGCGTCTGCTCCACCAGAAGCTGGCCAACGACGGTTATGGTTGCTCTGAAGCCGGAAGCGTCGACGATGCCCTGAACGTTCTTAGCGCAAATAGAGAAATCGCTCTTGTCGTTTCCGATATGAAAATGCCTGGTAAAAGCGGTATGGATCTGCTTGCCGAAGTGAGAGCCAATTATCCTGATACCGCTGTGATCATCGCCACCGCGTTAAACGAGACAGCCACCGCCATAGAGTGCATGAAGCAGGGAGCATATGATTATCTAACCAAGCCCTTCAAGCTTGACGAGGTAACGTTTTCTATTTGGCGGGCGTTGGATAAACGGCGGCTTCAATTAGAAAACCGTGAGTATCGCCAGCATCTTGAAACCAAGGTCGAGCAGCAAGCCGAAAAAATCAGGGCTTCTTTCTTCAACGCAATCACGGCGCTCGCCCACGCCCTTGATGCCAAAGACGGTTACACCGCCGGGCATTCCCAACGGGTTTCTGAAATAGCAGTAGGCATCGGCATCGAACTCGAGTTGGGACATGAACAGCTCGAAAGCCTGCGCCTTGCCGGCATGGTTCATGATATCGGGAAAATCGGCATTGACGGGACTATCCTTCACAAACCTGGGGTCCTCTCGTCTGAGGAGAGGATTGAGATGGAAAAGCACCCTGCTATCGGTGAACATATCCTCGCCCCGGTGGTTGAAGACACATCTATATTGGCAATGGTACGCAATCACCACGAACGTTGGGACGGCGGTGGATACCCCGATGGTCTGGCCGCTACCGGTATCCCCCTTGGTGCCCGCATTCTGGCGCTGGCAGATACCTTTGACGCCATGACATCAGAACGACCATATCGGATCGCCAATAGTCTGGATTTCGCTGTCAGTGAAATAACCAGGTGTTCAGGAAGCCAGTTCGATCCTTCTGTCGTCGAAGCTTTTATTAAAGCTCGACGTGTCATCGCTGAAGCTACGAATAATTAATAAACAGAGAGGGGGCTGATAACAGCCCCCTCTCTGTTTATTGGACTTAAAAGCTACTTCTTTGCTGTTCCTGTCGATTCGATTGTCTTGGCGGAAGTCGTGGATACCTTTATCTGCTTTTTCTTTTTCTCCTCGGCCTTAGGCATGACGACTGACAGGACTCCATCTTGATATTTCGAAACCACTTTGTTCGGGTCAATTGATTCAGGAAGGCTCAGCGCACGGTAGAAACTCCCAAATGACCGCTCCCTGACAAGGTACCCGTGTTCTTTTGTCTCGGATTCGGTCGAACTCTCAGCCTGAATAGTCAATACATTATCCTCAATCGAAACATCGATCTTTTCAGGATCGACTCCGGGTAATGACGCTTTGACCTCGAGTTCATCTTCCCTTTGAATGACGTCAACCGGGATCATCCACTGCTCGGTCGCCGCCGGCCATCCCCTGCCAAAGCCACGCCAAAACCTGTCAAAGGTATTCTCCAACTGTCTCATCTCACGTGCGGGATCCCATCTCTGCATTACCATCTTGTTCCTCCTTACGGCATTTGTATAATACGCCTTAGATTCAGATTAGCAATCTCGCTGTTTGATTGCTAATTTATTTTTACCAAAAAGTGTTGTTTTAGACAACCGCGTCTACAATTATTCATAGGTTTCTAGGAGAATCTTAACCAATTATAAATATTTATCGCGCATAATTCCGCACTCAAGCTATTTGTAGCTCGATTATTCCGCTTCTTCAAAGTCTAACTTGATAATCCAGCTCGGGTCATTATTGGCTAAGACGGCTGGTTTTTCGGTAGAATGTGGTCAAATAATTTACTACAGGAAACGAATGGATATCACCGAATGCACTGGGCGTCTTGACACCAACAAATTCCCTTTCCCGGTCATGACCGTCGGGATCATGGGTTCGGCCGGAGGTATAATCCCCGACTCCACCAAAGAAAAGATGAAGGAACTCGGACGCTGCATCGCTCGGAGAGGGTACGTCTTGATCACTGGCGCCTCACCTGGAATACCTCACGAAACAGTGCTTGGCGCTTTTGAAACCGGCGGAATTGTCGTAGGCATCTCTCCGGCGCTTAACCTTGAAGAGCATGTCACCAGGTACGCTTCACCCACTCGCGGCTACCGGGCGATAGTGTTTACAGGCAGCGGGTTGATGGGGCGGGAGATTGAAAACATCCGCTCTTGCGATGTGGTGATCTTTGCAGGCGGCCGTTCCGGCACGCTGGGCGAATTCGCCATTGCATACGATGAAGGGAAGATTATCGGCGTGCTGCTGGGGACCGGTGGCATTTCGGAACACCTAGCTGAGATAATACGGATGGTCGAGAAAGAAACCGGAGCGACCGTTATTTATGACACTATGCCGGAGCGGCTATTAACTAAGCTGGAAGATTTGTACAAACAAATCCTATTGCCCCAATATACCGCTATGATGGATAAGCACAACCCGGATGGAATCGCCAGCCCGATTTAAGCCAAGAATAAGCGAAGGATTTTGATGAACAGCAACCTCGATATACTTTCCATCAACGTAATCCGGTTTTTATCGGCTGACATGGTGCAAAAAGCTGCCTCAGGCCATCCGGGGGCGCCAATGGGCGCCGCCGCGATGGCTTACACCCTATGGCAAAAACATCTGAAGCATAATCCAGCCGACCCATCATGGTGTGACCGTGACCGTTTTGTGCTGTCAGCCGGGCATGCCTCGGCTCTTCTTTATTCTTTGCTGTACCTTACCGGATATGATCTGTCGATTGATGATCTCCAGAGCTTTCGCCAATGGGGGTCAAAAACACCAGGGCACCCGGAACATGGGCTGACACCCGGGGTTGAAGCCACCACCGGGCCGCTGGGCCAGGGCTTCGGCAATGGAGTAGGCATGGCAATCGCGGAGAAGTGGGCGGCGGCGCGATTCAACAAACCGGGGTACAGCATTGTTGATCATTACACTTATGCTATTTGCTCTGACGGCGACCTCATGGAGGGAGTTGCTTCGGAGTCAGCGTCTCTGGCAGGCACCCTGGGATTGGGCAAACTGATCTACCTGTATGATGATAATAAAATCACGATCGAAGGAGATACCGCTAATTATTTCAACGAAGACGTAGGTGCCCGTTTTAGAGCCTACGGCTGGCATGTTATCGGACCGATCGACGGAATGGACCCCGAAGCGGTGGATACCGCTTTAAAAGAGGCTCGAAGTGATACCACAAGACCCAAACTGATTATTTGCCGCACTATCATCGGTTACGGCGCTCCTACCCGGGCTGGTACCGGCGCGGCTCACGGTGAGCCTCTGGGAGACGCTGAACTTTCCGCCGCTAAAGAGTGTCTGGGGTGTTCCCATCTTGAGCCATTTAAAATTCCAGCCGAAGTCCTTGCCAGCATGTCCGCCAGAGCCATCGGGAAAGCCCGCCTGTCAGAATGGCAGCGCCTTATGAACCGATACTCGGCTGTATTCCCGGTTGAAGCAGCGCAGTTCCAGAATTTTCTGGCAGGAAACCTGCCGCATGGTTGGAACGACGGTTTGGAAAACATGTTCAATCCATCGGAGAAACCGATAGCCACCCGCGAAGCTTCCGGCAAGATCCTAAACCTGGTCGGCAAACGCATTGAAAACCTCCTGGGGGGTTCGGCCGACCTAGCGCCATCCACCAAAACAGTTCTGGAATTCGAGAGTTTCTTCGGCGCCTCCAATCCTACCGCCCGCAATCTTCAATTCGGGGTCCGGGAACACGCCATGGGGGCAGTCTTAAACGGCCTGGCGCTTCACGGAGGAATAATTCCTTACGGAGCCACATTCCTCGTGTTTTATGACTACATGCGCCCCTCAGTGCGTCTGGCGGCCATACAGGAACTCAATGTGGTGTATGTTTTTACGCATGATTCAATCGGTCTGGGCGAGGACGGACCGACGCACCAGCCGGTCGAACACTTGGCTGGCCTGCGTTCCGTGCCGCATCTAGTAACAATCCGGCCTGCAGACGCCGCGGAAACCGCCTTCGCTTGGGAAATGGCTCTAGGGCGGCGGAACGGACCGACCGCCCTAGTCCTCACCCGCCAGAAGTTGCCGATTTTTGACCGAACGGAGATGGGGGCAGCGACGCTAACCCGGCGCGGTGGTTATATTCTGTGGCAGGCTGACTACAATCCTAAGATTATCTTTATCGCTACCGGTTCCGAGGTGCACCTCGCCCTCGCCGCAGCCAAAATCCTCCAGGGTGAAGGTATCACCAGCCGGGTCGTATCTTTGCCATCCTGGGAGGTATTCGAAGCCCAACCGCAGGCTTACCGTGATCAAGTGTTGCCGCCAGAAATCTGGCGGCGAGTGAGCGTGGAGGCTGGACGTTCTCTAGGTTGGGAACGCTATGTCGGTTGCCGCGGCGTTATCATTGGTCTCGACCGGTTCGGGGCTTCCGCTCCTGGAAATGTATTGTTAGAAAAACTTGGATTCACCGCCCAGCACATTGCCAAGGCGGCGCGGACTCTGATTGGAGAAATGGGTGGTTAACCTCGCTGTCGCCGCCGATCATGGCGGTTTCGCTCTGAAACAAGCCCTAGTACCGTTATTGCGAAGTGAAGGCCACCGCATCATTGATCTCGGTGCGTGTGATTTTCAACCTGATGACGACTATCCGGATTATGCCGAAAAAATTGCCCGGGAAATTAATGCCGGCAATGCCCGGAGGGGTCTTTTGATATGCGGATCCGGAGCCGGCGCCTGCATCACGGCTAATAAAATCCCTGGCATCCGCGCTTCTGTATGCCACGACACTTACTCTGCCCACCAGTCGGTGGAACATGATGATATGAATGTTTTATGCCTTGGCGCCAGAGTCCTGGGTCTTTCGCTTGCCCTGGAACTGACCCGAGCGTTTCTCGGCGCGGAATTCATCGACGAACCTAGGTATCGCCGTCGTCTCGACAAAATTACGGAAATTGAACGGCGGGCCCTCCTTAACCGGTAAAGGGTTCGCTTCAAGCCAAGGCGGCATCAACAATACCTTGCAGCCGCCGCTGATTGGCCGCAGGATCGCCGCTCAAGAATATGCCCGAACCGACGCAAATGTCGTCCACCCCGCTTAGAGCCACTTCTACGATATTAGCTTCTTTAATGCCTCCGTCGATGCCGATTGAAATATTCGGCGCCAGCGCCCTGATCTCTCCAGCTTTGTCCAGACATTCCGGGATAAATTTCGAGCCGTAAAAGCCGGGAATGACCGACATGATAAGAATACTATCGATCAGGGGCAACAGCCCGGTGGCCATCGAAACCGGAGTTTCGGGATTAAGAGCAATACCCACTTCCAACCCAAGTTTACGGGCGATGTCAATCACCGCATATGGATTTTTGCTTGCTTCAAAATGGAAAATAACACGTCGAGCACCTGCTGATCTAAATCCAGAAAAATACGTTTCCGGTTCATTGACCATTAGGTGGGCTTCCCAGTCGAAAGGCAGTTTAACCGATTTTACGTCTCGCCAGCCGATGCTCCTGGAGGGCACAAATTCACCATCCATAATATCAACCTGAGCCCAGTCAACGGCGCCTTTTAACTGCTTCGCCATTACCCTAAGTACTTGAGGATCATCAGTCAGAATTGCGGGAACTATTCTTACACACCGAAACATTTCTTCACTCAATCAATTATTCTTGGAAGTCTCAACGATAGAGGGCGAATTCAATGCTATTTCCGGCATAGAAATCTAAAACGTGTTTCTTCTGCTGTTTACGAAAGCCTACCGGCTGGCAGCTGAGATTGATCGTTCGCTGCCGCGTACCAACAGCATTGGCAGCTTAGTTTCCGAACTGACTGCTGCGGCGATGCTCCCGAAAACCCAACGATCAAGACCGCTGCGGGCGTGTGTTGCCATCGCGATAACGTCGGCGCGTGTATCTTCAGCAGCTCTCACTATGCCGTCTGCGACGCCTCCAAAGACGACATTGGTTTTTACGTTGATTCCTGCGGCCAGAAAGTCTTTAGCGATTCGCTCGAGATACGCGAAAGCCTGTTCACGCACCTCTCTCATCAAGATCAAGGCGTATTCTTCCCAACTCGGCTTAGCCGACGGCGGACGGTCTGAAGGTATTTCCGGATAAGCGTTCACTGAAAGCAACTCAACTTCTGCCTTTGCCGTCTTTGCGAGTCTAATCACGTGGGGTACTACATTCTCTGACGCAATGGACCCATCCAACGGCAGGAGTATCTTGGAAATGCGAGGTTTGTGGCTTCCAGGTTTTATCAAGATCAGTGAACAGTTTTCGGAAACCAGGTTATGCAGAACCTTCTCTTCCCGACTCAAATCTGAATAACCCTGCCGGCAAACGGTGATCAAATCAACATGCTCGTTAGCGACATAGTCTTTGATCTTTTCCGCAAGATCGCCCGGTTCGGTATAGCTTATAGCCTTGAAACCCTGTTGTGCCAACACCCCTGCCTGGATCCCGAGGTAGGCGCTATTCAGGCGGCATAAACGGAGTTCATCTTCCGGGCAAACGCTAAACAATACTAAAGTGGTCGTTTTTTCAGCGAGCATCTTGGCGTAGGGCAATGCCAACTCAGCCGTTTCAGAACCATCAAGTGGAATTAGTATCTTGGAATAAGTCATCTCGTATCTCCGATATTTCGTGGTAATTATAGCTGAATCAATGCCACAGGCCAATTAAATTGACACTTTAAAAACTGGATCCTAGAATTAGGTAGTTTAGAAATATCTAATTCTACATTCGAGGTGCAATGAACGACGAAATCACAGAGATCTTAGAAACTGCTATGTTCAAAGAAGTCTCCTCCTCGGCAACCTACCGCAGAGCAGCTGAAACAACCTCCGATCCGGCTGTAGCCGCCCTACTCCGTGAATTAGCTGATGAGGAAGACGTACATCTGGCCATGGTTAAAAACCTGAAACTAGATCAAATTACGAAGAGTTCGAGATTTTCTGGGTTGGTACAAGGCTTGAAAACGACCGAACACCTTAAAGCTCCGGACGAACTGCCCGGCGCCGACCTTGGAGAAACGTTGCTTTTCGCCATCCGCCAAGAAGGAACCTCCGTGGCTTTTTATACCAGCTTGATGGGTCTATTCGGGTCTGAAGCTCTGAAAAATTTGTGCCAGGCTTTAGCCTGGCAAGAATTAGCCCACAAAGCGCGCCTTGAGCTTCTCTACGAGCGCCTCTTTTATACTGAAAACTAACTATTGGATCGGCGTCTCCGGCCTGTTCTGCTTTAACCTGAGCCAAAATATATTAAATAAGGACTTAAGATGAGCGAGGAAATCGGAAGAATTGAGCGCCCTGAAGCCGTGTCATTCAAAGGTAAACGCAAACTTTGTGTAGTGCCTTTAATTTTTGAGTGGTCCGAGGCTGCCGCAGAATATACAGCACTGTTCAACCGCTATTGGGAAGAGGTAAGTGAACAATTGCGGAATTTATCCAGTCGGATCGGACCGGTAAAATATGTTTTCCACGAAGGCGCCGATCATTCGGGCGATGCCGCAATCGCCCACCTCGAAAAGTATACTCCCAAAAGTCACTCCATTGTTGTTTCCCTGGTTAACTCAGGGGCTGTTGTTGCTCACTTGGAAGACCGGGAATTAGTCTCGGAAACTCTTGATTGGGAACGGTTTATCATGATGGGTTTCGCCAGCACCAAGGTAGCCAGAATGGTGACTGAGAATTACAGGTCAGCGATGAAAAAGCGTTACGATTTCATGGTCACCAGGATAAACGAAACAATCAAGCCTGACGAAACCGGGGTACTTTTCTTAAGAGAAGGCTACCCCATACAATACCCCTCGAGTATTGAGGTTTTTAGTGTATCCCCCCCGTCCCTCGATGAAATCAATCGTTATCTGCGGAATCATCCCATGGAACTCAAAGATCGAGAAATTGAACCGGAAACCTCGGCAGATGACTCAACATTGGATGGAACTCCGGCGTCTGACGTAACCGGTAATTAGCTTAAGGCCTGCCTTACGGACGCCGCCAAGGCTCCAGCTTCGTATTCCGTAAGGCTGAGGTTTGATTCAAGCATCGACAGGGATTTATCCACCTCGGGCTCCGAGGCTCTAAGCCCGGCAATTTTTTCCCGCTGGCGCCTGGCGGAATCTTCAGCCTCCTGGGTATTCACAGGCAATGCAAGTTTATGGCGCAAGAATGATAGTATCCTGGCGGCACCTGTTTCATCGGTCAGAGGAGCCAGGTAAAACGGCACTGGCGACCATAGTGAGACGGCTTCGACACCATGCTGGCGTGCTTCCCAGGTCAGATAGGTCCCTATCGCCGGCTTTTGGCCCGGCGGCGATATATAGTCCATATCCGCTTTTACACCTTCCCCGGAAAGCCAGTCTCGGAGCAGAGGTGTTGAGAGATTGGCCATTAAGGTGCTCGGTGTATTGTGCGAAGCCATCACAGGCAAGGCCCCAATAATGATCATGTGACTGACCTCGTGTTTTGCTGCCAGATCTAACACTCGTTCCAGAAACTGATGGACTTCATAAGCTGGAATATCTGAGATAAAAGCGATTAACGGGACCTCCTTGGAATAGCTGAAACTCGAATCTGGCAGCTTGGCAAGGTCGCTGGCGACTTCGACCCCGGAAAGTTGAAAAAAGCCGACCGGCTCAATCTCGGCCAGCGGTTTCATTTTGAAAGTCTGGTTTAACAATGCAATCACGCGATCTCCCGTCATACCGGCGTCACCGTGCCACCCGACCACCATAGCGGGCCTGTCTAGCCGGGTTTCAGACAGATACTTAAGCTGCCCGGTCATCATTATTTCGGCCGCTACGAAACAATTCTTCGATGTGTTCCGCCATCCATCGTTTATCGTCCTCAGTTATCGCCTCGCCCCCCTCGGCTTCAACCCTGGCTTGAGCCCGTTGGGATATCTTCGCTTTAATTTCATCAGGAAACTGATCGAAAAATTGTTCCGCCATCTCGAAGGTCTGCCGGCGCATTTCTTCCAGGTCGTTATAATCTAATTGCAGACCATATAAACGGGATAATATTTCCAAAACAGAACGCGAAGCTGATGGGTACGGCAATGGTGCCCGGGCAAGGTAATCAGGCACTTCACCCATTAGACAAGCCCCCGGGATGCCCCGCCTGGCGGCGACGCCGATTAGCAAACCGTTGAGGCCGGTGATAGTGGCTTGTGTTCCCCTTCCTTGATGTGCGCTCAGGTAAGAACCTGCCCGCTTTAATTCGATCTCTGCAAGTAAGGTTTTTTCGGTTGCCACCGCCCAAACCCCAGGAGTGTAATTATGGTGAATAGCCGAGACAGCAGCGCCAGAGGAAAAGATACGGCGGCAACCCAGTTTTTGAGCCACATCAACAACCAGGTTAGCCATCATGAACGCTTTACCGCCGGACGCGTAGGTTGAACCTGTTTCCGCCGGTTGTTCTTCCCCGATAAACATAACCAAATCGCACTGCGGCTGCCGTTTGTAATAGAACCGGCTTGAAGGAAAATTCAATTCTTCAAGGACACCGTTTTTAATAACCACTCCGTTGGGATAGAAAAACGGCTCAGGTTCAATTTCACCAGCGTAATCAGCCTCAAGCTGGCGCCGCAGGGTATCGACCGCCAGTATTCCTACGCTACCTATTCCCGGCCAACCTACGATCAGATCCGGTTCATTAAGCTGGGGTATCTCAATTAAACGATAATTCACGCCGACATCCTAGAGATAAAAATAGCTCAGAAAATAAGTTAGGATTTATTTCTCAGGACCAATGGCAATCACAAAATTCTCTATGTGTGTAACCCCTCGCAAACTGCTTACCATCCCCTGGACGGTATTGAAAATAATACACTCAACGAACTCATTCAAGCGTACCGAAGCTCCGTTGATCACCAAAGCTACCCGGTTATCTTTAGCGTTTAATATCATCGTTTCTACCTTGCAGGTGCTCTCCAGGGCTGTAGCCATCCCATCCAAAACACGGTCGAAGTATGTCTGGACAAAAAAGGAAAGGGTGACGTCGGTGCCATTAACTTTAAGCGTTACAGTTTTTGATCCCATTGAAGCCTCCTTGAATCTTATTGTCGCCCGACGGCTGAAACAAAGTCAAACCATTATTTGAAGAAGTCATCATCTAAATCTCCTGAATCGGAATAGCCGCGGCTTTCCCAGTAGCCCTGGTAGTTGATGTCGTCCGACAATTCAATTTTGGTTATCCACTTGATCCATTTGTATCCCCATTTACTTTCCGCCACTAATATCAAAGGGAATCCTCGCTCCGGTGGTATGGTTACCCCGTTCATCTTATAGGCGAGCAATATTTTGTTTTCAATGAGGTATTCAATGGGAAATGATGTCGTGTACCCGTCTGCCGCGTGGAAGATCACCGTATTGGCTTTTAGATTGAGTCCAGCCTGGATGAACAGGTCTTCAACCTTCAAACCCTGCCACAGGATCTTCGCATCCCAACCCCCGACGCAATATAGGGTCACCACTTTTTGGTAATCTTGAAAGCCTTCTGACAGTTGGCTATAACTTAAACTCAAGGGGTTATTCACCAGCCCGGAAACTTCCAATCGGTATGATTCGCGTTCGATGAACTGGGGACCTTTTATTGAGTTTTCACGAAAATCTTTAGCGACTGAGGAAAGCATCTCTCCTTGATACTCTCTGATTTCGACCCCGTCAAGACTCACCGGTTGATACCTCTGATAAACTTGCCACGATAACAGCATTACTGCTATAGCGGCAGTAGCCGATATCAAAGTTTTCACAATTGTATGACTACTTTTCATACTATAATTGTCCGACAGACATATGTTTATGTCAAATCAAAGAGTTATAAAAATCCCGTAGGCGAAATGCCTACGGGATTTTAAACCTAACCGCAGGAGAACAATCACTGGTCGGGGTGAGAGGTTTCGAACCTCCGACCTCAGCGTCCCAAACGCTGCGCGCTACCAGCTGCGCTACACCCCGTGAACGGCGAGTATATTATTCTTGCGGAGAACAGTCAATCACAGTTTCCTGCAGTCCGGGCAGTAATCAAACTCGCTTGGCGACAATCCCGACTTTCGAGCCATGAATTCCACTTGACGCACCGGGGCATAATTGGTTCCGCAGTTGAGGCACGCCTTCATTGCAAAGTCAACCGTGCCCTGAGGCCATGAAATAATCCGCTTATTTCCGCTGTCCACCAGACTGATAGCTCCAGTTGGGCAGATATAAGCGCAAGAACCGCAGGCAATACAGTCGCCGGCTTCGTTATAGAAAGGTAAAGCGACCTCGCGTTCAGTTCCACGGTTGACTAAGCTAATAGCTGAAGCGCCGACCACTTCGGCGCATACCCTAGTGCACAACCCGCACAAAACGCAGGCATCACTTTTGCTGTTTTCATCGGCGATGCTGAAACGCGACTCGGTGACACCTAAAGCTGCTGCCATCTCTTTTACCGCAGCGGATCCCGGGCACCTGGCCAGCAGCAGTTCTATAACCGTCCTGCGGACTCGAAGGGCCTTTTCAGAGTCAGTGGTTACCTTAAGTCCTTCTTCAACAGGATACAGGCAGGCCGTCACCAAACGCTTACGCCCCCGCCGTTCTACCTCTACCAAACACATACGGCAGGCTCCGTAATCTGAGACGGCTTCACTGTGACAAAGTGTAGGAATATAAACCCCGGCTGCCTTAGCTACGGTAAGCACTGTATCACACGGTTCAGCTTGGAACTCCCGACCGTTGATGGTTAGTTTAATCGCCATTAGTTATCTAACCTCCACGGCGCCGAGGCGGCAAACATCGTAACAAGCGCCACATTTGGTGCATTTGACCTGGTCCAGAATAACAGGAAGCTTCTTACCCTGTCCGGTAATTGCGCCGACCGGGCAAGCTTTGATACATAGCGTGCAATTGGGGCATTTCTCATTGATAATGTTGTAGCTTATCAGTGGTTTGCATACTCCGGCCGGACATCGTTTTTCAATAATGTGAGCCTCGTACTCTTCACGGAAATAGCGTAGAGTCGACATGATCGGGTTGGCGGCGCCGCCGCCCAAGCCGCACAGCGCTCCCCAAGTGAGTGTCTCGGAGAGGTTTTCCAGAAGTTCAATGTCATCCGGCTGGCCTTGGCCGGAGATTATCCGGTCCAGAATCTGGCGCATACGTTTAAGGCCTTCGCGGCAGGGAACGCACTTACCGCAAGACTCACCCTCCAGAAATGATAGGAAGTACCTGGCGATATCCACCATGCAATTATCTTCGTCCATGACGATCATCGCACCGGAACCCATCATTGAACCTGCACGGGTCAATTCATCGAAATCGACGGGCATGTCCAGTTTTGAAGCCGGCAGGCAGCCGCCTGACGGACCGCCAGTTTGAATAGCCTTGAATTTCTTGTTTTTGGGTATGCCGCCTCCGATGCCGTATACAATCTCTTCGAGAGTGATACCCATAGGCACCTCGATGAGACCGGTGTTGTTGACTTTACCTACCAGTGAGAAAATCTTGGTGCCTTTGGAGTTGGCCGTGCCGATTGAAGAATACCATTGTGCGCCGCGGTTAATAATGAGCGGTACGTTGGCCAATGTTTCGACATTATTTAACACCGTTGGCTGATCCCACAAGCCTTTTTCGGAGGTGTGAATGTATTTAGCCCGCGGCTCGCCGACCCGTCCTTCAACAGAAGCCATCAAGGCGGTCGACTCGCCGCAAACAAAGGCGCCGCCGCCACGGTTGATCTTGACGCTGAAGCTGAAACCCGATCCCAGGATATTCTCCCCTAACAAGCCCATAGCTTCTGCCTGAGCTATTGCTTTCTCGGCATGTTTGACAGCTACCGGGTATTCATTGCGGATATAAATGTAGCCTAGATGGGCGCCTATAGCATAAGCAGCGATGACCATACCCTCGATTATTGCGTGGGGATTGCCTTCCATCAGCGAGCGGTCCATAAAAGCACCGGGGTCTCCCTCGTCGCAGTTACAGATGACATACTTCGGATCGCCGTGAGCTTCCCTGGTGCTTTGCCACTTGGCGCCGGTAGCAAAACCGCCACCACCGCGGCCGCGCAGGCCGGACTTCTTCACTTCGTCGACGACCTCGTCTGGCTTCATTTCGAAGAGGGTTTTCGATAGCGCTGCATAGCCGCCGCAACCGATGTAGTCCTCGATGACTGTAGGATCTATATAACCGTTGGCGCCGAAGACTAGGCGCATCTGTTTCTTATAAAACGGTACGTCGTGTTCATAGGTCACCTTCTCCTTGGTGCCTGGAATAGTATACAGCAGGCGATCGATGACTCGACCGCTGATTAGTGTTTCGTCAATGACTTGCGGGATATCCGCAGGCTTTACCCGCTGATACAGGATATTTTCCGGGCGGATGACCACCAGCGGACCACGTTCGCAGAACCCGTGGCAACCGGTGGTCTTGACTTCAACTTCGCTCTCCAGACCGCGACTTTTTATCTCGTCACGGAACGCCTGCGCCACCTTTGTGCCGCCATAGGCCAGACAGCCCGTGCCGCAACAGATGGTCACCGTCCGCGTACGTGCGGAAACGGAACGCTTTATTTCCTCGCAGAGCAACTCAAGTTCAGATGCCGAATTGAGGCGCTTCCCCGATTTTTCAGCTACCATCTATTTGCAGCCCTCGATGATAGATTTGACTTTCTCAGCAGTCACCTGGCCTTCGTATTCGCCATCCACAACAACTACCGGACCCAGGGCGCAAGCTCCGACGCAGTTGACGGTTTCAAGTGTGAACTTCATATCAGGAGTGGTTTCGCCGGCGCATGCGCAAAGTTCGGTCTGAAAACGGTCCAGCACCTTTTCGGCGCCGCGGACATGACAGGCCGTTCCCATGCAGACGTGTATGCCGTGGCGACCCCTTGGTTTTAATGAAAATGCTTTGAAAAAAGTGGCTACCGAGTAGACACGGGACAGCGGGATGGACAGAACCTCGGCCGTCATCTCAAGAGCTTCCCTTGGTAAATAATTCAGTTCGGCTTGTATGTCCTGCAGGATACCAACCAGCATGCTTGAGTCGTTCTGGTATTTAGCCAGGACGATGTTCACTACCTCGGCTTTAGATCTGGTATCCAGGGTCATTTAGCTTTCTCCAGCAGTTTTTCGTATTCTTCGACCACTCGCGCTTGGATGGAGTCGATAGCCTCCGGCTTTAAATGCCGGAAGCGGCGCTGCAGCTTCATGTAGTCCTTGACCGGTTTAAGTTTGTCCGGGACCATGCTCATCTTGTATTTGCCGTTCTCCACCTCGTAAAGCGGGAAAACACCGGTCTCCACCGCCAGGCGGCCCAGCATGACCGAGATCTCCGTGTCGCAGCGCCAGCCGGTGGGACATACGGAGAGGATGTGGATATAGGTCGGCCCCCGTGTCTCCAACCCCTTCTTGACCTTCTCGATGAGATCAAAGGGGTAGCTAGGGCAGGCGGTGGCTACGTAAGGGATATTGTGGGCGACGGCAATGGCCGGCATGTCCTTCTTCCAAGACATCTGCCCCGCCTTGGCGCGGCCGGCGGGAGATGTGGTAGTCGAGGCGCCGAAAGGCGTGGCCGATGACCGCTGGATGCCGGTGTTCATGTAGGCTTCATTGTCAAAGCAAAGATAAACGAAATCATGGCCGCGCTCCATGGCGCCTGACAAAGCCTGCAGGCCTATGTCTAGTGTAGCGCCATCACCGGCGATAGCCGCAACTTTGATATCTTCCTGGGGCAGTTTACCTTTACGCATTTGCGCCTTTAGACCGGCTTCAATTCCTGAAGCTACGGCGGCAGAGTTTTCAAAAAGCGTATGAATCCAGGGTAGTTTCCATGAGGTATATGGCAGTTGTGACGCAACAATCTCCATGCAACCGGTAGCATTAACCACAATGGTATTCTTGCCAAAAGCCTTAGCCGCCAATCTGACCGCCAGAGCCTCGCCGCAGCCGATGCAGGCACGATGCCCGGGCACAAAATTTTCTTCTTTCCTGACCAGGCGGGAAGCATAAATGCCAAGGTTTTGCATTATTCCCTCACCCCTACGATTTCGAAGATCCGCTCCTGACCGGTTTCGGCCAATTCCAGCCCGTCAACGATGATTTTCTCAAAGCCGGCCACAGTTATGTCACGGCCACCAAGGCCGCCGACGAAGCTGACCACTTTGGGTTTTTTATCCAGCTTATAAAGTGCCGACTTCAGCTCGGAGGCGACCGGCCCGCCGGGTCCGCCTGATGAAATGCAGCGATCGAGAACTAACAGCGTTTCAGCATCTTTGACCGCGGCGCAGAATTCTTCGAAGGGAAAAGGCCGCCACAAGCGCAGCCGGACCAGGCCGATATCGACACCAGCCTGACGCAGCTTGTCCACGGCGGTCATCGCTGTCTCGGAGAAACTGCCCATGGTGAAAAGGAGATTTTTTGCACCATCACATTTATAACATTCCACCGGTTTGTATGTACGGCCAAATTTCTCAGCAAACTGTTCCCATATTTCAACGATGGTGGGTTTGACCACAAGCATCGCCTGCTCTTGAGCCCACTTAGCCTCGGTAAAGATTACCGGGGGCGCGAAGTCGCCCATGGCCACTGGGCGAGATGGGTGCAGCGTCAGCGGACTGCGTCTGTGTGGCGCGAAATCGCACACACCTTGCTTGTCGGGCATTTCGATAGGTTCAATGACATGGGACAGATTAAAACCGTCCAGGTGAATCATCACCGGCAGCAGTACTTTATGGTGCTCTGCTATCTTGAAAGCGCAGATAATCTGGTCCACAACTTCCTGGCCGTTTTCGGTAAAAATCTGAATCCAGCCGGTGTCACGCACCGCCATGGCGTCGGAGTGGTCTCCCCAAACGGACAACGGTGCCGATAGAGCTCGGTTAGCCACCGCCATGACTATGGGCAACCGCATACCTGAAGCAACATAAAGAACTTCGTGCATCAGTTCAAGCCCCTGTCCCGCAGTAGCAGTGAAGGTGCGCGCGCCGGCAGCTGCCGAGCCTAGGCAGGCAGACAGGGCGGAATGCTCGGATTCCACCGGGATGTATTCGGCATCCAGCTCCCCTTCAGCTACCAGCTCAGCGAGGTGTTCGACGATATGTGTTTGCGGCGTTATGGGGTAAGCAGCGATGACGTCAGCATCACAAAGTTTTACCGCATCAGCCAGGGCGATGGATACCTCAATACCGTGACGTTTACCAATCATCACTTCTCCTCCTCTTCCCGCATCACGATAACCCGGGTGGGGCACTCATAAGCGCAAATGCCGCAACCCTTACAGTAATATGGATTAGCTTCGAAAAAGCCTTTCTGGTTCTGTCCAATGCAGCCTTCGGGACAAAAGACGAAGCAGATACCGCATTTTAGGCACCTTGAGAAATCGTATGTAGGCCTCTGTGACCGCCAGTCACCGGTCCGGTATGCCGCCGCCGAACCTGGCTCTATGACTGCGGCTCCGATCTCAATATCTTTCCAGGTGAGTTCGTTTTCAGATTTAGCCAATGTTCTGAAGCTCCTTTAGCTGGGTCTCGGTGTAAGCGCGAGACAGAGCTTTGATATTCTTTTCAGCCAGTCGGCCAAATCGTTCTTTCAAAGGCTCTATCATGGAGTCAACACTGACGACCCCGGTGGCTTTGATGAGGGCTCCTAGCATTGTAGTATTGACAATCGGCACACCCAATTCTTCGCGGGCGATTCGCGTGGCGTCGATGATAGCCAGGTTGAATTTCTTGACCAGTTCTGGGTATGCGTCGGATGGCTTTGAGGTGTTAATGATGATCGTTCCGCCGTCTTTAAGACCGGATGTAAGGTTACCAATAGAAAGCAAGCTGGGATCCAGAATCACCATCACGTCAGGCTTCGTGATTCCGGCTCGGTTTCTAATCGGCCTGTACTGGTTGACGCGGTTGAATGCCATAACAGGAGCGCCTCGACGTTCGGGGCCGAAGCTGGGAAATCCCTGGGCATATTTGCCCTCGTTAATAGCCGCCTGGGCGATTAGTTCAGCGGAAGTTACGGCTCCCTGACCGCCACGTCCGTGCCACCTGATTTCCGTCAGTTCGCTGTCGATAGTAGCTCCTCCCATCTTTGAAAAAGTTACTATGGCAGGAAATGCCCCTGGAGCGACTCGAACGCTCGCAACCAGCTTCGGAGGCTGGTGCTCTATCCGCCTGAGCTACAGGGGCGCAATGGGAACAGGGATTCATTTTATCTTATTTAGATCTTAAGTTACAAGCCAATTATGAATTCCATTGAATAATTTCGATTCGACCAATCAAAACTCCGCCGATTGATTCATCGTCCAGGAGGCTTACCGCTCTCAACAGAACGTCAATCCTTTTCTTCCCCGTTGGATGCTGATCAGGGTGACGCAGGCAGCGTAACATGTTAATATTTATGTCCAATACGCCATTAATCAGAGGTGTCCATGGCTAAAACAATCGAGGAAATCAACCAGAAGATCCGTTCCGGCCGAGCCGTCGTCTTCACCGCTGAAGAAATAATAGGTGTGGTTAAGGAACATGGTCTGAAAAAAACCGCGGCTTTGGTGGACGTCGTCACAACGGGCACTTTTGGACCTATGTGCTCAAGCGGGGCATACTTTAATATCGGGCATACTAAACCCCGGATTAAACTTGGTGGCGGCAAGGTGTCTTTGAACGACGTGCCAGCCTATGCAGGCTTTGCAGCGGTAGATGTGATGCTCGGCGCTAATGCCCTACCTGAAGATGATCCGCGTAACCGCTTTCACCCCGGGGAATTTAACTACGGCGGCGGTCATGTCATAGAAGAGCTGGTTGCCGGCAAGGACATCAAGCTCACTGCCACCGCCTACGGCACCGACTGCTATCCCCGGAAAAAATTGGAAACCTGGATCAACCTTCGGGACATGAACGAGGCAGTCTTGTTCAATATGCGCAATGCCTATCAAAATTATAATGTAGCAGTCAATCTTTCCGATAAGACCATCTATACTTACATGGGCACCTTGAAGGCAAACATGGGCAATGCCACTTACTGTTCAGCAGGGCAACTTTCACCGCTATTGAACGACCCCATGTACAAGACAATAGGCATCGGGACAAAGATCTTCCTCGGCGGCGGTGAGGGCTTTATCGCCTGGCATGGGACTCAGTTCAATCCCTCCGTCCCGCGGACTGAGTCCGGCGTTCCCAAACGGGGTGCCGGAACTCTCGCGGTCATCGGCGATCTCAAACACATGAGTTCTAGATATCTAATGGGCACGTCTATGCTGGGTTATGGCGTGACCGTCTCTGTGGGAATCGGCGTGCCCATCCCAATCCTTGATGAGGATATTCTCAGACACACCACTGTCACTGACGATGATATCTTCGCCGCCGTGGTGGACTACTCCGATGCCTATCCCAATGTTAAGCCGGAAGTCGTCGGTGAAATATCCTACGGCGAACTTAAAACTGGTAGGGTAAAGATCAATGGCCGTGAAGTGCCGACTGCCTCGTTGTCAAGCTATCCCAGAGCTCGAGAGATTGCCATAATCCTGAAAGATAGGATCACAAATGGTAAATTTGAACTGACTTCACCGGTCGCCACCCTACCCGGAATCGAAAGCGGCGTCAAATTTAAGCTGCTTAATGAAAGGCCGATAAATGGCGAAAAATAAGATGACTGCCACCAAAAAGATCTCGTTGCGTTTTCCCCGCCACCTGGTCAGCCGGCCGGTTGTATATCATCTCATCAAAGACTTCAACCTGGAACTCAATATACTTAAAGCCAATATCACTTCTGAAGAAGGTCATATGGTGTTGGAACTTAAGGGCGAGCGGGCTGACTTCGATAAAGGCATAGAATACCTGACTCAATCGGGACTGATTATCGACACCCTATGTCGTGAAGTCACCCGTAATGAGGAGAGGTGTACCGACTGCGGCGCCTGCGTTACTGTCTGCCCTTCAAGCTCATTTACCGTTGACCCTGTAACACGTGAGGTCAGGTTTGAAGAGGATAAGTGTGTCGTCTGCGGCATGTGCATTTTGTCATGCCCGTCCCGATCGATGGAGTTACATTTCTAAATTAGTCCGGCGCCCTTTCCGGAAGAGACACCGAGGAATGGTTGAGTTACCAACCCAGATTCTACCGCGGACAGCACTCCAGCCCTGACCTTATCTCCTTTTCCGTTTGTATTAAGGAGACCAACCTTTTCATCGCCGCCCGTTGCAACCTTGAGCGTAAGGCATACCGATCGGTGCAAAAACACCGACAGACCATCGAGCAGTATATCGCTTGCCACCCCGAATTCTTAACCTCACTGGCTCCCGTTGAGGTTGAGCCTGGAGAACCTCCCATCATCTGTGACATGGCGGAAGCAGCTCTGAAGGCTGGTGTCGGACCTATGGCTGCCGTGGCTGGGGCTATAGCTGAAGCTGTCGGTCGGGATTTACTGGAACATTCGTCAGATATCATTATCGAGAACGGTGGCGACCTATTCATTAAGACAACCCGTGAAAGGGTCGTAGGGATTCATGCAGGCGACTCGCTCTTCTCCGGCAAGCTAGGGCTAACCATTAGACCAACTGAGACTCCTTGCGGGATCTGTACTTCATCAGGGACATTGGGGCATTCTCTTTCATTCGGTAAAGCAGACGCGGTGACCATTGTATCGGCGTCCGCCAGCCTGGCTGATGCCGCAGCCACTGCTTGCTGCAATCGTATCCAATCCCCTGAAGACATTAGCACGGCGCTCTCAGCAGCTCGGGGGATTGAAGGTGTATCCGGAGTCATCATTGTTATAGCCGACCGAATCGGGGCGGCCGGAGATGTGCGGCTCGTGCGTATATCGGACTGACGGTCGCTCGTCAGGTGGCAGTGGTACTTTCGGTTATCCACATCGAACGAAATACCCATTTACTCTGACCGAATGATACGTTAAAGTATATCCGAATATAGCCATACAGGTCCGAAATCAATGTCTGTTATTCTTAAAGGCGTGAAATACTATCGAACTGCCGAAGTCTGCGATCTGGCAGGCATCAGCCGAACGACCCTGTTTCGTTGGCTGAAAAGTAACCTCCTTGGCAGTGCCGTCGCCCGCGACCGCCGTGGTTGGCGGCTATTTACCGAAGCCGAAGTGGAAATGTTGAAGGCTGAAGCCGACCGCGTGGATGGCGAATCCGACAATCCCAATATTTAACACGCTGGAGCAAGATGAAGTGTCGCAAATAGATGAATGGTTAAGACTCCTGGTTGAGCTTGGCGGTTCCGACCTCCATCTGCGAGTACCAAGCCCCCCGGTCATACGGGTAGATGGCGAGCTGGTCATTCAGGATCAATACGCTAACCTCAAGACAGCTGATTTGGAAGCCGTTCTGGATGAAATCGCCAAACCGGAACAAAAGGAAACCTTCCTCCGGGAGAAGGAACTTGACTTCGCCTACAGCTTAGCGGGGGTCGCGCGTTTCCGCGTCAGCGTTATGCGTCAGAGGGGTACCCTTTCAATGGCTTTCCGCCAAGTACCGTTTCAAATCCTATCTATGGAACGGCTCGGGGTACCTGCAATCTGTAAAGAACTTATTTTAAAACCCCGTGGCATGATTCTGGTCTGCGGACCGACAGGTTCCGGAAAATCAACAACTATGGCTGCGATGGTAGACTACCTGAATCAGAATGCTTCACGTAACGTAATCACTATCGAAGACCCGATTGAATACCTGCACTCGAACAAGAAATGCCTGATCGCCCAGCGGGATCTCGGAGATGATACCAAAGCCTTCGCTGTCGCTTTGAAACACGCCCTCCGCCATGACCCTGATGTAATCATCGTCGGTGAAATGCGTGACCTTGAAACAATTTCAACGGCCATCGCTGCGGCTGAAACCGGTCACCTCGTTGTTGGCACGCTTCACACCACCGACGCTGCTCAGACCGTTGACAGGGTAATCGATATCTTCCCGCCTTCTCAACAGCAGCAAATTCGGCTGCAATTCAGCCAGGTGATTGAAGCTGTGTTAGTCCAGACTCTGATCCCAAGGCTCAACGCCAAAGGAAGAGTACCTGCTTTTGAGGTGATGATTGCCAGTCCGGCGGTTAGAAACCTAATTCGCGAGCAGAAAACTCACGAGATCACCAACGTCATTCAACTCTCTGGGAAAGACGGTATGCAAACTCTAGACCAGTCGCTCTCAGATTTACTCCGTAAAAACCTGATATCAAAAGAGGAAGCCCTCCTGAAAAGCAGCCATCCTGAAAAACTCCAAAAGTTACTGCAGTACCAAGCCACCGCAGGGTTTAGATAATGACCAAGATTGTCTAAAGCCCCTGTCGGCCTTATAATGCGGCTTATGGGACACATTGATCACAAGGCTAAAGCGCCCAAGTCCGTCGGCTGTGCGGTCTTAACCATTTCTGATTCCCGAACTGAGGACACCGATGAGTCCGGGCGCTATCTGATATCAGCACTTAAAGAAAACGGCCATTCCGTCCTCGGTTACTGCCTGCTCAAGAACGATGCTATGGCAATAAAAAAAGTCATCGCCGGTTTCGCCGACGATGATTTAGTGAAGGTCATTATAACCACCGGCGGGACAGGCTTTTCCCACCGCGACATCACTGTCGAGACCGTTTCCGGTTTGCTTGACAAAGAAATTCCGGGTTTCGGCGAGCTCTTCCGTTTTTTGACTTGGGAAAGTATCGGTACACCGGCTATCATGAGCCGCGCGCTGGGCGGTGTCAGCTCTGGCAAAATCATCCTGTGCCTCCCCGGCTCTATCAACGCGGTTAAGCTAGCCGCAGAAAAGATCATTCTGCCCGAGCTTGGGCACCTGGCGAGGGAGGCCGGGCGGTGAAGCCTTTCGGACGACTATTGGATTTCGATGATGCCCTCGCGATAGTGTTGAATGCCGTGGTACCGGTTGACAAAACTGAATCTGTATCGTTCAAAACCCTCTTCGGTCGCGTTCTGGCCGAAGATCTCCGGGCGATTATGTCAATTCCCCCCTTTTCCCGTGCTGCCATGGATGGCTACGCCGTTATTGCCGAGGATACTTTCGGCGCCGGTCGGCGTAGCCCAAAGTCTCTGCGGGTAGTAGACCAAATCTTCGCTGGCGACGCCCCTTTGGTGACCACTGAAAAAGGTGAAGCTGTTCAAATTGCTACCGGGGCGCCCATGCCTGCCGGTGCCGACGCGGTGGTCATGGTAGAAGAGACCGAACGTATCGATGAACAGGTCAACATATTCAAGGCGGTTTATCCCGGTGCCAACATCGGCCAGGTTGGAGAAGATGTCAAACAGGGTGAGATCATTTTGAAACAGGGAAATCCGTTTGATGCCGGTAAGATCGGTGTGCTGGCCTCCCAGGGCTTTACCGAAGCTTCAGTATTCATAAAACCCCGCATCGCTATCATGCCCACCGGCGAGGAGATCGCCCCCGCCGGGCAAGCTCTCAAACCGGGGCAGATCTACGATATTAATTCGCACACCCTGGCTGCGGTGGTGGGTTCAAATGGCGGAGAACCGGTGAAGATGCCTATCGCTGAGGACAAGCCGGAGAAACTGCGGGTTGCCATCGAGCAAGCCCTGGAGAACGACATGGTGGTGATTTCCGGCGGCTCTTCAGTCGGAGAACGCGACTTGATGTTCAGCATACTGGAAGACCTGGGGAAAGTGCTTTTCCACGGCATTCAAGTCAAGCCGGGCAAGCCGACCATGTTCGCCGTAATCAACGGCAAGCCGGTGCTTGGTATGCCGGGATACCCGACGTCGTGTCTCATTAACGGTCATGTTCTACTGGCCCCGGCGGTAAGGAAAATGGCTCGTTTACCAGTCGAAGCTAAACAACCCACGGAAGCTATGCTGGCGCAGAGCGTGCCTGGCAGTGTCGGCCGGCGACAGTTCCTTCCGGTTAAACTTGTCGCCGGGCAAGCATTGCCATTGTTCAAAGAGTCCGGCGCAATCACCGCCACCGCTGAGGCCGACGGCTACTTGGACATTCCGGCCAACATCGACATCCTGGAAAAGGGCGAGACGGTCCGGGTTTTCTTGTTCAACGGCTGAATTGAACTCTTGCCGACACAGGAATGAGTTACGCCCCAACAACCTCAATGGTATCCCCGGCTTTTACTTCGCCGCCTCGGACAATGCGGGCAAAGACGCCCTCAAGAGGCATGACGCACATCCCCACCTGGCGGTAGATCTGGCAGTGGTGATGACATTCCTTTCCGATCTGGGTGATCTCCAGCTCAACTCCCCTGCCTGTCTTTAGCCTCGTACCGACAGGCAGGGTCATCAGTTCGAGACCTTCAGTTGTCAGGTTCTCGGCGAAGTCGCCGGGTGAAAGCGCCAGCCCTTTGGCGCGCATCTTGTCGATGCTGGAATTGTCCAGCAGGCTAATCTGCCGATGCCAGCCTTTGGTGGCATGGGCGTCGCCTTGAATCCCGTAATCCGCTTCCAGGAACGCGTGGCTAATATCTTTTTTCTTAGTGCCTTTTTTTTTGCTAGTGCAAACAGCGACAATCTTAGCCATCCAGTCTCCTGTAAGTCCCGCTTTTGCCACCCTCTTTAGTTTCGAGGTAGATTCGTTCTATGGTTATGCCCTTGTCCACCGCCTTGCACATATCGTATACGGTCAGAGCGGCGATGCTGGCGGCGGTGAGGGCTTCCATTTCAACACCGGTAGGCCCGGTGCACTTCACCTCGGCTGACACTATTAACTGGTAGGTGCCGTAAAACTCGAAATCGATTGCGGTTTCCGAGATTGTCAATGGATGGCACAGCGGTATCAATTCCGGCGTTTTCTTGGCAGCCATTATTCCGGCGATACGCGCCGCTGCCAGTACATCGCCCTTTCTGACCTCCATTTTCTTGATCAGCTCCAGTGTCTCAGGTTTCATGCTGATATGGGCGATAGCTACAGCGCGGCGGCTGGTGATTCTCTTTTCGGTCACGTCTACCATCCTGGCTCGGCCACGCTCATCGACATGAGATAATTCCATGAGCTATCCCCCGATCTGACGCATCTGACGGCCGCCAACGCCGGCCGCTTCCAAATGGTGGCGCTCCGGTTTGGCAATGATCGCCCGTTTAAGCAGATCTTTCAAATCCGAGATACTGGCGTTACTTCGTAAAGCAGATTTGATATCGATCTCAAGGTCGTTCAATAGGCAAGGCCGCAACTTGCCGTCGGCTGTCAGCCGCAACCGGTTACACTGGCCACAGAAGCGATGACTGACCGGACGAATAAAGCCGATTGTTCCCTGCCCTTCACCGAAACTAAAGTAGCTGGCTGGACCGGCGCCGGAGAGGCAACACGGCCACAGGTCGCTCACCGCCGATTCTATCTTTTCTTTGATTTCAGCCACCGTCATTGATGGGGTTCGGCTAATCCCCTCGAAAGGCATATGCTCGATGAAACGAACGTGCCATCCCTCTTCCTTAGCCATCAAGGCGAAATCTTCGATCTCATCGTCATTTACCCCGGGTATGACCACCATGTTAATCTTCACCGGCGAAAGCCCAACGCGATTAGCCTCTTCTATTCCTTCAAGTACGTCGCCAAGCCTGTCGCCGCCGGTGATCTGTTCAAAACGGCCAGGTCGCAGCGAGTCGAGACTTACGTTGATGCGTCTCAAGCCGGCGCTTCGTAACTTTGTGGCCTGCGCCTTGAGCAATGTGCCGTTGGTAGTTAGTGAAATGTCTTCTATACCCGGTATAGGCGTCAAAAGTTCGATCAAATTCCACAAATGCGGCCGCACCAGCGGTTCGCCTCCACTCAGCCGGACATGCCGCACTCCGAGGGCTGCGGCGGCTTTGGTTACTCGCTCTATCTCTTCATAACGCAAGATGTCGTCATGGTTAAGGTGAGTGATGTCGCCATTGCCGCAGTAGGTGCATCGCAAATTGCATCTATCGGTGACCGAAATACGCAAGTAGTTTACGCGGCGATTGAAGGCATCAAAAGTGCCGGCAACACAATTAGCTTCGGTCATTGGATCAAACAATCCCTCAAGCGAAGGACGGCGTAAGCGTTCATGCCCCTCCTTTCCGAAAACGGGAGGCGCCGCCGTTTCCAGCGACACCCTGACTGGCCGCCTGCCATGTCTCTTTTTGAAAGTTAGGCCGGGACGGCTCGAAGGGTATATTTTTCTAAATATAACATGCGGTACTAGTACCTGGCAAATACTCATAGTGGTAATACGCAGAGCAGTGCTCCAAAAGTGTTTTCCATTGTTGACTAACCGGACGCATTAATTTATCATTGGCGGGTTCTTCAGGCAATCAACCACTTTGCGGAGAGGTGCTGGAGTGGACTATCAGGCACGCCTGGAGAGCGTGAGTCGAGGTAACTCGACCGTGGGTTCGAATCCCACCCTCTCCGCCAAATCTAATGTTCCAACCAGTCATTCCTGAACGATTGTCTCTCACAATGCCCTGTGTTAAAATTGCGACGCTTTGAACGAACAGGGTAACACTGTCTATTACCTGGGTTTCAGTCTTATTCCAGGTATCGGCCGGGTCCGGCTTTCAATGCTGGAGAAATACTTCGGAGATCTTTCGACCGCCTGGAAGGCCAACGAAGCGGAATTATCGAAGGTCGGCCTTGATTGCGGTACGATTAACTCAATTGTTTATTGGCGATCTAAAGTTGAACCAGCGCGTGAACTGGAAAAAGCAGGTCGTTTCGGTGTTTCCATCGTCACCGCGGACAGCCCAAAGTATCCTTCCCGCCTCAAGGAGATTTACGATTATCCACCAGTTTTGTATATTAAGGGCAATCTTCTTCCTGAGGACCAGTTTTCTATCGCGGTGGTGGGGACACGAAATCCAACAGCTTATGGGAAGCAAGTGACCGAGGAGATCGTAACCGCGCTTAGCCGAAATAATATCACCATCGCTTCAGGTTTGGCCCGCGGGATAGATACGATTTCCCACTCTTCTGCCCTAAAAGCGGGCGGTCGGACGATCGGAGTACTCGGCTCCGGGGTTAATGTAGTGTACCCACCAGAAAACACAGCCATCGCTAAGCAAATAATTGAAAATGGGGCACTCATTTCAGAGTGCGCGATGGATATGGGACCAAGACCTGAAAATTTCCCCCGGCGTAACCGCATCCTCTCAGGCTTGACGTTGGGGACACTGGTAACTGAAGCTGGCGAAAAATCCGGGGCTTTAATTACCGCCGAATACGCTTTAGACCAAAACCGAGAGGTATTCGCGATTCCGGGAAACATTTTCTCAGCCAAGAGTTCTGGAACAAACCGGTTGATTCAACAAGGTGCAAAGTTGATCAGAAACGAATCCGACATTTTAGCAGAGCTCAATATTGAATCAATTGCTACACAACTTGAATTCAAAGAAACACTCCCTGAGACTGAAAATGAAAAAATCTTAATCGGATATCTTGGTGTGGAGCCGATACACATTGACGAAATTTGCCGCGCATCCAAACTATCTGCCTCAACGGTAAGCTCAACTTTATCGATGATGGAATTGAAAGGAACAGTCAAACACCTTGGCGGTATGAACTATACACTTTCTAGGGTGATTAAGGAGTCGTAAACGAGAGTAAAATGAAGTCACCCATGAATTTCGTTATTGTTGAGTCCCCTGCCAAAGCAAGGACTCTTTCCCGTATCCTCGGTCCTAAATATATCGTCAAGGCTTCGATGGGACATATCCGTGACTTGCCGAAAAGCAAGCTCGGCGTTGATATTGAAAATGACTTTAAACCGCAATACTTAGTGATGCGAGACAAATCATCAATTCTGAAAGAATTAAAAGAAGGGCTCTCCAAAGCCTCTGCGGTATATTTAGCGACAGATCCTGACCGGGAGGGCGAAGCAATAGCATGGCACCTGAAAGAATCTATTTGTACGCTCCGGGCGTCATGCAAACGGGTGACTTTTCATGAGATTACGCCGGAAGCAATAATCGCGGCCTTTAATTCACCGCGTGAAATTAATATGAATCTGGTAAACGCTCAACAAGCCCGGCGCATACTCGATCGATTAGTTGGGTATAAGCTTTCGCCCCTATTGTGGAAAAAGATCCGCCGCGGTTTATCTGCAGGCCGTGTCCAATCTGTAGCCCTGCGAATAATCGTCGATAGAGAACGCGAAATTCTTTCCTTCAAACCTGAGGAGTATTGGACCATAGAAGTTGATTTGGTTAAACATAATTCAACTCAGAAGTTCAAAGCTACGCTCATCGGGCAGGGTGAAAAAAGAAGGATAAGCATCAAAACCGAAGAACAAGCACTGGCGGTTGAGAAGGATCTTGGATCTACCAAATATTCGGTATCCAGCGTCGGAGTCAAGGAGGTAATAAAGCAGCCTTCTCCCCCTTTTATTACCAGCACACTCCAGCAAGAAGCTTATCGTAAGTTTCGGTTCACGGCACGTCAAACAATGGCGATTGCCCAGCAATTGTATGAAGGCTTACCGATAGGAACCGAGGGCAGTGTAGGTCTCATAACCTACATGCGAACCGATTCGATTCAGGTTTCCGGGTCGGCGATCTCCGAGGCGAGAAAATATATCGAGAGACAATTTGGGATCGCTTATCTGCCTAAAAACGTTCGGTCTTTTACCAGTTCCGTAAAAGGAGCGCAAGAAGCACATGAAGCCATAAGGCCAACGAGCATCGAGCGCGAACCTCAATTAATAAAAGAGTATCTTGAAACCAATCAATTCAAATTATACCAGCTTATCTGGCAGCGAATGGTTGCATCCCAAATGACCGCAGCCAAATATAAAAATACCGTTGTCGATATTACCGCAAAAATTGCCGGCTCGAAGGGGGCGTATATTCTCCGTTGTCAACAAACTGAAAATATATTCCCAGGGTTCATTAGCCTCTATGTTGAGAGCCGCGACGATACAGAAGAGATCAAAACGCCGCCGATACCGGAGCTGGTGCAAAATGAAGAACTGCTCGTCAAGGGGATTCACAAAGCGCAACGTTTTACCCAACCGCAACCGCGCTTTAGTGAAGCAACACTAGTGAAAACACTGGAGCAATATGGTATTGGCCGGCCTTCTACTTACGCTCCCATTTTAAGCGTTGTCCAGGAACGCGAATATGTCACCAAGGAGAAAGGCTTGTTCAAACCCACCGAACTGGGAATGACCGTCTCCGATATGCTGGTACAGCAGTTTCCCGAGTTGTTCGACACCAGGTTTACTGCCCAGATGGAAACCGAATTAGACAGAGTCGCCGCTGAAGGAATTGACTGGGTTGGAGTAGTCCGGGATTTCTTTATTCCCTTTAGTAATAATTTAACTGCAGCCGAAGAACAGTTAGAAAGGGTGCCTCTTCCAGTAGAAGTTTCCACTGAGTATTGCCCTCAATGTTCGAGAGGTCCCCTGTTAATAAAAATCGGCAGGTTCGGAAAATATATGGAGTGCCCTTCCTGCTCCTTTCGTCAATCTTTCCGAATTCGTACTGGAGTACCCTGTCCCGGATGTCCTGAAGATGGGGAGTTAATTGGACGGTTCACTAAGAAGGGAAAACTGTTTTACGGATGCAGCGCATTCCCGAAACATGCCTTTGCAATTAACACCAAACCGTTACTTGAACCTTGTCCAATGTGCGGAGGTCTGGTTGTTGAAGTAAAACCAGGTGTGAACGTATGCCAAAATCCAGTCTGTGAAGCTTATAAACCTTTGCGACGGCGTTCCCCTAAATCCAGTTCTTCCAAAATCCATAAGCCGCCTGTCCGAAGGCATCGCACTGTAGTAAAAAAGACTAGCGCCGGTACGTAAGTAGTGAACGGGTAACGATGTTGGACACAACATTGCCGCCAAATTGGCTCGAGGGGTATGTGAACTATCTCCAATCCGAACAGCATCTTTCGCCACGAACCATTCGGAATTATCTCGGCGATCTTAATGGTAATCTAGAAGAAGGCGAGCCAAAAGGATTTTTCCAGTATCTCAGATTAAGAAATATCGAATTCCCGAACCAGGTCACCAAACAGGTGATCAGGGATTTCATGGCATGGAATTTCTCACAAGGTATTGTAAAAGGTTCGGTCGCGCGCAAACTTTCCGCCATCCGCTCATTGTTCCGTTACATGCTCCGTGAAACGCTTGTGACCGAATGTCCATTCCCTTTATCTCGAAGGGGCAGGAACCGGTTGTCGGCCTTTTCAATGAAACTGGACCGGCGATTACCTGAATTCTTAACCACCGAAGAAATAAATCGGCTGCTGGATACCCCTGATCCAGGGACCCCGCAAGGGTTGCGTGATCGGGCTATTATGGAATTGTTTTATGCAGCTGGTCTCAGAGTGTCTGAGTTGGCTTCGATTGACCTCAATCAGCTTGACCTTTACAGCCGTGAATTAAAGGTGATCGGCAAGGGCGAAAAAGAGCGCCTTGTATTGATCGGTCAGCCTGCAGTGGTCGCAATCAAACGATATATTAAGTGTGGAAGGCCTTCATTTCTGGCAAAAAATCGGCCAAACGCCCTGTTTTTGAACTATCGGGGCGGAAGACTGTCGGTTCGTTCTATTCAGGAGAAGATTTTGGCTTATGCTAAACAGGCCGAAATCCGCCAGGAGGTTCACCCACATTTGCTGCGTCACAGCTTCGCAACCCATTTGCTCGACGGCGGAGCTGATCTTCGGGTTGTCCAAGAATTGTTAGGCCACTCATCGCTTCAAACAACACAAATATACACCCACGTTAGTCGCCACCAGGCAAAAAAGATATACCTATCTGCTCATCCATTCGCGCATCCGGAGAGAGAATAACTTGAGTACCGACTTTATCCAAAAATTTCGAGGGCGTTTTGAAGTATTTGGCATTGACGGACTGTTAATCAACAAGCCTGAGAATATCAGGTATATCACCGGATTTACAGGGTCGAATGGATACGTCATTCTGACTCCGGTTCATACGATACTTGCGACTGATTTCCGTTACGTCGAACAGGCAAATAGCGAAGTGCCTGATCTTTTTGGTGTAAGGAAAATTGAAGGTCCGGTCAGTCAATGGTTCCCACCTCTTATTCGCGACATGGGAGTAAATGTGCTCGGAATCGAGGCCGGATTCATAACCATCGCGGAGTTTGATCGGTTTAAGGGTGCTTTAGAAGGCTCGTCTTCCTCAGCAAAACTCATCCCCTTAAACGACATGGTGGAGGACTTCAGAGCCGCGAAAAGTAAAAATGAAATTCTACAAATTGAAAGCGCCGCTCGTCTTACCTGCGAGGCTTTAGTTCAAGTGTCAGAGCGATACATGCGCCCAGGAATTTCTGAAAAGAAACTAGCCTGGGAATTGGAGAAGTACATTCGGGAAGCTGGTGGTGAGTTGGCTTTCCCGGTTATCGTCGCGGGCGGACCTGCGTCTGCTCTCCCTCATGCGACGCCATCTGACCGCCCCCTCCAACCAAACGAGCCGTTGGTCATAGATCTAGGAGCTAAACTCAATGGTTATTGCGGAGATCTTACGCGGACTTTTTGGCTTGGGAATCTGGACCAGCACTTCATGAAACTCTATAATATTGTCCTCCAAGCGCAGCAAATTGCGATTGGCGGGATCGAATCCGGGATGTCTGCTACTACAGCGGATAGGTTAGCCCGCGAGTGCATCACATCTGCCGGCTATGGTGAATGTTTCGGACACAGCTTGGGGCATGGGATTGGATTGGAAGTCCATGAGAAACCTGCCATCGGTCCAAATTCAACGGGCATCCTAACTGATGGTATGGTCTTCACAGTAGAACCGGGGATTTATGTAACCGGCTGGGGCGGCATTCGTATTGAAGATGACGTCGTTCTGGAAAATGGCAGAGTCAAGGTATTGACACATTTTCCGAAATAGGTTGGTATTATCAATGATAAAAGTCGATTTACATATTCACACTCGCTATTCCATGGATGCCTCGACCACAATTGAGGAATTGATCGCCCGTTGTAATGAAGTGGGATTGGGGGCTATCGCAATCACTGACCACGGGACCACGGAAGGTGCCCTAGAATTCAAAAAACTCTCTCCAATACCCATAATTGTTGGCGAAGAGATATTGACTGACCGCGGTGAAATTATGGGGCTTTTTTTAACGGAGACAATCCCGTCTGGTCAATCCGTTGAGGCAACGATCAAGTCAATACGAAACCAAAGCGGACTGGTTTGTATCCCCCACCCTTTTGATTCCTTGCGAGGTTCTGCGCTCGATCCCAGAATGACTAATAAACTGGTTGAATCCGGACAAATTGATATTCTTGAAGTGCTGAACGCCCGAATTGTATTGCCATCATTTGTCAACAAAGCACGTGATTTTGCCGCCAGATACGGCCTGGCACAGAGCGCCGGCTCTGATGCCCATTCACCCGAGGAGCTCGGCAAAGCTTATGTTTTGATGCAGCCATTCAACAATAGAGATGAGTTTTTGTCATCCCTGAAAAATGCGACTATCCATGGTCGGTGCAACAGTCCGCTTGTTCATCTTAATTCCACCGCCCAACGCATCAAACGAAAGTTCACAGGCTAAAATGAAATATTCCATCGGATGGTTTACAACAGCAAAGGGACCGGGATCACGCAACCTACTCTCCGCGGTTCAACAAAAGATCATATCGGGGAATATCGACGCTAGGATTGAATTTATCTTTATGTCTAGGGATCCCGGCGAATCTCCGGAAACAGACTTATTTATTAATCTAGCACGTGAATACAGGATTCCAGTAGTTCATTTTTCATATAAAAAATATCGGCAATCCAGAGGTATCTCCGATAAAACCAACGTAGAACCTCTTCCCGAATGGCGGTTAGATTACGACAGGGAGATAATTAATATCCTGTCCCAATTCCATAAACCTGATATATGTGTCATGGCAGGCTACATGCTCGTAGTTGGACCGGAGTTGTGTTCAACCTTCGATATGATTAATCTGCATCCAGCAGCTCCTGACGGGCCTACTGGTACATGGCAGGAAGTGATCTGGAAATTGATCGACTCGAGGTCTGAAAGCTCCGGTGTAATGATGCATTTAGTTACGCCTGAACTCGATAGAGGACCCGTGGTCAGTTATTGCCGGTATCCGGTTCGCGGCCCTTCCTTCGACGAGTTTTGGAACAAAATAAACAACCAGACGTCGGAAACGATAGTAAAAGGTGAAGGCGAAAATAATCAACTGTTTAAGGAAATCCGCAGGCAGGGATTTATCCGGGAAATGCCGTTAATCTGTTTGACGATTAAAGCTTTCAGCCAGGGAAGGATTAGAGTCGCCCGCAAGGTGGTTGTAAACTGTGAGGGGCAACCTATCAAGGGACACGATCTTTCAGCGGAAATCGACGACGAGATTCAGAAACAACTCACCCAATAGGGCCAATTCCGGATTATCACAATCCTTTTAATGCTATTCTACTGATGAAAACACGACAAAAGCGCTAACCAGATATATTCCGATAATCACCGGCGTATACCAGCTGAACAAGCCACCAAGTTGTTTTCTGCCCGGGTAATTTATACCGATTATCGCGACAAGTGCCATAATTACGGCAGCTGCTATCAGTACCAGGTTGTCTCCCGAGACTGAAGTTAGTATTGCCCCCCCTCCGAATATGTCCGGAACGATAATAATAGACGCTCGATACATAATACTTCCGGCCATGTTGGCGACCGCAAGATCAACGGCCCCAATCCTGAGAGCGATAAGGCTAACGATAACTTCCGGAGCCGACGTAGTGATGCCGAGAACTAACGCGCCCACAAAACTCGAAGAGAGTCCGGTGATTATGGATATTTGTTCCCCAACATAGGATAACCAAATCCCGGCAATCACAACGGCTGAAGATGCGAGTATTAACTTTAGGATGAAACTCCGCCAAGCTAAGGGCAAATATCCATCTTGTGTTTCTTCTTTTGTTGCCGTTTTTTGCTGATAATACAATAGTACAAAATATAATAATAATAAAAATATACTTGTCAAGCTCACTGTGCCAAGAAGTATTGCTGCTGTTGAGCCCATGACAATAGCGATTCCTGAAACCGAAAGTAGAATGATGCCACTGAACAATATGAAAACTTGGCGCCGGCTCACAGCCTTTAATAGGGGCAGCTTCTGATTTAAGAGGTCCATTACTCCTATCATTAGTAGGTTAAATGTGTTTCCACCGTAGAGGGTACTCAAAGCCAAATCATCATCATTAAATATAGCGGTGGCACTGGCTGCAGCAATGGTCTCAGGAATCGAAGTGATTGTGGCTACCAGCACTAACCCAATCCACAAGCCTCCGAGTTTGGTTTTTTTTGCGAGTGTATCGGCGTATTTCGTTAAACGGGCACCGGCGTAGAGTAAAATCGCAAAACAAATTGCTAGCTGGATCCAGATCATTTGACATCCTCAAATCGATGGGACGAGCTTCATAAGTTAGGATTTCAATTGTACCTTAATACATTTTTCCAGTGCCACCTCGATTGACACTCTCCCTAAGTGGTGTTAATATAGCGCCAACTTGAACGTGTTTTTTAGAGGGGACATCGATCCCCTCTTCGAATTTCAAGACCGTGACGCAGATCGAGTCTGAACTCTTAAAAGTCCACCCGCCTCGACCGGTAGTGTTGACCATCGGCGTTTTCGACGGCGTACACCTGGGCCATCAAGCACTGATCGCAGAGACCATACGCCAGGCAAAGAAAATCGGGGCGCTATCAGCCGTCGTTACCTTCGCCGGCCACCCCCGTCAGGTACTTGGCAAGCATAAAGAATTACCACACCTAACCTCTCTCGACCGGCGAATTACGTTGTTAAAATCCACTGGTATCGACCTGGTTATTACGCTGGCCTTCACCGAAGAACTGGCGTCTTTGCCGGCTTTGGAATTCATCCGGCTTTTAAAGAAACACTTGTCGTTAACCGGCTTGGTGGTCGGGCCGGACTTCGCCCTGGGCAAGGGAAGGGAAGGGGATATAGCCTCCCTAAAAGCGATAGGCGAAAAGTACGGCTTTAACCTTATCGTGGTACCACCGCAGCTCAAGGCCGGCCATAAAGTGTCCTCCACGCTGGTGCGTAAAGCCATGGCCGAAAGCAACATGAAAAAGGTCCACGACCTTCTGGGGCGCTGCTTCAGTTTGGAAGGAAATGTGGCAAGAGGGGAAGGCCGGGGCGCGAAACTGGGCTTCCCCACTGCTAATCTGGAGATCGCCGCAGACCAAGCGCTACCTGCAGACGGCGTCTACGCCACCATCGCGTCTATCAACGGGCAAGCAATACCCTCCATCACCAACATCGGAACCCGGCCCACCTTTGGTGTCGGGAACCGGACGGTGGAAACCCACCTGCTGGATTTCAACGGTCAGCTTTACGGCCACAGGTTGGAAATTGCTATAATAGAGCAGATTCGTCCGGAAGAAAAATTCGCCTCGCCGGATAAACTGCTCAACCAGATCAAAGAAGACGTTGCCAAAGCCCGGCAGGTCTTAAAGAAAACGGAATGCGTCTAATGCCTGACATCGATTTCATCTTGAAACGTGCAGTAAGTGAGATCATCTCCGAGGATGAACTGCGGCAGCTTCTGGTTTCCGGCCAGAAGCTGCGCCTAAAAGAAGGGTTCGATCCCAGTTCTACCGACATCCATCTCGGCCACATGGTTGGCTTGCGCAAGCTGCGCCAGTTCCAGGACCTCGGCCACCAGGTGGTGCTCATCGTCGGCGACTGGACAGCACAGATCGGCGACCCCACCGGGGCCTCGGTTACCCGTCCGATGCTTACCTCCGAACAGGTCAAGGCCAACGCCGAAACCTACATGCAGCAGTTCTTTAAAATCGTCGACAAATCCAAGACCGAGGTCAGGTGGCAGAGCGAATGGTTCGGCACGTTCACCCTGGCCGATGTCATCAAGCTGACCAGCCGCTTCACCATCGCCCAGATGCTGGCGCGCGAGGATTTTAAAAAACGGTTCGAGTCCAGCCGGCCGATCACCATTACCGAGTTCTTGTATCCGCTGCTTCAAGCCTACGATTCGGTCATGGTTCGCTCGGACGTTGAGTTCGGCGGCAACGATCAGAAGTTCAACTTGCTGGTCGGCCGGGAACTCCAATCGATGATCGGTCAGCCGCCGCAGCAAGTCTTCCTGACGCCCATCTTGACCGGCACCGACGGCACCAAGAAGATGTCCAAAAGCCTGGGTAACTATATTGGCGTGGCTGAAGCCCCGGAGGACATTTTCGGCAAAGTCATGTCCATCGGCGACGACCTCATCATCCAGTATTTCGACCTTCTGACCGATGTCACCGATGAGGAACTTAGACATTTCGAGCGTGACATGCTCTCCGGCCGAACCAACCCGATGTTGCTAAAGAAGCGTCTGGCACGGGAGATCATCGGCCAGCTCTACTCCGCGTCCGACGCCGATGGGGCGGAACTGGCCTTCGAGCGGGTCCACCAGCGCCGGGAGTTGCCGGCCGAGGTACCAGAGTGCCACGTATCTTTCGGATCGATGAGAGCCGGGGACTGCTACGAAATCGATCTCCCCTGCCTTATGGTAGTCGCCGGGCTGGCGGGCAGCAAAAGTGAAGCCAAACGACTTATCGAACAGGGCGGCGTGTCCGTGGAAGGCCAGAAGTTGACCGGGGAAAAAGCCCTCCTAAAGAGCGGCTGCGTCATCAAAGCCGGCAAGCGCAAGTTTGCCCGCGTCGTCGATACCGACATCCTCGGCGCCTCATAATTGCGTTCAATATTAAAGGAGAAATATGGTGCAGAATTTACGCATTCCCGGTCCCACCCCCTGCCCTCCCGAGGTCCTAGTCGCCATGGGCCGTCAAATGATCAACCATCGCGGCAGCGAGTTCGCCGAGATCATCAAGGACGTTACGGGCAAGATGAAGCAGGTTTTTCAGACAGAGAACGACCTGATGTTGCTTACCGGTTCCGGCACCGCCGGGCTGGAGGCAGCGGTGGTCAACATGCTCTCCCCCGGTGACACGGTGCTGGGAGTGGCCATCGGCGTCTTCGGTGAGCGTTTTACCAAGATTGCCCAGACGTTCGGCGCCACGGTCATTCCGCTGAATTTCGAGCACGGCAAAGCCGCCGATCCGGCTTTGATAAAGAAGGCGTTGGACGAGAACCCGCAGGTCAAGGCCGTCCTGGTCACTCACAACGAGACCTCGACCGGCGTCACCAACGACCTGGCGGCCATTTCCAAAGTGGTCAAGGGCGCCGGCAAACTTCTCCTGGTTGACTGCATCTCCTCGCTGGGCTCGGTCAACGTCCCAATCGACGAGTGGGGCATCGATGTGGCCATCTCCGGCTCGCAGAAAGGTTGGATGGTGCCGCCGGGAATGGCCATGGTCGCCGTCTCCGAGGCCGGCTGGCAGGCATACACCCAGGCCAAGATGCCGCGCTTCTACTGGGACCTGGGCAAGGCCAAGGCCGGTTTGGAAAAAGGCCAGACGCCATGGACGCCCAATGTGTCCGTCGTCTTTGCCTTCCAGGTAGCCCTGGACATGATGCTCAAGGAAGGCATCGACAGCATTTTTGCCCGACACCAGCGCATCGGCAGGTTCACCCGAGAAGGGATCAAATCGTTGGGACTGACCCTTTTGGCCGACGAAAAGCACGCCTCCAACACCGTCACCTCGGTGGTCGCCGACCGCGGTCTCGACGCCAAGAAGCTCAACAAGATCATGAAAGACGAGTTCAACATCGTACTGGCCGGCGGTCAGGGGCCGCTGGAAGGCAAGATTTTTCGCGTAGGCCACCTGGGTTTGGTGAACGAGAAAGATATCCAGGCGGTTTTCGACGCCCTGAAGGTCGCCTTGCCCAAGGCCGGGTTCGTTGGATAAAGGAGAATTTCCCGTGTCAATGAAGAAAGTCCTGGTCGCCGACGCGCTGTCGCCCGCCGGCATCGAACGGCTCAAGGCGGTGGCCGAGGTCGACGTCAAGACCGGCCTCAAGCCGGAGGAACTCATTACCGCCATCGGCGACTATGATGCCCTGCTGGTGCGTTCGCAGACCCAGGTGACCGCCGATATCATCAAGGCAGGCAAGAACCTGCAGGTCATTGGCCGGGCTGGCGTCGGCGTCGACAACATCGACATGAAAGCGGCTACCGAAGCCGGCATCATTGTCGTTAATGCCCCTACTGGCAACACCATCTCAGCCGCCGAACACACTATGGCTTTGATGTTAGCCTTGGCCCGTCATATTCCCAGGGCCAACGCCTGCCTTAAAGGCGGCGCCTGGGAGCGCAACAGATTCCTGGGCACCGAGCTCAGGGGCAAGATGCTGGGCGTCATCGGTCTGGGCAACATTGGTTCCGAGGTAGCCAAGCGAGCCCGCGCTTTCGAGATGAAGGTCATCGGTTTCGACCCCTTCGTCTCGGCTGAGCGCGCCAAGAACATGCAAATCGAGTTGGCGACACTGGAGCGCATCTACAAGGAAGCCGATTTCATCACCCTCCATGTTCCGCTGACCGCCCAGACAAAGAACATGGTCGGCGCTAAAGAACTGGCGATGATGAAACCCTCCGCCCGCATCATTAACGCCGCCCGTGGTGGACTCATTGACGAAGAGGCACTTGTAGCGGCGGTCAACGATAGGAAATTGGCCGGGGCAGCCATTGACGTCTTCATCAAGGAACCGTGCACCGACAACGTCTGCTTCGCGGTAGAGAATATCGTGGTCACGCCGCACCTGGGGGCTTCTACCGCCGAAGCCCAGGACCTGGCGACTTCTGACGTCGTCGACCAGGTCATCGATGTCTTCAGCGGCGCACCTGCCCGCTACGCGGTAAACGCTCCTTTCATCGCCATCGAAAGCCTTCCGGTGATCAACCCCTTTATCAAGGTTGCCAATACTGTAGGTCGTCTCCTTTCACAACTTGCAGAAGGCCAGATGACAGCTATCAACATCAAATACTCCGGAGAGATCGCCAGCTACGACACCCGGGCGCTTAAGGCTCTTGTGCTGGGCGGCATCCTGGAGCAGATCTCTGAAGAGCGGGTTAACATGGTCAATGCCGATATTGTGGCAGCCAGGCGCGGTATGAGCATCACCGAACAGAAAGAGGCTGCCTGCGACAACTATGCCAGTTTGATCACCGTTGAAGCGGTGACCAGCGAAGGCAACACGACAGTGGCCGGTACCATAATGCGCGGCGAGACCCATATCGTGCGTATTGACCAGTACTGGATCGACATCGTGCCTACTGGCGGCTACTTCCTATTTGCCGACCATCGCGATCGCCCGGGTCTCATCGGCGCTGTCGGCAGCATTACCGGGCAATCGGACGTTAACGTCAGCTATATGCACCTGTCTCGGCTCAAGCCGCGAGGCCAGGCGCTGATGATCCTGGCCCTGGACGAGGCTCTGCCGGAGTCCGGGCTGAAACAGGTCCGGGCGCTGGAAGGCGTGCAGACGGCCAAACTGGTAAAGCTATAGGCTGATTTCCGATGGGGGACAGTTCATCGCCGATAATAGCGCTGGCCGGGACCGAGACCCCGGTGATCCTGGATATCATCAATGCCGCAGCCAAACGCTACGAAGGCATCGTCCCGCGCGACTGCTACCATGAGCCTTACATGTCCGGTGACGAACTGGTGCGTGAAATGGCGTCGATGATCTTCTACGGCTTTGTCGAGAACAGAGAAATTGTCGGCGTAGCCGGCTTCCAACCGGTAGCCGACGTTACCCTGATCAGGCACGCCTATGTCCTGCCGGGTTATCAGCGAAAAGGCATCGGGTCGAGATTCATGGAACACCTGAAGGCATTAACGAAAACCCGCAGCCTGCTGGTGGGCACTTGGGCGGCGGCTTATTGGGCAGTCGACTTTTACCGGAAGTATGGCTTCAATCTATTGCCGGACAAGGATGAGTTGCTGGCCAGGTACTGGCGCATCTCGCCGCGGCAGATAGAGACCTCGGTGGTGCTGGGCATGGAGCTGGAATAATGATGAAGATCGGCGTCCTAGCCATGCAGGGAGCCTTCGCCGAGCATGTCGCCATGCTGAGGAGAATCGGCGCCGAGGCAGTCGAAGTCCGCCGGGCGGAGCAAATTGAAGGACTGGCCGGCCTCATTATCCCCGGCGGTGAGAGCACTACCATGCTCAAGCTGGCCGATATCTATCGGCTGAATGAGGCCATCAAGCACCACGCTAAGAAAGGGCTCCCCATTTGGGGCACTTGCGCCGGGGCGATACTCCTGGCCGATGAAGTGACCAATGCCGGATCAAATATGCCAGTGGGCTTGGGCTTGATGCGCATGTCAGTCAGGCGCAACGCCTTCGGGCGGCAGGTGGACAGCTTCGAGGTCAAGTTGACGGTGGATGGATTGGATGGCGAGCCCTTTCCGGCCGTCTTCATCCGCGCCCCCATCATCGAGAGCGCCCTGCCGCCGGCCGAGGTGTTGACCCGGCTGGGCAACGGCACCATTGTGGCGGTGCGGCAGGATAACCTGCTGGCCACCAGTTTCCACCCGGAATTATCGATGGACGACCGCTTCCACCGCTATTTTATCAAAATGGCGGTGGAATACCTGGCCAGGCATTAACACACCGGGTAATTGGGGGGTTTCATCCTCCAGTCGAAGGACTCCACCCAACCTGCTGCCCTTATCCCCCGGTACTAAGCCTACAGGCTGACTTTTCGCGTCCCCGATATCAATCGCGGAGACGGTACATGACGATGCCGGACGGTATCTTGGGATAGAAGTAGGTGCTCTTGCGGGGCATGCGGTCGCGGGCGTCCGAGATTGCTTGGATCGTCTCCGGGCGCACCGGCTTCAGGATAAAGGCGAACTGGAACTCACCGGATTTAACTCGAGATATCGCGGAGTCACGGTCATGGTCATAGGCAATGCGCTCCTCGTCCATGGCGTTCATACCTAGGATATCTTCCAACACCACGTGGTCGACGACGCTGACGTCCATGCCGCGGTAGGTGGCGGTATGGCCGGAAGGCATCAAATCCTCGACCTTCGCTTTGTCCTTTACCGTCAGGCTCAACAACTCCCCGCCGTTCAACCCATAGATGAAAAACCTTGAGCTGTCCTCGGTCATCAGCGTTTTGATCTGCCGCCAGGCGTCTCCTGAAAGCGAAAAACGCTCGACAGTAAAAAACTCCTCGAGTCGTTCAGGCAGAATGAACAATTGGTGCTTGGGCAACCCTTTGATCAGGCGATGAGTCGGCAGGATGAGAAGGCCGGGATCGGCCATGTCGGTCAGCGACATCATGATGAAGTTGAGCGCCGCATCGCGGGGGATGTTGGGATCCTGGGCATAACGCTCATTGCGGTAGGCCAGCGCGCTCTCATAGCGATGGTGCCCGTCGGCGATGTAGACGGGCATTTCGGCGAAGCCACGCTCCAGGGCGGCGACAGCCTCGGCGTCTTCGATCACCCACAAGCGGTGGGACTCTCCGGACTCGCTGCTGAACTCCACCGTCGCCGGCCAACCGGCAACCTGGTCCAGCAACGAGCCGATGTAACGCCCCGGGTCCTGGTACAGGCCGAAGACCGGACTGGTGTTTGCCTCAAGAGTAGCGATTAGCTTTATGCGGTCGCGCTTCGGTCCGGCCAGCGTCTGCTCGTGCGGCCGGACGATCATCTTGTCCCACTCTTCGAGGCGGACCCTGGCGAATAGGCCGCGGCGGACGGAGGTCATGCCGTCATGGGTGAAACTATGCTCGTGCAGGTAATAGGCCGGCTTGCCGTCCTGCATCATGACATCGGTGCGCAGCCATTCGAGTAGACAGGCGCGCGTCCGGGTATAGCGGTTGCAGTTGTCATCGTCGTTTGCCAAGGTCTTGGAAAACTCGATGCGAATGTAGTTGTGTGGGCTGCTGGCGAGCAGTTCAAGTTCCTGTTTCGGGCTAATGACGTCATACGGCGGGCAGATGACCGCCGCCATGTCTTCGGTGGCGGTGTTATAGCGGATGGCTTGGAAAGGACGAATATCGGCCATAATAATCCTCTTTTCTTTGGGGGCGATGGAAAACCAGTAGTCTACTCGATAACCGGGCGCGTTTCAACTCTGTTAAAGCGATTCATGGCGGCCTCCAATCCCTGTTCCACCATTATCTCGATGGCTTCAGCGGCTTTGCCGATGGCGTCCTCGGCGATATTCCGTTCTGTGGCGTCGAATCCGGTCAGGACGTGATCGACGACGTCGCGATGCTCGGCATCTAGAGGCTCAGGCCGCCCGATGCCAATCTTGAGCCGGGCGAAATCCATGGAACCGACCGAGGCGATGATGGACTTGAGGCCGTTGTGCCCGCCGGCGCTGCCGTTGGCCCGCAGGCGGATCTTGCCGAGCGGCAGGTCGAGGTCGTCATGGACGACCAGAATGTCCGAGAGTTTCACCCGGTAGCGGCGCATCAAAGAGGCCACGGCATCGCCGGAGAGGTTCATGTAAGTCTGAGGCTTGGCCAGCGCGACCTCATGCCCGGCGATCCGGCCTTCACCGGCGCGGGAATGGCAGCAGCGCTTGTCAAAGTTGATGCCGTTTCTCCGCGCCAGTTCGCCCAAAACAGCGAAACCGATGTTATGTCGAGTTCCGGAGTACTCCCTGCCCGGGTTGCCCAGGCCGATGATAAGCTTCATGAAAACAGCCTCGGTTGGCCGCTTGATGGCGGATTCAGCATCCTCAATAATTGCTCCTCGGTAATGGTCTCGATGCCCGCCGCCCTGGCTTTATCCAGCTTGGAACCGGCGTCCCCGCCGACGACAAGGTAGCGGGTGTTCTTGGTCAGATTGGGCTTGGTCGTCCCACCGGCTGCCCGGATCTTTTCCCAGGCCTGGTCCCGGCTCATAGAGCGGAGGGTGCCGGTGACGACGAACTCCTCGCCGGCCAGCGGCCCGGCTTTCCTGGCCGCTGGTATTTCGGGCGTATCCAATATCTTCATCAAACGCTGGATAATGGTGCAATTGTCCGGGCTGTTGAAATAGGCCAGGATGCTTTCGCCAATCTTGTCGCCGATGCCTGGTATGGCATCAAGACGCTCCTCTTTGGCTTCTGAAAGCGCCTTCAAGTTGCTGAACTCATGGGCCAGCAGCACCGCGTTCTCCTCACCGATGTGGCGGATGCCCAGGGCAAAGATGACGTTGGGGAGAGGTCGTTTCTTGGATTTGGCAATCGCGTCGATAATATTCCTGACGCTCTTCTCCCCCATGCCCTCGCGGGTTGCCAACTGTTCAACTTTGAGATCGTACAGGTCGGCGACATTTCTAACCAAGCCTTCCGACAGGAACGCGGCCGACAGTTTCTCGCCGATGCCGCGGATATCCATGCCCGGTTTGGATACGAAGTGCTCGATGCTTTCCTGAAGCTGAGCCGGGCAGGACGAGTTGGGACAGTAATACATAACCTCGCCCTCGGGCCGATAGATCTCGGTGCCGCAGACAGGGCAGTGCGCCTTGCCGTCCCTGCCGCGCAGCTTCTCCTCGATGCTGAATTCCGGCGGTTTGTCCTTCCGTTTCTCGAGTACCGGGCCGACTACCTGGGGAATGACATCGCCGGCGCGCTGGATGACGACGGTGTCACCGAGGCGGATGTCCTTGCGGCGGATGTCGTCTTCGTTGTGGAGGGTGGCCTGGCGGATGACGACGCCACCGACGTAGACCGGTTCGAGGATGGCATATGGGTTCAGCGTGCCGGTGCGGCCGACGGAGATGCCGATGTCTTTGAGCTGCGTCGTCGCCTGATGGGCAGGGAACTTGAAAGCGATGGCCCACCGCGGCTCACGTCCTACCGACCCCAGCCGTTGCTGCTGGTCTAGCGAGTTCAGCTTCACCACGATGCCGTCAGCCTCATAAGGCAGCTTGTCGCGTCTTTCGTACCACTCGTCGTAGTACTTCTCCACTTCCTCGAGGCTGTCACACTTATGGTTATGGGGATTCTCTTTGAAGCCCCATTTCTTCATCAGTTCCAGTGCTTCCCAGTGCGTCTGTGGCATCTCCCCGTTTTCCACCCAACCCAGCATGTAGATGTAGATGTCTAGCGGCCGCTTGGCTGTCACCTTTGGATCGAGTTGCCTGACCGAACCGGCGGCGGCGTTGCGCGGGTTGGCGAATAACGGAAGGCCGTCTTTTTCCCGCTCTTTGTTCAGCTTCTCGAAACCGGATATAGGCAGGAAGACCTCGCCGCGGACCTCGAAAGCACCCGAGGCCTCGCCGCGGACTTTGAGCGGCAGGCTGCGGATGGTGCGCAGGTTCTGGGTGACGTTCTCACCCTCTTCGCCGTCACCGCGGGTGGCGCCAACGGCGAACTGGCCATCTTTATAGGTCAGGGCGATGGCCAGCCCGTCCATCTTGTGCTCGCAGACGAAAGATAAGTTCTCGCCTGGTAAGAGTTTGGCGACCTTCCTGTGCCATTCTCGGAGTTCGTCCTTGGTGAAGGCGTTGCCCAGCGAAAGCAGCGGGCGGCGGTGCTTGACCACGCCGAAAGCCTTAAGCGGCTCGGCGCCGACACGCTGGGTGGGAGAGTCCGGCGTCACCAGCGCCGGGTGCTCATTCTCCAGTTCCTGGAGTTCCCGGAGGAGGGCATCATATTCCTGATCGGAGATTTCCGGCGCGTCCAAGACATAGTACTGGTAGTTGTGGTGTTCTATCTGGCGGCGGAGTTCCTGCGCCCGGGCCTGGGCCTGAAGAAGTTCGGTCATAGGTGCTTACTTTATATCACAATCCCAGCCGGGCGTCATGCGTCATGCTCCATGAGTTGTATTAAAAACGACTGAAACGATTCTCCCGGCAATTTGTCGGCGGGCTGAACTCGCTGATTTGTTAAATACATCTATCGCTTTACTTTCAAACCAATTATTAACCGAATGGAAGCAAGCCCTACCGCGACCGGGACCAACACCCAGCCGGGCATTTCTAAGCTAAGGGAGTTGAACTCTTGAAAAACAGATTGGCTTTAGTGAGATGATGACGGTATTATAGCACCTACGTTCTTATGATTGTCAAGCGACTCCTGTCGTTTTTTACCGAATATTTTTAAGTCCATAATCGGGATGAAGCAAGCAGTCCATGGAGAGGCCGGTTTTCGGTGGGAAAGTGGGATTGTCCCACATTCCCACCAATTCCGTTTAAAAGGCCGTATCAAAATAATGCGCGCGGATATTGGATCGAGGCTGAGCTAACAGCAGCAGGAGCATCGGTCACTCCTGAACACAGGATGGTTTCGCCGCACATCGCAGCGGGAAAAACCGGCAGGGTGAAGACATGGACATTCACTGGCAATAATCTCCCAAGTCTCCCTTTTTCAAAGTGGGGAGCGGGTGTTATAATCCGCCGGCATGAAAGCTAAATATTTCGTCTCGGTCATCGGCGGGTCGAAAGCCTCAGCTGCCGACCTGAGAATCGCCGAGGAAGTCGGCGGCGAACTTGCCAAAGCCGGCGCTGCGGTGGTCTGCGGCGGACTGGGCGGGGTTATGGAGGCAGCTTGCAAGGGCGCGGCGGATGCCGGCGGGCTGACTATCGGCATTTTACCAGGCGAGCACCGGGAATCGGCCAACCCCTTTGTCCAGATTCCCATTGTGACCGGGCTCGGCTTCACCAGGAACTCGATCGTCGCCAAGAGCGGCCAGGCGGTAATCGCCATCGGCGGCAGCTACGGCACGCTGTCGGAGATCGCCTATGCCCGGATCTCCGGTCTGCCGGTTATCGGCATTGACACCTGGAAGATGTCACGGCGAGACGAGGAAGCGGATTTCATCTTAAGAGCCGACAATGCCCGAGAGGCGGTGCGGCTAGCTATCGCCAGGATCGAGGAGAAGGCGGAATAATAGCCGCGGTATGCTGTACCGCTGCATATCCCCGGATCCTCCCGATGGATTCCCGCTTACGCGGGAATGACAAATTAAAGGAGATTGACATGCCGGTTATCAGGAGCATCAGGGGACACGAGATATTGGACTCCCGCGGCAATCCGACGGCGGCGGCCACGGTGACTCTCGACAACGGAATCACGGGCTGGGCGGCGGTGCCTTCCGGCGCCAGTACCGGAACACATGAAGCGGTCGAACTGCGGGATGAAGATCCCCGCCGCTACGGCGGCAAGGGCGTTCTAAAGGCGGTACGCAACATTGAGTCCGAGATAACCGCCGCCGCGGCCGGTAAAGATGCCACCGACCAGAAAGCTCTCGATGAGGCGATGATCGCGCTCGACGGCACCGAGAACAAAAGCTGCCTGGGGGCCAACGCTATACTGGCGGTATCGCTGGCCGCGGCTAGAGCGGCAGCCAACTCCCAGTGCGTTTCCCTCTTCAGATACCTCAATCCAGCCGGCCCTTACAGCCTGCCGGTGCCGCTGCTGAACATTTTAAACGGCGGTCGACATGCCGCTAACTCGACCGACTTCCAGGAGTTTATGATCGCCCCGGTAGGCGCGCCAACGTTCTCCGACGCCCTGCGCATGGGCGCCGAGATTTACCACTCCTTGAAGAGTTTGCTCAAGAAACTGGGTTACGGCACCAATGTCGGGGACGAAGGCGGCTTTGCCCCTTCGCTCCGGTCCAACGCCGAGGCTATCGAGGTCATCGTTAAGGCTATCGAGAAAGCGGGCTACGCCCCAGGCCGGGAGTGCGCCATTGCCCTCGATTCAGCGGCTTCCGAACTGTACCGTGAAGGCCACTACGTCCTCGAACGCGAGAACAGGACGCTTTCCAGCGCCGAACTTATCGAGTTTTATGCCAAATGGGCAGCCGACTATCCTATTATCAGCATCGAGGACGCCTTGTTCGAGGACGATTGGGAAGGCTGGAAGGCCTTGACCGCGAGGATCGGCCGTAAAGTCCAGCTTGTCGGCGACGATCTTTATGTCACCAACATCAAGCGGCTAAAGCGCGGCATCGCCGAGAAATCATCGAACTCGGTTTTAATCAAACTGAACCAGATCGGCAGTCTGACCGAGACTATCGCCGCCATCGAGATGGCCCAACGGGCCGGCTGGACGGCCATAGTCAGCCACCGTTCCGGCGAGACCGAGGACACCACCATCGCCGACCTTTCGGTAGCCATGGCGACAGGCCAGATTAAGACCGGCGCACCCTGCCGCGGCGAGCGGACCTGCAAGTACAACCGGCTGCTGGCTATCGAGGCGGAACTTGGAGCCGAAGCGCGGTACGCCGGAGCGGCGGCGTTCAGAGTCAGTTAACCCGGATCAGGGCTCAAAGACCAGTATCCCCTGGGGACCCGAGAGTGTCAATCGCCGGTGTTCCAGGTCGAACGAGGTCACCGCGAGCAGAATGTTGAAATAGGCGGCTTCCTGAGCGTTGATGCCGCCGCCGCATGCGATCTCCGTCTGGATAATTTCCTTCACATCCAAACCGTGTTGTCCTGAGAGTACATAACCGCCGCCGTAAGTGTTACAGCCACCCGATCCCCCGACTCGATTACCATCGGGATCGAACCTGATGGTAATCCTGGTCCCGCTAATCGGCGAGTTTATTTTTCCCGGATCGCCGAATTCCTCAAGCACCCAGAGTGTGCGCTCCAGGGGCACTTCAGCGCCGGGGGGATAGCGGTCAGTGCACGCCGAAGCCGAGACAAGTAAGTTTATAAGCAATAGCCCGGCGGCAGGAATAACGGCATTTTTCTTCATCGAAATCGCTTCCCGCTATCAAATGCGTCAGCCGCGAGAAAAAAAGTATCCTCACTCTGAAGGACCGATTACCGCGGCGGGCGGTCATAGACGACCAGCTCGGACAGGGGGCGGCGGGACTTGGGACGCAGCTGGCTGTGGGCATACCCCAGCGGCGTGAAGACGATGGGCTGCCATTCATCAGGTATACGCAGGACTTTTCTGGCTGTGGGTACGTCAAAGGCCGCCACCCAACAGGTGCCCAGACCGAGACTGGTGGCCGCCAGGATAATGTGGTCCATGACGATGGCAGCATCGACCTCGGCATAATTCTTACCGTCGTGGCGTTCCCAACCCCGGTCGGGCAGAGCGCAGACGCATAAGAGAATCGGCGCCTGGGTAAACCATTCGCTGGGGTAAATGCCCTGGAGTTCTGCTTCCCGGCCTTCAGTATGGATAATCAGAACTTTAAATGGCTGGCGGTTGGCGGCGGTCGGTGCCAGGCGGGCGGCTTCAAGTACTTTTTGCAGCTGGTCATCGGGCACAGTATCTGGGCGGTAAGACCTGACGCTGTAACGGCTGGAAATAACCTCGGAGAACTCCATTCTCTTACCTCTCGGAAATTTTTCCGACTCTTGCCGGCGAACAGGCTTTGGCTCGACAAAGAGATTATACAACGGTGCAGCGGCTAAATATCAATAGGATGGGTCTCAGGGATCGAAAACATGGTCTGGCCGGAAAGACACGACCAGTGGAATTAGGTATAATTGCCCGCTGTGAAACGCATCGGCATCACCACCACCGTACCTGTCGAGGTCATCCTGGCGGCTGGAGCCGTCCCCGCTGACCTCAACAACCTCTTTGTCAGCGATGCCGACCCGCCGTCACTCATCGCCGTGGCCGAGAAGGCCGGATTTCCGCTTAATACCTGTGCCTGGATCAAGGGTATTTACGGCGCGGCGATCCACTATGGCATCGAAGAGGTCATCTGCGTCACCGGCGGCGACTGCTCCAATACGCTGATGCTGATGGAGGTGCTTCGGCACCAGGGCATTAAAACTATTCCATTCGCCTACCCGGCGACGCCGGAAACCGGCCGGGTGTCACGGGCTATCAGGGAGTTGGCCGCGGAACTGGGAACAACAGCCGCTGAAGCCGAGGCTGCCAGAATCGGCTTGCTGCCGGTGAGGGCGCTAACCTCAGAAATCGACCGGCTGACCTGGCAGGAGAATACAGTCTCCGGGAAAGAGAACCATTACTGGCTGGTTTCAGCATCAGATTTCAATCAGGATACTGAGCGCTATTTCAGTGATCTGGGAAAGGCCGTAGAGCAGGCCCGTAACCGCCCGGCCTTTTCTTCAGGCCAGGTCCGCCTGGGTTTCGCAGGAGTGCCGCCGGTCTACGCCGCCGAGTTGTACCCGTATCTGGAGAAATGCGGCGGCCGGGTGGTTTTCAACGAAATCCAGCGGCAGTTTTCCATGCCGTACCAGGTAAAAAGCCTGACCGAGCAATACTGCCGCTACGCCTACCCGTACGCCACCGAACACCGGGTCGCCGACATCCGCCAGGCGGTAAAGGATCGGCGGCTGGATGGGATTATTCATTACGTGCAATCGTTTTGCCACCGCGCCATCGGTGATATAATACTGCGGTTGAAACTGGATATCCCGATTTTAACCGTCGAGGGCAACGCCGATTTCGGTCTTTCCCAGCATCTTAAGACAAGGCTTGAAGCGTTTTTGGATATGCTCAGATTAAAAAGCCCGGATAATTTCTGATTCAGGTTCCCACCCGGTACTGAAAAGTGAATAACAAGGAGGACCTCTCATGGTAACCCGCATCGGCATCAACGGCTTCGGGCGCATCGGCCGGCTGACTTTCCGCGCCATCAAGAAATATCATGCCAATGAACTCGAGGTGGTAGCCATCAACGACCTGGCCGACACCGCCACCAACGCCCACCTGCTGAAACATGATACCAGCTACGGCGCCTATCCCGGCACTGTTGAGGCGGGAGAAGGAATCATCATCGTTGACGGCAAAACGGTGCGGGCGTTCTCCGAAAAGGAACCCAACAGGATCCCCTGGAGCGACTACGGCGTCGATATCGTCATCGAGTCTACCGGCCGATTCTCGGACCGGGCCAAGGCGGCGCTGCACCTGGAAGGCGGCGCCAAAAAAGTCATCATCTCCACCACCTCGGCCAACGCCGACCTGACCGTGGTCATGGGCGTTAACGAGGAAGCCTACAACCCGGCCGAGCACGCGGTCATCTCCAACGCCTCCTGCACCACCAACTGCGTCACCCCGATGGTCAAGGTCATTAACGACAAGTTCGGCATCGAGAAAGCGCTGATCAACACGGTTCACGCTTACACCAACGATCAGAGTCTGCTGGACATCTACCACAAGGACCTGCGCCGCGCCCGCGCCGCGGCGCTGAACATTATCCCTACCACCACCGGCGCCGCCAAGGCGGTCGCCCAGGTTATCCCGGAATTAAAGGGGTTGATCCACGGCATCTCGCTGCGGGTCCCGGTGGGCAGCGTTTCCATAGCCGACCTGACAGCGATTGTGAAGCGGAACGTCACCGCCGAGGAGGTCAACGCGGCGCTGGAAGAAGCCGCCGGCGGCGGGCTCAAAGGCGTCCTGACCTTCTGTAAGGAAGAACTGGTCAGCTCCGACTTCAAGGGAGACCCGGCATCCTGCATCATCGACGCGCCGTCCACCATGGTCATGGCCGGCAATATGGTCAAGGTACTGGGCTGGTACGATAACGAGTGGGGCTACTCCACCCGGCTCGGCGACCTGGCCGCCTTCATGGGCAGTATCGGCCTGGGATAAATTCAAGCCTTCACAGGAGCGGCTCCGGTTTTCCCGGAGCCGTTTTTTATTGCCGTTGTAACTTCAATATACTAAAATGTCTTATGCCGACCCGCAGCAGGCTCCTCCGCTTATGCTCCCTGATCTTAATCGTCTCAGGCTGCCTGCTGTTATTTTCAGCAGGGCTGGCTTCGCCATTATCGGCCACAACCGGCTTAATGTCCGCCGCTGCCGAAGCGGTTTCGCCGCAGCCTTCAGACGACCCCGGCATCGAACTGCCGCCGCTGCCGGCCAACTGGTGGGTCAATTTTATAGCCGCCGCTATCGGCGTACTGATCGCCTACGGTGTTTACTACCTGCGGCTTCGGGCGGTGGCGCGCCAGAAAGCCCTGCTTGAGACCGAGGTGGCGCTTCGTACCGCTGAACTTAAACTGTTGAACGAAGAACTCGACCGAGAAATCCACCGCCGCGCCGATTTCAACCGCGCCCTGGTGCACGAGCTCAAAACACCTCTCACCGCGATGCTGGCTTCGGCGGAATTGTTCGTTGATGATCTGGCGGGAGATCCGCGCCAGGAATTGGCCAAAAATATCCATCGCGCCGCCCAGAACCTTGACCGGCGCACCGATGAACTCCTGGATGTGGCCAAGGGCGAGGTGGGCATGCTCACCGTGGCGCCGTCGCCGGGCGACGCCAGGCCGCTTTTAATCGGCATGGCCGACAACCTCAAAGCGGCGGCTGCCCGCAAACACCAAACTTTGATCGTTGACGTGCCAGCCGACTTACCCAAAGTGAGGCTCGATGAGGACCGGCTGCGCCAGGTGCTTTATAATTACCTCACGAACGCAGTAAAATATACGCCTAAGGGCGGCGAGATCACTCTCAAGGCATACGCCGTTCAGGGCGAGCTGCGGGTTGAGGTCAAAGATTCCGGACCGGGCATCAGCGGCGAAGCGCAGAAAAGACTATTTGAACCCTATTACCGGGTGCCCCAGAGCGGTGGCGAAAAACTCTCCGGTTTGGGTCTGGGGCTGGCGCTGTCAAAAATGATCATTGAACTTCACGGCGGCCGTGTTTGGGTCGAGAGCGAACCGGGACACGGGGCGACCTTTGGCCTGGCGCTGCCGACGGCCGCAGACAGAGGAAATGTATGAAAGTACTCATGGTTGAGGATGACGCTCAGATTGTCGACTCAGTCGCCTGGGCGTTCCGCATGCGCTGGCCGGATGTGGAGTTTTTGTCAACGGACTCAGGCGCCCAGGCGGTGTCTCAGGCCAGAGACTTAAAACCGGATTTAGTCATCCTGGATTTGGGGCTGCCCGATATTTCAGGTTTCGAGGTCCTCAAAGGCATCAGGCTGTTTGCCAACTACCCCATCATTATACTGACGGCCCGAAAGGACGAATTTGACATCGTAAAGGCTCTTGAAGCCGGCGCCGACGACTACCTGGTAAAGCCGTTCCGGCAGATGGAACTTTTGTCCAGAATCAAGGCGCTGCTGAGGAGATCGGCCACGCCGGCGCCGGACTCAAACCTGGCCGCGGGCGATTTGCGGCTGTCTCCATCGACCGGAATCCTCCATTACCATAATCGGGAGATCCCGCTGACCAGGACCGAAGAAATTATCATGAGCAAGCTGATACAACACCCGGGCGCGGTGGTGACCTACGCCGCCCTGGCCGAGGCGCTGTGGAACGATTTTTATCCAGACTGCGTGGCGGCGCTGCGCGTCTACATCCGGCAGCTCCGGCAGAAAATAGAGGCCGATGTAGACAATCCCAAGATTATTCTGAACAAACACGGTGTCGGCTACATGCTGGCGACGCCACAGGAGTAAGGAATCATCGATGAGAAGGCGCCGGGGCACCGGGCGGCGGAATTCGTCATCAGGGAAAGTCTGATGGGAATAGCCAGTCTGGCAACAGGGATTACCAGCTTTATCGGGCTGCTGGCGGGTTTTCTGACCGGAGGAACTTATTATCTCTGGCTGGCTCTCATTCTGGCCTTTTGCGGGGTGTATTTCGGCCTGACAGCGGCGGTCAGGCGGCGCCGGTATGCCGCCGGGATCGCAGGACTGGTTATCAGCGGCTTGGTCGCGATAATATCCGCTGTGGCGATAGGCGTGACCAGAGGTATCAGCTAACTATTCGAGAGAGATGATGGAAGAACAAAAACAGTCGTCAGGAATACCGGTTTCAGGGTTGGATTCCGGTCGTTTCCGCAAGCTTAAGATCTTTATCCAAACAACCAACGGATTATTTTCCGGCTACACCTTGTGCCAGCAGCAGCAGCGGCTTCTGGACGCCTTGAACAAAGGCGGATTCAGCGGCAAGCTGCAGTCCAGTTCAGATTTCTTGACCCTGGTCGAAGCTGATGTGGTGACTTCTGAGGGTGAACCCCGGCGCATGGATATCGCGTTCATCCGCAAGAGTAACATCTTGTTCGTTGGCGAAGGTAACAGCGAGCCCGCGGCGGCGCCGAGCGCCGCTTACCCGATCCGGCGGAAGAAACCTGTCCAGGCGGCCATCAGTCTCGCCCAGACAACCCTGACCGGCAATATGCACAGTGAAATGTGGGAAGAACTTCAGGACGCTCTCAACCGGAGCGACCAGTTTATCCCGGTGACTGACGTGATTTTCAACCCAGCGCTGCAAGGCGGGATAAAACACGCCGATTTCGTGGCGGTGAACAAGGACCACATCATCTACGTGGGGAAATAACTCTCGTTCTGTCCGAGGAACTTCTCCAAACCGGCAGGCAGTCGGCCGAAACGGGTGTCGAGGCTATCTGGTTTAAGCCTAACCTTTGCCGAGCAGGCTCTCGGCGATATCCCCGGCCACCGGCAGTTTGTAGCGCTGCCCCTGATAAGCTTTTCCCATGAGCACGATCCAGAGAATTATTCCGGCAACCCATATAAGCCAGGCAAAAAGTAAATTAAACAGCGCAAACGGTCCACTCAGTATCAACCCAAGGATTTGAATAAATCCGAAAACGACTATAGATTGAAAAGCGTGAAATCTCACAAATCTGTTTTTGGGCTCGATAATCAGGAAAATTATGCCCGTTATCCAAGTCCCAAGATAACACAGCAAACCGGCGACGTTCTCTTGAAGACCGGTAGAGGTCTTTTCCACAGGAATCCTCCTTGATCCAATATGCCGATAAGGTTATTACAGAAGCATCGAGGTGTCAATTTCCCTAACGGCCGAGTTCCTGCTTGATCTGAATATAGCTCAGCAGGTCAGCGCGGGAAAGCATCCCGCGCAGCGCGCCGCCCTCCAGAACCGGTAACTGGTTGAATCCTCCGCCTTGCATAAGCTCGAGAGCCGCCGCCAGGTCGTCATCAGGGGAAACGGATTTTACCTCATTCATCGGGGTAAGGATACTACTGACAGTCTCCGACGACCAGGTGTGCCTTGGTGAGCGTTTAATATCCGTCATACTAAGAAGCCCGATCATGCGGCTGCCTTCAACCACCGGAAAGGCGCGCTGGCGCTTCTCCAGCATCTCATTCAAAGCTGACTCAACCGTCAATGTCGGAGAGATGGTGTGTAAATCCAGCCTGGCGATCTGACTCACTTTAATCCCTTTAAGGACCTCCGAGAGCAAAGACTGTTGATAGCTTGCCGAGGCTGCCGAGGCTAAGAACCAGCCGATTAAAGCCAGCCACAAACCGCTGATCCCGACATTGAAGGCTAACGCGATGCCGCCGAAGATAAACAAATAAGCGATTACCTGACCGGTTGTGGCCGCAATTCGAGTCGCCTTATTGACGTTGCCGGTTATCTTCCAGACTAGCGACCGGAATACCCGGCCGCCGTCAAGAGGAAATCCGGGAAGTAAATTGAAAATGCCTAAAATCATATTTATCTGGGCCAAATAGAGGGTGACAGCGCTCAAGGCGGTCTCGACTGGCCCGCCGGCGGAATAGACAACGTAGAATATGGCCGCCAAAGCGAAACTGATCAGAGGCCCCGTCACCGCCATGCGGAACTCGGCGCCGGGAGTATCGGCTTCCTTACCGATATTGGACGCGCCGCCGAAAATAAACAGCGTGATATCTTTTACCGGTATGCCGTTACGCCGAGCGACTACCGAGTGACCCAGCTCGTGAGCCAGGACCGAGGCAAATAGCGAGAGGCTGGAGGCAGCCCCGAGCAGCCAGTAAGTCGCGGAGCTTTCTTCGGGGAGAATGGAAGGGAAGTAGCTGGCGGCAAGCGACCAGGTCAAAAAGGCGAATATCAGGAGCCACGAAACATGTATACCAATCTCTATACCCAGAATGCGCCCGATCTTGAATGATGACCTCATGCCGCCTCCGATCGAGACTGTTTGCTTTATTCAATGCACTCTATCAGATATTTCACTGTACAGGCCGGTGCGACAACCTCGACGATTTCACCCGCTGAGCGCCCCATAACAGCTTTGCCGATGGGCGATACCGGAGAGATCCGGCCGGTCTTGGGATTTACTTCACGAGGGGTCACCAGTAAATAGGTTCTTTGAATACCAGACACTGTTTCCTTCAGAGTGACCTTACGGCCAAGGTCAGCCATAGTTCCAGCAGCACACTCCTGCTCGCCTACCACGGCATGCTTGAGGAGAGTCTCCAATTCTTTGATCTTGCCGTCCAGGCGGGCTTTCTCTTCCCGGGCGGCATGGTAGGGCGCATTCTCTTTCAGATCCTTGTCCGCCGCCGCGCGTTTAATATCATCAATGACATGTACCCGGCGCTCTTTTAACCCGGCCAACTCCGCCGTCATCTCTGCCTGTTTGTCAGTTGTCAGAACCAGTTTCTCAACAGCCGGGCGCGAGTTGGACGACCTGACTCTGGCAACAACTTTCCTCACTTTCAGGTGACCGGACATTTCCGATGAAATCCAATTTTGACGGGCAGCAAAAGCCAGCATTTCTCGTACAGCCTTAATCTTGGCGGCGCCATCTTCACCGGAGGGCTGGCTTTCCGCGTATTCGCCAAGTTTCGGCGGGGCAATTTTATCAATACTCTGGTGAGCCCCGTACCATCTGACAAAGTTCATCACCGCCGGCGTTACGGCTTCACGTTTTCCGGAAGACAAGGAGCCGAGGTAGGCTACCGCGGCGTCTGTCAGATCAGCCGGACGATCATTTTGGGTTTCTGTCATTCTTTCCTCTCGAGCGCTGGTTATTTCAGAAAGCAAAGTATGCTTTGCTCAATGGCCAAATCCAAGTATATACTGCCAATGTGAATGAGGCAAAGAGTGTTGCTCAGGTGTTTCCGCCTCTTGGGCTGTTTACCAGGTCGATCAGTGCGTCCAGAAAGACGAAGCCGACCGTCCGGCCGTCCTGTTTAACCACCGCATAATCACGCCCGGTCTCATTCATCTGCTGGGCCAGCACCAGGAGGTCATCACCGGGTGAGATCTGAAGGGCGCCGTCGACCGGCAGGGCGATGCGGTCCAAGCCGGCTGTGCCTGAATGAGCTGAAAGGGTTGGCGTGAACACTACTCCCTGCCGGTCACCGAGGTTGACCAACAGGCAGCGTTCAGCACCAGGATTAATAAGTAATTCACTCACCTTAGTCTCCGGCGGGATTTCCCGGCAGCGGGTTTCCATGACTTCCGAGACTTTCCGCCCCTTCATCCATTGCTGGAGATAATACTGCCGCAGGCTGAGACGTGCGGAGTATTCAAGATAGACACCTATCAGGATAAGCCAGACCCCAGCCAGCCAGTCCTGGTTTTGGACGAGGACGAAGATACCGGCGGCGACTATCGCCAGACCGGTGATGCGCCCACAGGCTACAGCTACCCTGGTTGCCCGAAGGTTGTCGCCGGTTAAGCGCCACCATAAGGCGCGAAGCACCCGTCCGCCGTCAAGGGGAAATCCGGGCAGGAGGTTGAACCCAGCGACGATTAAATTTATCTGTGAAAGCCATAAGGACATAGCGGCAATGGTATTCAGGGAACCAAGGAATATTTGATAAGCCGCCCAGAATAATACTGCCATTAGCAGACTGACCCCGGGACCGGACAGAGCCATTTTCAGTTCGGCACTCGCTGAGGCCGGCTCTCGATTCATCTGTGCCGCTCCACCAAACAAAAACAGGGTTATGCCGCCGATCGGAATTCCGGCTGACCTGGCGGCCAGAGTGTGTCCTAACTCATGACCCAGAACCGACACGAAAAAAAGGAAAGCGGTGCCGGTTCCCATAAGCCAGTAAGAAAGCGTGCTCTCGCCGCGAACGGCGCCTGGAAATACATCCCGGGCCAGGAAGACAGCCATCAGTATGAAGATGAGAAACCAGCTGAAATGGATACGAAAATCGATATCTAGGAATCTGCCAAATTTGAAAGCTGAATCCAAATATTTGCCTTAAGCTCGGCCTATTCGCATCGGGCGGTCTGAATGCCGAGGTATTTTTCCGCCATTTCCATGGCGCAAAATTCACCGCACATAGTGCAGGCGGCTCCGGAGGTTTGTCGAGCCGCGTGCCGCCGGCGCGATAACCCAGGATCAATCGAGAGATTTGCCTGTGATTCCCAATCGAGGTTCTTGCGCGCCCGGGCCATCTTAAGATCCCAATCTGCGGCGCCGGGGAGGCCCCGCGCGATGTCGGCGGCATGGGCGGCGATACGAGAGGCGATCACCCCCTGGCGCACGTCTTCCGGTTCCGGCAGCGAAAGGTGTTCAGCCGGAGTGACATAGCATAAAAAATCGGCGCCGTACATGGCAGCCAGGGCGCCGCCAATGGCTGAGGTAATGTGATCGTATCCCGGCGCGATGTCGGTCACCAGCGGCCCGAGGACGTAAAACGGGGCGCCGCGGCATACTGACTTCTGCAGCTCCACATTAGCCTGAATACGGTTTAGCGGGACGTGACCGGGACCTTCAACCATGACCTGGACGCCTGCCTGCCTGGCGCGATCAACCAGTTCACCGAGGACAAGCAGTTCTTCAATCTGGGCGCGGTCAGTGGCGTCGGCCAGGCAGCCCGGCCTCAGCCCGTCGCCCAGGGAAATGGTGATGTCATGCTCCAGGGCGATTTCAAGCAAACGATCGAATTGTTCATACAACGGGTTTTCTCGGTTATGATAGACCATCCAACCGGCCATCAAAGCGCCGCCCCGCGAAACGATATCGGTCACTCTTCCCTGGGATTTTAACCTCTGAATCACCCCTGAAGTGACGCCGCAGTGTACGGTAATAAAGTCCACGCCTTCCGCGGCATGGCTGCGGATCACATCGAACAGACCCTCAGAGGTCAACTCGATGATTGAACCGTGCGCCGCCCGAGCTCGGACTCCGGCTTCATAAATCGGCACAGTGCCGAGCGGAACCGGGCAGCGTTTAAGGATGGCACGACGGATGGCGGTCAAATCGCCACCGGTCGAAAGATCCATAACAGCGTCAGCGCCGGCCTGAAGCACCGCTGCCAGCTTGTCCAGCTCTATTTGAACGTCGGCGCAATCAGGGGAAGTGCCGATGTTGGCATTGACTTTCGTTCTTAGGCCCCGGCCGATCCCCCGCGGCTGGAGGTTGGCATGCCCGTTGTTAGCCGGGATGACCACAACACCGGAAGCGATACTTTCCCTGATTTCCTCAGCGGTGACATTTTCCGCGGCGGCGACTGCCGCCATTTGAGGGGTGATAACGCCGTCCCTGGCGCGCAGCAATTGAGTTGTCATCATTATACCGCCTTCCCTACGCTCGGATTATCGAGTTCAGGTGCCAGGGTTGTCCTTCAGCTGAAGGACTCTCAGCTTTGCGCACCCCTAGCGGTCTGGTGTCATTAGCATAACACAACGGCTTCAAAGTGGCCAAAAATGCTATAATCCGCCGATGAATCTGTCCATTCTCAAACAGGGCGCTTCCAGGTTTGGCATCGAACTGACAGAAGGCCAATTGGAGCAATTCGAAAGATATTTTCAACTGCTGACGGAATGGAACAGCCGGATCAACCTCACCAGCGTGATCGAATATGAAGCCGTCCAATCAATTCATTTTTTAGATTCCCTTTCGATTGCGGCGGCAGGCATCAGCCTTAAAGGTCGGCGGGTCATCGATGTCGGCACCGGGGCAGGTTTCCCGGGCATTCCGCTGAAGATTGCCTTCCCGGAAATTGAACTAACACTGCTCGAGGCGACCGGGAAGAAAGCTGTTTTCCTGACGGAGACCGCCGCGCAGCTTCAACTCGAGAACGTCGCGATAATAAACGCCCGGGCTGAGGACGCCGCCTGTCAGACCGAACATCGCGAGCGCTATAACCTGGTAGTCGCCAGAGCGCTGGCTCCTTTGAATGTACTCTACGAGTTATGCCTGCCGTTTTGCGCCCTGAACGGCCGCTTTTTAGCCTGGAAGAAGGGGGTTATCACCGCGGAAATTGATGCCGCCGGCCCGGCTCTTCGTATATTAGGGGGTGATTCGTGCCAGATTGTCGAAATCGATGCACAAATTCTGGGCGGAGAACGTAAACTGGTTGTTGTGGGAAAATCATCGCCCACGCCTCCTGAATATCCCCGCCGCAGCGGTTTGCCTGCGAAGAAGCCTTTATGCTGATCCGGCTAATGATTCCGGCCGCTGTTCAACCGCTCTGCGCACCGACATCAGGTTGGCTTCCGGTACGGCCAGCGAATAAGTGCATCCCGGGGTCAAAATCAGCCGGCGTCCATTCATGGCGGCGATGGCTTCGCGGCCCTGGGCGGCTACCTGATCCGGCGTTCCCTGCGCCAGCAAGGCCTGCTCAATGCCGCCCATCAGAGCGCCGGCGAAACAACCGGCGGCACGCTTTACATTGATATCTGAAGTGTGGTCATGCCAGTTCAGCGCCTGAACCGGATAGTCTGATAATTCCTGCACCATCGGATGCGGACCGTGCAGGTGCAGAACGTTAAACCAGCCCTTTGAAGCGGCAGCCAATACTTTTAGATCGGCAGGGCGCCCGAAACGCCGGTATTCTGCGGCGTTCAACAATTCGTGACTGGCAAACCGCGCCGAAAAGAAAATCCCGTCGGCGCCCAATTCGATACAAGCCCGGGCGAAACGGGCTGAGGTTTCCGCGAGCGCGTTTAAAGCAGACTGAACCGCCGAGGGGTGCTGCCGCAGGTGGGCGATCAGTGTATCATCGCCCGATAGGTAGGCAGCCATGGCCAGGGGATGAAACATGGTCACGATAACCGGAGTGTTTTCATCATTATCACGGATCAAAGACTTCAACGCTTCAAGATGCCATCCATAAGTGCCGCGGTTAATGTCCAGAGGCTCCAGCTTCAGCCAGTCACCGGCATTAACGATGACACGCGACAGGTATTCACGGTCGCCCATGATGCTGCCTTTGTAGGCATGGGTGATGCCGTAGTCCTCTACGCAATAAACAGATGACACCGGGAGTTTTATGAAATCCAGGTCGTAGCGGCGTTGAAACGCCAGAGCGACACCTGCGAGGGAACCGGGGGACTGGTCATCACCCGGCCAATGCCTCCAGAAGCCTACCGGGCTGCGGTCTACCGCCTTGCCCTCGATTGAAGCTTTGATACGATCACGCTTGGTCATCATGCCGTCAGTATCCTATGGCGGATAGTACGCGACGCTCAATAAATATGCAAGCGCAGCGCACATGGCGTAACCGGACCGGATTAAACCTATTGCCTGGCTTGTGATTGAATCTGGTGGATTACTGAGGCCAGCCGGTCCGGCTTATCCGTCTTGGAAATATAGAAATCGGCGCCGGCTTCAAGCGGCAGGCTGCGCTGCAGGCAACAGCCAAGAACCAACACCGCCGGATTCCGGGGAACTTTAATTTTGGCGATGCTTTCCTTCTGGTTGGGTCCAAGTATTTCCCATTCGACCAGAACCAAACCGACACCCGGCTGCGCGGAGAGTTTGATAGTCCCTTCAATGTCTCCGGATTCGCCGGTAAATTCCAGCCCCGGGTATTGTCCCAGAAACAGCTTCAACGCGGACCTGGTGCTATGCTGTCGGTCAGCGATCACAAAATGCATGCAGCTGCCTTTCAGGTAACAGTAGGCCTTACCATTATGATACCCCAAAGCCGGCATGGCGGCATCGGGCGAATGGAGGGATTTACCCTAGCCAAAAGGATAGTTTTAGTTGTTTTTGTGAGGGTCACCGGACGGGTTATCCAGGGTGTTCATCGGCCAGGTCACCGTAACCTCGGTGCCTTTCCCGGGAGAACTATCAATGGTAATCCCGGCGTTTACATTCGCGGCGCGTTCTTTCATGATGCTTAAGCCTAAACGGCCCTGGGGTTCGGCTGCGGCGTCAAAACCGTTCCCGTTATCAGTTACGGACAGGGCGATGCCGCTGCCCTGGCAGCACAACGTGACTTCAGCCAGCGTCGCGCCCGAATGTTTGACGACGTTATTGAGGGCTTCCTGGGCGATGCGGTAGAGGGCGATTTTCACCTCGGGCGGCAGCTCGCAGCCGCCCGTTACAGAGACATTGACCGGCAATCTCGCCCTGCCGGTCACCGATTCGCCGAGTTGGGTCAGGAGTTGGGGCAATTCTGCTTCGGCTAAAGCCGCCGGGCGAAGCTCGAAGAGCAGCGTCCTCATCTCAGCCAGGGCGCCTCGGGTCAGCTGCCGTACCTCTTCAAGCCGGCGAAAACCTTCATCCGGGTTTCTGTCCCAGATTCGGGGCAACACCTCGGCGATGATACTGGTCGAAAAAAGGGTCTGGCTTACGGCATCATGCAAGTCGCGTGCCAATCTGGCCCGTTCCTCCATGGCGGCTTGCAGCCGCGTTTGAACTGCCAGGGTATCTTCAATCTTTTTTTGTTCTGTCCTGTCGATGCCCAGGCAAAGTATTTCCTTTAGATTCCCGGCTTCATCATAAACAGGCTGATTGGTCCATACCACCCAAACCCGGTCGCCATTTTTCTTCATATTTTCGTTTTCATTGAGACGGTAGTCTTCAGGCCGATGGATGATGTCACGGATCATGGCTTCAAGATCGGCGTCAGCTGAATCCTTAGCCGGTACGATCGTGCCGACAACGCTCTTGCCGATGACTTCGGATTCAGTGTATCCAAAAAAGCGTTCGGCGAAATGGTTGAAGAAAATTATCCGGCCCGCGGTATCCAGTTCCAGGATAATAGCATTCCCGCTATCCACCAGGTGCCGGTATTTAAGTTCTTTCCGCCGCAGAGCCTGTTCAATTTGCTCTCGCCTGGAAATCTCGGCTTCCAGACGGGCATTAGCGTGCTGGAGCTCGCGGGTACGTATGATTACTCTTGATTCCAGGTCTTCCTGCGCCCGCTTGAGAGCATCCTCAGCGCGGTGACGGTCGGTCACATCCAGGACCTGACCCACGGTCTTCAGGCGGCCGGCGGTATCGCGGATCATGTTCGAACTGATTTCGACCCGGCGTCTGTCACCGGATGCGGTGACGATATTGAATTCATATCTTGCAGGCAAGCTTTCACCCCGCTGGCGGCGCAGGTAGTTGTCAACCACGAGATTTGCGCTCTCTTCATCGAGAAACTCCCGGAAATCACGTCCGACTATCCGGTCATTAGGAAGTCCGAGCAATAAGCTGACCATATCATTGGCGTAGGTGATGGTAAATGCTTCATCAACTGTAAAAATGCCGGAATGGGAGTTCTCAACGATGGAACGGAACATCTGCTCCGATTCAAGACGTGACTCTTCGGCTCTTTTCAAATCGCTGATATCCCGGACAATCGCCATGACTATCCGCCGGTCGCCGTCCCCGATGCGATTCAGACTGATCTCGGTGTCAATGCACGCGCCATCGGCTTTGAGATGCTTCCACTCAAACAATTGGGGAGCGCCGTCCATAGCGGCGCGTATTTTCTCCTGGGCTTTGTCCCGAGACAGTCGTCCGTCAGGCTGCCTTTGAGGCGAATAATCGCTGGGGGTGCGGCCGATAAGCTCTTCCCGGACTGCCCCGAAGAGTTCTTCGGCTTTCTGGTTGCACTCTATAAAGCCAGTCTCGTCAAGAAGGAAAAGAGCGTAATTATCCAATCAAGCCACGCCTGTACTTAATACACACGCCACGAACGCCCCTGAAAAAATGGGGAACTGGGTAAACGGAAAACGCCAGCCTTTAGCGGCAATATTCACTGGTCACAATACAATGTACTGAGCGGGTGACGGGACTCGAACCCGCGACAACCTACTTGGAAGGCAGGCACTCTACCAACTGAGTTACACCCGCATGAACGAAGATATTTTAACTTCGGGGTGCCGCTTTGTAAAGCAAACCCGAAGACGGGCGTTTCAGATAGCCCAGAAACAATCCAGTTGTTATAATACCTGACATGGAAACGAACGCATCGATCAACCGCGCCAAAGTCATCATGGTACAGGGTACCTCGTCCAATGTCGGTAAAAGCGTCCTGGTCGCCGCGCTGTGCCGGATCTTCAAACAGGACGGCTACCGCGTGGCTCCCTTCAAATCGCAAAATATGGCGCTGAACGCTTTTGTGACCCCGGAAGGAGGCGAGATCGGCCGCGCTCAGGCGATGCAGGCCGAGGCTTCCGGCATCGCCCCCAGCATACATATGAATCCGGTGCTCCTTAAACCTGAGGCTAACTCAAGGTCACAGATCGTGCTTCACGGCAAGGTCTATCAAACTACCTCAGCCAAGGATTATTACCAGCACACTTCTTTCCTGCTGGAAAAAGTAGAAGAATCCCTGAATTACCTGAGACAAAAATACGATATCGTGGTTATCGAAGGAGCCGGCTCACCGGCGGAAATCAACCTCAAACCTCGTGAGATTGCCAACATGCGCATCGCCAAGCTGGCCGAGGCTCCGGTGCTGCTGTGCGGCGACATCGACCGCGGCGGCGTCTATGCCTTCCTTGTCGGAACGCTGGAACTCCTCGATGAAGATGAACGCAAACTGGTCAAGGGCTTCATCATCAACAAATTCCGCGGCGATGTCAGCCTGATTAAAGACGCCAATGATTTCCTTGAGAAGCGTACAGGCTTACCGGTCCTGGGGGTGGTGCCTTACTACCGTGACATTTTGCTGGCACAGGAGGACTCTGTATATCTCGATGAGCGGCGCAACCGCCAATCCAACGCCGACCTGGAAATCGCGGTCATCCGCAGCCCCCGGATATCCAATTACGACGACTTCGATCCGCTCGAAGAAGACGGCGCCAACTTGCGTTATATAAGCCGTCCGGAGGAGTTAGGCGATCCCGATCTGATAATTATCCCGGGTTCAAAAACCACGGTGCCCGATCTACTGGCGATTACTCAATCCGGTGTCGCCGGCGCTGTTGTCCGGAAAGCCAGGGCTGGTACGCCGGTCTTCGGAGCTTGCGGCGGCTATCAAATGCTAGGGCGCCTGATTCATGACCCGGACCACGTTGAATCCGACCGGGACACGGTTGAAGGCCTGGGGCTGATGGAAGCGGAGACAACTTTTGCCCGCGAAAAGGCGACCACCCAGGTCAAAGGTGTCATCACCGAGGATCGCGGATTGCTGGCCGGCCTCAAGGGAGAGGCAATATACGGGTATGAAATCCATATGGGCCGCACCGAGAGCTGTCACCGGCCGTTTCAAATCACTCAGACCCAAAAAGGTCCGGCCGACTATGCAGACGGGAGTATCAATGAAAGCGGCACGGTTATCGGCAGCTATATTCACGGCATTTTTCAGAGTCATGGTTTCCGCCGGGGATTGCTCAACAATCTGCGGCGGCGCAAAGGAATTCCAGAGCGTACCTACGACGCGCCGCTAGATAAAGAGAAACACTATGACGCTCTGGCCGACCTGGTTCGGAATTCGCTGGATATTAGGGCTGTTTACCGGATTCTGGAACAAGGCGCTGGTTCGTGAGTCAAGAAAACATCCAGCTGATGCGTCAGGCGGCCGCAGCGGAACCGGCCTGGCGGCTGCTGGGAATCGAGCTAGTTGAAATTTCCGAGGGATTCGCCCGGGTGCGGCTGCGAGTCAAGCCCGAATTCTGTAATTTTGTCGGCACCATACACGGCGGAATCATCATGACGCTGGCTGATTCCGCTTTCGGCTACGCGGTTAATTCCGTCAAACATCCAACCGTCGCTGCTCAGTTCAATACCCACTTCCTGAATCCGTGTGAACCAGGCGACGAACTTGAGGCAGAGTGCCAAGTAATCAAAGCCGGCAAGCGCGCTGTGATGGCTGAAATCCGGGTTGCCACCTCATATGGAAAGGTCATAGCCCGAGCGACGGGTACCGGCATTCCGCTGGTTGAAGGCAAGGAGCCAATCTAGCGCCTGCTCTTAAGAATCCCCCGCAACCCCGAGCCTAGAAGAATCGAGCCCAGCAATCCAAGCATACCAGTGCAGATCCATTGTACTGTCGGGGAGACATATCCCAAAGTGTAACCGCCGACCGCCAGACCAAACGCCAGCAGCCCGCCGATCAGGGTTGACACGCTATTTTCAAAGTCCGCCATCGGCGCAGTGACTGCTTGTTGAAAGTTTGATCCGGTACGTTTCACAGCCTTTTCCATAGCCAGTTATGAAAGTGTTTTCATTATCTATAACGCTTCTGCCCAGTAAACGTTAGCTCTCAAGAACATTCCAACGGCAAACGTCGGTGTGATATAATGCGAGCCATGCCCCAGCCAGACTGGCAGGTAACTGCCACCACTGTTAAATGCGACGCCGTGGGAGAAGAGATCACCATAATGGTCTACCCGGACGGCTCAGCCCGCTGTGCCAGCTACCCCAGATTCAGCGCCGACGCCGGGACACAAGCTGGGGCCAAAAAAAGAACCAGGAAAACAGGCATTATGCCCGAATGCGGCGGCCCGCTCTGCCGGCAGGTGACCGATTACCGCGATAGAATTATGGCTGAAGAGCTGCCTGGACCGTAGGTCCTGGCAATAGCCTATCTTTTAGCGCTCTCTCCCAGATAAGCCGAGATCACCTGCGGATTGTTCCGGATTTCTTCAGGCGTCCCCTCAGCGATCTTACGCCCAAAATCCAGCACCACGATGCGATCAGCCAAATCCATGACCACGCCCATGTCGTGCTCGATAAGGACGATAGCGCGCACGCCGTCGCGGAGGACCGGGGTATCGGGATAAGTCTCGCCCTGCCCCTCGAAGATGTCGACAATAAAGCGGGCGATGTCCTCTTTTTCTTCGGTATTCATGCCGGCCATGGGTTCATCCAGTAGCAACACCTTTGGTTCCAGAGCCAGGGCGCGGGCGAGTTCGATGCGCTTCCTCATTCCGTACGGCAGCGTGGCTACCACATGATGGCGGACAGCCTCGATCTCCAGGAAATCAATGATATCTTCGACAATGCGCCGGTGGCGGATCTCTTCAGCGTGAGCCGGACCGAAGTATACCCCTCCGGTCAGCAAATTCTGTTTCATGAAGACGTGGCGGGCTGCCATGGCGTTTTCCAGCGTGGTCAGACCGGAGAACAGTTCGATGTTCTGAAAAGTACGGGCCAACCCCATCTGCGCCGCCTTGTCCGGCCGGATGCGGGTGATGTTCTTGCCTTCGAAAAGTATCTGCCCTTTTTGGGGCTTGTAAAAGCCGTTGAGACAGTTCAGGAGACAGGTCTTGCCAGCGCCGTTGGGTCCGATAATGGCCAGTATCTCGTTGTCCCGAATATCTACCGACACATCCTTCAAAGCGGTAATGCCGCCGAAAGACAGCGTCAGGTTTTTCAGGCTGACTTTGACCGGTTTCTCTATTAAATTGCCAGTTTCCGGTGCAGTCTTTTCGGCAGGTCCGGTCATTCTAATCCCACTTCCGTTCATCAACGACGGTTTTAGCATCCGCTGGAATGGACCCGGGTGAGGCCAATTCCAAATGATCCAGTTTCACTACGCATGCGTTTTGGAAAGCCTCTTCAATGCCCTGACGCGGTTCGCCGGAGTGACCAGCGCTGGGTTTTACTTCCAGTTTGAGAGTCAGCACGTCACGATTGCCTTCCCGTCTGACAATAATCTGGAATTTGCCGTCCTGGCCTATACGCGATAAAGCAGCTTCAGCCTGTTTGGGCACGACGAACATGCCTCGCACCTTGACCGCCTCGCCGGTGCGTCCCAGCAAACCGGCAAGTTTGGGCGCCGTACGCCCGCAGGCGCATTGATCCATGAGCAGTCGCGACAGATCTCCCGTACCAAAACGCAGGAGGCCCCAGTGCGGATTATGTAAAGGTGTCACTACCACTTCACCCACATCACCCGGAAGCATTTGTTTACCGGTGGCTGGATCAACTATCTCGATCAAATAGTCGTCCATTAAGTGCAGCCCTGATTTCTGAGAGCATTCGTATGCCAGCGCCCCTCCGGGTTCGGTCACCGCGTAAGCCTGGCGAGTATCCACGCAATAGTCTTGTTCCAGAATGCGGCGCACCGAAGGGGACAGCATCTCGCCGGTAAACCAGGCTTTGTTGACCTTGAAGTCCTTCTTGAAATTTCCGCCGGTTTCTTCGATTTTATTGATTAAGCTCATCAAGTAGCTGGGGGTACCGACGAATCCGGTCACGCCGAGGTCTTTCATTGTCCTCAAGTGGATTTCTGTATTGCCGGCGCCGGCGACGACTACGGTGGCGCCGCAGTGCCGCAAGGCCTCGCCGAAAAGGGTGCCCGCGGGTGACAGGTGGTAGGTGAAGGTATTGATAGCCACGTCACCACGGCAAAAGCCAGCCGCCCAAAAGCTCCTGGCGAACCACTTTATACGCGAGGAATGAAGGGGTTCGTAAACAGGCCCCGGTGAGATAAAGACGCGCTCGATCTCATCGAGCTGACCGATGTAATAGCCGCCGTACGGCCGATTTTGTTTTTGTTTTTCGATGAGATCGGTCTTGCGGGTTATCGGCAGTTTTTCCAGGTCGGACGCGGTTTTAATTTGCGACGGCCTAACCCCTGCCTGGTTCAGCATCTCCCGAACTCCGGGGGCGCCCCGGTAGGCGCGAGCCACGGCCTTCACCAGCCGGGCATCGAGATACGCCTGTCTTTCAGACGCGGCCATTGATTCCAATTCATCGTAATGCAGGTCTTTATTTATTGCTGTCATTCTTGTTTTTCTAATTTACAGCCAGCGTTTGCGCCGCTTATAGTGTTTGACGTCGCGGTAGCTCTTACGCTTGCCCACCGCCGACAGGCCCATATAGAACTCCTTAACATCCTCGTTGTTTTTAAGAAAGTCCGCAGTGCCGTCCAGCACTACCCGCCCGTTTTCCATGACGTATCCGTAATGGGCGATGGATAGGGCTATGCGGACGTTCTGCTCGACGAGGAGCACCGACGTCTGCTGTTCTTCATTGAACCGGCGGATGATGGAATATATCTCGTCCACCATCAAAGGCGCCAGGCCCAAAGAAGGTTCGTCCAGCATCATAAGTTTGGGGCGCGCCATCATCGCCCGCCCGATGACCACCATCTGCTGCTCACCGCCGGAGAGGTAGCCGGCGGTGTTGTTGCGCAGATTGCGGAGACGCGAGAAGTAATTGTAGACCATATCTAGATCGTTCTTAATTTCTTTGCGGTCCTTGCGGTGGAAGGCACCCACCAGCAAATTCTCCTCGGCGGTAAGATGCTCAAAAACGCGGCGGCCTTCCAGCGCCTGGACGATGCCCAGCCGCCCGATATATTCGGCGTTTTTCTTGTCAATGCGCTCACCGTTCCATTCTATGTTGCCGTCGGTGACTTCGCCCTCTTCCACGTGCAGCAGGCCGGAGATAGCCTTCAGGGTCGTCGTCTTGCCGGCGCCGTTAGCCCCCAAGAGGGTTACGATTTGGCCATCCGGTACCGACAGCGACACGCCGTGCAGCACACGGATGACGTTGAGGTAAGCGACCTCGATGTTGTTGAGCTTGAGCATTGTTGCCTTTCGGCGGTGGGGGCTTGTGCCCCCACCGCCGATGTAAATCTATTTTAACCCGTAGTCGATGTAGGCGGCATTGATCCAGTTGGAAACAGCGGTGATGACGCCGCTCTTGACCTGGAAAACACGCATGCCTTTGGAGAGGCGGTTGTCGCCGGCAGTATACTTTACCGGGCCGTGCAACCCCTCAACGTCGTAGTTTAACATCTGGAAACCGTACTTCTCCACATTGGCAGGGGTCAGGTTGGCCGCCCCGCCGGGGGTATTCTGAATGGCAGTTTCCAGGATTTTGGCGATTAAAAGCCCCTCGGCCCAGGCGGTGATATAGTCCATGTTGTTTTTGAAGTCCGGGTGATATTTGTTGACGTACTCTGTCATCTTGGCCATTCCGGCAACGTTCTCGCCCCAGCTCACGGTGGGGAAGACGCCGTAGACGCCCTCGACTTTAGCGGCGCCGGCCAGGTCAACCAGTTGGCTGGTGTAGGAAGCGTGACCGCAGCCGATGGTTAATCCGGCAAATTTTCCGGTCGCTTGAATGTCGCGGATACCTTTGACGATTATGGAAGTGGGCTGCGGCGTGCTGGAGATAAAGATCACATCCGGGTTCTTGGCGGCGATGCGGGTGAGGGCTTCGATTTCGTTGGCCGTTGTCGAGGTATGCTCCTCGATGGCAACAATTTCAATACCCATGGTGGCCGCCAGTTTGTCGGCGGCGTCTTTAGCGCCATACCCGGTAGAATTATTGAGGAGCATCAGCGCCATTTTAGGCTTTCCGGTGCCCTTCCAAACGTTCTTTATATAGTAGTCCGCAAAGATCGCCCAGCCGTCCCCGTAGTCAGGCATCTGGGCGTAAATGTGTTTGGCCGGTTGAGTGATCGACGGGGCGGAGAAAACAGTGAAACCTGGCAGACTCGCTTCATTGGCGATACCCATCACCACTGACATCATTGCCGAAGCCTGGGTGGTAAACATCAGGGCTTTGCTGGAAATGAATTCGTTGATTATGGTGGTTGCTTTAGCCGCGTCATAACCGTTATCGCGGGAGATGACTTCAATCTGGTGCCCGAGAACCCCGCCCTTTTCCTCGTTGATATACTTGATGGCATCCAGAACGCCGGCAGCCATGGGCTGGCCTTTGGCCGCCGCAACGCCCGTTTGAGGGTACATGATGCCGATCTTCAGCGGCTGTTTGACAGTACTGGTAGGAGCGGTTGTTTGACCGCCGCCGTTGTCATCGCCGCAACCGGCCGCCAGTACCGGCAGACCGGCTACAATAATCGTCAATAAAATGACCGAGAGTTTACGAGCTAAACTGTTTCCTTTCATCTCATCCCTCCGTAAATTTTCCCCGAATACCTCTTTTTGCGCCTCACATATACCTATCCTCCCCTACCGTCAGTATGAAAAAGGCCATAGCCGGTAGGAGGCTTTGAAGAGATTCCAGCGATGGGCCAATCCCCGCGGTTCAAGTACCAGGAAAAGCACGATAACCAGGCCGAAGGTAAAAGGTGCCAAACCTGCAGTGAAGCCGGGCGGCAACCAGTCGATACCAGCTAAAGGTGTAGAAATATAGGTCACGCCCTGCTGCAACAAGCGGATGGCAACGGCACCCAGTATCGGGCCGAGTGTTGTACCGGCCCCGCCGATAATGATCATGCCTACATACAAAATGGAGTCGGTGATCGAGAAATGCTCAGTGGACACAAATCCAATCCAGTGAGCAGTCAGCGAGCCGGCGATACCGGCTAAAAAGCAGCCGATGAAAAAGGCGACAAGTTTATAGCGGAAAAGGTTGATACCCATGACTTCAGCGGCCAGATCATTGTCCCGCACCGCCACGAAGGCCCGGCCAATGCGCGTTCGCGCCAGGTTCTTGGCGAAAAAGATTACTATAACCGCAGCAATCATGATCAGAAAAAAAAGGCTTTGGGGCGATCGGAAAGTGATCCCGAAGATTTCGGCTCGCGGCACGCTCATACCCAGGAAACCGCCGGTGATACTTAGGTGATTTATCACCCAAATGATGATGATCTGGGCGGCGATGGTTGATATCGCCAGATAAAAACCCTTGACCCTCAGGGATGCGACGCCGAATATAATACCGATGCCGCCTGCCAGCAGCCCCGCGGCAGGCAAGGCGACCAGAAAAGGCAATTCCAGGCGGGAGGTCAGTACCGCTGAGGTGAAGGCGCCCACCGCGATGAAGCCGGCGTGGCCCACCGAGAGTTGGCCGCAATAACCGGTGAGGAGGTTGAGGCCGGTGGCGGCGATGATGGTGATGCCGATGAGATTGACCACGCCCAGCCAATAGACTGACAGGTACAACGGCGCGGTAAACAGCACAATGAGTCCGATAATCAGCAGAGCCCAATGGGTCTTGGTCCGGAAAATGGCCATATCGGCGGCATAGCTGAAGTTCCGAGTCCCGCAGGGCAGCCCGCCGCTCATATTACGTCCCGCCGTTTCAAAACGATTGACAAAACCTCATATCCTCTCGATGCGTTCCTGACCGAACAAACCATAAGGCTTAATGAACAATACGATTACGATAATGATAAACGGAATGACATCTTTAACACCTGACCAGGTCAATTCAGTCAAATAGCCGCCGCCGAGGTTTTCCGCGAGCCCGATTATGGGGCCAGCGACAATAGCCCCCAGGAAAGAGTCCAGCCCGCCGAGAATGACCACGGAAAACGATTTAAGCCCGGTTTCGACGAGGCCGTGAGTAATGCCGCCGATGGAACTCATCAGCACGCCGCCGATAGCCGCCAGCGCTCCGGCGAACATCCAGGAAACGGAGAATATTTTGGTTACCGGAATGCCGCAAGCCCAGACCGCCATCTGGTCGTCGGCGGTAGCCCGCATAGCCACGCCCATTTTGTGATAACGGAAGAAGATGCTAACCAGGATGAAGAGTACCAGGGCGATGCCGGCCGCCCAGAGGTATTCCTGGGAGACAACCGCTCCAAGTATCTGTACCGGCTCATCCGGGATGAAGTCCGGCATTGCGGCGGTGGAAATAGGCCAGAACATAGCGACCAGGCCTTCAAACAGGAAGGCTATTCCAAGAGTAACGGTAATGAGTGAGAGTATGGGTTGACCGATTAACGGCCGCAGCACAACGCGCTCGAGCACCCAGCCCAAACCAGCCGCGGCGGCGATGGTCACCGGTAGTCCGGCCCAGAACGGCAGTCCGGCCTGCTCCATGGTGCCGTAGGCGATCCAGGAAAAGAGCAACACCATCTGCCCGAGGGCGAGATTGGCCACAGACGAGGATTTCCAGATGAAGGTGAAGCCCAGGGCTATCAGCGAGTACACCAGGCCCACCGTGATGCCGGTGAGGACAAACTGCATCAGGTCAGCCATTAGAGCGACCTCACCTTTATCGAAGTGGTCACTACGCCCTTTCGCCCGTCACGGTAGGTCACCGGCGCCTCCACCTTGACCTCTTTGTTCTCGCCGTACATCGCCTCGATCAGGTCGGCGTAGCGCTGGTACATGGCTCCGCGCCTGAGTTTCCGGGTGCGGGTTAATTCCGCTTCATCGGGATCGAATTCCTTATGGAGTATCACGAACTTCTTGACTCGGGAGTGTTCCGGTAGAAAACTATTAACTCTGGCCACGTCCTTATTCACGAGATCCGCGATCTCTTTCCTCTGCGACAGATCGACATAGGTAGTGAAGTTAAGATGGTGATTTTGCGCCCATTTGGAGACCATAGCGAAATCGATATTGATGATAGCCGCGGCGAAGTCCTTCTCTTTGTCACCTAGAACCATGGCGTCTTTGATATACGGCGAAAACCTCAAGCGGCCTTCGATATATTGCGGGGCAAACTTTACCCCGCTCCTTAGTTCTCCCATGTCCTTCAATCGATCCAGGAAAATGATGTGACCGGCCTCGTTGATATTAACCGCGTCGCCGGTGCGGAACCAGCCGCCCGGGGCGAAACTTTCTTTTGTCTTGCCTTCATCTTTGTAATAACCGGAGAACATGCAGTCAGACCGGACGTATAGCTCACCTTCACCGGTCAGCCGCACCTCAGTATTAAGGGCTGGCCGACCAACACTCTCGAAGGCGATGTCACCCTGACCATGGGAGGAGATAAAGCCTGCCTCGGTTGAAGCATAGTTCTGCCTTAGTTCAATGCCGATGGCGTGGATCAACTTAAAAGTGTCAAGCGCCAGCACCGATGAACCGGTGACCGCCCAGCGGACGCGCGAAAGACCCAATCTATCTTTCAGCGGCCGGAACATCACGCCGTCAGACGCTTTCCCGAGCGCTTTCCAAAACGCAGAAGGCTCCACGCCAGACAACCTGGCTTCCGCCATTTTGTAGCCTACCGGGAGCAATGCTTTGTAAGCCCATCGTTTGAACGGGTGGGCGTCCATCATTTTGACCTGGATATCGGAGACGATCCCTTCCCACTGCCGCGGTCCATAAATAGCAAAGTGTGGACCTATCTCCCGCGTATCCGAGGCGATGGTTTCCGGCTCCTCCGGGAAGTTTAGACGGGCGCCGGAGAGGATATGGGGAATAGTAGCGAAAAAACTGTCGCCGACCCAAGCAGCCGGGAAGTTGGAGATCAGGTCGCTTTTTTGATCGAGCGGGTAGCGGGTGACAAAGCCGGAGGCGGTGGCGATTAGCGCTTTGTGGGTCAGTATGGCGGCTTTCTGAGTACCGGTGGTGCCGGAGGTATAGTAGATGAAGGCGGTGTCGGCGGGCTTTATTTTTTTCAGGTTTTCCTCGAACAGGCCTGGGTGTTCTTTTTCAAACTCCATACCCATTTCGACGACTTCACGGAAACCGGTGAGCAGCGGATCGTCATAGTTCTTCAAGCCCTTGGGATCCCAGTAGATGACTTTTTTCAGCTGCGGCGCGGCGTCCCGAATCTCTAAAAACTTATCAGCCTGCTCCTGGTCGTTGGCAAGGGCAAACCGCGCTCCTGAATGGTTCACCACGAACTTCACTTCATCTGGGACCGCATCGACAAAAATGCCGGTTGGGATTGCCCCGGCGGCCTGGACCGCGAACTCTCCCCAGAACCACTCAGGCTCGTTATCGCCGATGATGGCAACAATGTCGCCAGGCTTAAGACCTAACTTAATTAATCCTAACGAAAAATGCTTGACCTTGTTGAAGTAGTCCGACCAGGTATAACGATGCCACACGCCAAGGTTCTTGTAGCACATGGCCGCCTTGCCCGGCCATTGTTCCGCGTTGCGCTTTATGAGGCCCGGTATGGTCTGCGGCTCCAAATACGGAAAACCCCCATAAACAAGAACCACCCCCGCTTGGGAGGTGGTCTTAATTTTCGCCTTCTAAGTTTTAGTTCGTATTCGACCTACCCAAGCGCACCCTGGTGCGCTGGGTAAAGGAGAAGGTATAGCCGAACCTGCCTTGGAACATGATGGGTTAGATTATCATAACGATTAAAACCGTGTCAAGGCGAATCGGACTTTAGGACTAGGACTCCTGCTCTCCTGCCAGCATCTCCGTCAGGCGGACAAGCGTCGCCACCGGCACCCCGCTGCCGCCCTTGGTCAGATGTCCTTTCTCCTTCTCGCCATAAGCCGTGCCGGCAATGTCCAGATGCACCCAGGGCGTTTCACCGACAAATTCCCCGAGGAACAAGCCGGCGGTGATGGTGCCAGCCGGTCGGCCGCCGACGTTTTTGATGTCCGCGTAGTCACTCTTATACTGTTCTTTGTACTCGTCGTAAGCCGGCAGCTGCCAGATCCTTTCGCCCGCAATCGAGCCAGCTTTGATCACCTTGTCGCATAGCGGCTGGTTGTTAGTGATGGCCGCGGTGGTGATGCCGCCCAGCGCGATGACGCAGGCGCCCGTGAGCGTCGCCATGTCGATGATAGCCTTAGGCTTAGTTTCTTTAACGAGATAGCCTAGGGCGTCAGCCAGGATGAGACGTCCCTCTGCGTCGGTGGTGATTACCTCCACTGTCTTGCCGGTAAACATCTTGAGGACATCGCCCGGTTTATAAGCGCCGCCGCCGGGCATGTTCTCCGTAGCCGGCACCGCGGCAATGACGTTGAGCTTCAATTTCAGCTTGCCTATGGCACTCATGGCGGCGATGGCAGCCGCTCCGCCGCTCATGTCAAACTTCATATCTTCCATTTTTTCAGCCGGCTTGATGGAGATGCCGCCGGTATCAAAGGTGAGCCCTTTGCCTACCAGGGCTAAATCCCAACTCTCGCCGTCGCCGCCCTTGTATCGCATGATGATGAGTTTGGGGGAATGCTTCTCGAACGATGCCTGGGAAACCCCAAGCAAACCGCCCATGCCCAGTTTTTCCATGTCCTTCCTGTCAAGAACCTCTACCTTGACACCGGATTCCCGGCCGACTTTCTCGGCGATATCCGCCATATCCTCCGGCGTCATGTGATTGGAAGGTTCATTAGCCATGTCCCGCGCCAGCCTGATTGCCTGGGCGGTAATCTCGCCTTTTCGAGCGCCCCTGTCGAATTCATCTTTGTCGAGTTTCGTCTCTGAAAGGACAACGAGGGACTTGATATCGCCGTATTCAGCTTCTTTAGTCAGGTGCCGGCGGTAGCTGTAGCTGCCAAGGTAGGCCGCTTCAGCCGTCACCCGGCCGATGCCACTGACGTTGAGACTGAGGTCTGGCAGCGCCAAAGCTAAATCGACATTATTCTTGCGCTGCAACCCACGGCAGGCGTCAGCGACCGCCGACCGCAGCCGGGCGGTGTCAAAGTCTTTTTTCTTGCCTAGACCGAGGATTGCAACTTTGGCCGCGTTGATCTTGCCCAGCGAGTGGATGATGGTGAGTTCCGAGTTCTTGCCCTTGATCTCTTTCTTCTTCCGTAACTCGGCCACAGCCCCGGCGAGGGCTTTGTCCAGGTCTTTTTCGAGTTCGCTGCCTTCGACATCTTCGAATATGCCGACAATTACGGCGTCAGCCTTGATTTTGTTTATGTCTCCGGTGGTAAGTTTGATTTCCATGAGACTCCTTTAACTATTCCCGCTCGTTTGCGCTATTATTCTATCAATAACGGCGGAAATGTCCATAGCATTTTTGACTTCATGATGAGGTTCTCTGATCGGCTCATAACTGGCTTCAAGCTTCTGGTACACCTCCCAGTCGGCATCGGAGTAGCCGTCGCGCCGTGACATTCTATCAATCAATCTGGCCTGGGCAGTCTCCCGAGGCGTGCTCAGGTAAACGACGATGGGTTCCGCCCCGGTAGCCGCGGCGATGGAGAACAGCGGCTGACGCGACTCTTCAGACAGATTGGTGGCATCGAGAACAACATTATGTTTTCCAAGAAGCAGTTCACGTGCTACTACGTGAATGGCGCGGAACAGGCGATAACTTTCTAACCTGGAGTAAACCGGCCGCCGTACCAGCGACTTGCGCAGGAAATCACTTTCAAGGACGACCGCCGGGATGCGCTCGGTAAGTTTACATGCAAAAAAGCTCTTGCCCGAGCCGGGCAACCCAACCAGAATGATGAAGGCTGGCGATTGAACTTTCTGCGGCGGCTGTTTGAAGATAGCCCGCCGCAGCCGTAACACGTCGCGGGCGAGTAACTCCTCGGCTTTCACCAGCATATTATACCCTACAAGGCTATGACCAAAAGATGCAAGTCAGCCATTGCTCGGGAGACTGTCTGGTGTGTGTTTCTTGTATCCTAAAGTCTAATCGAGCAGCCCGAAAGTGTCCAACTCACCATCTGGCTTCCGGGGAATCTCAGCGACGAAGAGCACTTTTTTAGGACATTTATAGTTGGCCAGTTTTTCCAGGCAGTACTTCTTGACTTCCTGCTCGGTCATATCGGCACCGTCTTTTAGCTTGACCACCGCCAGGACTACTTCGCCCCGCATTCCGTCAGGATCGGGAATGCCGACCACGGCGGCCTCAGTGATTGAGGGATGGGTGACAAGCAGGTCAGAAATATCGGAGAAGTAGATATTCTGCCCCTTGGTGATAAGCATCGGCTTTTTGATGCCCTTGATAAAAAGCTCACCGTTCCTGTCAATGACACCGATGTCGTCGGTGTAAAGCCAGCCGGAACGGATGTAGCCGCTGGTCAATTCCGGCAGCTGGTGGTAAGCCCTCATTATCGGGCCTTTGATGATGACCTCGCCCGGTTCGCCGATACCGGCGTCGCTACCGTCATCCCTGACGACCCGAATCGAAAAACCAGGTATCGCCCTGCCGACACCGCCGCTCCGCCCGGAGCCGGTAACCTCCTGACAGGTAACGTGGCTGGTAGACTCGGTCAGGCCGTAGTATTGCACTAGATTCTTGCCGGTCAACTCTTCGAAATCGGTGATGACGTTGACCGGTATCGGCGCGCCGGCGCTGCCGCAAAACCGCAGCGTCGCAAGATTGTACTTTAACCCGTTGGTTTTGAGGTGATTGACCATCATAGCGTGGATGAAAGGCACGCCGTGGAACATGGTCGCCCTTTCTTTTTCGATAGCGCACAACGCCGCATCCATAGATACGCCGTTGACGATCACCACCCGGCTGCCGGCCCAGAGAGAGGTCATCATAATCACGGCGATGCCGATGGTATGGTGCAGCGGCAGAGCGAACAGGATGACGGTGTCAGCCTCGGTCTGGGCGAATCCGGCTGCCGATCCGGCGGCTGCTTCGATCAGGTGCTCCTGCGTGATCTCGGCGCCGTGCGGCCTCAGCGTCGGGCCGGAGGTGTAGGCGATGTGAGCCAGTTCAGAATACTTAGCGACTTCCGGAGGATCATCGGAGCTTTCAATGAGCGAGGAGTAGGGTATGCAGGCCAGCCCTTCGGTACAGCCTGTAACGATGATATTTTTGAGGCAGTCAAAGCGGGCAAACCCGCCGCCAAGCGACTTCAAAATGGCTGTCTCGGCGATAAGGGCTGCAGGCCGGCAATGATCGAAGACTGCCTTAATCTCCAGCATCTTATATTTTGTATCCAGCGGGATGGCGATAGCCCCTGCTTTGGCGATGCCGAAGTAGCAGATGGGAAAATCCGGGCTGTTCTCAAGCAGTAAGGTGACTCGGTCACCGGGCTTAATCCCCAAATTGACCAAATTCCTGGCTAAACCGTTGGATAATTTGTCCAGATTTTCAAATGAAAGCTGCCGGTCGCCCAGCTTAAAAGCGGTGCGCTGGCCGTGGCGCCGGGCGGCCTCAGCGATGAAATCAACTAAGTTCATGCAGTTCCTCGATGGCGGATTCGCATTGAAGTCTATCAAAAACCCACCCGCCTGCCAACTTAAGACCAAAGTATTAATACCGGTCGTCTTGACAAGACGGGGTATTTGGAATATAGTTCGGTCAATCGAATAGCCAAATGGCTGTGAACGGGAATAGTAAATCCCCCTGCCAGACCACAGAGAGCCGGGGAAGCTGAAAACCGGTGTCTGAGCGGGGATCGAATGGGTCCGGGAGCTGCCGCCCTAAAGTTTAGTGACGAGTAGGAGCGGCCGCCAGGGAAGCGTTATCATCCCAGGGTATCATCCCAAGTTCCGGGACGTACCCCCCAACGAGATAGTCTTATGTCCTGGTGACTGAGATTAATAAGGGTGGCACCGCAGAGCCCTCTGCCCCTTGAATAAGGCAGAGGGTTTTTTATTTTCATTAACGAGGTGCCGCCATGTTTTGAAGGAAAGCGCAAATCTCAGTAATCCCCGGGATATATTTGAAAGGAGTTTATAACCATGGATCGGGTCAAATATCTACTCGCTGAAAAAGAGATGCCTACCGCTTGGTACAATATCCAGGCTGACCTTCCGGTACCGCTGCCGCCTGTGCTCCACCCGGGCACCAAACAGCCGTTGACCCCGCCTGACCTGGCGCCCCTATTCCCTATGGAATTGATTATGCAGGAAGTCTCCAGGGAGCGTTATATCGACGTGCCCGGAGAGGTCATTGATATCTACCGCTCATGGCGGCCGACTAACCTGTTCAGGGCTCGCCGCCTGGAAAAAGCGCTGCAAACTCCGGCTAAGATCTTCTATAAATATGAAGGTTCATCACCGGCTGGCTCTCATAAGCCGAATACCGCGGTGCCCCAGGCTTTTTACAATAAAAAAGAGGGCATCAAGTGCCTGACCACCGAGACTGGCGCCGGCCAATGGGGGTCTTCATTAGCCTTTGCCTGCAGCCAGTTTGGCCTGGATCTTAAAGTCTATATGGTCAAGGTCAGCTACCAGCAAAAACCCTACCGGCGCATGATGATGGAGACCTGGGGGGCTAAATGCGTACCCAGCCCCAGCATGGATACCAATTCGGGCCGCGCCGCCCTGGAGGCGGACCCCAACAACCCGGGCAGCCTCGGGCTGGCCATTTCCGAGGCGGTCGAAGATGCCGCGCCCAAGCCAGATACCCATTATTCCCTGGGCAGCGTGCTAAATCACGTTTTGATGCACCAGACGGTAATCGGGCTGGAAGCCATCAAGCAAATGGAGCACGCCGGAGAGTATCCGGATGTAGTGATCGGCTGCGTGGGCGGCGGCTCCAATTTTGGCGGCATGGCCTTGCCATTCGTCCACCAGAACCTAACCGCCGCTAAAAAGACCCGTATCGTGGCGGTAGAGCCGTCTTCCTGCCCCAGCCTGACAAAAGGGCTTTACGAGTTTGACTACGGCGATGTTGCCGGTATCGCGCCAATCGCCAAGATGTATACCCTGGGTCATAAATTTATGCCGCCCCCGGTTCATGCCGGCGGCTTGCGCTACCACGGCATGGCGCCTATCGTCAGCCACCTTTACAAGCTTGGACTGATTGAAGCCAAGGCTGTCAATCAACTGCCCACCTTCGAGGCCGGCCTTCAATTCGCTCGAACCGAGGGTTTCATCTCCGCGCCGGAGACCAACCACGCTATTCGCGCCGCGATCGATGAAGCGTTAAAATGCCGCGAAACGGGCGAAAAGAAAGTTATCCTGTTCAACCATTCCGGCCACGGCCACTTCGACATGGCCGCCTACGATGCTTATCTTTCCGGCAAGCTTACCGACTACGAATACCCGGAATCTCTGGTCAGAGAAGCCTTGAAGGACCTCCCCCGCTGTATGGTGGGGTAAATAATCCGGTTAAAAAAGAGAGCGGGAGTCTTGACCGGCTCCCGCTCTCTTTTTAAGTTACTTTTCTCACTCCCAGCTTTATGGCATGGCCTTCAAGTTTGAATGTTTCAGCAGTTATTCCGGGATCATCCGGAACGCCTTTGACAAGTTCCCGGGAGAGCGTTTCTCTGGCGACGTAGCCGCTCCAGGCTTCCATCACCCGCTCGGTTTCGCTATCGGTTTCGAAAAAGGTGGAAATAGTGTCAGCGATATCGAAACCGGCAGTCTTACGCAAACCCTGAATGCGGTGGGTGATTTCCCGGACTAACCCCTCGTCGACGAGTTCCGGCGTAAGCCGCTTGTTGATACCCACCGTAACCGGCCCGTCGGTAACCGTGGAATACTCGTCGGTATTGATTAACCCGGCGTCGCTGGCGAATCTTAAGGTCTTTACGTTAAGTTCCTCAGTGATCGCGTCGGCCAGTTTTTCGAGTCCTGAAAGCTCATTTTGGGACAAACCGACAATTACCGCGTCGGTCAGGGGTTGACGCACTTTAATGGCGGCCTGGGCCCTGGCGGCGCGCCCGACACTGGAAGCCTTCATTGCCAGGCGCATCGATCCGGACAAGGCATTATCTATACTATTCGTTTCGGCCTCGGGATAATCGCACAGATGAACGCTGTCAAACTTTCCGGCCTCGTTGCCGGCAATCAGGTTCTGGTAGATCTCTTCGGCAAGAAACGGCATGAAAGGAGCTACCAGCTTTGAAAGCTTAACCAGGCACTCATATAAGGTGTTGTAAGCCGACAGCTTGTCTGCATCGCTCTCACTCTTCCAGAAACGCCGCCTTGAACGCCGGACATACCAGTTTGACAGGTAGTCAACAAAAGCCTCGATGGCGCGGCCGGCGGAAACCGGGTCATAGGCGTCCAGGTCGGCGGTCACTTCAGTGATTAATTGGTTCAGTTCAGATAGTATCCATCTGTCCAATTCAGAGGCGATACCGTACTTTTGAGTCCCCGGGCTGAAGTTATCGATGTTGGCATAAAGGACAAAGAAGGAGTATGTGTTCCACAAGGTGGATATAAACGACCGGGTAACTTCGCCGACCAGTTTTTCTGAAAAACGCCGGGTATTTCCGGCCGGCGAAGCCGTCAATAAATACCACCGTACCGCATCGGCGCCGTGTTTATTGATCACCGTCTCCGGGAGGACGACGTTTCCCCGGGTCTTGCTCATTTTCTCCCCTTTTTCATCAAGGATGAGCCCCAGGGAAATAACGTTCTTAAAACTTGGCTGGCCAAAAAGTAAGGTCGAAAGGGCATGCAGGCTGTAGAACCAGCCGCGGGTCTGGTCAATGCCCTCGCAGATGAAGTCAGCCGGGAATCGGCCGTCCTTGAAAATGGAGCGGCTTTCAGGATCAAATGGGTAATGCTGCTGCGCCACCGGCATGGCGCCGGAGTCAAACCAGCAGTCAATGACATCCGTCACCCGACGCATCCGGCCGCCGCATTTTTGACAATCGTAAGCTATGTCGTCAACAAACGGGCGGTGCAGGTCCAGTGGCTCAGGAAAGCCGGTGAATCCCGGTTTAAACCTGAGTTCGTCAAGACCGCCGATGCAGTCAGAAGCCTGGCATTTGTCACAGCGCCATACCGGCACAGGGGTGCCCCAGTAACGTTCTCTCGAAAAAGCCCAGTCGACGTTGTTCTGCAGCCAATCGCCAAAGCGTCCCCTTTTGATATGCTCAGGGTACCAGTTGATCCTCTCGTTGTTTTCAATCAAATCTGCCTTGCGCGCTGTGGTGCGGATATACCAGCTTTGCTTGGCAAAATACAGAAGGGGCGTGGCGCACCGCCAGCAGAACGGGTAAGTATGGTGGATCTTTTCATCCTTTTGAATCAGATGGCGGTCTTTCAGGGCGCGTGTTATTAGCGGATCTGCCGCTTTCACGAATTTTCCAGCGCCCGGATAAGAGCCGGTTATCTTGCCCTGTAGATCGACATGATGAATAAAATAAAGCCCGTGCCTGACCCCTGACTCATAGTCCACTTCGCCATATGCCGGAGCGGTATGAACGATTCCGGTACCGTCTTCCATCGACACGTAATCGGTGGTGATAACCGGATACAATATCTCACCCGGCTCTGATGCCGTCATGCCTGTCGCGGCCAATCGATAGACAGGCACCCCATTGTCAAATGGATCAAACAATGGTCGATATTGCAACCCTACCAGATTGCAGCCTGATATACGCCCAGCCTGGTGGGCATTATGAAGACCGTTTGCTTCAAGTCTTTCCGTTGCTAAAACCAGGTATTCATCCCCCATGTCGAGGACGGCGTACTCCGCGGTACCGCAGACTGCCAGCGCGGTGTTAGCCGGCAGCGTCCAGGGCGTTGTTGTCCAAGCGAGCAGGGAGAAGGGCTTGTCGGCGAACGCGGCGAGAGGCCCGGCCATCCCGGCTGGTTCGATTATAAATTTCACGTAGACAGACGGGTCCTCGGTGTTCTCTTCATACCCGAGGGCAACTTCGTGCGATGATAACGATGTACCGCAGCGGGGACAGTGAGGGGTAACTTTATGCCCTTGATAAACGAGTCCCTTATCCCACAACTGTTTTACCACCCACCACCCGGTTTCGATATACTCATTGTTCATGGTTATGTAGGCATGCTCCAGATCGACCCAGTAGCCGACGCGCTCGGTCAATCCTTTCCAGTCTTCGACATACTTGAAGACGCTTTCCCGGCACTTCTTGTTGAATTCAGCGATGCCGAAACTCTCAATGTCGGTCTTACTCTTGAAACCGAGAGCTTTCTCAACCTCGAGTTCCACCGGCAGTCCATGTGTATCCCATCCGCCGATGCGGGGTGCATAATACCCTTTCATGGTTTTATAGCGCGGCATTACGTCTTTGAAAACACGCGACAGGACATGATGAATGCCGGGTCTGCCGTTAGCCGTGGGTGGTCCTTCGTACAGGGTAAAGCGTTTCCGCCCGTTCCGGCTTTCAACCGAGCGTTTGAAAATATCTCCAGCCGTCCAAAGCTTCAGGATCTTTTCTTCGATTTCTGGAAAGCTAACCCGGCTGCTTACTGGTAAAAACATTGCGCCTCCTTATAAAAACCAAATCCCGCCCATAAGGGACGGGATTAACCGCGGTACCACCCTTGTTCCCCGATGAATCGGGGCGCTCTTTTCTGGCACAAACATGCCTTGCCAGGATAACGGCTGGCACTCGTCCAAAACTAATCACCCAGACACCCTGGACTTTCGCCTGGAAGCTCAGGAGGGATTTTCCGCCCTATTTCCAGCCTGCTCGCACCGTATCAGGCTCGCTGATGGAAAGCGCCGGGCTTACTCTTCTCCGTCAACGCTGTTGACAGGAAGCATATCACAGGATAAAGCTGCGTTCAAGAAACAAGCCAAATGGATAACAACTTCTATTTTAGAGATTCTTCCCGGGGGACAACAACAACTTTTCGCTCTTCCCCAAAACCTACGCTCTGAGTGGTCACTTCGGGATCACCGGCCAGCACCATGTGAATAATGCGCCTCTCAAAAGGCGGCATTGGGTCCAGCGAGTACGGCATCCGGCGCTGGCGCACCTGCTCCGCCGTCCGCCGAGCTAACACTTCAAGGGACTTAAAACGCCTTTGTCGGTAGCCGTTAACGTCCACCACGATCGGTAAATAGTCTCCAATACGTTGAGCCACCAGGATTCTGACCAGATACTGGAAATTTGCCAGGGTCTGACCGTGGCGGCCTATAAGCAGGCCCAGATCTTCACCGAGAATATCAAAAACCATTCCCGATTCATTTCCCGTTTCTTCAGTGACCATCGCATCCGGCAAGTACTCAACGCCGGCATCGAGATCCATGTGGTCTATCAGATCTTGAATGATCCGCGTGGTAACGGCTACGGCATCGGCGGCACGGGTGGCCGAAACCGGTGCCGCGGGTTGTCTGGTCCTTACCACCACAATGGCCTCTTCAGTCCGGATACCGAAAAGTCCGTGGCTACCTTCGTTTACGACGTCGATCTCCACCTCTTCCCGGCTGACTTTTAGTCGTTCCAGGCCGCGGGTTACCGCCTCTTCCACCGTCCGCCCCCTTACCTCGATTTCCTTCATTCACAATCTCCTCAGCCTGCTCAACCACCACTTTTGGCGTGGCTGATTCAGGTGATTTTTCATTTTTCGAAACACGGTCTTTGTATCCGCGGTCCCGCTCCAGCCTGCTCATTAAACCCTGAAACCAGGGCTTCAGCTCGCCGGGACCGGTGGCGAAGAACTGGACCACAACCCTCAATATACTCGATGTCAGCCAGTACAGCGCCAGGCCGGCCGGGAAAGTAATCGAAATGAAAACAAACATCGCGGGCATCATGAAGAGCATCATTTTGCCCTGCGCCGCAACCTTTGGATCTGCAGACTGAGGCGTGGTCATTTTCTGCTGCAAGAGCATCACCGCGCCCACGAGAAGCGCCAGAATGTAATCCGGGGTGGAGAGGTCTATCCAAAGAAAGGTACTGTTCAGCGGGAGGGTCTCATAGACCACAGCCCAGTCGTATAAATGCCTGGAAAGGCTCAGGAAATCTTCGGGCGTTACCGCTAGCACCCTGATAATAGCCTGATACAAAGCTATCCAGATCGGCATCTGTATAAGCATCGGCACAAGGCAGCCGGTGGCGCTGGCGCCAGACTCCCGCATCAGCTGCATCTGCTCTTGAGCGAGCTTTTGCCTGTCTTTGGCGTATTTCTTTTGAAGAGCCTGGAGTTTCGGCTGCAACTCCTGCATCGCCTTGGCCGCGCGCATTTGCTTCATCGTCAAGGGATACATCACCGCGAAAATAACGGCGGTCAGGACGATAACCGTCAAACCGAAATTGTTGAAAAGGATACTGGAAAGCCAGATCATCCCGTTGATCAACGGGTCAAGAATTATTAGATCCCAGATATCTCCAATACTCACTCAATTACCTCTTCAGGACACCCGGTATTCCCATACACGGGCGCCGGTCAATGCGTTAACAGCGAAAATTGTTTCGTTGGTCTGGCTGTGAATAAAGACGATTTCGCCGGAAGAAGCCAGCGGCGCTCTGATCGTAGTATCCAGTATGGCAAGTTCCCGGGTCTGCTGTGAACCATCGTCGATAACAACGATTTTCCCATCCTCAGCGGCCGCTACTACTAACTGGCCATTCGCAATGGACGGCGAAGCGGCAAACGGGCTTCCGAAGTCATGTTCCTGAATCAACTGACCCGTCCCACCGCCGAGAACATAAACGCTCCCGTCGGTGTTTGGCGCGTAAATTTGACCTCCAAGGACTGCTGGGCTGCCCCAGAACCACTTGCCGGCGGAGAAGCGCCATAACTCGGCTCCGGAAGCGCTGTCCAAGCAATAGAGATTACGGTCAAGTGAGCCGATAATCAGCGTATCGTTAAAAATAACCGGGGCTGAAGTAAAGACGCCTCCAGCCTCAAAAACCCATAACTCCCGCCCGTCGGTTTCTGAGATGGCGTAGACTTTTTTATCAAACGAACCGATATATACCACGCCTTTGTGAACCAGAGGCGTCGCCCAAATTTTATCGCCGTTTTTGAAACTCCAGACAACCTTGCCGTCGGCTGAGTTGATGGCATATACCGATCCTTCGGTGCTGCCGTAGAAAAGACGCCCGTTGCTTTCAGCCAGCCCGCTGATAATCGCGTCCGGCAATTTTACTTCTTCGGGCGTCGGCGACGACCATTTGAGAGCTCCGCTGGCGGCGTTGACAGCAAATACCCTGCCTCCGTATGAAGTCACATAAACGGTATCACCGACGACGAGCGGAGAACCGTAAATACCGGTAGCGTTTTCCAGATTCACCTGCCAGCGAACCGTCCCGGTGCTGGAATTGAGCGAGATCAGCCGGCCATCGGTGGTTCCGCAATATAATTCGTTGCCGGCTAGAGTCACCCCGCTCCAACCCAGGGCTCTCTGCCCTCCGGTGCATCCGCTGCCGCCGACAGCCAGCGCGGTTATTAAGGCAATAATAAAACCGATTTTCCAAATATTCCGCAACCTAGTCTCCTTCAAGCGTGATCCGGCACCGGATCGTAACCGCCTTTGTTAAAAGGATGGCAGCGCCCCAAACGTTTCAGGCCCAACCAAACGCCTTTGACAAAGCCAAACCGTTCAATAGCTTCAAAGGTATATTGTGAGCAGGTTGGCTGAAAACGGCAAGACGGAGGTAATACCTTTGAAAGGCTGTTCTGATACAGCCTGATCAATCCCAGGGCCACTTTTTTCATCGTCAACTGCTAACCAGCCCAACCCGCTTCATCAGATTACAGGCACTGGCCTCCAGCTCGGCATAAGGCACAGAAGCGGCAGATGATCTCGCGATAAATACTGCGTCGATGCTGTTTTTGATCTCAGCCTTCCGCAATATTTCCCGAAGCCGCCGGCGAACTCGATTTCGGACTACGGCGCAACCGAGCTTTTTACTGGTTACGATACCGATACGGCTTGACTCTGTGCTGCCCGGCGCGGTTTTAAGTATCAGCAATGAGTCAGATTTGGATCGCCCGGCGGACAGCACCCTCTGAAAATCTTCCCGTCTTCTAAGGCGTGTTTCACGGACCATGCACCCTCCGCCAGCTATTACCGGAGAAAGGTGGAAGCTAGACGACAATTAACCTTTTACGGCCTTTAGCCCGGCGCGACTTCAGCACATCGCGGCCGCCCCGACTAGACATTCGGGCAAGAAAACCATGTTCCCGTTTGCGGGGAATCTTTTTCGGTTGATAAGTCCTTTTGGGCACTTTATATCCTCACTTGATGTTCAGGAGTGGTTTACGCCGTTGCCGGGTTTTCGGTTGTCGCAGCCACCACCGGAGCGGCGTTTTCTGTCTTAGCTTCCGGCGCGGCTTCGGCTGCTTTCGGCGCTGAAGGGCTCATCATCCAGGAGGTGCCGGATTTTCTGATATGCTCCGGGACGAACGGCAGCAAGGCTATGATCCGAGCTTGCTTGATGGCTTCTGACAATGCCCGCTGGTGCCTAGCACAGGTACCGCTGCGGCGGCGCGGATCGATCTTGGCGCGCTCGGAGATGTACCGCGAAAGCCTGGCTGTATCTTTGTAATCAATAATGATGTTCTTATCGGCGCAAAAAGCACACACTTTACGCCGCTGCTGAAAACGGCCGCGACCGCCAAAACGCCCGCCCGGACGTCCCTGAGGCCGAGCGCCTGAATCACGTGAAGTTACCAATTATTTACTCCTATATCCGATCTGTAATTTTACTTATTAAAAGGGAATATCTTCCGGCGTAATATCACCGGTGGGTTCGGCGCTGCTGGTTTCGTCGGCGGCGGCGGGCTTTTTATCCAAGAGGTTGACGGTGCTAGCGATTACCTCAGTCTTATAATGCTTCTGACCGTCCTGACCATCCCAGGTTCGGGTCTGCAAACGGCCTTCGACATAAACCAACCGACCTTTTGCCAGTAGCTGGTTGCACTGCTCAGCCAACTTGTTCCAGGCGACCACGCTGAACCATTCGGTTTCTTCTTTGCGTTCCCCATCGGGGGAGTCCCATCTCCTGGTGGCAGCCACGCGAAACGAAGTCACCGGATGTCCGCTAGGCGTAAACCGCATCTCCGGATCTCCGCCGACATTACCGATAATCATGACCTTGTTTAGACTGACCATCAATACGTCTCCTCAGCTGCGCGACGGGTACGTCCTACTTGCCAGGGCAAATAATCAAATGGCGCAGCACGTCTTCTGAAAGACGAAGGTCATTGTTGATCTTCTTCGTTAGAGAAGATACGGCACTGAACTTCACCAGGAAATAGATACCCTCGGTCTGGTGTTTGATGGGATAGGCTAGTTTCCGTTTGCCCCACGGCTCGGTTGAAGCGATAGAGCCGCCTTTTTCGGCCACCAGCTTGGCGATGTGATCCAGCCCGGCATCAAGCTTCTCTTTCACCAATTCAGGACGGTAAATGACTACCAATTCGTAATTGCGGACCGGCTCAGTCCTGGAGCGTAAAAGCTCTGTAACCGGCTGGACCTTCTTTTCTTTGACAGCGATAGTATTGTTCCTCCCAATTTTTGCTTGTAATCGCAAGAACTTGGGTATTATAGCACAAGGCATATAGGCAAACAACAGCCCGGATACCGGGTATTCCTAACTAGGTCTTGACAGGGGTTTTATCTCCGTCATACGTTTAGGCTAAAACCTGAACGGAGACGGCAATGAAAATAAGAGAAGCAGTGAAGGAGATAACAAACGCTATGAATCAGATACTAACAGGGTCTGCCAAAGTTGACTATGTGGAGTGTAAGTTCTGCCATAGCCCCAAAGTGGTACGGAATGGGACTAAACGGCAAGTCCAGCAGTGGCTTTGCCGGAATTGTGGGCGGTCGTTTGTTAATAACGATTGTCTGCCGTTAGGCCGTTTCAAGCCGGAAGATATAGCGTCGGCGGTCTATATGTACCATACGGGGTCATCATTGAATGACATTGTGGGCTATATCAAACAACGGACAGGGCGGACTGTCACCGATGCTGGAGTTTACAAGTGGGTCACCGAATACACCCAAATCGCCTTGAACGGGGTCAAGGACGATAGGCCAAACGTGGGTAATACTTGGGTAGCCGATGAAACTGTGGTCAAGATTGCGGGTCAAAAGTACTGGTGCGTTGCTGTGATAGACCAGGAATCACGATTCGCTTTGGCAACCCGTATTTCCCGTAGCCGAACGGCAAGGGATATTCAAATTGCTTTTGAACGAGCAAAGGAACGGGCGGGCAAATCACCCAAAGTAGTCTTAACCGATGGCTATGTAGCCTACCCCGAAATGGTCGGCCTAGTATTTGGCGAAAAGACTAGTCATATGCCAAGCAAGCCGTTTGAGGGCAAGGCAGGGCAAGATACAAACGTCGTTGAGCGGTGGAACAGTTCGCTCAAGGAAAAGCACAAAGTAAGCCGTACGTTCAAAAGCCTAAAGACCGCCAATCTGAATCTTCAGGGCTGGATATTCTTTTACAACTATTTACGTCCCCATATGAGCCTTGAAGATAAGACCCCCGCCGAAGTATCAGGGCTAAAATCGCCGTTCAGCAATTGGCGGGACGTGGTAGACACCAAGACCCAGAAAATCAGGGTCATTATCAAGCCTGAAAGCGTGACCTATCGGAAACGGGAAAAGCCTATCAGCAAGCCGAAAACTAGGCGGGTAACTAATCATGATAGGGTGGTGATGTGATGGTTAGTACTAAGTTCAAGATTTACATTTATTTCAATTTGAGGATTCGGGAGATGTTTTATCATCGTTTAGGAATTGGGGAGCCACTAAGCGGAGTAGAAGCAGATTATTGTCACGAATTATCCGAGCAACTAAAGAAGGAATTACGTCTAACATGAGGCTCAATTTTTTAACTTCTTCGGGGTTGCCCCAGTCCGTATCAGGGATTGAATCACTCGGCGTAGTTGTTCTGCCTTCTTTGACCTCTGTCAGCCAATATATATGTTCGTCTAGTTCTTTGAAAAACCTCTCGCCTACTTTGAAACTAATGTGGTCTATATTAGTAAGTTGGTGGAGTAATTCGGCTTTATCGGGGTCTAACACAATATGGAAAATCCTTTAATTATCGTTTCAATTGCTTTGGTGGCATGTGTCATTTCGCTCATTTCGCAAACGCGGCGAGTAATCCAACTGCGAGAGGAATTAAGGAGGCTAAAACGGAAATGATACCGATTTTTAGTAGGATTTCAACCCCCGTTGCGATTAGCACTAATCCAAAGCCTAGCAACAACAGAAACAAAGACCAGGGTTCTAGATGCCCTGAACCTATGGCAAACACCCCGATTGCTAAGCATGCGAAGCCACCGGCAAATTCAAATTTAGGCATGCCCCAATCATACACCCGCCAGATTCAGTGTATCAAGACGGGGTTAGGAGAACCGGATACCGATTCATTGGGAGGAAGACAGCCTCTAACTTGTTGACACCCGGAGGCGTGAATTGGTACACTCTTTCTTCGCGCGGCCCCGTGGTGTAGCGGTCTAACATGCCACCCTGTCACGGTGGAGATCGTGGGTTCGAATCCCATCGGGGTCGCCATTCTTTTCATATCTTTGACTCAGCAAATATCTTCCAAGTATCCGCCTATTTTGTTATGTCTACTTGTATGCCTACTTCTGGTAAGGTTTAGTAAGTTTAGGTTATCTTGACCCAATCCATGTTTGGCTTTACAGTTATAGAGAGTGATCGTGCGCCACTGATCTGAATGGAAATTACGTATTTTGACGTATGTACATGACCCTCAGGGGATGTTAGTATAGCAGGCGTCTAAACGGAGGTGTGAACAACCGAGTATAGAGTCTTAAATTAATTCTGATGATCAGGAAGCGTTGAACCGCCGTCTGTATTTGGATCACTTGGACAGCGGGGAGCAAGTAGTGAAACCGGCCTGTGGATATATGGCCGGTTTTTATTTTCATAAAAAGGAGGAGTTTTATGAAAGCATTAAAGAGATTCCTGATTCCCGCTGTAGCGGCGGTTTTAGCTATGAGTGTTGCCATCCCGGCGCTGGCCAAGCCAGGAACCATGGTGAATGAAAACCAAGGCCAAAGCGGCACGACATTGAGCGCCAGCAAAACGGCAACCGGTTTCTGGGAACAAACTTGGACATACGATTGGACCGTAACCAAGTCCGTCAGCCCCGAGGCAATCGAACTCGGCAAAGATGACAGCGAAGATGTAACTTACACAGTCACCGCCACACGAAGTGACCCAACGGTTAACAACGTTTATGGCGTCCGCGGTACGATTACCGTGACCAATGGCGGTGCGGTAGCGACCGAAAACCTGATGCTTATTGACCAAGTTGAATACAAGGTCGGAGCCGGACAGTTCCAGCCGCTGGGCGGCGCCACCCAAACTATAACCCCCGCCCAATTAGCTGCCGGTGATACCGGAACATATGACTATTTAATCGAATTCACACCTATTGAAGGCGCAATCTATCGTAATTCCGTCCGTGTGACCATTACCAACCACTCCGGACACCTTGGAGAGGCTTTCGGTCCGGAACCCAAAGCTGATTTCAGCCTGCCAGCCACGCCGACCATTTTCCTGGTTGATGAATCTGCGTCATTGACTGATGCGGTTACAGTTCCGGATGGTTTCACCTACAACACATCTCAGACTTTCCCGGTATCCTTTACCGATACCGGAGTTTTGACTTTTAGCGCGACAATAACCAATGTTTCCGTTGCCACGGAAGGTACGTCTAATCTCGTTAATACTGTCACACTCACGGAAACTGACACCCTCCAGACCCGCACCGACGATGCGATAGTTATCATCACTATCCCGGGCGGCGGCGGCGGTGATGATGAGGAACCTGGTGACGGCCAGGGTCTCAGCCCCGGATTCTGGAAGACCCATCCTGCTGCGTGGACCGGTTACTCCACCGGCGACACCTTAGGCGGGATTTTCGATCTCGACAATTTCGGCAGCCTCGGCGACAGCACCCTACTCGAAGCGTTGAATTTCGGGGGTTCCGGTGAGTATGGCTGGGCCAAAACCCTGCTGCGGCAGGCGGTAGCCGCCCTCTTGAACGCTGCGTACTTCGGTGATGACTTTGGAATGTCTGCCGGAGATATAATCAGTGAAGTTAACAGCGCTCTAGCCAGCGGAAACACCGGTGATCTCCAGTCAGATCTTGACGATGCCAATAACCAGGGCGGCGAAGTTGAGAATCCAGGACCGGCTGATCCAACTCCCGGGTATGAGAAAGACAAGGACAATCCAGGCAAAGGCAAAAAGCCATAACAGTTAAGACGATTCAGACTAAAGAATCAGGGAGGCCGGTCGGCCTCCCTGATTCTTCTTTGTTCTATCAGCTATTAGTCACTTATTGCTTTTTCCGTTAGTCGGCGGCGCAAGAATGAGGGACGCCAGGTTTATGCCGTTTAGAGCATTCCATTCATATCCATCCGCGGAGACCATGGTTAAACTGGCTATATATGTCCCGGCGACAGCTTTGGACAATGTGAAAGTCACCAATCCGGCACTATCAGTTGTGCCTTTGAACTGCCACGACTGGCTTCCATTGGTAATTGCCATCGAAACACTTGCCCCGGCAACAGCACCGGCTTCACTAACAACCTTGGCTTTGATGACCAGGTTCTTCCCACTGACGGTGAAGGTTATTCCGTCCACCCACATCGGCTTCACCACCGGCTGTTCAGGAGCCGGCGCCGTGGGCGGTTCTGGAGTGGGCGCCGGTGGAGGTTCAGGCGCTGGTTCCTCTCCGAGCGGCGGTACGGGAACAGCGGCGGCAGCTTTTGCGGCGTTGATTCGGCCGGCGCCGATCCCGTTAACCCCGATTGCATCACAATTTGCTACGATTATTGCCCTAACCTCATCGTTTATTCTGCCATCGCCGTTGATATCCGAAGCCGATGCCATTAACAGCGCGGCTAAGCCAGCAACGAACGGAGCTGCCATAGATGTCCCGCTTTTATACCCGTAGCCGTTGCTCATTAGTGTGGAATAGACGCTGGATCCTGGCGCGGCGACATCCACCCAATCACCAAAGTTTGAGAATGAAGAAAGACGGTCGGCGCTGTCGGTTGAGGCCACCGAGAATGCCTGCGCGTAATATCCGGGATAAACCGGTACTGAATTAGCATTGTTTCCAGCGGAACAAACGACGATAACCCCTTTATTCCAGGCATAATTGACCGCGTTTTCCAGAGTCGAGGAGGCGGAAGCGCCGGACAGGCTCATGTTAATGACACTGGCGCCGTTGTCCGCCGCCCAGATGATCCCCTTGGCCATGCCGGAATAGGAGCCGTAGCCGTCATCGCCAAGTACTTTTACATTAAGGAGCGAAGCATTGTAGCCCAAACCGGCAACACCCAGACTGTTGTTGGTGATGGCGGCTGCGATGCCGGCGACATGGGTGCCATGCCCCTTGACGTCTGATTCAGTAGCGCTGGTGGAGAAATTGATGCTGCCTTTGATCTTGCCAGCCAGGTCCGGGTGGTTCATGTCAATACCAGTATCCAGGATGGCGATAACCACAGCGCTCGACCCGGTGGTCACCGACCAGGCCTGGGAAGCGTTGACCTTAGTCAGACCCCACTGGCTGGAAAACGAGGGATCGTTGGGAACATCGTCGGCAACGGCGGTGGAATCATATTCGGCGTAGAGGACGTTTGGATTGTTCTGGTAGACCTTAAGCATACCAGCGGCCTTGCCGGGGCTGAAGGACAGGATATGGACGCCGATGCCGGGGATAGTGTCGGCGACATGAGCTTCGGACTGGCGGTGGAGCGCCGCGATGTCGGAGGCCGCTGCGCCGGGTCGGAAGGCTACCAGGATTGTGTCCTGCCCGACAAAGTTTTCCCCATCGTATTGCTGCGTCGCGGCTAGTGCGGCGGCGGGTGTTGAGAGGATCAAGGCCAAAACCGCCATGATCGTCAATTTTAGAATTTTCATCATATTCCTCCTGGCAGGACGCGAAGCGTTAACCGGTTCGACACGCTTCGGATATAGTCAGATAGGAGTTTAACGCAGCGGCGCTAGCTTGATAATCACCATTTGGTACCGTTTACGCCGGATGTGGCCAGTATATAGTACTATGATAACTGGCCCAATGGATCTTGACGTTTCGACAGGGCTATTTATGGTGATACAATACGCGCGTGCATGAGAAAGATCTGACCCTCCTCGAATTCCCCCGCATCAGGGAAATCGTCTCCGGCTATTGTTCTTTCTCGACTTCCCGCGCCCTGGCTCTTGAACTGCTGCCGTCGGCGGAGCTTGATCAAATCAAGCTCCGCCTGGCCGAATCCGCGGAAGCGCGGCGTCTCCTGGAACTGGAACCTGGATTCTCCATTCATGGATTGTCCGACATAGCGGAACCAGCACATTATGCCGCGCTGGGACGGGTGATGGAGCCGAAAATCCTGGCAGAAATCCGTAAATCCCTCGGTCTGCTGCGCCGGTTGAAGAGCAAACTGGATGAGACAGCAGCTTCAACTCCGCTGTTGAACCAGGCCGCCTCCGACATCGGTGATTTTGCCTATCTGGAAAAGAGCCTGGACAAAGCCATTTCGCCTGAGGGCAGCCTGTTACCTCACGCTTCCGAAAGATTGAGCCTCATCCGGCTCCGATTGCGGACGAAACGGGCTGAGGTCATGGAACGCCTCCAGGATTTCATCCAGTCGGATAATACCCGCCGTTATATCCAGGAACCCATTATCACTGAGCGCGAAGGCCGCTTCGCCATCCCGGTCAAGGCGGAGCACAAAGGTGAAATTAAGGGTATCGTCCACGATGTTTCCAATTCAGGCGCCACAGTCTTCGTCGAACCTTTCGCCACGCTCGATCTCGGCAATGAATTCAAAGAACTTGAAATCGAGGAGATGCGGGAGATCGAGCGTATCCTGACCGAGCTCTCGGCTCAGCTGGGAGCACTGGCGCCTGCCATCGAAAATAGCCTTTACGCCGCAGCCAAAATCGATTTCGCGTTGGCTAAAGCCCAATACGCCAAGCGCGCCGGAGCCCGTGAGGTAGAGGTTTATGAGCCTTCGGCGACTGACCCGGTGATGATTCGGCTTGACACCGCCCGTCACCCGCTGCTGGGAGCCGGGGCGGTCCCATTATCCATCGAATTAGGCAAAGATTTCTCTATTTTAGTCATCACCGGCCCCAACACCGGCGGCAAAACGGTGGCGCTGAAGATGATTGGCCTGCTGTGCCTCATGACCCAGGCAGGGTTGCCTGTCCCGGCTGGGGATAAAACCAGACTGCCGGTTTTCAGGGGCATCTTTGCCGATATCGGCGATGAACAAAGCGTCCAGGCGGCGTTGTCTACCTTCTCCGGCCACATGAGCAATATCGCCCGGATCCTCAACAACCTGAAGGAAAAAAGTCTGGTACTACTCGATGAGCTCGGCGCCAGCACCGATCCCCAGGAAGGTTCAGCAATCGCAAGAGCGGTCCTGCTGCATCTTCTGGCCAAAGGAGTGATCGGCGGGGCGACGTCTCATTTTACCGACCTAAAAGTATTCGCCCACGTAACCCCAGGTATGCAAAACGCCTCGTTCGATTTCGACCCGCAAACGCTGGCTCCAACATACCATTTAACTCTCGGAATGCCCGGCGGCTCCAACGCCATCGCAACCGCCGCCAGATTCGGAATTCCAGCCGAGGTTATCGGGCAGGCCGAGGCGATGCTGACTGAAGGCACCCGGCAGCTGGAACAACTTCTGGCTGAACTGCAGGTTGAAAAAAAACGCCTGACCGATATTGAAAAATCCCTGGAACGTGAAAAGGAACTTCTCCAAAAGCAGAACCGGGCATTAGCGTTGGAACTGAAAACATATAGAGAAGAAAAACAGGCCATCATCCGGCAAGCCCGAGACAATGTCATAGAAGAAGTGGCAGCGCTTCAAAAAGACCTGAAGCAGGCCCGTAACGCCTTGGAGCGTCAGAAATCGGAAGCGGCTCTCATATTGGCGCGGAACGTGTCTGAGGACGTCAGGGAGCGGTTGAAAAAGGGCATCTGGCAGGCGACGGACTCCGATAAGCCGGACATAGACGAAGGTCAAATCGCCGCCGGCGACCGTGTCTGGTTGAAAGAAGCTGAGGTCGAAGCGGTGGTACTTTCACAGAATGAGAGAACCGGCCAGGTGGAAGTGTCTTCCGGCCCTTTGCGTTTTAAACTGGGCAGGGAAGGCGTCACCAGGTTGACCGGGAAATCAAAGGATCCCAGGCCGGCGGTCCAGGTCTTTTCTTCAGGCCGAAACGCCAGGCTGGAACTTGACCTCCGAGGCAGAAGGGCCGAAGACGTTTCACCTATGCTTGACGAATTCCTAGACGATGCCGCGTCCGCCAATCTCCCGGAAGTTCGTGTTATTCACGGGCACGGCACCGGGGTTTTGCGAAGCATTGTCCGTGAACTGGCAGCCAGGCATCCACTGGTGTCCTCGCTCTCCGCCGCCCCGCGTGATCAGGGCGGCGACGGGGCTACAATGCTGCGCCTGAAATAATCAATTTTCATGCTTGTTAGGATATTGACAGTTTGGCGGGCTATGAATAATATTAGGCAGATTAATGGATCCTCAACCTGATATCACCCAACCGCCGCCGGCATGAAGGTTTGACCATGCCGCCTGTTTCACCTGCGTTCATCCTTACTCCCTACACCATAGTATACTTCCTATCTTTTGTGATTTGCGCCATCGCCGGCGGGGCGGCCTGGCGACGCCGTAAATCAGCCGCCGGTTACTGGCTTTCATGGTTGATGGCCGCTGCTTCCATATGGTGTTTTTTCGGCATGTTGGAAGTGTCGGCAACAGCCACCGATGTGAAAGTTCTCCTTTCAAAACTGGAGTATATCGGCGGTTTAAGCGTGCCGGTGTTGTTCGTCATATTTGCGCTGTCTTACACCGGGCAGCAGCGCTGGATCACCAGACGAAATATCAGCCTGGCATTCATCATACCCGTCTTAACTCTTATATTGACCGCCACCAATGAAGCCCACAGCCTGATCTGGACGTCCTTCGAACCGGGTCCCGCGGGCTCAAATTTGATTTACTATATTCATGGACCCTGGTTCTGGTTCTCCAATATTGGCTACACAAGTCTGTGCGTTCTTGCCGGAAGCCTGCTCGTCGTCCGTTTCGCTTTTAATGCAAACAAGGATTTCCAACCGCGTACCGCTCTGGTGGTTATCGGCGCGATAGTGCCCTGGGTGATGGGTTTTCTTTACGTTTTCGACATTAATCCTCTGCCCGCCTTCGATCTGACCAGAGTCGCCTTCTCATTTTCCGGCCTGCTGTTTCTCTTCGCCATTTTACGGTGGCGCCTGCTGGATATCATGCCGGTTGCCTACAACGTTGTCCTGGACGCCATCCCTGACGGTATGCTGATAATCGACAAACACAACCGGATCGTTGATTTTAACCGGGCTGCCGTGATGATGATTGAGGCAAGCCAACCGATTTCGCTCGGCCTGCGACTGGAGGCTCTGATAAGCGAAGCGCCCTGGTTTGCTGCCATCGCCGAAACTATTTCAACTCCGGCCGGACTATGCCTCAAGACGCCCACTGGCCGTCATCTAGAAGCTGGGGTCACAGACCTGGGTGGCGAACATGGCTCCAAAGGAAATCGCGTGATCTTTCTAAAAGATATCACCGAAGGCAAAGCAGCGGAGCAAGCCCTGACCAGGAGTGAAGAGCTGTATCGCTCGCTATTCGAGAATATGTTGAACGGCTTTTCTCATTGCCGCATTATTCTGGAGGATGATTTACCAGTTGATTTTGTCTACCTTAACGTTAACCATACCTTTGGCGAGCTGACCGGGCTTAAGAATGTCATAGGAAAACGGGTCACCGAGGTAATTCCGGGTATACGCCAAACTAATCCGGAATTACTTGAGATTTACGGTAGAGTCGCCGCCACAGGCATTCCGGAAGCTTTTGAGACATATCTCCCAGTTCTCGATATGTGGTTTGATATCTCAGTGTATAGTCCGGAACCCGGATATTTCGTTGCCGTTTTTGATGTGGTTACCGAGCGGAAACGGTTCGAAACGCAGTTGAAAAAAGCCGCCTCAGATTGGGAAACTACATTTGATTCGATTACCGACGCAATCGCTATCATCGACGCCGACCATCGGATCGTCAGGGCAAACCGGTCTTTTGCCGCCTTATCCGGCATGTCCGGCGGCTCTTTGGTTGGCCGGCACTGCTATGAGATTATCCATGGCACTGATAAGCCGATACCCGGGTGCCCCCATATTTGCACTTTGACTGAGTGCCGCCAGGCCACGGCTGAATTTCCGGAACCGGCGCTCGGCCGCCATGTCGAGGTTTCGACATCGCCGCTCCTGGGAAGCGGCGGAAACTGCATCGGTTCAGTCCATATCATCAAAGACATCACCGAACGGAAAAAAATCGAAACCACGCTGCAGGAAAGCGAATCGCGCCTGCGGTCGCTGTATAACAATATGGCTGAGGGCGTCGCGCTTCACCACCTGATATTTGACGATTCCGGTCATCCGGTAAACTACCGGATCATCGATGCCAATCTCCAGTTAGAGAGAATACTGGGTATTGACCGCGAGGCAATATTGGGTAAAACAGCCACTGAAGCCTACGGGGTTCAAGAAGCGCCTTACCTTTCTGAATATTCCGAGGTAGCTCTCTCGGGGCAACCGGCACGTTTGGAAACCTACTTTCCGCCGCTTGACCGCTATTTTGATATTTCTATCGCTCCGTGGGGTCAACAGGGTTTCGCGACTATTTTTACCGACGCAACCGAACGGCAAAGAGCCTGGGAGGCGAAATCAAGGCTGGCAACCATCGTTGAGTTCTCCGCCGATGCCATGATCGGCCGAGATTTGGCAGGCCGGATAACCAGCTGGAACAAAGCCGCGGAGAGGATTTTTGGATACTCGGCGGAGGAAATGCTCGGCCATACCAGTGAACTGTTGATGCCGGATGGCGATATTACTTCGATTGATAACGTACTGGGGCAAATCCAGCGGTCAGGCCAGAGCATTTCATTTGAAACCTTGAGAAACCACAAGGATGGAACCGTCATTGATGTTGCCGTCACCATTTCCCCAGTCAACGACACTGCCGGGAAAGTCATCGGATTCTCCTCAATCGCCCGCGATATCACTGAAAGCAAGAAATCGGCCGCAAGAATCAAGCGGGCTTTAGAAGAAAAAGAACTTTTACTCAAGGAAATCCATCACCGCGTCAAGAATAATATGCAGGTGATCTCCAGTCTGCTTAAGATGCAAAGCCGTTTCGTCTCCGACGAACCCACACGCCAGATGCTGCGTGAGAGCGAAGAGCGGATCAAGAGCATGTCCCTCGTCTATAATAAGCTATATGAATCTGCCGACCTGGCGCACATCAATATCCGGGACTATGCTCAGGAACTTGTTCACAATCTAAGCCACGCTTACTCTATGTCGCCAGGTATAGTCAGGATATCCACGGAGATTACCGAAGCGGCTTTCGACCTTGATACCGCCGTGCCGATTGGATTGATCATCAATGAACTGGTTACAAATTCCTTGAAATACGCTTTCCCGGACGGCCGCCGGGGGGAAATTATAGTATCGCTGAAAATTGAGAACAGCCGCTATTCGCTTTCAGTCAAAGATAATGGGATCGGTCTGCCGGAAGGCTTCGACGCCCGCGGCGGCCGCTCGCTGGGCTTGAGATTGGTTACGGCGCTGGCCGAACATCAGCTTGGCGGTAAAATGACTGTTAAGAGGGACGCGGGCACCGAGTTCAGTTTCGTGTTTGAGCAGGGAGGACCCAATCATGGCTAAAGCCAGGTTAATGGTGGTTGAGGATGAGGCCATCACCGCGGAAGATATCAGGAGCAGCCTTGAAGGCATGGGGTACGATGTAGTCGCGGTGGCCGCCACCGGCGAAGAAGCGCTGCGGATTGCGGAAAAACTTAAACCTGATCTGGTACTTATGGATATCGTCCTTAAAGGTGGGCACTCAGGCATAGCCACGGCTGGAGAACTGCGCCGCCGGTTCTCGGTTCCGGCGGTCTATTTGACCGCATACGCCGACCCGGCAACCCTCGCTCAAGCAAAACTCGCCGAGCCGCTGGGGTTTCTGACCAAGCCCTTCAACGAAGCTGACCTAAGGGCTTCGGTGGAAATGGCTTTATATAAAGCCGGAGCTGAAGCGGAGAGGCAGGAGCTTATCCGTAAGCTTCAGGAGGCTTTGGACAAGGTTAAAGTGCTTTCGGGTCTGATACCAATTTGCGCCAGCTGTAAACAGGTCCGCAATGACAAGGGTTTCTGGCAATCTGTCGAGAACTACATCACCGAACACTCCGAAGCTGACTTCACCCATGGCATCTGCCCTGCCTGTGCTAAAAAACTCTACCCGGAATACTTTGATCAATTATATGGCAAAGGCAGCGGCGGCACACCGGAGTGATGGGTTTTTACTGCTTTCTACGGTAAGCTTTGATAGCCAGTGGGCCGAAAACAGCCAGAAGCCCCAGACTCACTGCCAATACCAAAATTGTCTCTCCCGCATCAGCCTGCCCGGACATCAAGCCCCTGACCGCGGTCACCAGGTGGGTGATCGGATTGACATTCACAAAAGCTTCAAGCCAGCCAGGCATGGTCTGAGGCGATACAAAGACGTTGCTGGCGAAGGTCAAAGGGAACAAAATCATCATGGTTACGCCCATAAGGGACTCCGGAGTCCGCATCACCAAACCCAGGGCAATCCAGATCCAGGACAAGCACGAGCAAAAAATCAGAAGCAGCCCGACCGCCAGCAGTACGCCCGGCAAGCCTGCTTCCGGGCGGTAGCCGAGTACCACTCCCAAAAGAATCATCACCATGGAAGCCATGGTGTAACGAGCGGCGTCAGCCAGAAGCGCTCCAACGATAACCGCGGGCCGCCAGATTGGCAACGAGCGAAACCGGTCAAAAACCCCTTTTTTAATATCTTGATTGATCCCCAGCCCTGTATATATCGTTATCAGACTTACCGTCATCACCAGGATACCCGGCAGGACGAATTGAAGATACTCACCGGTAGAACCGGCTAGGGCGCCGCCGAATAGATAAGTAAACATCAAGAGGAAAATCACCGGCGAAGCGGTAACATCAAAAAGCTGTTCCGGAACGTGTTTGATTTTCAGCAGCGCCCGCCAACTGAAAGCGAGAACAGTTGAAATCGCCGCGAGGCGCGGCGGTCTTTCTTTTATTGATATGACTGTCTGCAAGGTATTGGGCTGAAATCCAAGCTGGTCGTTCATTACTGTGGGTCCTTGTTATGGACGATGCCAGAAGTATGGCCGGTCAACGTCAGGAATACCTCATCCAGGCTGGGTTGATCGTAAGAAAAACTGGTTGTCCCGATACCGATTTCTGATAGATTCCATAATATCCTGGCTGCCGTGTCAGCGTCTTCCACACGGACGGAAATCTCGGCGTCGTCAGATTCGAGCCGGACGGCGCTGCCATGTTGCGACGACAATATATCGAAGACGGTCGAACGCCGCCCTGGATCAGCCAGTCGGAGATGAAAGACTCTGGTGCCGACCATGGCTTTGAGTTGCCCGCTGGTACCCTCCGCTATAATCTTGCCGTTGTCGATAACGGCGATGCGGTCAGCCAGTTGATCGGCTTCCTCAAGATATTGGGTTGTTAATAGAATAGTGCAGCCATGCCCGGAAAGTGAGCGTATAATATCCCAAACCTGGTTGCGGTTGCGGGGATCCAGGCCGGTAGTTGGTTCATCTAAAAAAAGCAGGTCCGGAGTCACGACAATACTGGCGGCGATATCTATCCGCCGCCTCATACCGCCTGAATATGTTTTAACTGTACGTTCGCTGGCTTCGGATAGCTTGAAGGCTTCCAAGAGCTGCCAAGCCCTTTTCTTAGCTTGAGACCAACTGTAACCTTGAAGGCGAGACAGTAGAACAAGATTTTCTCGACCGGTTAAATCCTCGTCCACTGAAGCGAACTGCCCGGTGAGGCTGACCCGCCGACGTACCTCGTCCGCTTCTTTGACCACATTATGGCCAAAGATCCTGGCTTCGCCGGAATCTGGGCGCAGAAGGGTAGCCAGTATTCTGATAGTTGTAGTTTTACCGGCGCCGTTCGGCCCCAGAAAACCGTATACAGATCCGGCGGCAACCGCCATATCAATGCCGTCAACAGCCTTTACGGCACCGAAGGTCTTAACAAGATTTGAGGTTTCAACGGCTAAACGTGAGGTGCTGTCCGCCAAATATATCTCCTAGAACTCGGTAAGTTTAATACTGCGGTCTTGAGTAGTCAATCTAGATAGGTTGCCATCCTGCCTAATAAACGTTAAAATGTATGTTAGATGTACCTGCTTCGGTCTGTTGCCTCGCTGCGGCGCCGCCGCTTCCGAATCTAGACGCTTCTGACGAGCGTCATTCTTGCGTTCCACCGAGTGTTCTACCGTGCCGTTTTATAAGGAGATTCTGTGCCCAAGTACCGCGACGATATCCGCAACATAGCCATCATCGCCCACGTTGACCATGGCAAAACCAGCCTGGTTGACGTGCTGCTGAAACAGAGCCACGTTTTCCGCGAGAACCAGGAGGTCGGCGAACTCATCTTGGACCGCAACGCCCTCGAGCGTGAAAAAGGCATCACCATTCTGGCCAAGAATACCGCGGTGGAATACCGAGGCCACAAGATCAACATCATCGACACTCCCGGCCACGCCGATTTCTCCGGCGAAGTGGAGCGTGTTTTGAACATGGCCGAGGGCTGCCTTCTACTTATCGATTCGGTCGACGGGCCGATGCCCCAGACGCGCTTCGTGCTGAAGCAGGCGCTGGACAAGAAATTAAAACCCATAGTGGTCATCACCAAGATGGACCGGCCGACGCGCCGCATCAAGGAAGTTCTGGCGATGACCCAGGATCTGTTCCTGGAGCTGGCGACCGAGGATTCTCAATTGGACTACCCGGTCATTTATTCGACCTCCCGGGGCGGCTACGCCACTACCGATCCTGATGCCGTGGGTGCCGACCTGGTACCTCTCTTTGAATGTATCCTGAAAAACATACCGCCGCCGGAAATCGAAGAAGGCCCGCTGCAGCTTTTGGTTTCCAACCTGGACTATTCCACTCACAAAGGACGCATTGCCATCGGCCGCATCCACCGCGGCAGCATCTCGCCCCGGGACTCGGTCGTGGTAATCGATAAGCATGGTGAAGACCATCGCTACTCCGTGAACGAGGTCTTCACCCACATGGGCCTCGGCCGGCTGGAAGTCGAAAGAGCCGAAGCAGGCGATATCGTGGCGGTCACCGGTATGGAAGATGTCAGCATCGGCGATACCATTGCCAGCCCGGAGCAGCCGGAGGCCCTGCCCGGCATCACCATCGGCGAACCGACGGTGAAAATGACCTTTGGTGTAAATACTTCACCGTTCGGCGGCCGTGAAGGTAAATACTGCACTTCACGCCAGCTTCGAGCCCGTCTGTATCGCGAACTGGAGACCAATATATCGCTCCGCGTCGAGGATACGGATTCGCCTGATGTCTTCCTGGTTTCCGGACGCGGCGAACTTCACTTATCAATCCTCATCGAGACCATGCGACGCGAGGGTTACGAGCTGGAGTTGTCCAAGCCGGAAGCGATAACCAAGACGGTCGGCGGCAAAGTGATGGAGCCGATGGAATCTCTGACGGTTGACACTGTCGATGAGTGCATCGGCGACCTGACCGAGATGCTGGCCAAGCGCAAAGGCCGAATGACCAATATGCACCATGACGACATGGGCAACGTGCGCATGGAATATCATATACCCACCCGCGGCCTCATCGGCTTCCGCAGCGGATTCCTGACCACCACACGCGGCCGCGGCGTGATGAACACTTTGTTCCTTAACTATGAACCATGGCAGGGTGAGATCGGCACCACCCGTTCGGGCGTGCTCATCGCCGCCCAGGCCGGCACCGCGGTGACTTACGGCTTGAACAACGCCCAGGCCCGGGGCCTGACATTCATCGACCCGATGACCGAGGTTTACGAGGGGATGATCGTCGGACTGCACGCCAGAGGCTCCGACCTGGTGGTCAATGTCTGTAAAGAAAAGAAAATGACCAACATTCGGTCGTCAACTTCCGACATCGCCCTGAAACTAACCACCCCGGTCAAGATGTCGCTGGAGGAATCGCTCGACTTCATCGAGGATGACGAACTGGTTGAGGTTACGCCCAAAAACATCCGTCTGCGCAAGAAGTTGCTGTCAGCGCATGACCGCAAGCGCGCCGGCCGCGGCGGTCCTGAAGAAGCCGACGAGTAGCATGACTGTCTGATGGTCGAACAATTCGATAGTATTAAGGTCAAACTCGAAGGCATTGGAGAATTCGGCGAGGCTGCTTCGGCATACCAGGGGTTCCGAGTCTCGGTTTTCGGCGGTATACCTGGGGAGACGGTCGAAGCAAGGGTCATCCGCATCAGCCACACTGGACTCGATGCTGTCGTAGAAAAGGTCATTGAAGCTTCACCCGACCGGCGGTCCGCGGTTTGTGAAAAATTCGGTGAATGCTCCGGCTGTCAGTGGCAGCATATCAGGTATTCCCGCCAGCTTGAACTCAAGCAAGAACTGGTTCGCCGGGCGCTTAAGTCTCAAGGGCTCGACTCAGCAGGCGTCCAACCGGTGCAGGCCTCTCCTGATGAGTTCGGCTACCGCAACCACGCCCGGTTAACGGTACGCCGCCGTATCAACCAAATCGGTTTTATCAACCGGGTTAGCCGCCGTTTCGTGCCGATCGATCAGTGCCCGATCATGGCTGAGGGTATCAACAGCCTCATGGCTGCTCTTTTCGGCCGCTGCGCCGAAACCACCCAGTTCTCCATCCGCTACGGCATCAACACCGACGATTATCTTATCCAGCCGCGGATGCTGAATCCGGAGATTACTGTGACCACCGGTCAGCCGCACTACTTTGAGGTTATGAGCGGACGTAAATTCAGGGTGTCTTCACCTGCGTTCTTCCAGGTCAACACACCCCAGGCGGAAAGATTGGCTGACCTCATCCGCACCAGGCTGCAACTGTCGGGCAGCGAGACGATTATTGACGCTTACGCCGGTGTTGGCACGTTCGCCGCTCTGCTTGCGCCCTACGCTAAGAAGGTCATCGCTATCGAGGAGTCCGGAGCCGCGGTCAAGGACGCTCGGGTCAATGTTCGCGACATCCCAAACATCGAACTATTGGAAGCAAAAACCGAATCGGTGCTGCCTCACCTCGGCCGGCTGGCTGACGCCATCATCATCGACCCGTCACGCTCTGGCTGTCATCCGGCCGTCCTGAAATCCCTTAGCTTCTACCCGCCGAAGCGTCTGGTGTATGTCTCCTGCAACCCCGAAGCCTTGGCCTGCGACCTGCGGGTGCTGACCCGCGGACCTTATGCCGTTAACGACATATCTCCGGTCGACCTGTTTCCCCAGACCTACCACGTGGAGACATTGGCGACGCTGATACTCGACGAGAATAAAGAAAAGAATTTTCACGCCCGACAGAAACTGGTGCTCGCTTCAGCTTCGCCTCGGCGCAGTGAAGTACTGACGGCGATGGGGCTTGTATTCGAGGTGGCCGCGTCTGAAATCGCCGAGGCGCTGACCGAAGGTTTGTCGCCGGAGGAGCAGGCAAAGGCTCATGCTGTAAACAAAGCCGCGGCCGTCGCCGAACGGTATGGCGCCGGCACCATTATCGCCGCGGACACTATCGTCGTTTCGGGCGATGAAATCCTTGGTAAACCAGGTTCAGCGGAAGAAGCGACGGCGATGCTGCGAAAGCTCCGCGGGAAAACTCATCGCGTCGTCAGCGGTGTCGCCGTCACCGACGCGGCAAACGGGGAAGATATAGCCGGTTTCAGCACCACCCTGGTCACAATGAGGCACTACACGGATGAAGAGATAGAGCATTATGTAAAGACTGGCAGTCCGCTGGATAAGGCCGGGGCTTACGGTATTCAGGACAAAGCCTTCAATCCTGTTTCCCACATCAAAGGTTGTTATTTGAATGTCGTCGGATTGCCGGTTTGCTTGATGCAGGGACTCCTTCTCAAGCTCGGCGTACACCCGACTGTCTCAACGAATTGGCGGCCCGACGGAAATTGCCAGGATTGCCGGAAGTGGCAGTGCGCCTAATTGGGAAAAGCCGCCTTCAAAGTCCTCAACACCCGCAGCGTAACCCATTTGCTGGGCTTGCCCTTCGCCTCAATATCCGATGCCATCTTGCCGTTGTAGGAGTACTCCATAGGCCAGCGTCCCGCGGCATCCTGTTTATCCATCACCAGTTGCCAGACGTTCTGAAGCCGAGGATCACCGCCCCTGCCAATACGGGATAGAATTTCAAGCACCTCCAGCATATCGGAGATATAAAAGTTCGGAAAGCCGAATTTCAACCAGTTTGCGCTGACTTTTCCACCTTCCCGGTATGGATAATTGCATTTTGTCAGGTCTGTTCCCAATAAGAAAGCGATTCCTTTGTTGATAGCCTCAACCATTATTGGGGTCCGTTCGTGCTCCGGGACCGCGGTCATGGCTTTCATTGCTTTTACTGCGCCCCAGGCGCAGGGTTTGCCTCCATTGGCACCACAAACAAAATTTGACCCGAATGTATACCGGTAATACCTGAGGGGGTTATCACTCCCGCCTTCAGCAATACCTTCTCCCGTAATCAGGCGGGCTTGAAGTTCGATCGCCTTTTTCATCCTGGGATCATCCCCGAGCCCGAGCATTTGCATAGATTCGCCAAGATAGCCGGCATGGCAGTGTATTAATCCTGAATTGGTCCCGTTGTAGCTGAACCAGCCGACCGGAGCCACTGTTTTCTCCAGAACATATTCTACCGCCCGCAATACCCGGGGTTCTGCCACATCGGCTCCCAATTGCGCTAACAGTGCCAGCGACCAGACTGTGCCGGTGTATTTTGGACTGTATCCCGGACCTGGTTTTACCCAGTAGCCACCGGGCCGCTGAGCCTCAAGCACCTTGGCAATGGGGCCGGTTGAAAATCCGTCTTCCCTTGCTTTCGCCAATTCAGGATCGGTATACGACAACCCCGTCAGGTCACGTAGTGCCAGGTATCTGACTGCGAGGTTCTCGGCGTCCGGTTCGAGAAGCCAGGCAATAGACCCGGCTTTGACTTTATCGCGCCATATTGCCACTTATCTCTCCGTTACCAATACTTAATCCCGCCGTTTGTGCGCTTCTTCTCCGTCATGATCAAGCATCCAAAAAAATGCGCTGATTGATCCAAATCCCATAGTGACGAACCCGATAAATGCGACCCTCAACGCTTTATCAAAATCAGATACCACCATTGTTGAAGAAGCGCTGAAGACAAGAGCGCCAATCCATATTACACCCAGCCTCAGCCATAACCCTGGTTTGATCATGATTAATCAAGCTTTCGGCAGACCTGACAATAGTCTTTCACTTTAGCACTTCCGAACGGACAGTCGCGACCACAATTATTTTTCATCATTCCGCCAAAGCCACGAAAAGGAGAGTACTACTCCAACGCAAGTCAAAATAAAACCTGCAATCCCGAAAAACAAAGCAAGTATTTCGCTATGACCTAAAATCATTAGCGCTAAACCTGAGAGAATAATGCCTATCACTATGATAGCTAACCGTAACCAAAGAGCCCGTTTAATACCAATACTCTGGATTCTCATTTAAAGTCTCCCCACTCCCTAAATTTGTTGGTGATGGGCAGCCGCCTGTCACGGCCGAATGCCTTGGGTGTGATCTTAATTCCCGGTGGCGCCTGCCGCCGTTTATACTCACTGCCGTCGACAAGCCGGGCAACCTTTTTGACTGTCTTCTCGTCGTACCCCTGACCAACAATCTGCTCCACGCTCTTGTCCTCCTCGACATAGGCCAGGAGTATCGGGTCCAGCAGGTCATAGGGCGGCAACGAGTCCTGGTCGGTTTGCCCCGGCCGCAGCTCGGCTGACGGAACGCGTTTCAGCACGCCTTGAGGCACCAGATCGAATCCGGCCGAATGGTTGCGATATTGGCAAAGCTGGTAAACCAGTGTTTTGGGTACGTCTTTGATAATAGCGAAGCCTCCAGCCATATCGCCGTAAAGAGTCGTATAGCCCGTGGCGACTTCACTCTTATTACCGGTGTTAAGTACCAGCCATCCAAATTTGTTGGACAATGCCATTAACAGGTTGCCGCGGATACGGGCCTGTATGTTCTCCTCAGTGACGTCTGGCTCGATGCCGGAAAAGACACCTGAAAGACTGTCGAGGTAGGCCTGATAAGCCTGTTCGATGGATATTTTTTGGGTTTGTATCCCCAAATTTACCGACAGTTGTTCAGCATACTCAGCGGAAAGGGGCGATGAGAAACGCGATGGCATAATCAGCCCGTGGACGGCGTCTCTCCCGAGGGCATCGACGGCGATGGTAGCAACGATCGATGAATCGACGCCTCCGGACAGCCCGATGACGACACCTTTGAACCCGTTTTTATGTATATAATCCCGGGTGCCGAGCACCAGGGCTTTGTATACTTCAGCCTCGGGTTCGAGTAATGCCGAAACCTGTTTTTCCAGCGCGGTGTGCCCTGCACTCGCTTTTGACCCAACTACTTCGATGCGCTTACCGGGACAGCCGCAACTCAATTCTACATTCTTTTTGGACTGTACCGGATCTTGCTGCCGTTTATTGAACACACTGCCAACATCGAGGTCAGCCACCAGCAACTCTTCCTCGAATTGACGTGCCCGGGCGACGGTGTTGCCGCGCTCGTCGAAAATGACACTCGCGCCGTCGAAGACCAGTTCATCCTGACCGCCAACCATATTGCAAAAAGCCACGATAGCCGCGTTATCAATGGCGCGGGCGCTGAGCATGCGCTCCCGGAAATGATGCTTGCCGTGATGGTAAGGCGAGGCCGAGATATTTAGAATAACCTCGGCGCCGGCGCCTGCTTGGGCGGTAGCCGGTCCGGTTTCGAACCAGATGTCTTCACAGATATTGAAACCTACTCCTACGCCAGCCACACCGAATACCGGGCAGGCTTTCCCGGCGTTAAAGTAGCGCTGTTCGTCGAAGACTCCGTAGTTGGGCAGGTGTATTTTATGATAGATAGCTACAAGCCGCCCGTCATGGATAATACCAGCCGCATTATACAAATCCGATTTGCGATCGACGAAGCCGACAACGGCGGTAATGCCGCGGGTTGCGGCGGTTACTTTGTCCAGCGCCTTGATGTTGGCGTCAATGAAACTGGGTTTAAGTAACAGGTCTTCAGGCGGATAACCGGGTACAGCCAGCTCCGGGAAGGCAACAATATCGGTGCCGGCGGCCCGAGCTTTTTCGATATTATCTACAATCAGCCGGACGTTCCCTTTGAAATCGCCGACGGTGGAGTTAATCTGGGCGAGTGCGATTCGCAGCTGTCTCATATACAGCTATCGTATGAGGCTCCAGAACGGTTGTCAAGAGACAGGAGGAGTTTGATCTTTTAGAGTGGAGGCCAGGAGTATCCCATCAGCCCAGTAATAGCCCGTTGTACCGGCGGGCAATATGTCATAGGTGCTACCATGATAAGAAATGACCTGAATGCCAACGATGACCGATCCATCTAAAACGTCGCCGTAGTTAAACTCCCCCAACACGTCACCGTTAATTGCCGGGTGGCCAGCCGACGCGGTCAGGCTGCGGCCATCGGCAAGGGTGAATTTCAGTAATTTGAAGAACGCCGGAGCCGGTGTCATCCCGATTTCCAGAATTGGCGCGGCCACCCTCTGGTTATTATCGCCTAGCGTCCAAACCTCCATGCCAACCGCGAGGTCTTCGACCGCCACCAGGCCATTAGGTGTGCCAACAAGTGTGCCTTCAGCGAGACAAATCGGACAGGTATTGTAACTCGGTTCTCGCCGTGTCACACTGGTTCGGCCGTCAGTGGCAATATTGCCGAATATTCGCTCACCTTGCTCTTCTCGCCCAACCAGAATAACGAAATTAAAACCGTGGCTTGCTGGCAGAAATTCAATAACAGCCAGATTCAATAGTTTGTGCTGACGGTAGACCAACAGTTGCTCCTCGCTGGTGTAATTGAGCTTATGTTTCAGCCCGATGCGCTGGACTATGGCATCGAACTCCTCGGTGTGGGAGCGAATACCTTCGAACTGGTTGATGGCGTTTTGCAGTTCTCTTTCCAGACTGCCGATGGGAAAGAAATCAGGGTCGCACCAGAAGATGTCAGGAAACGCGTCCAGTAGCCGGTAGCGGAGTTCGGTAGGCGTTAAAGTTGTTGGAGAAGTCGGAGGGGTGCATGACGCAACGCCCGTTATAATGATTGCGGTTAACGCGAACAGGAGAGTTCTTTTCATTCGCCTTGCTTCCGGAACGCACCAATTCCATTATATCCTTCTTCCCGTTTCAACGCAGTAACCGGAAAGTGTTATGAAAAAATTGGCGTCTGTTTGCAACCTCTGCCATAGATAAAGTTAAGGGGACGAGCGTCCTGGCCGTCCCCTTTATTCTTTCCGGGTTCTAGAGTATCGGCAGGTATCGTTCACGTTCCCAATCGGTCACGTGTATGCGGTATTTGTCGCATTCAATGCGTTTGTTTTCAATAAACGCATTGAATACATGATCGCCGAGAGTCTGGCGCATCAAATCGCTGTTCTCCAGAAGGCAGACTGCCGCGTCGAGGCTGCCGGGCAACGTTGCGATGCCACGTTCGTGTCGCTCCTGGTCGGTCATCTCGTAAACATTCTCCTCTATCGGTTGAGGCGCTTCGTACCTCTTCTCGATGCCTTCCAGGCCGGCGGCTAGCATTACTGCGAAAGCTAAATACGGATTGCATGCCGGGTCAGGCGAGCGTAACTCGATGCGGGTTGATCTCTCTTTTCCGGGGCGGTATTCCGGTACCCGAACCAGATCGGAACGATTACGGCGGGCCCAGGAGAGATAGACCGGAGCTTCATAGCCGGGAACCAACCTTTTGTAAGAGTTGATCCACTGGTTGGTTACGGCGCAAAACTCAGGAGCGTGTTTTAAGATACCCGCGATATAGTGGCGGGCTATCGCCGAGAGGTGGTAAGGATCGGTAGAATCGAAAAACGCGTTGTTCTCTCCTTTGAATAACGACTGGTGGCAGTGCATGCCGCTGCCGTTGACGCCAAAGACCGGTTTAGGCATGAATGAGGCGTAGACGCCGTTCTGCCTAGCGATTTCCTTTACCACCAGCCGGTAGGTCATGACATTGTCAGCCATGGTCAAGGCGTCGGTGTACTGTATATCGATTTCATGCTGGGATGGGGCAACCTCGTGGTGAGAGTACTCCACGGCGATACCCATCTTCTCCAAAGTCAGGACTGTTTGGCGGCGCAGGTCGGTGGCAACGTCCAATGGAGTTAAGTCAAAATACCCGCCCTGGTCGAGAAACTCGGTGCTTTTCTGGTCGCGGTTCTCGTCTTTAAAGTAAAAATATTCCAGCTCCGGCCCGACGTAGTAAACATAGCCGGCCTCCGCGGCGCGTTTAAGCATCCGCTTGAGGACGTAGCGGGGATCCCCCTCGAATTGTTCGCCGCCAGGTTTCTTGATATCGCAGAACATGCGGGCCACCGCCGCTTCGTCTTTAGGCCGCCAGGGCAGCGGCTTGTATGTGTCTGGGTCCGGCAAGGCGATCATGTCGCTTTCGTCAATACGGGCATAACCCTCGATAGACGACCCGTCAAAACCCATGCCCTCTTCCAGAGCTCCTTCAAGCTCCCCAACCGTGATGGCGAAGCTTTTAAGCTGCCCAAGGATATCGGTGAACCACAAACGGATAAATTTGACTTTATCCTCTTTGACGCGTTTCAGGACATATTCGACGGAATCGCTGCGCGATTTGACCATTGACACCCCTCCTGAATTCTTCACGCCGATTATAACAACCTGGCGTGTTAAAACAAACTTGGGCATGCTTATTAGGGAACTGGTTTACCATCGTTCATCCCGGTGTTATAATTGGGAGTTCAAAAATCAGGATCAACGTTCCCTCCTTTCGTCTATGCCGGCTCCTGATCAGCCGGCCCGTTCAATCAACCAACCGGAGGTATCGCAATGCGTTTAGAACGCACCCGTCAGACTGAACACATGGGTTCGATTTCCTTGTACGGCGTCCGCCGAGTGCTCGAACTGGATTCAGGCGTTAAAAACCCTCAAATCAACGAAGCTGCCGAGGTCCAGAAGATCGAGCGAGAATCTATAGATGAAATCGAAAAAAAGCTGGCCATAGTTCTGCCGATAAAAAACGAGGACCTGAAAGTCTTCGAAGGTGTTCTCTCGGCTATCCCTCATGACTCTTTTATCATCGTTCTATCCAACTCTCAGCGAGGCGAGATAGATACCTTTAGGATTGAGCACGAAATCCTGAACCGCTTTTGCCAGGTGACCCGCCGCCAGGCAATGATAGTGCACCAGAAAGATCCTGCTGTAGCCAGGGCATTAGCCGATGCTGGTTATCATCACATTCTGGGAGACGATAAACTGATCCGAAACGGTAAGAGTGAGGGCATGATCCTTGGTATCCTGCTGGCTAAACTCCTGGGCAAGGAGTTTATCGGGTTCATTGACACCGACAATTACATACCCGGATCAGCCCTGGAATACGTCAAACACTATGCTGCGGCTTTCAGCCTGGCAAAATCACCCTACGCAATGACGCGGATTCAATGGCGCTACAAACCCAAGATAATGGGAGAGCTCTATTTTAAAAAATGGGGCCGGGTATCTGAGATCACCAACAAACATTTGAACAACCTTGTTTCAGCAATGGGGCGTTTCGAGACCGAAGTTATTAAAACCGGCAACGCCGGAGAGCATGCAATGAGCGTCGCGTTAGCTGAGCGGCTTACCTACGGTACAGGCTATGCCGTGGAGACTCAGGAGCTGATCTCCATTTTCGAACTGTTCAGCGGGCTTTTGCCCATCACCGACAAAGAAGTGTCTGAGAAAGGTGTTGAAGTATTTCAAACCGAGACAGTCAACCCGCACCTTCACGCTGACAAAGGGGATGAGCATGTGGTGCTGGAGATGATGTTGCCAAGTCTGTCGGTAATCTATCACAGTCTGCTGTGCCAGGAAAAAACCAAAAAGGCAATCCTTACTGAGCTTGTGGAAGCGGGCATCATTAAACCTGATGAGGAACCGATTAAGGTGCGTTTGATGCCGCCGCCCCAAAAAGCGGATCTGTCCAAATTCTCCGCATCTCTATCGCAAGAATATCCCCGGTTGTTCGTGCCTGAAGGTCAGCCGCTGCCGATAATCGGCGGGCGCGGGCCTAACGTAGCGGCGCGGCTGGTGGTGTTTTCGGACCTTGACGGAACTCTCCTGCATCCCACTTCATATTCCTACGCTCCTGCTTTAACCACGCTTCGCCGGCTTCAAGCCAGAGATATCCCTATTATTTTCTGTTCTTCCAAAACCCGTGAAGAGCAAGTCACGTTGCGGCAGGAGCTTGGGATTACCGATCCATTTATCGTCGAAAACGGATCAGCGGTTTTTATCCCCAAGTCATATTTCCGCTTACCGTTTTCGTATGATCGGGTATGCGACGATTACCTGGTCATCGAAATGGGAGTGCCTTATCAGGAACTGAAATTAAAATTGAATCATGTAATCGAAAACGTCAAGGCCAAACTCGCGAAAAACGCCTGGATGGGAACGCTTGACATAGCCTGCTTTGGCGATCTGACTGTCGAAGATATCGCCCGGGAAACCGGCCTTGGTTTGAAAGCAGCCGAGGCGGCGAAGCATCGCGAATATACGGAAACGATTAAGCTGCACGGGGGACGCCAGACTGTCGAATTCTTGCTCGCCGAGCTTAAAAAAGCGGGCCTGTCGCATGCTTTCGGAGGCCGTTTTTACACCGTCTCCGGCGGCAACGAAAAAGGCAAGGCGGTGAAACTATTGACTGAGCTGTATAAGCTGAATTACGGGGCGGTCATCACTACCGGCGTCGGTGACTCAGACAATGATGTGTCCATGCTGGCTGCTGTTGATCGCCCGGTTCTGGTCCAGAACCAATCTCTGCGCTGGGCAAAAGTAAAGCTGGTCAATCTGGTGTTTGCCAAAGGGGTCGGCCCAGAGGGCTGGAGCCGGGCCCTGGCCGACCTGGCAACATAATCACGATTTTTTCGCGCTTCTATAAACATCTCAGGCAAAATAAGCCCTCTCTTTCGAGAGGGCTTACTCATTGAGCACGACCTAAATGTCGAAATATAAATGAAACTCCCAGGGGTGCGGCCGCAGTCGGATGGCATCCACTTCCTGGGTACGTTTATAGTCCAGCCAGACCTCTATGACATCTTTTGTGAACACGCCTCCTTGCAGCAGGAAATCGTGGTCTTTTTCAAGGGCATCAAGCGCGGCGTCCAGCGACGAAGGCACGGTTCGGATCTTTTTAGCTTCGGCTTTGGGCAATTCATAAAGGTTCATGTCATGGGGCTTGCCGGGGTCAACCTTGTTTTGAATGCCGTCCAAGCCCGCCATCATCATCGCCGCGAGGCATAAGTAGCCATTAGCGGTATTATCCGGACATCTGAACTCCAAACGCTTGGACTTCGGGTTAGCGTTATACATGGGTATGCGCACCGACGCCGACCGGTTGCGGGCGGAGTACACCAGGTTGACCGGGGCCTCATAACCCGGCACTAGTCGTTTGTAGGAGTTAGTTGTCGGGGCGCAGATAGCCATCAGGGCGTCGGCGTGTTTCAACAAACCGCCGATATAGTATTTGGCAGTCTGTGATAAAAGAGCGTAGCCGTCTTTATCAAAGAACTGGTTCACGCCATCCTTCCACAAAGACTGGTGGACGTGCATACCGGAGCCATTGTCTTTGAAAAGCGGTTTAGGCATGAAAGTAGCGACTTTGCCGTCTTTCCGGCACATATTCTTAACGATATATTTGTACCACTGCATTTGGTCTCCCATCTTGACCATGGTACTGAAACGCATATCAATCTCGCACTGGCCCGCGGTGGCAACTTCATGGTGATGGACCTCGATTGGAATGCCGGTTTCCATCATTTTAAGGATAATCCTGCTGCGCAGGTCCTGCAACGAATCATGGGGAGGTACAGGAAAGTAGCCCTCTTTGTAGCGGGGTTTGTACCCCAGGTTATGAGGATTGCCGTCGCCGTCAATATTTTCCGCCCGGGCGGTGTTCCATGAACCTTCAACTGAATCGACATTGTAGAATGCAGTGTGTTCGTTCTGCTCGAACTGGACGTTGTCGAAGATAAAGAACTCCATTTCCGGACCCCAATAACTGGTGTCGGCGATGCCGGTGGTCTTCAGATACGCTTCGGCTTTTCGCGCGATAAAACGCGGGTCACGGGTATATGGCTTCCCCGAGGTTGGGTCAAAAATATCACAAATTATGGAGAGGGTAGGCACCTCGAGCATCGGATCCAGGATGGCGGTGCTGGCATCCGGCATCAGCAGCATATCGCTCTCGTTGATCGCCTGAAAACCCCGGATGGAGGAGCCGTCAAACCCGATTCCTTCTTCCCAGATATCTTCATCAAGTTCGCTCACCGGTATTGAAAAATGTTGCCACAGACCAGGCAGGTCGTTGAATTTGAAGTCCACAATTTGGATGCAGTTGTCTTGACAATACTTGAGCACTTCTTTCGGATTCATAAATCTCCTTCCATTCCAGCTCGCTCGCCGGATTATTTTAGATAATTCTACCGGTGGTATATTTCCAAAGGATTACAAGCTGCCGGTTTAAGGATTCAAACCGCTGTCAAATTACCGCTTCGCCTGTTTCACCTGTTCTGATACGGTACGCTGCCTCAACCGGCATCACGAAAATCTTGCCGTCTCCGATTCTTCCGGTTTTAGCGGATTTCATGATCGCTTCAATCGCCAAATGGCAATCGTCATCATGACAAATAACCTCGACTTTCAGCTTGGGAAGAAAATCGACCCTGTATTCCCCAACCCGCCATTGCAGCGAAATGCCTTTTTGTTGGCCCCGGCCGGAAACCTCGGTCACCGTCATGCCGTGGATACCCATTTCTTCCAACGCTTTTTTAACAGCGTCCAGTTTCTCTTCGCGAATTACTGCTTCGATCTTTTTCATTACCTTATTCCTCCAAATGCCCGCTCGCCGTGCTGCGACAGGTCCAGGCCAACGACTTCTTCCATCTCTTTCACACGCAATCCGATAGTCGCGTTGATAATCTTGGCGATGATCCAGGTACCGCCGAAAGCGAACGCGCCGACTGATACTGTTCCAACCAGTTGCTTTCCCAGTAACGACAGCCCCCCTCCGAAAAGCAGGCCATCAGTTCCGGCAGGATTGACTGCCGCTGAGGCAAATATGCCAACTGCCAGAACCCCGAGAATGCCGCCGATGCCGTGAACCGCCATAACATCCAGGGAGTCATCAACCCCGAGTTTCATCTTGGCGATCATGGCGTAATAACAGACTATCGCGGCAATAATGCCAATGGCAGCGCCGTAGATCGGCGGAATAAAGCCGGCGCCCGGGGTAACCGCCGCCAGTCCGGCGACAGCGCCGGTAGCCACGCCAAGGAGAGTTGGCCTCCGCTGGTTCCAGGCCAGCAGCATCCAGGTGGTCGCTGCCGCTGCCCCCGCTGAGTTGGTGGCTACCAGAGCCGAAGAAGCCAGCCCTGAAGCGCCCAGTGCGCTGCCGGCGTTGAATCCAAACCAGCCGAACCATAATAACGCTGCGCCTATCATCACCAGCGGGATAGAGGAGGGTTCCATCGGTTCGTGTTTGAATCCGCGTCGGGCGCCTAACACCAGTACAAGCGCCAAGGCTGATAAACCGGCGTTGATGTGGACAACAATGCCGCCGGCGAAATCAAGCGCACCAAGTTTCAGCAGCCAGCCCCCGTCGCCCCAAACCCAATGGGCAACCGGAGCATATATCAGAGTCAGCCAGGCGACGGCGAACACCATTAGGGCCGAGAATTTAATCCGCTCGACCACAGCGCCCGTGATCAAAGCCACCGTTATGATAGCGAACATGCCCTGGAACATCATGAATGCCAGATGAGGAACGGTGGTGGCGTACACCCCCGAAGGTTCGGCTTCGACACCGGTTAGAAATACATGTTTCAAATTGCCGATGAGGCCGCCGATATCCGGGCCGAATGAGAGTGAGTAAGCGTAAACAACCCATAGAAGCCCAATGACTCCAAGCATGGCGAAGTTCATCATTAAAGTTGAAATAACGCTCTTCTTACGAACCATGCCTCCGTAAAATAGGGCAACCCCGGGTGTCATCAGCATCACCAGGGCTATTGAAACGAGGATCCATCCGGTATCGCCGGCGCTCACCATATCGAAACCTCCCTGCAACAATATGCGCTGGATTTTACTGCGGAAGTGTTTCCAACAGATTACACATGATTTCACCGGTCGAAAGAAGCCCCTGCCTTTTTATAAATGCCTTGCTGCGGGTTTTTCCTTCAAGATTAACCCTGTATAATTGTCGGCCAGAGGACGCTTTGATAAGTTCGTATATTTTCCGTAAAGCCTGGATCTGGATCCTGGTGGTGGGCGTATTGCTCTTCTTCGGCGCTAACGCTGCGTTGCGCTGGACGGGGAACCCGAATTTTTTCCCAACCGTCATCATGCTCGGCGCATTTATCGTGCCCCTGGCATACGTGGTCTTCTTTTATGAGCATGTTCGGGATCGTAATATACCGGTTCTTCTCCTGGGGGTTTGTTTCCTAGTCGGCGGGGCGCTGGGAATTATTGCCGCCGGCTTTCTGCATTACGCCGTTCTCCGAGAAGCTGACCTGCTCGGCTTGCTTAAGATAGGAATCATTGAGGAGTCCTCAAAACTGATTCTGCCCATATTGCTGTTTCTCGCCTGGCGTTTTCATCACCAGGCTGACGGCCTTCTCTTTGGTATCTCGGCCGGCATGGGTTTTGCTGCCTTAGAAACAATGGGCTACGGCCTGGCCGCCCTGATCGAAAGCCAGGGCGATCCGGCGGCGGTGGAACAAGTGTTACTTATCCGCGGTTTACTGTCTCCGGCGGGTCATGCCGCCTGGACAGGTATTGTTTGCGCCGTGCTTTGGGGCCAAAGAGTCAAATTCCGCAGCGTTACTGTTAATGCCAGGGTTTTGGGCGCCTTTGTATTGGCAGTCCTTCTACATACAGCCTGGAATGCTTTCAGCCTCTTCCGGCTGCCAGACGCACTGACCTACACTGGAATGATAACCGTTGGCGTTCTAAGCTTGGGTACGCTGCTGGCGCTTTACCATCAGGCCCGCCTCACACCGGCGATACCGGTGGCGCTGGAAAACCTGTTGGAACTGGCGGCTGAAGGTGACGAACAAGCAGCCCCTGCACCAGGAAGGTAGTCCGAAATATTAATAAGTGGACGGCTCGGTCTAACCACCGAGCCGTCCACCACCTATCTTTACCCGGACAGCACTAAGCGGTCAAATTACTGCTTGACCTGTCTCGCCGGTCCGGATGCGGTGGGCGGATTCTACCGGCAGGACGAAAATCTTTCCGTCGCCGATGCGTCCGGTCTTTGCCGCTTTCATGATGGCCTCGACGGCGGCGCCGCAATCATCGCCATGACAAACAATCTCTACCTTGAGCTTGGGCAGAAAATCCACCCGGTATTCGCCGACCCGCCACTGAAGCGGTATGCCTTTCTGTTGGCCTCTGCCCGATACCTCGGTAACCGTCATGCCGATGAGTCCCATTTCCTCCAGCGCCTTCTTTACGGCGTCCAGTCGTTCTTCGCGGATGATGGCTTCTATCTTTTTCATTTATTTTATCCCCCCGTAAGCACGCTCGCCGTGTTGTGAAAGGTCAAGACCGACTACCTCTTCAAGCTCTTTGACCCGCAGGCCCATGGTCTTATCCAGGATTTTGCCAATAGCAAGCGTGCCGATAAAAGAGTAGGCCATGACTGCCCCGACGGCGATAATCTGATTCCAGAGTTGTCCCAGGTTGCCAGCCAACGCTCCATCCACACCCCCGATAGCCGCGTTGGCGAAAATGCCAGTGGCCAAAGCGCCCCAAATGCCGCCAACGCCGTGCACCGACATGACGTCGAGCGAGTCATCGAAACCAATCTTGGCTTTGAAATTCATGGCGAAATAGCAAACAGCCGCGGCTACCGCGCCGATGGCGATAGCCGCCATGGGCGAGACGAACCCAGCCGCCGGGGTAATCGCCACCAGACCAGCCACGGCACCGGTCACCGCGCCAAGCAGGGTGGGTTTTCGGGTGCGCCATGACAGTAGGATCCAGACCAGGGCCGCCGCCGCCGCCGCAGTGTTGGTGGTAACGAAAGCGTTGGCTGCTCCGCCGTTAGCTCCCAAAGAACTACCGGCATTGAAGCCGAACCAGCCGAACCACAGCAAGGCTGCGCCGAGCATGACCATGGGAATATTGTTTGGCTCCATGGGTTCCCTGCCGAGACCTTTGCGGGCTCCGAGAAGGACTACCAGGGCCGCCGCTGAAACTCCGGCGTTGATGTGAACCACTGTGCCGCCGGCGAAATCCAGAGCACCGAGCTGCGCCAGCCAGCCGCCGCCCCAGACCCAGTGAGCAACCGGCCCGTAGATGAGCGCCAGCCAGGCGACGGCAAAAACCATCAAGGTTGAGAACTTGATCCGCTCCACTACCGCGCCGGTGATGAGAGCTACGGTTATAACGGCGAAAACGCCCTGGAACATCATGTAGAGCAAATCGGGGATGGAGTAACTGGTGGCTTCCATGCCGACGTCTTTTAGTCCCAGGAAGTCCAGACCGCCGACAAATCCGGCGATATCAGGGCCGAAAGCCAGGGTGTAACCGAAGACGACCCATAGGATGGAAACCAGGGCCAGCACGGCGAAACTCATCATCAGAGTTGAGATGAGGTTCTTTTTCCGCACCATTCCGCCGTAGAACAGGGCTACCCCGGGGGTCATCAGCATCACCAGGGCAGTTGAAACCAGAATCCAGGCTGTATCACCTGAGTTCAATGACATATACCTCCCTTCGTTTATTACTACCAGTCTACCAGCGCAGTATTAAGTGCTGATTTCGATGGTATTACGAAGGGATTAACAATATGTTTCGGATATGTTTCAGAAAAAACGGGCTTTGATATAAGTTCTGGTTGATTTAGTGTTAGTAAAAAGTATTGAAGTAACGATGGGGGCTGCAGCCGCTTGGATGGAGATAATTACAAATTTCGTTTAAAGCGGTATCCGATGTTTCTTACCGTTTCTACGTATATCTGGCCGAATTCTTCTATCTTTGAACGCAGGCGGCGGACATGGACGTCCACCGTTCGGTCGCCGCCAAAGTACTCGTACCCCCAGACTTTATTGAGAAGCACTTCACGAGAAAAAACTCGGCCTCGGTTGGTGGCAAGAAATTTTAACAGCTCATATTCTCGGAAAGTCAGATCTATAGGGGCGCCGGCTAAAGATACCTCACAGCGGGCGGTATCGATAATGAGATCGCCGGCGACGATGATGTCAGACGGTGGCGTAGCTTTAGCCCGGGCTGCGAGTTTCCGGATGCGGGTCAACAGTTCATCGACATCGAAAGGCTTCAACACGAAGTCGTCGACGTCATCCCGGGCGCCAAGTTCTGCCAAACGCTGGCGAAAAACGGCGGCAACCAGCATTGGTCCCTTGCTTTCGCCGGCGGTGTCCAGGGTCGGGATGTCATCTTCGGCGCCGACGTCGACGACCACCAGCCGCGCCGTGTGCTGGGCGGCCAGCTTCTCCGGTTCTTCGCCGGGAGGCATCAGCAGGCAAACATAACCCTCCCGGGACAGCCGGTTCTTCAGTTCCCGGGTTTTGTCGTTCTCCTCGGCCAGTATCAGGATGTTAAACAAAATTGAAATCCGAATATCGCAACACGAAGCAAATTCTAATCGCCAAAATTCTTGCGGTCAATGTATCTTAGTGCTTTGATACCCTCAATCCTATTTTTCGGATTTCGTGTTTCGCGCCCTCGGGCTTTTAGTAGGAGTACATCCGGCCGTAAGGCCGCAGGTATTTGGGATAGAGTTTCTGGAACGGCCGCCGCATGATGGCCTCAGCGTCGCGCTTGAAATGTTCGCAGTATTCGGCCACAAGTCCGCCAAGAATCTCCCGGTCATGCTCGTCGAGTTCCGCCACTCCGACCTCTTTGCCAAGCTGGTGTTGCTCTACCTCGCCCGATATGTAAATGACGCCTCCGTGGATGCCGGTACCAATGAAGTTGGCCTTGTGCTTTTGGCCTTCTTTAAGACCCAGGCCCAGGACCACCAGCACGCCGCCGGCCATGTACTCTCCCATAAAGTCCTGGCCGGTGTCGCCGACGACCATAACCGGCTTTTTGTCCTGATACTCCTTCATGTGGATGCCGGCACGATAGCCGACATAGTCGCGGATGAAGATTTTCCCGCCGCGGGCGGCCATGCCGCAGATATCTCCAGCGTGGCCGTGGATGATAATCTCACCAGCGTTCATGGTGTTGGCCATACAGTCCTGAGCGTTTCCAAACACCTCGATTCGCGAGCCGTTCATGAAGGCGCCCAGGTCATTGCCCGGGGTGCCGCAGATCTTAATGTCAACCGGCCGCGAAAGGTCGGAGGCGATATAGCGCTGTCCGCAGACATTTTGCAGCACGATCTGGTCGACGCCTTCATCGACCAGTTTACGTAGCCGGGCGTTCAAATCGCGGTAGTAGATGCCGGCGGTGTCAATCTTTACCATCCTGGGGGTCTCAACGGTTTCGGTCATGCTAGTCACCTGCCATCCTTACGCCGAGAATCTCGAGTTCTTTTTCATTGAGGCCGATGCCGCGAAGATGCAGCCGGTTGCCGCGCAGGCTTTCTATGGCGTTGACGCCCATGCCGCCCAGCATATCGTCAATCTCCAGCGCCCAACCCCGCAGCATATTGACCAGCCGCCGCGCCCCGAGTTCCGGGTTGATACGCTTGGTCAGTTTCAGGTCCGAGGTACAGATGCCCCAGGCGCATTTACCGGTGTAGCACTGTTGGCAAACGCGGCAGCCCAGAGCCACCAGCGCCGCGGTGCCGATGTTGACCGCGTCGGCGCCCAAAGCGATAGCCTTAGCCACGTCGCCGGAGGAACGGATGCCGCCGGAAATCACCAGCGAAGCCTGGTTGCGGATACCCTCGGCCCTAAGACGGGTATCAACCGAGGCCAGAGCCAGCTCTATGGGGATGCCGACATTGTCGCGGATCGCTTTGGGCGCGGCGCCGGTGGATCCCCGGATGCCGTCCAGGACGATGATATCCGCGCCGGCCCGGACCATGCCGGAGGCGATGGCCGCCGAGTTATGGACCGCGGCGATCTTGACCGAAATGGGCTTCTGGTAATTGGTCGCTTCCTTAAGGGCATAGATAAGCTGAGACAGGTCCTCGATGGAGTAGATATCGTGCTGCGGCGCCGGCGACAGGGCGTCGGTACCCTGGGGGATCATGCGTGTTAATGACACTTCAGCCGAAACCTTCTCACCCGGCAGATGACCGCCGATGCCCGGCTTGGCTCCCTGGCCGATCTTGATCTCGACGATACGACCGGTCTTCAAGTATTCCGAATAGACGCCGAAGCGGCCGGAGGCTACCTGAACGGTGGTATTATTGGCGTACTTGACCAGGCTGGGGTGCAGGCCGCCCTCGCCGGTGTTCCACATGGTGCCTATCTCGGCGGCGGCGCGGGCCAGCGACTGCTGGACGTTCAGGGACACGGCGCCGTAGCTCATGGCCGAAAACATCACCGGCACGTTGAGTTTAACCTGGGGCGCCAGCCGCGTCGCCAGGTTGCCGGTTGAAGGGTCGATTTCGATCCTGTCAGGCTTGCTGCCCAGGTAGGTCGTAAGCTCCATCGGCTCGCGCAGCGGGTCGATGGACGGGTTGGTCACCTGGGAGGCGTTCAACACCAGGTGATCCCAGTAGATGCGGTGGGGTTTGTCGGTGCCCATGCCGGTGAGCAGCATGCCGCCTTGTTCGGCCTGTTTCTGAATATCCTCAATATATTCCGGCTCCCAGCTGTAGTTCTCCCGATATTCCAGCGGGCTGCGGCGGATATTGATGGCTCCTGTAGGGCAAAACATAACGCAACGGTGGCAGCCGACACATTTGCCCGGGCGAACCTTGACCTCGTCGTCTTCGGCGTCCCAGTAGTGACTGTCGAAACTGCACTGGTTGACGCATACCTGGCACTTGATGCATTTGCTGGCGTCGCGCTCGACAATAAACCTGGCGGGTACTAACGTTCTCATAATTGGCTCCTTAGCGCCTGACGGCAATGCCCTTCTGGGCGAGATAGTCTTTGACCTGCGATATAGAATAAGTTCCGTAATGGAAAATGCTGGCGGCCAGGGCGGCGTCAGCCCGGCCGGAATCGAAGGCTTCAAAAATATGTTCCAGCGTCCCGGCGCCGCCGGAGGCGATAAGCGGAACCGGTACCGATTCCGAGATAGCCCGGTTGAGTTCGTTATCGTAGCCCTTTTTCTGCCCGTCGCTGTCAATGCTGGTAACCAGCAGTTCGCCGGCGCCCATCTCCGCCGCCTTTCTGGCCCAGGCAACGGCGTCCAACCCGGAAGCCTGGGTGGCGGAATGGGTACGCACCACCCACTTGCCGGCGCCGGCCTGCTTGGCATCAATGGCTACCACAATGCACTGGCTGCCGAATTTTAACGCCCCCTCGGTGATCAATTCCGGCCGAGCCACCGCGGCAGTGTTGATGGCTACCTTATCCGCGCCTGACAGCAGCATCTCCCGCATATCGGCGATAGTGCGTATGCCGCCCCCTACAGTCAGCGGCATGAAAACGTGTTTAGATAACTCGGCGATGATACCGGCCATGGTTTTCCGGCTTTCTACAGTTGCCGTTATGTCAAGGAAAGCCAGCTCGTCAGCCCCCTGTTCGTAGTAATACTTGGCCAGGGCTACCGGGTCGCCGGCGTCGCGCAGGTTGAGGAAACTCTGCCCCTTGACCACCCGCCCGCCCGTGACATCCAGGCAGGGTATGATGCGGCGGGTAAGCACCTTAAGCCACCCCTCCGGCGACGGCCTCTTTAGCGGTGCCGAGCGGGTGTTTGAGAGAACCGATGACCGGTTCGCCGCCCATCGGGATCCAGGCACGGTCCAGATCCGGGCAGATAAGACGAATGGCCGCTTCCTCGGAAGATAGATACAGCATGCTGCCCTTCTCGCCAACGGTCAGCGGCCGCAGCCGAATGCGGTCGGTCAGTCCGATCATTTCGCCCTCATGGGCCAGGATGATGGTGAACGGGCCGTTCATAAGTAACGATCCATAGACCTGGCGCAGTGCCCTTAAAAGCTCTTGCTCTCTGGCGGGGCGGCGCTCTATCTCACTCCACAGCGGCGGGGCAAAGATCTCGGCTACCAGTTCAATGGGGAGGTTATGTTTACGGACGAGTAAATCGACGGCATAGGCTACCACCTCGGTGTCGGTCTGTAACGTACAGTGATAGCCGAATTGCTCCAGGTAGCGGCGGTTGATGCCGTAAGAGGAGATTTCGCCGTTGTGAACTACCGTCCAGTCAAGAATGTTGAACGGGTGGGCGCCGCCCCACCAGCCTTTGGTGTTAGTCGGGAAACGGCCGTGGGCCGTCCAGAGGTAGCCGTTGTAGTTTTCCAAGCAGAAATATTCGGAAATCTCCTCGGGATAGCCTACGCCTTTGAAGGCGGCCATGTTCTTGCCGGAGGAGAAAACATAAGAGTCTTCGATGACAGAATTGATGTGCATGACTTTTTCGACCACGTAGTCGTCCGGGGACAGTTTCCCCTCCCGCAGGCTGCGGTCGGCGTCCAGGAAGTAGCGCCAGACCATCGGCGGGTTCTTGATGGCGGCTACCGGCCGGGTTGGCACCTCCTCGGAATGGTGGACGTTGAAATTCTCGTTGAGGAAAGCCTCGGTGCAATTCTTGCCTTCTTTAGAGTCGTACATGATGTGAAAGGCGTAATAATCCGGATACTGCGGATACAGGCCATAGACGGCGAAGCCGCCCCCCAGGCCGTTGCCGCGGTCGTGCATGTTGGCGATAGCCCGTGTTATGTCTCGCCCGGAGAAGCATTTGCCTGATGTGTCCATCATGCCGAAGATGGAGCAGGCGTCAATGACCTTGCCGTCCCCGAAGTAATTGCTAACTTTGGTTAAATTTTTCATTTTCGAAGTCTCCGATGTTTAGCCGTCAACGCTGTTTGTTTATTGCTTCTTGTATCTTGGTTATTGGTCTAGGCCTCGCCGACCTTGACCCGGCCGGCGGTGGCGCCGGTCAGTCGCTCCTCGATGACTTCCTTGGGCAGAAGGGCTAGGCCAAAGTCTTCGGCCAGAAGTTTTTTCTTGAATGCGGTAACCTGGATGCGGTCGCGCATCAGCCCGAAATAAACGCCCGCTTTGTCGATGTCTCCCAGGAAGATCATGCCCACCAGTTTGTCTTCGACGTTAATCACCAGCTTGCGGTAGGTGTCCTCGCTCTTCTTGACCATGACCTCGTAACCCTCCGGCGACGGCGGCGAAGCCATGCCGGCGGTGGCCATCTCCAGGCCAAAGTAATTCAAGGAGTTCATGGCGGTGCCTCCGCGGTAGCGCGTTGGCAATCCGGCCATGTTATAACCGGCAACCCGACCGCCGATATAAGCGTTAGGCCAAACCGGCGACAGCCTGCCCGCGCCGTATACGTAGTCGAAAGCTTCCGAGGCATCGCCGCAGGCATAGACATCCGGCACGCTGGTCATCATGTGATTGTCAACGACAATGCCGCGGTTGACGGTGATGCCGGCCCCCTGGGCCAGTTCAACCCTGGGAAAAACACCGACGGCGACGACGACCATATCGCAGACCATCTCGTGGCTGTCATCGTAAACCACGCCGGTTACCCGGTCTTCGCCCAGGATCTTAGCGACGGTGCGGCCGGTCATCATGTTGACGCCGTATTTTTTGATGGCATACTCGGCGATACGCCCGGCCGGCTCGTCGAGGATGGTGTTTAAGGGGTATGACTTCATCTCGACGACGGTGACCTTGACGCCGCGCTTGACCAGCGCCTCGGTGGCTGAAATGCCGATCAAGCCGCCGCCGATGACCACGGCGCGGCGGACATTGGGCAGGTACTCCTCGACCTTCTTGGCGTCGGCCAGGTTGATGAAATTGAAGATGCCGGCCTTGCCCATACCTTCCATCTTGGGTACGATGGGTTTGCCGCCGGTGGCCAGCAGCAGCCTGGCATAGCTGATCTCGGTGCCGTCGTCAAGCGTTACCGTTTTCGCGGCGGTATCCATCTTGTAGGCTTTGTGGCCCAGGACGACATCAATCCGGTTATTCTCGTAGAAACTGGCCGAGCGGATGCCCATGGTTTCCGGGGTATGCTCGCCGGAGACGAACTTGGAGATGAGCGGTCTGGAGTAGGCTGGATAGGGTTCTTCGCCGACGATGGTGATGATGCCTTCCTTGTCCACTTCGCGGATGGCTTCCGCGGCGCCGATACCCCCGGCCGAGTTGCCGATGATGAGATACTTCGTTTTCATCAGTTTCCCCTAATCGCTCTTTTCAGGAAATTATCATACATTTTAAGGCCTGCGGCGCCGGACTTTTCCGGATGGAATTGGGTTGCCATGGTGTTGCCGAAGGCCACGGCGCTGGCAAAAGTCAGACCGTAATCGGTGGCGCCGATGACGTTGGTATCGGATACTGGTTCGGCGTAATAGCTGTGGACAAAATAGAAAAAGGCACCGTCGGTGATACCGTCGAATAGGTAGTGCGGTTTCGCCTGGCGAACGTTGTTCCAGCCTATATGCGGCACCTTGACCCTGGATGGCAGCTTTTTAACCTTGCCCGGCAGCAGTCCCAGGCATTGGCAGCCGCCGCCCTCTTCTGTTTCCTCAAACAGTACCTGCAGCCCGACGCATACGGCTAAGAACGGCGTGCCCTTAATGATGATTTCCTTGATAGCTTGGTCAAGCCCGTGGGACTTGAGCGAGACTACCGTATCGGCGGCCGCGCCGACCCCAGGCAGTATGACCCCTTCGGCTGACATGACATCGCGAGGCGAACTGGTAACCCTGCCGTCGTAACCCAATAATGCGACGGCGTTAGCCACCGAGCGCAGGTTGCCGGCCCCGTAATCGATGATGGCGATCATGGTTTTGCTACTTCTCGGCGGCCGCCGTTTGGCCCTGAACTTCGATAAGGACTATTGCCTCATTGGGGCAATTGGCCACGCAGGCCGGGGTCTCCAGACCGGGGCAAAAGTCGCACTTCTTGACCACCTTGGTCGTCTTGTCCTTGACCAGGGCGCTGTTCGGGCATGAAACGACGCAGGTCCAGCAGCCGATGCACTTGTCCGGATCGGAGGTGACTACCCCGGTGACCGGATCTTTGGTCATGGCGCCGGTCAGGCAGGAATAGACGCACCACGGTTCGTCGCAGTGGCGGCAAGGCACAGAGAAGCTGGTCTCGTTCTGCCGCTCTACTTTAAGCCGCGGTACCGGCTTGGTGGTTTCCTTGCGGAAGGCCTTAAGTATGTCCTTTGAATTGGAGTGCTGGGTGGCGCAGTAGACGCGGCACAGGCCGCAGCCGATGCAGATTTCCTTCTTGATCTGAAGCTTCTTCACGTTCCACCTGCGGTGCCGAAAATACGGCAGTCATTTACCAAAGGGTAATTAAGATGATAACAAAGATATTATATCCTGTCAACGCTAATGTTTCAAACTTGTTTCCCGTTTTACAGGCGTAAATGTTGCGGAGGGGAACATCCGAGATATGTCTTGATGGTATTGTTATACGGCATTGCCGTCTATTTATTTGCCGTATTAATAAATGAAAGATGAGTACTTGGTACCGGTGCGTTATGTTAATTTGCCGAACAGCCTCGAGTGAGGATTTGGGGCATCTCTTGGTTTCTATTTTCTAAAATAAGCCTTCGATCAATACCTTAATGCCGATGCCGATAAGCACTAGCCCGCCGAAAAGCTCGGCGCGTTTGCCGGCGAGGTCACCCACCTGGCGGCCGATTCCGATGCCTATTAAAGTAACAACGAAGGCGGTTAGACCGACCACGGCGGCAGGTCCGAGAATGCCGGTCTCAACGAAAGCGAAAGTCAGCCCGGCCGCCAGCGAATCGATACTGGTGGCCACCGATAAACTAAGGAGGGCTTTTCCCCGGGAGATATCTACTACCTCGCATTCGGCTTCTTTCTCGAAGGATTCTTTAATCATCCGGACCCCGATAAAAGCCAGCAGGCCGAAAGCCAGCCAGTGGTCGAAGCTCTCGATAAGTTCAACCACGGTGTTGCCGGCCAGGAACCCGGCCAGGATCATGCCTGCCTGGAAAAAGCCGAAGGAGGCCGCTACCTTAAGTGCCTTGGTTCGGTCGAGGGCTGAGCCCATACTGATACTGCCGCAGACGGACACGGCAAAACAGTCGGCGGACAAGCCGAGGGCAATCAGGAATACGGCGAGGAAATCCATGGAATCACTAGTGTAACAGACCCTCCGGCAGGCGCTCAAATAGCTGTTGCAAGGGCCAAAGAATAGTGCTAATATCGTTTCCATCTGTCGGAGGAGGCCCCCGGCTGCCGGGGGTGACAGGTTTTGTGGTAACCGAGGAGTTAAGGCCAAAAGGATAAACGCCTCGCGCACTTGCCCCCCGTGGTAAGCAGCAACCGGAACCCTCCGCCGCCATACTGCCCCATCGGCGCTAAGCCGCAGACGCCATAGCCAGTCCGCTATTGAGAAGACGCCCCCGGGGCCGCCTTTTCATTCCCGACGCCGATTATTTATGCTCCCCAGCCTGGCCGTCTTCGGCCTCACCATTGCCGGAATCATCTTCCGGCCCTTCCGCTGCTCGGAGGCTTTCATCGCCTGCCTCGGCGCCGCAGCCATGGTCGTTCTGGGTATAATAAATCTCGGTGACGCCGCAGTTGCCGTCCCCAGCAGCTTGAACGTCCTGGGATTCTTCCTCGGCCTGATGGTAGTAGCCGCGGTCGCCGAAGCCGCCGGCCTGGTGGAAGCCGTCACCGAAAAAGCGGCCGTCTGGTCTGGTGGGAACGGCCGTAATCTCTTACTCATCGTCTTCGGTGTCGGCGTGATTATTACCAGCCTGCTGTCCAATGACGCCACGGCGCTGATGCTGACGCCGGTAGTCTTCCTTTTAACCCGGCGCCTCAACCTGGACCCTTTGCCTTATGTCTTCGCCTGCGCCTTCGTCGCCAACGCCGCCTCTTTCCTGCTGCCGGTGGCCAACCCGGTAAACCTGCTGGCCGTCGACGCCTTCGACCTGCGGCTCGGCGACTACCTGGCCCACCTTCTGCTGCCGGGACTGGTGGTCACCGGCGTAACCGCCGCTGTGTTCCTTTTAATCTTCCGCCGCGAGACCGGCCGGACGTTTGCCGTCCCCTCCCCTTCTACGGCCGGACGTCCGATGCTGCGGGCTGTCATCATGGTACTGGGCGGCATTATCGCCGGGTACATCGTTTTCTCCTTAAACGGCTGGCCGTTGTCGCTGCCGGTCCTGACCGGGGCTGGAACCCTGCTGGCAATCGGTTCGATTAAGCACATCCTGAAATGGCGGGAGCTGGCACATTCCATTTCGTGGTCAATTCTACCCTTCGTCGCCGCTCTGGCAGTGCTGGTCAAGGGGCTAGAAATCGGCGGCGCCACCGCGGCGCTGGCTGGTCTTTTCGACGGACTCTTGGGCAGCGGCGGACTGGCGGCCGGTCTGGCCACCTCAATTTCCACCGCCGCCGCCTCAAATGTCATAAACAACTGGCCGGCGATGATGATTTCAGTAACCACCCTTTCCGGCGCCCCCGAGGCCGTAGCTCAGAACCCCGGCCTGCCATACCAGGCAATCCTCGGCGGCGCTCTTGGTCCCAACATCGCCGTCGTGGGCTCTCTTTCTTCGATGCTGTGGCTGGTACTGCTGCGCCGCCGCGGTCTGTACATTAGCGCCGGAGCATTTTTCAAGCTGGGACTCCTGGTCACACCGGCGGCTCTCCTTTTAGGCAGCCTGACGTTATACCTCCTGTCCTAATATGAAACAGTATTCGCCCGACCCCGCCGTAAATAAAAGCCTGCGCTATTCGGTGCTCGACGGCGCCGCCTACAACGCCATGCTGGGGCTGACTCAGGACTTCATGGCGCCCTTCGCCCTGGCGCTGAAGGCCTCCACCGCCCAGATCGGCCTGCTCTCCAGTCTGCCCAATCTGGCGCTGGCGCTGTCGCAGTTGGGCGCCCCCTTCATCTCCGAACGGCTGCGCAGCCGCAAGAGCCTCTTGGTGCCGCTGGCTCTGGCCCAGGCGGCGTTGTGGCTGCCGCTCTTCCTGATGCCCCAGTTCTTCCAGGGCGCCGCGGTGTGGTGGCTTATCGGCCTGTTCACCCTGGGCAGCGTGCTGGGGGCGCTGGGCAATCCGGCCTGGGGCGGCATGATGGCCGACCTGGTACCCGCCGGCCTGCGCGGGCGTTACTTCGGCTGGCGCAACAAAATCGGCGGCATGACCCTCCTAGCCTGTTTCATCCTGGGCGGCGCGGCCCTCCAGTTGTCCTCCCACCAGGCGATGTTCGGCTTCGGTCTGCTCTTCGGTGGGGCTGTCTGCTTCCGTCTGGCTTCGGCATTCTTCCTTTCCCGGATGCAGGAACCGCCGCCCCGCCGCTGTACCGAGCCGTGGCGGCCGCTGCGCGAGATTAAAAACATCTCCGGCACGCGGGCCGGCCGCTTCAGCCTGTTTGTTGCCGCAATGATGCTGTCCACCCACCTGGCCGGACCGTTCTTCGCTGTCTACATGCTTCGGGAGCTGGGCTTCAGCTACTGGACCTTTGTTGTCGTCACCGCCGCCGCGGCAGTGGCCAATTTCCTGTTCATGGGCTTCTGGGGCCGCCTGGCCGACCGGATCGGTCATATTAAAATTGTGCGCTTGACCGCCTGGATGGTACCCCTGAACCCCATCTTATGGCTGGGCGGTCAGTCGCTGCCTTACCTGCTGGTTATCCAGGTCTTCTCCGGGTTCTCTTGGAGCGGCTTTAACCTGGCCGCGCCGAATTTCCTTTTCGAAGCCTCGGCGCCGGAGCGCCGGACCCGGGCTATCGCTATCTACAACGCTGTTTCCGGCCTGGCTATCTGTACCGGCGCGCTGTTGGGCGGCCTCATCGCCCCGCGGATGCCGGAATTTTTCGGCCACGGCTTCCTGACGCTATTCCTGCTGTCCGGACTGGCACGGGCTCTAGCCACGGCGCTGCTCATGCCGCGCGTTGACGGTACCAAAGCCGCCGATTTCAAGCTTTCACTGTCTCCTTCCCAGCCTTTTCCGCTCCCGCCGAGGCTGGTGCCGGCCGAGTTGCGGCTAATCGAGCTTAAGCCGGCATTTCAATCGGCTGCCGCCCCGGCCTCGCCTGCCGCCGTCGGTCAACCTTTCGAGGTCAAACGGCCGCCGGAGCCATACCCGCCCTGGCCGCCTTAAAAATATTTTCATTCTAAAGCTGGCCCAAAGCTAGGGAAATATTGACGCCGTTTGCAGGTTTGCTACAATTAATGCTATTCAAATACCCGAGGAGAAAAAAGGTGACCGAAGAATCTCTGATTGCCGAAGACAAGGCTGAACCCCCCTCGTGCTCGTCCGAAGCTGACGAACCTCCCCTTAACCCTTCTCTTTTCCGCCGCAAGTTTTACCCCGATGTCAGCGACGCCCAGTGGAACGACTGGCGCTGGCATTTCCGGAACCGCATCACCGCCATAGAAGACCTTTCCCGGTTTATTCCTCTTTCCGTCAAAGAACGTACCCGCCTCAAACTCGTATCGGCGCGTTTTCCGCTGGCTGTCACCCCTTATTACCTGTCGCTCATGGACCTGGACGACCCATGTGACCCAGTTCGCCTCCAGGCCGTGCCCTCTAGTCTGGAGATGGCCTCCGGCGCCGGTCATGAAGACCCGCTGGCTGAGGAGCGTGACTCTGTGGTGCCCGGCCTGGTGCACCGCTACCCGGACCGGGTGCTCATGGTGTTAACCGATATCTGCGCCATGCTCTGCCGCCACTGCACCCGCAAGCGTGAATGGCAACACGGCGGCTGGATTCATACCCCGGCCGAGATCGAACGGATGCTGGACTATATCCGCCGGACCCCCCAGGTGCGCGATGTCATCATCTCCGGCGGCGACCCGCTGACCCTATCCACGCCGCAGCTTGAGAAAGTACTCTCGGCTTTGCGGCAGATCCCGCATGTCGAGATCATCCGCATCGGCACCCGCTTCCCGGTGGTATTGCCCCAGCGTATAGATGGAGAGCTTTGCGCCATGCTGTCCAAGTACGGCCCTATCTGGCTCAACACCCATTTCAACCACCCGAACGAGATTACGCCCGAGGCCGCTGGAGCCTGCGACCGGCTTCTCCGCGCCGGCGTCCAGGTCAATAACCAGAGCGTCCTCCTGCGCGGCGTCAACGATACCGTCGATACCCAGTTGAAGCTGTGCCACGGACTCCTCAAGGCCAAGGTGCGCCCCTACTACCTTTTCCAGTGCGACCAGGTCCAGGGCACGGAATACTTCTGGACGCCGGTGGAAGTCGGCCTGCGCATCATCGAAGGCATGCGCGGCCACACTTCCGGCCTGGCCATCCCCAATTATGTCATCGACCTGCCGGACGGCCGCGGCAAGATACCGCTGACGCCGAACTATGTCCTCACCCGTTCCGACCATGAGCTGGTGGTTCGTAACTATGAAGGGCATATCAGTCATTTTCCTAATCCCAAACCCGCGCCGGTACCCCGAAGACCGAAGGTTGGAATTACGGCGCCGCCGCAGCTTCCGCTTGGCTGGACCGTCACTGAGGTAAAGAATGAAGATAGGGCTGGCGTACGACCTTAAACAATCCATCGCCGCCGACCCGGATGCCCCTGCCGACGCCCTTGAAGAATATGATTCCGCCGAAACGGTGAGTCTCATTTCAGCGGCCATTGAGGCGTCGGGTCATTCTCCGGTGTTGCTCGGCGGCGGCAAGCAATTCCTGTTAAGCGTCCTCCGGGAACCGATAGACTTCGTCTTCAACATCGCTGAAGGAAGAGGCGCCTATCGTTCGCGTGAAGCGCAGGTTCCGTCGGTGCTGGAGATGCTCGGTATTCCCTACACCGGCGCCGATCCGCAGACGCTTTCAATCGCCCTCGACAAGCCGTTGACCAAGCAAATCGTTCAGGCTGCCGGCGTGACCACCCCCGCCTGGCGCTTTTTCGATGCCCCGGGTCAAGCCCGGTCGGCGGACTGGCACGGATTCCGCTTCCCGGCTTTCGTCAAGCCAGCCTTCGAGGGTTCCAGCAAAGGTATCCGCCTGACTTCGCTGGCCGCTGATCCGGCCGAGGTCGCCGACCATGCAGAGGCGTTATTCAAGAACTACGGTTCTCCGGTCATCGCCGAAGAGTTCATTGACGGCGACGAGGTGACCTGTGGCATCATCGGCAATATTGCCTCCGCCTCACCGCCACTGGTGATGCCGATGCGGATTTTACCCCGGCGCAAAGACGGCCCTTTCATCTATTCCCTGGAAGTCAAGCGTGACTACCGGAACCTCGTTGATTACGAATACCCGGCCAGGCTGCCGGCGGAAGTGATCGACCGCATCAAATCCCAGGCGCTGGCCGTTTTCCGCACCCTCGGCTGCCGTGACTTCACCCGCATGGATTTCCGCATCGCCGCTGACGGCACGCCGCATTTCTTGGAAGTCAATCCTCTCCCGGGCTTATCGCTCGACAGCGACCTTTTCATCATCGCGACCGCGATGGGGTGGAGCCACCCGATGATGATCAGGTCCATCCTTGCCGCCGCCATCAGCCGGTATCCCGGGCTCCGATGAACCGTTCCGGACCGTTGCGGGTTGCCTTGATCTTTAATGCGCCGGTGCCGTCGCTTTATGACGCCCGCGGCGAATCTAAAGCTGAGACCGGCGTTATGGACGCCGTAGCCGCAATCGCCCAGGCGCTAACCAGCCTCGAGCACGACTGGAGTAAATACCCCTTGCCGCCCCCGGTCAAGCGGGCCGAACAAATACTGGCATCGATTCAAGCTGATGTCATTTTCAATTTGTTCGAAGGGTTCGCCGGCATGCCGGAGACGGAAGCGGCCGTCGCCGCCTACCTTGAAGCTTCAGGGATACCGTTCACCGGTTCGCCGTCAGCCGCCCTGGCGTTGACGCTCGATAAATCGGCTGCCGCCGCTGTTCTGCGCAGGGCCGGGGTTCCAACGCCTATCCAGCAATTATGCGATGGCAAGGACTTCTCGGATTTCAGGCTGGATTTTCCCTGCATCGTCAAACCCCGTTCCGATGACGCTTCGCATGGCTTATCGGAAACCAGTGTGGTGTTTGATCTTCCAGCTTTAATAACCGAAGTGAAATCGATGGTGGAAAAATACGATGGTTTGCCGGCTCTGGTTGAGGAGTTCCTCCCGGGCCGTGAATTCAACGCCACGGTTTTCGGTGCCTCCAGCCGGGATGTCTTACCAATTTCGGAAATTGTATATACGCTGCCCAAAGGCTTGCCCCGGATCCTCACATTCGCCGCTAAATGGGAACCCCGGAGTGCGTATTTTCAAAATACAAACGTCCAGTGTCCCGCGGATATTGACCCTGTACTGGCGGCCGCACTCCAAAAAACCGCCCTGGCAGCAAGCTCCGCTGCCGGTTGCCGCGGTTATGCCCGGGTGGATATGCGGCTCGATGCCTCGGGCCGTCCGGTGGTCATTGAGGTCAACGCCAACCCGGACCTGTCCCCCGACGCCGGAACGGCACGCCAGGCCGGCGCTGCGGGGACAGGCTATCAGAGCATGATTGAAAAAATCATCGGTTTCGCTCTGGAGGCAAGATGATCGTTTACAGGGACATCGTCCCGGGTGACCTGCCGGCCCTTGAGTCCATGCTCCGCCGGATTTCGGAATTCGCCCCTGATGAGCTGCCGGTGGCCAACGAAGTGCTTGAAGGCTCAGTCTCGAACCCGGCAGGTTCAGGTTACTATACCGTCGTCGCCGAAGTGGATGGCCGTCCCGTCGGCTATGCGACCTACGGCAGTACCCCGCTTTCCCGCGGTAACTGGGAAATCTACTGGGCGGCCGTGGACCCGGAAACCCAGGGCCGCGGCATTGGGCGGGAATTGATGCGCCGTTGCGAGACAGCCGTTAAACAGCGCGGCGGCTGGCAGATCACGCTTGAAACATCTTCCACACCGCAATACGCCCGGACAAGGCGTTTCCACGCCAGCTGCGGGTATACCGAGATAGCCCGTATCCCCGACTTTTACGACCGCGGCGATGACCTGGTCATATTCTACAAAAAGCTCGGCTAAGTCAATTCCCGGCGGCAATAAAAAACAGCATCGCCGGCATTAAGACTGCAATCAGCGCAGAGGCACTCTTCAGGCTCCGAGCCTGCAGCATCGGTTGGGTGGTGCGGCCGTCGGCAATAAAGCCCGGGAAATGCCTCATCGAATAAAGCCCCGACCAGCTCTCTCAAACGGCTGCTGTTGCAGCCGCGCCGCCGCCCGGAGTCGCATTCACCGCAGCGGCAGGCCATCATCTGTTCATCGCGCGGTTCATCTTGCCGGTTTCCCGGTGTAACCAATTCAGTTGTCCTTTGCTGACATTAGTATTCCAACGGCTGTATAATGTTACTGATAACAGGCATGAATGACAATATGACTGCAGCCGAAGACAGGGCCCCAACCGTCGGTTCCGGCGGCGCCGTCGGAAGCTGCAGGTATCAAAAAGATGAACACGATTTCCGCCTGATCTTCCAGAACGCCGCCGACGCGATGCTCCTCTGGGAATTCCGTTCCGGCAGCTCCCCGGTGCTTGCCGAAGCCAACACCCTGGCCGCCCGGCGGCTGGGTTATCATGTGGAAGCGATACCGGGACTGACCTTCTCCGACATCTTCCCGGAGCCGCCCGTTGAATTGGCCGCCATCATCAATGAACCTGAAGACGGCCAGACCGGTGTGTTGGAATCTACTTTTCAGACAAGTTCAGGCCGAAATGAGCCGGTTGAGATCAGTTATAGTACCTTCTCAATTAACGGCAAACGTTTCATGCTTTCGATTGCCAGGGATATTTCCGCCCGTAAAGCCGAGGCTACGACTCTGACGGAGGCCTATAACCGGGAAAAATCGTTGCGCCAGGCACTTGAGACTGAAATCAGTAAAAGGGTGGATTTCACCCGTTCGCTGGTGCATGAACTCAAGACACCGCTGACACCCCTGATCGCTTCCGGCGAAGCGCTGCTTGAAATACTCGAGGGTGAGGATGAACTGCGGCTGGCGGGAAACATTTACCGCGGCGCCATGAACCTGGAGCGCCGCATCAACGACCTCCTGGACTTCGCCCGCGGCGAGATGGGCGTCTTGAAGGTCCATGCCCAGCCCCTGGATGTCACGCCGCTGCTCCTGGACCTGGCCGCCCAGGTATCGCCCCAATTCGACCGTAAAAATCAGTCTCTAGAACTGGAGATTGACGATGACATCTCTCTGGTTATGGCTGATGAGGACCGGCTGCGGCAAATCCTGCTTAACCTGCTCAACAATGCCGGCAAGTTCACGCCGCGCGGCGGGCAGATTACCATCGGCGCGGCGGTTAGTGGTAAAATGCTGCGGTTAAGTGTTGCCGATACGGGCCGCGGCATGACCCTGCTGGAACAGGCTCATATTTTCAAGCCTTATTACCGTATCGTCGATGATGCCGATCCCAATGACGGTATGGGCATCGGTTTGGCGTTATGTAGAATGTTGGTCACGCTGCAGGGTGGGGATATCTGGTTTGAAAGCGAAAAAGACTGCGGCACGACATTCTATTTTACCCTGCCGCTGACGGCTGAAATGGAGTAGAAATGGTGAATAAACCCGAGTTGACCGTGGTATTGATTGAGGATGACGCTGAAATCGTCGAAGCGGTAACGCTGACATTCAAGATCCGCTGGCCTCAGGCCACCTTTTTGGCCGCTAACTCCGGCCAGGAGGGCGTGGAACTGGTGGACAAAAACAACCCGGACCTGGTCATTCTTGATCTGGGTTTGCCGGACACCAGCGGATTCAATGTACTCAAGGACATCAGGCGTTTCAGTCACGTTCCGGTCATCGTACTGACCGCCCGGGGAGACGAAACCGATATCGTCCGCGGTCTTGAACTCGGCGCCGATGAGTACATCATCAAACCCTTCCGGCAGATGGAACTGCTGGCCAGGGTCAAGGCGGTCATGCGCCGCCAGGAAACATCGGCCGAGGAGTTGCCGCTGACCGTAGGCTCTATGACGCTGGGGCCTTCCATCCGCGACCTTAAACTTAAAGACCGGCGCATCAACCTCACCCGTACTGAGGGCATCGTCCTCGGGCAATTGATGCGTCATGTCGGTCACCCGGTGAGTCACGCCGTCCTGGTGAAAGCTTTATGGGGCGAGGAATACCCCGGCGCCGCCGAGAGCCTAAAGGTTTATGTCCGCCACCTGCGGGAAAAAATCGAGGAAAACCCCTCCGACCCCAAATTGCTGCTCACCCGCATCGGCGCCGGTTATCAGTTAGCCAAGCCAGAATAAAATACGCTCATCTGACCGGGCGGGTCTTTGACCCGCCCTTTCTTTACTGCCCTTAATCGAATCCGAGTGAAAAAAAATATGCCTTTTACTAGAGTCGCCCTGCTGCACCTTGACCCCCGCCCCGGAAAACTTGAGGCCAACCGCGCCCTCATTGAGCGGTCAGTACGCCTGGCCGCCGCATTGGGAGCCGATTTTATCGTCACCCCCGAACTGGCCGAAAGCGGCTATCATTTCGAAGACTACATCGGCACCGCTTGGATCGGCGAGCAGTCCAAAGCCTGGATAGACCATATGTCCGCTGTCGCCTATGATCTGGGAGTGACCCTGCTGCTCTCGACCGCTGAGCGTGACCAGGCCACCGGGCACCTTCATAATACCGTATTCGCCCTGACCGGTGCTGGCAAAACAGCCGGCAGATATCGCAAAGTCAACATCCACGAGTCCCATACCACCGAGTCCTGGGCCCGCAAGGGCGAAACCACCGACATTATCGTCCTGCCCCAATTCAAACTAGGCGTCATGATCTGCGCCGATTCCTGGCCGCCGCATATCGCCCGAGAACTGGCCGAAAAAGGTGCCGAACTGATTATCTCGCCCGCCAACTGGGGCGAGACGCCTTGCCCGCCGGAGAGTTGCTGGGAGAAACGCAGCCTCGAGACAGGTCTGCCGGTCTGGGTCTGCAACCGCACCGGCACCGAACACGCCCTAAATTTCGAGGATGCCGCCTCGGTCGTAGTCGTCGGCGGCAAACGCCTGCTCAACCACTGCGGCCCGGGCTCCGTCATCCTCCTCTTCGATTGGGACATGGAAAAGAAAACACCGCTTCAAACCGAATTCGAAGTGGTGCCGGTGACCTGACGCATCTCCTATCCCGTGGGTCGACAGGAGAGAGTCAAGTTAATTACGCGCGTTATTGCACCGTGGGATAGCCCGCCGCTTCCCAAGCCACGATACCACCGTCCATATCGTATACCTCTTTAAAGCCCAGTTCCTTCATCACCGCCACCGCCTGCCCTGAGCGGTTGGACGTTCGGCAGTAAACCAGGTAGCGTTTGCTCTTATCCAGGTTTTCGACCTCGGTGCGGAAACTTCCGGCATTGAAATCGATTAGAATAGCCCCGGCCAGATGCCCGGCGGCAAATTCCGCTGGCGTTCTTACGTCCAAAATGATGAAATCCGCCTTGCCGGCGTTTTGCTGAACCATGGCGTAAGCTTCGGCGGCTGAGATTTCCTTGATGACTTGCCCCGGTACGGTGATCAGCGGTTCGTCCGAACACCCGGCGAACGCCGCCGCTAATACGATGACGGTTATCACCACAATAAATTTACGCAAATCGGTCCTCCGGATTGGGTAATGGGAACTTTGTAATGCTCAGGCGCCTGGACGCCTGTCCTGCATCTGTACTCGATACCTTTGCGATTGATGGAAACGTTAATCCTGAATCAGTGCCATGAACTCCGCCCGTGTCGCCGGGCGCTTGGCAAAGATGCCGCGCAGCGCGCTGGTGACCACCCTGGCCCCCGGCTTCTTGATGCCGCGCATGGTCATGCACATATGCTCCGCGGAGATAACCACGCCCACGCCGTCAGGTTTAAGACCTTCCATGATAGCGTCGGCAATTTCGGTGGCCATACGCTCCTGGATCTGCGGCCGCCGGGCGATAATGTCAACCACCCTCGCCAGTTTGGAGATGCCGACGACCCGGCCGTCCTCGCCCGGCACGTAGCCGATATGTGCCACGCCTGAGAACGGCAGCAGGTGATGCTCGCACATGGAATAGAACGGTATGTCGCGCAGAATGACCATTTCGCGGTGGCCCAGTTCGTAGCCGACCTGCAGCTCGTCAACCGGATTCTGCGGCATGCCTCCGAAAATCTCGGAGTACATCTGGGCCACCCGCCGCGGCGTGCCCGCCAGTCCCTCGCGCGAAGGGTCGTCGCCAATGGCTTTTAATATGCTCTCGACCGCCGTCTTTATGGCTTCTTCATCGATCATCATAAACACCGTCGCTCCCTGACCCCGGCCGCGGCCGAGATGGAGCAAATCTCCCGTAAGTATTTTTATTAACCGAAGAATGATTACTTTGGCCGGCAGCTATCTGCCGCGGTCTATCTTCTCCACCGCCGGCTTCAGCCTGGTGATATACGAATCGTTGCCCAGGTAAAACGCCGGGATCGCTGCCTTTAAATCCAGCGACCCGCCTTCGGAAAAGGCTTCTTCCAGCCAGTGGGTCGCCACCACCTCCCCCACCAGCAGCTGGTGGTCGCCGTACGGCCTGTCTTCCACCAGTTTGCACTCGTAGGCGGCGTAAGCGTCCGCCAGCACCGGGGCGTTGGTTTTCAGCGGGATGTCGCGGGCGATGTTATAGGTGGCGAACTTGTCCACCATGGCTCCTTTGCTGCCGCCCACGGCCGCCAGCAGCCGGGCCGATTCCGCGGGCAGAAAATTGACCGCGAACTCCTTGCTGTCAACGATGAGTTGATAGGTGAAACGCCGCGGCGTCAGCAGCACGCCGAACAGCGGCGGTTTGGAAGACAGCGGCGTGTGCCAGGTACAGGTCATGGCATCAGCCTTGCCGTCATTGTAGGCCGATACCACCGCGGCGATGCGCGGATAGTGCTGGTAATAGGCGCCGACGCTTTCTGATACCTGTTTCATCCTGCCGACCTCGTATCTATCCCGTCGCTGCCGGGACTCATTCCAAGGAAAAAGATGAAGCAATCTTTAGTTCGTTGTCCAGGGTTCATTATACCACCGCCGCCTCAATCCAAAACCCGTGACCCGTGGCTAATACCCGAGCGCCTTTTCTATAGCCGCCAGTTCCGCCGCCACTTCGATAAATTTGCCTGAGAAGCCCTTGATAGCGGTATCGGCATCCTTGAGGCCGCTGCCGGTGACTACGCAAACCACCTTCTTCCCGCCGAAATCAGTACCCTGGCGCTTCAACTTGATCAGGCCGGCTAAAGACGCCGCGGAGGCTGGTTCGCCGAAGATTCCGCTTTTTTCAGCCATGATGTGGTAGGCCTCGAGGATTTCTTCATCAGTGACCATGTCGATGACGCCGCCGGATTCGTCGCGGGCTGCTTCAGCCTGTTTCCAGGAAGCCGGGTTGCCGATACGGATGGCGGTGGCGATGGTTTCCGGTTTGTCTACCGGGTGGCCGAGAACGATAGGCGCGGCGCCGGCCGCTTGAAACCCCATCATTTTAGGCGCCGCGGCGGTGATGCCGTGGTCGCGGTACTCCTTGAACCCTTTCCAGTAAGCGGTGATGTTACCGGCGTTGCCCACCGGCAGGAACAGCAGATCCGGAGCACGGCCGAGGCTGTCGCAGATCTCGAAAGCCGCTGTCTTCTGCCCTTCGATTCGGTTGGGGTTGACCGAGTTTACCAGGGCCACCGGCTGCTTGTCGCAGAGTTCGCGCACCATGCGGAGGGCGTCGTCGAAATTGCCGTCAACCATGACAATTTTAGCGCCGTAGACGATGGCCTGCGCCAGTTTCCCAAGGGCGATTTTGCCCTTGGGAATGACAATGATGCTCTCAATGCCCGCCGCGGCGGCGTAGGCTGTCGCGGAAGCCGAAGTATTGCCGGTGGAGGCGCAGGCGACCGCCTTGAAACTGTTTTCCAGAGCTTTGGCCACGGCCATCACCATGCCGCGGTCCTTGAAAGAGCCGGTCGGGTTGCAGGCTTCCAGCTTGAAGTGCAACTCGCCGGCGCCGAATTCCTTCTCCAGCCGAGGCGCCCGGACAAGGGGCGTGTCGCCTTCGCCCAGGGTGATGAGCGGCGTCTTGTCCGTCACCGGCAGGAATTTCCCGTAATGCGCCAGCACGCCCGGTTTCGCCATGTTCATCCTATCCTTTTGTGTTCTAATTTGTTTCGGATTTAAGATTCGGATTTCGGATTGAGTTATATACCTACGCGAATGAAATTGTTGACCGCCTTGATAGTATCCAGACGGTCGAGTGCTTCCACGGCCTGGCGGACAGCCGATTCCCTGGCTGGATGAGTCATGATGACCACCTCGGCCGATTCGGTGGTTTCGTCAACTTCTTTCTGGATGACCGAGGAAATGCTTATATTGTTGTCGCCGAAGATGCCGGCAATATGGGCCAGCACGCCTGGTTTGTCAGCCACGTTCAGCCGGAAGTAGTAGCGGGTGTTAATGTCCGCCATCGGCCGTAGCCGCTTGCCCCCGTCAAGCCGCCACCTCATGCGGTTGCCCACGCCTGAGGCCGCCTCCTGGGCTGAAGCCAGTACGTCGGCGACTACTGCTGATGAGGTCGGCGCCGGGCCTGCGCCCTGGCCGGAGAAGATGACATCGCCCACCAGATCCCCGGTTGTCAGCACGGCGTTGAAGACGCCGTCGACCTTGGCCAGGAAGTAGTCCCGGGGCAGGAACACCGGGTGCACCCGAAGTTCAATCTCCCCTTCCGACTCCTTGGCGATAGCCAATAGCTTGATGACAAAGCCCAGTTCTTCGGCGTATTTAAAGTCGCGTGCTTCGAGCTTGGTGATGCCTTCGCGGTATATGTCGTCCGGCTTCACCTCGGTCTGGAAAGCCAGCATGGACATGATGGACAGCTTATAGACCGAATCGAACCCCTCGATGTCGTTTGCCGGATTACGCTCGGCGTAGCCCAGGGACTGGGCTTGTTTCAGCGCCTCGGAAAATTCGATACCCTCGCGGGCCATCCGTGTCAGGATGTAATTGGTGGTGCCGTTGATAATGGCGTAGATGCCTTTAATTTCATTAGCCGAGAGATCGTATTGGAACGGCTGCAACAGCGGGATGCCGCCGCCGACCGCGGCTTCGAAGCGCAGGCCGACGTTGTTCCTCCGCGCCAGGTCCAGTAGTTCAGCGGCGTGCTTGGCGATGACCTCTTTGTTGGAGGAGACGACGTGTTTACCGCTCCGGAGGGCTTTTTCCAGATATTCAAATGCGGGAAACTCGCCGCCGATAGCTTCGACGACGATGTCTATGCCCGGCGTGGCCCAGAAGTCGGCCTCGTCGGTGGTGAACAGCTCCCGCGGGAATTCGGCGATGATAGGCCGGGTCAGGTCGATGTCGGCGATTTTCACCCGCCTCAGCTCAACAGGCACGCCGACCTGGGCTGACAGCCGGTCCGCCCGGTCGCGCAGCACCCGGGCTACGGCGCCCCCGATAACCCCGATACCGATAAGTCCGATTCCGATGCTGGTTTTTCTCATCGTTGTTCCTTGTTCTAGACGTTCCGGTTGGTCAACTGCCCTATTATATAATAATTACCCGCCCGAGGCGTCTGCCCGGGGCGGGTAATCGTGATCAGCCCCGCGGTCCGGTTATGCCAGTGACTGCTCGGCTATAAGGTCGCGTTGTTCGTCGGTCAGTTCCACGGTATCAATTTCGTTAGCCGGGTCGTTTTTAATGGCCGTCAGCCATTCTGAGAAAGCGGCGTTGACCAGTGTATCCAGGTCGTCTTCGGTAAAAGTGCGGCTGGATTCAACCGCCTTGACCTGATACAGCCAGTAGGCGCCGGTGGTGCTGGAAACCTTGGTCTGTACCGGGACAGAAATCCGGTCGACGACCGCGGCCTCGGAAAATACGAAGTCTGCGACCGGCCCGGTGGAGGTACCCTGGGTCAGGGTGCCGAGGTCGCCGCCGGCGTCCTTGGTGGTAGCGTCCTGGGACGCTTCCTTCGCCACAGCGGCAAAGTCCTCGCCGGCTGTCAGCCTGGCCCGGATCTCTTCGGCCTTCTCGATGGTTGGAACCAATATACCGGATACCTTTGCGGTAGTGACCTCGTTCTCCGTCTTTTTCTCGGTTACCTTGAGCACCCAGTAGCCCAACTGCTTCGATTTGTTTTCGTCGTAGAAAAAGCCGATATCACCCTGGGCCGCGGCAAAGACCGCCGCCTCCAACCCGTCGGCGGACAGCAGGCCGTCCAGGATGCCCTCCGGGTGGAAGCCCATGTCGCCCTTGTTGGTGAGCGTGGTGGTGTCCAGGGAAAGCTCAGCGGCGATGTCGGCAAAGCTTTCGCCGGCCTGAAGCCGGGCCCTAACCGCCTCGGCTTGAGCCGCGCTCTCAAGAAGCATCGCCAGGACCTGGCGCTGCGGACCGGCGGCGCCGATCTCTACCTTGAATTTTTGCTCGGTCAGCTTTTCCGCCAGCAGCGAACTGTAAACGATATCGCGGGTGGTTGGATTGCTCTTGATGCCGGACTCTTTAATGGTTTCGGCGACTTCGTCATCGCTAACGGTGATGCCGAGTTCGGCGGCTCTCTGCTTCATCAGTTCGTTCTGGGTTATCTGATCGATCACCGGGTCGATAAAAAGGTATGAGTAGGTCGGATCTCCGCCGGTATAATAATTGACCATGCGGGCTACATATTGAGCATTGAATTTGGTGCCGTTTACTGTCAGCACTGTCTTCTGGAGTGGCAGGTAGACTGGAAGCAGCCACTGGGTGACGCCGCCCACCACCAGGAGAGCCGCCACTGCGCCGATAATGCCGAAGCCGATCCACCGGGTTATTTTCTGGCGCTTCTTTTGAGCGGCCAATTTAGATTGTGCTTTTACCGACAGAGTGTGAGTCGGGTGGGAATGCGACTTATGCTTCTTTTTGGCCAATGTGGTCAACTCCGTTTCTGATTAGTAGTATCATCATGTTATCAGGAAAGTATGAAGGCATTATGCAGGGTGATTTCCGCTGCGCCGCAATCTGATCTCCAGCCACTTTACTGGCGGCACACCTTTCAGGCTGGCGATCAAAGCGTTAACAATATTGGTCATAAATTCTCTTGGAAAAGCGGAAAGGGCTACCGATTCGCCGTTAACATTGAGCGATATCCTATCCAAGTTGGGCAGAATATATCCTTTTTCAATCAAGTCCGCCACTTCTCTGACTTCGCTTAAGCGAAACCTTCGGGCTGATTCATCGGGGTATTCGTCGTCGGTAATAACGGCTACCCGGCTTTTAATGTCCTCCAGCGGCGTCCCGGCATCGCGGCGCCAAATCTCGAATTTCGGTATCCCTGAGTTTTTGAATCCCTCGACTATGATAATGTCGTATTCGTCGCCCAGCAGTCGGGCGATCTCATCCAGCGGGTTCTCGGATGAGCACGGCTTTGTTAGTATTAACGCTCCAGGCGTCGCCGCGATAGTGGCTTCGGCTCCGGCGGCCAGATGCCGCTCGGTATCTCGGACCGGTGCCGCCGGGTGAAAATGCTGCGGCACATGCTTGACGGTGGCGGCTTTATAACCCCGGCTTTTGAGTTCCGGCACCAGTCGTTCAATGAAGGTTGTTTTTCCTGATTCGGAGCGCCCGACAAAGGCGATAATCGGTGCCGTCAACTGCATCCTCCGGGTATTAGGCAAGTCGTGCTACAAGGCTCAATTATAGGTTGTTGCATCGGTGCTGTGCAACGAATAGCCCGGCTCAAACGTACCCTTACTAAGGTACCGGTGACAGTTCGACATATCAGTCATATAATCCGATAACAGCGGAGGATTTTATGGAAAATGAAAGCGAAGTTATGCCGGCTGAAGATAAGCTCCGCGAAGAAGCCCAGGCGCGGCTGATCGAGCTGACCGGAGAATACTACGTCTTGCGCGACCAGTATCACTGCATGGCTCTGGACCCCTCGGCTTTCAACAAGCATCACGGGCAGATGCAGTCGGTTCTTTTGGCTGAAAGGCTGGAGGAGATCGCCGAAGAGACAAAAAAACTGGTGCCCGTGGTTTATCCCCAACTTGAATTCAGGATCAGCAGCTGAACCCAACCTGAACTGCCGACTGCCGTCCACTGGAAATATTTTTCGCCAAAAACGACAAGACTCGCTTGACAATCACTGGGAACCCCTGTGCTATATTAACCGCATGATTATTAGCACATCTGTACCTTTTTCTATGCCTGCCTTCCTGCGCTCTTCTTTCTTTTTTGGCGGCTCCGGTCAACCTGGCGTTCCCGGAATCAGCGTTTCGGGCTCCGAAAATCTGGCTAAAGCCGTTTTTGTTCCCCAACCTGACGAAAGCCGTTCCCCTCTTCTGGCCGATCGCGGCTTTTTGGTATCGTTTCACCAAAAAGGGCTCTTTTCGCAGATGAACAAAAACGATTCTCTCTACTTCAAACCGGCAACGAATCGTTTCAATCGTTTTTCAACACGCTCCACGACCCCGGGATCCGCGGATCTGGACAGCCCTGAAATCGTTGAACTATCATTCAAAAAGTGCTATAAATAGGCCAGTTTCGCTATTGAGGTGAACGTAAACACGATGATGGACACCCGTTTCAAACCTGATTATTCCCGCCGAGTGGTCATCACCGGCATCGGAATGGTCAGCCCCCTCGGCCTTGACACTCTGACCACCTGGGACGGTTTGATAAACGGCCGCAACGGCATCGAGATGCTGACCCTGTTCGACGCTTCATCCCTGGAAACCCGTTTCGGCGGAGAATGCAAGGGATTTGAACCGGCCAACTACATCAACAAGAAAGACATCCGGCGGATGGACCGCTTCGCCCAACTGGCGGTAGCCGCCGCGCGCATGGCTGTCGAGGAGTCAAAATTGGATATCGCCGACGGTAAGGGCGACGACATCGGCGTCATTGTCGGCTCCGGTATCGGCGGCCTGACCACACTGTTTGACCAGGCTAGAGTCTGCATCGAAAAAGGGCCGTCCAAGGTCACCCCTTTCCTCATCCCGATGATGATCTCGGACATCGCCGCTGCCCAGATCGCTATCGCCATGGGCTTAAAGGGACCCAACTTCTGCACCACCTCCGCTTGCTCTTCGGGTTCCGATGCCATCGGCACCGCCTATGAGGCAATCCGTGAAGGCCGCGCCGATACCATGCTGGCCGGCGGTACTGAGAGCGGCATGAACGTCCTGGCTTTCGCCGCGTTCAACGCATTAAACGCCTTATCAACTAACAACGACGACCCGCACCACGCGTCACGGCCTTTCGATGCCGGACGCTCCGGCTTCGTCATGAGCGAAGGTGCCTGCGTTGTTGTCCTGGAGGAGCTCACGGCAGCCCTCAAACGGGGCGCTCACATCTACGCCGAAGTTTTGGGCTACGGCAACTCCTGCGATGCATTCCACATCGTCCAGCCCATCGAGACCGGGGAGGGCGCCGCCCGTGCCATGAAGATGGCCGTCAAACGAGCCGGGATCGAACCCGGAGAGATTGACTACATCAACGCCCACGGAACCTCGACCCAGCTCAATGACAAGATGGAAACGTCAGCTATCAAGCAGGTGCTGGGTGATCACGCTTATAAAGTCTCCATCAGTTCGACCAAGTCAATGCTCGGGCATCTCATTGGCGGCGCTGGGGCGATTGAGTGCGCAATCTGCGCGTTGGTCATAAAAAATGGTATAATCCCGCCGACAATCAACTATACTACGCCGGACCCTGATTGTGACCTTGACTATACACCAAATACGGCAAGAATTAAGAAAGTCGACACAACGCTGTCAAACTCCTTTGGCTTCGGCGGTCATAACTCTGTTATCATCCTGCGTCAGTACGAATAAGGTTAAGGCATGCGCGGCGCCCGCTGGCAGGTAGCCCCGGCGGACATACCTACCGGGCTGACCGGAAAATACCCGGCGCTCATGGCTCAAATCCTGGGTAACCGAGGACTGCGTACAGCAGAAGAAGCCGAGCTTTTCCTGTCCGGGGACACCCGGCTATCGTATGACCCGATGCTACTACCGGACATCCAACCGGCGATGGCCCGCATATACCGGGCGGTCCTTTCCGGTGAGAAAGTCGCCGTCTACGGCGACTTCGACACCGACGGGATCACGGCTACCGCACTCATGGTCACTGGCCTCCGCCGCCTGGGAGCGGATGTTGTGCCCTACATCCCACACCGCCTGACAGAAGGTTACGGCCTCAAGACCGAAGCGTTAAGGAAACTGGCCTCCGATGGCATATCACTGGTGATTTCCGTGGACTGCGGCGTCACAGCTGTGTCCGAGGTGGCCGCCGCCCGCGGTTTCGGACTAGACATCATCGTCACCGACCATCATCTGCCGCTCCCTGACCTTCCGCCAGCGGTGGCAGTGATCGATCCCCGCCGTTCTGATTCCGCCTATCCCTTCCAGGAACTGGCAGGAGTCGGCGTCGCCTTCAAACTAATCGAGGCGCTTTTTTCCGGAACCGCCCGCCCGCTGCCCAAGGAACATTTTCTGGAACTTGCGGCCATCGGCACGGTGGCCGACATTATGCCCCTTACCGGCGAGAACCGCTACCTGGTCAAAGAGGGATTGAAGCATCTGAACGATCACCCGTCTCCGGGACTTCTTGAGATCGTGGCCTTGTCGCGTCTGAAGCCCGGCCAGCTCGACGCCGAAAGCATCTCCTGGACGGTGGCGCCGCGTCTTAACGCCGCCGGACGGCTGGAGCATGCTATGGTTGGCTATAACTTGCTCATGGCCGCCACCGCCGGCGAGGCAGCGGCACTGGCATCAGCGTTGGAAAACAGCAACGCAGAGCGCCAGCGCTTGACGGCAAAATATGTCGCCCGGGCCCGCGAGCAGGTACTGTCCGGGCCAATATCACCGCTGCTCTTCGTTGAGGACGAGGAGTGCCCACCCGGTATACTCGGGCTGGTGGCCGGGCGTCTGACAGACGAGTTCTACCGCCCCTCGATCGTCATCCGCCGGGAGGAAAGCGTCTCCACCGCTTCATGCCGCTCCATCCCGGGCTTCAACATTACGAAGGCAATTGACCGCTGTGGCCACCTGCTGTGCCACTATGGGGGCCACGCCCAAGCAGCCGGCTTTAGCCTTAAAACAGCCGACCTGCCAGAGATGTCGTCGCTTATCTCCGATATCACCGCTCGCGAACTAGCCTCGCTTGACCTCCAACCGGTACTGTCGATCGATGCAGAGGCACGCTTCCACGAACTTGGTGGCGGTCTTTACGAAATGCTAAGCCAGCTTGCCCCATTTGGCGAAGGCAACCGACCTCCCCTTTTCGTCAGCCGTTGCGTCACAGTGTTGGATTACCGACTAATGGGTACAGCTGAAGAACATATGAAACTTCGGTTGACGCAGGGCAATTCGGTTTGGGAAGCTGTCGCTTTCCGTCAAGCGACCAGCCTTAAAAAATTTCTCCCCGGTCCGCTGGATGTAGTGTATAATCTTGAACTGGACCGGTACAACGGGCGAGCGACTCTTCGAATGAACATAGTTGACTTTGCCCCATCAGTCTGACCCAAGATATACCTATGAATGAAACATTATCGATCGTAACTGCCCTCATCACTGCGTATCTGGTCGGTAGCATTCCCCTGGCTTACCTCATGGGACGCTGGCTGAAAGGGATTGATATCCGGCAGGTCGGCACCAAAAACATGGGTACGATGAACACTTTTTATGAAGTGGGATTTTGGCCCGGTATGCTCGTTCTAACTGTAGATATTTCCAAGGGGGCTGCAGCGGTAGCCGTTGCCCGGTTGCTCGAAACACCTCAAATTATCGAATTCCTGGCCGGGATAGTGGCGGTAATGGGCCACGTTCTCCCGGTCTGGCTAAGATTCAAAGGGGGCAAAGGTGGTGCGACCTGCATAGGAGTTCTGGCGTTCCTGATGCCATGGGGTATACCCATCTATGCCGCGACTTTCGGCTTGATACTCCTAATAACCCGTTTCCCAACTTTCAGCTATAGCGCCGCTTTCATCATCTTTCCCATTATCGGCTGGGTGATATACCACTCGATCGCGTTTATTATCTACCCAGTTGCGCTGCTGATGATACCGGGCTTGCAGTATATCATGAGAGTCAAGCAAATCGGCGAGCGCTCCACCAGCTTCAAAGACGCCGTGTTACGGAAAAGTTTGCGGGACAGACGCTAGACATATCCCGAATGGCTGAAAGCCATTCGGCGGACTGTTATCCTGCCGGTTTCTTCTTTCCCGGACCATAGTAGCTTGGATAAAGCTTTTCCAGACATTCCGGACAGATACCATGGGTAAATTCAGCTTCGGAGTGGGTACTAATGTACTTTTCGACGCTGTTCCAGTAGCCTTTGTCGTCACGGATCTTCTTACAGTTAGCGCACATCGGTAGCAGACCGGTGAGGGTTTTCACCTGTGCCAGGGCTTCCCGGAGTTCACCTTCGATACGCTTTCTCTCAATTATATCCCGTTCCAGGGCCAGGTTGGCTCTGGTGAGGTCAACAGTCCGCTCTTTCACCCGGTCCTCCAGGTGACGCTGGTACTCAAGCAGCTTTTTCTTGCCCTGCTCATAGGCGTTAATGAGGCCGACCTCAGCCAAGCCCACCAACCCGATAACGATCATTTCAAGCAATAAATTCGGGTGCCAGTTAACGGTTAGATAGATGGCAGCGTACGGAATGGTCACGGCGCCAAGAGCGCCCCAGAAAAAGAATCCCACGGCGAAGCCGAAACGCCACGTGGCGATGGCAATAACTGAAAGGAAGAAGGCTTGCTGTAAGGCGAACAACACGAGTTGGAATTCGTCTCCGGACAGTTGCTGTCCCCGCAGAAGATCCGCATAGACGGTGATAACAAATAGCGCGCCGAGGAGTGTAACCACCCAGAACTCCGGGCGGCGGAAAAGCTTCAAGGGTATACCCGAACGGATATAACTCAACATACAGGGCTCAAATCAGGTCGTAAATTTACAGTCAAGTACCTGATCAACACCAGCGTGATAACTACGCGTAACTTAATGATTAAAAAGTATATCATCGGGGCTATGTTTTTCCTAATCCGACTATTGTCCGGATAAGGTAACGCCGAGCAATCCATTCAGAAGTGCAGTTGCCCCGGCCTTATCAAGAGGTTCGTTGTTGCTGCCGCACTTGGGCGACTGAATGCAGGCCGGGCAGCCAGACTCGCAGGGGCATTCCTCGATAGCCCGAAGGGTGGCTTCCCACCACTGTACCATGATGTCGAAACCCTTCTCGGCGATGCCGACACCGCCGGCGTGGGCGTCGTAGACAAAGACGGTAGCCGCGCCAGTATCCGGGTGGAGCGGCGTGGACAGCCCGCCGATGTCATTCCGATCACACAGGGCGTAGAGTGGCAAGATGCCTATGGCTGCGTGCTCAACGGCGTGCAGCGCCCCGGCAAGGTCGAGATCGCCGTGAATGGAAACAGCCAGGCTGTCCGGCACCTCATACCAGACAGCCACCGTCTCAAAACGCTGAGGCGGCAGTGACAGCGGCTCTTCGCCTAAGACCTCCTCGGTGTACTGGGCCTTGCGTTTGAAACCGATGACGGTCACCGAGACCTCCACCTCGCCCAGGTACACTGCCGCGCCGCGGATAAAGACCGAGCGATGGATCCGCTTGACCTCCAGTTCAGTGATGTCCTTGACCTCGGTGTAATAAGTGCCGTCGGTGGCCTCCGCCCGGACGATGCGGGTGTCGAGGTCGAGCGAGCGGACAATGTAGCTTTCGCCCTGATGAAGGTAGATGGCGCCGGGAAACAACTGGAACATAGCGGTGGCAGAGTCCAGCACCTCCAGCAGGGCGCCGCTACCGCCATCTATGACAGTGTACTCCTGGCCGCCGACGCCCCTTAGGCTGATCGCCCCGGCCGGATAAGATATATCTGCCGTGGGATAATAACGACCGAGGCGCTCCTTCAACAGCCCGCGGCGAACCAGCGAATCCAGATTCTTTCTGAAAAGTGGCCCGAACAACTCGGCTTCCCTGGTTGAAAGCGGCATCTCCCATGCAGCACAAAGCAAGTGGGCGCTTGAAATATATGGATTATCGGGATTGAGCAGGGCATATTCAGGCAGCCCTCCAAAGAATAAGTCCGGGTGGCGCATGAAATATTGATCCAACGGGTCATTGCGGGCCACCAGTACCGACAACGACCTTTGCCGCCGCCGGCCGCTTCGGCCAGCCTGCTGCCAAACGCTGGCGGATGATCCCGGATAACCGGTTACTAAAGTGGCATCCAGGGAACCGATGTCGACGCCAAGTTCCAGCGCCGATGTAGTCACGGCTCCTTCCAGTCTTCCCGCGAACAACTCTTTCTCAATAAGGCGGCGATCTTCTGCCAGATAGCCTGCTCGGTATGGCTTGATAAGCGCCGCTTTTTCGGGTGCTGTTTTCAAGAGACGCTCCCGGGCATGAACGAAGATGACCTCAGCCAAACGCCGGGAGCGCGCGAACGCCAGCGTTCTGATCCCATGAGCGATGAGTTCGGCAAGGAGAGAAGTGGCCTCCGCCGAGGCGCTTCGGCGAGTAGATTGGTTCGGGCTGATCAGCGGCGGATTCCAGAAGATGAAATCCTTGCCCCCGTAAGGCGAGCCGTCAGCATCGACAACTGAAAATTCGAGCCCTGTCAGGAGGGAAGCAAACTTCAAGGGGTTGCCTATCGTCGCTGATGCCATCAGGAACTGGGGGGTTGCGCCGTAACGGAGGCAGACGCGCCGCAGTCGCCGCAACAAGAGCCCCACGTGAGAGCCAAAGACGCCCCGGTACAAATGGGCTTCATCGATGATGACGTACTTAAGGTTAGCCAGGAAACGCCGCCAGCTCTGGTGATTGGGCAGGATACCGACGTGAAGCATGTCCGGATTGGAAAGGATCAATCTGGCCTTGGCACGTATGGCTGTCCGATCGCTTGCCGGCGTATCGCCATCAAAGGTAGCAAAATCACTCCGGACAATGGCTTCCGGGGCGAACAGGTCGTCGATATGTTTCTTCTGGTCCTGGGCCAAGGCTTTGGTCGGCGACAGGTACAGGGCGGTGGCAGCGTCGTCTGACAGCAAGGTTTGCATGACCGGGATGTAATAACCCAAGGTCTTGCCTGAGGCAGCCGGTGTAGCGATAAAGACATTCTCGCCGCGCCGGGCGGCGTCAACCGCCTGAGCCTGGTGGCTATAGAGCGGCCATAAGCCCTTTGCCCTGAGGCAGCCCTCCAGGCGGGAATCCAGCGGCTGTTCGGGATCCGCATAGACCGCCCCTCTCGGCGGGATTTCCTCAAGATGCGCGATCTGGCCGGCCATTTCCGACCGGGCATGAAGATAATCAACGAACTCCCGAACGTCCATGTCAGTAGTCGATGATCTCGATGTTGGACTCGAGAAGCTCGATGTCGTAGGTAGTGGCGAAGACCAAGGCTTTGGATAGCACCTCGTTGGTGTGCTTCTTGTCGTTACTGATACAGGCGACGCCGACGACAGCCGTCTGCCACAGGTCCTGGTCTTCCACCTCCGCGGCCGAGACGTTGAAGCGATTGTGGAGCTGGGCCACAAGCGACTTGACAACCTGGCGCTTCTCCTTGAGGGAGTGGCTCTCCGGGAGCCGAATACTGAACTGCAGAACGCCGATATTCATCGCGTTACCTCATCATTCAGGATAAACTCTAGTCCAAGCATGGCTGGGGGTCAAATAATATTGCGCGTCTTGCGTCGTGAGTCTTGTGAAAAACGACTGAAACGACTCGCTGCCGCCGCGGTTTGTTTTTTGATATTTCCCAAGCACTTTCAGTGGTTTCATGAACGAACCTTGATTTCCACGATTAAATCCATCTTGGAGTCGTTTTGTAAAACGAAGGGTTCCCGAACCTATCGTTTCGGTAAAAACGGACCAAAACGACGTGTTTCCCATCGGGAACGGGCGGCCAACGGTTCCGACCACGCCGCGAAAACAAATCCCGGCTGAACGCGAGACATCATTAAACTGCAGCGCAGGCAGTTCAAACAATTGGTCAGGCGGAATGGTCTTTTGGCGGAAAGTGGGTACGTTACAACGAGCCCCGGTAAAACGGCGGGCGGCTGGCAAGCAAGTTGACATCAGGCGCATATTATAGCACATGTGTACGTTAGAGCTGTCAAACGAGTTTTGTCGTTTTTGGTGCGATATTTTTCAGCAATCAGCGATTAGCCACCTCGGCGGGCAAGGTGTCGTTCAGTGGAAGGATGCCCTTTACGATGGATCCCCCTAACAGGTGGGATGGGGAACTTTCCTCTTAGATATCATTTCCCACCAACCAGGTTACTCCCCCGATGGATTCCGGCTTTCGCCGGAATAATGAAACCACGAAGCGGGCTTGTCGCAGACCCGGCCCAAATCCTTCTTTAATTCTTACCGAAGTTGCAAAAAACCGCACAAGAGATTGCCGCGTCGCTGCGCTCCTCGCAAAGACGGAGGGGTGAGTCTTTTACTGGACAGCAGGTTGTGATATACTTCACCTTTGATAAAAGAAAGAGGAAGAACGAGAACTTGGAAAAACAGGACAAGATCAACGTCATCGATGCCTTCAAGCGGCATGCCAAGGACACCGGTTCCGCCGAAGTCCAGGTGGCCATCCTTTCCGCCCGGATCAACCAATTGACCACTCACCTGGCTGCCAACAAGCAAGACGCCCATACCAAACGCAACTTGCTGCGGCTGGTCGGCCAGCGCCGCCGGATGCTGGCTTATCTGCGGCGCGAGGACGCGACCCGATACCAGGACCTTATTGCCAAGATCGGTCTGCGCAAGTAACCCGCAGACTCAACGGCGCCTTCACGGGTCGACCTCTCTGGTTGAACCCCAATAACTGCTTAAGGAGAATCCATTGGCATCGATACGCACATTTGAACGCACAATCGGCGGGCGAAAGCTTGTCATCGAACACGGTAAACTCGCCTGGCAGGCCAACGGCGCCGTCACTCTGCGCTACGGCGATACACAGATTTTAGCCACCGCGGTTATCGCTAAAGAGGCTCGGCCGGGGGTGGATTTTCTGCCTTTGACCATTGATGTCGAGGAGAGGATGTATGCCGCAGGTAAGATCCCCGGGGGGTTCATCCGCCGCGAGGGACGACCCACCGAAGCGGCAACTTTAGCCTCTCGTCTGGCTGACCGGCCGATCCGCCCCTTGTTGCCAAAACACTGGCGCCGAGAGATCCAGGTCATTGTAACTGTTTTTGCTGCTGATCAGGAGAACGACCCGGATGTTCTGGGGGTTATCGGCGCGTCGTGCGCCCTAGGCATCTCCGAGATGCCTTTCGAGGGACCGGTTTCGGCGGTTCACGTCGGTTATATCAACGGCGAGTTCGTCATCAACCCGACTTTCTCTCAGATGCCCGAAAGCAAGTTGGACGTAGTGGTCGCCAGCACCAAAAAGGCGGTGACCATGCTGGAAGCCGGAGCCCACGAGGCCGACGAGGCCCTGATGATGGAGGCTATCAAATTCGGCCACGCCGCCAACCAGGAGATTATCGCTTTACAGGAAGAGGTTATCGCCGCCGTCGGCAAGGTCAAATGGCACGTCGACCCGCCGGCCGTAGACGAAGGGTTGTGGGCCAAGGTGGCGGCGGCCATTGACCACAAGCTGCCCGCCGCCTTCTTTCAGGCCGACAAGACCCAGCGTGCCGCCAATCTTGATGTTATCCTCCAGGAACTCATGGATGGCCTGGCTGGTGAATATGATACCGGCGCCGTCATGGCCGCGTATGATAAGAAGATCCGAAAGCTGGTCCGCTCCAGCATACTTGATAAAGGCGAGCGTGTTTCCGGCCGCGGCATCAACGAAATCCGCGAACTCTCCGCCGAGGTCGGTATCCTGCCCAGGGTCCACGGGTCCGCACTGTTTTCCCGTGGCATGACCCAGATACTGAATATCACCACCCTGGGATCGCTGCAGATGGAGCAGAAGCTTGACAACATTTCTCCCGAGTTGTCGAAACGATATATCCACCATTACAACTTCCCGCCTTATTCCACCGGCGAGGTCAAGCGTGTCGGCGGTACCGGCCGGCGCGAGATTGGACACGGCGCGTTGGCGGAACGGGCGCTTCTGCCGGTAATCCCCAGTGAAGCCGAATTCCCCTACGCCATCCGGCTGGTCTCCGAAGCTGTGTCATCTAACGGCTCCACCTCCATGGCTTCCACCTGCGCCTCGAGCCTGTCGCTGATGGACGCCGGCGTGCCCATTAAGAGAGCGGTGGCCGGCATCAGCATCGGCTTGGTAACTGAAGATGACAACATCGACAAGTTTGTCACCCTGACCGACATCGAAGGTTTGGAAGACAATTACGGCGATATGGACTTCAAGGTGGCCGGTACCCGCGACGGCATCACCGCCATCCAGCTGGATATCAAACTCAAAGGCATCAGCTTCGCCATCATCGAGCAGACGTTGAAGCAGGCCAAAGACGCCCGGGGCATCATCCTTGAGGTGATGGACAAGGCCATTTCCCGCAACCGAGCCGAGCTTTCTCCTTACGCACCGCGGATGTACAAGCTGAAGATCGACCCGGGCAAGATCGGCACCGTTATCGGTCCCGGCGGCCGGGTTATCCGTGGCATCATCGAGGAAACCAAGACAACCATAGATATCGAAGACGACGGTACAGTGATCATAGGCGCCACCGACGCCGATTCGGCCAACCGGGCGATTGCCATCATCGAGGGCATGACCAAGGATATCGAACCCGGTACCGTTTATACCGGCAAAGTGACACGCATCATGAGTTTCGGGGCCTTTGTGGAGATACTGCCCGGCAAAGAAGGTATGGTTCATATCTCTGAGCTGGCCAACCGCCGCGTCGACCGCGTCGAAGATGTCGTCAAGATCGGCGACATGATACAGGTCAAGGTGACTGAAATTGACTCACAGGGACGCATCAATCTTTCCCGTCGCGCCCTGCTGGCGCCGCCGACGCCCGAAGAAGCCGAGGAAATGCGAAATGCGCCTCAATCCGGCGGCTTCCGGCGCTCTGGTCCTGGCGCGCCGATGGATCGCGGTGGCCGGCCGCCCTTCAGGCGGTAGAACGCGGTTCAAAGCCAGCCGCTCAGATGAATCTACTTCGGGGACACAGCACGCTGTGTCCCCGCTTGATTTAGCCTCTTTAATGAGTTATGTTAGAACAATCTCTACAAACAGGATGATTGGATGAGCGTTAAAGTTGCCGTTCAGGGCGCCTTAGGTCAGATGGGCCAGCAGGTAATCAAGGCGGTTGCCGAAGCCAAAGATTTAGAACTGTCCGGCGGTTGCGATGCCAAGGCGACCGAAGGTTTTCTATCCATAAACGGCAACACGATATTTCTCAGTTCGAATCTTGAAACGTGCTTAGACAAGACTAAACCGGACGTCATCGTCGATTTCAGCCTGGCTTCAGCGGTGCCGCAGACGGCGGAGACAGCGGCGCGGGCTGGAGTTTCCCTGGTGATTGGTACTACCGGTCTCAGTCCGCAGGTGTTGGCGCGGCTCGAGGAGCTGACCCATGAGTACAACATCGGTATCATGGTCGCCCCTAATTTCGCTCTTGGCGCGGTGGTGATGATGGAGTTGGCGCGCACGGCATCCAAATACCTCGATTGGGCAGAAATCATTGAACTGCACCATGAGAAGAAGGCTGACGCGCCCTCCGGCACGGCGATAGCCACGGCGCGGATGATGCAGGCGGCCCGGGATGTGCCTTTCGAGTCACCGAAAGACGAGGCCGATTATAAAAGCCGCGGCGAGGAATTTTACGGCGTGCCCATCCACAGCATTCGGCTGCCCGGATTGGTGGCCCACCAGGAAGTCATTTTCGGCGCCCTTGGCCAGACATTGTCAATCCGCCACGATTCGATAAGCCGGGAAAGCTTCATGCCCGGCGTGCTGTTGGCGGTACGCGAAATAGCTAAACGCCGCGGTCAGTTCATCTTCGGGCTCAACAAACTGCTGGGTTTTTAGAAACTCCGCCGGACACCACCGGTTATCTGATTTACCATGTCGTCATTAGTCAAAATGCCTCAGCACGTGGGAAGTGGGACCGGTCATTTTATTTGACTATTGAATTTGATATTATTGCTACTCGTATACAGCAATTAAACTTCCGCTGCGAGGTCTAAGGTGAATGGTTTAAGAGTCGCTATCGTCGGCGCTACGGGCTTGGTTGGCCAGGAATTCATCAAGGTACTGACCCAGCGCAACTTCCCGATCAAATCGATCAAACTGTTGGCCTCAGACCGCAGCGCCGGCAAGAGGCTGCAGTTCAGAGGCGAGGAGTTTGAGGTCAAAGAGACTTCCCCCGACAGCTTCAACGACGTCGATTTGGCGCTCTTTTCAGCCGGGGCTGACATCTCCCGGCATTTTTCACCGATCGCGGCTGGTAAAGGTGTGGTGGTCATCGACAATTCCGCCGCTTTCCGCTATGAAAACGACGTGCCGCTGGTGGTCCCTGAGGTCAATATCGAGGATGCCAAGAACCATAAGGGCATTATTGCCAATCCTAACTGCTCCACGATCCAAATGGTAACCGCGCTGTATCCTCTGCATAAGGTCAATCCCATCAAACGGATTATTGTCTCGACTTACCAGGCGGTGTCCGGCACCGGTAGTGCCGCCATGGAGGTGCTGACAGCCCAGGCCAAAACGGTATTGGCCGGCGACCCGGTGACACCGCATGTATATCCTCACCAGATTGCCTTCAACCTGATACCTGAAATCGACGTCTTTTTTGATACCGGCTATACTAAAGAAGAGTGGAAAATGCTGGTAGAAACCCGCAAAATAATGCATGCACCGGGCATTGCTGTCTCCGCCACCTGCGTCCGGGTGCCGGTGTATATCGGCCATTCCGAGGCGGTTAACGTTGAGTTCGAGCGGCCATTCCCCCCGACCGAAGCCCGTGCCATACTTGTCCAGGCCCCCGGGGTGCGGGTCCTTGATGACCCCACCGTAAATCTCTACCCCCACCCGTGGATGGCCGCCGGCACTGATGAAACTTTTGTAGGGCGCATACGGGAGGACTCATCGCATCCCGGCGGGTTGGTGATGTGGATTGTAGCCGACAACGTCCGTAAAGGGGCGGCGCTGAACGCTGTCCAAATTGCCGAGGAGATGGTCAAGCGAGGTTGGCTGGGAGAATAGTATGAAAGAACTTGGGCGCCTGATAACCGCAATGGTGACGCCGTTCAAGGCTGACGGCAGCATTGATTTCGACCAGACAAAGAAGCTGGCCAAGGCGCTGGTTGCCTCCGGCAGCGACGGCATTGTTGTCGCTGGAACTACCGGCGAATCACCTACCGTCACCTGGGAGGAAGAGCACGCCCTGTTCAAGGCAGTCAAAGAGGCTGTCGGCGACGGGGCCAGGATCATCGCCGGCACCGGTTCCAATTCCACCGCCGAAGCTGTCGAGAACACGATTAAAGCCGAGAAGCTGGGGGTTGACGCCGCCCTCCTGGTAGTGCCCTATTATAACAAGCCCACTCAGGAGGGATTGTACCGCCATTTCAAGGCGGTGGCTGACGCTACCACCATGCCCATCATCCTTTACAATGTGCCCTCACGCACCATCACCTCGTTATCTGCCGAAACAACGGTGCGGTTGTCAAAAATCCCCAATATCGTCGGCACCAAAGAGGCTTCCGGCAACCTGGGCGAGATCGCCCGTATCATCGATGAAACCCAGAAGATGAGGCCTGATTTCACCGTTTGGAGCGGCAATGACTCCGACACCTTGCCAATGATGGCCATAGGCGCTCACGGCGTCATATCGGTGGCCTCTCACCTTGTCGGGCTGCAGATCAAGCAGATGATGGAGAGTTTCGCCGCCGGCAAACTTGATGAAGCGGCGGCGCTGCACCGCCACTTGACGCCCATCTTCAACAACCTGTTTGTGGTAGCCAACCCAATTCCGGTCAAATATGCCCTGAACTATATTGGCTTCCGCGTCGGGGCACCGAGACTGCCGCTGGTCGAACCGGACGAGAAGACGGCAGCGTTTATCCGGGATACGCTCAAGGGCTATCACATCGACCTGCCATTGAATTGACCTATGCCCGAACCACCAGTGCTGCCTTACGCTTTAGAGGGATTGATGCCGCTGAAACCTGAACTGGTGCACCCTGCGTCAATCACCTGCGCGCGGGCTTTTGCCAATGACCCGACTACCGATTACCTAATTCCCGATGCGGACAAGCGATCAAACCTGCGGTTCGCCGAGGAATACTATTTGAAGCTTTCACTGATTGCCGGCGGCGGCACCTTCGTCACCTCGGGGAAATGCGAAGGTCTGGCGATGTGGATTGATTCTGAGCGAAAAGATAACTTTTTCAACCACATTCGCGCTGGTTTCCCGTTTCTACCGCTGCGCTGCGGCTGGCGGCACCTGTTCCGTGAAGCGGCTTTGGACCTGCACTTCAGTCGCCTGCGGAAGGAACTGGTTCCGACACGCCACCTGTACCTGGCGGTCCTGGCAGTAGATCCCGAATATCACGGGCTGGGTTTCGCATCCAAGTTGATGCGGCCGATGCTGGGTCACCTCGACGATCGTCAATTACCGGCCTACCTGGAAACCCAAACTTCCCGTAACGTAGAAATGTATCGGAGATGGGGTTTCGAACTGCTACGGGAAGAACCGATGCCGGATTCAGATCTCAAGTTATACTTGATGTCACGGCAGCCGAGTCGAACTGAGTAGGAACCCATGCCCCGTGCAAGCCTTCAAACCGGGGTATATGAAACAGAAAGGGCGGGTTGGAAAACCCGCCCTTTCTGTTGTTTCAGCCCTTTAAAGACTAAGGAAGCGGTTTCGTCTCCGGTTTCTTTTCAGCCGACTTGTAGTGGTGAGAGCTTTCTGTCAACTCAGCGAAGGCGGCTTTGGCTTCATCCACCGAAGCGCCGTCGTCAAGTGTGGTGGTATCGCCGACGGCGGCGCCGGTGGCCACAGCTTTCAGCAGGCGGCGCATGATCTTGCCGGAGCGGGTCTTGGGTAAAAGGTTCACAAAGAAGATTTCTTCAGGAGTAGCCAGCGTGCCGATGGTAGCCCGGAGATGCCGGGTCAGTTCGTTCTTGATTTCCACCGAAGGCGGCGTGCCCTTGCGCAGGGTGACGAACAGGATAATGGCTTCGCCTTTGATCTCATCCGGGCGGGAGGTGGCGGCGGCTTCAGCCACAGCAGAATGACCGACAATGGCCGATTCAAGTTCGGCGGTGGAGATACGGTGGCCAGCCACTTTGATGACTTCATCAGCGCGGCCCAGCAACCACAGGAAGTTGTCCTGGTCCTTCATGCAGTAGTCACCGGGAAGGTAATAGCCAGGGAAGCGCGACCAGTAGGTCTTCTGGTAAAGCTCCGGGTTACGGTAAATATCCAGAAGCATCCCCGGCCAGGGCTTCTTGATGACGATGAAGCCAGTCTCCCCGTTAGGCAATTCTTTACCCTCCGCATCCAGCACCGCCGGTACGACACCCGGCATTGGCTTCGTTGCGGAGCCGGGCTTTAAGGCATGAGCCTGAATTCCCGGGGTAGGCGAGATCATAAATCCGCCGGTCTCGGTCTGCCACCAAGTATCGGAGATGCCGATGCGCTCTTTTCCGATGTTGCGGTAATACCACAACCAGGCTTCCGGATTGATCGGCTCACCGACCGAGCCAAGAATCTTCAGAGACGATAAGTCGTGTTTAGCCGGCCATTCCTCGCCATGGCGCATGAACATGCGGATGGCGGTGGGCGATGTGTAGAAGGCGGTAACGCCGTACTTGGCGATGATAGCCCACCAGCGGTCCAGCGCCGGGTAGTCCGGGGCGCCTTCGTACATCACCGAGGTCAAGCCGAGGATCATCGGGGCGAAAACGACGTAGGAGTGGCCAGTGATCCATCCGACATCAGCAGTGCACCACCAGACAGTCTGGGCATCGGTACCGAAAGCCCACTGCATCGTCTTGGCGATCCACAGCGAATAGCCGCCGGTGCCGTGAAGGATGCCCTTCGGTTTGCCCGTCGAGCCTGAGGTATAAAGGATGAAGAGCGGGTCGTTGGAGTCCATTTCCTCCGGGGCAACGTACTCGTCGCAGCCAGAAAGAATGTCCGACAGCCAGACGTCACGGTTTGGATCCATTTCAACCTGATGGTGAGTATGTTTGACGACAAGGATTTTTTCAACGCAGGCGCACCTGGCGGCGGCCTCAACGGCGTTTTCCTTGAGCGGCAAGATCTTGCCGCGGCGGTGCATTCCTGAAGCGGTGACGATTACTTTTGCGCCAGTGTCTTCAACCCGGTCGGCCAGCGCCTGGCCGGAGAAAGCTGAAAACACTACGGTAAACGGCGCTCCGATGCGGGCGCAGGCTAGCATGATCACCGGCAGCGCCGGAATCATCGGTAGGTAGATAGCCACCCGGTCGCCTCGTTTAACACCCAGCCTCTTGAGGGCGCCGGCTGTATTGTTGACCTGGCGGTACATCTCCGCGTAAGTCAGCACCTGGGAATCACCCAGCTCGCCTTCCCAGTAGAAAGCAACCTTGTTGCGGACTTCGGTCTTCATGTGCCGGTCAAGACATTGTACCGACAGGTTGAGTTTGCCTCCGACGAACCAGCGGGCATAAGGCGCTTTCCAGTCCAGAACTTTGTCCCAGCGCTTGAACCAATCCAGTTCCAGCGCCTGCTCCGCCCAGAATCTTTCGGGGTCCTCATCGGCGCGGCGCCAGAGTTCATCATAGGTCCCGGATGGGCAAAAATAACTGGTGGTGGGGAGATGGGCGACACGGGAATCGGCTTGAGTCATTTGGTCCTTCCTTTCTATTAATTATTGATGATAGTACCCGGCCAAATCCGGCAATTTCCCAGGAATGCTCCTGAGGGAACGTACACTCCATCCGCCAGGGCGGAACCTGATACACGGCTTCCCGGCGATAAACAGCATTTTTCGGCTACCACAGAGTCAAAGACGCTCGACCCGCCGGCCAACTGGCAGCCATCCCAGAGGATAGAAGCGGAAATAACAGCTCCGTCCTCAATCAGGCAGTTATCGCCGATGACCGCCGGTCCGGTGATTTCTGCCCCGGCACCGATGCGGCAGTGACGCCCAATGACAACATGACCCTCAATCCGGGCGGAAGGTTCAACCGCCGTATCTTCGCCGAAGTGCACCCCGGGCGGCGGCGCGGTGGAACAGGCGCAGCGCCCGGACAGCATATCCGCAACCAGTTGGATATATTTTTCGCAGGAACCCATGTCAATCCAATAAGAAGTCCGGTCGCTCCAGCCGAAAAACGGTTGCTTGTCTTTGAGGAATAATTGGAAGGTCTCTTTTTCGATACTGACGTTGGCTGCAGGCTTGATGAAATCGAGCACCTCTGGTTCGAGGATATAACAACCAGCGTTAATCATATCGGTGGTGACTTCCTCAGGCAGCGGCTTTTCCACAAAACGCCGGATACGGCCGTCTGCTGTAGCCTCTACCAGCCCGAATGCGGAAGGATTGGCCACCGGTGTTAGGGCGATAGTGGCGATGGCACCCTTATGTTTATGAAAACGCAGCATTGATGTGAGATCAATGTTGGTGTAAACGTCGCCGTTCAGGACAATAAAGGCTTCATTATCAAGGTAAGCCTGGCAGTTCTTGATGCCCCCGGCGGTTCCCAGGGGTTGTGTCTCATCAACAAAAATGAATTCCACGCCGGAAGAATAATTCTCATTGAAATACGATTCCATTTGTCCGGCTAAATGGCCGCGGGTGAAGATGATTTCAGTGATGCCATGCTGCGTGAGATTTTCTACAACATGCGCCATGAAGGGACGGTTCAGTACCGGCAACATCGCTTTGGGGGTGTTGATTGTCAAAGGCCTCAGCCGGGTGCCGAGGCCGCCTACGAGAATCAGGGCTTTCATAAAAAAATACCGGCACTCGCTTTCAATGTCGGTTGGGCGGGATTGATAAAACCTGCAGGAGTAATGATAATCTTAACGGAACTAGTACCACTAAATCAAGTCCAAGCGAAGACCTGGTCATAACAATCCATTTGTATATTCTAACGCTCTTTATTATTCTCTGCGGACAAACGGCACAATATGAGGCAGGCTTTCACAGCGGCAGCGGCGCGGTGGCTGATTCGATTTTTTTCTGCCGGCTCCAACTCTGCAATCGTCAGATGGCGTTCAGGCAAATAAAAGATCGGATCGTAACCGAAACCAGAAGTTCCCCGCGGCGCAAGGCTGATCAGGCCTTCAATGACGCCGTCAGTAAGGTGGATGCCGCCAGAGGGTTCAGCGATCGCGATGACACAGCGGAACCGGGCGGTCCGCCGGGGTAGCGGCACGTGCCGGAGATTTTCAAGCAGAAGGGCATTCCGTTCGGTATCCGAAGCGCCCTCGCCCGCATAACGGGCTGAAAGTACTCCTGGAGCACCATCTAGAGCATCAACCTCCAGGCCGGAGTCATCCGCCAGCGCCGGCAATCCGGAGGCGGCAGCGAATGCTCGAGCTTTGATGGCCGCATTTTCGCCGAAAGTCTCACCGGTTTCGGCAATTGCGATATCGATGCCTCTCCCGGCGGGAGTGACCAGTTCAAACCCACAACCAGATAGTAGTTCCCGGTACTCCCGGATCTTTCCTTTGTTGTTGGTCGCCAGCAACAGTTCCGCCATAGTCACTCACATTGCTATCTTTCAATGCCAGCAGAAATAACGAGGGACACGGCCGCATGCGGCCGTGTCCCTCGTTATCATAATCCATCGCACTTTTAGAGCGGCTTAAAACGTTCGGCCAGTTTTCGGGAAACTTGCGGCATGGTGGTGTATTCCATCTCGTCCAGCGGCAGGCGGTGTGGTTCGAAGGGGCCATGCTGGCGCATCATGTATGCCATTTTGTTAGCCATCTCCCGGGCTTGATCATAAGAGACATCAGCGAAGAAATCCCTCGGTCCAATCAGCTTGCCTTGCGACAGCTGGAAACCCTGCGCGATAACTCGAGGCGGGCCGTCGAAACGGGTCGGCAGGCTGTCGGCGACTCCGGTCGGCATGATCGGGCCCCAGTGGGAACCGCGCATCCAACCCTCGACAAGATAAGGGGTCGCAAACGGTTCCAACACCTCACCAACGGCCGGGAAGGCACCCTGGCAGCGGACGATGCATACCGGGTCATCCTTGCCGACGTAGCGGCCGGCGATGAAAGCCAACTTCTGGGTGGATGAGGAGGCTGCGATCTCGCCGTTCCTGGTGTAGACCGCTTTCACAGGGTAACGATTGGGGGCGCCGATGAAAACCAACATGTCGTAGATCTCCTCCGGGGTGGAGAAGATGATCTTCTTTGAATCTTTGACGTCATGCACCTCGAACTTAAAACCCTGATGCATATTCTCGGCGATAACCAGACCGATGGTGTTGAAGGGATCGGCGAACATCTTGTACAGAGGCATATTCCAGGCACCGGATGAGGTCTTATCGGCCATGAAGATGACTACCGGCTCTGAGATGCGTTCTTCAAATTCCATCTCCGCGGCACCGGGTCCCATACCCTTGATATTGCCGGAGAAAGCATCGGCCAGCAGGTCCTGACCGGCGCCATAAAGCTTCAGTCTTTTGGCCACTTCGGTGCAGGAGACAAAGGTATTCCAGGCCGTCTCGTGGATGTCGGTGTTGTTTTCGCCCTTCTGGTGAGTCATGATCAGCTGCAGGTCGTCGCCGCATTTGGTGACATGGTAATCTATTATCAGGCCGCTTTGCTTAGCTTTAGCCAGCTTGTTATCAGCCTCGCAAAGACATTCCGGATGGGAATCTGAATGGCCGACGAAACCGCCAATATCGGCTTTAATAACGCTCAGGGTGATTCTCATCAATATCTCCTTCTTAATTTAATAATCAATACCTTTTCGGGCGCGGATACCTTCGTTAAACGGATGTTTAATCATGAGTATCTCTGAAACCAGGTCGGCTATGGCGACCAGCCGGGGATCGGCGTTTCTGCCGGTGAGAATTAGTTCGACACACTCCGGCTTTTTATCAATCATACCGATGACCTTTTCTATGTCAATTAAACCACCGGAGACGGCGTGGTTGATCTCATCCAGAACGATAACGTCGTATTCGCCGCTGGACATGGCTTTTTCCGCGTCTTCAAGCGCCTTTTGAGCTTCCGCTTTATGCGCCGGGGTTATATTGCCTTTTTTTGACCAGCCGCGGTAGCCAAATGCTTCTACGTGGACATTGGGCAGGCTTTTTAACACGGTGAATTCGCCGTGCTCAAAAAACTCGTTGGCCTTCATCATGAAGACCATATATACCCTGAGTCCGTGCCCTGCCGCTCTGACGGCGATGCCGATGGCAGCGGAGGTTTTGCCCTTGCCGTGGCCGGTGAAGATGGACACCAGCCCTTTTTCCAGCTTGCAGCGTTGGCTAAGTGGTTCAGTTTGGATCAACAATCCCTCCGGGACGCGGGCGCCGATGCGGGGTCAAAATAAGAGGACAACAGCCAAGTTTAACAAGGCCGGAAAGTAGTGTCAAGACAATTCACACGTAGCCAGAGCATTATTATTGACTGAAAGTCGAGCTATTACTAGAATGAAACAGGACACTTCAGGGGATTGTGATGAAAAAGCCAGATCTTCTGGTGCTTATCGCTGTTTGGGAATTGGTGACCGCCTTTTTTGCGTTGATCGGCCTTGCTGTGCTGGTGATGATCGGTTTTCAGGTTGAGGCGCTGTTCCTCCGGGATCTCTACTTCAATTTTTCCGGTCCGTTTTTTTATTTCGGTCTGGCGGTTGGGGCTCTGACACTGCTGGCGTACCTGATGGTCTCCGTTGCGGGAGCGGCGGGCTTACTGGCCAGCCGTGATTTCGGGCGGGTTACCAGCCTGGCTCACGGAGTCATCAGCCTGCTATTTTTCCCTATCGGAACTGTTATCGGGGTGCTGCAGATCGTGTACCTGACAAGAACTGATGTTAGGGATTTCTTTAAGAATTGAGCCCAACGAGATCTATTCAATCGTTGCTGCGGTAGGCTTAATCCTGCCTGACGACCTTGTTCCGCAGCGTACCGATTCCGTCAATGCGCACTTCTACGGTATCGCCGATTTTCATCGGTCCGATGCCTGAAGGAGTGCCGGTAGCGATGATATCACCCGGCAGCAGAGTCATCACATGGGAGATAAAGTGGATCAGAAAATCAATGTGATAGATCAGGTCCGAGGTATTGCCATGTTGTTTACGTTCGCCGTTTAGAAAAGTCTCGATGTTCAGCCGGGAGGGATCAACCTCGGTCTCGATCCACGGCCCCACGGCGGCAAAGGTATCGAAACTTTTTGCCCGGGTCCACTGGCCATCAATCCGCTGCAAGTCCCGGGCGGTGACATCGTTGAAACATGTATAACCGAGTACATGGTCACGGGCCGCTTTCTGGGGTATACGCCAGCCGGATTTCCTGATAACTGCCGCCAGCTCGGCCTCGTAGTCTACCCTTGAAGACGACGGTGGATAGACAATATCAGCCCCGGTACCAATGACAGCAGTCGAAGGTTTCAAAAAGATCAATGGCACATTAGGAATGTTGTGACCCATCTCACGAGCATGCCCGTGATAGTTTACCCCCAAGCATACTATCTTTGAAGGCGCACAAGGCGCCAGAAGTTTAACCGAGGTCAGGGGAATGGTTTCGCCGGAGTAATCCATAGTTTTGAACGGAGTGCCGGCCAGGTCGTTTATGATTTCGCCTTCGAGCACACCATACCGTTCTGAGCAATCTGGAGCAATAAATCTGACGATTTTCATTCCGGCATTCTAACATTCTTGGGCTTTTGAGTCACGAATTCCGGGGCGGAATAGTATTTGCGCCGCCTATTTGAAGCGCCTATAATATCCACTCGGTTTGTAATATATAAATTAACGGAGGAGTACCCCAAAACCTGTGGAAGTCTCTGAAGTCTCAAAAAATAAAAAACTGCTTATTGATGGCGTGCCCTTTAACGTCGAAAGCGTGGATTTCGTCAAGCCTGGCAAAGGCCGGGCGATTTATCACTTAAAACTGCGCAACCTGCTGAACGGAATCCTTTCTGAACCTACGTATCATTCAGGAGATAAGTTCGACGAGGCTACCATTACCGTCCGGGACATGCAATACCTTTACGAAGAGCACGGCCATTACCATTTCATGGATACCGAATCTTTCGAGCAGCACATCATGAACGAGGAGAACGTCGGCGACAAGAAGCTCTACCTGAAGGATTCGCTGGGGGTGCAGGTTATGATGTGGGAGGACCGCCCAATTGACCTGATCCTGCCCAAAGCGGTTGAACTCAAAATTATCGAAACAGAGTCGGCGATGAAAGGCGCCACCGTTACCGCCCAGCAAAAGCTGGCCAGATTGGAGACCGGCCTCGAGATCGGCGTACCGGCTTTCATAAAAGAAGGTGATACGGTGCGAATCAGCACCATCACCGGGGCGTACGTGGAGCGTGTCGGCTAAAGCCGATGGACGCCGGGCGTCTTTCCGCCAAATTCAATAATCTGAAGCTCCGGGCTGAGATTCTGCGTCTCACCCGGGGCTTTTTATATTCCCACGGCTACCTTGAAGTCGAAACTCCGGCGCTGGCGGAGTGTCCCATTCCTGAAGCCTGCATCGAGCCGATCGAGACAGCATGCGGCTGGCTGCTGCCCTCTCCGGAGCTTTATATGAAGAAACTGCTGGCAGCCGGCAGCGGAGATATTTATCAGATCTGCCACAGCTTCAGAAAAAATGAAAAGGGACGCCACCACCGAGAAGAATTCACCATGCTGGAATATTACCGCGTTGGGGGAAACTATCTCGAACTGGCCGCCGAGACCGAAGCTCTGGTCATCGGTCTGGTCGAAGCGACTCGTAAATCGGTTCAGATAAACTACCAGGGCATGTCCATTGACCTTTCGCCACCCTGGCCGCGGCTGTCCGTCGCCGAGGCATTTATGTCGGCTTGCGGCTGGAACCCGGTCACAGCCGACGACCCAGAACGGTTTGACTTGGACCTGGCAACAGGCGTGGCTGGCTTAAGCTGTGAGCGGCCTTTAATCCTTTATGATTTCCCTGCCGGGATGGCCTCGCTGGCGCGCCTGAAACCTGGCGATCCGTCAGTGGCCGAGCGAACGGAGATCTTCATCGGGGGGCTGGAGATAGCGAATATTTTTTCCGAGCTTACCGATCCGGGGGAGCAGCGAAAAAGATTCGAGCTTGAGATCAAAAGCGCAGAGAAACAGAACCGGTCAGCGGCGCTACCCGAGGAGTTTCTGGACTCATTGAAAAGCCTGCCGGAGGCGGCGGGAGGGGCATTGGGAATTGACCGATTGGTGATGCTGTCCTGTGACGCTGCCTCGATTGATGAGGTTGTTGCGTTCTAGGTGGCCGTTTCCGAGACTTCAATGACTTCGAAATGCTCCCGGGCGTCCGGGGCTTCCCAATAGGTTCCCTCCGGTGTGGTAATAGCACTCCTGGATGAGAGCGTCTTACCGCCAAAGGTGCCGACCCGGGTTATTTTAATCACAGTAGAACCATATTTTCTGGCGATAATATCCGATACCGGGTGGCCGGTAAAAGGGGGATGGTTAGGATCGGTTAAAGATACCGGCAAGAAAACCAGCTTGGCGCCGGCGCAGGTAGCCTCGACCACATCCCACGAAATGCAGTCAGCGCAGATCATCAAGCCGACTTTACCGAATTCCGTCTCGAAAGTCACCGGTCGCGTACCGCGACAGATATTCAGCTCAACTTCTTCATGAGTTATATTGATCTTGCGATACCTGGTTATCTCTTCCCCTTCTTTAAATACATAACAGGTGTTGTAATAGCAGTCAGCCTCGCGTTCGACGATGCTGCCGCCGATAATATAACCGCGGAACTGCCGACTAGCCTGACGGAACATCTCCAAGGCAGGCAAGGCGGTCTCTTCAAGGCAGGTCTGGAGGGTATAAGGCCGGCGGAAGTCACCACCGGGAATGGTGAAAAACTCCGGCAAAGCAAAAAAATCGGCATCTGTATTAACGATGGCCTGGTATGCTCGGGCAATATTCTGAACCGGGTCCCCGGAATCGGCCATCTGGTAGACAGCGATCTTCATCAAGCCAGACCGCGACCCAGCGCTGGAGAAGCCATTAGCCCGTTCATGTAGCGGGTCATCGCTTCAATCAGCGCTTGAACGGCCCGGGTCTTGTACTCTTTGACGAGGGTTTCGACCAGCTTTTTGACCGGAATAATTTCTTTCACCCGATGCACATTAGCTCCGCAGAAAGCGAAACCCCCGGTCAAGTGTCCCCTCTGGGCATTTAGCAACGCAACGAAAATACAGTAAGGACTTTCAAGGTAATTGCAGGTCTTGACGCAGTGCTGAGGGCACTTGAACGGCTTTTTGGCACCGGCATTGACGCTGTCGATAAAGTCGTTGCGAAGCGCACGCCCGGGCATGCCAACCGGGCTTTTGATAATAACGGCGTCGCCTTCTTTTGATTCAAGGTAGGCCTGCTTGAACGCAGGCGAAGCGTCGCATTCATCAGTTGCTACAAAACGGGTGGCCATCTGAACGCCTGCGGCACCGGTCTGAAGCATGTTGTAAATATCATCGCCGGTAAAAATACCGCCACCGGCAATAACCGGAATTGGTCGGCCGGCAGCCTCCGCGAAGGGTTTGACCGCTTCTATAACCTCAGGCACCAGGCGTACCAACTGGTTCTCAGGTGAATTTAATTCCTCAGCTTTAAAGCCTAAATGGCCGCCGGCAAGTGGTCCCTCGACGACGAAAGCATCCGGTGTATAACTGAAATCGTCCTGCCATTTTTTACACAGGATGCGGGCCGCCCGGGCCGATGACACAATAGGAACCAATTTAGTGTGACGGTTTTCTCCAAGCAACTCCGGCAGTTTTAGCGGCAGGCCGGCGCCGGCGAAGATGATGTCTATGCCCTCTTCGATGGCTGCTTTGGCTAAATCGGCAAAATCGGTCAAGGCCACCATGATGTTGACACCCAAGATGCCGTGGGTTTTTGCCCGGGCTTTTTGAATTTCACGGCGCAGACCCCGGATATTAGCCTGAAAAAAGTTTTGGAAAAAATCCGGTTCGAACAAACCGACACCCGGCGCGGCGATGACACCTATACCTCCGGCATTAGCAACTGCGGACGCTAAACCCGAAAGTGAAATACCGACCGCCATTCCTCCCTGGACGATCGGCAGACGTGCTGTATGTTGACCGATACGCAGCGGCGGCGGCCGGTGCCATTTCAGGATTTCTTCTATTTCAGCAACGGCAGCTCGGCCAAAGGGAATATCCATCTGTTCTCCATTGAACGAAACACGATGAAGGGTAACTTATTTTTACGTTTACGTCAAGTTAAGACGCTCGGCGACACGATGAAATTATCCCGTCAGACCCCCGGCTGGAATATAGTAGCCGTGCCCCGGTTTAGACACAATGAGGGACGGTGAAGCGGCGTCAGCTTCAAGTTTACGGCGTAGCCGCCCGATGTACACCCTGAGGGCGTTTACCGATCCAGGGTAATCTTCCCCCCAAATTATTTCAGCCAACCTCGAATGCTCAACAACCCGGCCGCAGTCCCGAATAAGTCGAGCAAGTATCAGGCTTTCTGTCCGGGTAAGTTCAACCTGGCGCCCGTCAGGCATAGAGACATCATTTCGGGCGGTATCGAGTACCAACCGACCGCAATGTAAAATCTCTCGTTCAGGAATGCCGGGCTGGCGCCGCAGCAACGTTCTTACTCTGGCGATCAGTTCCATTTGACGGAATGGTTTGACAACATAGTCATCGGCACCCAGTTCCAGCCCTTTTACAATGTCCCTCTCATCGCCGCGGGCGGTAAGCACTACAATTAACATACGCTGAAACTTACGTAACGCTTTAAGCACTTCAAAGCCATCGATGTCCGGCAGTCCCAGGTCCAGAATGACCAGATCCGGGATTTCTTCGGAGGCTTTTTTCAAACCCGCGGCGCCAAGGCGGGCTGGAATATACTCAACTTCCGGTATGTTGACCTGAAAAGCTAGCCGTAGATATTCGACAATTTCTGCATCATCCTCAATGATAAGGATTTTAATCATGCCGCCCTCCTCTGAGGTCCATTAACCGGGACGCTAAACCAATATATACTATTCGCACCAGCTTGAATAACAACGCCTGCCCGCCCTTCATGAAGCCGGACCAGGTAGCTGGCAAGTAACAGGGCCAGGCTAGGAGCTTTCTCCAGTGTATCCTCCTCAGTGAATTGACTGGGAAAGTCGTCATGATGTCGGGAACTTGAGTCTTCACCTGTTACCGTGACCATAACGCTTTGATCTATTGATCGAGCGCTAACCCGGACGAATCCCCCTTCGGGAACCTGTCGCAAGGTACTTTCCAGCAAGGCTAAAGCAACCTGCCGCAACCGAGTGGCATCGCCTCGAATTCGCGGTAACGATTGCGGAATATCTATGACCAGTCCTAGCCCCAACGGTACGGCGCGAACTCGCCGGCTTTCAACCACCTCGCCGAGCAACGTGGATAGGTCAATGTCGGAGATTTCCAGAATCAGCTCGCCGCAATCACACTTCCCCAGATCAGCCAGGTCATCAATCATCCGCACCATTTTTACGGCGCTTAACTGTATGCTCCGGGCAAGGTTTGCCCACGGCTGCTCTGTTATTCCGCTCGAAAGCATCTCCGATGCACCGAGTAAAGGCGTCAGTGGCGTCCTTAATTCATGAACCAGAACCGGAATGAACTGACGCAACCTTCGTAACTGATCTTCCGGACCCGAGAGTTCTGAATCTATAATACCACCGCCAATGTCGGTGTTCCCGTCATTTCCCGAATGCCTTTCAAGCCTTTTACCAGCAGAGGTTCTCATACAGGTTGATTATAATCGTTAGCCTGGCCGTTGTGAATACCACCAGAGCAAATCACCTCTAGTAGATGACTCCCTTACACCGCATTATAGACAGCCTTGATTATCAATTCCGACAGAGCCGGATGAATATGAATTCCCCGCCCGATATCTGCTACACCGCCGCGGCGGGCCATTACGTTGACCACCTCCTGGATGACAACCGACGCCCACGGGCCGATGACATGCCCGCCTAGGATTTTTCGGGTTTCCTGCTCCAGGATTATCTTGGCAAAGCCCTCCTGCTGCATCATGGCGACGCCCAGCGCGATATCAGCGTATGCCGTCCGTCCGACGGAGATCTTGTATTTTTGCCTCGCCAGGTGTTCAGTCAGCCCAACCGAAGCTATCTGTGGATGGGTGAAGACAGCATGTGGCGCCGCCCAGTAGTTAATGGTTTTTTTCTGACCATGTATGCCGTTGGCCGCAGCCACCGCCGCTTCGGCGTGGGAGGTATGGGTAAACATCTCCCTCCCGTTGGCGTCGCCGATGGCATAAATCCCTTTTACATTAGTTTCTAGATGGGCATTGACTTTGATATAACCTTTAGAATCGGTTTTGATGCCTGCATTTTCTACTTTAAGCCGGTCCGCGTTGGAACGCCGCCCGGCAGCGATAAGCAGCTTTGCCGCAGTAATTTTTTCACTGCGGTTGTCGATATGGCGGGTCGATACTCTTACGGCGACCCTGCCTGAGTCTGTCTCCTCAACCGACTCAGCTACACTGCCCGTAAGCACCGCAAATCTTCGAGAAAGTGATGAAAGCAATAAATCCGAGATCTCTGGTTCCTCTGAAGGTACAAGCCGAGGTCCCATTTCCAGCAGGGTGACATCCGAGCCCATGGCCTGGAAAAAGTGCGCGTATTCAACTCCGACGTATCCACCGCCGATGATGATAAGACTTTTTGGCAGTTCCCGCAGTTGCAGCAGAGATTCATTGGTCAGGTAATCAACTTGATCCAATCCAGGAATTGAAGGAATCAGCGGCCTGGAACCTGAAGCCAGATAAATCAGATTGGCCTTGATCATGCGGTTGCCGACTCTGAAAGTATTGCGGTCAACAAACTCAGCGATATCCTGGTAAAAATCCAGCGCCCGGGATTTTCTCAACTGGTCTTCAATCTCCCGGTGATCTGCTTCTACGAGACGGCGGGATCGGTCCATTATCGCCGCGAAATCAATCCCCTTGATTTCGGCATCAATGCCGAGACTGGCCGCCTCCCGGACATCCATCACCCGGTCAGCAGGGAAAATGAGCATTTTCGACGGAATACAGCCGACATTAAGGCAGGTGCCGCCTGCCGGTCCGTCATCGATCAGCGCGGTTTTCAAGCCGTGTTCTACAGCTGCCTCAAGAATATCCAGGCCCGCCCCTGATCCAACTATAATGACATCGTATTCTTTCACACGTTTCCGTTTCACGCCTCCAACACATTGTAACACTCAACAAGGGTTTAAAAAACGAAAAACAAGAGGGGCGCTTTATTCACGCCCCCTTGAAGTTGCCTGACGGGATAAATTATCGGGCCAGAGATCTCAGTTCGATCGTCTGTTCCCTCACCGGACCGATACAAACGTAGCACGCCTGGCACCCGGCCAGTTCTTCGAGACGGCAGAGGAATTCACGAGCCTGCCGCGGAAGTTCAGTGAGCCTGGTAAGCCCCGTAGTCCGCTGTTTCCACCCGGGTAATGTCTCGTAAACAGGCTGGCATCGGTTGAGGGCTCCGGGTTCGGCGGGGAAATCAGTTACAGTTTCACCATCAAGCCGGTAAGCGGTGCAGACCTTGATTTCATCGAATGAATCCAGGATGTCGAGCCTGGTGACCGCCATCCCAGTCATGCCGTTAATGCGGGCGGAGAAACGCGCCGCCACGCCGTCGAACCAGCCAATGCGCCGGGGCCGGCCGGTAGTGGTGCCGTATTCGTGGGCCAGTTCACGGATACAATCACCGGTGGCGTCCAGCAACTCGGTGGGAAAAGGCCCGGCGCCGACACGCGAACAATAAGCTTTGAAAACACCCAGCACATTATCAACCCTGGTAGGGCCTATGCCAGCACCGAGGCAACCGCCGGCGGATAGCGGCGAGGAAGAGGTGGCGTAAGGATAAGTACCGAAATCGGTATCCAGGAGAGCGCCTTGGGCGCCTTCAAGAATAACGGACTTGCCCTGATCCACCATTTCGTTCAAAAGGGACGAAGTCTCTTTAATGTTTGCCCTCAGCGCCTCAGCGTAACAGAGGCAGCGGTGGTAAAGTGCCTCAATATCTATTATTGGCTGGTCATAGAGCTTGGTCAGGATCTTATTCTTATACTCCAGGACATATTCCAGCCGGTTGCGCAAGATCTCCCGATCCAGCAGGTCTCCGGCACGGATGCCCATACGGGCGACTTTATCTGCGAAGGCTGGACCGATGCCACGCAGGGTAGTGCCCAAAGACTTGTTGCCCCGAGCCTGCTCCTCCAATCCGTCTAGTTGAATGTGGTAGGGCATCACCAGATGAGCCCGGTCGCTGATAAAAACGTTATCGGTGCTCACGCCACGGTCATTCAGTTCCCGCCGCTCGCTGATAAATATCTCAGGATTGACAACAACGCCGTTGCCGATGACGCAGGCGCAGTCCGGGTTGAAAACACCGGAGGGAATCAGATGGAGTTTGAAGGTGCCCTGGGAATTCATCACCGTGTGGCCGGCATTATCGCCGCCGGAAAAGCGGACGACGGCATCAGCGTGTTCCGCCAGCATGTCGATGACTTTACCCTTGCCCTCGTCGCCCCATTGGGCGCCAACGATGATTGTCACTGGCATGGTGGTCCCCTCCCTAGAACTGTTTCGGCACGTCTTCCCCATTCAAGAAATGGGGGGAAGCCGAGAAAGCATTTTAGCAGAATTGACAGGTCAAGTCACTGACCGCCGAGTTGGCGGTAAGCACTGGTCAAACGCTGGGCTACGGTGATGAAAGAAAAGATACAGATAACACCCAGAGCCAGCACCAGCCAGTTGGTGAGCAATCCCAGGCTCAAGACAACGACGCGCTCCGGACGGGTAAAGATGCCATCTTTCCCCTCTAGTCCTGTGGCTTCTGAGCGGGCTCGCAGGTAGCTGACAACTTGCGAGCCAGCCAGAGTGGCCCCGGTAAGCACCACCGGAAAAACGTCGCCAGCGAGGGCGAAGTAGGCCATGATTCCAACGAATACAGTTGCTTCAGAAAGGCGGTCAAGTGTGGCATCAAGGATGCCGCCAAAACGGGTGATCGTGTTTGATGCCCTGGCTACCGCGCCATCAAGCATATCAAAAAAACTGGCAAACAAGAATACCAGACCGCCGGCAAGTAACTCTCCCGAGGCAATTAGCACGGCAGCTCCGACGGTAACAAGGAATCCAGCCCAGGTAATAAAATTTGGGCTGATGCGTCCTTTCACCAGTATTCGGGAAATTCCACCGGTCAACCTGGCGCCGAGGCTGCGGCGGACATCGTTGAGCGTCATACGCCGCCACTCTCCGTTTTACCGCATTTATCCAGCACCTGACGGTAGTAGGACTCAACGCGGCGGGCAACCTTGTCCCAAGTGTAATTCTGTACCGTCACCAATCCCTGACGTCCCAGTTTTTGCCGCAATGCCTTATCTTCGACGAGACGGGAGAGGCCGGACGCCAGTTCGCGGGCATTTTTTGGCTTGACCAGCAGTCCTTCGCCTTCATGGGTCAGAACCCCGGCGTACCCAGGAATATTGGAAGCTATGATCGGCTTGCCCAAAGCCATCGCCTCGAGCAAGACAATTCCGAAACTCTCTTGCCCGGTGGCCGGGGCACAGCAGATATCGGCAGTCTGGTAATATCGCGGGAGATCGGCAAATGATACGCCGCCGGTGAAGATGACATCATCCTCCAGGTGCGCTTGTCGAACGACTTTTTCGAATTTCGGCCGAAGACGCGTACCCGGACCTACGATCAACAGACGGGTAGCAGGGAAGTGTTTATGCACTGTTTTAAAGGCGTCAATCAGATATTTGACGCCCTTCCTTTTTTCAAGACGTCCGACGAAAACGATATTTATCCTGCCGTCACAATACTGCTCCATCGGCTTAACGGCAGGGTTGAAGTGCTCAAGGTCGATACCGTTTGGGATGATAGTGTATTCAGCTTTAACGAATCTTGAATGGTAATTTTGTGCCGCAGGGGATACAGCGATGTGTCCGTGGAGTTTGCGGGCTCGGCGGTTGAGCATGAACCGGCTTATCGGCCAAGCGAAATTGTAACCCGGCTTGGCTTCAGCAGCGTGGAAGGTCCCAATGTTCGTCGAATTAGAAAAACGCAGCATTGCCGAGCACAACATGATCATGAAGGGTTCGTGGAGATGAATTATGTCGAATCGCTCTTTGGCCAGGGTGGCTTTGATGGTATTAGCCAGGCTGACTGAAAGAGTCACCCTCGCCACGGAACCGGACATCGGCAGCGGACGGGGCGTGCCAATCCGGATGAAGCGGTCGCCGAAAAGCGTCACCGGACCGGAAGCCGGGGCGATTACGCGTACTTCATGTCCCAGCGCTGTGAGTTGATTTGCCAGCGCGGCAACATGATTAGCCACCCCGCCTGGATAAGCGAAATCATAAGGCGCCACCAGGGCTATCTTCACCGACCCCTGCCCCTATCAATCATTGTAAGGCCGGCGAATGCCTATTTAGCCTCTTTGGAAGGCGTTTTCTTGGCGGACTGAAGTTCGGCGACGCTTTCAGAAATAAAAGCTTCAGTGGCTTCGTGAGCCTGTGCGTCGGTATACTGCTCCGGCGGCGATTTCATAAAGTAAGACGAAGGCGCAAAAAGCGCCCCTTTAAGACCGCGATCCAGCGCCAGTTTAGCACAGCGCACTGCATCGATAACCACGCCAGCAGAGTTGGGGCTGTCCCAGACTTCGAGTTTACATTCAACAAGCAAGGGAACGTCGCCGAAGGTGCGGCCTTCCATGCGTATATGGCAGAATTTCCGGTCCTGCAGCCAGGGAACGTAGTCGGAGGGACCGACATGAATGTCATTGGGACTCATTTTGTAATCGAGTTGAGAAGAAACAGCGTTAGTCTTGGAAATCTTTTTACTCTCCAGGCGCTCCCTTTCCAGCATGTTTAGAAAATCGGTATTGCCGCCGAAGTTAAGTTGATAGGTGCGCTCGAGTTTGACTCCGCGTTCTCGGAAAAGGTGGGTCAGCACACGGTGAACAATGGTAGCTCCTACCTGGCTCTTAATGTCGTCCCCGATGATCGGCAGCCCTTTGTTGATGAACCTGTCCTGCCAATACTTTTCCCGAGCGATGAATACCGGAATACAATTGATGAAAGCACAGCCGGCTTCTAAAACCTGCTCGACATACCATTTTGTAGCTTCTTCGGATCCAACCGGCAGATAGTTGATAACGACATCAACCTTTTTGGCTTTCAGGATACCGGCGATATCGGCGGTGGGTCCAGGGGCTTTCTCAATGACCTGAGACAGGTACTTGCCCAGGCCGTCGTGAGTCATACCGCGTTCAACTTTAACGCCCGACAGGGGTACGTCGGTGAATTTGAAGGTATTGTTGGGGGCGGTGAAAATGGCTTCTGACAGATCTTTGCCGACTTTATTTTTATCGATGTCGAAAGCCGCTACAAATTCAATATCGGAAACATGGTAGCCACCCAGGTTGACGTGCATGAGACCGGGTACGAATTCGGTTTCCTTAGCTTTACGGTAGTAGTAAACACCCTGAACGAACGATGAGGCACAATTGCCGACTCCGATAATGGCTACGTTAATTTTACCCAAGTTTTGAGAGCTCCTTTTTCAGATTCCGTTTTAAACGCTGGTTGGATGGGGCAATTTTTCCCGGGTTCAAAGAGATAGCAGGTCTCGATATTCCATCCGATACCGGAAAAACAGTCCGTAATTTCAGCCCCATATCATTATTCATTGGCAGGATAATGTCAAGAATCTGCCCTGCCAGGTACGTTATTCAAGCTTTCGAGCACTTTTAAACGATACTTTCCAGCGATGCCTATATCAATAAGCCCCAATAAACTAACGTTCGGCCAGTACAGGCTGTAGGCTGTTTCACAGTTTAGCTGGGAAAGAAATTCCGGCGGCAGTATGCCGTTGGCAACTTTCCTTGCGATATCCTCATTAAGTGTCAACATGGGGAGATATCCGATGCCAGCGGTGACGGGTAGCAGGGACGCCTCGACATCAGAAGCAGACTGCAGACCGGCAAAGGCGACAGCATTCATTATGTCAAACGGCCCGTAACGGGTGCGACACAGAGATTTTAGATGGCCACCCACTCCTAACGTCTGCCCTACGTCGCGGGCTAGAGACCTGATGTAAGTCCCCGAACCGCATTCGACTTCAATAGTGACCAGCGGTGAGGCGAATTCTATCAGTTCAATGCAGTAAATGGTCACTTTCCGCGGAACCACCTCGACTGTTTCGCCGCGGCGGGCCAGTTCGTACAGCGGCCGGCCATTGATTTTGAGAGCCGAGAATAGCGGCGGTACCTGCAGGATATCGCCGATAAACTGTCCGAGTGTTGCTTCCATATCAGAACGGCTGACTCCAGATGGATTGTGGCGAAATACAATTTTACCTTCGGCATCAAGGGTATCGGTCTCTACCCCAAGTTCTATGATGGCACGGTAGGTCTTGGAGACCCGATGGAGGAATTCTATGGTGCGTGCGGCTTTACCGAAGGCGATCGGCAGGACCCCGGTTGCGGCGGGGTCAAGGGTTCCGGCGTGGCCGATGTGCCGCTGACCGGTCAAGTATTTAAGCCTGGCTACTACCTGGTAGGAAGTTATACCAGGTGGCTTGTCGATGTTTAGCCACCCGTCAAGCTTGCTTATAGGCAGCTGTTTTTTGGTACCTGAGACCTGTTGCATGGGTTACATCGCCACCGTTAGCCCGCGATATGGGCGTCGGATTTGTTGGCCTGATCTATCAAACGGGACAACTGGTCACCGCGTTCAATAGAATCATCCCAATAAAAAGCGATTTCAGGTACGTAGCGCAGTTCGAGGACCTTGCCTAATTCGCCCCGGAAAAAGCGAGCGGCGGCATTCAAAGTTCTAAGTAACTCTTCTTTATGTTCACTGCCTGCCAGATGGCTAACAAATACTTTAGCAAAACGCAGATCCGCCATTGTCTCAACGGCGGTGACTGAAATCAAACCTGACAGGCGAGGGTCGCGGACTTCGCGCTGTAAAAGCTCGCTAATTTCCTTACGGATCAACTGATTGATGCGTTCTATGCGATGGCTCAAGCACTCTTTTCCTTGCGCATGAACTCAAGCACATCGCCGGGCTGAAATTCGTTGAATGTCTCTAAACCAACTCCGCCTTCAAAACCAGCGGCGATCTCGCGGACATCATCCTTGAAGCGCCGGAGGGAAACGATGGGGCTCTCAGCCAGTGTGTCTTTGCCGCGCAGTACCCGAACGCGGGCTCCACGAGCGGCTTTGCCTTCGTTGACGTAGACCCCGGCGACCTTAGCCTTTTTACCAGCCGGGAAAACGGCGCGCACTTCAGCCCGACCTTCGACAACTTCGACAATCTCAGGCTCAATCAATCCTTTAAGCGCCTTATCGACATCTTCGATGAGATTGTAGATGATGTCATACCTGCGGATGTCAATTTTTTCTTGGTCAGCCAGGCGGGTGGCGCCGGACTCGACTCCTGTGGAAAATCCTATGACCAGACCGTGGGAAGCGATAGCAAGCATAACATCATTTTCGGTGATATTACCGGTACCCGAGTGAATGATGTGAACGGTTAATTTATCAGTTGCCAGTTTCTCCAGGGAGGTACGAATCGGCTCAATGGAACCCTGAACGTCGGTTTTAAGAATAATATTGAGTTCTTTGACCTTACCCGAAGCGATCTGCTCATGCAGGCTGGCCAGGCTGACCGAAACCGGTTTTTTGACTGCCTTCTTCTCCGATAGTATCTGGCGCGCTTGCCGTTCAGAGTCCACCGATGCCAAGGTATCGCCGACGCCAGGAACAACCGGGAGACCCATGATCACTACCGGTGTGGCTGGCTCCGCCTTCCTAAGGTGCTTGCCTTGATCGTTGAACATGGCTTTGACCTTGCCGAAGGTTTCGCCTACAACGACGATGTCGCCTACCTTAAGCGAACCGTTCTGCACCAGGACCGTGGCCATCGCTCCCCGGCTTTTGTCCATCTCGGCTTCGATAACGACTCCGGTACCGGGGAGGGTCGGATCGGCATGCAGGTCTTCCATTTCAGCAACCAGAAGGATGTTCTCCAACAAGTCGTCAATACCCAGACGTTCCTTAGCTGAAGTTCCGACGGCGATGGTGTCACCGCCCCAATCCTCGACCACCAGACCATGGTCAGCCAGCTGCTGCTTGACCCGGTCTGCGTTGGCTCCGGGCTTATCAATTTTATTGATGGCTACGATAATCGGCACACCGGCCGCCCGGGCGTGATCTATTGCCTCCAATGTTTGCGGCATAATGCCGTCATCAGCGGCTACCACGAGTACAGTGATGTCGGTGGCTCGGGCGCCGCGGGCGCGCATGGCGGTAAAAGCCTCATGACCCGGGGTATCCAAAAAAGTAATTTTTTGACCTTTGACTTCTACCTGATAAGCTCCGATATGCTGGGTGATGCCGCCGGCTTCCGATTCCATAACATGAGTCTGCCGAATCGCATCAAGCAAGCGGGTTTTTCCATGGTCAACGTGACCCATAATGGTGACGACGGGCGGGCGCAGCGGGAGGTGCTTTGTTTCCTCATGTTCCGGCTTTTTGCGCCGAGAGGCCGCGGAACGGATAGCCTGCGGCCTGACTTCGATGCCGAAATCCGCGGCTATTTTAGCGGCGGCTTCATAATCAATGACTTCGTTGATATTTGCCATCAAGCCATTCCGCATCAATTGCTTGATGACTTCTATAGGATTCTGGCGGATAGCCTGAGACAGTTGACGAACGCTGACAGCGGCCGGCAGTTCGACGATCTTACCCTGCGGTAGGCTTGCCCGGACCGGCGCTTCTTTACGTTCCTCAGACAACGGCCTGCTCCTTAAGTATTTCGCCCAGCGCGGCTTTCAAGGTTTCACGATCTTCCGAAATCATTTTTACTTTCAAAATATGTTCCAACTGGGCGCCTTTAACTGCCGCTGCTAGACAAGCGTTTTCGCGGCACAAATAAGCGCCGCGGCCAGGCAATCGCCCCGAAGCATCAAGCAATACACGCCCCTCCGGGGTACGCGCAACGCGTAGCAGACCCCGCTTGCCGCCGACCGAACGGCAGACAACGCAAGTCCGCTGAGGTTGCTTTTTAGTCGTATTCATCGGTATCGAATTCACCGGCGCCGCCATGACGTTTCTTCTTACCCTTGCCGCCGTCATCATCTCGGCTCTTTTTCTTCTTCCGGTCCACACGGTCGGCCGACCGCCCGAGGATGTCTTCAGCGAAACGTACACCTGACTTGCTTCCGGCGGCAGCCGGCGTCTTTTCAGGAACATTAAGCGATAATGCCACGCCGACCTCTTCCGGAGCGGCCGCAGGGGTTGTTTCCGGCACAGTGAAAACCACAGGTTCGATAACCACCGGAACCGGAGTCTCAACATGTTTTTCAATTTTTTCCACCGGTTTAGCGGCAGGTTTTTCATGAGCTTTTTCCGGCGCCTTTTCCGGCGGTTTCTCCGGGGTTTTCGGTTGTGTTACGACAGGCGGTTCCGGCGTCTTGACCGGAGGCGCCTCAGGAACTGCCGGGTGTGTGGCTTCGTATTCTGTAACGCTCTTAATATCGATCCGCCAGCCGGTCAGTTTTACCGCCAGACGGACGTTTTGCCCTTCTTTGCCGATAGCCAGGCTCTGCTGCCGGTCAGGAATAATAGCTGTCGCGGATTTTTCACTCTCATTTAATATAACCCGCACTACCTGGGCCGGGGACAACGCATTGGCAATAAACGCCGCGGAATCCCCACTCCAGGGCACCACATCAATTTTTTCCCCGTTTAATTCAGAAACGATATTTTGGATGCGAATGCCGCGCAGACCGACGCAGCAACCGACTGGGTCAATGCCCGACTGGCGGGCTGAAACCGCCACTTTACTTCTGGCACCGGCTTCGCGGGCGACAGCTTTGATCTCGACCATGCCCGAAAATATCTCTGGGATTTCCATCTCGAAAAGACGCCGCAGCAGCCCGGGATGAGAACGTGACAAGATCACCAGTGGTCCCTTGATTCCCTTGGCAACCTCGACAAGATAAGCCCTGATACGCTGCCCCGGGCGGTGTCGCTCCGAATATACTTGCTCTGAAGACGGCATCACCGCTTCCGCCCGGCCGAGATCGACGATGGTCTGTTTCGGCTCAACCCTCTGAACTATACCGGAAACGATATCTCCAGCCTTCCCGGCATACTCATCGACGATAGCGGTATTTTCAGCTTCATGCAACCGCTGAAGGATGACCTGCTTGGCCGTTTGCGCAGCAATGCGACCGGCATCATGCGGCGTCGCTTCGACGATAACGGGCTCTCCCATCTGTATGCCGGGTTGGACTTTTCGGGCTTCAATCAGAGTGATTTCTTTGCGGGGATCTTCAACGGCTTCAACAACCGTCTTCTCAGCCCAGACCCTGACTCGGCCTGTCTGTGGATCTATCTTGGCCTGGATATTCTGGTTGGGGGCAAAACTCTCCTTGCGGTAGGCGGAAACCAGAGCTGCTTCGACAGCCGCCAGAACTACTTCTTTCGAGAGGTTCTTTTCGGCGGAGAGCTGTGTGATGGCGAGCAGGAAATCGCTCTTCATCCCGGTCTTGCACCCTCCTTCATAATATCGCGGCAATAAAAAAGTGGGATTTAACCCACTTCGCAGGTTCTCTTCGACTGTTTCCGAGTATATCACGGCATGGCAAGGAATGCAATAGATGTTATACGTGGTAACCGCCTTAACTATTAAACCAGCCGATGGACTAACCCAATGTTCTTGGCCTTAAAATTGGATATATTTCGTTTGACACCACCTGACCGTGTGGTTAACATAGAGCGGTTTTATGTTAGCGCGTGTCATGACCTGTGCCCTGCTCGGCCTCGAAGGCACCATCGTCGAGGTCGAGGTGGACATTGCCCCCGGACTACCTAATTTTTTTGTCGTCGGGCTTCCCGATACCGCCATTCAGGAAGCCCGCGAACGGGTGCGTTATGCCGTCCGGAATTCCGGTTTTATGTTCCCAACAAAACGCATAGTTGCCAGTCTGGCTCCGGCAGATTTTAAAAAGACCGGCCCTGCTTACGACCTGCCCATCGCTCTAGGCATCATTATAAGTTCCGGGCAGTTAACCGCCGATGTCACCGGTTTGATCGTTCTCGGCGAATTATCTCTGGAAGGTAAGCTAAGACACACCACCGGTATTTTACCCATGGTCTCCCTTGCCCTTCAAAAAGGCTACCGACGCATCGTAGTTCCGGCTGATGACGCCTTAGAAGCCTCTCTGGTTGAGGGCGCTGAAATCATACCGGTGGAAAGCCTGACACAACTGGCGGACTTCCTGGCCGGCAATATCCCGACTCCGGACTGCCCGCCCCGGCTGAGTGAATCTGTCGATCTGCCAGCCAGAGGGGTCGACATGTCTTTTATCAAAGGTCAGGAACACGTCAAACGCGCCCTGGAAGTGGCGGCAGCCGGGGCTCACAATGTAATCATGTCCGGACCGCCCGGTTCGGGTAAAACTATGCTGGCCCGTGCCCTGACTACCATCCTGCCGCCTTTGACCAATACCGAAGCGCTGGAAGTGACAAAAATCATGAGCGTCGCAGGCTGTCTTCGGCCTGGAACGGCTTTAGTCCGGGAGAGGCCTTTCAGATCGCCGCATTATACTACCTCCGCTGCCGGATTGGTCGGCGGCGGCCACTGGCCGCGGCCTGGTGAAATTACATTATCTCACCGCGGGGTACTATTCCTGGATGAACTTCCGGAATTCGGCCACAATATGCTGGAAGTGCTCCGCCAACCGCTAGAGGACCGAGTAGTAACCATTTCCAGATCCCAGGGGTCAGTTACCTTCCCTTCAAATTTCATGATGGTCGGCGCCATGAATCCCTGCCCATGCGGTTATTTCGGTGACAACCTGAAAGAATGCCGATGCCCGCCTTCAGCAATCACGAAATACCAGGCAAGGCTTTCAGGACCTTTCCTCGACAGAGTAGACATCTTCATCGATGTGCCTCGGGTTGATTACGATAAATTGTCCGGCGAGCATTACGGAGAGACTTCAGAATTAATAAGTTACAGGGTCACGGCGGCACGGTTATTACAAACCAAGAGGTTCAGCGGTACCAGGCTGGTGGCCAATAACGATATGACGGCGCCCGAAATCAAGCGTTACTGTAGACTGGACTCGTCGGCCGAAAGCTTGCTGCGCACCGCGATGCGCCAGCTTTCCCTCTCAGCCAGAGCCTTCCACCGGACTCAGCGCCTGGCTCGGACAATTGCGGATCTGGAAGGTGCCGAATCAATTCTGGCTCATCACATGGCTGAAGCCCTTCAATACAGACCGCGACTGGCGGTCTAGAGAGGACAAACATCTGATGGAAAACCGCCAGCAAACACCAAGCGGCAAAGAAAATCAGCACTGGCTGATCCGGAATATGCGACGTAATTTCATCACCGGACTGCTGGTGATTGTGCCGGCCGCTCTGGTTACCCTGGCACTTATCTGGTTTTTCAACACAATCGACAGTATACTTCAGCCGATAATCGCCATTATCTTCGGGCGAGAAATAATTGGACTGGGGTTCGGTATTACCGTGGTTTTGATATACCTTGCGGGAATCCTGGCCAGTAATATTGTCGGCGCCCGAATTATCCAATTCGGCGAGTGGTTAGTCAGCCGAATGCCGGTACTTGGCCAGCTTTACAACGCTTCAAAGCAGGCGATTACCAGCCTTTCCGGAATGTCCCGCAGCAGGGCGGCTTTCAGGGAAGTCGTGCTGGTGGAATACCCCCGGAAGGGATTACGCACCATCGGGTTTATAACTGGTGAACTTTCGGATGCTAAAGGAAAACGCCTGGTCGCTGTCTACTTGCCAACAACTCCTGTGCCTACTTCCGGGTGGTTAATAGTGGTACCTGAGTTAGAGGTTACCCGCATCAACATGCCGGTTGATACGGCAATGAAGATGGTGATTTCGGGAGGTATCGCCGCGCCTCATGATCTCGATATAACCATTCCGGATAGCCGATGAGATTATCCGGCGCCGAAAAAAACCCAAACGCCGATAATCACCAAACCAACTGCCAAAGCTATCCAGCCGCCGGTCCTCAGTGAGCCGGGTTCGGGACGTTCCGGGTCATGAGTCACAAACTCCCTGAGATCACGTTTTCGCGACAGCCTGTCATAATACCATCGCTCTTCACCGTGACCGGAAAAAAGCAGAATGACACCGATAATCATGAAAAGGAGCCCCAGGCCAAGGATGATCACGTTTTCACCCATGAAGGAGACTCCTCCTGAGCCAGCGGTTTGGTTTATCCTGGCGAAATTATAGTTTGTTGCCCAGATGTTATCAAGACGTGTTCCATGAGTACTTCAACAACGCCGGAACTTTCCGATAAAAGCAAGAACTCCCCTCATGCGAAGGGAGTTCTTGCCGGCAGATTTTGCTAGTCTTTATTTTATTTCGACGGTAGCGCCAACAGCTTCCAGCTTGGATTTAACGGTCGCCGCTTCTTCCTTGCTGACGGCTTCTTTCACCGCTTTGGGCGCAGCTTCAACCAGGTCCTTGGACTCTTTGAGTCCTAGGTTGGTCAGTTCCCGAACCACCCGGATAACGTTGATCTTATTGGCGCCGATGTCTTTGAGAATGACGTCAAACTCGGTTTTCTCTTCAACCGGCGCTGCCGCAGCAGCCGCTCCTCCCGAAGCCGGGGCCGCCGCGGCCATAGGCACCGCCGCGCTGACACCGAACTCTGCCTCCAGAGCCTTGACCAGTTCAGCCAGTTCCATAACGTTAAGTCCTTTGATTGCCGCAATGATCTCAGTAGTGGTCATTTGATAATCCCTCCGTTTTATATCTGTTTATTTTGGTTGCAGTTTTTCAAGTTGCCCGTTCAACACGGTCACCAAACCCTGTATAGGGGCGTTCAGGGTGCCGACCAAGCGATACAGCGGGGATTGGATGCCGCCCAGCATTTTTGCCACCAGCACGCTCTTGGGCGGCAGTTTTGAAAGCTCGGTCACCTGGTCAACGGCTAGCGGTCTGTCACCCAGGAAGCCGCCAGCAATGGTCATATTGGACTTGGTAGTCAGAATATGCTCCAGCAGCAGTTTGGCCGGGGCGGCCACGTCATCGCCGTAGCCGTAAGCCATGGCGATCGGCCCGTCAAAAACCGGCGTCACCTTGTCTTTTCTAGCCCCGCCGGCAGCCTTCCGGGCCAGGGTATTTTTAACGACCTTAAAACCCATCTGCTTCTGGCGCAGCTTGACGCGCAAAGCCGTAAGCTCTTCAGTTTTAATACCGCGATAATTGGCAATGATAGCGACACTGGATTCGGCGATAATCTTTTCGAGTTCGTCGATGGTCTGCCGTTTCTTTAGCCTGATCTTGGCGTTTACCATTTCTTCTCAACTCCTTTCCTTAAAAATACTTGAGTCCTCGCGCCACACGCGAGGACTCAAAGCGACTCTTCTGCAAGGTCTCAATGTCTCCTCGGCTGGCGTTCATTAAGTCCCGAAAGCAACGGGACACCGGCTGTCTTCGGATATTCTTTTTCTATTGGCTATACTACCACGGTCCGTTTTTCAGTGCAAACCCTCTGTTAAGCGCCGGCCAAAGCCATTGTCGGCCTAAGATCCAGCATGAAACCCGGACCCATAGTGGTGGTTAAACAAACGCTCTTGATGTATTGACCTTTGGCACCGGCTGGTTTGGCGCGCACTACCGCTTCCATAAGCGAGGTCAGATTCTCCATCAGCGCGCTTTCTTCAAAACTAGCCTTGCCCAGTGTTACATGAATAATCGCCGTGCGATCCAGTTTGAACTCGACCCGGCCCATTCGTGCTTCCTTAATGGTTTGCGGCAGATCGCCAGCGGCAACCACCGTCCCGGCCTTGGGATTGGGCATAAGACCTTTACGGCCCAGCGCCTTACCCAGTTTACCTACTTTACCCATCATATCTGGGGTGGCGATGGCGATATCGAATTCAGTCCAGCCTTCATTAATCTTGGCAATAAGGTCATCTGCGCCGACAAAATCTGCCCCGGCTTCGCGCGCGATCCTTTCGGCATCGCCCTGGGCGAAGACTAAAACACGAACCTTTTTGCCCAGGCCTGCCGGCATAAGGGCTACACCGCGCACCACCTGGGCGGAATTCCGTGGATCTAATCCCATGCGGAGATGCAGTTCAACAGTTTCGTCAAACTTGCAGGTAGCCGCTTTTTTTGCCAGACCAACTGCCTCGGCAGGGGTATAGACCTTGCCGGTTTCAGCTAATTTTTTTACTTCAGTATAGCGTTTGCCATGGTCAACCATGTTATTCTACCTTTATCCCCATACTTCGAGCCGAACCCTCGATGATACGCTCGGCACCAGCCAAGTCAACAGCGTTAAGATCTTTCAATTTGAGAGCGGCGATTTCCTTTAACTTACTCCTGGTCAGCACCGGAGGAGTGTTATGACCGGCATTGCCGGCGCCCTTATCTATTCCGAGCGCCTTTTTCAACAAGTCAGTCGCCGGCGGGGTCTTGGTAACGAAGGTAAATGACCGGTCGTCAAAGATTGTGATTTCCACCGGAACGACGGTGCCCGCCATTGAAGCGGTGCGTTCATTATATTCTTTGCAGAAACCCATGATATTGACGCCGTGTTGGCCAAGCGCCGGCCCGATGGGGGGCGCCGGGTTGGCTTTGCCGGCCGGAATTTGCAGTTTAACAATTGCCTTAATCTTTTTAGCCAAATCCTATCTCCTTGGAGGCCAGTTAAAGTTTCTCTACCTGTAAAAAGTCAAGCTCGACGGGGGTCTCTCGCCCGAAAAGCGAAAGCAACACTTTGACTTTGCCTTTTTCGGTATTGACCTCATCGATAACACCTATAAAATCAATGAAAGGACCGTCGATGACTCGAACGCTGGTACCCTTTTTAAAACCCACCTTAACCCGCGGCGCTTCTGCCTCCATCTGGGTGATGATACGGTCAACTTCTTGCTGATGAAGCGGCGTCGGTTTGCCTGCCGTGCCAACGAAACCTGTCACGCCTGGCGTGTTGCGAACGATTTGCCAGTTGCGGTCATTCATCACCATTTGAACGATGACATACCCTGGAAGTATCTTGCGCCGGATGCTCCGGCGCTGGCCGTTTTTGACCTCAACCTCTTCCTCAGTAGGTACCTCAACTCTTGGTATCTCCGCGCCGAGATCCAGAGTCTGAATGCGCTCACCCAAGTTCTTTTTCACCCGCTCTTCATGCCCTGAGTAAGTGTGCACAACGTACCATTTGCTATTGTTCTCTGGCAAAACTCTGATCCTCTAAAACGCTGAGTCCGTCAGTCAAGCAGGAACTGATCGACAAGGAAAGAAAGTCCGTAGTCCAAAGCACCTAAAACCAAGCCCACAGTAAATGCCACTACCAACACCATCACGGTCAGTTTTCTGACTTCGTCACGGGTTGGCCAATTAACCTTCTTGAGCTCGGCAATGATATTACCGAAGAAGTTTGGCTTGGGAGCCGCGGCTGGCTTCGATGGTGCCGCCGGCTTTGCGGCCGGCGGCTTGTTTGCTGCTTTTTCCGTTGGCATTATATATCCTAAGCCCGGTTACTTTGTCTCTTTAAACAAACGGTGGGTGCGGCAACGTGGGCAATACTTCTTAATTTCTAAACGCCTAGCGTCGTTTCGCTTGTTTTTAGATGAAGTATATACCCTTTCACTGCACTCCGGGCAAGCGAAGGTGATGACAATCCGGTTTTCCGTTTTTGGCATTAATTACTCCAGAATGCTCGAGATAGCGCCGGCGCCTACAGTTCGGCCGCCTTCCCGAATAGCGAAGCGAAGACCGGCTTCCATAGCCACGGGATAGATCAGGCTGATCTTCATCTTGATATTGTCGCCGGGCATAACCATTTCAACACCGGCCGGAAGTTCGATATTGCCAGTAACATCGGTTGTGCCAATATAAAACTGCGGTTTGTACCCGTTGAAGAACGGCGTATGGCGGCCACCTTCTTCTTTGGACAGAACATAGACCTCAGCCTCAGCTTTGGTGTGGGGTTTGATGGAACCGGGTTTGGCTAAAACCTGACCACGTTCAATATCTTCGCGTTCAACGCCGCGCAGCAGTAGGCCGACGGCATCACCGGGTTCAGCGTAATCCAATAGTTTGTGGAACATCTCAACGCCGGTTACCACAACCTTGCGGATATCATGGTGCAAGCCGACAATCTCAACTTCTTCGCCAACCTTAACCGTTCCACGCTCCACACGGCCGGTGGCTACTGTGCCGCGACCTTTGATGGAGAAGACATCTTCAACCTGCATCAAGAACGGTTTATCTTTGGGACGTTCCGGCAGCGGAATGAAAGTGTCTACGGCATCCATGAGTTTCATAATCTTGCCGCACCAGGGGCATTCTCTCTTACCGCAAGCGCACTCAAGAGCTTTGACGGCGGCGACGCGAACCACCGGCGTATCATCGCCGGGAAACTTATATTTATTCAGCAACTCGCGGACTTCCATTTCGACCAGTTCCAAGAGTTCCTCGTCTTCCATGACGTCAACCTTGTTGAGGGCCACGACAATCGCCGGCACTCGAACCTGGCGGGCTAGCAGTACATGCTCGCGGGTCTGGGGCATGGGACCGTCCGGAGCGGAAACAACCAGGATGGCGCCATCCATCTGAGCAGCTCCGGTGATCATATTCTTTACAAAATCGGCGTGACCAGGGCAGTCGATGTGGGCATAGTGCCGAGTCGCTGTCTGGTATTCAACGTGGGAGATGGAAATGGTCATGCCGCGGGCTTTTTCTTCCGGCGCATTATCAATGGAATCGAAGCTGCGCTTCTCAGCCAGGCCAGCGGATGCCAGCACTGTGGTGATGGCGGCGGTCAAAGTAGTTTTACCATGGTCAACGTGCCCGATGGTGCCGACGTTTACGTGCGGCTTGCTGCGGTCGAACTTCTGCTTAGCCATTTGAACTTATATCTCCCTTTTTTAAATTCACTCTGGAGCCCACAATCGGATTCGAACCGATGACCCCGTTCTTACCAAGAACGTGCTCTACCTGCTGAGCTATGTGGGCAACCCTGCTATTATAGGTTTTCCATCATACATTGTCCAGCAGTTTATAAATCTGGAGAGGACTGGATTCGAACCAGTGAAGCCCTTTCGAGCGGCAGTTTTACAGACTGCTCCGATTAGCCACTCCGGCACCTCTCCACGCGGTGACCAAGCCCGAGAGGGGATTCGAACCCACTAACCTACCGATTACAAGTCGGTTGCGCTGCCATTGCGCCACTCGGGCAGAAGCTGGTAACTCTGTTGAATTCCCAGTCCTGCTTTCAAACAGAGAGATATTATATGTAATCGCCAACATTCAAGTCAAGAGCGTTGGGCTTAAATGGAGTCTGTGAACGATTTGATAATTCTTGTTTCAATGACTACCAGGGTATTTCAACCCGCCGGAAGGCTTCCGCCAATAAAAACTCCTCGCCCTCGGCCGCTGCCGAAGCCCGAGCTTTAATGCGGTCGAGTCGGGCAAAGAAGTCTTCTTCGACCTGGCTCCTGTGGCATTTAATAGCGTCTATTTTAAGGTTGAATGTAGCCGTGATGTCAGATTTGTAATTGGCGTCGTCGGCGCCGGCCAGCCATATCTCGGAGACCTTGTGAGGTTCCAAGCCGCGAGCCAGCAGGTCGGGGTAGGCCATGTGGTCACGGGCATAAGGGAAAACGGCGTCCATGGCCGCTTCACCGCACATCCGGTGGTCACGGTGCCACCAGATATAGCGCTGATAAGGCGAATGGGTGATCACCAGATCCGGGCGGTACTCCCGAATCAACGCCACGAGCTCTTTGCGCAATTCATCGTCAGCTTCAAGCGCCTGGTCAGGGTGACCCAGGAAGACCACATCCTGGACTCCAAGAACTGCCGCTGCTGCCCGCTGCTCCTCCATGCGAACCTCGATGAGTTTGGCTGGAGTCATCGCCCTATCAGAGGAGCCCTTGTCTCCGGCGGTGCAGATAACATAGGCTATCTTTTTACCATCGCGCGCCAACCGGGCAATTGTAGCCCCCGATGAAAACTCCGGGTCATCGGGATGGGCCATAATGACCAGTACGTCAGCCTTAACCATCGATGGCTGACCCGGCCGGAACTCTAGACAGTACATTCAAATAAACCCTTTCCATCCGCTCGGCCACGGCGTTCCAGCCATAGCCGACGACGCTGTCATGCAGTTGAATCCGGTCGGCAACCGTTTGTTTTAGACAGTTTTCCAGCGCCTCAGCCAGCATATACGGTGCGTTCCCGCCGACGACTGCGCCGGAGAATCCGTCTTTGATAATCTGCCGGGCGGCGCCGACATCGGCAGACACCACCGGTGTACCGCAGGCTACCGCCTCCAAAGCCACCATGCCGAAGGTCTCCGCATATGACGGTACGGCTACTACATCGGCAGCAGAGTAGTAACGCGGCAATGCCCGCTGCGGCACTGCGCCGATAAATTTGACCCGGCCGGCGATACCCAAGCCGGCGGCCAGGACTTTCAGACGCTCGAGCGTCGGTTTCGAATACTCGTCCCCGCCGATTACAATAAGGCGGCAGTCGTGATCAGCAATCAAGGCGACGGCTTCGACCAGCCGGTCAATGCCCTTCAATTTATCCAACCGTCCAACGAAAAGCACGGTGGGTAAGTCATCTAACTCCAGGCCGCGTCTAGCTTCCTCCCGGTCCATAGGCCGAAAAAGCTCCAGGTCGACGCCACAGGGCACGACGGTAATCTTATCTCGAGCGCAGCCGTGGTGCTTACAGATCGCCGCTTTTTCGCCCTCGGTGCCGGCGGTGATGTGGTGGCAGGTTTCGGCGATTTCACGCTCGGTCAATAACCTTATAGCAGGCTCATTCTCACCTAGTCCCAGTTCGTTCTTAGCGGCGCCAATGGTGTGGAAGCCGAAGATTTGGGGAACGGCCCATTCCTGCGACAATTTCAAACCGACTTCGCCGGACAGCCAATAATGGCTGTGGATGAGGTCATAGGCCGCCCGGTCGGCGATGCGGACAGCCTCAAGGTTATCGTGAAACTCCCGTAAATGGTTGTATTGGGTCAGCTTGCCCATTTCTTCAACGGCGCCGGCGCGAATGTGGACTAGGTGGGCCCCCGGTGAAAGATACTCACTCTGGGCGTCCTGTGGGTCATGCGCCCGAGTGTAGATGTCAACGATGTGGCCGCGGCGACAAAGCGCGGTGGCAAGCTCCCGGATGTAAACGTTCATCCCGCCGGTGTCCCTGCTCCCGGGCTGACCTATCGGGCAGGAATGGACGGATAGCATAGCAATGCGTAATTTTTCAGTCATTTAATTTGATAACGGCACTAGTGATAGGCGACTCGACACCGCCAAGATGATACTTGTAGATTTCGGCGCCCTTGAGATAATCATACCTTACTAGTCCACGCTCGATAGAGTCTTTTATGGAATATACCTTGGACAGCAACCCTACCGAAAGAGACGAGTATTCCAGATCGTAGCCGCTGTTGTAAAGGTAGCGCGTTCCATTATAGTCGAAACACATGATGCTGGCTACCACCCGGCCGCCGAGGCGCAGGTGGCCGAAACGCAGCAGGCTGGCCTGTTGCATCGCCACAGCCAGCCGCCGGAAAAAAGCCTCCATTTCGGCGGTCATGAAATCGGCCTTGTCGCTGCGGCTTTCTCGCAGCAGCCGAATGAGCGTCGCCAATTCGGATTCGAGATCCTCCGCCGATTTTATGTCAAACGCCACACCGCCGGTCTCGGCCAGCCGCCGCCCCTTCCTACCAATCTCGTGTCGCTGGTGGGTCGAAAGTCCAGCCAGGTACTCGTCCCAAGTCTTGGGCAGCGGCATCTCCAGGGTCATGTCGGCATCGGCCAGTTCGACGGCGAAACCCTTCGACCGGACCAGCGGCTGGAAGTGTTTCAGCACTGTCGAGTCAGACCGCAGCGATTCCAGTTCCAGCTTTTCGACGCCGGCCGACTCGAGGTCATCGATGACGGCGGCAAAGAAATCGGATTCGGCGCCGGGTTTAACGATGAAATCGAGGTAGTCGCAGACGTCGGCGTTGCCGATGAATCGGGCAACACCCTCGCGGATTCTCAGCGGAGCTATCCCTATCGCCTGCCCATCGCGATCGACTGATGCCAAGCGGAGGCTGTCGCCCTCGCCGAAACTCACCCACCAGGCCTCCAGCCAATGAGGCAGAATGAAAGGAAAGGGTGCTTGGAACGACTGCTGGTAGCTCGGCCAGTTCGCCTTGAGTTCGTCGAGGGTGAGCGGCGTGACAGTGGTTGGCATATAGCCAAAGGATAGCACGGCGGCGGGTTCAAGCCAAGTTTGACGAATCCCCCGCCGATATCGTAAACTATATGCATATATGCGCATATTAGATAACGACTTGGAAAACCCGGCTGAGGTGATGAAGGCATTGGCCGATGTCACCCGGCTGCGCGTTTTGAACCTGCTCATAGAGCGGGAATGCTGTGTCTGCGAGGTGGTGCAGGCGCTGGGCATTTCCCAGACTCGGGCTTCGCGCAACCTGTCGCAACTCTACCAAGCCGGGCTCTTGGAGTACCGGCGAGATGGACCATGGACCATCTATTACCTCTCGCCGGAAACGGGCGCCGGATACCGGAAGCTGGTGGTCGAGGCCGTGGATTTGGCGCTGGCCGACAGCGATCTGGCCGCCGCCGACCGCCGCAGACTGCGCCAAAACGGGCGGCTCTGCCCGCCGTCTTCGACTGGCGAGCCCGCTGAACCAGCCGAGGCCAGCTGCCCACCGACCGTCCGATAACCCTATCGTTACACGAACAGAGGAGACCCAGTGAGCTCAAACGCCGTCATCTTCATCTCCGTGGCTTCCGTGTTATCGGCGGTTTCATTCATTCTCGACCGGCAGAAAACGATCGCCGGTTTCAAGAAAGGCTGGCAGATGTTCCGGAAACTGCTGCTGCCATTTCTGAACATCCTTATCGTCGTCAGCATCGCCATCTACCTCATCCCGCCCAGCGCCATCGATGAATACCTCGGCGCCGGGTCCGGCATCGGCGGCTTCTTCATCGCTGCCATCGTCGGTTCGGTCGCCTTTATCCCGCCGTTCATTTCCTATCCCATCGCCGCCGGGCTGCTGCAGCAGGGCGCCAGCTACGCCGTGGTGGCCACGTTGATGACCACCCTGATCATGGTTGGCATCGTCACCCTGCCGCTGGAGATACAATACTTCGGCCGACGCGCCGCCGTCGCCCGCAACATCCTGAATTTCTTCGCCGCCATCATCATCGGACTGGCCATCGGAGTCATTCTGTGAAAGCCATAGCCAAGAAATACCAGCCGTACGTTTGGGTGGCCGCTTTCGGCGTGGCGACCATCACCTCTTTCGCCCTGGGTTTCGACCCCGGCAAGACGGTCTTCACCAACTTCAGGGTTTCGCTGCTGGAGATGATATCCTTCGTTCCGTTCCTTTTCATCATCATCGGCCTGTTCGATGTCTGGGTGCCCAAGGAGCAGATACAAAAGCATCTCGGCCCGGAATCCGGCATTAAGGGCATGTTCTTGGTGGTGCTCCTAGCCATGCTCCAGGCCGGGCCGCTTTACGGCGCCTTCCCGGTGGCCTACGTCCTCTATAAGAAAGGCACCAGTGTACGCAACATCTTCATCTATCTGGGCGCCTTCTCCTCGATGAAAATACCCATGCTGGGCATCGAGATCGGTTATATGGGCGTCGAATTCACCCTGGCACGGACGCTCATCTCGTTGCCTCTTTTCATCGGCATCGGCCTGATGTTGGAAAAATACTTAGAAGGCAAGAGCTTCGAGGTGATGAACCCAGGCGAGAAATCACCGGCGCCGTCCAAACTGCGGCCGGTTGAGGAGAAAAGATGAGCCGACCTGACGTCTCCTGCGCCGTTTCCCCGGAAGCCGGTTGTCCGACGACGCTATCATTCCTCGACCGATACCTCACGCTGTGGATCTTCCTGGCAATGGCTAGCGGCGTAGGTCTTGGCTTCTTCCTGCCGGCTTTCGGGAGTTTCATCGATTCACTGTCGGTGGGCACCACATCCATACCCATCGCAGCCGGCCTAATCCTGATGATGTACCCGCCGCTGGCCAAAGTGAAGTACGAGCAGTTGGGCAAGGTCTTCCGCAACTGGAAGGTTTTAGCCCTGTCGCTGGTGCAGAACTGGGTTATCGGCCCCGTCCTGATGTTCGCTCTGGCAGTGATCTTCCTGGCTGATTTCCCGGACTACATGGTAGGCCTGATCATGATCGGCTTGGCCCGCTGCATCGCCATGGTCATCGTCTGGAACGAGTTGGCCAAGGGCGACTGCGAGTACGCCGCTGGGCTGGTGGCTTTCAACTCCATCTTCCAGATACTCTTCTTCTCAGTCTACGCTTACGTCTTCATCACCTTGGCGCCGCAGTGGTTCGGCCTGGGCGGCGCTGTCGTCGACGTCTCCATCGCAGATATCGCCAGGAGCGTCCTCATATACCTGGGCATCCCGTTCTTCGGCGGCATGGCGACGCGCTACTTCCTGCTCAAGGCACGCGGCCGCGATTGGTACGAGAGGCGTTTCATCCCCCGCATCAGCCCCATGACCCTGACCGCCTTGCTCTTCACCATCGTCGTCATGTTCTCCCTGAAGGGCGACGTCATCGTCGAGCTGCCGCTCGATGTTGTCAGGATCGCCGTGCCGTTGCTAATCTATTTCGTCATTATGTTCCTGGTCAGCTTCTTTTTAGGCTGGAAAATCGGCGCCGACTATTCTCAGACAGCAGCTATATCCTTCACCGCCGCCTCCAACAATTTCGAATTGGCTATAGCCGTTGCCGTGGCCGTTTTCGGCATCGGTTCGGGAGTAGCTTTCGCCGCGGTCATCGGCCCGCTGGTGGAGGTGCCGGTGCTAATCTCTCTGGTCAACGTCGCCCACTTCTTCCGAAGGCGTTATTTCGAACAACCAGTAATCAAATCATAGAGGAGGTATGGATGTCAGAACGCAAGGTAAGCATCGTCGTCCTGCCAAACGCCGGCTGTACTAGCGGCTGAAGCCCGGTTGGACAATCGTCGGAGACGATTGCGGATATAAAGCATACGGTTGCTCGCAGGCTGGGTATCGATGCCGATGTTGTCGACATCGAAACCATCAACACTGAAGACCCGGACTTTGTAGCGGTAGTGAAGTTGTTTGAAGAATATTCAATCTGGGCTCTCCCGGTTATCCTCGTCGATGGCCTAGCCGCATGCTGGGGTACTGCCGATTCCGAGCGAATCGAGCAGGCTTTGGACAAAGCGTTAGAGGAATTAAAGCCAGCGGCTGGATGATGATTTCGGTCTGAAACAAGAGGGGCACGGCATTCCGCGCCCCTCTTGTACCTCTGGCATCCAGGATGTCACGGCCAGGATGACTTGTATAACAAACAAGCTACAAAATGAGCGTTTCGATCATCGTTGAGTAGCGGAACTACCGAGGAACACGCTTCGAAGGCTTTTGGACACCGGGGATGAAAAACGCAGCCGGATGGAGGATTCAACGGGGACGGTGGCTCTCCAGGCAGCAGGATGACTTGCCGTTTAGCTTCCACCCTGGGGTCTGGGACCGGCACTGCTGATAAAAGTGCTTGAGTATAGGGGTGTAGGGGTTTTTCGTATAAGGTATCGCGCGGGGCAATCTCCATAATTTTACCAAGGTACATCACCGCCACCCGATGGGAGATGTGGCGCACTACTGACAGGTCATGTGAAATAAAAAGATAGGCCACACCGAACTGCCGCTGCAGGTCATCCAGCAAATTAAGCACCTGGGCCTGAATCGAAACATCGAGAGCCGACAAGGGTTCGTCACAGACGATAAATTCCGGTTGCAGCGCCAGAGCTCTAGCCACTCCTAGTCGTTGCCGCTGGCCGCCGGAGAACTCGTGAGGATAGCGTTCGGCCATATAAGGCGCCAGGCCGACGATGTTCAACAGTTCGGCCACCCGCTCCCGACATTCGGTCCTGGTAGCCCCGTGAAGTTTCATCGGTTCGGAGATAATATCGTAAGCGGTGAAACGGGGGTTCAATGATTCGTAAGGGTCCTGAAATATGACCTGAAGCTTGGGACGATACGACCGAAGTTGTTTTTCGGATAAAGAAGCCAAGTCCTGTCCTTTGAAGATGACCTCGCCGGAGGTTGGCCGATGAAGCTGCAGAACACATTTGCCGACCGTAGTCTTGCCGGAGCCGGATTCACCGACCAGACCCAGCGTCTCTCCCTGGTGGACAGCGAAGGTCACTCCATCAACAGCCTTGAGTTCGGTCACCTTTTTGCGTAAAAGACCGCCCGAGGCGATCGGAAAATATTTGGTCAGTCCGGTTACTTCTACTAGGACGTTGTCTTGCGCCAAGGCGTTTCTCCCTCAAAAGCTACCAGACAACTGGTGAAATGTCCGGGGATGGCTTCAACCATTTTAAATTCAAGCGATTCACACTTGCCTTCGCGCCGGTAAGCGCAGCGCGCGGTGAAGGCACAGCCTTTCGGCGGGCTAATTAAGTCAGGCGGCTGCCCTTCGATCGAACGCAGACGAAGTTTCCTGGGTTCATCCAACCTCGGCACAGAACCCAGCAATCCAGCAGTATATGGGTGGAGTGGGTGGTGAAAGATTTCGGCAGCGGTGCCATGTTCGACCACCCGACCGGCATACATCACATACACACGGTGAGCGTACCTAGCCACCACGCCAAGGTTATGGGTAATGAGAATAAGCGAGCTGTTGAGATCGCGGATAATACTCTTAAGCAATTCAAGAAGCTGTGCCTGGATGGTAACGTCCACCGCTGTGGTAGGTTCATCGGCAATCACCAGTTTCGGCTGGCATGAAATAGCCATGGCTATCATTACCCGCTGGCGCATACCGCCGGAAAAATGGTGTGGGTAACTCTTGATCCGCTTCTCCGCCTGCGGAATGCCTACTTTGTTCAGCAAGCTTACCGCTTCGGCCTCAGCGGCTTTTTTATCCATGCCCTTGTGAAGTATTAAAGCCTCTGTAAGCTGACGTCCGATAGTTAAAACGGGATTCAAAGAGGTCATCGGCTCTTGAAAAATCATTGAAATCTTGGAGCCGCGCACCCGGCGCATTTCATCATTGGTCAGCTTTAGAAGATCTTTGCCTTCAAAAAGAATGCTGCCGCTGGTAATTTTACCCGGCGGTTCTGGGATCAGGCGCATGATGGACAGCGAACTAACGGTTTTGCCGCAGCCGCTTTCACCAACGAGCGCTACCAGTTCGCCGCGGTTGACGGAGAAAGATACGTCGTTGACAGCGTGAACGATGCCGTCCTGTGTATGGAACTCGGTAGTCAGGTTTTTAACTTCAAGGAGTGCCATATTACCGCCTCAACCTCGGGTCCAGAGCGTCACGCAGGCCATCACCCAGGAAGGTAAACGCAAGCATAAGTACGGCGATAGCAATAGCGGGGATGATGACCAGGTGGGGATAAGCGTTCATCACATTAAAGCCGTCACGTATCATAGCGCCCCAGCTAGGGGTGGGCGGGCGAATGCCAATCCCGATATACGACAACGCAGCCTCGGCGAAGATGGCTCTTGGAACACCGAAAGTCACGGCGACAATTATCGGCCCTAAAGCGTTAGGCAGTAAATGGCGAAAGGTGATGTAACGGCTGCCCCCGCCCATAGCGCGGGCGGCGGTGACGAAATCACGCTGTTTCAATGATAGAATCTGCCCGCGGATCAGCCGGGAAATCCCCACCCAGTTTACCAAACCGATGGCGAGAAAGATGACGAATATACCGCCGCCGAAGCGGGCGAAGTCTGTTTCGCGCATGACGGCGGAGAGCAGGATGATGAGGAGTATATCAGGAAAGGCATACATCACATCGACGAACCGCATCAGGAGGTTGTCCACCCTCCCGCCTATAAAACCAGCAAAGGCGCCGATTGGCAGGCCAACAAAAATAACAATAAACTGAGTAAATAAACCCACCGCCAGGGAAGTTCTGGCGCCGTAGATCATCCTGGCGAAGACATCGCGCCCTAATTCGTCAGTGCCGAACCAATGCTGGGCGCTTGGAGGCTGGAGTATAGCGCTATAATCCTGGAAGGCAAAATCATACTCGGTAATCCAAGGTGCGAGCACCGCCGCGAGGGCGATGATGATAATAATGATGCCGCCGACGACGGCGAGCTTATTACGCCGAAGTCGTATCCAGGCGTCACCCCACAAGGTGTGATGCGGACGGGCTGACACCTTTGCACTGGCTGGGGCTGGTGTGAATTCGGCAGCCACTTCAGTCATAGCGTATCCTCGGATCGATCATGGCATAAACAATATCAACTACCAGGTTGACGATAGCGATGATGAAAGCATAAAACAAGATGGCACCCATAATAAGACCATAGTCACGCTGGAAAACACCCTGAACAAACAGGCGGCCGATGCCTGGCACCGAGAACAGAGTCTCAATAATGAATGATCCTGAAACGAGGGCCGCCAATTCGGGTCCAGCTACAGTGACAACCGGGATAAGGGCGTTGCGGCTGATATGCCGCCATAACACAACTCTCTCGGCTAAACCTTTAGCCCTTGCTGTTCGCACGTAATCCTGCCTGATGACCTCAAGCATGGAAGCCCGGGTGATGCGGGCAGTGTAAGCAGCCGGGAGTGCCGCCAGGGCAATTGCAGGCATGACGATATGTTGCAGGGTACCCCACCCACCCGTTGGGAACCAGTGGAACTGGACCGCTAAGGTGTACATTAGGAAAATACCGAGCACAAAAGCGGGCACACTGGCGAAAACCGTGGCATAAGCCACTGAAAAATAGTCAATGACCGAATTTTGTTTAAGCGCCGCTGCAACTCCCAGCGATACACCGAGCACAATCGCCAGCGCAAATGCAACCAGACCAAGAGTGGCGGTTACCGGCAACCCCCCAAGAATAATGTCTGTTACACCTCGATCCTGGTAAATATATGAGATCCCCAGATCGCCGTTCAAGGCATTCCAAATATAACTGCCGAATTGAACGAAAAGCGGCTTATCAAGACCGTATTTTTGGTTCAGGTTTTCGATAACTTGCGCAGGCAGCTCTTTCTCGCGGTCCCAGGGGCCGCCGGGCACCAGGTGCATCAGTACAAAAGTTATGAACGCCACCACGAAGAGGGTGAGCATCATCCATAACAGCCGGCGGAGAATATATTTTCCCATTTACCTCAATTCATAAAGAGCAAGGGATTGGAAGTCCCCAATCCCTTGCTCCCGTCACTGCCAGAATTTTTCCAACAATAGCGACTTATTCTAGACTTTGTAACCGCCCTCAGCCAGCAACTGCTTAGCCTTGGCAACGTTGAACTTGTAGTCGGCGCCGATATTGGCGTCGAAGCCCGGCATTCCCGGAGGTATCCACGAAGTGGTAGCACGACCAACCCCGCCTCTGACGTTGTTGATAAAGGTGTCGCGGTCAATGGCGCAGGAGATAGCCTGGCGTACCTTCTTATTGTCAAAAGGAGCTTTCTTGACGTTGAACTGGAAGCCGAAGGTCACCAGATCAGCGTTGCGGAAGACCTGAGCTCCAAGGGTAGCGTCGGCCATGGTAGCTTTTTCAGTGCCGACTGGAACACCAGACATATCCAGTTCATTATTCTGGTATGCCGCAAGCGATGCCTGGGGATCCGGAATATTGCGGAATCGAATCTCGGTCAAAGTGGGCTTAGTGCCCCAATAGTTCGGGTTAACTTTAAAGGTCATGTGATCCAGCGGTACCCATTCTGTCAACATAAACGGACCGTTGCCAATCAGGTTGGGCGGCAGGAAAGCGTCGGCGCCCTTGGCATCAACAATGTCCTTGCGAACCGGGTAACACGGCCACAACGCCATCCTGGAGATAAAGGTCGGTTGTGGTTGAGCCAATTTAATCTCCAAAGTAGTCGCGTTGAGGGCTTTCACACCAACAGCGCTCTCCTGACCAGTGCCAGCATTGTAGGCTTCGGCGCCAGCGATAGCGAGATAGAGGAAGGAATATTCAGCGGCGGTGGCCGGCGCCAGCATGCGTTTTATGCTGTACTCGAAGTCCTGAGCAGTAACAGGTTTGCCATCGCTCCAGGTAACGTTTGACTTCAATTTGAAGGTGTAGGTTTTACCGTCAGCGGAAATGCCGCCGTTGGCCGTGGTCGGGATCTCACTGGCTACCATCGCCTGAACGTTGAGGTTCTGGTCGAAGCTAAACAGGCCGTCATAAATCTGATACAAGCAGGAAAGGCTGCTTGCCCATGAGGCGGCGTTGGTATCGAGGGTAGGGGGATCACCGCTGCTGTTGACCCGCAGAATGTTATTGGGCATGCTGACCTGCCGGAAGAAGCGGTCGCCCATAATCTGACCATCTTGGCCGGTGGGTTTAAGGGTGGGTCTGAGGGCCGGTTTGACCAGGTTGAAGCGTTCACGGTTGAACATGAAGACCATGGGCATATCTTCGACCACCATCTTATGGGCCTGGTCGATCAACTGAAGCCGCGTGGTGTTGTTCAGTTCTTTGAGCGCATTGGTCATCAGTGTGTCAAATTGAGGGTTAGAATATAGTGTGTGGTTATTCCCGGCACCAGTCATAAATACCGAATCCAGGAAGTTTTCCGGGTCAGGATAGTCAGCGCCCCAGCCGAACCATGCCCAGGTATGGTTCTCCTCGTTAACAAACTTCTGGAAAGCGGCCGACTCCATTGGCTCCAGAGTGATATGATCCCCATATTCTGAGACATCTGGCCTTGAAGGTATTGGGCGATCGTCCGGTTGCCCGCAGTGTCCGAGAATTGGAATTTCAATGCAGGCAGCGGTTGGAGGGTTGCCGTTGGAGTTGTTGTCTGAGCTGGTTCGTCGTTGTCGCAAGCGCTCATCACTCCGAACACCATGATGCCGCTGCCAACGACTGCCATCCGTTTGGTGAAATCACGCCTCGAGATACGGGTTGGATCCATGACTACCTCCTTCACAATTTTAGAATTCGGACAGGTGGCTCACTGTCCAATAAGAATAAGAACTATTATATCTTTCTTTTCTGATATGTCAATATAGCTAAATTAATTGACCCGGCCTTGACCAAACATGGTCATTACTCTACAGTTTGCCCATGTGCCAGTTCTGTCATCAGCACGGTGAAGGAAAAAAGTGGTACCTCAGGGCGGAAAACTATTCCGAAGAGTTGCTGGCCGATCTCAAGCGGCGCCGTTATATAGAAGATTTTTTCCGGCACCCCGAAGGCATTGCCTCCGGCGCTGAGCGGCTGGCGGCACTCGATAAAACACCGGGACTGGTTAAAAACATCATCCGGCCGGTTCTTTCCGGGCGCCAAAAGTCGAGTCATTTTGGTCAGGTGCTGCCGATAGAAGATGTGGCCGAATTGTTGAACATGACAACTTCGGTGGTTCGATTAGCCTGCATCTGCCGCTATTCGAAGCTTAAAACCGAAGCCCGGTATTGTTACGGGTTGTCAATGGCCCCCGGCGGGGGCAAAATCCTTGAGATCCTGTCGGAACTCGATGGAACTTTTCTTAATGGGCCGGATACCTCCGGATTTGAAGTCTTATCTCCGAAAGAGGCGCTAGCCGCAATAACTCGCCACGATGACGAAGGCTTGTGTCATACCATCTGGACTTTCCAGACGCCGTTTATCGGCGGCATCTGCAACTGCGACCGCGCCGATTGCCAGGCGCTCAACATCAGCCTCAATCTAAGCACGAAGGTTATGTTCCGGGCTGAATACTCCGCGACCATTGATGAGGAATCCTGTACCGGGTGCCGCGACTGCTTCAGCGTCTGCCACTTCGGCGCGCTTGAATACAGCCGCACTTCAGCGATGACGAAAGTAAATACACGCAATTGCTACGGCTGCGGCGTCTGCAGGGCAGCCTGCCCATCCGGCGCCATTACACTGGTCAGCCGCGCGGCAATACCCGCGGCGGCGGGACTGTGGTGAGTTCTTAAATCACTTTACTGGTGCCCCAGAGCGGATCCAATTCAACATCATCGGTCTCCGGGTTCCACATGAACATATATCCATTAACCACGGTCAAGCAAGCTATGTATTCAATAATATGGCGTTCGTCGCAATAGTGGTATTGCACCGAAACAAGGAAACCCTCAGCGGCGGCGTTCTGCTGCACCCTAAGCGCTTTAGCATACCACGCCCCGTATGTCATGGCATCCGGCTCTTCGGAAACCGGATCCTTTGCCAGCCAGTTAGCCAGTTCAATTGGTGACGAAAAATACCTTGGGCTTGCCTTTGCCTGCAACTCGGTTATGGTTTTCTGGGCGGCGTCAAAAGAAGCCTTCAGTGCCGCGAGTTCCGTTTCGGCAACTGCCAGGTCAGCGCAGGCGGTGGATAATTCGGCTTGAGTCTGCTGTAGCTGTGAATTAGCGGCGTCTCTCTCCTGCGCGAGCAGCGCTTTGTCCTCACCTGAGCAACCTCCGACCAAGAGCATCGAAAAAATGAATAAAACGGCGAAAACTCCCGAAAACACCTTGCTCATCGCGGTTCTCCTTTTTTCCGGATTGGAACAGGCTGGGGGAGTGCTAGGATTGTACCTCCGACGGGCGGTGTTTTCAATAGGTTTACCAATATTCCATCTAAATATTCATAATATTGTCCTTGAGGGCTCAAGAATTCCTGTAGTACTAATTGGTATGGCTTAAATATACTTAAGTACCATTGCTAATCACCCTGCAGTCTGTTAATTTCTAGTTGCGGGAGTGTAATTATGAGCATACCTATCGAAAAATTCCTGGAGTTCATCGTGGCGCGGAATGCCACTGACCTGCATATCACAGTACCTAGCGTGCCCGTGCTGCGGATCGATGGTGAATTGATTCCTCTTCCCGAAGTGCCGCCATTCACCCCTCAAGAAGTCGAAAATATGTTCAATAAGATCACCACCGAGGACCAAAGGGCGGCTTTTAAAGCCAACCGCGAGCTCGATTTCACTTATTCGATGAGCGGTTTGTCGCGATTCCGCGTCAGCGCCATCCGCCAACGGGGTTCGATATCGTTAGCCATACGCCCGGTACCGTTCAAGGTGCCCACCATCGACCAGCTTGAACTGCCGCAGATTTGTAAAGAACTGATTTTAAAACCCAGAGGTCTGATCCTAATTACCGGCGCCGCCGGTACCGGCAAGTCCACTACCCTGGCAGCCATGATCAATCACTTGAATGAGACAGCCAAGCGCAATGTGGTGACAATTGAGGATCCAATCGAGTTCTTATTTTCCAATAAACAATGCCTCATTCGGCAGCGTGATATGGCAGATGATACGCGGTCATTCGAGTCCGCCCTGGTACATTGCTTGCGCCACGACCCAGATGTACTGGTGATCGGGGAGATGCGGGATCTGGACACGATGAAGACTGCATTAACCGCCGCGGAGACAGGACACCTGGTGATCAGCACGCTGCATACCGTAGATGCCGCCCAGACAATCGATCGCATCGTAGATATTTTCCCGCCGGAACAACAGCGCCAGATCAGATACCAGCTGTCTCAGGTCCTGCTGGCGGTTTTGTCGCAGCGATTGCCGCACCGCGCCAGGGGCGGGCGGATCGCCGCTTTTGAGATCATGCTAAACAACCCGGTCATTTCAAGGCTTATCAGGGAACAACAGGTCTTCGACCTACAGAGCAACATTGAAGTGTCCCACAAAGAAGGCATGCAGACAATGGATCAGGCGTTAGCCGATCTTATCAAGCGTAAGGTCATCACTCGTGATGAAGCGCTGCTCCACTGCACCTCATCGGCACGATTGCAGCAACTGCTCCAGTCCGAACGCGGAACCGTGTATTGATCCGTCAGACTATTTGATTCCAACGCCTAAGGTATAAGCGATAAGTCTTCTCCGTTTGCGCCCATTCTGTAACGGGTGTTAGAATGGCCGTTACGATGGATTTTATGGAGCAGGCCTTAAAGCTGGCGCGCCTAGCCCTCGGCGAAGTCTCGCCAAACCCAGCTGTGGGCGCGGTGATCGTACGGGGCGATGAAATTGTCGGCGAGGGTTTTACCCAACCGCCCGGAGGTGACCACGCTGAAATCGGAGCCCTGAAACAAGCCGGGGTAAAGAGCCGCGGCGCCACGATGTATGTTACTCTTGAGCCCTGCTGCCATTTCGGTCGAACCCCGCCCTGTACCGGCGCCATCATCAACGCCGGTATCCGAGAGGTCCATATCGCGACGCTGGATGATAATCCGGTCGTCTTCGGTAAAGGGAAAGCAGAACTGGAAGCCGCAGGCATCAAAGTCCATGTCGGCGATCGGCGGGAAGCGGCGCGGGAACTCAACGAAGCCTACTTCAAATATATCAACACCGGTCAGCCACTGGTCACTGCCAAGTACGCCATGAGTCTCGACGGCAAGATCTCTACCCGGGTGATGGACTCGAAATGGATTTCAGGGGAGGACTCCCGCAATTACGCTCACACACTGCGCCACGCTTCCGACGCCATCATGGTAGGTATTGGCACAGTGTTGGCGGATAACCCGCACCTCACCGCTCGGGGCTGCGCCGGCCGGGGCGGCACGTCCCACAAGCAACCCCTCCGGGTTATCGTGGATTCAAGCGGGCGAACGCCGCTGGATTCCTGTATGTTCAGCGAGCCGGGGAAGACATTGATCGTTCTTGGAAAACAAACATCGAAAGATCGGGAGCAAGCTTACCTTAACGCCGGCGCTGATACACTACGTTTACCGGATGCCGAAGGTCGAGTAGACCTTAAGGCACTCATGAGGCATCTGGGCGAGCGCCAGGTGACCAGTCTCCTGGTTGAGGGCGGCGGCACGCTGCTCGGCACCTTGTTCGATCTTGGACTGATTGATAAAGTGGTCGCGATAATCGCTCCAATGATAATCGGGGGAGCTCAGGCCAGAACGCCGGTGGGGGGATGCGGAGTGGAAAAGATTGCCGATGCCGCCCGCCTGGAGAATGTCAAAGTCGCCCAGTACGGGCCGGACACCGTAATCTCCGGATATATCACAAGGGAGTAGCAGTTGTTCAGTGGTATCGTCGAAGAAATCGGCCTTGTTGTCAGCGTTTCGCCTAGCCGACTGGCAATAAAAGTTGAATTAATCATGGGGGATCTCAAACCTGGCGACTCTATAGCGGTGAATGGAGTCTGCCTCACTGCTACCGAGATTAAAGGTAAAGTCTTTCAGGCCGACGTAATGCCGGAAACATTGAGGCGTTCTAACCTTGGCGATCTGCGGCCAGGCGGTCAAGTTAACCTGGAACGTGCCCTCACCCTCTCTGGACGAATTGGAGGTCACCTGGTACAAGGGCATATCGACGCCACCGGCACCATTAAAAGAATCACCAGCGACGGTGAAGCCAAACTCATGACGATAGGCGCACCGCCGGAAGTGATGCGGTATATAGTGGAAAAAGGATTCATTACAGTCGATGGTCTCAGCCTGACAGTCACAGACAAGACTAATGATCAATTTTCAGTCTCTCTTGTCGCCTTCAGCCGGAGCCATACCACGATCGGCGGGAAAAAGGAAGGCGACCGCCTGAACCTCGAAGCCGATATTATCGCCAAATACGTCGAAAAATTCACTTCTAAAACGATGGCCTCGATAAATGAGGCTTTCCTGACCGAACACGGTTTCGCCTAGGAGCATATTTCAATGGGCATAGCTACAATACCCGAGATCATCGCCGATATTCAATCGGGAAAATTCGTGATTATCGTCGATGACGACGATCGGGAAAACGAGGGCGACTTATTCATCGCAGCTGAGAAGATAACCCCGGAAGCGATCAATTTCATGGCTAAAAACGCCCGCGGGCTTATCTGCGTCTCGTTGACCGGCGCCAGACTGGACGCGCTCGGCATCCCGCTGATGGTACAGGAGAATTCATCCAAACACTGCACTGCTTTCACTATTTCGGTGGAAGCCCGGAACCGGGTGTCAACGGGTATCTCTGCGGCAGACCGTGCTGAAACGGTAAGAACGCTTATTGACCCCCGAACTTCTCCGGGAGATCTGCTTAAACCAGGGCATACGTTTCCGTTGAGAGCCCGCGACGGCGGCGTGCTAGTGCGCGCCGGACATACCGAAGCTTCAGTCGACCTGTCGCGTCTTGCTGGTCTTTATCCCGCCGGAGTTATTTGCGAAATCATGGATGACGACGGCACCATGGCTCGACTGCCCAAATTAGAAAAACTGGCTGATGAATGGGGATTCAAAATAGGCAGCGTCGCCGACCTTATTGCCTATCGGCGGCGTACGGAAAAGCTCGTTAAGAGAGTAGCTGAGGCTAAGCTCCCCACCCGGTACGGCGACTTCACCGCCATCGGCTACCGCAGTGAAGTCGATCCCGGGGAGCACTTAGCCCTGGTTTATGGTGAGATCAACTTGTCCACCGAAAGTAAGCCGATCCTAACCCGCGTTCACTCCGAATGTCTGACCGGTGATGTTCTAGGAAGTTTGAGATGCGATTGCGGCGAGCAGCTCGATTTTGCGCTGCGGCAGATTGCCGCTGCTGGAGCTGGTGTCCTCCTCTATATGCGCCAGGAAGGCCGGGGCATCGGTTTCCACAATAAAATTTGCGCCTATGCACTCCAGGACCAAGGGTTGGATACGGTGGAAGCCAACGAAAAACTCGGTTTCGAAGCGGACCTGCGTGATTATGGTATCGGTGCCCAAATCCTCGCCGATCTTGGCTTGCGCCAGATCAAATTACTTACCAATAACCCCAAAAAAGTTGTTGGTCTTGAAGGTTACGGGCTGAAAGTGGTAGAAACTATACCGATAGAAATGCCACCCAACCCGCATAACAAAAAATACCTCGAGACCAAGCGCCGAAAGATGGGGCATTTATTATTTAAGGAAGCCGTCAAAGGCTGAAGGAGCAAGTGGTGGTTAGCTATGAAGGTTCACTAATCGGGCAGGGGCTCAAATTTGCCGTAGTAGTGTCACGCTTCAACGAATTCATGACCGGCAAGCTGGTTGCCGGTGCCAAGGATGCCTTCCTCAGACACGGAGTCACTGAATCCGATATCGACTTAGCCTGGGTACCAGGGGCTTTCGAAATTCCCCTGGTGGCTAAAAAGCTTGCCGTTTCAGGCCGATATAATGCCGTAGTTTGTCTGGGAGCGGTCATCAAAGGCAACACCCCACATTTTGATTATATAGCTAACGAAGTTGCCAAAGGAGTTGCCGCTGTAAACATTGAAACGGGTCTGCCGGTAATATTCGGGGTTATTACCGCCGAAACCTTAGAACAAGCTATCGAACGAGCTGGATCTAAGATGGGCAATAAAGGTTTCGATGCCGCTGTTCAGGCGATCGAAATGGCCAACTTAATTAAGAACCTAACTTAGCCCCGGTTCAAACTATTGGCCTCCCTCTAACGGCGAGAGTGTGCTGCATTCATCATGCGGTTTTTGACACTCACAGGCTGGAATACCTATAATACGGCATCAATTCCCCGGAGCGTATTTTGGCAGAAAAACCCAAACAGCATACTCACGCAATTGTCGAACCGACACTGGAAAATCTTTCGCAGCAGCTTTCTGTGCTGGATGAACGGTTGGATAATATGGATTCCATCCTCACCAACGTGGCTGAGCGCGTAATGAGCCAACCGATAACCTTATCGGTAACCTGCTCCGGCTGCGGCAAGACCAGTACCTACACGCTTCTCGCCAGCGAGAAGCCTACCATCAGAAAATAACACCCGGAGTGTGCCATGGAACTGTCAGCCCGCTTCGAAAGCTTCAAATATGACCTTTTCCAACGCCGAACAGCCTTGTCCATTCCGGCTAAACTAAGTTTAGCCTTAGGTTTCGCGGTCCTGACAGGTCTACTAGCCCAGATCAAATTTTATCTCCCATTCACACCGGTGCCGGTTACGATGCAGACTTTCGCTGTACTCCTTGCAGGTGTCACGCTAGGCCGGTGGTGGGGCGGTGCGTCAATGGCACTATACGCAGGTTTGGGTATTGCGGGAATACCATGGTTTGCCAACGGCGGTAGTGGATTCGGTCCTACGTTTGGCTACCTATTCGGATTTATCCTTGCGGCAACCTTGATCGGCTACTTAACAGACAGAATTAGCCAGGGATTTTCTTTTTCTCGCATATTCGGTTTAATGGCGGGGGCCTGCGTGTTCCTCATTTATATCCCCGGTTGCTTATGGCTTGGTTCATGGCTGGGATTATCGGGGCGTGAGGTTAATGTCTCGTCTATAATATCCATGGGTGTACTGCCTTTTATTGCCGGCGACGTTATCAAAATCTTTATTGCCGCGTTAATTGGCATGGTTATCACTCCAAAAAGAAATGCCACAGACGGATCTCGTTTGCCGTCACGCCCCTTTTAAGCTACAATCCAAGCTGCTTCTCGGGCGGTTAGCTCAGTTGGTTAGAGCACTGCGTTGACATCGCAGAGGTCAGTGGTTCGAGACCACTACCGCCCACCATAATTTTCGGTCGATAGACTTCTATCCTCTTCCCTCAACCTTAGGAGTAAAAACACAGTGTCTCAAAGCCTTCTTTTGCCAGCCACCTTTATTCTTCACAAACTGTTAATGAGTATATTCTGTATTTTTCGATATCTGGACGGATTCCTCCGAATGCGTTAATACTAATGATAAGCCTTCAGCATTGTTATTGAGAGTTTGTAGCCTTGATTAGTGTATTTATTCCCATCTCACCTGTCTACAACTCCGTTGATTTCCCTAGAATGGCACATTATAATAGTTAACGTTCGGCAACTCTATCATAATCTTTTGAAACTCTTGTCTTAACTTCAGCCACTATTTGAGTTGGTGCCATGGAGGGGAGTGAGGATTTGGTCCGCGAATACACCCGAGCTGAATCTCTAGGCGGTGTTTTGGGTACCGGACTAAACCCTATTGATGGACTGGGTATATACGAAGAAAATCCCAATCCCGTAATCCGGGCTTCCAAGGATGGGACTATCCTTTATTCCAATCCAGGAAGTCTCGAATTGTGCCGAAAGTGGGATTGCGCTTTCGGAGGACCAGTGCCCAAACCTTATATACGTCTCATTGAGGACGCTCTTCAGACCATGTCTACTCGATGGTCCCATGAGAAGGTTGACAGTATTACCTATCGACTCCAAATCGTCCCGGTCCCTGACCACGATTATGTTAATATTTTCGGATTTGCAACAGAAAGCCCCGTTGTATCAGACGAAAACCGGCGACAGCGCCAGTCAAACCTCACTCGAGCCGCCGTCCATGAGTTAAAAAATCCCCTGACTCCGATTCTGGCGGCGAGCGAGATGCTGGTCAACCGTCTACCGGATGGGACTCCGGCCCGACTCGCAAAACAGATCAACCTCGGCGCCATAGAGTTGAATTCGCGGATCGGTGAGTTGTTCGAGTTGATCCGCGGCGAAATGGGAACGCTGGTACTCGATTACCAGCAGGTAGAACTCGGCGAGTTATGCCAACAGGTAGTTGAATCTCTTCAATCCGAGGCTGCAGACAAGGGAATAAACCTCCACGTCGAGTCGACGGACCGTAGTTATGAGGTGACCGGCGACCGGCGACGGCTGCGTGAAAGCATGGGACATCTTGTTAAATGCGCCATTAAACGAAGCAGCGTCGGCGCGGAGGTGCGGTTGACGATTGGATTGTTTAACCAGGCGATGATAGTTCGTATTATCACTACCTGCATTAGCTTTCCTGACCGACTATCTGCGGTTATCTCAGCGCCTTATTCCGTATTGACACTGGATCGGGATCATTTCAGTACTCTCGGGTTGGAATTAACCCTGTCCAAACTGCTAATCGAGTTACATGGCGGCGATGTGAAGGTTACTGATAATTCCAGGGGCTGCTGCTTTGAGATCACTCTGCCAGTTGAGCCAGCTATGTCCGCCACCTTGGAGCTTCAAATTTGAAAATACTGATAATCGAAGATGACCCAAATGTGCTTGAACTGGTAGAGCTCACCTTCGAACTCGGCTGGCCTGACATCAAACTCATTAAAGCGGTAACCGGTGAACAAGGTATGAATGCGCTTGAGAGCGAACCCCCGGATGCGGTCATTTTGGATATCGGTTTGCCTGACACCAATGGTTTTGAAATTGTTAAAGCCATAAGGCTGTTTTCTGACGTTCCCATTCTCATGTTGACAGTCCGAATCGACGAACGCGACGTCGTGAAGGCTCTGACGCTTGGGGCCGACGACTATTTGACCAAGCCGTTCCGGCAGATGGAGCTTCTGGCAAGGATCAAGGCGATAACCCGTCGAAGCCACCAGGGGGATCAGGACCTTAAAGTCAGCCATGGACTGTGGCGTTTCGGAAAGACATTAACGGAGTTGTATCACGGCCAGCAGGTGTTTCATCTGACCCCTATACAGGGACAGATAATGCAGACCCTGATAAAACAAGCCGGACAGTTTGTCAGCGCTGAAACACTGGCGGTAAAAATCTGGGGTGAACACCACGCCGCCACCGCAGACGATCTCAGAGTCCATATTCACCACATTCGAAAAAAGCTTGACCCAAGCGACTCTAAATTGATCGTCAACAAGCCCGGTCAGGGTTATATGTTTTCGCCTGACTAAATGGGTCGTTGGAATCCACACCAGGTTATTTTGGACCGCGACCAAAGTATAATTATTTCTTAATATGGTACTAGTACCTATTGTACTTTAGTACAACTTCTGTCTAAGCATTTATACTGATTTTTTATTTGGTTTAGCTTTAGACTGCCAACATGTTAACTCATTTTAACTCTTCTTAACTGATAATTAACGCTTTTCCATTGTAAAGTGTACCCGTGATTAAGAAATCGAAATGTGTTGGTGGATATCAGGATGGGAAGGAAGATCGGACTTTCTTAAGATCGGCTAATAGACTCACCAAAACCTTGCGGGATGCTAATGAGCATGCAATTGGATCAGCGGCCGCTTTAGCCTGCAGGCTGGCCAGGAAACAAAAACCCCAGCGTGTCAGAGACAGATTTTTGTTGCCTCATCGGAGCATGGTTGTCTGCCTCAAACCCGGCGTCAATAGCCTAACTCATGACCTTATCAGGCCGACCGAACCGAGGAGTCAGTTGTCATGAAAACAGTCCAGCCATCCATAACCTCTAGGCTCAAATCCAATACACCTATCGAAATCGGCGACCCGGAAAAGCCTTTCGTCATGCGACTGCCGTTTGCTTATACCTCGCTGGACGCAGCTTGCGTCATACAGGCTGATCGGATCTGGACGACAAAATGCAGCCACCAGTCAGAATCTAATTACTATTCATTATCGTTTAATCGTGGGCTCTGAATAAGCGAATGGTATCGCGGCAAGCTCTGCGGTGGGGGAAACCAGGGAAAGCTGGTTGCGCGACTCAGCCGGCTTGGAAGGTACTGTGGAACCCCTCCCGTGGGCAGCCCTGGGTGTAATCGGGGTTCACCGCCGGGCTTGCCGAACTTAATTGGATAAGAGGGAATAATGCAAACAAACGTCTACAACATCGCTTTTGCTGAATCTACCAAGCAGGCCTACCTTCATTTTTGGGGATGCAATATCAAGTGCAAAGGCTGCGTCTGCCAGAAGGTGGTCTATGACTTCATGCTGGACCGGAATATGCACCTGCACCTGGCGGAACCCAGGGGTCTGGCGGCGGCTCCGGAACGGTTCATAGCACTTAACGACGTCATCGAAACACTGGTTGGTTTGGAAGCTAAGTGGGTACTCTTTGAAGGCCAGGAGGCTTCGCTGGATCCCCAAATGCCGTCCATCGCTGAAGCGCTTCACAGGCATCTTGGAACTACCAACGTACTCCTGACCAATGCCTTTGTCATGCCTGATCTGAGACATTTTGACAAAGTCGCCGTCGGGTTGAAAGCTTTTAACGAAACCCTCCACCGTGAGTATACCGGCGAATCCAACAAAACTATCCTGGAAAACTTCCCCAGAATATTCCACTCAGGTGTTCCGATGATGGCTGAGACGGTGCTCATTCCAGGCTACATCGATTATCAGGAGATAGAACAAATCGCGAAATTCATCGCAAGTGTTGATAAGAACATCCGCTACCAGATTGATGCCTATTTCAAAGCTGGAAATAATCCGTGGCGAAGACCGACGGCAGATGAGGTCGACCGGGCAGTGGAGGCAGCTTCGAAGCACCTGAATAATGTTTACGCATACAAAGGTTCGGAGCCGCGGGAGTTCGGAGTGAAAAGCATTTTCCCGACTGAGGCCGAACTAGATGCCGCCGAATTGGCGCCAGCAGTGGAATCCCGCCACCTGGTGTATGCTTAACTTGAGTGAAAACGATGAGGATCCTTCTTGTTATTCCATCCCGGTCTTACGGTACTATTCCCGGATATACCAAGTTCCCTGATGAAATGCTGTCTATCGGGGGTATGCTTGAGAGCCGCGGTCATCAGGTCAAGCTCGTCGATTGCAACCTCGATAAAAAGCGCCCGGTAGATTTTCTAGATTATAATCCCCAGCTGGTAGGTTTTTGCGTCGCCACAGGCCCGAATATCACCGATGCATTAACTCAGTCGTCTGACTTTAAAAACCTGATCCCCGGGGTAAAGATTGCTTGGGGCTTCCGTCACGCCAGCGCCTACCCTGCAGAGGTGCTAAAGGAATCGTGCGCCGATTATGCCGTGATAGGGCCTGGTGAACTCACTATTGCCGAACTTGCAGATCATCTGGAGAAAAACTCTACCGATTTCTCTTCTATAAAAGGCCTGGCTTTTAAAAACAGCGACGGCATGATTACCATCAATGAACCACGACCCTTTATGGCCGATTTGGATAGCCTGCCGGATCCAGCCTGGCATCTTATCGATGTTAATAGATATTCTGATGTGACCTTGAATACTTCACGCGGCTGCCCTTTCAAATGCACCATCTGTTCTGATCCCACATTCTACGGCGGCAATATGTGCGACCTTTCGGCAGAACGGATCGTTGCCCAAATGGAGATGCTTCACGAAGAGTACGGCATCCAGCATATCTATTTTTCCGGTGAACGTTTTGTTATTAACCGTGAAAGGCTGCATCAGTTTTGCCGGTTGGTGATCCATAAGAAGTGGAAAATCACTTGGAATGCCCCGGTATCAGGCGCTCTTGATGAAGAAACCGTCCGGCTGATGAAAAAGGCTGGTTGCACCTCCGTGCTCTTTGAAATCGAGACCGGCAGCCAGAAGATGCTCTCCTTCATCAACAAAGGTACCGTCTCAGAGATGGAATCCAGCTTCTGGCTACTTGTAAAGCATCATATTATTCCCACCCTTTTCATGATGTACGGGTACCCGACCGAGTCGATTGAGGATTTCAACGAGAGCCTGGCGTTCATGAAGCGCCTCGACTCCCCGCCATATCTGTATATGAAATTTGTGCCTTACCCGGGTACCGTCCTTTTTGATTACTGCCTCGAACACGGGCTATTGAAGACCCCACGGACACTTCAAGAGTGGGCGAACTTCCCCATTCAGTGCGCCAACGAAATTAATTTGTCCCAAGTACCTCAACAAAAGATGGATGAAGCGATGTCGGATTTCAGGCGCAGCTATGCTACACGCCGGGTCCGTTTCATGCTCCGTCATAATCCCGCCTTTTTCTTAGATGCTGTAAAGCGGCCCCGTGAATTTTTCCGGTCGGTATGGGACCTCGGGAAATATTACATCGATATAATTCTCGATCCGACCAACGGCTCTCAGTCATGGCTATCCAAGCTTGTGCGGAAGAATAGGTCCAGCGGCGGATCGGATAATCCCCGCCTGCAACCCAAACAAGTTACCCGAGGGGGAGAGATATCCTGATGAAAGTCCTGCTCGTAACATCAGCGGATAAAGCCTACCGCCATTATTATCAGGCATATACCAACCTGCCCAACGGCCTGTTGTATATCGCCTCATTCCTCGAACGCCACGGCCACCAGGTGCAGATTTATGATGGGTACGTCGACGACCGTGAACCGAAGGACTTCGTCGATTTCAATCCTGATGTCATAGGTTTTTCAGTTATAACGGGACCAAACCTGGCAGGATCACTGATCCAATCGCGTGAATTTAAATCGTTGTTGCCGAAAACAAAGATTGTGTGGGGTAACGTCCATCCATCGATCATGACAACCCAAACACTGCTTGAGGACTGCGTTGACTTTGTTGCCATCGGTGCCGGCGAATACACCATGCTCGAACTCTTGGAACACCTTAGAATCGGTACCCCGGCGCTCGATGAGATCAAAGGACTTGCTTTCCGGCGCGAGGGTGAAATAGTCCTCAACCAGAAACGTGAATTTATCCGGAACCTCGTAGACATGCCTGACCCGGCCTGGCATCTGGTGGACGTAAAGAAATACTCAGGTATAGGCTTAAACACCTCCCGCGGCTGCGCTCACCGCTGCGCTTTTTGCTACAACAAATCCTATAACAAAGATTATATCGGCTATTTGCCAGCAGAGCGCATCATCGAACAGATCCAGCACGTTCAAAAAGAATACGGGGCGAAACATGTCCGCTTCAACGAAGACAATTTCACCTTTAACCGTAAACGTTTGCGCGAATTCTGCCGAATGATTATCGACCGTAAAATAAAAATCAGCTGGTCGTGCGACTCACGCGCCGATCTGTCAGAATCGGACGTCGCCTTGATGAAACGAGCAGGCTGTACTGCCGTCGGTCTTGGATTGGAACACGGCAGCCAGCGTATGCTTGATTTTATCCAGAAGGACATCACCATCCCCGAGATGGAAAGGACTTTTTGGACCCTGGTCAAATACAAGATCCGAACATCGGTGTATATCATGTACGGCTTCCCAACCGAAACACTCGAAGATTTTGGAGCCACTCATGAAATGCTCAAGCGACTCGACAATCCTTACTACATGTATAACCGCTTCGTTCCTTTCCCGGGCAGCGCTTTATTTGAATACTGTGTTGATCATGGTCTTGTAAATCTGCCGGAAAGAATCGAGGAGTGGCCTCCCTATCTTATGCGTTTTTCCAATCAGGTAAATATTTCAGAAGTGCCGGATGATATTATGGCGGAAGCAGCCGCCCGGTGGCGCATGTCCTACGCGGCGCAGCGGTTCCGTTTCACCCTCAAACATAACCCAGCTTACTTTTGGACAGCCATAACCGACCCGAAGAAGTTTTTTCGTGAGCTCTGGGATCTCGCCAAGTTCCACATCCAAGTGAACGGTTACTACAAAGTCGTTAAAAAGACTTTGGCGGCGCCCGAGGCTCCCAAATCAGCAAACGAATATACCAAATCGGCTGCCGCCGTCGCCCGTTGAGAATGCTTGCCAGTTATAGAAAGGCAAAATGAGATGAGAGTACTCCTGGTTAATGCTCCTGCCCTGGACTATATCAAGTATTACAATTCCAATGCGTACACAACATTTGACTACGGCTTGTTGTCAATAGCGGCGGTGCTGGAACAGCACGGCCACAGCGTTCAAGTCTGGGATGGATTCGTTGATTTCCGGAAGGCCAAGGACTTTGTAGCTTTTAATCCCCAGCTAATAGGTTTTTCAGTAATCGCGGGACCGAACATGGAAGGTTCGATTTCGTTGTCGAAAGAATTCCAGGCACTTTTGCCTGGGGTGAAGATCGTCTGGGGGGACGTCCATGCCAGCGTACTGCCAGAACAGACGGTAGCTCCGGAATACATTGATTACGTCGCCGTCGGCGCCGGGGAGTTCACCATGTTGGAACTGGTGCAGCACCTAGAAACGGGAACGCCGGCCTTAACAGAGATCAAGGGCTTGGGCTTCAAAGTAAACGGCCAGCCGGTTATAAATGAGCGGCGACCGTTCATCAAGGATCTGGAAGCGTTGCCCGATCCTGCATGGCATCTAATCGATGTTAAAAAATATTCCACTCCGGGACTTAACACTTCACGTGGCTGCGTCAATCAATGCACTTTTTGTTATAACAAATCATATAATCAAGGCTACACCGGTTGGGTCTCCGCCCAAAAGATAATCAAACAGATAGACCACCTTCAGAATACTTATGGAATCAAATATATCCGGTTTAATGAGGACAACTTCACCTTCAACCGAAAGCGCCTGCGCGAGATCTGCAATTTGTTGATCACCCGCAAGCGCAAGATCAGATGGAGCTGCGACGCCCGGGCTGACCTCTCGGAGGCAGATATAGCATTAATGGCAAAAAGCGGTTGCGTTGATATCGGTTTAGGCATCGAAAGCGGCAGCCCCAGAATGCTGGAGTTCATAAAAAAAGATGTCACCGCAGAGCAAATGGCGGCAACCTTCTGGAATTTTATCAAATACAAAATCCGCACTTCGGTGTACATTCTTTACGGAATGCCGACCGAAACCGTAGAGGATTTCGAGACTACCCAAAGATTCCTAACGGAGAAATTGGACAGACCTTACTACATGTTCCATCGCTATGTACCATTCCCCGGGTCGGCTATGTATGACTACTGCGTCGAACACAATCTGATAAAAGTCCCCACCACCCTTGAAGAGTGGCCGGAGTACGTCAAATATTACGGTCACAAGGCTAATCTTTGCGAAGTGCCGCAGGAAATAATTGAAGCAGCGGTTCTCAAATGGTCGACGACCTATGCAATGCAGCGTTTCCGCTTCACACTGAAACACGATAAATCGTATTTTTGGATCATCTTCAAGAATCCCTTGAAGTTTTTAAAGGAACTCCAGGGTTTGTGGAAGTACCAGGCTCAGGTACACAATTACCATCGGACGGTAGTTAAAGAGCAGCGGGAGAAACTCGTCAATCCTGATGTCCTCTCGCTGTCTCGTTCGGGCAACTCAAAGACGGTCGTATAATCCTGAACCTCGATCGCCGCTTCTCGATTTGAAGACATTGAAAAATGGATCCCCGCGGACGAACGCTTCCCTTGAATTCGTCCGCGGAGAACAACCGCTTCGATACAGCTGGTCCTGTGATATGATGTTCTTTATGTAAGGATATTTGAGGCTTAAACATGTTTACCCCCATACATCAGATGGAGCCGTAAATGAATCTCGTTCTTATTCGGGAATGTTCTAACTCCTGTCCCTATTGCTTCGAAGCAGCCGAAAGGGAAGACCGAAAGCAGGGACTGATCTCCATGGATAATATTGGGCTGTTCGCCAAATGGGCTCGCGCTTCACGGCTCCCCTACCTGTCTTTACTGGGTGGCGAACCGTTCCTGCATCCCAAACTGCCGGACATCGTAAAAATATTCAGGCAACAGTGCCCCGGAACGTCTCTACGCATTTTAACAGGCGGTGTTTTTAACAAGGACATACTCGATAATTTATCCCCAGAGGACGCCGCTTTGGTGTTCAATGTCAATGAGCCAGGTGATTACCGCAACCCCAAGCATTTCACCAAAGTCATCAACAATGTCGAAAACGCGATGCGAAAAGGTTTCAAAGTATCAATCGGTTTTAATGTCTGGCGCTTGGATTTCGACCCAACGTTTATTCCGAGCTTAACGCATCGTCTCGGGTTGGGACATTTCACCTGGACTGTAGCCAACCCAATTAAAGGCTGTGAATCCAAGATCGTCCCGGCAACGGATTTCGGCCTCCTGTCAGACCGCTGTTTTTCAATGCTACAGGAAGCAGCCAGACTTGGTGTCGAAGGTACGCTTGATTGCCCTTTGCCGCTATGTTTTTTCTCGGACTCCCAGTTAGCCTGGGTAAGGCAGTTTCATCCCGAAACCACTTCCGGCATGGGCCCGTGCGACCCCGTACTGGATGTCACCCCGGAACTGGAGGTAATCCGCTGCTTCGCCCTGTCCAAAGCTTCCAGGATCAAACTAATGGATTATCCATCAGAGGAAGCCCTCGAAGAATGGTTTCGAAAACACCTTGATCAAACAATGATGCATGGTGGCTGCTATTCCGCCTGCATCGAATGCGTCCATTTTAAAAAAGGCCGTTGCAATGGCGGCTGCCTGGCCTGGCATCCTGATCCGGATGAAGAACAAAAAACGAGCCTTGAAGTCCGAATGTACCGGGCTATCGAAGCCGGGACACCTCAGGCTGCGGTTGAGATGTTCAATTGCGCCAGCCTGCTTGAAAAAACCGACATGGCTGCGTTCGCCGCCGCTGTAGCAGCTTCGCAGTTGGGCGATTGGGATGCGGCATTCCGCTACGCCTACTTTGCTAATGCCCGAGCCCGTAATCCCGAGTTCATGCGCCGAGTCGGAGCTTTCATCGAGGGTATCCCGGTCAAAGTTCAAATCAGTCCGAGCCAAGCGACAGAAATTCTCTCCGACCAGTTTGTTACCTGCTCAGCATTCAATCATAGCGATACTCAAGCTGACAATAGCTAGGGTAATATTTTTATTAGCAGGGATCCTGCAGCCAACCGATGAGAATCGCTCTGATTATTCCATCCCGAGCTTACCATGGTACGCCCGGGTATGCTGATTTCCCAGATGAACTCCTGTCAGTCGCCGGGACCTTAGAAAGAAGCGGCCACCAAATCACATGCGCCGATTATAACGTCAACCCCGATCCTGACCATGACAAGATAGCCGCATTCAATCCTGGGATCGCGGTTTTTTATGTCGGCACAGGGCCGGAAATAGCCGACGCCGCAGCCAGATCTCAATCGCTGAAAAAGGCCATCGTCAACGTCAAGATTGTCTGGATCGGCTGCCATCCTACCGTTTTCCCGAATCAAACCCTGCACGAAGAATTTGTTGATTTTATCGTCATCGGGTGCGCCGAGAAGCCGGTCAATGAACTCGCTTCATGCATCGAACAAGGGAAAGATTTTTCAGCGATACGCGGATTGGGGTTTAAAGGCACTTCAGCCGCGACGGCGGTCAACCCACCCGATGCTAATATCGATCCTGATGGTTTACCTGACCCGGCATGGCATTTGGCCGATGTCCGGCGCTATCCTGACGTCAACTTAAATACCGCCCGCGGCGGGCTATACGCCTGTACTTTTTTCAGCGACTCCGCCGGTGATGCCGGTAAGACTGTGACTCCATCCCGCCTCGCCCGACAAATGCAGGACCTCGCCCGGAACCACGGTGTGAAAAGCGTCTATCTGTCCGGAGTGGGTTTAACCGGAAACCCGGACAACCTGCGCCGGTTCTGTCAGGCGTTAATCGGCCTCGGCCTGAAATTGCCCTGGAGATTGCCTGTTTCCCGGGAGCTTGATGACGAGACGGCCCGATTGATGGCCAAAGCCGGCTGTACCTCGGTGTTGCTGGATGTCGGCAGCGGCAGTCCGAGGCTCCGGGACTTCATCGGCAAGGGCGACATCAGCGCGGTGGAGCGGACATTTCATCGGCTGGTTCGCCGCCGCATCGTCCCCACGCTATACGTTAACTACGACTACCCCGGTGAGACCGAACCTGATTTTAAGGCCACCCTCGACCTGATTCGCCGGCTGGATTATCCGCCCTGCCTGTTACTCAAGTTCATTCCCTACCCCGGAACCGACCTTTACGAGTATTGCCGCCGTGAATCTCTCATCCAGATACCGGAAACCCTGGAAAGCTGGTCTGATTTTGCAGCCGACTGCATGCGGCGGAGTTTCAGCCAGGTATCCCGCGAGTTGTTGAACAGCACGCTGGCGAATTACCGCAAATCTTACGCCGCGCGCCGGGTGAGGTTCATGCTCCGGCATAATCCGGTGTATTTTATCTCGGTGATCAGCAGGCCGCGGGAGTTTTACCGCAGGCTGAAGGAATTGGTCAGCTACTGGCTGGGGATTGTCTCAGAAAAAAGAAAAAGCGGGTGACGAGATTCGAACTCGCGACAACCTGCTTGGGAAGCAGGCACTCTGCCAGCTGAGTTACACCCGCGCAGTTTCAATTTTAACTTGATGGAAGACAAGTTGTAAAGCCAACTGCAAGGGCAATTTCGCTAGAACACTTCGAATGAGTTTTTAAGGAACGAATTAGAAAAGCCAGCTTTGAGACAAACGTGGTTTTCGTTTCTTAGGTCGAATCATTTCCATTTACATATTCCGGACTCCAAGGATCCCCAGGGGTGCCTGTCAACGCACCGATGTCTACGCCTTGTTGCTGAAGCCTTAGACCTTCTTCATAGCGTCCACAATGGCGCCCTTCGGTTCCACGCGGACACCAAGCCATCCATTTTAAGATCTTACTCGCTTTTTCCGCTCTACCTTGACCGGCGTTGTTGTCGGTTATTTTACGATCCTTCTCAAGACGGTTGATTAGGTTGATGAGACGGGCGATAAGAGCGACGTCAGGCTTAGCCGCTCTCAGCATTTCTGCCAGTTTGCAGCGTAAGAGAATGGTTTCCTGGGAAGTACCACCCAACTCTGAGGCTGATTCGAACAATCGGCGTTCACGGGCGTTCATATGTTCAGCATAGAATCCGTGTTTACGAGCATTCTGGTTGCCAGGCTGTCCACCACGCTGCCGTGGTGGACAGCCTGATTCTTGTATTGTCCCTGGTGGAGGCGACGCTTGTTTGTTGGCAGCGCGTTCGCGCTGCCAAGCGGCTGATGTGTCAAGGGAAACCGGGGTATTAGCTAAAGGATCAAATTTAGACGGGCTGCTGTTTTCATTCATGATGCTATTGTAGCACACGTGTTCCCTTCCCCTGTCAAGCGACTTTTGTCGTTTTTCCTTAATATCTTTTTAAATTCATACCGATTAAGTATTGTAACCTCTTGGCGAAAGGAGTATTATGTGCGCAAATCCATCTCAAAGTTGTGCCCCTGGGCGCGCTCTTTTTACATCGCACAAGCCGGTCGGTCTGGGGCAACTGAAAAACTCCTTAATGAACAAAACATTACTCCTAAAGAAAGGATTTGACATGAAAAAACGAATTGTATCTATTGCCTTTTGTTTTGCCCTTCTAGCAATCATGGTAATGCCAACTTTTTCTGCTGCTGATACTACTGTGACCGGTAGCACTGCGTCCTCCTACACAATCTCGACGACCGCTCAATTCGGCGCTATGCCCGCTTCGAGCGTAAAAACGCTTACAGGGGTTGTCACTGCTACATATGATTCTACTGTGACAGTTACAGTTGCAAATACAACCGCTGCTTATGTAACTGGGTGCTTAACGAAGCTAGAATACATGGACGGAGTTACGTCAAAAATTACGATCACCGCGCCTGGTACTTCAGGTGCTGGTCAAGCGTATACCATTTCGGGTACGGCAACTATGTTAGAGAACGATGAATGGGATCTTAAAGCAACCACGGGTGGCACTATTGGAGTATGGGACGACATAGTGATCACTCTAACGATAAGCTAGCTTGTTTTACTTGGAAGGAGAGCTTCAGCTCTCCTTCCAAGCTATTTGAACTGAGGTTAGGTTGGTCAACAAATACACCTTCTTAAGCGTGATGTTGCTATTCATCATGATGGGTATCACCGGGTGTGTGACCGGTAGTACCGAAAATACTAGCGCACCCACTGAAAATATTCCAACTAAACCCACCGTTCTTCACGAGCAGGATGTTAAGGTCATAATCGGGGAGAACATTGTCCTCGGTAAAATAACCGATGAATTAGCTGATCTCGGGACAATAAAAAAGGGGATAAAGCCTCTTTTACAATTGGGGTCACCAACCCTGATGCCCATAAGTTGATCATATCTGTACGGGTTACGGGTACGATTTCGCAAGTGGTAACGTTCAACTTCACGCCGACTATTGAACCCAAAACAAATGGGATTATTACCGTTAACATACGAGGAGAAATATTGGGCTCGTATTTTGGTACGATCTTGGTGGAGCGGGTGAGTGAATCCTAGACGTTTCTTTTATTGGTTATTTATTCCACTCGCTCTTCTACTCTTTATCCCAACAACTCATCTGTTGGCCGAAGATACTGAGGTAGTCGTTTCTGGCTCGACAGTTGGTTCCGCGGGGGGCGGCGGTGGTGGAGGAGGCGGAGGCGGAGGCTTCGGGTCCCAGCTCGTTGGTATCGGGCTTGCCGGCACCTCCCCTTGGATGGATGGCAACGGCAAGGCCATCACCGCCGGTACCGTGGCCACACCGGACGGAACGCTCACCCTGAACATTCCCATCGGCACCTTTGTCTGGAACGCCGCCGGCGCGGCGCAGCCCTTCCTTTCGGCGGTGCCCTTGACCGATCCTCCGGCGAGCCCGGATAAGAACATACTGGTCTTTGCTTACGAAATGGGCCCGACCGGCGTCACCTTCAACCCGGCCATCTCGATGACCTTCAAGTACACCGACGCCCAGGTGCCGCCGGGGACCCGCGAAGTCGATCTGGTCATCGCCTGGTGGAACGGCTCCCAGTGGGTGATGCTGACCGGTGTTGTGGATACGGAGGCTAACACCGTCACGGCATCGGTGTCTCACTTCACTGCCTTCGCCCTGTTTGCCCCGGCGCCGCCGCCGCCTCCACCGCCGACACTTAAGATCAATACCCCGGCGGCAGGGTCCTCTTTCGAAGCGGGAACCGTCAGCGTCTCAATCAGCGCCGGCAACCTGAAACTCATCAGCGGCCAGAGTGCCAACATCCCCGGCGAAGGACGGGCGATCTACTATCTCGATGTCAGCATACCGACAGCACCGGGCCAGTCAGCACTGACCGCGCCGGGGACTTATGTCGAAAGCGCGCTCACTTCCTACACCTGGAACAACCTGGCGCCCGGAACTCACACCATCGGCGTGCAATTAGTGCAGAATGACCGGACGCCGTTCAATCCGCCGGTCTATGCGTCAGTGTCGGTGACGATTGCCCAACCGCCGCCTCCGACGACGACGGCGGCTGTCCCGATTCCAACCGCAACCGTTGGACCGACACCGAAACCCGGATCCAACTTGACGACCATCTTGATCGTTTCGGTCGTAGTGGCACTGGCCCTCGGCGGGTTCCTGTACTGGAGACTGCGCCGGCCGGTGGGGTTGAAGTACACTAACCGTTAATTAAACGCCGTGTCGCGAAAACAAGAGAGGGGGCTGATTGGAATCAGCCCCCTCTCCCATATTGACTGTTATGGCAGGCCTTACTTGTATCCGCCGTGCTGGGCGCCGACGATGCTGTTGATGTTGTATGCCGGCAGCGACATATCCCACCACAATTCTTTTTCTTCGCCTTCGACCACCCCGTAGCCGAACGCCTCATGCATTGAGGCGAAGAAGCTGTTGAAAATACCGATATTGGCCGCGGTGGCTTTCACGATGTCGTGCACCATCGCACCTCGTGGGCTGTTGAAGACGCAGGACGGGAAGCAGCGCAAACAGTTATCGACCGTTCGCCGGTATCCCCAGCAGGTGATCATATCGGTCCAGTACGTCTTCCGCCCGGTTTTATAGTAGTCAGATTCGCCCGGGGTCGGCTTGTCCCACCCCAGGCCCGGCAGGGCCGGATCCTTCGGCGTGATGGATGACGGGTAAGGTTCATAGGAAGGCTCCCGGTCGCCTTTATGCTCGATAGAGTTCGAGGGGCAGGCGTTGGCGCACTGGCCGCAGCTGTGGCAGAAATTCCACATACCGGCGTCAATGGGTTTGCTGGGCGCCAGCGGCAGGTCGGTGATCAGGTGGAAGAAGCCGCACCAGGCGCCGAATTCCGGGCTGAGGGCCATAATGGTGTGACGGCCGTTCTCGGCCAGGCCTTGAAGCACCGCGTCGGCGCCGGTAGGGATGGCGCGGTAGTTGGTGTCGCTGTAGCCGTGATAACCGAGACCCCGCAAGAATTCCAGGGTGCAGTAGGTTACGTGCTCGTCGCGGCGATAGCGGCTGGTATTGGCGGCGCCCATGAGTTGAGAATGAGCCGTTTTGGCCATTTCCTGAGGCATGGGCATGGACCAGGTGACGATATATAGGGGCACCTTGCTCGGCAGCACGTGCTTGCCGGTCTTTTCATCTACATAGCCGACCGGTACATCTTCGAATACCTGGGGCTTGATAACAGTGTCCGGCGGGGGGAATTTCGGCGGGTAGAAGGCGGTCGAGATATTGTCGCCATGGGTGCCGACCAGTTTCAGGTGATCGTCGTGAAGTTCACCGAAAGACACATCGGAGGCGCCGTAGGCGATCATGGCAGAACGAAGCATTTTGGCCGCCTCGTCGGCGGAGCCGGTCCACTTCGGGACGCCCAACTGCTCAGGCGTTGAAACGCGTTGATACCCCAAATATGCTTTGTTTGATGAAGGACCGCCGGTAACCCGCCAAGAACCGAACCCGAAACCCAGCGGACCTTCCCAGGTGCCAGCCGCCGAGGAAAAGGCGACATCGCGGAGCTGGTATCCGGGCTCGTTATTCTTTAATCGTTCGGTCGTGCTGGGCAGGGTTTGAGCATTGTAATCCGACAAACCGAAGTACCGGGCGACGATGGCGGCGGACTGGGTGCTGTGAAAGCCGTGATGCCGGGCCATCATCTGCCAGTCAATATCCACCGTTGGGTGATCCACTTCTTTTACCCACCAGGCTCGCTTCCGGGTGTTATTGGGGGCAGCGGATAGCTCATCGATGTCGTGGAAAGCTGGCGCCACCGCGGAGGCGGCGCCGACAAGACCTAAGCCTTTCATGAAATCCCTGCGACTGAGTGTTGAATGAAACCTGCTCACTTTTCCCTCCTCTTATTGTTTTCCTGCGTCGTCCCTGCATTACATTAATTATGACCCGACTTGAAACCTACAGCATTTCCCGATAACAGTAAATTCGTATTTCTACCGATTTATTTTTATTAATCCTCAAATCAATTCGTGTATTAATAATCATTAATACTAAAGAATTAACAAAGCCCAATATCGGGCTTAAAAAAGAAAAGCCCCTCAAATGAGGGGCTTTATATTCAGAATTGGTAGCGGGGATAGGATTCGAACCTATGACCTTCGGGTTATGAGCCCGACGAGCTGCCACTGCTCCACCCCGCGGCGACTGAGAGGTTTATTATCCCATTCCTGGCCATCGGTGTCAATTCTACAGGCTGGGGGCGCTGCGGCTTTCGTTTGCCGTGAAATGGCCTGAAAGACTATAATTACCCGTCCCTCACATGAAATTGCGGGTTGGCCTGCCGCCCGGAAGGTAGAAATGGCCGCCGACTTCGGCTCCAGTTCAATTGAGATTCCGCGCCTGCTCGCCGGCTTCCGGCGCGACCAGTCCAATCTGATTCCCTTGCTTCAGTCATTGCAGCAAGCCATCGGCTATTTACCAGCGGAAGCTATCACTGCCGCCGCAGAACATCTCGGGTTGTCGGAAACAACGGTCTTCAGCGTGGCTTCTTTTTACACCCAATTCAAATTTCAGCCGCCAGGCCGGGACAAGATCAAGGTTTGCCGCGGCACCGCCTGCCATGTCGGCGGCGGCGAGAGGATCATAGCCGAGTTGCAGCGCGACCTCGGTATCAAGCCGGGGGAAACCACTCCCGGAGGGGAGTATTCGCTCGATACCGTCGCGTGCGTCGGTGCCTGCGCCCTGGCGCCGGTGGTCATCATCAACGACGATATTTTCGGCCGCGCTTCCCCGAGGCAAATCATCGATGAATTAGCGAATCATAAACCGGGAGCCGGGTGCCCATGCCGGGATTGACCGCTTTCACCACGCTCCAGGCTGAAGCCAAGCGTTCCTGGCAGGAGTTGATTGAAAGCCGAACGCCTCATATCCTCATTGGCACGGCGACCTGCGGCAAGGTCTCCGGGGCAATGAGCGTCTACGAAGCGATAACCGCCACGCTTGAACGACTGGGCATCAAAGCCACGGTGACCCAGGTAGGCTGCTTCGGCATGTGCTATGCCGAACCTACCATGGACATCGCCCTGCCGGGACAACCACGCATCAGCTACGGATTCATGACGCCCGAAAAAGCCAGCCGTATCATCGAAGATTATATAATTCATCACAATCCGCGGCCTGACCTGGCGCTTTGCACAATCGGCGACGGCCGAATCGAAGGTATTACACCCTTCGATGACATGCCGATGCTCAAGGGGCAACACCGTATCGCTATACGGAATTGCGGTCATATCAATCCGCTGCGCATCAATCATTATATCGCCCGCAACGGCTACGCAGGTTTGTCCCGCGCTCTTTCGACAATGACTCCCCAAACGGTCATCGATGAGATTCTTAAATCCGGGCTGCGCGGGCGCGGCGGAGCCGGCTTTGCTACCGGTCAGAAATGGCAGTACTGCCGCGACGCCGCGGCCACGCCGAAATACGTGGTATGCAATGCCGACGAGGGCGATCCCGGCGCTTTCATGGACCGCTCCATACTGGAGGGCGACCCTCATTCTGTTGTCGAAGGGCTGACGATTGCGGCCCACGCCATCGGCGCCGCTGAGGGTTTCATCTATGTCCGCGCCGAGTATCCCCTGGCGGTGACCACCATTAAACACGCCGTGGCGCAGGCTCGGGAGTACGGTTTGCTCGGACAGAATATCATGGGTTCAGGCTTCGATTTCGACATTCACATTAAAGAGGGCGCCGGAGCTTTCGTCTGCGGCGAGGAAACGGCGCTGATGGCGAGCATAGAAGGCAAGCGGGGGTTGCCTCGTACCAGACCCCCCTTTCCAGCAACCTCCGGTCTCTGGGGGAAACCCACCTGCATCAATAATGTAAAAACGCTGGCCATGGCAGCCTACATACTGGCCGAGGGGGCCGATAAGTTCGCCGCGATTGGAACGGAGAGAAGCAAAGGGACGTGCGTCTTCGCCCTGGCCGGGAACATCAATCACATGGGTCTGGTTGAGGTGCCGATGGGCACGCCGCTCTCGGAAGTCATTTACGGCATCGGCGGCGGCATCGCCGAGAGCAAACCTCTCAAGGCGGTACAGATCGGCGGCCCGTCGGGTGGCTGTTTGCCGGCTAATTTGATTTCAACCGGCCTTGATTACGAGTCTTTGGCAAAATCCGGCGCCATCATGGGTTCGGGCGGCTTGATCGTCATGGACGAAGACAATTGCATGGTCGATGTCGCCCGATATTTTCTCTCATTCGTCCAGGCCGAATCCTGCGGTAAATGCACGCCCTGCCGGCTGGGAACAAGGCAGATGCTCGATATCCTGGAACGGATCACCCGGGGTGAAGGTCAGCCGGCAGATATTGACAGGCTTCAAGAACTGGCCAAGCAGATAAAGATTTCATCATTGTGCGCCCTCGGCGGAACGTCTCCCAATCCCGTCCTGACGACCCTAAAATATTTTCTGAATGAATATGAAGCCCACATAAACGAAGGGCGGTGTCCGGCCGGAGTCTGTAAAGCTCTGATCACTTATTCTATCGTGAGCGACAAATGCCCTGGCTGCCGCAAATGCGTCAAACCCTGCCCGGCCGGGGCGATAAGCTTTGTCGCCAAGGGACAGCCGGTGCTCCTTGACGAAAAACTGTGTAATCGGTGCGGGGTTTGCCGCGATGTCTGTAAATTAGGCGCGGTGGCCGTGTCATGATCAGAATAACCATCGATGAACGGGAGATCCGCGCCGTTGAAGGGCAAACCGTTTTAGAGGCGGCGCGGGAGGCCGGCATTTACGTCCCCACCCTGTGCTCCTCTCCTGATTTGAAGCCCTACGGCGGCTGCCGCCTCTGCGTGGTTGAAATCGATCGAATGCGCGGCTTGCCAACTGCCTGCACCACTCCGGTGGCTGAGGGGATGACCGTCCGTACCGACACCCCGGCGGTAAGAGACGCCCGCCTGGCAGTGCTGGACCTGATTCTAGCCGAGCACCCTTTAGACTGCCTGACCTGTGTCAAGAACCAGCGGTGTGAACTCCAACAGGTTACAGCGCGGCTCGGCTTCACCGACCGCCAGTTACCCCGCCGCAGCCGCGTCCAGGCGATCGATGATTCGAACCCTTTCTTCCGCCTTGACCGCAATTACTGCATCCTCTGCGCGCGGTGTACCCGCGCCTGCGATGAAATCTCAGGCAATAACGCTATCGAAATAACCGGCCGGGGTTACGATTCCAGGGTCGGCACCGCCTCCGACCGGCCGATCACCGAAACTAATTGCCGCAGCTGCGGCGAATGCGTCGTCCGCTGCCCCGTGGCGGCGCTCGCGCCGAAACTGGACGTCCTGGCTGACAATGAGCAGGCCACCATCTGCCCGTACTGCGGCGTCGGCTGCGGTCTGATCCTGAAAACCAGAGGCGCCAGGATTGTCAGCATCTCCGGCGACAGTTCGAATCCTGTCTCTAAAGGCCGGCTCTGCGTCAAAGGCCGATACGGTGTCACGGGTTTTGTTCATCACCCGGACAGGCTTACAGAACCTCAGGTCAGGAAGAACGGCGTCTTCATGCCGGTTCCCTGGGATGAAGCTCTGGAGACCGTCTGCTCACGGCTGGCTCAGTACAAGCCTTCCGAGGTAGCGGTCATCTCGTCGGCCAAGGCCACCAACGAAGAGAATTACCTGATTCAAAAACTAGCCCGGGCGGTTCTGGAAACGAATTCAGTCGACCACTGCGCCCGGCTTTGCCACGCGCCTACTGTAGCCGGGCTAGCCGCCGCTTTCGGCTCCGGGGCGATGACCAATTCCATCGGGGATCTAAAAAACGCGGCGTGTTTTTTCATTATCGGCGCCAACACCTCGGAAAGCCACCCCATTATCGGCTTCGATCTGAAACAGGCAATTAAGAACGGAGCCCGGTTGATCGTCGCCAACCCGGTGCCAGTGCCCCTGGCCAGCAGGGCCGACATCTACCTCCAGCACACTCCTGGCAGCGATGTCATGCTCCTTTCTGCCATGTGCAAAGTAATCATCACCGAAGATTTGCTCGATCATACTTTCATCCAGGAACGCACCGAAGGTTTCGTGGAACTTGCCGCCTCCCTGGCGGATTTCAGCCTGGACCAGGCCGCCGAGACATGCGGGGTGCCGCTGGCGGATATTAAAGCGGCCGCCAGATTGTACGCCTCCAGCCAGCCGTCTGCCATTCTGTATGCTATGGGAATTACCCAACATTCTCACGGTACCGATAATGTCCTGGCTGTTGCCAACCTGGCGATGTTGACAGGCAATATCGGCAAACCCGGCGGTGGGGTCAATCCGCTCCGCGGCCAGAACAACGTCCAGGGAGCCTGCGATATGGGCGCTCTGCCCGATGTCTATCCCGGTTATCAGAAGGTCAGCGATGCCGCCACTCGCCGCAAGTTCGAATCAGCCTGGGGGGTGAAATTGCCTTACCGGCGCGGTCTGACCGTACCGGAGATACTGGATTCTATAGACCGGGGTAAAATCAAAGCTCTCTATATTGTCGGTGAAAACCTGACTCTATCCGAGCCGGATAGCGGCCGGGTACGGCGGACGCTTTCAAAGCTGGAATTCATGGCAGTCCAGGATATCTTCAGAACCGAAACTGCTGAACTCGGGCATGTGATTCTAGCCGCGGCCAGCTTCGCTGAAAAAGAGGGGACCTTCACCAACACCGAACGGCGGGTTCAGCGGCTCAGACAGGCGATTCAGCCGGCCGGTGAATCCAAGCCGGACTGGTGGATTACCGCCGAACTGGGTAAGCGGCTGGGCGGCAAGGGATTCGACTACTCCGGTCCTGAACAAATTTTCAGCGAAATGCACGCCCTAACCCCATCTTACGGCGGAATAACCTATCAGAGACTTAAAAACGTGGGGTTGCAGTGGCCGTGCCCTGACGAGGGCCATCCCGGCACGCCGATTCTTCACACGAAACAGTTTGTCCGCGGCAGGGGCATTTTTAAACCGGTCGGCTATCTTCCACCCGCTGAACAGCTGGACGCTGATTTCCCCTTCATCCTGACCACCGGCCGCAGCCCGTATCACTTCCACACCGGTACCATGACCCGGCGGGTGACCGGTCTTAAGACTCTTCAGCCGCGGGAAATCCTGGAGATAGCATCGCTCGATGCCACCAGTCTATGCATATCCCCCGGCGATGTGGTAAGAGTGACCTCCCGCAGGGGAGCGGTGACCGCCGAGGCGAGAATCAACCGTCGTTTGAAACCAGGTGTGGTGTTCATGAGCTTCCATTTCCCGGAGACCAACACTAATATCATAACCAACCCGACCTCCGACCCGTTATCCGGAACTCCAGAGTTGAAAGTGGCCGCGGTCCGCCTGGAAAAAGTGTAGAATAAATTGGTGAAACAGTATCTGGGCGTTGATATTATTGAAATTTCCCGCGTCGAAGAATCGGTCGCCCGCTGGGGCAACGGGTTCCTGGACCGCGTTTTCACCCAGGTGGAAAAAGAACTCTATAAAGGTAAGATCGAATCTTTGGCGGTTCGCTTCGCGGCCAAAGAAGCCGCTGTTAAGGCGCTCGGCTGCCGGAAGATAATCTACCGCGATATTGAAATCCTGTCGGAATCAGATGGCCGGCCGTCACTCAAGCTTCATGGCCGTGCTTTGACTATTGCGGGCAGTCTCGGCATCACCGAATTCGCGGTCAGCCTGTCGCACGACCGCCGGAACGCTGTCGCCATCGTATCGGCTATCGTTTAAAACAAAGGGGGAGGCTCGGTAGAGCCTCCCCCTCTTTCAGCCGAGTTTCTAACGGTGAATTCTACTTTTTTACCAGTCCGATAACGAGCAACACCGCGCCCAATCCGACGGCCGCCCAAAAACCATAGACGCTGGCCCACAGGATGAGACTGCGATTGGATTTACCTTCCGCCACCGCTTCATCTACCGTTGCCTGGGTGAAGGTGCTTTCATTAATCAGCACCGGGATCAAAGTATTAGCAGCTACCTGCATCCGAACGGTAGTCTTGGTGGTTGTGAAAATAGGCGTTCCGGACACAGGCTCCACTTTAATAGTGGTGGCAACGTCAACTTTCTGAGGCGCGCCGTTAGCAGCATTAGGGTAAGCGTTGTCCTTGCTATCTATCTTGAATACATATACCTTCAGTCCGTCGATTTCTTCTTCGCCAGCGAAAGCCGCAGACAACGCAGTGCCGGTGGTCGCAGACCAGAACTGATATGTTTCCTGTTTGGTATTGGCCGGGAAAGTGAATTGACCGGTGCGGGATTTGTCGCCGCCGGCTACGTTTTCCCGGGTTGTCCGATCAATAGCATAGGTTTCGGTTGAGTCAAGGGCGGCGAGTCTTGGATCAAGCGTCGACAGTGGTCGCCCATCGGCTGTCATAAATTTTATTACCTGCTGAATAATCAGTGCGTCGGATTCGTTGACATCCGTCGCCTTTAGATCTCGATCCATCTTTGTGGGAATCTGAGGGCTCAACGCCCCGGTTGCTCCTGCGATCTGTACTGAACCATCAAAGTGGTATGTTTTTTCATAGTCCGCCGGAAGTTTAGCCATCCCGGGGAAGATAAGGTACAACCAGACCAGTGCCAGGGCGATGATTGCGACTCCGGAAAACATCAGGCCGCGTTTTGCCATAGGTGCCCCTTTCATCCCTGAACAGATTGAATATCTGTTCAAGATAATATAATGACGACCATATTAGGCCTAATATGTCTCACTGTCAAGACATTCAATGAACTGTCATTCAACACTTACAATTTAATGAACGGCGGGTTGCCTGGAACCAACCGCCCGCGGATGGTATTCAATGAACAAAGCTGTCAAAGCGCCCAAAGCCGCCGCTACGGCAGCCCCCAACAACGCGGTGCTTAAGGCGCCGACAAACTGTTCGCGCATCACCTGCCCAATCAGGTTCTGGACGAATGAAGGAGCGTTGCCGCTAAAGGCACCGTTCATACCCCCGCGGCTGACCCCTTCTAGAATTGAATCTTTGGCCGCCTGAGGCATAAATGGAATGAGTTCAAAAAATTCCCGCAGATTGGCCACCAGCTTGAACTGCATGATGGCCCCCAAAACCGAAACGCCGAGCACCGCCCCGGTCTGCCGGAGCGACGTCAGAACGCCGGAAGCCGAACCGGATTTTTCAACCGGCGCTGACGCCATGACTACTGCCCCCAGGGGCGCCATAACCATTCCCAAGCCCAAACCGGCCGCCGCCAGCGGCAACGCCACCAGCGGCCATGCCGTGTCCAGGGTAATCCTGCTAAGAATTATAAAAGAGCCGCTGACGAGAGATAGAGCACCCGCCATGATCCACCGCATGGGGACGCGATCTGCCAGCTTCCCGGCGAAAGCCGATACTGTGGCAAGCGCCAGCGGCAGCGGCAGTATCATCAAACCGGTAGCCAATGGCGTAAACTGCCGCACTACCTGGAGATACATGACTATCAGAAAAACTACCCCGATCAGACAGAACATCACCAGCAGCCCTAAAGCATTGCCAGCGCTGAAGGAACGGTTGCGGAAGAGTGAAAGATTCACCAGCGGCGCAGGACTTCGGGACTCGGCGTGTATGAAAATGATGAAGGCTACCACGCTGGCGCAAAATAAACCGATAATTAACGGCGACGTCCAACCCAGACCCTGTCCTTCCACCAGGGCAAAGGTGAGCGTTCCCAGCGCCGCTGATATAGCTAAAATGCCTCGAAGGTCGATCTTCCGGCTGGCATTCGGTTCTTGAGATTCTGGAATCAGCCTTCGTCCGGTATAAACCGCAGCCGCGCCTACCGGCAGATTCACTAAAAAAATCCACGGCCAGCCGAACCGGCCAACCAGAAGGCCGCCTAGAATCGGCCCGATGGCTGCGGCAGTCCCGGCCGCCGCGCCCCAGATGCCCATCGCCAGTCCTCGCTGGTTTTCCTGGAAGGTTACATTGAGGATCGAAAGAGTCGCCGGCATCATCGCGGCGCCGCCGGCCGCCTGCAGCGCCCGGGCAGCTATCAGCCAGCCGACATCCGGCGCCAGACCGCACAGCGCCGATGCCCCGGTGAACACGGAAATACCGCCGATAAACAATTTCTTCCGGCCTATAACATCTCCCAGCCTCCCCATTGGTATCAGCAGGACGGCGAATACAAGAATATAGGCGTTCAACACCCACTCGCCCGCGGCAAAGGAGGTATAGAAATCATCGATGATGTTCGGCAGGGCTATATTGACGATGGTGACATCGAGATTGACGATGAAAACCGCTGAAGCGACAACCGCGAGTATCTTCCATCTTTGGTCGGGTTTCCGAACGGGATTGCCTGATATTTGGTCTTGCATGAACTGCCATTCTATCGGCGCGGTTGGTATTATGTCAAGAATACCAAAGGAAATTAACCGCGAATACCGTCGCAGGCACGGGTAAAAAGCGTTTAATTCACCCGCCCGACATGTTAGAATAACGTCATCATTGAATTGAAGTTTCCAGGAGATATATGTCCGGACATTCAAAATGGGCTACCATAAAACACCAGAAGGGCGCCGCCGACGCCAAGCGAGGCCAACTCTTCACCAAGCTGTCCCGCGAAATTATTTTCGCCGCCAAAGAGGGCGGACCCGACCCGGATATGAATGCCCGGTTACGGCTGGCGGTGCAGAAAGCCAAAGACGCGCGGATGCCCTCCGACAATATCGAGCGGGCTATCAAAAAAGGCTCAGGTCAGCTTGAGGGCGAGGTCTTAACCGAACTCAATCTGGAAGGCTACGGGCCGGGCGGTGTGGCGGTACTGGTGCAGGGAGTATCCGACAATCGCAACCGCACTATCGCCGATGTCCGCCACATTTTCACCAAAGCCGGAGGGGCCTTGGGCGAAGCCGGCTGTGTTTCGTGGATTTTTGAAACCAAGGGCAGCATCGTGGTCAAAGGCGGCAGCCGCGATCCTGATGAACTGACTCTCGAAGCCATCGACGCCGGAGCCGACGACGTCAAAATCGACGAAGACGTACTGGAAATCCTCACTACTCCCGATCAGTTGGAAAAAGTAAGGAAAGCGCTCGAAGCCAAAAAGATCCCGATCGAGAGCGCCGGCATTGAAAAGCATCCCAAAACTCTGGTTGAACTCGATGAAGAGACCGCGCTGCAGGTTCTCAAGCTGCTGTCCAACCTTGAAGATCTGGATGACGTCCAAAACGTTTACTCTAACGCCGACTTTGACCCTGCTGTAATTGATAAATTCCAGGCTTGACCCGATATCTTCTCCAAATAATACGACGAGGAGCGACGCCGGTTCGCGTCATTGCTGATGAGAATTCTGGGTATTGACCCCGGTACCAGGCATCTCGGGTACGGCATTATAGACTCCAGCGGACCGGAAACCACGTTTGTTGCCTGCGGCGTCATCAACTGCCGAGAAACTCTACCCATGACCGAGCGGCTGGTCCGCCTGTACGAGGAGCTGGGCAAAGTCATCAGAGAATTCGGGCCGGATTGCGCCGCGGTCGAGAGCCCGTTTTTTTCGGAAAACGCCCGCTCGGCCATGGCTATCGGTAAAGCCCAGGCTGTTGCCATCCTGGCCGCCGCCAATTCCGGTCTTTCGGTTTTCGAGTACCCTCCGGCAAAAATCAAAGCCCGCATCTCTGGATTCGGTGCCTCTGCCAAAGATCAGGTCGCCCGTATGGTCGCTTTGCAATTGGGTATGACAGAAGCCCCTGCCTCCGCTGATGCCGCGGACGCCCTGGCCTGCGCGCTGTGCCACATACAGGAAGTACAAACCGCGGCCGTGTTTGAGCGTCGTTCGGACTGAGACCGCCGCCGGATCTTGAACCACTTCGAAGGCCAGATTATAAATTTCTTGAATTAACTTTCAACTACGGCGATTATCAAGTTAGCTCAAAAACAGGCTACAATCTAGTCAAGGCAAAGAAATGACGCAACCGACCAAGCTCTATGGCACTTCATGGTGCCCCCATACCCGCCGGTCGCGAGGTATTCTCGATCGGAATCGGATCGACTATTCCTGGCTAGATATTGAAGCGGACCGGGAGGCTTGCGCTTTCGTCGAAAGAGTCAACCGTGGTAATCGCAGCGTGCCCACCATCGTTTTCCCTGACGGTTCGATAATGGTCGAACCGGACGATGAAGAACTGGTTGCCAAGTGCCGAACTTTTACCAAATTTGATTGACCTCTGTGGAGACGGAGGACCCAACCACATAGCGCGAGACCAAAAAAACAGGGGGAATGACCCGATGAATAAAATTGCGGCCAGGCTTGCTTCGGTGATAATCGGTGTTGTTCTGTTTATTTCATCTGCGATTCCCGCCGGGGCGATCCAGAATGGTGAGTTTGATTTCAATGAGCACCCGTATGTTTGCCTGGTGGTCTTTTACGATCAGGCCGACCGGCCGCTGTGGCGCACCACGGGATCCCTGCTGTCCCCCACGGTGGTATTAACCGCCGGTCACGGCACTTCTGGTACCTCCACCGCTAGAATTTGGTTCCTGAACCGGGTCACCAATAGTTCAGGATACCCTTACGGAGGTATCAACTCGTACGGGGGCGTACCCAGGACGATTGAAGGCTACTCCAGCCAGAATTCGGGAGGGCTGCCGCGATTTGACTATCACGACGTGGGATTGGTGATTCTAAACTCACCGGTGCCGGCATGGGTCATTTCTGAGTACGCGGCGCTGCCGGCTGAAGGGTTGATTGACACCCTGCCGATGATGTCAGCAGTGGATTTAGTGGGATACGGGGTCACTTCTCAAGAGAAAGGAAAAGGCATCACTCCGGCCAATTCATGGTTTTGGGACCGGCAAAGGAACAGCGCTCCGGCTAGCATCGTCACATCAAACGGCGTTTTGAATTCCGAATTCCTGAAAACAACGGCCAATCCGGCGAAAAACCGCGGCGGGGCGACTTTCGGCGATTCCGGCGGCCCGGTGCTCCTTGCCGGAACGAACCTTATTCTGGGCATCAATTCGTTTGTCACCAACCCTAACTGCGACGGGGTCACTTACGCTCAGCGGTTGGATCTACCGGACGTTCTCGATTGGATCTATGAGTTTTTGGACCCATCCGGGTAACCGTTCGGTATGGCGGAATCAGCACAGGCTTTGCCCGCCTAGACTCCCAGGAACACGATAGGAATAGCCACGGCCAGTACGCCTAAAATCATGACGATATTCTTATACAGTGCGTATCGGGACTGGTAACCCCTGACGATTTCAGGATCGTAGTATTTATCCAGTCCTTCCTCCTGGTACATCTTTACCAGGCCTTCAGTAAGCTTGACCCTCCGCTCGGCTCCTTTTGATAATGCCCGAACGACCATCACATCGAAAACTACCGTCACGCCGAGAAGTATCAAGAACGCCGCCAGCAGGCTGAAGTTCATCTCGGTGGAGGTGGTATACGACCCGTCCGGGCGGTAATCATATCTCGTTGACCAGGCGCCCGCCGCAAACGCCATGTTTGCCAGCATGAAGATGACATTCAGTAAAATTGCTACTACAACTGTTGTCTTATCTGTTTTAGTCGTCTGTTCCAATTCGGCTGATATTTCACCATGTAGTCGGTCTTTCATTTCCGCTCCTGATCCAATCGCTTCAATAAACGATTGAGAGGGGTTACCCTCTCAATCGTATGCTAACGTCTAATAGACTGTACCTTAATATTCAACAACCCGGGGCAGTTCTTTAGCTTGTTTAACCCAATCCGCAACCGCCGCGGGGTACGGCATCCGGCGGACCAATTTCTTCTGCTCATTGACTTCTACGAGTTTTAACATCAAATTGTCGGGTTTGCGCAAGGCCAGTTCTTTGACGGTATCGACGCCCGCGGCTTCCAGCAGGTCGCTGAATTCCTCTCCAATACCTTTGACCCGGAACAAATCAGCCCGGTTGACCCACTCAAGGACCAGGGCTTCGCTAATACCAGCCTTCTCGGCCAGGTCCTTCCGACCTTTCCGGCTGGCGCCTTTTTCAAGCAGGGCTTCGACTGTTTTTATCCCGGCCATATTCAATTTTTCAGCGTATTTAGTACCGATGCCTTCAATTTTTGCGATATTCGCCATAATTCCTCCTGATCCGTTTTGTCACGTCCGTAACTAGAGGCCAGAGGTACAGTTGGGGCATTTCTTAGCTTTAACAGGGATAGCGGTAGCGCAATACGGACAGTCTTTGGTCGTCGGCGCGGCTGAAACCGCAGCGGCTTCCTTAGCCTTTTGCTTGGCAGCCATCTGATTCAAAGGCCGAACAATAAAGAAGAAAATGGCCGCGGCGACAATGAGAAATGAAATCAGGGCATTGATAAACACACCATAATTGATGGTCACCGCGCCCGCGGCTTTGGCAGCGGCTAACGAATCGTACGGAGCTGAGGTCGCCCCTTCTTTCAACACCACGAACAGGTTGCCGAAATCAACATTGCCAAGAAGTAAACCGATTGGAGGCATTAAAACATCGGAAACAAATGAGTTAACGATTGCCCCGAATGCGGCGCCTATTACAATACCTACCGCCAGATCGACAACGTTGCCACGCATGATGAAGGTCTTGAATTCTTTGAGCATACCCCTCCTTTCAAATCAAGAGATAATTCAATACTACTCCCAAACCTACAGTAAAACAAGATATACTATCCTAACTTAAACTCACTAAACCCCTATATTCTCTAATACGTCGAACAAAGTAAATGGGAGTATAATTTTGGTATGATAGAAAAAGCACCAACGACAATTGATGAATTTATGAGCGGATTTCCTGCTACAACGCAGGTAATCCTCGAGAGGTTGAGGCGACTCATCAGTAAACTTGCCCCGGAAGCCACCGAGGCGATTGCCTACGGCATACCGACATTCCGGCTAAATGGCAACCTGGTCCATTTTTCCGCCTTGAAAAACCATATCGGGTTCTATCCGACACCTTCAGCCATCGAAGCTTTTAAAGAAGAACTCCAGCAATACCGCACCTCGAAGGGTGCTGTTCAGTTCCCCCTCGATCGTCCCATTCCCTATGACCTTATCGAGCGGATGGTGAAATTCAGGGTAAATGAACAGCGCAAGAAGGCTGTTTAGGATTTAAGGGATTTCATGAAATCTTCCGACGCCGAAAAGATCTGCTTGTGCCGGATATGCCCATCGTATGTTGAGTGCAGCGAGCCGATAGCTTTTTGCCTCGGCGCGAAACCGAGCAAGTGCATCAGTGCTGAAGCGGGCTGCCTGTGCCTCGGTTGCCCGCTTTGGGTTAAAAAAGCTTTCCGGCACGTTTACTTCTGTACTCGAGGGGCGGAAATCGCTCAATGAAAGCCCCGGCGATTGACCGACGACGGCTTCTAACGTATAATTGTTTAAGTGACAGGGCTGTTCAACCGGCTGACTGACACGCCGCGTGAGGAATGCGGCGTATTTGGTATATACGCCCCCGCCGAAGAAGTTTCCCGCATATCATTCTTTGCCCTCTTTGCCCTGCAACACCGCGGTCAGGAATCCGCCGGGATCGCTACCGCTGACGGCTACACCATACGCTCCTATTCCAGAATGGGACTGGTGTCCCAGGTCTTCTCGGAGTCAGCATTATCCCAGTTAACCGGTCACATGGCGATCGGACACAACCGCTACTCCACCTCGGGTTCCAGCATCTCCTGCAACGCCCAGCCGGTAGTTGTCGGCGAGGGCGAGAGGCAGATAGCGCTGGCTCATAACGGAAATATCACAAACGCGCTCGCCCTGCGCCGGGAACTTGAAGATCTTGGCTACACCTTCAAAGGCAGCACCGATTCCGAGGTCATAGCCAATCTTATATCTTCGGCTCCGTTTTACGACATGGAAGAGCGGATTCGTTACGCGATGGGCAGGCTGCAAGGCGCTTATTCCATAACGATGCTGACCAGGGAAACCTTGTACGCTTTCCGAGACCCGCTGGGCGTCCGGCCGCTGTGCCTGGGTAAACTCGGCGATTCCGGCTGGGTAGTCGCCTCAGAAACCTGCGCCCTGGGACATATCGGCGCCGACTTCGTCCGGGAGATAGAGCCGGGAGAGATCGTCCGCATCGATCCCAACGGCGTTGAAAGTTACAAGGAAGATTCCGGACGCCGCGCGCTCTGTATTTTTGAATATATCTATTTTGCCCGGCCGGACAGCATCATGAATAACCGGCTGCTCTATACCGCCCGCCAGGCAATGGGCGCGGAGCTCGCCAAAGAACACCCGGTGGAAGCTGACCTGGTGGTGGGCGTGCCGGACTCCGCCACTGCCGCCGGCGCCGGCTATGCCCTGGCAAGCGGCATCCCGCCGGCTGAAGGTCTCATCAAGAACCGCTATATGGGCCGGACATTCATCGAACCGACCCAGCGCATCCGCGACCTTGGGGTCAAACTTAAATTCAATCCTCTCCAATCGGTGCTGGAAGACAAGCGGGTGGTACTGGTGGACGACTCGATCGTCCGGGGTACCACAACCCCGCAGGTCATCAAACTCCTGCGTAAGGCTGGAGCCAAAGAAGTCCATATGCGCGTCTGCGCCCCACCCATCCGCCACCCCTGTTTCTTCGGCGTGGATATGGCCACCAGGCGTGAACTCATCGCCGCCCGGATGACCGTTCCGGATATCAAGAATTATATCGGTGCGGACTCGCTGGGTTACCTGTCGGTGGAGGGATTAATCCGCGCCGTGGGCGCACCTAAGGAAAACTTCTGCCTTGCTTGCTTCACCGGTGATTATCCAGTGCCGGTGCAGCTTGAATTGGACAAGCTAGCCTTGGAGGACAGCACGCAAATACGGCTGCCGGAGAACTTTTCCCGCTCCATGGATGCCGAAGAAATTCCAGCCGTCAGTCTTTAGCACTCTTTGACCTAATCACCGCTCCGGGCGGTTTCCTCTTCTTCCGGTCCTCCCTCACAGTACTATCTTTCAACAACGCCCAGGCGCCCTCGATATTCACCCATTTTTCCAACGGTATATTGACGTAAGGGGTATAATCTCATCAGGTATTTGGTGGGTTTAAATCTTTCTTTCCGGTAGCCTCCGGAGGCTGTATGATTAAAGTGATGATAGGGTTCCATAAAAAGCCGGACAGCGATATTCAACCTGTACTGCAAAAACTCCGATCTTTCGCCATGACTTTTCAAGGTTTCAAGGGTATGGAGAGTCTCGAAAGCGACGAAGGGGGCTCGATCATCGTCATGGAGTTCAACTGGGAAAGCCTGGACCATTGGAAAGCCTGGAAAGCTTCGCAGGTGCAGAAGCAAATCCTGGAAGATGCCGCTGGCTTACTGCTGGACCGCCCTAAGATGAGCGTTTATAAAGTGATTCCTCTGAGCGGCTGGCCGACGGGAGGTTCGTTGCCGTGATCTCCACCGAGTATGCGCCGGGGTCGGCAAACCGGATTTAGCCTGGCCGCACAGGGGTTGTATTTTATTCGATTACCAAACAGGCGCCTCTTTGAGAGGCGCCTGTCATTATCCACAAGGCAATTCTGCTTTAATGCACCGAGCAGGAGATGCAGGGGTCGTATGCCCGCACCAGCATTTCCAGGGTGTGTCTGATTTCATCTACCGGCTTGTCCAGAATTGCCGGGGCCAAAGCGTCGAAATCATGCTGGATAGAGGCGTGATTCTGGCCGGTAGGGATGATGCAGTTAGCCGAGACAATCTCGCCGGCGTCGTTATAAGTGTAGTCATGGATGAGCATGCCGCGCGGCGCTTCGACGATACCCACGCCGCGGCCAGCACGGGGCTTAACCTTTACCTCTTCATCATGCAGGCCCCGGGCCAGCAACCTGTCGATGATGTTGATGGCATCTTCAACGCAGTGAACTGTTTCCACCGCCTGAGCAACAGAGATGAAGAAGGGATTGTGGATAGGGGCTTTCATGCCCAGGGAGGCAGCCGCTTTTTTAGCGTGCGGCAGTAGTTGTTCCGAACTCAGGTTGAAACGGGCCAGCGCGCCGACCTGATATGACGCCCGCGCGTGCCTCGTATATTTGGCCGAGGACTGAGGCACGCAGAACTCGTTGGTGATCTTCTGGTAGTCTTCCAGCGGAAAGGTGCCGCCGTCGGAGGAGGCGATCTTGCCGGTGATAAAAGCGTACTCCTTGGAATCCTTGAGAGCTATATATTCGGTGGGACGGTTGAAGTTGGGGATCATCGGGGCGAGCGATTTAACTACGGCCACCATGGTTTCGGCGTCGTCCAGGCACTTGACCAACCTCTCGCGGACGTCTCTGAGGGCGTCGGCGTCGGGGAGCTTGCTCCAGCCGCCGACAATAGGAGTGATGGGGTGGGTCTTCCGGCCGGCCAGTATCTCGGCCAGGTTATACGCCAGCTTTTTCATCCTGACGGCCATGACGATAACATCACCGTGGGTTGCGACGAGCGGGATGACCGAGTCTGCGCCCAGGAAATCCGGTGCGATAAGGAAAAGCACATGCAGAACATGACTCTCGAGCAGTTCGGCATCGTAAAGCAGCTTCCTGAGAAGCCAGGCTTGCTCAGTCAACTTTATTCCGAAAGCAGCCTCTGTAGCCTGGAGCGACGCGGTGGTGTGGGCAATGGAGCAGATGCCGCAGATGCGCGACGAGATGGTGGAAACGTCGTCATAGTTGCGGCCCTTGAGCATCCATTCAAAGAAGCGCGGTGATTCGGTGACTTCCCAGAGGACCTTTTCAAGCTTGCCGTCCGACGCCTCCAGATGGATATTGCCGTGACCCTCGACACGGGTAAGCTGGTTGACCTTGATCTTTATTTCTGGCACTGCGATACCTCCGAATAGGAGTTGTAGATTTTAAAGCGCTCAAGAATCTGGTCAAGCGTCAGACCGTAGCGGGCAAGCACGTCCTTGGCCGAGTTAGTGTTGGGGTCATCTACCAGACCGCGACAGCCCCAGCAGAAGCGTCCGGATGATACGCACAGGGCGTCACAGCCGGCGCGGGTTACCGGGCCTATACAGGTGCCGCCCCGTTGAAAGACGCAGACATTACCGGCGATCCGGCACTCGGTACAGACGGGGTAATTGGGAATATCCGGCCGTTTGCCTAAGAGGGCTGCTTTGACCACCTTGAGAAATTCTGAAGTCGTCGGGGGGCAGCCGCGGATATAGGCGTCCACCGGTACGACGGCGCTGACCGGCCGGGCGAGAATGGTGTTGTAATATGAAGCACATTCGCCATAAACGCCCTTTAACAGTTCGTCAGGCTTATAGGCGTTCTTCAAGCAGTTGACGCCGCCGGTGCAGGCGCAGGCGCCCAGGGCGACCAGAACCTTGGCCTGCTTGCGGATAGCCTCAATTCGGGGTATTTCCGACTCCTTGGTGATGGAACCCTCGATGAAGGCGATGTCGTAGTCATCCGACCGGTCAGTCTTGACCTCGCGGAAGTTGACGATCTCCACCGCGCCCAGGAGCCCCAGCACCTCGCCGACATCCAGGTTCAAAGCGTCAAGCTGGCAGCCTTCGCAGGAGGTGAAGTCAAAAAAGGCGACTTTAGGTTTCATTTAGATAGCCTCCCTCAAAGTCCGCAGCCGGGTCAGGCTGAACACCGGACCCTCCTGGCAGACGTATACGCCATTGATCTGGCAATTGCCGCACTTGCCGACGCCGCACTTCATCTTGCGCTCCAGGGAGACTATGATGTTGTCGTCGGCAAGGTCACGTTTTTTAAGCTCGTTGATGACAAAGCGGTACATGATCGGCGGTCCGACCACCACAGCCACCGTCTTCTTCGGGTCGAACTGAACCTTGGGGATTAGGGTGGTGATGACACCGACATTGCCCGTCCAGCTTTCATCGCCTTTATCCACAGTCTCCATGAAGTTCACATCCGGCGCTTTTGACCACTCTGCCATTTCGCCGGCAAAGACGCGCTCAGCAGGCGACCGGGCGCCGAAAAGGAGGTTGATCTTGCCGTAGTTCTCACGTTTGTCCAGGACGTATTGGATGAGCGATCGCAACGGGAAGATGCCGATGCCCCCGGCGATGAAGAGCAGGTCTTTTCCTTCCATCTGCTCCAGGGGGAAGCCGTTGCCGAATGGCCCCCGGATACCGACGGGGGCGCCGGCTTCCATGCGGTGCAGAGCACCGGTAACGTTGCCGACGTTGCGCACAGCAACTTCGAAGGTGTGGTCCCGGGTAGGGGACGAGGTCAGCGAGATGGGCGACTCGCCGATGCCGAAGACGTAGACTTCCACGAACTGCCCGGGCCGATGGCCTAGCTTGTGACCATCTTTTAGCCTGAATTCAAATAAAGATTCACGACTGGAAAGAGGCGTTGTCTTTACGATACTGGCCAGGTGCGGAAGATAAAGTTCTGGCTGCGGCCGGGTATTGGTGATAGTGCGCCGGGCTTTTTCTCGTGCCGTTTCCGAAGCGGCGATGGCATTGTAGGCCTCCAGCGGTGAGGCGATCTCAGCCAGGCAGGTGACAGAACAACGGCCGCAGCCGACACAACCGAATTTCCCGTAGCGATCCAGGATATATTTACCTTTATGGTACATGCGGTGGCGGAACCGGGAAACTTTGTCGCCGCGGAAGTTGGCACCAGCGGCCACCCGGGAAAAATCCACCAGCATACAGCCGTCCGGTTTTCTGATCCTTTCGCCGTCTGTCAAATTGAGGGAGACGTCGTCCTGGACATCAAAACAAAAGCAAGTTGGGCAGACCATAATGCAGGAACCGCAGTTGAGGCAGGTCTCCGATCGCATCTTCCAGTAAGGATTGTCGTAATTGTTTTCCAGGAGGTTGGGTATCTTGTCCCGGGACATATCTAAAAAGAGGCGGTATTTAGACAGCGCCTCATCTCTGACCTGTTTCTGACGGGCGGTCTCGGCGACCGTCGGCTCGCGTACTTGAGCATATTTAGCCAGCACCTGAGCCCCGGCCTCCGAGCCCACGGTCACCATATACGAAGAGTTGCCGATATCAGTCAGCAACAGATCGTAGCCGCTTTCCGCGGTATAAGAACCCATGCTGGGTGCGAACGAAGACGGCAGAGGAGTCAGCACATCCACACCGATAATCAGCGTGTTCTGACGGCGCGCCGCATAATTGGGATCAGGGTTGCCGGTCATGAAAACTTCATCGAGGAGGTTGATAGCGTTGATATCATCCGGGTGGACGCCGATAAGGACGCGGGGTGTGGTGTCGGTCACCGGGGTGATTTCCGGAGTAGGACCGAGCTTGTAGCGCAGGATTGTCTCGCAGGCGGGGATGAAGAAAGCGGTGGGAGGGTTGACGGTGACGTCGTAATCCAGCGCCAGGTCATCGAAATTCTTGACCTTATCGTAAGCAAATTTACCCTGCCTGGCTCTGACACCGATGGCTTCTCTCTCTTTAATAAGGCTATTGACTAAATTCTTTAGACTGTCGCGGGAAATGACGAAAGTGGCCTGGTAGGAAATCCTGGCAGGAGTCTGTTTGGCTTTAATCTGGACGTGAACCGTTTTCTGCTTGCTGGCTGACTTGATGGTGTCTTTTACCAGTTTTTCCAGGTCCTGGGGCGAAAAAGGCTTCACCAGGTAGTCCACCGCGCCTTGCTTCAACGCTTCAGTGGCTGATTCGACCGACGGGTGGTCGGTAGTAACTATCGCCTGGAGCCAGGGACGCTTCACCTTGACCTCCCGCAGCACCCCCAGTCCGTGTTTGCCGGGCAGTCGCATATCAAGAAGCATGACGCTGAAGTCCTGGTTGTCAATCAGCGACAGCGCTTCCTCGCCGGTGGCGGCGGTGGCAACTTTGAAACCCGCGCCTTTGAGCCAGGCGGCGGTTTCGCGGGACGCGGGATCGGAGTCAACGATGAGTACTGAGTTTTCCGGCATGAACTCCCCCCTTTATGGCGGATTATCCGGCGAGGTCGCCGGTGCAATTTTGAGACTAATAATAAAAAAGCGAAATGAGTATATCATAAGTATTAGTACTTGACTAGCGTAACAAGCCGCGAAATCATTCGTATATCTGAAATTCTTCGGGACAATAAATATATATTTCTAATGAAGAGCTTTGCCCCCTTCCTGAGGCTATGTTATATTCTATCATCGTATTATGGACACCAGACTCAAGGTCATCCCCGATGGGTCGATCAGCTCGACGCCGGGCTTCCGGGCTGGGGCCGTCGCCGCCGGCATTAAAAAAGTTGCCGGTGCCCTTGACCTGGGTGTGGTAACGGCTGAAAGACCTTGCACCGCGGCAGCCGTCTTCACTAGCAACCGCTTCAAAGCGGCACCGGTTGTGCTGTCGCAAAGGCATCTTGTGTCAGGGAAAGTCCGGGCAATCATTGTCAATGCCGGTTGCGCCAACGCCGGTACCGGGAAAATCGGCTACAACAACGCCTCGGCCATGACCGAGACGGCAGCCCTTAAACTAGGCATTGACAAGCAAAGTGTACTGGTGGCCTCCACCGGCGTTATTGGGGTTCAGCTGCCGATCGAAAAAATCCGCACCGGGATTGACCGGTTAGAGCTTTCGACCGATGGTGGCCATGATTTCGCCCGAGCCATCATGACTACAGATACGATTCCCAAGGAATTCGCCGTCATTTCGCCCGAATATGGCTTCACCGTCGCCGGGTGCGCGAAGGGTTCCGGCATGATCCACCCGGACATGGCCACTATGTTATGCTTTATTACCACCGATGCCGTCATAAGCGCCGCTAACCTCCAGCGGCTGCTCAAACGGGTGGTCGATAAGTCTTTCAACGTCATCTCCGTCGACGGCGACACGTCTACGAACGACTGCGTCTTCCTGCTGTCCAGCGGGGCCGCCGGCATCGAACTCAAGCCCGGCGCCGCCGCCTACCGAGCCTTCGGAAAAGCCTTGGAATACGTCTGCGTCGATCTTGCCAGGGCCATCGCCCGCGACGGCGAAGGCGCCACCAAGCTTATCGAAATGACAGTAAGCGGCGCTGCTTCAGCCGCCGATGCCCGCAAGGTAACTCGCACAGTACTGTCTTCGCCGCTGGTCAAAACAGCGGTCCACGGAGCCGACCCAAACTGGGGCAGAATCATCGCCGCCGCCGGCCGCAGCGGGGCAAAATTCGACCTCGACCGGGTAAACTTGAAGATCGGCGAAGTGGAAGTGTTGAAAAACGGCGCCCCGCTGCCATTCGACAGGAAACTTGCCTCAGCCCAGTTCGCCGGAAAGAACGTCCACATCCGGCTCGACCTCGGGCTGGGCAGGGCTTCGGTCACCGGCTGGGGCTGCGATATGAGTACCGAATATGTGCGCATCAATGCCGACTACACAACGTAGAGAAAACGCCGACAATATCGTCGTCGTCAAACTCGGCGGCTCAGTCCTGGGCAGCCGCGACACCTCACTGGAAGATGTCGCCCGTCTCAAAAAAGAGGGTTATCTCCCGGTGGTCGTCCATGGCGGCGCGGCTGCTGTCAACAATTGGCTGAAACGCCTCAACATCACTCCGAAAATCGTCCAGGGCGAGCGCGTGACCGATAAGGACACGCTGGATGTAGTAGCGGCCGTCTTAGCCGGATTGGTCAATAAGGAAACGGTGGCCATGCTTCTCGACCTTGGGATCAAGGCGGCAGGCCTGTCCGGTGTTGACGCAGGAATGATCCGCGGTCGGCCCCGCGGTGCCGATTGGGGCTATATGGGCGATGCCGCGCGTGTCGATCCCTCCGTCATCGCCACTTTGCTGAAGGATGGCTTTGTACCGGTGGTGTCGCCGGTTTCGCTGAACAATACCGACAACCCGGTGCGCCTGCTTAACATCAATGGCGACCCGGTCGCCGGCGAACTGGCGGCAGCTCTCCAGGCGGAGCGGTTGGTCTTTCTCACCGACGTTCCGGGCATCAAGGACAGCGGCGGCGAAGTCATCAATACGTTATCCGCCGCCGAAGCGGAATACCTTGTAAATTCCGGCGTAGCTACTGGCGGCATGGTGCCCAAGATACGCGCGGCGGTCCGCGCTTCGGCGGCGGGCACGGTCACCAGCATCATCGACGGCAGGCAGCCTCATATTCTGTATAATGAGATCACCCGAGGCGGGTCCGGGACATCGATTTCCGCTTAGGGTCAAAGGGTAACATATGGCTAACTGGAAGGAACTGGAAAAAAAGTATTTCATGCGCACGCTGGTGCGGGCGCCGCTGACCATCGTCAAGGGTCAAGGCAGCTACGTCTGGGACGAATCCGGCCGTAAATACTTAGATTTCGTCGCCGGCTGGGCGGTCAATTCGCTCGGTCACTGCCACCCGGCGGTGGTCGAAGCCGTCAAAAGCCAGGTCGGTGAGCTAATCCAGACATCAAACCATTATTACACCATCCCGCAGCTGCAGTTGGCTCAGCTGCTGGTTGAAAACAGCTCCCTGAACAAAGTCTTCCTGTGCAACTCGGGCGCCGAAGCCACCGAGGGAGCCGTCAAGCTGGCGCGCCGCTACGGCAAGTTGCATCTAAACGGCGCCTACGAGGTCATTACCGCCACCGGCTCGTTCCACGGCCGGACGCTGGCCATGGTCTCCGCTTCCGGGCAGCTCAAACACCAGCAGCCCTACACCCCATTGCCCGCCGGCTTCATCAACGTGGCATACGACAGCATCGAAGCCATCATGGAGGCGACAACCAGCACCGTCTGCGCCGTGATGCTGGAACCTGTCCAGGGCGAAGGCGGCGTCAACGTTCCGTCGCCTAATTACCTTAAAGAAGTCCGCCGCTGGTGTGACGAAAAAGGCATCGTCCTGATTTTGGACGAAATCCAAACCGGCATCGGCCGAACTGGTTCACTTTTTGCCCACCAGATTTACGGGATTGAACCTGACGTGATGACCCTGGCCAAGGGACTGGGCGGCGGTTTGCCGATCGGCGCCATCATGGCCAAAGACAAGTTTTCGGTCTTTACCGCCGGCGAGCACGGTTCAACTTTCGGCGGCAACCCGGTGACCTGCGCCGCAGCCTACGCCGCGCTGGCTTTCATAATTGAAAACGATATTCCCCGCAACGCATACGATATGGGAGCCCGACTTGCCGATGGACTCAAGCGCATTAAAGAGCGCTGGCCGACACTGATCACTGAAATCCGCGGCAAAGGTTTGCTCCTGGCGGTTCAGTTCTCCGAAGATATCGCCAAGGAACTGACGCAGAAATGTCTTGAGAACGGCCTTCTGGTAAACGATGTCAAGCCAAATGCCCTCAGGCTGATGCCGGCGCTCAACATTACCGAGGATGAAGTCGAAGAAGCGCTAAGCCTCCTCGAGATGGCTTTATGCCGACTGCGCTCCTGCCAGGGATAAAGGGCTCATGCTGATCTTCCTGCTGATTGCCGGGATCCTTTCAGTCCTGGTGTTTTTAAGCTGGCAGGTGCCGGAACCAGGTCTGATGCGACGGGCTTACAACGCCGCGCCCCTGACGGAAGCCGATTTAGAATCCGTCCCTCGTGATGTTCGGGAAGATGCCGAAACCACCGCCGGGCAGCTCCACCGGCGCAACCGGGCAAAAAAAACCCGGCTATTGCGCGATATGCTGGCAACTTATCTGGCGCTGCGCCACTCAGACATCCTGATACTTTTTAACTCCGGGGGCTATGGCTGGACGGCGCTCGATAAAGCCTCCGGATACGCCACCATAGTGAGCGCCATCGAAGACGAACTGGTCGCCCGACGCTGCCGGGTGATGGTGTTGAATTACCAGAGGGCTTACCGTTCTCTGCGCGGTTATGTCAGCGAGATATTAAATGCCGGAGCCAAGTCCATCGCCAAACCCGCTGAGTTAGCGACGCGTTTGCGTTTCCTGTGGCGCCATTTGCCGGGTCTGCGCGTCCTGATGGCAGCCGAAAGCAACGGCACGGTTATGTCCAACCAGGTGATGAGGTTGCTGCCGGATGAAGCGCGGCTGTTTTCAATCGAGCTCGGGCCGCCTTTCTGGTATCAGAGCTTCCAGAACGAACGCGTTATCAACCTGCGTTCGAATGGAACCACACCTGACGCCTTCAGCTATGGGCAGTGGCGGCGGGCTTTCAAAGCCAACTGGGATGCCTTACGCGGCCGCCATCCGTCAGCGCCAGGTAATGTCCTGCTCTACATCGGCGCGCCAGGCCACGACTATAATTGGGATAACTATCCGTTAATCCGAGACACTATCCGTGATTTTTTAAAAAAACATTTCAACCGCTGTTAGTTCCGGTCCCGGTCGCCTTCCGCGACCGGCATTGGCGGCGCCAGCCCTGTTTGTAGCATAATATGTACTATCCGCGATTAAAAGAAAGGTCTTCTATGGCTGATAAAGTAGTCCTGGCATATTCCGGCGGCATTGACACCTCGGCGGCCATCCCGTGGCTGAAAGAGCATTACGGCATGGACGTTATCACCCTGACTATTGACGTCGGCAACGAGCGTGATTTCACCGTCATCCGCGATAAGGCGCTCAAAGTCGGTGCCGTAAAAGCCCTGGTTGTGGACGCCAGGAAAGAATTTGTAGAGGATTATATCTGGAAGGCGCTGGCCGCCGGCGCCCTATACGAGAATGAGTACCCTTTGGCCACCGCCCTTGGCCGGCCGCTCATCGCCAAACTGCTGGTAGATGTCGCTCTGGCGGAAGGCGCTGCCGCCATCGCCCACGGCTGCACCGGCAAAGGCAATGACCAGGTGCGCTTTGACGTGGCTACAGCCGCCCTGGCGCCTCAATTGAAAGTCATCGCCCCTGCACGGGAATGGGGCATGACCCGCCAGCAAACCATCGAATACTGCAGGAAATACCACATTCCCCTGCCCGTAACCGCCCGCAGCCCTTACTCCATCGACGAAAATCTCTGGGGCCGGTCGTGCGAGTGCGGCGTGCTGGAAGACCCCTGGACGGAGCCCCCGGCTGATGTCTTTGCCTGGACTCGGGAGGTCAAGGACACGCCGGAGAAACCGGCTTACATCACTATCGGCTTCCGCCGCGGTGTGCCGATCACGTTGAATAGCCGCCGCCTGGACGGCGTCGCCATAGTATCGGCGCTTAATGAAATCGCCGGCGCCCACGGCATCGGGCGCATCGACCACGTCGAAAACCGACTCGTCGGTATCAAATCGAGAGAGATTTACGAAGCTCCGGCGGCTGTCATCCTGCTTAAAGCACACGCCGCGCTGGAAGCGATGACGCTGGCCAAGGACCAGGCGCGCTTCAAGGCTAAGGTAGCCCAGGAGTACGCCGACCTCATCTATAACGGCCTGTGGTTCTCCGCCCACAAGACTGACCTCGATGCTTATATCAAGAACAGTCAAAAATACGTCACCGGCACGGTGCGCCTCAAGCTGGAGCGCGGCGGCTTCCGCGTCGTCGGCCGCAAGTCGCCCTATTCCCTCTACAGTCACGGCCTGGCCACTTACGAGACAGGCGATAAATTCGACGCCTCAGCCGCCGTCGGCTTCATCAAAATCTGGGGTCTGCCGGTCAGGACGCAGGCGCGGGCGCAGACACTTAAAACCGAATAGCAAGTTCACAATAACCAAACATTTGAACGTTATCGTTCGGGGAAGGTTCGGGATTTAGTGTTCGGCTCCCGGCTGTTGGTTAAGAGGGGGAAATCATGAGTCACGTTCGAAGCCGTTTCGACAAACCCGCTGACGAACTGGTCATCAAATATACTACTTCTTTGCCGTTTGACTGGCGGCTGTATCGCGAAGATATCCGCGGTTCTATTGCCCATGCCAGGATGCTGGCCAAGCAGGGGATTATCGACCCGGAAGACGCTCTGGCAATGATCAAAGGTCTCGTCGAGATTGAACTGGAAATCACCGACGGCAAGTTCGAGTTCAAGCCGGAGATGGAAGACATACATATGGCCATCGAAGCGCGCCTCAAAGCTAAAATCGGCGAAGCCGCCGGGCGCCTGCATACCGCCAGATCCCGTAACGACCAGGTTGCTACCGACCTGCGGCTTTACTTGAAAGACGTGCTGACCTGGACCATCGAGTCAACTAAAACGCTCCAGGAGGCTTTTGTTGGCCTGGCCGAAAAACATATTGGCGTTGCCCTGCCCGGCTACACCCATCTCCAACCCGCCCAGCCGATACTGCTGGCTCACCACTACCTGGCCTACTTCGAAATGTTCCAGCGCGACCGGGAACGCTTGGCTGACTGCCTGGAGCGTACCGATGTCATGCCGCTGGGGTCCGGCGCGCTTGCCGGCGTAGCTTACGACATCGACCGTGGGTTTGTCGCCAGGGAACTTGGATTTAGATCCATCAGCCGGAATAGCCTTGATGCCGTGTCCGATCGGGATTTTGTGGTTGAGTTTATGGCGGCGGCTTCTCTGGCGATGATGCACCTTTCCAGGCTATCCGAAGAACTGGTCATCTGGAGCGGCATGGAGTTCGGCTTCATTGAGATAGATGATGCCTATGCTACCGGTTCTTCCATTATGCCGCAGAAGAAAAATCCTGACGTGGCTGAGCTCTGCCGTGGCAAGACCGGCCGGGTCTACGGTCACCTGATGGGGCTGTTGACGACGCTCAAAGGCTTGCCCCTGGCCTACAACCGCGATCTCCAGGAGGATAAGGAGGCAGTTTTCGACACTGCCGATACGCTCCTGCTGTCACTTAAGGTGGCCGCCGGTATGATACGAACGATCAAAGTGCGGCCCGACAGGATGTTAACGTCGGTCGACCGCAGCTACCTGTTGGCCACCGACCTGGCCGACTACCTGGTGAAGAAGGGCGAGAGCTTCCGAAACGCGCACGGAATCGTCGCTCGGCTGGTCAGCCACTGCGCCAAAGAAGGCAAGACCTTCCCGGACCTTGCCCTGGATGCCTACAGACAGTTTTCGCCGCTCTTCGGCGAGGACGTATTCAACCTTGGCGTTGACACCTCGATTGATTCTAAAGACAACCCCGGCGGCACGGCCAGGCGGCGGGTTAATGAGGCAATTGTGGCGGCGAAAGAGCTACTGGCTGAATCTTGAACATCATTGAGCCGAATAAATCCTGGCAAAATAAAAACTACCGCTGAAATCAGCGGTAGTTTGTTCATCGGAGAATCGGGCTTAAGCCGCGGCCATCTTTGACAATGTACGCAGGCAGCGGGTGCACAGCGACAACCGGGTGGATTTGCCGTCCAGGAGAACCCGCGCCGGATGGCAGTTGGGTTCAGAGCGGCGGTTGGTGCGCCGTTTGGAATGGGACACGTTATGGCCGTATTGAGGGGTTTTACCGCAATAATCGCATTTCATGGGATGGATGTGGACTCCTTTGACTATTCATTTGACGATAATATACAATGCCGTTCGGTAAATATAACATATCCCCACCCGGAGTTACAAATTAACAAACGACGGCGCCTCTCTCAGGCGCCTCCAGAGGTGTAAGATTATGTCAGCCCACGCGACCATGTCCGGACAGGAAATGCGCGATATGCTGGCCGCCGCCGCCGCCTGGCTGGAAAAAAGCGCTTCCGATATTGATGCCCTGAACGTTTTCCCGGTGCCTGACGGAGACTGCGGCACCAATATGCTCCTCACTCTCCGCTCCGCCGTGGAAGAAGCCGGAAAAGTCTCCGCCGCCGACATTGGCGCCATGTCAGGCGCTGTTGCCAAGGGAGCTCTCATGGGCGCGCGTGGCAATTCAGGAGTCATTTCCTCGCAGATCTGGCGGGGCGTGGCCATGGTCTTCAAGGATAAAGAAGCGGCCACGGCCAGCGATTGGGCGGCAGCCTGGACACAGTCCGTTGAGACTGCTTACAAGGGCCTGTCAAATCCCGTTGAAGGCACTATCCTGACCGTCCTGAAAGATGTCGCCGCCGCCGCCCGGGCTTCGGCTGAGAAAGACGAATCGATCGTCCATTTGATTGAACAATCGATGAACGCCGCCTGTGAATCGGTCGCCCGGACGCCGAGCCTGCTGCCGGCGCTGCGGGATGCCGGAGTCGTTGACGCCGGCGGACAAGGCCTGTATACGGTACTGGAAGGCATGCTGCATTTCCTCCGGGGCGAGACCGAGCAGATGCAGTTCAAGAAATCACATGTTATCGCTTCATCAGTACCGGTGTCGGCCAAAGCGGTACGTTTATCTCCAACCGATGAAGAGCCTTTCGGTTACTGCACAGAGTTCCTCCTGAAAGGAGAGAACCTGGAACTGGAAAAGATCCGCGCCAGGCTCAAGCGCAAAGGTCAGTCGCTCATCGTCGTCGGCGATGCCTCGACTATCCGGGTCCATATTCATGCTATTGCACCGGGCAGGGTCCTGAATTACGTGACCAAGCTGGGCACAGTCCATAAGGTATCGATCCGGAATATGGACGAACAGCACGAGGATTTCCTGGCGCTTCAGAAAGACCGGCAGCCGATGATTGATATCGCTATTGTGGCTATCGTAGCGGGAGATGGCTTCGCCGATGTCTTTGCCTCCCTCGGCGCCGCGGGAATCGTCCCTGGGGGCCAAACGATGAATCCGTCCACCAAAGAGATCTATCAGGCGGTTGAAGCAGCCGCTTCTGATAAAGTCATCATATTGCCCAACAACAAAAACATCATTCCTGCCGCCGAGCAGGTCAAGCATCTTTCAGGCAAGACTCTGGCGATCATTCCCACCGAGAGCCTGCCCCAGGGCGTGGCGGCGCTGCTGGCGTTCGATTATGAAGCTGATTTTGATACCAACGTCAGCCGAATGAACGACGCCAAAGCTCACGTCCGGACGGTGGAGATTACCCATGCTGTCCGCGATACCAAAATCAACGGTTTTGTGATCAAGAAGCACCAGGCTATCGGCCTTCTGGACGGCCATCTGGCGGCGGTGGACGAAGTATCCGACAAAGTGCTGGCTGATCTGCTGGCTAAATCCGACCTTTCCAGGGTAGAAGTCATGACCCTGTATTACGGAGCCAACACCACCGAGGCGGCGGCGCGGGCCATGGCTGACAGCCTGGCGGTAAAATATCCGGGGCGTCAAGTAGAGGTCGTTTCCGGCGGCCAGCCGCATTACGATTATATTGTATCCCTGGAGTAACCGGCTCGACCGGAATATCCTTGAAGGTGAGCCCATGGGCGTCAAGATCGTTACCGACTCAACATCCGACCTCACACCGGCGCTGGCAAAAGAGTTTGGTATCAGCGTCGTACCGTTGACTGTGTCTTTCGGCCGCGAGTCTTTTCTGGACCGGGTCGAGATTTCCACCGATGAATTTTACCGCAGATTAGCCGCAGAAGAGATCTTTCCCCATACCACTCAGCCTTCACCCAATGCCTTTTTAAACGTTTATAAAAAGCTCTGCGGCGACGCTGATGGCGTCTTGGTCATCACCATTTCCAAAAAGCTGTCGGGAACATTTGATTCCGCCGTGTCCGCCGCCCAGCTTTTGGAAAAACCCAGTTGCCGCATCGAGGTAGTCAACTCGGAAGTCACCGCGGCAGCTCTGGGGTTACTGGCTATCTGGGCGGCTAAAAAGGCTGCCGCTGGCCTGGGGCTGGACGAATTAAAAAAAGCAGTGACCGAACAGGCTGCCTGCACCAAGCCGGTAATGGCCTTCGATACACTGAAATATCTGGCCCGAGGCGGCCGTATCGGCAAAGCTCAGGGACTGCTGGGTTCCTTGCTCTCGGTTAAACCCGTTCTGACGATGAGCGACGGTCAGGTGGCGCCGCTAACGCGGGTACGCTCAATGAATGCCGCCATAGATGTGCTGTACAATTTTGCCGCCGGCCACCGTCAAATTGACGAAATGGCCGTGGAATACGCCACCACGCCGGAGATGGCTGATGCACTGATAGACCGCCTGTCAGACCTTCACCCCAGGGAAAGGATCTACCGGACAACCGTCAGTCCGGTCTTAGGCGCCTACATGGGCCCCAGCGTGCTCTCGGTGTCTGTTATGGGCAAGACTTAGCGAGCCCGGAAACACCCCCTAGGCAACTCGGATGCGCATCAAGATCATCACCGATTCCACCGCAGATCTGCCGACAGACTTGGTACACGACCTGGGTATCGCCGTGGTACCGGTCTATGTCCGCTTCGGTAATGAAGTTTTCCGTGACGGCGTGGACATCACCCAGGAAGAGGTTTACCGCCGTCTGTTGGCTGGTGAAGTGCCGCCGGCCACTTCTCAGCCGTCTCCCGCCGACTTTGCCGCTGTCTACAGTGAACTGCTCAAAGACCACGACCAAATCATCTCCATTCACCTTTCCAGCAAGCTTTCAGGAACGTTCAACTCAGCGTTATCCGGGCGTGATCTGTTGCTTGAGAAAGCCCGCATCACCGTACTCGACTCTCTTTCGCTCTCCATGGGCCTGGGACTGGCTACGGTAACCGCGGCGCGCCTCTCCCTGGCAGGCGCCGGCAAAGAGGAGATAATTGAATCGGTCAGACAAACAGCGCCTTTAACCCGCATCCTTGCCATGTTTGACACCTTGAAGTACGCTTTCCGCAGCGGCCGGCTGGGTGCCGCAAAGTCGCTCATCGGCGGCATATTAAACGTTAAACCGCTGCTGACATTAAGGGATGGCTCATTCTGGCCGGTCGGTATTGCCCGGACTCGCGCCCGGGCGTTGGACACAATGGTCGATTTGGTAAGAAAGACCCCTGATATCGCCGATGTCGCCGTCGTCTACGCCACCACTCCGGACGAAGCCGAAACACTTAAGGAACGACTTTCGGCATTCGTTGAAAAGACACGAATCCACATTTCCCAGTTGGGACCGGCGTTGGGCGCCCACGGCGGACCGGGCATCATGGCCGTATTTATCAGGCAACAGCCGGCAGCCCTACCATTGGTGTAAACGCCATTAATTCACCTCGTTCCTGTGCCGCATCCAGTGTTTTCCGGTATAATCAGTTCAAATGTCTCAGTCTCTGGAAAAACTGAAAGCCGTTATCAGCCTTGAAAAGAAGAAAGGTTGCCTGGATACGGCCGTCATCGGGGGGCTGGATAAGTTCCTGGCTAACTGGGCTTCGGAGACTTCGGCAGGCATTGTCAACCGGACTCAATTATCCCGGTTCAATAAATTTATCAGCGCTTTTGACTACGCCGGTTCACCAGCCGCGGCGCGATCCGCCGCTCTCGACCGGCTGGTCGAGTTCGCCGAAGAGTTAGAGGCGGCGGCTAAGGTTACTAGCGCCGGTAAGGTATCGTCGGAATCAGTTGAGCCGGCATTTACCGTAGCTGAATCCGCTCCGAAATACAGGCTCAAACAGGTCTCGGTCAAAAAAGCGGCAGGTCCCCCGGTAACGTCCCTGGAATTGCCGGTTAACGCTTTCAAAGGCGTTTCTGACGCCACCGCCGCCAAGTTGAAAAAACTTGGTATCGAGAACGTCCGCGATCTGCTGTATCATTTCCCAGCCCGCCACGTTGATTACTCCCGTACCGCCAAGATTTCGTCTTTGTCACCCGGCCCGGATCAGACCATCGTCGCCAATGTCTGGGAGGTGCGGCTGACCACTCCAGGCGGCCGCAGGTCCACTGAGGCGATCCTTGGCGACGAGACCGGTAATATCCGTGCCCTGTGGTTCAACAATCCTTATCTGGTTCGGCAGATCAAGAACGGCGACCGCCTGGTAATTTCCGGCCGGGTGAGCGCGTGGAAGGGTATGTTGGTTTTCGAATCGCCGGAATGGGAGAAACTGGAGGAAAAAGAACTCGTCCACACAGGGCGATTAGTGCCGGTCTATCCCTTGACCGCCGGCCTTTACCCGCGAGCCCTGCGAAAATTGATGAAAGAGGTGGTGGACGGCTTCACCCCGGCGCTGGAGGACTACCTGCCCGCCGATATTAAAGACCGAAGGCGACTGGCCGATCTGCCGCAAGCCGTGACCCAGGCCCATTTTCCGGCCGACGAACCGTCTTACAATGCGGCCAGGATGCGTCTTGCCTTCGATGAATTGTTCTTCCTCCAGCTCGGCGTGTTAGCGCGCAAACGCGCCTGGCAGCATTCACAACCCGCGGCGAGCATCACTGCCGACCAGGTACTGCTCACCCGATTCGTTGATTCACTTCCGTTCAAACTCACCGGTGCCCAGCGGCGGTCACTCGACGAGATACTGGCCGATCTCAAACGCACCGAAGCCATGAGCCGTCTGCTTCAGGGCGAGGTCGGCTCAGGCAAAACGGTAGTAGCCACTGCTGCGATTCTTATAGCTGTCAATGCCGGTTTCCAGGCGGCCTTCATGGCCCCGACGGAGATTTTGGCCGAGCAACACTTCCGCTCGGTGACCGCCATGCTCGATCGCCTGGCGGTGCAGAAGCAGCACAGTGACCATTCAGTCAGTTATTTTGGCATCATGCCGGATCGGCCGCTCACCGTGGCATTACTCATCGGTGACGCCAAGGAGTCAGGCAAGTCAGCCGTCCGCGACCTGGTGAGAAACGGTGGCATCGACCTGATCATCGGCACCCACGCTCTGATTCAGAAATCGATGAGGTTCAAGAGACTGGGCGCAGCTGTTATTGATGAGCAGCACCGCTTCGGCGTGGAGCAGCGGCAAAGTCTGCGGCAGAAAGGCAGCAATCCGCACATCCTTGTGATGACGGCTACGCCGATACCTCGAACGCTGGCGCTCACCTTATACGGCGATCTCGATCTTTCTGTCATTGACGAACTGCCGCCGGGACGCCAAATCATCAAGACCCGGTGGCTCAAACCGGAGCAGCGGGGCAGCGCCTACGCCTTCATCAAGAAACAGCTCGCTATGAAACAGCAAGCCTTCATCGTCTGCCCGCTGGTGGAGGAGTCGGAAGCCGTGCAGGCACGGGCCGCTACCGCCGAATACGAAAACCTTAAAATGGAGGTCTTTCCGGAATACCGGCTCGGCCTGTTGCACGGCCGTTTGACCGCCGCGGAGAAAGACTCGGTCATGGGCGCCTTTAAGGACGGCAAACTGGATATTCTCGTTTCGACACCGGTTATCGAGGTCGGCATTGACGTGCCCAACGCCACGGTGATGCTCATTGAGTCCGCCGACCGCTTCGGCCTGTCGCAGTTGCACCAGTTCCGCGGCCGGGTGGGCCGCGGTACCGAGCAGAGCTATTGCATGCTACTGGCCGAGAACCCGTCCGATGTCGCCAACGCCCGTTTGGGTGTTATTGAAAAGACCCAGGACGGCTTCGTGTTAGCTGAGGAAGACCTGAAACTCCGCGGCCCTGGCGAGTTTTTCGGCACCCGCCAGTCCGGTCTGCCGGACCTTAAGATGGCCAAACTCTCTGATGTCCCCATCCTCGAAATGGCTCGCGAGGAAGCCACACGTCTGTTCGAAGACGATCCCAGGCTGCAGAATCCGGAGCACCGCGCCCTGTATAAGGAACTAATCCGCATCTGGCCTCAGACGGGAGAGTGGAGTTAGCTGTAATTCACTCCCTGTTACCATTCTCGTAAGTTGTCGAACTATGAACAGTGAATGGCTGGCACAGTCTCTCTTGCCTCTTACCGGCGCCACACCCTATGATGTAATCCAAGGAGCACCAGCTAATTGTCTAGACCGCGCACTATCGCTACTATCCTCATCGTTGTCGTACTTGTCGCCGGCGGGTTTATCTGGTGGAATTTTCTAGCCCGACGCGCCATACCGCCGCCTCCCGACGGCAATTCACAGATAGCCTCAGCCGTCGTCGAGGGTCTGGAGATTCCCTGGGAATTAGCTTTTTTATCAGACGGAGCCATCCTGCTCACCGAACGCCCCGGCCGAGTCCGTTATATCGACTCGTCGGGCGCCCTTCGGGCTGATCCGCTGCCAGGCGTTGAGGGCGTGGCTGCCGTCGGCGAGGGCGGTCTGCTGGGATTGGCCCTCCATCCAGGTTTCGATTACAACCGCTGGATCTATCTTTACCATACCTATCGCGCCGGCAGCGGGCTGGCCAACCGGGTCGTCCGCTATACTTTAGGGAATGGCCTGACGCTCTCCGGATATACCGTCATAATCGATGGCATTCCCGGCGGCAATGTCCATAACGGCGGTCGAATTAAGTTCGGCCCGGACGGACTGCTATATATCGGCACCGGCGACTCAGGTATTGATACGCTCGCGCAGGACCTGAACTCGCTGGCCGGCAAGATACTCCGGCTGAACGATGATGGCTCGATCCCTTCAAACAACCCCTTCCCCAACTCGGCGGTCTATTCTTACGGCCACCGCAACGTTCAAGGTTTAGCCTGGGACGGCTTCGGCCAGCTATGGGCGACAGAGCATGGCTCCAATAATTTCGACGAGTTGAATCTCATTGAAGCCGCCAACAATTACGGCTGGCCAGTTGTCCGCGGCGAAACCACGGCTCCCGGCATGACCGGCCCCAAACTTCATAGCGGCAACGACACCTGGGCGCCTTCAGGCCTGACTTTTTTTCAAGGTTCGCTTTATTTTACCGGCCTTCGCGGTCAGAGCATTTTTGAATACAACCTTCAAACCGGGAGGTTGACGCGTTATTTGAACGGCATTTTCGGCAGGCTCAGGGACATTGTCAACGGCCCTGACGGTTACCTGTACGTCATTACGAACAATCTTGACGGCCGCGGCATACCGCTGGCCGGCGACGACCATCTGATCCGGATTAATCCGGCCAGGTTGGCGGAAACCGCCTGACACCCTAAACACCGCGTAAACGCCGCCGCTGCCGGGTGTGTTATAATCTAACCCATTCTAAAAACAAGCTGGAGACATAGTTGAACGGAATCCTCGGAATAAAAGGTTTGATTACCGACCTGCTGGCTCGCTCAATCGCCGGGGCGCAAGCCGGCGGCAGACTGCCGGTGGTAGCAATGCCACCGATCGTTCTCGAGCACCCTCAGAATCCGTCTCACGGCGACTATGCAACCAGCCTACCGCTGAAGATGGCCCGATCCACGGGCATGAAACCAATGGATATAGCCTCGGTTTTAACCGAGTACATACCAGCCGCCGCAGAGATCAAGAGCGTTGCCGTCGCCCATCCGGGTTTCCTTAACTTCGCCATCTCAGACGGCTGGATTACCGAGCAGGTTGAGGAGATCATCCGCTCCGGCGAGTGCTACGGCAATATTGATACAGGCGGCGGCCGGAAGATCCAGATCGAATACGTCTCAGCCAATCCCACCGGCCCCATCCACGTCGGCCACGGCCGGGGCGCCGTACTAGGCAGTTCGCTTGCCCTTGCCCTCAAAGCTGCGGGGTTCGAGGTACAGCAGGAATATTATGTCAATGACGCCGGCAATCAGGTGTTGTCATTCAAGCGGTCGCTCCTGGCCCGATATCTCCAACAGCTTGGCGTTGATGCTGAAATGCCTGCGGAAGGTTATTTCGGCAGTTACATGACAGACCTGGCGCGGGACATACTCCTGGAAGAAGGCGACCGTTTCCGTGACCTCCCGCCGGCCGAAGCGCTGGAACAACTCGGTACCGTCGGACTGCGGAAAATACTGGGGCTTATCCGGCAAGACCTGGCTGCCCTGGGTGTGAGCTTCGACCGCTGGTTTTCCGAGCAAAGTCTTTACGACAGCGGCGAGTTCGCCGGCGTCATCGAATTGCTGCAAAAAACCGGCTACATCGTGGAGAAGGAAGGCGCTACCTGGTTTGCTTCGACAGCGCTTGGCGAAAGCAAGGACAACGTCATCATCAGGAGCGACGGCACACCGACCTATTTCGCCTCGGACATAGCCTACCATTATGACAAGTTCATTCGCCGCAGTTTCAATTTAGGCATAAACATCTGGGGCGCCGACCACCAGGGTCATGTCTCCCGGATGAAGGCAGTGCTGCAGGCCCTGGGCATCGATCCGGCACGCCTGCACGTCATTATCTCCCAACTGGTAACCCTGCGCCGCGGCGAGGAACTGGTCAGACTTTCAAAACGCACCGGCGAGATCATCACTCTGCGCGAGGTGCTGGACGAAGTAGGCGCCGATGCTTGTCGCTTTAACTTCCTGTCCAGGAGTGCCGATTCCCAGATGGACTTCGACCTGGAGCTGGCCAAGAAGCAATCGGCGGAGAATCCGGTCTATTATGTCCAATACGCTCACGCCCGCATCTGCTCTATCATTAGCCTGGCCCGCGACAAGGCTATTGATTACACTGGAGGCGATGTCACCAGGCTGGTCGAACCGGCGGAACTCGAACTGCTTCGGAAAATGCTCCTACTGCCCGAAGTCATCGCCCAGGTCGCAGAAAGTTTTGAGCCGCACCACCTGGCCCACTACGCCGGCGTTCTGGCCGCCGCCTTCCACCAGTTCTACAAGGACTGCCGCGTCGTATCCGCCGACCTCCTACTGTCGCAGGCGCGCCTCAAGCTCGCTATGGCGGCGCGTACGGTGCTAGCCCGCACCTTGCACCTCATGGGCATGTCGGCGCCGGAGTGTATGTAAACCGCCGGACCGCAACTGAAGTAAAAAGGGCAAGCTTCTAGCTTGCCCTTTTTACTTTTCCTGAACAGCTTAGCCGGCGGCAGCCTTCGCCAGAATTCTTTCTTTCCTCAGATCAAAGGCCACAATGATCGTCGGCAGTACTACCAGGCTGGAGACCAGGGCGAAGCCGACGTTGATCATCGTTACCGCGCCGAAGTCGGTGAGGATAGGGAAATCGCGGGCAAAAAGCAGCGCGCCGAAACCGCCGACCACGGTCAGGCCGGAGGTGATGACCGCCCGGCCGATCTTAGTCATCGCGGTAGTCATAGCAGCCGCAGGAGCAGCGCCTTTTTGCCGCTCCTCTTGGTAACGCATCATCATCAGAATAGTGAATTCAACGCCGATGCCGATGATAAGAGAACCCAAAGTGGCGGTCAAAGCGGTGTATTTGATGCCGCCGAAATACATCACCACGCTGGACCAGCCGATAATCATGGCGATGGGTAGCGTGGCAATAGAAGCCTTCACCGCGTTAAACTTGAACAGCACAAACAGGCCGAGGAACACCAGTGCGATGCCTAGCAAAGTCATCTCTACCCGGCCAGTAGTCAGTGAATCCATGAGTTCGATGCCTATAACTCCCTGACCGGTGACCACTGCGGTAACGCCCGCAGGCGGCGAGCTGAGATAAGTATCAACCGTTTCCCGCAGCCCACGAAGGTCCTCTGTCGAAAGGCCGGGGGCGGTCATGACGGTGATATTCGCCAAAATCTTATCACTTGTCAGAAGATTGGCTTTCGCCAGTTCAGGCACCAACCCTAGAATCTGATCGATGGTTTCTTGGCTCGAGGGTAAATTCTCTCCCGCCGCCTGAGCGATCACCCCGGCGATGCTGTCCACGCGAAGTACCGGCACTACCGACTGGCTGAGCAGCCGCCCTTCCAGCGCCTGCATCCACCCCAGTACCTCCAACCGTGTCGCATCGTCAGCACGGACCATGACGTTGAACGCGGTTGAACCGCCTGACAATGCCGCCAGGTCGTTAAAATCCTTCATCAGCGGCAGGTCCTGGGAGATGTACTTGTTCTCGTCGGTCTCGGTCTCGATGCGGCTGTCCAGCCCGATTCCAATAACGGTGAATACCGCAGCGACGGCGATGATGAGCACTGGATTACGGATTATCCGTGGCGCCAGTTTCGCCAGGGCGCGTTCGACAATCCCAGCCTCGCTTCCGTCTTTCGGCAATGCCGTCTTCGATGCCGCTTTCTTACGCCTATCGTGTGAATACAACACTGGCAGCAGGATGAACAGCGAGACCAAATAGCAAGCAACAACGCCGATGATGAGGATCATGCCGAATTGACGAATCATTGGCACGGGAGACAGAAACAGGGCGGCAAATCCCAGGCAAGCGGCGATGATGGCAATGAGGATAGCCGGGCCGATGTGGGTTACCGAATCGATGATCGCCTCAGCTACCGTTTCACCGCGGCGGGCTTCTTCGTCATAACGGTTATGAAACTGGACGGCATAGTCCACTCCCAGTCCTATGAGGATTGGCAGGATGGCCATAGTGACCATAGTGATCGGCACGGACAGCCAGCCCATCATGCCGAAAGCGTAAATGCTGCCGATGATCACCGCCCCCAGCGGCAGCCAGCGCCAGGCAAAAAAACCGCGAACGGCGAAGACAACAGCCAGGATCATCAGCATCAAGAGCATGGAAATACCGATCATGGTGCTCATGCTCTGGGTCATGAGTTCTTCCATCTTGGCGAAGATAACCGAGGCGCCGGTAACCGAAGCTTCAATGCCGTTGAATGATGCCCTCCCGATAGCACCCCTGGCGGCGTCGACCACCGCGCTAACTTGCTCCAGGCTTGTTCCGCCCTCCATGGTGATGACGACTATGCCGAAATTGTCGGTAGGAAAGAAATGCTTCATCTCCGACCGAAGTGCCCCCTGGTCGAGCATTATCGCTTCGAGTGTTGCCTGGTCGGGCGGCAATAACGGCGCGCCAGCAATCTGTGCCATCGCCTGGCGCAAAGCGAATCCGGGACCGACTATCGACAGCACGCCGGCTTCTTTGCTCAATTGCTGCTCAATTGAATCAACAGCGGTGATATTATCAAGGTCGACCAGGTTTGCCAGCCCTTCTGCCCGGGCAAGAATGATGACGGTCTCAGCGCCGAAGTTGTCGTTGAACTCCTGATAATCCCGGTATACCTGGGAATCTGTCGAGATCATGGTTTCGATACCGGTGGCGAAGCTTAATCGAGAGGCGCCCACCACCGCCGCCAGAACCAGCAGAACACTGGCGGCGATAACCAAACCACGCCTCAATTCGATAAATAACCCTAATTTTCTAAAAAACCCGTTCATTTATACTGGTTCTCCGCTCTATTTCTACGCCACCTATTGAAGCGGCTCTTCCGCCGCCAATTCAAGAGCCCGCAGCATCTCCGACGCCCGCGCCAGAAACCCGGTGATATGTTCCGCTTTGACAACCATCAGTCCGCCCGGACTGCCGAACACCAGCAGCTTGGCTGAGGGAGTCAACTGGAAGTCTTTACGCGCCTCTACCGGGATGACCATCTGGCCGCGTTCGCCGATCGTGGTCGCTCCGTAGAACTTGGGAACCCAGACTTCGTCGAACTTCTTGTCAGTCATTATAGTCTTTACCTCATATAAGTATGATATATATGATATATTGCATCATAAGTTTTGTCCACCGGTTTACCAGACTTGAACAACCCTTCAACGAAGCCTATAATACCGCCAGCTTGATTGAACAATTGCTCAAATACCCCTGAACGAGGAGTTGAACGTGGAGTACTTCCTGAATGAGCTTCAAACAACGGTCCGCGATTTAGCCCGCGGCATTGCCGAAGAGAAAGTGCTGCCGGTGCGTGCCGAACTCGATGAAAAAGAGGAGTTTCCCTGGGCTATCGTTAGAGAGATCGCCGCCTCCGGCCTCTACGGAATCGCCATCCCGGAGGAATACGGCGGCATTAGCGGGGGTTCCTTCGAGCTGGTGCTCGCCACCGAACAGCTTGCCCGTGTCTGTGGCGGCGTCGCGGTAACTTACGCCGCCAATTTCCTTGGTTCGGATATTCTGATTGACAACGGCTCGCCGGAGCAGAAAGCCCGCTTTCTGCCGGATATCGCCAGCGGTGAGAAGCTGTGCGCCTTCGCCATCACCGAGGAGACCGCCGGCTCGGACGCCGGCGCCGTGAAGACGACAGCTACCAAAACCGCTGACGGCTATGTGATTAACGGCAGCAAGCGTTTTATCACCAATGGCGGGGATGCCGCCATCTATACAATCATCGCCCGCACCGAACCGGGCAAGAGCGCCCGCGGTCTGTCAGCCTTCATCGTGGAAAAAGGTACGCCCGGCTTTTCCTTTGGCCGCAAGGAGAAAAAGATGGGCATACGCACATCTTCGACCCGGGAACTCCTATTCGACGACTGCCTCATTCCCCGGGAGAACCTCATTGGCAAAGAAGGCATGGGCTTTTTCTATGCCATGAAGTTGTTCGAAAAATCCCGCCCCGGCATCGGCGCCCAGGCCCTCGGCATTGCCCAGGGAGCCTTCGAAGCGGCTTACGCCCATGCCAAGGAGCGCGTCCAGTTCGGGGAGGCGGTCCTATCCTTCCAGTCCATTCAGCACATGCTGGCCAATATGGCTATGGACATCGAGGCCGCTCGGGCGCTCATCTACGCCTCAGCCCGCACCATTGACTCCGGTCTGCAGAAAAGCGGCAACATGGAGTCCTCGATGAGCAAGGTTTTCGCCTCGGACATGGCGATGCGCGTCACCACCGACGCGGTGCAGATTATGGGCGGCGTCGGTTACATGCGGGATTATCCGGCTGAAAAATTCATGCGCGATGCCAAAATCACCCAGATGTACGAAGGCACCAACCAGATCCTCCGCAACATCATTGCCAACGAACTGAAGAAACGGTATTAATCAGTCACCGCTCTTTACACCAGGCGTGATCTATCGGGCAACGGAACTAAAGGTCAGGTTTTAGTTTCTGCTGTTTGATCAACGACTGGCGCCGAAGGCGCATTACTGATAACAGAATTGATACCGTTGACCGCGCTTTCTCTAGACTGATATCCTTCCGCAGAATCGGCGATTATATTACCGTTCTGGTGGCGCAGCCGCCAGCGGTACTCCCCGCCTTTATCTTTGAAAAGTTCAAATGTCGCCGCCATTATCCATACCTCTCTCATTTCTAATTCGGGAAACCGGTAACAGAACTACCCTGCCAGCAGGATTACACCGATCCCAAGCACAAACCAGGCGACCGCGATCAATGCCACGATGGCGGCAGCGCTCATGCCGTCACCGGATGAAACAGCATTATTCGCTTTCCAGGCAGGAGTAGAACTAGCAGCGGCCACAGGCGTCGATTGGGGGACTGCCGCTGTAGCCGGCGGGGCGGCCTGGCGGGATATAACCTGTCCGGTTTCGCTGTCCTTTATTGAAGCCATGCCGACGTTATTCTTAACGGACTCGATGCCGTTTATCGCACTGGATTTGGAAGTATAACCTTCAGCCGAGTCGGCGATGATATTCCCGTTCTGGTGACGGAGCCGCCAGCGGTACTCGCCGGCTTTATCCTGGAATAATTCAAATTTGGTCGCCATACTGCGCTCCTTTATGTTTTAATCCGGTTTGTTACCGCGTTCTCCAATTTAAAGTGCAACAGGCGCTCGTCCCTCCTTCCGTTCATTTATTCCATAGTACGATTTAAGCCGGGTAAGCGCAATATGTTTTTCAATCCGGAGAAAAATAAAGTCCGATCTATAAACCAGAATAGAACAGGCCTATGTCTTAAGTCATATCATCCCTAGCCTCAAGGCTATTGTAAAAAATATCGCCTGGGGGTACACTGGTTAGCATTTTTCTAATACATATTTGGTAATAATCAATTGCCGGATTCGAATCTAATGCTTAACAGCCCGCAAAAGGGGTTATTCAGCCACCCTATTTTCAGGCGTTTCCCTCCGGGTGTCTGGATGGTCACTTTTATCGGACTTCTCAATTCGGCGGGTTTTTCGGTGTCGCTGCCGTTCTTGTCGCTTTATCTCTACCAGCAGCGGGATGTACCGATGACCGTGGTCGGGCTGATCATTCTGGGCAGCGGATTGATCGCCGCGGCCGCCCAGATGCTTTCCGGGATGCTGTCCGACAGAATCGGCCGGCGGCCGGTAATTTTGGGCAGCACGGTGCTGGCGACGGTTCTGTTCATCGTCATGGCATTGTTGATAAGCTCGACCGCCCCGGTATGGGCAATTGTCAGTGCCTACGTCCTGGTACGTTGCGGTTTGATGTCCGCCCGCCCGGCGACTTCGGCGCTGATCGTTGATCTGATGCCCAAAGCCAGGTTGGCCGAAGGCTACGGCATCCTCAGGATGGGGCAGAACTTGGGGTTCGGCTTCGGACCGGCTATCGGAGGTTACTTTTGGGCGGTCACCTCCTACGGCTGGCTTTTCGCTGCGGCGGCGGTTATCAGCCTGCTCTGTCTGTTTTTGGTCTACCGTTTCCTAAAGGAGAGTTTCGGCGGCTCAAACGGCGAGAAGGTCAACCTCCAGGCTGTCCTAGCCACCGCCCGCGACCAGACCTTCCTGGGATTCACAGTTATTTCCGTCATCGCCTTCATGGGCCTCGGGCAGTTCATCAGTACTCTGTCGGTCTATACAGTTGACCGGGTGGGTTTTTCCACAGTGCAATACGGGTCGCTGCTCACCCTGAACGCGGTGACGGTGGTTTTGCTGCAGTACCCGGCGGCGCGCTGGATCGGCCGGTTCAAACGGGCTGAAGCACTGTTCCTCGGCATGGCGGTTTATTCTGTCGGCTACCTGTCGATGGGATTCGTCGGTCCCTACGGGCTGGCGCTGGGGGCGATGGGTATAATCACCATCGGCGAAATCTTATTTTCGCCCGTCTCAATGACCGTCGTCGGCGAGTTGTCCCCCAAAAACCAGCGGGGCCGCTACCAGGGTTTTTACGGCCTGGCGGAGACCCTGGGCATTTCCCTCGGCCCGACCTTGGGCGGGGCGCTTCTGGACGCTTCGGCGCCGGACGGGCGCCTCGCCGTCTGGTTGCCGATAGCCTCGGTAATCCTGGCGGCGGGACTGGCCTTCTACGTCTGGGGGAAACGGCGCTACCGGCCGTTACCGGAAGCCAGCGCCATCGAAGCGGCTTAAATAGTCGCCAGTATGAACAGCCATTGAATCATGCCATGATTGCGCCTATAATGGCGCCATGAACTGGCTTGATATCGCTCTCCTGGTCTTTCTGGCTTTTCAGGTTTTCTCGGGGCTTTCGCAGGGTCTGATCAAGGCGCTGGGCGGTTTACTCGGGCTTATTGTCGGTATTTTCCTGGCTGGCCGCTTCTACGAGAGTCTAGGCGGCAGCGTCTTCAGCTTTATCAGCAATGAGGATATCGCCAACGCCGCCGCCTTCGCAGCGGTACTGATCGTTACCTGGATTGTCTTCAGCATCATCGCCGGTCTGCTGACCAAGCTGGTGTCGGTGGTGCTGCTGGGTTGGGTCAACCGGCTGGCCGGGGCGATCTTCGGATTGTTCATGGGCACGCTCATCGCCGGAGCGGCGCTGGCTGTTTGGGCTCAGTTCTTCGGCGGCGAATCGTTGGCGGACTCAACCATCGCGACTTTCCTGCTGGACAAATTCCCCCTGGTGCTGTCGCTGCTGCCATCGCAGTTCGATTCCATCAAAGAATTCTTCCAATAGTAAGTAGGTTTCAGCAAAGAAAGAGGCCGGAGGAATCCCCCGGCCTCTTTCTTTGCGATTTCCGTTCGTGTGTTTAGTAACCCATGTGACGGGCCATCATGGTTGAGGAGAAACCGTTCGACGGCAGGGACATGTTCCACCACTCCTCAACCTCCTCGCCGTGCTTCATGCCGTAACCCATAGGTTCGTGCATGGCGGCGAAGAAAGCGTTGAACAGCGGCGTGATGGAAGCCGTGCCTTTGACCACCTGGTGAATCATGGCACCGTTGGCGCCGTTGAAAACGCAGTTGCCCCAGCAGACATTGCATACGTCAACCGATCTCTGATAGATCTGACTGCCGGGCATGTCGGTCCAATAAGTCTTGCGCCCAAGTTTGTGCCACTCGCCGGACTCGCGCATGCCAGGTAGCGGTGGGTCTTTGGGAGTGAGATGGCTCGGCCGGACTTCGTAGGAAGGTTCAGCCTCGCCTTTCTTAGTGATTGAGCCCGAAGGGCAAAGGTCGGCGCACAGGCCGCAGCTGTGGCAGAAACGCCACATGCCGGCGTCGATAGGCTTGGTCGGCGCCAGTTCCAGGTCGGTCAACATATCGAAGTAGCCGCCGAAAGCGCCGACTTCAGGGCTAAGGGTCATGATGGAATGCCGGGCGTTCTCGCCTAAACCCCCTAAAACGATGCCGGGGCCCGAAGGCAGGACACGGTACGGCACATCAGCCATGCTCTGGTAACCGATGCCGGTGATGAAGTCCTGGGTGCAGGTGGTGGTTTCGCGGCGCAGCCGATAGCGCGTCTGGGTGGTTCTGCCCAGGACAGTCGGCCGCCTCATGTTAAGTTCCTGGTGCTGGGGAATTAGGTAGGTGACAGCCCAAAGAGGAATATTGGGCACGTAGGTGATATTTTTAGCCTGGTCCCAGGTGAAGGTAGGCTGGTCGGCAAAAACTACCGGTTTGGTAACCGTAGTGGGGGCTTTGTCGATGTTAGGATAGTATTGGGTGCCGATGTTATCGCCGGTCAAACCCACAAAGTTCTTGTGGTGATCGTCAAGCTCACCCACGCCGAGGTTAGCGGCGCCGAAGAAGACCATCACGGCACGGAGCATCTTGGTGGCTTCCTCCGGGGTGCCGGTCCACTTGGGAACACCGCGCTGTTCGGGGGTCTGGACTTTCCTGCGGCCGAATTTGTCGGCTTCACAGGTTGGGATGACGCCACCGACGGCACCAGGGCTGCCTGCCAGGGATATCCCGGAGAAGACGCCGCCGTTGGCAGAACCGAGCGCCGCGTCGCGCAGGCGGTAGCCCGGCTCGTTGTCCTTCATGCGGTCGGCATCGGATTTCCCGGACCGGGTCATGGCATTGTATGCCTCGAGGCCGGGGTAGCGGGCGACGACCGCAGCAGACTGAGTGCTGTGTCCGCCATGATGGCGCTTGACCAGCGCCCAGTCTATTTCTACAGTGGGTTCGTCAACTTCTTTAACGAACCAAGCACGCTTGCGGGTGGATTCGGCTGCTGAAATGACCTCATCCAGATCATGGAATGCAGGCGTGACGGCGGCTGCGCCGCCAATGCCGCCGACTAGCCCCAAGCCCTTCATGAAATCGCGGCGGGAGACAGTGCTGTGAAATAATGACATACTTACTCTCTTTCTTATCTACTGGTTATAACTCTGGGCGCTGTGGTCTGTTCCCCCGCCAACCGGTCTCTCCCGATCGTCATCAACCCGGCTTCACCTCCTGTGCACTCGAAACATACGAAAAAGCAGGATTGTACCTGACACGGCTCACTTAATTTTCAAGACCTTTACAAATTGGCGTAGGCGCAAAAAAGCAGGCTCTAAATATATTTAATATTTTTATATGCATATAATATTGCCTAATTGGCCAAAAGGCATCGTCCTTTAGTACTAGTACCATGCTGATTTATATTCGTTAATGCGGCGTTTATTCGTGATGTATTAACTGTTCTTAATCTTTATTTTCCCAAATCATGGCGTCCCGCCCCGAATATTGACACGGGCATTTCCTGGGCCTAAACTGGGGACTGGAATATGAATTGCCCCAAGGACCACAGCCCGATGATCGTGGTTGAGCACAACCGGATAGCGCTGGACTATTGCCCGGAATGTCGCGGCGTGTGGTTTGACCGGGGTGAACTCGAACTACTGATGGAGCTGGCTTGCGGCGGTGAAGCGGATACCTGTACTGCCGATCTTTTAACCCGCCCGGAAGCGACAACCGCCGAAGCTCGGCGCCGCTGCCCCATCTGCAACCACAATATGCGTAAAGAACACATCGGGCAGCAGCCGGCGGTGTTGATAGACTCCTGCGGCCGGGGTGACGGTCTTTGGTTCGACGGCGGGGAATTGCACCAGGTGCTGTCGCAGGTCCAAACCGCAGCCGGCGGTAATCAGGACGCCAGGTTACTGGCTTTTCTCAAAGAGACTCTCAAAGCTGATATCAACGAATAAGGAGGTAATATGGTAGGACTGCTTATTGCCCTGGGTATCATCGTCGTCCTGTTTCTTATTTTTATCGGCATCTACAATGCCCTGGTGGGCTTGCGCAATCAGGTTAAAAACGCCTGGGCGCAGATTGACGTGCAGCTCAAACGGCGGTACGACCTCATCCCCAACCTGGTGGAGACGGTCAAGGGCTATGCTAAACATGAACGCGAGGTTTTTGAGAACGTTACTAAAGCCCGCAACCTTGCCCAGCAAGTATCGTCATCAGCGCCCCACATCCGGGCTCAGGCTGAGGGTGAGTTGTCCGCTGTCCTGGGGCGCCTGCTGGCGGTGGCAGAAGCCTATCCTGACCTTAAGGCCAATCAGAACTTCCTGGCCTTGCAGGAAGAACTGGCTTCAACCGAAAACAAGATCTCCTTCTCCCGCCAGTTCTACAATGATTCAGTTTTAACCTACAACAACAAGATCCAGATGTTCCCTTCCAACATCATCGCCGGCATGTTCGGCTTCACCATGAGTGAATTCTTCGAACTGAAAGTAGAAGCCGAGCGCGTCGCCCCCAAGGTCAGCTTCAGCTAAATCTAAATGTCGTTCGGGCAGGGGCGCGGCACCGCGCCCCTGCCCTTGCGTGCCTAAGATAACATTATGTGGGAACAGATCAGCGCTAACCGCACCCGTTCGGCCGTCCTGGTCATTATGATGGGCGCCGTGCTCATTATACTGGGCTACGCCGTCGGTATTTATTTACTTGATGAGCCCTGGGGGGGCGTCGCCGTGGCCGCAGTAGTTTGGATCATCATGACCCTGGTGGCCTATTTTCAGGGTGACAGCATCCTCCTGGCGACCGCGGGAGCCAAGAAGATCGAGAAAAAAGATCACCCCCGCCTGTTCAACATCGTCGAGGAGATGACCATCGCCTGCGGCCTGCCCAGGATGCCTGATGTCTATATCATTGACGATCCGGCGCTCAATGCCTTCGCCGTCGGCCGCGACCCCGGCAAGTCAGCGGTTGCCATCACCTCGGGCCTGCTGCAGAAGTTGAACCGCGACGAACTTCAGGGTGTCATGGCTCATGAGATGGCGCACGTCAAGAACCGCGACCCGCTGCTCATGTCGATGGCCGCCGTTCTCCTTGGCACTATCGTCATTATTTCCTACTACGCCTCGCGAATGCTCTTCTACTCCGGCGGCCGCGGCTCGCGGCGCTCTTCGGATTCAGGAGGCGGCGGCGCTATCATCGCGTTGATCGGACTGGTCTTCATGATCCTGGCGCCGATCTTTGCCCAACTCATCTATTTCGCCATCTCCCGTCGGCGGGAATACCTGGCCGACGCCTCGGCGGCTTTGTACACCCGGTATCCGGAGGGACTGGCTTCGGCGCTGGAGAAGCTGGGCGCTTCCACCAATCAGATCAAGGGAGCCAATCAGGCCACTGCGCCGATGTATACTGTCAATCCTTTCCGAGAAGAGGGGCGAAAGGCCGCCGACCTTACCAGCACCCACCCGCCCATCTCGGAACGAGTGAAAATCCTGAGGCGGATGGGCCATTCCGCCTCATACCAGGCTTACGAACGAGCCGCCGAGGAGACCTCTAAAAAACATATCATTCCCGCCTCGGCGCTCACCGGAGCCGATTCGGTCCCAGTTCGGGCACCCTCCGCGGAAGGCGCCGTCGGCGAGCCGGACAAATTCGCCCGGACGCGGGAGACCCAGAATATGCTCTTCGGCATGGCCAACTATCGCCAGCTGAACTGCGCCAATTGCGGCACGACGCTCCGGCTGCCACCCAATTTCACCGCCCCTGCGGTGCGCTGCCCGCATTGCGGGACGGTGAACAAAACCGCCTGATATTTGATGAGACAGGTACCGATCAAGCGTCAGATTTTCCCTTCTTTTTCCCAATTGATTTGTATTGATACCCGCGGTCACTGTATAATTTATGTAAAACAAGTGGATTTATCCTTATTTTGATTGCGCCGTACCTCCCTTCCAGTTCTGCCTTCAACCACAACGCCCGCCAGTCGTGCCGGCCGTTTTCCAGAAAACCGAAAAATAAAGCTATAGGGAAACAATGACTTTCGAATCCTTTAATCTTCACCCTGCTGTCATGAACGGCGTCAAAGCCGTCGGTTATACCGAACCCACCCCCATCCAGGCCCAGGCCATCCCGCCGGCGCTTGAAGGTAAAGACCTCATCGGCCTGGCCCAGACCGGCACCGGCAAGACTGCCGCCTTCGTGATCCCCATGCTACAGCGTCTGCTAAAGGGCCCGACCGGGAAGTTGCGGGCGCTTATCATTTCCCCAACGCGTGAGCTGGCCGAGCAGATCTACGACACCATCAAGGGGCTATCTTACTATACCAGCCTGCGCGCCATGGCTATCTACGGCGGCGTCGGCATGGAACCGCAAAAATCCAAAATTCGCACCGGCGTGGACATCGTTGTCGCCTGTCCCGGCCGACTTTTAGATCACGTCTGGCAGGGCACTATCGACTTCACTGACGTTGAACTGCTGGTTATCGACGAGGCGGACAGGATGTTCGACATGGGTTTCCTGCCCGACGTGAGGAAGATATTAAAATGCCTGATGCACCAGCGTCAGACGCTGCTCTTCTCCGCCACCATGCCGGATGATGTCCGCAAGCTGGTGCGCGAGGTCCTCAAGGACCCGGTTACGGTGCAGATAGGCACGGTAGCGCCGGCCAACACCGTGGCTCATGCCCTTTATCCGGTGCGCCAGGACCTGAAGACGCCGTTGCTGAAAGCGGTACTGAAGCAAATCGACACCGGTTCCATCCTGGTCTTCACCCGCACCAAACACCGCACCGAACGGGTAGCCCTGGCGCTGGCCCAGGCCGGCCACTCCGTCGCCTCCATCCAGGGTAATCTGTCCCAGTACCGCCGCCAGGAAGCCCTTGACGGCTTTAAGGACGGCAAATACAAGGTGTTGGTGGCTACCGACATCGCTTCCCGCGGCATTGACGTTTCCGATGTTTCCCACGTAATTAATTACGATATGCCGGACACCGCTGACGCCTATATCCACCGCATCGGCCGCACCGGCCGCATCGGTAAGACAGGCGACGCCTTCACTTTTGTCACCGCCGAAGATGAGTTAATGGTTAAATCACTCGAGAGATTGCTAAAGGCTCCCATCGAACGGCGAATTGTTGATGGTTTCAAGTACGACGCCCCCGAACCCGTTAAGACTGAATTCGCCCGTCCGCCCCGGCGTCACACCCGGCCGCAGACGGCAGCGCCGAATGTCGACCGAAGCCGCCGACGGCGTCCGGCGACAGGCTAAATCGGCTTGGCTTAAAATAAACCATTCCCCTGAGTAAGATATTTCCGCCACGAAACTTTTTACCTGCACGCTTCTTGAAGTTAATCCCGGGCCGGCTATCCGGGTTCGAGAACCATAGCTAAAAAGGCTTAGATGGGGTATACTTGGCGCTGAATGGGGAACAAAATCAAAGGAGCGCCAAGATGGTCATCAAAGTAGTCACCGATTCTACTTCCGACATTCCGGCGCCGCTGGCGTCAGAGCTCGGTGTCACCTCGGTTCCCCTTTATGTTCAGTTCGGCAGCGAATCTTTCCGTGACCGGGTAGACATCACCGAAAACGAGTTTTACACCCGGCTGGTGACCGATCCGGTACACCCTACCACCGCCCAACCCTCACCCCAGGACTTCGCCACAGCCTACGACAGCGTCGCTGACGGCGCCGAAGGTATCCTTTCAATCCATATCTCTGAAAAAATGAGCGGCACAATCAACTCAGCCAAACAGGGCGCCCGGCTGATGAAACGCGCTGTGCCGGTTGAGGTCGTTGACTCCAAGTTCACCTCAATGGCCCAGGGCCTGGTCGTCCTTGCCGCGGCGCATCTGGCCAGAACGACGAAGGACTTGAAATCAGCCGCCGCTGCGGCCCGCGGGTTCGTTGATGACATTCATCTGCTGGTCCTTTTCGACACCCTCAAATATATCGCCCGCGGCGGTCGCATTGGTAGAGCCAAAGCGCTGCTGGGTTCCATCCTGAACGTCAAACCGCTGCTGTCCATCAAGGATGGGGAATTCGTGCCGGTCGGCCAGGTAAGGAGCCGGGTCAAAGGCATCGACCGGCTGTTTGAATTGGCCAGGGATGCCTCCAACAACATCGCCGAACTGGCGGTCATCCATTCCACCACGCCTGACGAAGCCCAAATACTGGCTAACCGTATCGGTGAATTCCTGCCGGCGGATAAAATCCACATCGCCCGTTTTGGGCCAGTGCTTGGCGTCCACGGCGGGCCTGGAGTAATCGCCGTAGCTTTCAGGCTTAAAGCCTGACCCTCAAGAGCCTTCAGTCTATATTGACGGTTTATTATTAAGGTGCTAAATTAGTTAGCACCTTATATTTTTGTATGGAAGACCGCGAAAGACACATCGAGCAGCTAATGGAAAAGCTGCACTCGTTGAAACGGCTGATGACCCCAGAAGGCCACGGGCCCGGCTGCCATCAGGAGTTAGCCCCGTCCCAATGGTTGGTACTTCACCTGGTCAGCCACCAGGAAGGCATCGGCATCAAAGACTTAGCATCGCAGCTCGGTATTACTTCCTCCGCGGCGACTCAAGTCGTCAACGGACTAGTCAACAAGGGTTTCCTGGTCCGCCAAGCTTCGCCGGATGACCGGCGGGCGCTTTGTCTCAGTCTTCCGGAGGAAAGCCGCCGCCGGGTGGAGGCCGCCAAGAAGCAGCGACTGGAACGCATTGCTTCAATTTTCAAAGTTCTGTCAGAAGACGAACTCCGCACATTCATAGACCTTACGGACAGGGTCTGCAGCCGCAATCATAAAAAGGAGTAGTATGTCATCCACCCTTAAAACTCCTCTGGTACTGGCCGGCATGATGCTATCTTTGATCCTGGCCTCCCTGGATCAAACTATCGTCGCCACAGCCATGCCCCGCATCGTTCAGGAGTTCCAAGGCCTTTCCCACCTGTCGTGGGTTTTTACCGCTTACATGCTGGCTTCGGCGGTAACTGTGCCCATATACGGCAAGCTGACCGATCTTTTCGGCCGCCGACGACTGCTTATTATTGCCGTGCTTATTTTCTTAGGCGGTTCGATGTTGTCCGGCCTGGCCCAGAACATGACGCAGCTGATTTTCTTCCGCGGCATTCAGGGTGTCGGCGCCGGCGCCATCATGGTGAATGCTTTCGCCATCGTCGCCGACTTGTTTCCGCCGGCGCAGCGCGGTAAAGTCCAGGGTCTCTTCGGCGCGGTCTTCGGCATCACCTCAGTCGCTGGCCCGCTGCTGGGCGGCTGGCTCACCGACAGTTTTTCCTGGCGCTGGATATTCTATGTAAATATCCCGATCGGGTTGGTCGCCCTGGCGGTGATCTTCGCCGGCATGCCCAGACACGCCACCGCCACCCACGGCAACGGTGAGAGATCTATTGACTACTTCGGCGCCGTCCTGCTGACCGCCACTCTGGTGCCGCTCCTGCTGGCGCTGGTTTGGGGCGGCAGCCAGTATCCCTGGGGTTCTCCCGAAATCATCACCCTGCTGGCTGTTTCCGCGATTGCCTTGCTTGGTTTCCTGTGGCGCGAAACCAAAGCCCGGGACCCCATCGTCACCCTGAGCCTGTTTAAAAATCGGGTTTTTACCATATCAGTGATCGCAACTTTTCTTGCTTCACTGGGTATGTTCGGTTCAATTTTGTTCATCCCCGTTTTTGCCCAAGGCGTGGCCGGGTTTTCCGCCACCAATTCCGGTTTGATTATGATGCCGATGATGTTGGCCATTGTCGCCGGCTCTATGTTTGCCGGTCAGGTGATGTCGCGCACCGGCAAATACAAAGTCCTGGCCGTCTCCGGCCTGGGTATCGCGACCCTTGGTATGGCATTGTTCTCCCAGGTGAGCGAATCGACCTCTCAGTTTGATCTCATTATACGGATGATTGTCATGGGCATAGGTCTTGGGTTCACCATGCCCATCTTCACCGTGGCGGTACAGAACGCCTTCAGCCACAGCCGCATCGGCGAAGTCACTGCTGGTATCCAATTGTTCCGGACGGTGGGAGGCACCGTAGGCGGCGCGGTTCTCGGCGGTGTCATGAACGCCCAGCTCGCTTCCAATCTAATAGGCATCGAGAACCATCCGTTCATTGTCGCTGCCGAACAGGTCAGTCCCGGCACGCCGGTGGTGATCGACGGTAATACCATCCAGACATTCCTTTCCAATGACGGCCAGGCTCAGATTCGCGCGCTGATCGCCCAGGCGCCGGAGGCTATCCGGGAGCAAATTTCTGCGGCTTTCGACCAATTTCTCGAGATCCTGAAGACCGCCTTCAGCCAGTCGATCGACTACGTTTTTATCATCGGCGCCACGCTTATGATCGTTGCATTCGCGGCGTCCTTTTTCCTGCCGCAGCTGCCCCTGCGAAAGAGCCACCGCCCGGCGGCCGAGGAGCTTGGCGTCGAATTGGATGCGACTATGGGTCAGTCTGATAAAAGGCACGAGCCAGACATCCTGGGTAAAGTATAATCCTGGTTTGGGCCTCCCGGCGATGAAGTTCAGCCAAACGGTGTTATAATTTTGGTGAACGAAATCTCCAAGGAGTCCATCATGCCCCTCAGACCAGCCGAAGGCGCCCCGGAAAAACTGATCCCGGTATTCCATGAGCTCAAAAAACTACTTGTGCCTTTCGCCGGCGGTCTGAACGTGACTGACGAACCGCGACATTACGCCCTGACCGGTCCGCCGACGCCGGCAAGCCGAGGCAAAGAGGTCTGGTTCGGCGGAGCGGTGGTGGCCAAACGATACGTCAGCTTCCACTTGATGCCGGTCTATGCCTTCCCGGAACTACTGCGGGATATCTCCCCGGCGCTCAAGCAGCGGATGCAGGGTAAAAGCTGCTTCAATTTCACCAGGATCGATCCTGAGCTGATTTCCGAACTTCAGAGACTGGTGAAAACTGGCTATGAGCGGTTCAGAAAAGAGGGCTTGATCTCGCCTTAGCCTTTGATAGACAAGTCGCCGGGATATCGCATATCTCGCCGAAGATAAACTGTTCAGCTCTTGATGGTACGCAGTGTAAGCAGGTGGACGGTTACACCGGCGGCGATAACGACAAGCAGCAGCCGAATCCAGGTGACATCTACAGCCATCATGCTAATAAAAATGGCGAGCCAAAGTATAACTATCGCTGAAACCTTGGCTCTGAGCTTGATAGCCCGATGTTCCCGGTAATTTCGAATGTATTCCCCCAGCCAGTGATGATGTATCAGCCAGTGGTAGAACCGCGGCGATGAACGGGTGTAGCAGGCGGCAGCCAGCAACAGGAAAGGCGTCGTCGGCAGTAGCGGCAGGAAAACCCCCAGGACGCCCAGGGAGAGCGCCAGGGTCCCGATGCCGATGAGAATGATTCGACGGCCGTGTTTCATCTAATCAACAAAAGAATTTGATTATATCACGGCCGGAGTGGTAATCCCGAATGGTCAGGTTTATCTGATAGCGGTAAGAACACGGTGAAAGTGCTGCCATGGCCGGGTTCGCTCTTCACCTCGATGCGCCCCCCGTGGGCTTCGGCAATCTGGCGGCAGATGGCTAGACCTAATCCCGAACCCCCTTCAGCCCTCGAACGCGCCTTATCCACCCGGTAAAACCGGTCGAAGATGTGAGCCAGGTTTTCTTTGGGAATCCCTATGCCAGTATCGGTCACAGATACCGCAGCAAAGCCGACACGTATCGCAGCCGACAGCGTAACGCTGCCTCCCGGCGGGGTGTAGCGGATGGCATTATCGTAGAGGTTGATGAACAGGCGCCGCAGTTCTAGCCTGTCGCCGATGACCTTGGCCGGTTCCAACCTGTTGATGCGGCAGGCTAGGTGCCTGGATAGACAAAGCGGGTTGAATTCCTCGATCAGATCTTTCAGCAGCTTGTCAAGCTCAATTTCATCAAGTTTCAGTGGCTGGCCGGAATCGCTGCGGGACACCGAAAGCAGCTTGTCGATCAGCCCCGCCATATGCTCGGATTCCCGGCTGATTACCTCCAGAGAGGACCGGTATTCTTCGGGGTTACGGCTCTTGCTTAAAGCCAGGGTGGATTCTGCCTGAATTATCGCCGCCGGTGTTCGGAGTTCGTGGGAAGCGTCGGCGGTGAAGCGGCGCTGGGCCGTGAATGACTGGTCCAGCCGGCCGATCATCTGGTTCAGTGTTTCGGCAAGTTTCCCAAGTTCGTCGTTTGCGCTGACCTCGATCCGCCGTGACAGATCGGTGCTGCTGATCTCCTGCGCCGCCCTGGTCATTTCGTCGACAGGTTTCAACGCCCGGTTAGCCATGAACAGGCCGCCGGCGCCGGCTAACAGCAATGTGATCAGTCCACCGATTACGTGAATTACGGCAAGCTGGTCCAGCACCTGGGACACCGAGGCGGTTGATCGCCCTATCAAAAGGATACTTGCGTTTGAGTCACCTGCGGCAGGTGACAGAAATATTCTTGTCGGCTCTCGCCCGGGCCGGTTCATCGTCGCAAAGGCTGACTTTTCGGCGGCCGCCTCATCGAGCAGCTGGTCGAGACCGGGGATAGGAAAAACGTCGCCCATGACCTGGAGCTGGTTCCCCGTTGCATCGAAGAGCATCAACAGTTCAAGCGACTGTGTCTCAAAAAACACCGTCGGATTCTCCTCCAAGACCGGGCTTCCATTGATGATGCCTATATTGACTCTGATGTTATTCGCAGTCGTTTCCAGCGAATCATCAAAACTGGAATTCAGACTGTTTGACAGGTAAACATATGAGATTGATATAAAAAATAGCAGCAGAGCGCCTAATACAAAAAGGTACCATATCGTCAGCAGAAATTTGACGCTCTTGAAGAGAGTCATTTCGCCTCCATTCGATACCCGGCGCCTCGAACGGTCTTTATCAGGCTGGGTTGACCTGGCTGGTCGATTTTGTTCCGCAGCTTCTTGATGTAAACGTCGATCACATTGGATAAGCGGTCGCTCTGGTAGTCCCAGATCCGCTCCTCCAGCATGGTGCGTGTGATCAAGACACCCGGATGGCGCATCAAGTACTCCAGTATGGCGTACTCCCGGCTGGTTAGCTCGATCTTCCGCCCGCACCGAACGGCCGTCCTGGTGGCTGTGTCCAGTTCCAGGTCCGCCGCAGTTAACTTCGAGGTACTTAAGGGGACGCCCCGCCTCAATAATGCTCTGACTCTGGCAAGCAGTTCCGAAAACGCGAAGGGTTTGATCATGTAGTCGTCGGCGCCGGCGTCCAGTCCCGCCACCCGGTCTTCAATGGCGTCGCGGGCTGTCAGCATGAGGACGGGCGCGGCTATTTTCCGGTTCCGCAGTTCGCGGCATGTCTGGACGCCATCCTGTTTCGGCAGCATCACATCGAGGATGATCAGGTCATATGACGTGCTTTCGGCCAGCGCTTGGCCTTCGATGCCGTCGAAAGCGTTGTCGACAGCATAGCCCGCTTCTTCCAGACCCCTTTTAATGATCTGGGCCAAGCGTCTTTCGTCTTCGACCACCAGGATCCGTACCATGTCCTCCTCCGTTCGGATACATTATACCGAATCCGAAAGAAAGCCCTGAAATTCACTAATGGAGCTAATTATTGCTATAATTCCGAGAGTGCCCCTGTAGCTCAGTAGGATAGAGCAGCGGTTTCCTAAACCGCGTGTCGCGCGTTCGAATCGCGCCAGGGGTACCAGTTCTTTTTTAATGGAGGCTCCTCCTGAGAATCCCATTCTGGATCCCGCTCGGTCTGTTGCTGCTTATTATCAGCCTGGCGCTGGGCATTCACTTTGATTTGATACAGTTTGAATCGGTTGTTGGACCATATCTTCTAACCCACTGGATGGGCTGGTTAGGCGTCGGCTTTCTGGCAGTCTCGGTGCCGGCTTACTCGATACTCAAGCGCTTCGTTAAACTGCGTTCGAAAGCCATGCTGCCGGCCCATATCTTCGGCAACATTCTGGCCTTCGGCTTAATCACAATCCATTTCGCCCAACGTTTGCGGTTCCCTGATTTCGATACCGGCTTCCTGATGTACCTGATGCTGTCCGGTCTCATCCTTACCGGCATGATCAAGAGGTTCTGGTATTTACACCGAATAAACGGCATCCTCAACTATCTCCATCCCGGGCTGGCACTATCCCTGGCTTTCACCGTGCCGTTCCATATCGCCCGCAACCTGGGCTTGCTGTAAATCCCTCCGATATTTCCCAACCAAAGCCAGGCCAGGTATCTGCGCATGAAATTAAGTACTGAAGACGTCTTACTTGGCAGGTGAAATGCATGATGCTTACCTTATGCCTTCTGCAGCGTTGTACAATATAGAAATCCGAACCCTAAGAGAATAAAATGAAAACATTTCTCTTGCCTATCGCTTTATCCGCGGCGCTGCTGTTTTCTGGTTGCGCCCGACCAACCTACGGAGAAGAACTCAAATCAGATAAAGCGCGCCTTTCCCCCAACGCTCCGGCCACCGACCTTTCAGAACTCGTTGCCGGCAACACCACATTCGCCCTGGCGCTTTATCAATTATTGAAGGTGGAGGATGGCAACATCTTCTATTCCCCTTACAGCATCTCGGCGGCGCTAGCCATGACCTTCGGCGGCGCCCGCGGCCAAACAGAACGGCAGATGGCTGACACCCTGCGTTTTACCCTGGAGCAGTCCCGCCTTCACGCCGCCTTTAATGCGTTGGACACCGCCCTTAACTCCCGCGGACAGGGAGCCAAAGGCAAGGACGAAGAGCCTTTCGTACTCAAGGTAGCCAACGCTCTCTGGGGCCAGCGCGAATTCAAGTTTGAGACAAGCTACCTCGACCTGCTGGCCGAGAATTACGGTGCCGGACTGCGCCTTGTCGATTTTATCAAGGACACCGAAAATTCCCGCCAGACGATCAACAATTGGGTGTCCAAGGAGACGGAGCAACGGATTAAGGACCTTCTCCCTCAGGGCTCGGTCAATGATCTAACTCGGTTGGTTCTGACCAATGCCGTCTATTTCAACGGAGGCTGGCTGAACCCCTTTTCCGAAGATGCCACCCGAGACGGCGCTTTCAATCTGCTGAACGGTCGTAAGGTCATCGTGCCGATGATGTTCCAAAGTTCCGGCATGGGCTACGCTGTCGGGGACGGATATCAGGCGGTGGAGTTGAAATACGACGGCGGCGAACTCTCCATGGTCATCATCCTGCCAGCGGGAGGCACCTTCAGCGCCTTCGAAAACAGCCTCGGCAGCGCCGAACTGGCATCAATCCTCGCAGCCTTGAGGAACAATACCGTCAATCTGACCATGCCTAAATTTGAGTTCGATTCAGAGTTCGGCCTCAAGGAAACTCTGACAGCCTTGGGCATGCCCGTCGCCTTTTCCGACAGCGCCGATTTTTCGGGCATGACCGGGCGGCGGGACTTGCAGATTCAGGACGTGGTGCATAAAGCCTTCATATCTGTCGATGAAGCCGGCACTGAAGCCGCCGCGGCCACCGGCGTCGTCGTCGGCACAACTTCGGCGCCGCTGGACCCGGCAACCGTCACCCTCGACCGCCCGTTCATTTTCCTCATTCACGATATCGCCTCCGGGGCTATTATTTTCACCGGTCGCGTCGTGGACCCTTCGTAGCTAAGAGTTTTCAAACTACTCGCGACCGTTTCGATACATTTGCATGGGCTGAACTCGAGGTCGTTGATACCTGATGCCGTTTCTGGGTTATAATCTCACCCATGGTCCGACAACCATCAACGGAACCCCCCGTCCGGCGGCTGCTGGACGCCGCCGGTGTCAAGCTGATGATGCTTGCTTCAGACCGGTGGGCGAAGGCGGCTTTCATGTTGGTTATTTTTACGGCCGCGGCGGCCCGGATTTTAGCGGCGCCTTTCTCAGCCACCCAGGACACGGCTCAGTTCTGGTCGTTCGCCCAGTTGTTTAAGCGGCACGGTCTTGATTTCTACAGTCATTATGCCGGCACCGACCCTGTCAACCCGTGGCAGGGCTGGGGATTCGTGTATCCTCCTGTCTGGCTCCTGATTCTGGGCCTAGCGGCAGTGGCTGCGCCCGGTGCCGCCGCCGGGCAAGATTTCGTGGATACCGCGTGGCGCCTTGCTATGAAAATACCGATCATCACCGCCGACCTGGCAATCGGGCTTATCCTGTTTGCCGCTGTACCCGGTTCCGCCTGGAAGAAACTGCTCTTCGCTTCGTTATGGCTGCTGAATCCGGCGGTGTGGTACCAGTCCTCGGTTTTCGGCCAGTTCGACGCCATTGCCGCCGTTTTTTTGCTGGGCGCTTTGGTCCTTTTTGAAAAACAACATTACCGATGGGCTTTCGCCGCCGCTGCCGTGGCTGTCCTCACCAAGCAACACACTTTGATTCCGGTTGTTTTCATGATCGCTTCCGCCTTGAGAATGTTGCCGCGGCGGCAGATTGTTGCTAACCTCGGCGTTTTTACTGGGGTCATCGCAGCGGTCTCGCTGCCGTTCATGGTTACCGGGGCTGGCGGAGAATACTTGAACGCTGTCCTGCTGCCGGGTCAGGCGCCGGCTTACCAGGAGCCGATGGTCTACGCTTTTTCAGGCAGCGGGGCGTTGGTCACTTATCTCCACAACGTTTACGGCTGGGACACGGTGGGGTGGTTGAATATCAACACCCCTGTAATGGTGTTGGGCATCATCGCGGGACTGGCGGCGACTTACTGGCTGAAACTGTCGCCCGCACGGGCTATGCTGATCGGGATCCTCATATTCATCTCTACCTTTTACCGGATCAACTACCAGTACCTGGTGATTTTCATTCCGCTAGCGATCTATATCGCCGCGAGGTCTTTATATCTGACCGAGCGTTTATGGAGCCTTGCTTTGGCGCTTTTCCCAAGCCTGTGGCTCTGGTTCTTCAACGTTGCCTTCTGGTTCAACTACGTTTCGCCGGTCTATCCTGCCGCCTCGACGGTGCTTTCCCATTTCGGTTGGACCCAGGAAACATCCGGCGATATCGTATATGTTAGAATAGCCTTAGCGATCACCTTCCTCTCCCTTGGTTACTGTATCCTGGCTGTTACCCGGTGGCGAGCGCCCCTCAAGAGCCTGGGTTGAACCCAACCAACCACCCCCGAAAGGACAATAGGACTTGGGCAACCTTTTTAGAGAGACACTGATCGGGGTTGTTAAGGCGACCGCGCCGCTGATCGTCGTTATTATTCTCTTGCAGGTGGTGTTTGTCCAAGCTTCGGGCGTCCTATTCCTCAGATTCGTTATCGGCACGTTACTGGTTATCGCCGGGATCGTGTTGTTCCTCCTTGGTATCGAAATAGGCATCCTGCCGGCCGGCCGTTTGGTCGGTTCCGGCTTAATCCAAAGCCGGTCTATCTGGCTGATCGCCGCGGTGGCCTTTTTAATCGGCTTCAGTACAACCATTGCCGAACCTGATGTACTGGTGCTTTCGATGCAAGCTGAAGAGATTTCCGGTGGGGAGATAAACGGCAATTCTCTGGTTTATATTATTGGTATCGGGCTGGCGGTGTTTACCGTATTGGCCATGCTGCGCATCCTGGCTGGGATCAAAATGGCTTATTTGTTAGCCGCCAGCTATCTGGTGGTTATTATCCTGGCCGTCTTGACGCCCGCTGACTTTGTTCCGCTGGCCTTCGATTCAGGAAGCGTGACTACCGGAGCGCTGACCGCCCCGATCGTCATATCGCTGGGGATTGGCTTCAGTTCGGTCTTGGCCGGCCGTTCACCGGTCTCAGACGGCTTTGGCCTGATCGGTTTTGCTTCCATCGGCCCTATCATCGCGGTAATGATCATGGGGATAATTACCGGTTGAATCTGCTGGATCTGTGGCAGACTTTCATCATCACCGCAAGGGGTGTGGTTGAGGCGGTCTTGCCCTTGCTTTTTGTATTGTTCGTTTTCCAAACCTTTTTCCTTCGGTTGCCGCCGAGGTATTTATTGAACCTACTAAAAGGCGCTTTGCTTTCGGCGACGGGACTGCTGCTGTTCCTGTTCGGGGTCCAGGAAGGATTCCTGCCTTTTGGATATGCCATTGGCGAGGCATTTGATACCATGGATCACCGATGGCTGGTGATTCCCCTCGGTTTTATCCTCGGCTTCGTGACAACCAGAAGTGAACCGGCTGTCCGCGTCCTGTGCAATCAGGTCGAAAAAACATCAGCCGGTTCGATCAGGGCATCACTGATTCTATTTTCCGCCTGTTTCGGCGTCGGTGGGTTTGTCGCTCTGGGAATGGCAAGGATCATCTACAGTATTCCCATTTTATACATATTGATCCCAGGGTACCTTATAGTTCTCTTGCTTCTCAGATTTACTCAGCCTGCCTATATTTCGATTGCTTTTGACGCCGGCGGTGTTGCCACCGGTCCCGTCGCCAACACCTTTCTGCTGGGACTTGGGCTCGGTCTAGCCTCAGCCGCCGGTTCCGGAGAAGCCGCAGTTTATGGCCTGGGCTTGGTGGCTCTGATAGCTCTGGCCCCAATCATTTCAGTAATGGTGCTCGGTATCATCATCAGAAATAAAAGCGTCACAGGAGGCAACTAGAATGAGCGACGGATCGTTAATCATCACCATTGTCAACAAAGGATGGGGAGAACAGGCGATGCGTTCCGCGATGAAAGCAGGCGCGGAAGGCGGAACCATAATCATGGGACGCGGGGTAGGTATCCACGAAGAAAAGCAAAATATCCTGGGTATTCCGATCGAGCCTGAAAAAGAAATCGTATTGTCTGTTACCTATCCAAACAAGACCCAAGCGATTCTGGACAGCGTTATTAATACGTGCGAGTTGGATGAACCAGGATCAGGCATAGCTTTCGTCATACCAGTTCAAAAAGTGGTCGGCGTCTGTCACCTGAATGCGGCAAAGCCCACCGAGAACGAGGCCGATAGACCAGCGTAATCGTGATCCGGGGGTAAAGATCAACTTCGTGCAGGTTCTGCATAACCCGATCTTCCGGGAAGGTTATGAGTAATTAAACAGTAATGTCCAATCTATGTTATTTACGTTTAAGCAGTACTAGTACGTTATTATTTTTATCTTGACTAGTTCAAGCCCACGCTCTATCATTCATTTATCTCTTCAAGGAGGCTGGCTTTGCGGAAACACGACTCGAAGGTCAGTATCATTCCCGGAACTATTGTGGCTCTGCTGGTGCTTGTATTGCCGGTACTCGGAATCGGCGGCTGCACCGGGTCGACAACTGAGCCGACCGCAACCACAACTCCCCCGCCAACGACAGCAGACGGGACGCTGTTACCGACAGTAGCCGGAGTGGACGCAACCCTCTTGTACTCCAGTAAATGCGCATCCTGCCACGGCACCAACCGTCAGGGAGGTGTGGCGCCGGCACTCACCGACGTGAGCAACTTCAGCGCCTCATTCCTGAGTTCCTTTTTCAGCGTCCATTTCACCGGGGTGGGTATGGCCGAACCGCTTCGCAACTCGCTCGCGAACTACCTTAAAACAAACTCTGTCACCCCTCCACCACAAACCGGTCCGATCGACCCGGCGGCGGTCTACGCCGCCAATTGCTCGCTGTGTCACGGCGCTTTCCGCCAGGGCGGGTTGGCCGGACCCAATATCACTCCTAACCAAATCACCAACTTCACCACTGAAGCCAGGCTCAGCACCTTCATCTCCGCTCATCAGTCCGGGCAGAATTTGGACAAGGAACGACGTGACCTGGTTGCAAAATGGTTAAAGGAAACCCCGTAAGTTCCCACAAAATAACCGCGGGATGCCTCCCGCTACAGGAGATAGAATGGATCTCGCAACTTTAACCAGGCCTCAACTGAACCGCCGGGATTTTGTCAAGATAGCCAGCTTGACTGTAGCCGCGATGGGACTGAGCCAGGCGCTGAATCCCCGGATTGTCGAGGCATTGGAGCAGGTCGCCCCGGCTAAACCTCCGGTCATCTGGCTCGAAGGCCAGGGCTGCACCGGCTGCACCGAGTCTTTCCTCAATAATCTTGAGCCTTCCGCAGTCTCGATTCTCCTCGACACCATTTCTTTGAGATACCACGAGACGGCAATGGCCGCCTCGGGTCACCAGGCAGACAAAGCCCTTACCGACACTATTAAAGCCGGGGGTTACGTTCTGGTTATCGAGGGTGCTATTCCCCTTGCCCAGAACGGCAAATTCTGCACCATCGCAGGGAAAACCTTCGTCGATATTGTGCGTGAATCGGCTAAAAACGCAGCGGTGATCATCAACGTCGGAGCCTGTTCATCTTTTGGCGGCATTCCGCGCTCCGGCCCGACCGACGCCGTGGGTTACCTCTTCCGCGGTAAGGAACTTCATCATGTCTTCGACGATGTCGGCAACAAGCCGGTCATCAACCTGCCGACCTGCCCGGTGCATAATGAGCGATTGGTAGCCACCATCGTCTACTATCTAACCTTCGGCAAAGCGCCGGAAATGGATAATTACCATCGGCCGCTAGCTTTCTATGGAAAGCTGCAGCACGACAACTGCGCCCGCCGCGGCCAGTTTGAAGCCCGGCGCTTCGTTACCGATTTCAAAGACCCGGCCCAGCAGGGACGGTGTCTAATTCTCAAGGGCTGTAAGGGACCGATCGCCTTCCAGGATTGCTGGGAACGCCAGTGGAATCAGCGGTCCAATTACTGCATCCAGGCGGGGGTCCCCTGCGTCGCCTGTTCCCAGCCTGAGTTCTATCAGGAAACCAGCCCCCTCTACGCCCACGACTATGACTTCGGCGTAAAGTAGTATCCCTGGAGTGAAGATTCAAAATATGCTTGGAAAGGGAATTCTAGAATGACCCGAGTAGTCGTTGACCCGTTAACCAGAATTGAAGGTCACCTCAGGATAGAAGTCGAAGTCAACAACGGCGTCATTACCGATGCCTGGTCAGCCGGCACCATGGCGCGCGGCATCGAAATTCTGCTCAAGAACCGCGACCCCTGGGACGCCCCGTACGTCACCAGCCGGTTGTGCGGCGTTTGCGAAGGCGTCCACGCCATCGCCTCGGCGCAGGCGCTGGAAGATGCCTTCGATATCGAACTGACCGAAGCCGGACGGCTGATGCGCAACGTCTTCTGCGCTGGTTATTACGTTCACGACCACTACGTTCATTTCTATGTCTTATCCGCCCTAGACTACCTGGATATCATGGCTATCGCCAATTATAAAGGGAGCGATCCGGGACTGCTCGGCATCAAGGACAAAATCGTCGGGCTGGTGGTCAAGGGTGACACCTCGCCGTTCACCCCCCGCTATGAACCGGACGCCTTCACCGTCAACGACCCGGACACGGTGACCACGCTGGTCTCTCATTACATCAAAGCCATCGAGATGAAGGCTAAGTCCCAGAAGATGCTGAATTTCATCACTGGCATCCAGCCTCATCCCAACACCGTCATGGTCGGCGGTTGTGTCGCAACGCCATCACGAGAACAGCTGCTCGCTTTGCGCGAACTATGGATGGAGCAGAAAGAGTTCGTCGATAACGTTTACCTGCCGGACGTGCTGGCTGTCGGCACTGGCCCGCTTTTCCCGTTGGCCAAGCTGGCCATCGGCGCCACTGACGGCAACTATTTAGCCTACCCGATGTTGCCGCAGGACGGCGCGGCTAAGACGGAAGACATTTCCTTTGGTGGATCAAACCACCTGTTCAAAGGCGGCGTTGTCAACGCTTCCGGCGCCCGCGGCACGCTTTCCGACATCGCCGGGATAAATGTAGCCCCAGTGGATTACTCCAAGATCACCGAGTCCGTCACCAGTTCCTGGTACAACTACCCGGCCGGCACCAATGCTCTGCATCCTTCGGCCGGGGTGACCGAGTTCAACCTGAACAAGTCCGGCGCCTACTCCTATTTCAAATCCCCGAGGTACAGCAGCAAGCCGATGGAAGTCGGCCCGCTGGCCCGGGGCCTGGTCAACAAATTCCCGGCGCTGGTGGACTTCTTCAAAGCCGGCGGCCGTGAAGGCGTCGTGGCCAGGCACCTGTGCCGCGCGCTGATTACCAAGTCTATCGTCGACCAGGGGATTGCCTGGATCGACCGGCTGATCGAACTCAGGACCGCCGGCCCGCTGGTGGGCATGAACGAGAAGGCGGTGCCCCGCAACGCCAAGGGCTTCGGCGTGTGGGACGCTCCCCGCGGCGCTCTTGGCCACTGGGTGGAGATCGAGAATCACCGTATCAAGAACTACCAGATGGTGGTGCCGTCCACCTGGAACGCCGGACCCCGGGACGAGAACGGCGTCAAAGGCCCGTACGAGCAGTCTCTCATCGGGGCGCCGGTGCCGGACACCGAGAACCCGATCAACGTGGTGCGCATCATCCGGTCGTTTGACCCGTGCATTGCCTGCGGCGTCCACGTCATCGACGGGCGGACCGGCAAGGTCAAGGTCATCAACCTCCAGTAGCATGGAGGAAACCGCCGCGACGCTGATCCTCGGCGTGGGGAACGTGGCGCTGGGCGACGAAGGCTTCGGCATACACGTCGCCAGGCGGATCAAGGAAATCGGGGTTTCGGATAATGTGAAGGTCGAGGCCGGCGGAGTCGCCGGGTTCGACCTTCTTGGTTTATTGCCGGGTGTCGAGCGGCTGGTGATCGTCGATGTGATGGATGCCGACATGCCGGCGGGCGAGATCGGGTGGTTTGAGCTCGATGAGGACTTCAAGTCGGCGGAGGCGTCGAAGCTGTCTTTCCACCAGGTGGGAGTCGTCGAGCTGCTGCAGATCGCGGGGGTGATCGGGTTAAAGCCGAAGGTGGAGTTCCTGGTGACCCGCCCGATGCTCATGGAGTGGAGCTTTGAGCTGTCCGCTGACGTCCAGCAGGCGGCTGACAAGGCGGTGCAGCACCTCCAGAGGCTCTTTCCACGGCGCGCCGCCTGATTTTTCTTCACACCCTCATCGCGAAAACGAAAGGAACGATTCTCTGCCGCATAAAGCCGGGGCGGCATTTGTCCAGCAAATACGTGTGTGAAGTTCATAGGCGGATATTATAGCACACGTGTTCCCTATGGCCGTCAAGCGAGTTTTGTCGTTTTTGGGGCGATATTTTTGGTAAAAGAAAGGGAGGGGCCGAAGCCCCTCCCTTTTTCCACGATGGAGTACTTATCAGGTGTCAGCGAACCCAATGTCCGCGATATCTCTGGCACCGTTGGGATCAGCTTTGCCGGTGACTGTGCCCGGAGGCAGGGCGACATTATCACCGCTGTTGTTGAAGGCATCAAGAGCTGAACCAAGAGCCTTGATGGCATTTTGGTTTGTACCACCGAGGACGTTCTTGATGTCAGTCAAGCTGTACCCGGCAGGCAGCGGCTTACCACCCGGCATGACGCTGTTAAGAATGGCTGCCAGCGCCTGTTGAGCGGCGGTTTCACGTGCCTGTCCAAGCTTGTCGCGTTTAGAACCATCTGCGTTCTTGGCGTTGTTAGCCCAGAAGATGCCCATCAACTCGTCGATTGTTCTGATCTGCTTGTAACCCAAATCGATAACGACGTTTGTGTCATCAAGCGGCAAGGTATCCATCGAGTTGAAGATCTGGGTGGTGAACGCCAGATGGGTTGACCAGAAGCCCTGGGTACGGGTAGCCAGGTTGACCTGAACGGTCAGGCTAGCATGCTCGCTTGGGCCGGCGACCAGGAAGTCAAGCGGCGTGAAGTAGCCTTCACCTTGAACATCGAAGGTGGTGGTGACCGCGATCTCAACCTGGATTATCCACTGCCAGGTCTCACCGGGGCTCATGATGCCATCCGATCCGGTGTCACCACTGAAGGCAACGAAGGCCGGAAGCCCGGTATGACCGTAAGGCGAACCGGTGTATTCACCACCAGGAGTTAGATACAGGTGGATGTGAGAACCTGTTAGCGGAACATTGCCGTCATTGGTATCGCGGATGGTGAGGGTGACGTTACCAAAGTCTGAGGTCTCCCACACGTAAGCGATAGTCTGCATGGTGGTGTGCGGGTAGGCGCCGAAGTAGTAGGCACGATCACTATCGGTCACTGGAGTACCAACCAGCGGTGTACCGGTAACAACTGCCTCGTCCCACTGCTGTCCTATTACAGCAGTAGTGGTAAAGACATCACTCTCGTCAGAGGCGCCAGGAGCAAGCGATGTGACGATACCGGCGAAAGTAAAGTCAGTATCAACTACCCCAATTCCAAGAGTAACGTTGCCTGTATTGGTGACGATGACCTTAAACTTAACAGAATCACCAACTAAAACATACGGCCCTAGCGCTGAGTCAGCGTCTAGCCAAGTTACGCCACCGTCAACCGAGACAAATTTCTCGATATCAACGGCCGGGTTGAAGGCCAGCGGTACGTCCTCACTGTCACTGATCGGGTCAAGCTCAGCGCAGTCCCCGGTGGCAGTGTTGTCGATGTCACCGTCTCCGCCGCCCTTGTTGTCAAGGTCAGCCTGAGTCACGGTGTAGCTGTAGGTCCAGGTCCAAGACTCACCGACGTCGAGATCATTATCCTCATTGGCCGACTTGCTGGTCGGAGCGCCAAGGGTCACCAGAGTGTCAGCCATGGTGATGGAGGTCAGAGTGACGTTGCCAGTGTTGGTCAGGACCACCTGGTAGTTGATGATGTCACCGGCGGAATCAGCCGAGCCACCACTACCACCAGTCACCGATACCACCGTCTTGTCAATGGTGTAGGCCGGGTTGAAGACCAGCGGTACGTCCTCACTGTCACTGATCGGGTCAAGCTCAGCGCAGTCCCCGGTGGCAGTGTTGTCGATGTCACCGTCTCCGCCGCCCTTGTTGTCAAGGTCAGCCTGAGTCACGGTGTAGCTGTAGGTCCAGGTCCAAGACTCACCGACGTCGAGATCATTATCCTCATTGGCCGACTTGCTGGTCGGAGCGCCAAGGGTCACCAGAGTGTCAGCCATGGTGATGGAGGTCAGAGTGACGTTGCCAGTGTTGGTCAGGACCACCTGGTAGTTGATGATGTCACCGGCGGAATCAGCCGAGCCACCACTACCACCAGTCACCGATACCACCGTCTTGTCAATGGTGTAGGCCGGGTTGAAGACCAGCGGTACGTCCTCACTGTCACTGATCGGGTCAAGCTCAGCGCAGTCCCCGGTGGCAGTGTTGTCGATGTCACCGTCTCCGCCGCCCTTGTTGTCAAGGTCAGCCTGAGTCACGGTGTAGCTGTAGGTCCAGGTCCAAGACTCACCGACGTCGAGATCATTATCCTCATTGGCCGACTTGCTGGTCGGAGCGCCAAGGGTCACCAGAGTGTCAGCCATGGTGATGGAGGTCAGAGTGACGTTGCCAGTGTTGGTCAGGACCACCTGGTAGTTGATGATGTCACCGGCGGAATCAGCCGAGCCACCACTACCACCAGTCACCGATACCACCGTCTTGTCAATGGTGTAGGCCGGGTTGAAGACCAGCGGTACGTCCTCACTGTCACTGATCGGGTCAAGCTCAGCGCAGTCCCCGGTGGCAGTGTTGTCGATGTCACCGTCTCCGCCGCCCTTGTTGTCAAGGTCAGCCTGAGTCACGGTGTAGCTGTAGGTCCAGGTCCAAGACTCACCGACGTCGAGATCATTATCCTCATTGGCCGACTTGCTGGTCGGAGCGCCAAGGGTCACCAGAGTGTCAGCCATGGTGATGGAGGTCAGAGTGACGTTGCCAGTGTTGGTCAGGACCACCTGGTAGTTGATGATGTCACCGGCGGAATCAGCCGAGCCACCACTACCACCAGTCACCGATACCACCGTCTTGTCAATGGTGTAGGCCGGGTTGAAGACCAGCGGTACGTCCTCACTGTCACTGATCGGGTCAAGCTCAGCGCAGTCCCCGGTGGCAGTGTTGTCGATGTCACCGTCTCCGCCGCCCTTGTTGTCAAGGTCAGCCTGAGTCACGGTGTAGCTGTAGGTCCAGGTCCAAGACTCACCGACGTCGAGATCATTATCCTCATTGGCCGACTTGCTGGTCGGAGCGCCAAGGGTCACCAGAGTGTCAGCCATGGTGATGGAGGTCAGAGTGACGTTGCCAGTGTTGGTCAGGACCACCTGGTAGTTGATGATGTCACCGGCGGAATCAGCCGAGCCACCACTACCACCAGTCACCGATACCACCGTCTTGTCAATGGTGTAGGCCGGGTTGAAGACCAGCGGTACGTCCTCACTGTCACTGATCGGGTCAAGCTCAGCGCAGTCCCCGGTGGCAGTGTTGTCGATGTCACCGTCTCCGCCGCCCTTGTTGTCAAGGTCAGCCTGAGTCACGGTGTAGCTGTAGGTCCAGGTCCAAGACTCACCGACGTCGAGATCATTATCCTCATTGGCCGACTTGCTGGTCGGAGCGCCAAGGGTCACCAGAGTGTCAGCCATGGTGATGGAGGTCAGAGTGACGTTGCCAGTGTTGGTCAGGACCACCTGGTAGTTGATGATGTCACCGGCGGAATCAGCCGAGCCACCACTACCACCAGTCACCGATACCACCGTCTTGTCAATGGTGTAGGCCGGGTTGAAGACCAGCGGTACGTCCTCACTGTCACTGATCGGGTCAAGCTCAGCGCAGTCCCCGGTGGCAGTGTTGTCGATGTCACCGTCTCCGCCGCCCTTGTTGTCAAGGTCAGCCTGAGTCACGGTGTAGCTGTAGGTCCAGGTCCAAGACTCACCGACGTCGAGATCATTATCCTCATTGGCCGACTTGCTGGTCGGAGCGCCAAGGGTCACCAGAGTGTCAGCCATGGTGATGGAGGTCAGAGTGACGTTGCCAGTGTTGGTCAGGACCACCTGGTAGTTGATGATGTCACCGGCGGAATCAGCCGAGCCACCACTACCACCAGTCACCGATACCACCGTCTTGTCAATGGTGTAGGCCGGGTTGAAGACCAGCGGTACGTCCTCACTGTCACTGATCGGGTCAAGCTCAGCGCAGTCCCCGGTGGCAGTGTTGTCGATGTCACCGTCTCCGCCGCCCTTGTTGTCAAGGTCAGCCTGAGTCACGGTGTAGCTGTAGGTCCAGGTCCAAGACTCACCGACGTCGAGATCATTATCCTCATTGGCCGACTTGCTGGTCGGAGCGCCAAGGGTCACCAGAGTGTCAGCCATGGTGATGGAGGTCAGAGTGACGTTGCCAGTGTTGGTCAGGACCACCTGGTAGTTGATGATGTCACCGGCGGAATCAGCCGAGCCACCACTACCACCAGTCACCGATACCACCGTCTTGTCAATGGTGTAGGCCGGGTTGAAGACCAGCGGTACGTCCTCACTGTCACTGATCGGGTCAAGCTCAGCGCAGTCCCCGGTGGCAGTGTTGTCGATGTCACCGTCTCCGCCGCCCTTGTTGTCAAGGTCAGCCTGAGTCACGGTGTAGCTGTAGGTCCAGGTCCAAGACTCACCGACGTCGAGATCATTATCCTCATTGGCCGACTTGCTGGTCGGAGCGCCAAGGGTCACCAGAGTGTCAGCCATGGTGATGGAGGTCAGAGTGACGTTGCCAGTGTTGGTCAGGACCACCTGGTAGTTGATGATGTCACCGGCGGAATCAGCCGAGCCACCACTACCACCAGTCACCGATACCACCGTCTTGTCAATGGTGTAGGCCGGGTTCTGAACAATGGTCACCGTGGCGTCGTCGGTAGCAGTAACGTTGCCGCCGACGGGTGGAGTGCCGGTTGCCGTACCAATGTTAGTTCGGGCGGCGCCGGAATCAATCATGTCTTGAGTTATGCCGCGGGTGGCGGTGAACGTCCAGGACTCAGTCAGATCAAGTTTGCTGTTGCCGTTGGTATCGCCGCTGACGTAGGTAGCAAAGAAGTCGTCAGCCGTGTTGCCCGGCGTAGCATTGTCATCTTTAACGGAAACGCTGCTCAATGGAACGTTGCCGGTGTTGGTGACAACGTAGGTATATGTTACGTTGCCGGGGGCGGATACGGAGGTGGGGGTAACAGTCTTAACGATGGCGATGCCGGGGTTTGGCTGGAAGTTGCCAAACACCTGCGTCGCCGACTGGGAGTTGGTAGTAATGTCGATTACCACCTCTGCAGTAACAGGTTGAGTCTGCATCCAACCATTCTGAAGCACTTCATGGATTGTATATTGTCCAGGAGGCAAGCCCGTGAATGAATAAGCCCCAGTAGTGGCTGCAGTAGTAGTTGTCCGGGTGAACTCTATACTTTCAATATAGATATGTAGGTTGATCTCCCATCCAGCTAAACGGGGTTCACTGTTGTCGGATCCATTTCCGTTCAAGTCATTGTACTTGTAGCCCGAGATTGAAGATCCGGGTTGTTCAGGGATAGGGATGGGGACTGTGATTGCCCCGAAGCCGGGGGCGTCAAAGTTGAAGTGGGGGCTTGAGCCGGAGGTAAAACCGGAACCGTTGTGGGTGGCGGTCCAGCCAGCATAAGCAGAACCACCCCAGGCATTGGTCGGGGATTGATTGAACAGGTTTTCCTGCCCCTGGCCCCAGACAAAGGTCTGAGAGAGATGGGCTTCAAAGAAAATTAAAAAGGCTTTGTTGGAGGGCAATGAAGTAGGCAATCCGCCGGCACCAGCGTTGAGACTGAAGTAGTGGCTGGCGGCTGGAGCCGCGGCGGTTTCAGATGTTCCCGCCGGGAAAGGCGCATTCAAGATACTCGGTGTGAAAGCAGTCCCCAATCCAAGGTCAGTTGAGGGATTGTAGGTAGTGTTGCTCGGTTTCCCACTGCCCCCAATAGGGTTCACTTCCAAATATCTGAAATTTCGAAGTAGATCCACAAAAACGGCATTCTTACCGCTGTTGAAGAAGTCATAATATATATTGCCCCAGGATCCAGCAACGCCGCTGATCTGTTCCGGGGTGACGGCGGCGCCGCTTTTATTGGTCAAGATGAAGACGTAGGAAACCCAGTCGCCTTCCCGATAAAGGCTGCCGAGGTTACCTTTGGTCCAGTCACCTGCCCAACCGGGGTAGGTACCCCGCGGGGAATCCAGATTCCAGCCGTAGAAATCAGCACCGACCCCCGATGGGGCGGCACTGACCGGTGCTGCCAAAGCTGGAATGAGAATAGCCGAAAGTGTCGCAAATACTCCAAGAACTGAGAATAACCTTTTCAAGACCCTTTTCATGTTTCAAACCTCCTCCGTTTGCTCGTGTGTTGGGTCAGGGGTTGCCGTTTTGTGTCTGTAACTCACCTTCCTTCTTTTAGAAAACGAAAAACCGACCTTTAGTCCCAGGCCGGTTTCACTACTGGCTCCCCGTCCTCCAAGTGACCAGTTACGGAGGGGCGGATCATGGCTTCCTGTCAGGCGGATAAATGCAGTCAGATGATTTTGTTCAGCTTCACCTCCTCATTCTTTGAAATTGTAACGGCTGCCTAATGCTGCGCAGTATCCGTAAGTCCATGTAATTTCGCCGTCGAGGATACGGAATCTTTACAAATGCCGCGGGCGGCGGTTTCTCCTCCTCCAAAAGAAAAACCGGCCGTTATCAGGCCGGTTTCACTGCTGGCTCGCCGGGCCCCAAGTGACCAGATAGGGGGCGCCGGGTCATAGCCTCCTGGATATTCCATACTAAAGCCGCGTATAGCTGAAGTCAAGATGACTAAACCTTACTAAACCTTACTTTTTGAGGGTATTTTTGAAAATGGGCTGATAATCTGATGGTTTAGACCGGATAGATATAACAATACGTTATTGTTTATCGGGTTGCGGGGGTTTGAAATAAGCGGTTGAAGAAGGGGGGATGGGAGGTGGTGGGCTACAGTGTTCGACAGACAGAACCCCCGTGTTCGAGATAAGCTTCGATACAACCTAACCGCTCCCCCACTATCTTCAAGGTACGCCTGAGATTCCTTGTCGAATGACTAAAAATAACAGGTTCTTTCAATCAATAAACAACCGGTAAACGCTGATGGCAGGAATATGTTGTTTAAGAAACAGATATGTTTATGAAAATTCATCAAAACTACTGTTTAATAATCTCTGTGTCATCTCCAGACGGTTTTTAACCCCGAGTTTACGATAGATGTTACGCAGATGGCTTTTGAGCGTATCGGGGGAAATATACAGATGCTCGTGCATCTCCTCTGTGCTGGCGCCGGTCACTACCAACCCGGCGACCTCCAGTTCACGCGGCGTCAGCCCGGCACGCTGAAACACTTTCGTAATTTTTTCGGAAATCGATAGTTCCGGCGCAATATTGCGTGTGAGCGTTTCTGCCAACTTCGGTAGGAATGCCAGGGATGCGAACAACAAAAGGCCGGCGACGCTGACAGTCAATACCAGAGCCTCACTTATGGAATCGCCAAGCTGTTCGCCCAGCAGGATACCTATGAGAATAGCAATGACGTTAGCGCCCAGGACGCCCCCATAGAACACCGGAGCTCGCCGTCCCGTGGCTAGGTCCGCCGGTACCGTCCATGTAAAGGTATCCATGAAGGCAAACCCGCCAACGACCAGAGTATGGATGACGATGGGCAGCATGATACCTCCGGATATGCCGTAAAGCATGAAGCCTACGCCGAGGATGCCGGTGCCCAGTATGGCGTTCACGCGACGGCCGCGGCGGTCGGCGATCGAACCAGCTATAAAGACCAGCACGATGTAGGGAATAACGCTATATACCGCACTTATGCCGGATCCAGCCCAACTGGTGGAAATGATGGTGTACATCAGTCCGCCTACGATATAGACGGCGAACACGAAAGGCAGCAGTGGCCAGAAGGAAAACAGTTTTGCCGGGACTTCAGGCGTTGGCGGCGGCAACATAGCGATTTGGCTGTAACTATAGAATAGCGCCATCGGTGCCAGTACTAGCAGAGGCAGGGTGAGCAGTACGAGAGTATCTGATGACAGCACCGCGCTGGCCTGGATTATGATATATAAGATTATGTTTGACAGCGCTATAGCGCTCACCAAGACCCGTCCCCTCTGATTGGGCAGAACCGACCGGGTGAAGGCAGCACCCCAGCTTATGATCAACGGTGCGGAAGCCAAGCCCATCAAAGCGAATAGAGATTCTGAATTTGCCATCGGCGTGTTCAAAGCCGCGACACTACACAAGAGGCAGAGAAAGCCACTGAGCGCGAACCACCGGAGAGCCTTTTGAAAATAGTACCCGAGTATCCCGAACGCTATCTGACCGACGATGATGCCGGCAAGAAAACGAACAATAGGCAACAGCGGATTAGCCCCCTCAGCAGCCGCAGCAGACCCCAGTATAGGCCCTTGCATAGGATAAGACAGAAGCCAGCCGAAGAATAGGCCAATGGACAATATCAGTGGCCAGTACTGGCGAACAAGGCTGAAAAATACCAGTGCCTCTCTGATGAACAGAGATCTCTCACGTAGCGCTTTGTTCTGAGCCTTCTGCATCAGCGTCTGAATCCTTGTTGGTGAATCCAGACAAAGCTGGGCCACCCATTGCCTTCGGAAATTCCATATCTTACCAAAATACCATTCCGCTTTCCACGATTGAAGCTCCAAAATTCACCCCTAGGGGTGATGACGCCCGACTTCGTTTGTATTAATAATGGTTATCTTTTTTAGTTGAAGGAGGTTCTTGTGCGAGCTGCCGTCCACCGTCTGTTATTTCTCGTATTCCCGGTCGCCTTGGTCATGCTGTTCCTGACGATGCTGGTCAATCCGGCCGGTGTCCATTCCGCGGCGTGGAACACCTACCAGATCACTGATTCGCCGGCAAACAATACTAACATCGATGTAGCGGTTGGTCCCGATGGCCTGCCGCACGCGGTTTACGAGCGGAGCGGCAACATTTACTATTGTTTGGCCAACGGCTCTGAGGAATTGGTGGCAGCGGGGTCCAACCCAGCGATTGCTGTTGGATCGAACGGAGTGCCACAGGTAGTATTTGCTAGCGCTAGTGGTCAATTTTACACCGCTAAAGCCGACAACACTTGGCTAACCCCGGTCCAAATCTCCTCGTATAACGGGCCGATTGATATCGATACAGATGTGAATGATTGGGCACATATCGCTTTTGTTGCCCATATCAACCAAGGGTACCCAAGTGATGGGTACGTAGATATCGGGTATCTGAATAACGTCGGTGGGACGATCTCAGCACCAACCGTAATTTGGAGTGGTTTTTGGGAGTATTCAAGCGGTTTTGGAACTGGCAGATACTACAACAACCCAAAAATCCAAATCGATCCGACGGGATTCTATCATATTGTTGCGACCCACTCCGCAAGAGATAGTGCTCCGGGTTGGGTCGATAACTACCAGTACGTGGTTTACACGACCAACTCAAACGGCGGTTTTGGGACTAATAACCCATATCGGGGGAATGCATCCCCGAGCTTATCAAAAAATCCTATCGCTTTAGCTTCAGATGGTACCGCCAGATTAGTTTATACCCAAAGCGGCGTGACTTACTATGCCAGTCCTGTCAATGGATCCCCCACTCCTTCCTGGAACGAAATCTCATTGGGAGCTATTTCCGAGGCTTCTCTCGCTTCTAATAGCTCCGATACGATAGGTCTTGTCTGGGTCGACGGAGTTAATGTTCTATATTCAACTGAAGCAACCGCGTTTGGCACACCGATAACCGTTGGTACTGGAACCAGTCCCGCATTGGCATTTAGCGATGACCACGTATTCGGCTATTACCTCGCCTCCGACGGCACAAACAACGAAGTCTTCCTAACAACCGACACCACTCTGGAAATGGCTCCAACGATCACCGATCAACCGGATAATGCCACGGTTCAATATGGGGATGACGCCGTTTTCACCGCCGCGGCCTCAGGAATCCCCGCGCCCACCGTTCAGTGGCAGGTCGACTACGGCGCCGGCTTCGTTAACATAGACGGGGCCACATCCGTCACGTTGACGGTGCCGGATGTGGAATTGGCTTACAACGGCGCCCAATTCCGGGCGGTCTTCACCAATACCACTAGCGCCGGCCAAAACGATGTAGCTACGGACGCAGCTTTGTTGACGATTAATCCGCGTACCGTGACTCCGGCGGTCGCCGTGGAGAGCAGGACCTACGACGGAACCACCGATGCCGTTATACTTTCCAGGAGCCTGGTTAATACACTTGTCGGTGACGATGTCAGTCTTGCCGGAGGCGCGGCGTCGTTCGAAGACAAGAATATCGGCGACGGAAAGACGGTGAACGTCACCGGCTTGAGCCTGTCGGGCACCGACGCATCAAACTACACACTGTCTTCGACGAGCGTTACGGCCAACGCCGATATCAACCCGGCACCCCTCGCTCCCAGCGTTACCGTGGGCAGCAAGACCTACGACAACACCACCGATACCACCATCGAGACCCTCACGCTGCTTGGCACTATTTTCGGCTTAGACGATGTGAGCCTGGTAGGCGGCGCTGCGGCCTTTGGGGATGAGCACGCTGGTGTCGGTAAAGAGGTTACCGTCACCGGCTTGAGCCTGGCTGGCACTGATTCCAGCAACTATGCACTGTCCTCGACCTCGGCAACGGCCACGGGGGATATCACCAAGCGGACTATTAACGTGTCCGCCCAATCCGAGACCAAGACTTACGATGGGACCGCCAACTGTTCCCTGGCGCCCAACGTCATCGGGCTGGCAGACGGCGACGAAAGCGGGTTCGTGCAGAATTTCGGTTCGAAGCATGCCTACGCTCCTAATCAGGTGATCATCGCCTCCGGCAGTGCCGTTGACGGCAACGGCGGCAACAACTACGAGGTAGTCTTCCAGAACAATTCCGGCCGCATCAACCGGCTCCCAATTACCGTGACCGCCGTGCCAGACACTAAAACTTATGACGGCACCACCGCCTCAAGCGGTATTCCGACCACCTCGGTTGGGTTGGCTGCCGGAGACACCGCAGTTTTCAGCCAGAACTTCGCCGACGCCAATGCCGGGGAAGAAAAGACGCTTATCCCTGGCGGTTACGCAAATGACGGCAACGATGGCAACAACTACACCTATACCTTCGTTACCAACAACAACGGGGAGATACTGAAAGCCGCGGCACAAATTTCGTTATCCAACCTGGCCCACGTTTACGACGGGACCTCGCAAACTCCCATACTAACGACTGACCCACCAGGGCTTGATGCCGATGTCACCTTCAATGGTTTAGCGACGGCGCCGGTCAATGCCGGTTCTTACGTACTGGTCGTTATCATCAACGACAACAACTACACCGGCGAGGTAACGGATACTTTCGTCATCAGTAAAGCTGATCCGGCGGTCACTTGGGCGCCAGCAGGATTCGTTTACAATACGCCGCTGGGCGCTGAGCATTTGAACGCTACCGCGGAAATCGCCGGTTCATTCAACTACGACCCCGCGGCGGGCGCCACCCTCGGTGCCGGCACCCGGACTCTGTCGGCTACATTCACCCCGACAGATGCGGCCAACTACAATACGGTAACCATCACCCGGGAAATTATTGTCACTAAGGCTACCGCTTCGGTTTTGCTCGACGGCTTAAACCAGGTATATGACGGCTCGCCCAAACCCATCTCCGCGGCCACCAGCCCAGCTGGTTTGACCGTTGACATTACCTACGGCGGCTCGGTAACACCACCGATAAACGCGGGTGACTATACCGTCATCGGTACGATTAGCGACGCCAACTACGAGGGCACTACCACCGGCACCCTTCACATTGAGAAAGCCGAAGCTATGGTTACCCTGGGCAGCCTCACCCACGTCTATGACGGTACCGGCAAGGCGGCAACGGCCACAACCTCCCCTATAGCCGCTATGCCGGTGGTCTTCATCTATGACGGCGATACGGATTTGCCGGTCAACGCCGGTAGCCACCAGGTAGTCGCTACTATCAATCATCAGAACTATCAGGGATCTGCGACCGATTACCTGTTCATTGACAAGGCAACGGCAACCATCGCTTTCGATAACCTGACCTTCACCTACAACGGTGCCCCGCAGCCGGTTACGGCTGCCACCACTCCTGGAGGCCTAAACGTCAGCTTCACCTATGACAGCCAGCTGATACCGCCAACCGACGCTGGCAGCTACACGGTAGTCGCCTCGATTAGCGAACTCAACTACCAGGGTACAGCCAGTAGCACGATGACAATCGGTAAAGCGACTGCTGGCATCAACGTCAGCGGTCTTAATCAGACGTACGATGGGACTCCCCGAGAAATAATCGTGGAAACCGTTCCTTCCGGTATCGCCTATACCGTCACATACGACGGTTCGCCCCCTGCACCGATTAACGCCGGGGAATACTCGGTTGTGGTCACCATTACCGATGCTAATTACACCGGCAGTATAGCCGGCTCACTCTTCATCCAAAAAGCTACACCTATCATCACCTGGAATACCCCGGACTCCGTAACCTACGGCCATGAACTTGACGAGACCCAACTGAACGCCACGGCCGCCATATCAGGCGCCTTCATCTACAATCCACCGGCCGGTACGGTCCTCAACGCGGGTGCGGGCCAGGAACTCTCGGTCGAGTTCACCCCTGCCGATTCGCTCAACTACGATACGGTGACCCAAACTGTCACCATCAACGTTAATAAAGCCTCAGCCAATGTCACTTTCGCAGACCTGGAATACATTTACGACGGCTCCGCCAAGCAGGCTACGGTCACCACCGATCCCAGCGCGCTGACGGTGACCGTCACCTACAACGGATCCACGACGACCCCGACCAACGCAGGCACATTTAACGTCCGTGCCGAAGTTGTCGACGCCAACTACGAAGGCGTCGGCACGGCGGTCCTGGTCATTGACAAAGCCTCGGCGTCGCTGGAAATAAGCGGGTTGAATCATGTTTATGACCGGACGGCCAAGTCGGTCTCGGTGGTCACCGGCCCGGCCAACCTTCCGGTCTCCGTAACCTACAACGGCTCGGCGGTTGCGCCGACGGCCGCCGGCAGCTATGCCGTAAGCGTTACGGTCAGCGACGTGAATTACCAGGCCAGTTCCAACATAACTATGGTAATTGCCAAGTCTTCCGTCACGCCAAGCGTCGCTGTGGCTGACAAGACCTACGACGGCACCACATCGGCTACCATAAGTGGACGGTCGCTTGTCGGGGTCATTACCGGGGATGCAGTGATTCTTTCAGGCGGCACCGCTGCTTTCGACAACGCCGCAGTCGGCAACGATAAGACGGTGACGGTCACCGGCTTGACCCTCACCGGCGCCGACGCCGGCAACTATGCACTCTCCGCGACTACGGTTACGACCACGGCGGATATCAATGAGCAGCAATCAACCGGTGGCGGCGGCGGGGGCTTCGGTTCGCAACTGGTCGGCATCGGCTTATCCGGCAACTCGCCCTGGATGGATGGCAATGGACGCGCCTTAACCGAAGGTTGGATACGGACTGAAGACGGGCTTCTTAGCCTGACCATACCGGTTGGTACCTATGTGTGGAACGCCGCTGGTGCCGGCCTTGCCTTCTTGTCCGCAGGGGAACCGTCGTCTTCAATGCAACCGCCACCTAACAGTATCTTCCTTCGTACATATGAACTTGGCCCAAGCGGTGCGACGTTCAATCCGACAATTACCCTCACCATGAGCTACACCTTCAACGAGCTACCGGCTGGTGTTGCCGCAACCTCGCTATATATCGCGTGGTGGGACGGAGTCAAATGGGTTAAACTGGATAGCACTGTGGACGCCGCGGCAAGAACAATTACGGCCCGGGTTTCCCACTTTACCACGTTTGCCCTTATCGCTCAGCAACCACCGCCGCCAACGACGACAACACCTCCACCGTCGACAACTGTTCCTCCAACGACCACGGCACCTGCTCCCACAACCACGGCACCGCCGCCTACCACCGCACCGCCGGCCAGCACGACGCAACCTACCTTCACTCCTGAAGAAGAAAACGGCGACAGTATGTCCCTTCTCCCTATCGGGTTAGCTTTGGCTGGCGCCTCGCTACTGTTAGGTATTATTCTCCTCAAAAAACGGAAGCAAACCAGTTAGAGTACTAGGAATAAATAAATCAGGGCTCTCAGTCGAGAGCCCTGATTTATTTTTCAAGGTTTGATTGATCGACTAAATGGGTAAAAGCTACATCAGCCGGTCACTTTTCTGTCATCATTATGACACAGAAGTGACATGAAAGTGATAGAAAATGGGCGGCCGTGGACTCGAACCACGGACTTCCTGCGTGTGAAGCAGGCGTTCTAACCACTGAACTAGCCGCCCAGAGGAAGTCCATTGTAACCCGAACCGCCGCGGGGTTTCAAATGGGACCGGGCGGCAGGTATAGCTTAAAAACCCGCCTTCCGTCCAGTCCAAATCCATTCCGGCGGGCGGTTTCAGGCGGCGGGCGGCGGGATAAACTGAGGGCCATGAATATATCGGTCAGGCGGATGGCTATCCCGAAAGCGGCGGCGAGCCGGGCGGCGGACGCGGCCTGCCTGGGCTTTCCGCTGCTGTTTATGGCTGCCACCACGGCGCTGGAGACGATCCAGCCGGGCTTCGACCGGGTGGCTAATACCATCAGCGAGCTGGTCTGGGGACCGTTCGGCTGGGTCGAAGCGGCGATGTTCGCCTGTTTCGCCGCGGTCATGGCGCTTTCGGCCTTAAGGCTGCGGGAAGCCGCTTTGCCGCTGGGCCTGGCGGCGGCGGGCTTTATGCTGATCGCCGTTTTTCCGACCCAGGCGCCGGGCGGCGGGCAGACGGCGGCATCGCTAATCCATGAACTCTCAGCCCAAACCATCGCCGCGCTGCTGCCGGCGGCCTGCTTCTGCCTGGCTTACCGGCTGCGCAAAGACCCAGCGCATCGGGCGGCGGTGAGCTTCAGCGTGACGGCCGGCATCATCGGCACCGTCTTCAACGCGGCAGGCTTTGTCGCGGTACACACCGACGCGGCGTGGATCGGCGCCATCGAACGGTTGATCATGCTGAACGGGTTGATCTGGCTGGAGCTGATGACGCTGCTGCGCTGGGCGGCGGAACGGCCGGCGGTCTCAATGAGGACGGCGGCGGGCATCGATAACCGGGCGGCGGCGGTTCGGGTGGATTGCTGCCGACGGCGGGACAGGCGCTAAGCCCGGGTCACCGCCGGCAGTACCGGATAATCTCGGCGAAGTTGGAGATACGCGTCCGGTTATTGCTCTCCATGATGCCGTCATAGGTCAGGGTCAGCCACGGCTTGCCGCCGGAGGCGAGTTTTTCGGCCATGGCGGCGACAATGCCGCCGGGCATGCAGCCGTGGGGCATGACCGAGATGACGCCAGCGAATTCATCGCTTTTAAGCCATTCCAGGCCGGAGCCGATGGACATCACCGCTTCGCTGCCGCAGCGGGGCGACAGGTGGCGGCGGGATTCGGCCAGGATGGCTTTCACCGATTCATGCTGCAGGCCGTTGCCGCCCCGGTCGGCGGCGGCAAACAGCCGGTCGGCGTCGGCGCTGATGAAGCGGTAGCGGAGGTAACTCTTGGGCAGCTTGCCGAAGCGGCGGAAGCGGAAATGGTCCTCCACCTGGCGGTACAGGATGTATTTGATCCACTCGCCTACCGGGGAGACGGTCACCTCCAGCCCGGCCGCCTCACAGCTTCGGGCCAGGTCGTTGTTGGCGAAGCGGTTGGCCCGGAGGTAGATTTCGCCGTTGATGCCCACCAGCGGCCGCCGGGGCAGGGATTTATCCCGGATATGGTCGAAATCAGCGGCGACAGATTTCAGAACAAGGCCGAGATCCTGGCGGCGGCGGGCGGCGGCCTTGAGGCGGGCCAGGCTTTCATCAAACAGGCGGTCGGCGGCGCCGGGTTGGCTCTCGTACGGGCGGGTCCGCCACAGCAGTTTTTCCAGGCAGTCGGCGGCGAAAACCGCGCCGGCGGCGCGGCGCGGGAAGTCCGGACCCAGGTTCATATCATGGTAGCCGGCGTTGGAGGTGGTGGAGCGGATGGGGATATCGAAGCCGGCCTGCCGCAGTTCGACGCCCTGCTCCAGAGCGTATTTGCCCAGCCGGCACGGGCCGTAGGCTGAGGCCATGATTAACTCAAATTCATTTTCCCGGCCGGAGCAGTCATGGCAGAAGCGCAGAAAATCACCCAGGGTCAGGCGGTACGGCAGGCATTCCGTCCCCGCCGTCACTTTGTTGGACAGCTCCAGGCTGCGTTCATCCGAATCCGGCAGCACCAGCACCTTGCCGCCGTCGGCCTCGATGGCGCCGGCGACGAGCTCGATGAACGGACCCATGCTGGGGGCGACCAGCGTCCGGGAGGTCCGGTCGATCGGCCGGGTGTGGCGATAGACTGCGGGCGGCGGCTCCGCCGGCTGGCCGGACTGGCTGTAGCCGGCGATGGTATCAACAAAAGCCTCCAGCCGGGTGACGATGCCGGCTTCGGCGGCGTGCTCGTCAATCTCCAGTTGACCCATCGGTTTGCCGCCCATGATGTCTTCCAATAGCGGCAGGATGAAAGAGTTGGGGCCGCAGCCGAAGTTGGTCAGGAACAGCCCGTAAAGGTTAGGCGTCCGGGCGATGATGGCCGCGGCGGCGATGAATTTGCTCTCATACGACCAGTACGGCCGGTCGGAGAAAGCGCGGATATCCACCGTATCCAGCGGCAGATAATCCAGCGGGATGGGAACCACGCCCAGCTGGGCTAGAGTCTCGGCGATGCCCAGGTTGGCGCCGGGGTCGCCTGACATATAAGACCGGGTAATGATTACCACCCCGATCTTGCCGTTCCGGTCGAGTTGTTCGAGACAGGCCCGGCCGCGGGCCGCCCTGGCCTCTTCGAAACGCCGCTGCGCCGCCAAACCCGCCAGGCTGGCCTTTCTGGCCAGGTCAGCCCTGAAGCCCATCTGCACGCCCGCCCTGGTCAGGTTGGCGATAACTTCATCGGACCCCAGGCTGAAGTCCAGCACCGGCGTCAACAGGCGGCCGCCCAGGCCCAGAGCTTCCCGGATGACATCGCCTGACGCCTGAACCAGGGGACAGGCGTATTTTTGGTCCTCATCGCCCTGCTTGGCGCCCAGGCGGATGGCGGTGGGATATAAAATGAAATCGGTTTTATCAATGAGCGACGCCGCGTGGCCGTGAAGCAGTTTCATCGGGAAGCAGCTGTCGGTATAAGCCAGTTCCACTGACTGCTCGATGATTTTGCCGGTGGTCCGCCCGGAAAGGATTGCCCGCGCGCCGAGGGCGTTTAGAAACCCGGTCAGCAGCGGCGCCAGGTCATGGGTCATGAGCGCCCGGGGAATCCCTACCCGCACCCCGGGGCCTGGTGCCGGCCGGTATTCCGCCAGCAGCAGATCTTCGCGGTCGTCGAACGGCGTGGCCTGCTTGGCCCGGTCGGTGCGGGCGTCATAGCGGTCACAGCGGCTGCCGTAGTAGCTCAATCTGCCGCCGGGAAGCTCCATCTGGGTGATGGTGCAGTAGTTGTCGCAGTGGTGACAGGTAAAGGTCTTAAGGTCGCAGCGGCTGTCGGCCACCGTTTGAAAGCCGCGGAAAGCCGAGCCTTCGCTGGCCGGGCGCCGGTCGCGCGCCAGCAGCGCGGCGCCGATGGCCCCGCTGACCTCCCGGTGCCCGGCTACCTTCAACTCATGATCGGGCAGCTGCTGCCTGAAGGCGGCAACCACCGCTTCGTTGTAAAATACCGCCCCGGTGAGAATGATCCGGCGGCCCAATTTCCGGTGCGACACAACCTTTGAAAGGTAATTCTTGGCGATGGCGTTGGCCAGCGAGGCGGTGATGACCGGCAGCGCTACCCCTTCCTGCTGGGCGGCGGTTACCGACTGGCTCATGAAAGCGGCGCAGCGGGTGCCGAGATCTATGGTATAAGGCGCGGTGAAAGCCAGGCGGGCAAAATCGCCGTTGGTCACCTTGACCCCCAGCATCTCGGCCAGTTCGTCAATGAAGCTGCCGGTGCCGGCGGCGCAGGCTTTATTCATCTGGTAGTCAATGACCACCCCGCGCCGCTTGAGCACCAGTTTGGAGTCCTGGCCGCCGATTTCGATAATATCGGCATCGGGGTCGATTTCAAGCGCCGCCCGGGTCTGGGCAGTGATTTCATTTTTTATCAGGTCGGCCCCGATGAAGCCGCCCACCAGGTAGCGGCCGGAACCGGTGACCCCGGCGCCGTGAATTTCCACCTGGCCGGCGCCCGCTTCCAGCAGGCGTTCCATCACCTGTTTGACCGCTTCGATCGGCCGGCCGGCGGTCATCAGATAGGTCTTGGCCAATATGGCGCCGCCGGTTTCATCCAGTATGACCGCCTTGGTGCTGGTGGAACCGATGTCAATACCGAGATAACCCCTTACCGAAGCGGTAACCGGCGGCGGCGCCGCCGGAGGCGGGTCGGCGCCCCTGACCAGCGGGGGCGAATGCAAATAGCGCTCACGTTCCGCGGCCGCCGGGATGACGCCAACGGTTGAGCGGATACCCCGGGACAGCAGGGCGGCGCCGAAGGCCTCGGTAAACAATCCGTCAGGCGGCACGGCGACTGTCACCGGTTTTCCAGCCCGTCCCGAGAGGATCTCGGTTAACGTCTTAGCCACCGCGCCGTTGGCCGCCACCCCGCCGATGAGATAAATCGGCTCTTCGAAATTTCCTTTTTTAAGGGAAACGATCATCCTGGCGATGCTTTCGCACAGGGCGTAGAGCATCGCCGGCAGCGACACCCCTTTTTGCTGCAGGTGGATCAGGTCGCTCTTGGCGAAGACGCTGCAGCGGGCCGCGATGCGTGGCGCCGGGCCGGTATGTTCCAGCGCCAGCCGGGTGAAATCCTCCATGGACAATCCCAGCCGGTAAGCCTGCTGTTCCAGGAAGCGGCCGGTGCCGGCGGCGCATAACGGATTGGAGGCCGCCTGCCAGGGCCGTTTCAAACCGTCTTCGAGAGTGATCACCAGCGATGTCTGGCCGCCGATCTGGACGACGGTCCTGGCTGCCGGGAAGGATTCGAGAACCCCGGCGGCGGCCGCCAGCGAGCTGGAGTAATCCCCCCAGCCCCAATCTGCCGGAATGATGCCCTTGCCTGAACCCGACACTCCGGCGCCTGCCACCCGGATGAGCTCCGGCAGGCGGTCCAGCAGGCGGTTGACCGCGTCGCGGGCGTCGGAGGTTATCCTTTCGGCGTCTGTCCTGACCGCCTGTCCGGCTGAATCCACCAGGCACAGTTTGACGGTGACAGAACCGATATCAAGGCCCAGATAATATTCCGGGGCATCAGCCTGTGCGGGCATGTCCGAAGTTCCAGCCGGCGAGTCCTTCATCTGATATCTATCGTCCTACGATGTAATTTAGTTTCTATAGAGCACCCGCAAGCGTTTTTGCCCTCCTCGCCATCGCGTTAATTCTCCGGCGGCAGTGCGGAAGAAGCCGAGTTAGGCGGCAGCTAACCAGGGGCAGGGCTAAGGGAACAGGGCGAGCCTGGGCAGGCCGGTTGTTTCAGGATAGCCCAGCATCAGGTTCATGTTCTGGATCGCCTGACCGGCGGCGCCCTTGACCAGATTGTCGATGGCGGCGGTCACAATGAGCATCCCGGCGCGCCGGTCCACGGCGGCATTCACCAGGCAGGCGTTGCTGCCGGAAGCGTACTTGGTGTGCGGCGGTTCCGACACCACCCGGACGAAAGGTTCTCCGGCGTAGAACCCGGCATACAGCCGGACGGCCTCCTCAGCCGTGAGCTCGCCGCTGAGTCTGGCGTAGCAGGTAGCCAGGATGCCGCGGGTCATGGGGATAAGGTGAGGCGTAAAGGTCAGCGCCGGTAAGGTGCCGTCAATTGCCTTAAGAGCCTGAAATATCTCGGGCTGGTGGCGGTGGGCGGCGATGGCATAGGCGCAGACGTCCTCGTCCGCCTCGCAGAAGTGACTGGCAAGCTTGAGCGTCCGGCCGGCGCCGGAGATGCCGCTCTTGGCGTCGACGATGATGCCGCCGCTAATAATGCCGGCTTTGAGCGCCGGGACCAGCGCCAGGATTGAGGCGGTGGGGTAGCAGCCGGGATTGGCCACCAGCCGGGCCGACTGGATTTCCGCCCGGTAAAGCTCCGGCAAGCCGTAAACAGCGCCGGCGAGGAGTTGGGGCGCCGGATGGCGGAACGCGTACCATTCATCGTACAGGGCGGCGTCTTTGAGCCGGAAATCAGCCGACAGGTCCACCGCCGGGACGCCCTTTTCAATGAACGGCAGCAGCTTTTCGGCGCTCTCATGGTGCGGCAGGGCCGAGAATACGAAATCAACTTCGCCCAATTCGGCTTCGATGGCAAGGTCAAGCGGCGCCAAGTGGGGGAAAACCTGCCCCAGCTTCTGACCGGCGGCGCTGCGGCCGGTGACGGAGACCAATTCGACCAGCGGATGGTCGGCCAGCAGCCGCGCCAGTTCGGCTCCGGCATAGCCGGTGACGTTTAAAATGCCGACTCGAATCCTGGACATGCGATAAGTATATCAGTTTCGTGTTTCAGGTTGCGAATGACCGGAAGCACAATCGGTTTTCGAATGACTTATGTCCTCCCTCACCTTCTTTAAATTGGATATTTATGATAATATCACGTATCCTCCAACTGCTGCGGAGTCGATTTGGACGACGCCTTTTTAGGGCTTCAATTTTCCCTTGTGCTAATCGCCGCGTTATTCGGCGGTTTTCTGGCGCGCCGACTAAAGCTGCCGATTTTTCTTGGATACCTTATCGGCGGTATCATCATCGGACCTTCAGGGTTCAGCCTGGTCGAAGAAACAGCTACTATCAACGGCGTAGCGACAGTTGGCCTCATCCTGATGCTCTTCACCATAGGGCTCGAGTTCTCGTTGCCGGAACTTAGGCGGACCGGCAAGGTAGCCTTATTGGGCGGCATCGCCCAGGTGGTGCTGACAGCCGCCGCAGGTTTTTGCCTCGGCCAGCTCCTGGGCTGGAGCACGGCCGAATCCATTTTCCTCGGCTTCATTATTGCCCAGACTTCAACCGCCGTTACCTTTAAAGCCCTCTCGGAGCGGGGGGAATTGGACTCCGCTCACGGCCGTATTATTTTAGGCATTTCACTCGTACAGGACATCAGCACTGTTCCTCTGCTGGTTGTTCTGCCGATGCTGGCCGGGGTTGAAGTCAACCTCGCCCAATCATTGGCGCTGGCTTTGGGCAAAGCCATTCTGTTTGTGATTCTGGTACTGACGGTCGGCGCCTGGGTCCTGCCGCGTTTGTTATCCAGGGCAGCTGCGGTCCACAGCCGAGAGTTGTTCCTTCTGTTCATCATTGTCATGGCGATGCTGACAGCATTCGGTGCACTTCTGTTTGGTTTGTCCGCAGCCATCGGCGCTTTTGTTGCCGGTATCTTGATTGGTCAATCGATTTTCGCCCGGCAGGCGCTCGCCCACGTTGTCCCATTGAGGGATATTTTCGGCGCTCTCTTCTTTGTTTCATTGGGAATGCTGGCTAATTTAACAGAAGCATTCCAGCACCCAGGTTTACTCTTGGCCGTAGTATTCTTTTCGCTTGTTTTCAAGTTCATCATCTGCAGCGCGATCCCATGGATTTTCGGCTTCGGCAGCCGAACTGCGATTCTTGCCGGCATGGGACTCATTCCGATGGGCGAATTCAGCTTTATTCTTGCCAGCACCGGACTGAGCCTGTCTATCGTTTCTTCGGGGCTTTTCTCCATTACTCTGACCCTGGTCGCCATTACCATGATTTTGACACCATTCCTAATGAACACCGGAACCTGGCTATACCGCAGGTTAAAAGACAATCCCATCGGACAACGATTGATCGTTAAGGGCAAAGGCGAAAACTGGGTAATTCCACAGCCCTCTTATTCGGGGCACGCCGTTATCTGCGGGCATGGCCGTACCGCTTCACCCCTGACCAAGATTATGACTCGGCGCAATCTGAGTTATGTGGTCATTGAGCTGGACCCGGTCATTATCAATAACTTAAGACGGCAAGGGGTGCAGTGTATTTATGGCGATGCCAGCAATCCGGAAATCCTTTCTGCCGCCCATGTCGGGAAAGCCAAATTGCTGGTGTGTACTTATCCGAACTTCTTGGATGTAGAGTTGACGGTTACTAACGCTCGCCGCATTAATCCAAAACTCGATATCGTGGCAAGGGTTGAACGTGATACCGACGCCGAGATTCTAAAGGATATCGGCGTCAACGAACTGGTCAAGCCGCAGTTTGAAGCCTCGCTGGAGATCACCCGCCACGCCCTGCACCGCTACGGCGTCAACGCCACGGAGATTCAGTACCTGCTGAACAGCCTGCGCCAGGGCACGATGAGCTGAGGACCGCGGGCGGCAGACATATTTCAATAGAAGAGAGGTCTTAAAATGGCATATGAAGTGTCGGTCAGGCTGCTGGCCATTACCCCGGACGCCGAACTGCTGACGGAGCAGGCCGGCCGACTGTGCTACGCCAGCGGCAATAAACTGGGCACCAATGAGAACTGGCTGCAGGCGCGGATCCGGCAGGGGCACGAGAGCCTGATCGAGCATGCCTCGGCCACCTTTTACATCAAGGCTTCGCGGGCGCTGACCCACGAGCTCGTCCGCCACCGCATCGCTTCCTATTCCCAGCGCAGCCAGCGCTATGTCAAGGAAACGGCGGCGGACTACATCACTCCGGCCGAGCTCGGCGAAGCCGATGGCGCCGAAGGCATTTTCAAAGAAGCCATGACCGCCGCCTGGGAGGCTTACCGTAGACTGCTGGAGGCGGGGGTCAAACCTGAGATTGCCCGCTACGTCCTGCCCAACGCCTGCGCCACCGAAATCATCTGCACCTGGAACTTCCGGGAAATCCGGCATCTTATCCGGCTGCGCAGCGGCCCGGCGGCCCTGCCGGAGATGCGACAGGTGGTGGCCGGCATCAAGTCCATCATGCAGCATCAGGCGCCGAAGATCTTCGGGGATATGTAGCCATTTCAGGTGCCCGCCGCTACCCGGTTGCGGTAAAATAGCAGAGACATGAATATCGCAGTCAGACAGGCGACGGCGGCTGACGCGCCGGTGGTAGTCAATCTCATCGAGGCGCTGGCGGAATATGAGGCGCTTGAACCGCCGAGTGACGAAGCCCGCGCCCGCCTGGCGGCGGAGATGGCTTCGCCCAACCCCCGGTTCGAAGCCTTCATCGCCGAATGCGACGGCGAACCGGTCGGTTTCACTCTGGTATTTGAAACCTACTCCAGCTTCCTGGCGAAGCCGAAGCTATATCTTGAAGACATCTTCGTGCTGCCGGCCTTCCGCCGGCACGGAGTTGGCAAAGCCCTTTTTGAATACCTCGCGGCCGAGGCAAGGCGGCGCGGCTGCGCCGTGATGGAGTGGACGGCGCTGGACTGGAATACCCCCGCCCATAAATTCTATGGCAAAATGGGCGGGCGGCACCTCAAAGCCTGGCAGGTCTTCCGCCTCGATCTCGATGCGCCCTGACCGCCCGCCGGCTCGATCTGACGTTCCCAGGTAGGAGAAGCACGGCGCTCTATGGTGCGCCGGAACCGTATTTGGCTTATCATATTACTGAAGTATTCCCCCGTCAGGAGCACGTTATGTCTACCCGCTGGAAAATAGCCCTGGGCAGCGTCCTGGCCGTGGTGCTGATAGCCTTTTCCTTCGGCGCGGGGTATTTCACCGCGCTGCTGGCGCCGGCCTCCGGCGATGAACTCGACCGGGTAGTCGATGCCTGGGACACCATCACCGGCAGATACGTCGAGCCGGATAAAATCGACCGCAACGCCCTGGCCGAGGCGGCCATCCAGGGCATGATGGACTACCTGAACGACCCCTACTCGGCTTACCTCGACGCCGCGGGCTACGCCGCCATGCAGGACGATTTCGAAGGCACCTACAGCGGCATCGGGGCGGAAATGGGGCTGAGCGACGGCCGGCTGGTGGTTATCGCCGTTTATCCCGGCTCTCCCGCCGCCAGGGCCGGCATGCAGGCTGGCGACCGCATCACCGCCGTCAACGGCACCTCGACGGAGGGGTTGACCCTGGCCGAACTGGGGCCGCTGGTGCGGGGTGAACTCGGCACCCAGGTCAGTATCACCGTCGACCGCGGCGGCGCCGCTTTGTCTTTCACCATGACCAGGGAGACGATCACCCCGCCTTCGGTCAGGTTCGAGATGCTGGGAACGGTGGCACATATCGAGATCTTCAGCTTCAACCAGCACGCCGATGAAGACCTGCTGCCGATCATCCAGGGGTTGTCCTCAAACGGCGCCGCCTCGATCATCCTGGACCTGCGGGGCAATCCCGGCGGGTTGGTGACCACGGTGGTCAACACCGCTTCATATTTCCTTCGCGACAGCGTGGTGCTGACCATCCGTGACAGCGGCGGCGCCACAACCACCCACCGGACGGTCACCCAGGGAGCCTTCACCGACCTGCCGATGGTAGTGTTGGTGGACGGATTTTCCGCCTCAGGTTCGGAAGTGCTGGCCGGGGCTCTGCAGGACCACGGCCGGGCGGTGGTCGCCGGCGCCCAGACCTTCGGCAAAGGCAGCGTCAACCAGCTCTTTCAGCTGCCCGGGGACACCGGCATCTATCTGACGATCGCCCGTTGGCTGACCCCGGACGGCCACCTGATAGAGGGCGTCGGCATCACCCCGGACTATCCGCTGGAGCTAACCGGCGGCGGCCTGCTGGACTGGGCGGTAGATTACCTGTCAGCCGGCTGAAACCACCAAAAAATAAAAGAAGGGAGCCCTTGCGGGGGCTCCCTTCTTAACAAGCGCCGGCCGTGATCAGTTCTGGCCGGCGGTCTTCAGCACCGAGTCAACCATCGCCGCGGTGGCATCGAGGCTGTCCAAATCAAGCGAAAGGCCGAGTTCTCTGAGTTCAGCGTACCCCAGGCCGCGGAATTTCTTCCGGGCGGCCGAACGGCACATCTCGTCATAGAGATCGATCCATTGGGTTCCGGCGCGGCGGGCGCAGAGGAGGACGAATTCGTGGAGGTGGGGGTGAGTCATAACGACGGCATTATAACCGAAGATATCCGCGGCATATCAAGAACGAATAAATGGAAATAGAGGCATCCAGCGCCTGATGTCATAGCCTTTGTTCAGTATCCAGACCGCCGCTATCTCTATCTTTCGCTATCATCACGCTGTGCTACCCTGGACAAGCCCGCTCTGAGGCGTCAATAATTGAAACTGTCGAGGCAGTCTGGACGCGTGGCTAAGGGGAAGGATGTTAATATTCAAGGCCAAGCCGAGCTGTAAGCCGAGTTCTGTATCCCTCAAAGAAGGACGGCAGCCATCTATCTAGCCCCGCCGTTACCGGCGGGATCATGCGGCCAACCCGGGAACAGCGCGGACACGCCTTAAGTCCCCCTATTTGGCCTTGCTCCGGGTGGGGTTTTCACGGCCGGACGGTCTCCCGCCCGCCGGTGAGCTCTTAACTCGCCATTTCACCCTTGCCCGCATCCCTAAGGACCGCTGGCGGTATGTTTCTGTGGCACTTTCCGTAGGGTCGCCCCTCCCGGGCGTTACCCGGCACCCTGTCCGTCGGAGCTCGGACTTTCCTCCCGGGCCCGAAGGCCCCGGCGGCTGCCCGCTCGGCTTGGCGGTAATTACTTTAGCTGAATGACATCTTTATGTCAATTTATAGGTCGAAACTCTGGCCATACTCCGGCACCGTCACCGGCCAGCCGGTGCGCCTCGCCAGTTCCCCGGCAAACTCTCTTTCGGTGTCTTCCTCGCCGTGGGTCACGAAAACCTGCTTCAACGGACGCTTGAAAGACGAGGCCCAGTCGAGGAGTTCGCTCCGCCCGGCGTGGGCGGACAGCCCGGGGATTTGTTCGATCCTGGCTTTAACCTCGTATTCCCGGCCGAGAATTCTGACCGGTGTGGTGCCGCTCAGAATCACCCGTCCCAGCGTGCCGCGGGCCTGGTAGCCGACGAACAGGATGGTGCTTTCAGCTCTCGAGATGTTATTAATGAGATGGTGTTTGATGCGGCCGCCGGTGGCCATGCCCGAACCGGCGATAATGATGGCGGGACTCTTATCATCGGCGATCGCCCGGGAGGCGGCCGCCGAAGCCGTCAGCTTGAGGCCGCCGAACTCAAAAGGAGAACCTTTGCGGTAATTGTCGATCTCGCCGCCCCAGAGTTCCGGATGCCGGGTGAAGATCTCGGTCAGCTTGATCGCCATCGGGCTGTCGACGTACACCGGCAGCCGCGCCACCCTTCCGGAAGCCAGCAGCCGTTTCAGATAAAACAGGAGTTCCTGAGTCCGCTCCAGCGCGAAGGCAGGGATGATGACGTTGCCGCCGCGTTTCACCGTTTCATTGATGATTTCGCCCAGTATGCCTTCGACTTCCTCCGCCGGAGGGTGTTCGCGGTCTCCGTAGGTGGATTCAAGGACCAGGTAGTCCAGCTTCGACCGGGGAAGCGAAGGCGCGTCCTGCAGCGGTCTTTCCGGCCGGCCGACATCCCCGGAGAAACAGATGGTGCGCTCCGCCCTGCCCGACTTGAACTCGAGATAAATCATGGCCGATCCCAGGACATGCCCGGCGTCGGCGAAGACGGCTTTTATTCCATTGAAGGCGACCGGTTTAGCATACTCGATCGGCTGAAACATAGGAACACAGGCCTGGGCGTCTTCGACAGTATACAGCGGTTCTTCCGGGTACGGGCCGATGCGTCCCTCGCGGCGGTGGCGTCGCTTTTTGGCGTCGGCGTCTTCTTCCTGGATGCGGGCGGAGTCCAGAAGCATCACCTCGGCCATCTCCAGCGTGGCGTCGGTGGCGTAGACCCTGCCTTTGAAGCCGTCGCGCACCAGTTTGGGCAATAAGCCGATATGATCAAGGTGGGCGTGGGTCAGAAGCACGGCTTCGATCTTAGCCGGTTCCAGCGGCGAGGGGTCCCAGTTGCGCGACAGGAACTCCCGCTCCTGGTACAGCCCGCAGTCTACCAGAAGCTGGGTATGGGTATCCTCGAAAAGATAGCGAGAACCGGTGACATTGCCCGCGGCGCCGAGGAAGGTGAGTTTAGGCATAATTATACGATAGCGTAATAGCTACCCGCAGGCAACTTGAGAGCGTCCGCTGCCAGTCATCTGCCGGAATACTCATCGTCCGCCGGCACTTCCGCCCCGCCGTCATCGGTGTCCTCGCCCAGGGCTTCTTTGACCTCGTCAGCGAGGCGCGCCGCCCGGGGATAGCCGATGTGGAGCTTGCGCTGTAAGAACGACGCCGAGATGGTGCCCGTTTCCTCAGCCAGCTGCATGGCATTATCGAACAGGCTGTCGCGCTGCTGCTTGCCGGTGATGCCGGGCATCGGAGCCTGAGCCGCGGAGAGTTCCTCCACCCTGAGCATCGGCGCCTGGGCCTCCGGGTGCTGCCCGTTCCAGAAATAGACCATGCGTTCCGTCTCCAGGTCGGAGACATAGCAGCCCTGCAGTCTCTTAGGCTTGGCGGCGTCAGTGGGCATATACAGCATGTCGCCGCGGCCGAGCAGCTTCTCAGCGCCGACGGAATCAAGAATGGTGCGGGAATCCACCTGGGAGGTCACGGCAAAGGAAATGCGGGTGGGGAAGTTGGCTTTGATGAGGCCGGTGATGACGTCCACTGATGGCCGCTGGGTGGCGACGACGAGGTGAATGCCCACGGCGCGGGCCATCTGCGCCAGCCGGCAGAGCAGGTGTTCCACGTCATCGAAGCCGGCCATCATCAGATCCGCCAGTTCGTCAATGACCAGGATGAGATAAGGCATTTTCTCTATGCCCGTCTTCTTGTTGTAAGCGTCGATGTTGCGGGCGGTGACCTCGGCCATCCGCTTATAGCGCCGGTCCATTTCCCCGGCCAGCCACTTGAGGGCGCCGATGGCTTTGTCGACATCGACGATGACCGGCGCCGCCAGGTGGGGCATCGAGTTATACGGCGTGAGTTCGACCCGCTTGGGGTCAATCATGATGAAGCGCACCTCGTTGGGGGTATTGTTCATCAGGATGCAGCAGATGAGGGCATTAAGGCATACCGTCTTGCCGGAGCCGGTGGCGCCGGCAATGAGCAGGTGCGGCATTTTGGCCAGATCGCCGACCACCGCTTCGCCGCCGGCCCCTTTGCCCAGAGCCACCGCCAGCGGCGCTTTCGCCTTGAGCTTCTGGAAAGCGGTGGTTTCCATGACGGTGCGCATGCTCACCGAGCCCAGCATGGTATTGGGGACTTCAATGCCGACCAGCGACTTGCCGGGGATGGGCGCCTCGATGCGGATCGACGGCGCGGCCAGCGCCAAAGCCAGGTCGTTGGCCAGGCTGGAGATGCGGTCAACTTTGACCCGCGTCCGCCCTGTTTCCACCTGCTTGCTGACGACGTTGCCGTCTTTATCTTTTTCCTTGAGTTCCTTGACCCGGCGGTCCCAGCCGGGTTCGACGCCGAACTGGGTGACCGTCGGTCCGGCGTTGATCTGGACCACGCTGCCCTCGACGCCGTAGGATGCCAGGGCATCCTCGATCATCCGGGCCCGCTGCTGGTTGTCGGCCTCGCCGTACTCGATTTCAGGGGTGTAATCCAGAATATCCATCGGCGGCAGCCGCCAGCCGTCGGTCATTAAAAGGGCGGCCGTTTCGCCGTACTTGCGCCAGACGTCCTGGGCGACCTGCTTCAGGTCGCGCGGTTCCCCCGCTTTTTCGCTCTTGACTTCATCCTTGACCGCGCCGGAGGCCGGGCCTTTATCCTCGGCGCCGACCAGCGTCGAGGCCGGGATGGCCGTTTCCGCTTTCGCCGGGGCTGGATCGGGTACAGTCCGGTCAACTACTGAGGCGGGACGGAGAGGGCGGCCGCCGGCCGGCGGCGGGTTGAGCTGGAAGCCTTCCGGCATCGGCCGGTCTCTGTCAACGCGGAACGGGCGGCTGAGCGCGGCGCTCAGTCGCTTCACCGCTTTCCAGGCCGGCGCCGGGACAAGTAAAATCAAAGCGAGCAGAAACAGGACGAGCACCCGGAAAACGCCGCCGGCGCCGGTATCGGAGCCGATGATGGATAGGCCGATGGCTCCGCCCGCCCCGGCCAGGCCGAGCAGTCCCCAGACGGCGGTAATGAGGACGGCGGCCCCCAGCCAGCGGTACCAATAAATGAAAGTCGTCTTCCTGGCGAAGGCGATGACGGTTTCGCGTTTGAACACCGCCAGAGCCAGACCGATGCCCAAAAGTACCAGCAGCAGCCCCCAGCCGAAAACCGCCGCCGTGCCGGAGAAGACCTGGTTGATCAGGGTATCGATGCGGTCCCGCTGCCAGATGATCAAACCGATGACGCCGGCAACAGCCGCCGCCCTGAACAGCCATCCCAGGTTCAGCTTTTTGGGCGGGGCCTGCCGGCCGGCGTGCCGTTTGTTGGCATGCGCTGGTTTAGAGGAGGCGCGGCCCCCGGTCCGGGCGGATTTCTTAGCTTTGCCGTTCCTGGAATTTGACATATGTGTTCTACAAGACCAGAGTTTATCAGGCGCCGCTGCCGATGTAAAGAGTACCAAATTACCGGTTTCGGCGCTCCGGGCTATTTTCGTGCGCCGCCCGCCCGGGATGAAGTGACCAGCCGGTAGCCCTGGTGAACCATGAACAGCCCGACCAGCGACAGGGCCATCCTCAGGGCGAAGTCTTCGCTGGCGAAGGCGAGGTACCCGGCGTCAATGACGATGCTGGCCAGCAGCACCGCCCCGGCGACGCCGATAACCAGACCCGCGAGCGTTTTTAACACGCGTCTTCTCCTAAACCGTCACCAGCACCGGCAGCACCATCGGCCGCCGCCGGGTCCGGTCGTAATAGAACTTGGACAGCAGGTCGCGCACCCGGTTGCTGATGACTGTCGAGTCCGAAATACGCTGCTTTTCTTCCTCAAACAGCCGGGTGACGATATCCCGGCTCTCTTCCATCAGCGCCCGGCCGGCTTCGGGATCAACGAAGCCGCGGGAGACGATATCCGGCCGCACCGCCAGGTGGCCGGTCGAAGCGTCCATGGTGACGATGGCCACCACGATGCCGTCCTGCGACAGCATCTTGCGGTTGCGCAGGACGACGCCGTTGATATCGCCCACCGACACGCCGTCGACATAGACGTTGGAGGCTGGGACGTGGCCGGTCACCTTGCCGCCGCCCAGCGCCAGTTCAAGAATATCGCCGTCTTCCAGAATGAAAACGTTTTCTTCCGGCACCCCCATGTCCCGCGCCAGCTGGGCGTGGAGCTTTAAATGGCGGTACTCGCCGTGCACCGGCACGAAGTATTGGGGCCGGATGAGGCTTTGCAGCAGCCGCAGTTCCTCCTGGGAAGCGTGGCCGTGGACATGGACCTTGGCTATCCGGTCATAAAAAACCTGGGCCCCCTGCCGGAACAGGCTGTCGATCGTTTTGGAGACCACCGACTCGTTGCCGGGGATGGGCGAGGCGGAGATGATGACCGTGTCGCCCTGCTTGATCTGCACCTCGCGGTGCTCCCGGTTGGCGATGCGGACCAGGGCAGAGGTCGGCTCGCCCTGGGAGCCGGTGGTAATGAGCGCCACCCGGTTGGCCGGGAGGCGGTGCATCTCAGTAAGCTCGCCGATGAGGCCGTCCGCCGCCTTGAGATAGCCCATCTTGAGCGCCATTTTGACGATCTCGTTCATACCGCGACCGGCGATGAAGACCTTGCGGTTGAACCGGGCGGCGGCGTCCATGACCTGCTGGATGCGCGCCACCAGCGAGGCGAAGGTGGTGACGATCACCCGGCCCGGCGCGGCGGACATGATATTGGAGATGGTCTCGCCGACCACCTTCTCCGACGGGGTATAGCCCGCCAGTTCAACGTGGGTGGAGTCGGCCATCAGGAGCAGCACCCCCTCGGCCCCAACCTGCGCCAGCCGTGAAAGGTCAGACGGGCGGCAGTCTACCGGGGTGTAGTCCAGCTTGAAATCGCCGGAGTGGACGATGGTGCCTACCGGGGTGCGGATGATCAGCCCGGCGGCGTCGGGGATGGAATGGCACATGGCCACGAACTCGATATTGAACTGCCCCAGCTGGAAGCTGCCGCCGGGGCGGACCTCATGAATCCGGGTGTTGTGCACCCGGGATTCCTTGAGCTTGACCGAAATCAGGCCGTGGGGCAGCGGGGCGCAGTAAATGGGCACGTCGAGCTGGGGCAGGACATATGCCAGGGCGCCGATATGGTCTTCATGGCCGTGGGTAATGATGATGCCGCGGACCTTGTCCTTGCGCTCGACGAGGTAGGTGACGTCAGGGATGACCAGGTCGATGCCCGGCATGTCCTCTTCCGGGAACATCAATCCGCAGTCGATGACGATGATGTCATCGGCGTACTCGATGACCATCATGTTCTTACCGATTTCCCCCAGGCCGCCAAGCGGAATAATCCTGATCTTGGAACCCGGCCCGCGGCGCGGCGGCTGGGCGGCCTGCGGGGCGCGGCACTGGGCGTTAGAAGCCGAAGAGCTTGAGCTGGCTGTGGGTTTCCGCCGGCGCCGGCTGGATCTGGGCGGCTGGGGCTGCTGGTCGTTCACTTTTTCTTATATCCTCGAGTATTTTCGGCAGTTTGAGCATGTCCGCTTCGATGACCGAGCGCAGCGATCCCTGGTGGAGCGCCGCCGCCGGGTGGTACATGGCAAAGCAGGTGTAGTCTCCGCATTTTTCAGCCTGGCCGTGGATCCTGGAAATGGTGGCCCCAGGGAAAAAGCGTCCCATGGAGAACCGGCCGAGGGTGACGATCACTTTGGGCTTGATAATCTCAAGCTGCCGGTCCAGCCATGGCTTGCAGGCCAGGATCTCTTCCGGCAGCGGGTCGCGGTTGCCCGGCGGCCGTGATTTGACGATATTGGTGATATAAACGTCCGGCCGCTTCAGGCCGATGGATTCTATAAGCTGGGTCAGAAACTGGCCCGCCGCGCCGCAGAACGGTTTGCCAGTCTGGTCTTCGTTGAAACCCGGTCCTTCGCCGATGAACATGATCTCGGCATTGGGGTTGCCTTCGCCGGGCACGGCATAGGTGCGGCCGGCGGCCAGGGCACAGCGCTTGCAGCCGGCGATTTCGCGGGCCAGGGCTTCCAGGGCAGCGGCATCAGCCATGAGTTATTCGTTGAAGCGTCATTCAAAGGCATATTAACACCGGAGTGGGGCGGAGTCAATCGGATGAGTGCCGTCATCGCAGCCGAGCGCTACTCGACTGTTATCTCCAGCCCGTACAGCAGATTCATCGCCTCCGGCAGGGAAAACTTGGCGCCTTTAAGGTTGTTGTGGTAGGCGCTGATGGCATAGTTTTTGGCGCCCCGGAAGTCCGCGCCGGCCAAATTGGTCTTGAAAAAACGGCTGTTTTCAAAGTCGGTGCCGGTGAATACGCCGCTGCTTAAGTCCGCTTCGATAAACGCGGCTTCTTTAGCCTCGCACTTCTCTATGCGGATACCGGGAACCGCCAGCAGCTTGAAATTGGAGTAATTGATTTTGCAGCCGATGAATTCCAGTTCCTCGATGGCCTCGGCCAGCGTCCAGTCCATGCCCACCACCTGGGAATTGACGAACTTGACCCCGGTAAACCGTGAATTCGGGGGTTTGACGGCAATCAGCCGGCATTCAATGAAGCGGCAGTCAATGAATTTGCAGCCGTCCAGCCTGACCTCGATGAAGCTGCACTTCCGGAATTCACAGCCTTCGTATTGCCTGCCCCGCAGCGTTTGCTGCGACATGACCAGGCTGTCGAATGTTTCGCCGCTGTAAGAAATCCGCGGTTGAGTCACGGGCGCATTATACTCCAGGGGAGCGCCGCTCTCCACGCCCGGTTGATTGAACCGCGGAACACATCGCCTTATAATCCGCTGGGATGTTTAGCTAGAGGAGTCGCCGGCCGGTATCACCATGCGCAAGCTTCTTTTGCTGCAGCCGCCGTCCCTGACCAGGGTTCACCGGGGCCTCTACAATCTTGCCGCCCTGGCGACTTATGTCGAAGGTATTTGCGATGTCCGCGTCCACGATTCAACGGAGGCCGCGTTGGAAAGCTGCCTCATTGATTTTCAGCCGGACATCGTGGGCATCACTTCGTATACCGTTACCTACAGCGAAAGCATCGAGCAAATGCGGATCGTTAAAGATGTACTGCCCCAAGCTATACGGCTTATCGGCGGTTCTCATATCAGCTGCCTACCTGAAAGCCTTGACCCGGTATTCGATGCCGGGGTTGTCGGCGACGGGGAAGAAACTCTCAAAGAGATCATCGAGCGGGGAAGCCGGGACACGCTGGGCTCTATCCGCGGCTTGTGCTGCCGAAAAGACGAACGTGTCATCATAAACCCGAGGCCCCCGGTAGATCTGGGCACGCTGCCCGTCCCCAAGCTCCATGTCTACGCGCCGCATGTATATGAAAGCGGCTGTGTCGGCTTTATAACTTCCCGCGGCTGCCCGTTTCACTGCGCTTTCTGCTACAACCCGGCAATGCAGAACCGGCTGCGGAACTACCCGGTGCCGTGGGTCGCCGACCAGTTTGAATATGCCTTGAATGTCCTGGGCGCGGGCTACTTGATGATGCTGGATGATACGGTGAGCCTGAGCGCCGAAAGGTTGAGGGCTGTCCGCGCCGAATTGGACCGCCGCCGCTTGGGCCCCTTCCAGGCGGCGGTCAATATCCGCAGTTCGACCGTAAACGACGGTCTTTGCCGTGCGTTGAAGGATCTGAATGTCGTCAGCTGGAACTGCGGTTTCGAATCCGGCTCGGACCGGGTTCTCAAGCGGATCAAAGGCCGCTCAGCGAGCGTCGAGAAGCATCATGAACTGGTGCGCCAGGCTGACCGCTACAATGTCGCTCTGAACGGCTCGTTCATGTTCGGCGCCCCCGGCGAGACGAGGTCCGATATGGACAGTACCCTGTTGTTCATGGCGTACCTGTCGGCGGAAAAAAAGGCCGGGCGTTACCGCGGCGGATTCTGGTCGTTCTGCGCCACACCGTTTCCGGGTACGGAATGGTGGCAAACCGCGTTAAGCCTCGGTAAAGTCGGCATTCCCATGGACTGGAGCAAGCTGGATATCAAATCTTTCGACCACCATCTGCTGCTCGACGCGTCCGTCTCCGATGAAGCATGGCAGGGAATTATAGCTCGCGCCGCCGCCGTCGCTCAGGAATCCAACAGTTACGCCTGGTCGCCAGGCTAGATTTTTTCCGCTTCTATAAGGTCGACGGAATACACGTAAGCCATGGTGTCCTGCGCCTGAATGCGCCACTCGATGCCGCTTTTTTCACTCAGAATCCGGTAGCGGAAACCGCACCAGGGCAGTGCGCTGCCGGTCAATAAATCGAGGACGAAAGCGTGGGGCGTCTGTTCCGGGGTTTCCAGCCATCCTTTGCTGATGCTTTCAGTCCAGGTATAAGGAGAACTGAGCAGCAGCCGGCCGCCCGCCTTCAGAGCCGCGTCCATTTGGCCCAAAGCCAGAAGCGGCTGCGCCACGGAATCGATGACATTCAGGGCGCTGACCGAATCGAAAGTCTCCATCAGGAACGGCGGATTATGAATATCGGCCAGGACAAAAATTACATTTTCCGGCGGAACAAATTTGGATTCAACCTCTGTGTCGGCCATTGCCCGGTGCTTTTTGCGGTAATTCGCCCGGCCTTTGCGCTGGATGGCGGCGGCCGCCTCCAGGTAGCCGGCGTTGGCGTCCAATCCGACAGCGAAGGCTGTATGGCGGGCAGATTCAAAGGTATTGCGCCCTACGCCGCACCCGGCGTCGAGATGGACCCCATTATGAGGCGCCGTTATTGGTATCTGGTCCCAATAGCTCTCGTTGGTGCCGCCGTAATGGGAATCGAGGTACTGGTTAAGCTGGATTTCCGGGGAAGCCATGCCCTCAAAAAACCTCGGCACGCCGTTCGTGATCGGGTAAAGGGTGCCGCAATTGGGACATTCCAGACTGCCGGAGATAATGTATGACCCTTCGGTTTTATCAGGCAGGCAGGTGAGGCGGTGCTGGACTATCCGGTCGTCCGCCTGGCGGCATGACGTACAGTAAAGCCCGATCCTCTCAAGCGCCTCCGCCAGCATTCTAACTTTCTGATGCCATGAAATAACCGGTTTCTCTTCTTCTTCACCCGGAACCGGCGGTGACTACTTGCCCTGTCCCGCCGCAGTGCCGGGTCTCGGCCCCGAGCCGGACCGCCCTCCGTCCATTGATCGTCACGTTGGAATCGGGACCGGCGCTGGTAATTTCGTATGTGTTGGGTCCGCAGCAGGCGGCATGGACGCCCCGGTCGCCTACCCGGGCTGCCGGTCGGCCGTTGATCAGGACGTTGGGACTGCCGCTGATAATCGGCCCAATCGTCGGATGAGGGCAGGCGGGGCAGCCATGCGCATCCGCAGGGCATTGAGCCTTATCCCCTATCGCCGCATATCCTGCGGATGACACGGCGTTGACGTTGATGGATTTCTCGTATTTTTTTCCGCCGACTTCAATAGACACTGTGAGCCGGTTGGAGCCGGCGGAGTTGAAAGTCGGGCGGGTGGTGGCGCCGATTTCCGGACTGAAGGACGCGGTACCGCTCCACCTCACATTCTGGGACATATCAGTGCCGTTGACCGAACAGGTGGCACCGAAACTCCAGCCGCTGATGAACACGTTTTCACTCCGGCCGGCCGGGTATCTTATCGCCAGTTTAACCGGCCCGTTGACATCCTCATCTTCATCGTCGTCGCTACTCAAGGCTTCGCGGATTTTCTCGAGTATCTCATCAAGCGTCATGTCATCGCTGAACCCCGCGCAACCGCTCAGCGTTATTCCCAGAGTTGACACCATCGATAAAACCAGAAATCTCCTGCGGTCCATCTCAGTCATATCGTTTTTCCTTTTCGTTAATTACGCGGATCGTATGAACTATTCGGGGGTGACGAATTTCAGCCACGGGCTGATGCTGGCCAGCGGCCGATCCATATCGAAATTGACCTTCCCCTGGCTGATGGTCATGCTCCGGATGTTGTAGCCTTCAGACGTCAGGCTGTTGCCGATGCCGTTAAGTATTGAGTCGGTATTGCTCTCAACCCAGCCGAGCGGGACGCTGATGCGGCCGATTTCCAGCTTCTCCAGGTCAGAGGTGACCACGTTGTTGGAAATGCTGAGGGTTCCCGCGGCGTAGACATTCACCCATTTGGCGGTCTTGACGATCCCCATGACGGTGTCGACGATGCCGCCGGACACCCCGTAGTCTTCCAGTATCTCCTGCAGCCCGGCGACATCCAGCACCCCGGATACCTCTACCTGTCCGCCGTCGCCGAACTTAACCTGGACAAATTTGACCGGGAAATCCGGGATGTCGCCGAGCGACAGCATTGAGGAAGCCTGTTCGTTGGTCAGGCTGCCGGTAACTCTGGTGTATATCAGGGGGTTTTTAATGATCGCCTCAAGCTCTGAGGTGGTCAGCGGCTTTCGCAGCGCCGCCAAGCCGTCCGCGGCGCTCTCGGTACTGATTTCCACCCCCAGGTCTCTGGGAGTGTTCGTCCCGAGCAGCTTTGAGGCGATAGGCACATTACCCAGGAAATAACCCGCGGCAAAGAAGACTATCAGGAGAAAAGTCAGTAACACGCCGAGCCGGAACAGCCATTTATTTTTCATTAGCGGCACCCTCTTCTATCGCTGCGGTTCCAGGTGAAAATCATGTTTCGACGATGATATATTGACTCCAATAAGCTGTCAATATACTTTTGATATTAATTTGTAAACGTTATGCTGTCACGTTTTCATTATGAAATTGCTCCGGAATAGAAACGCAGAATTTTCAACCCAAAAACGACAAAACACGCTTGACAATTGCAGGAACACCTGTGCTATAATACCCGGGCTGTGATAAGAACCGATGTTCCGCCGTGCTCCGCCATAGAGACAGAAGCGTCCGCTAACGCCTGGCGTCCATGTCAATCACAAGACAGGACGTTGCGGACCCTTCCGGTTTTGTTTTCAAACCGGACGATTTTCGTTTCCCCCGTTCAGCCCATCGCCGGTTTTCGGTTTCGTTTCCCGAAAATACATTCTTTTTCGCGATGAACAAATACAAATCCCCTGTCAGCCGGCGACACCGAAAAGTATGACGCCCGCCGCCCGACTTGCTATAATGACCTTTGCTCCCCGCCCGCCGAGGGGCAGGGCATTTTGAAAGGAAAAATGTGACCAGACTGCGTTTTGACGACCCCGATATTTACCACGCCATCGCCGCCGAAGATACCCGCCAGCAGGAAACTATAAACCTCATCGCCTCAGAAAACTATGCCTCCAGGGCTATTCTCCAGGCTCAGGGCTCGTCCCTGACCAACAAATACGCCGAGGGCTATCCCGGCCGGCGTTACTACGGCGGCTGCCACAACATGGACACCATCGAGACCATCGCCATCGAACGGGCCAAAGAGCTGTTCAAGGCGGATCATGCCAACGTCCAGCCCCACTCCGGCGCCCAGGCCAACATGGCGGCTTACTTCGCCCTGATCAAGCCCGGCGATACCATCATGGGCATGAGCCTGTCCCACGGCGGCCACCTGACCCACGGCGCCAAGGCCAACTTCACCGGTAAAATGTACAACGTGGTGGCTTACGGCCTGGATCAGGCGACGGAGCGCATAGACTACGCCGGCATGGAGAAACTGGCTGATGAAGCGCAGCCCAAGATCATCATGGCCGGTGCCTCGGCTTATCCCCGGATCATCGACTTCGAGCGCATCAGGCACACCTGCGACCGCGTCGGCGCCAAAATGGTGGTGGACATCGCCCACATCGCCGGTCTGGTAGCGGCCGGCGTCCATCCGTCGCCGGTGCCTTACGCCGATATCGTCACCTCAACGACCCACAAGACCCTCCGCGGCCCGCGCGGCGGATTCATCCTGTGCAAGCAGGAATACGCCCACGCCATTGATTCGGCGGTCTTCCCCGGCGTCCAGGGCGGACCGCTGATGCACGTCCTGGCCGGCAAGGCTGTCGCCTTCCGCGAAGCCGCGACGCTGGAGTTCGCCCAGTACGCCAGGCAGGTAGTGGCCAACACCGCCATATTGGGGCGGGAGCTGGAAAAATTCGGCTTCCGGCTGGTATCCGGGGGCACCGACAACCACCTGGTGCTGCTCGACCTCACCGCGACCGGAGTCAACGGCAAGGACGCCGAGGAGGCGCTGGGTCGCTGCAATATCGTGGTCAACCGCAACACGGTCCCGTTCATCGTCAACCAGAAGGCCACCGCGCCTGCCGGCATGCGGCTGGGGACGGCTGCGGTCACCACTCGCGGCTTCGGCAAGGTGGAAATGGTCAGAATCGCCTCCTGGATCAATGAAGTCATCAGTAATTTCGGCAACTTGGAAATCGAGGAACGCATCGCTGCCGAAGTTAAAACCATGACCGCCGGATTCCCGGTTCCCGGTATCACCGATTAGCCAGAAAGAGGAACGCCATGGATGAATTGAAGGTCTTCACCGGCAATGCCCACCCGGCGCTGGCTAAGGCCGTCGTTGAGTACCTGGGCATTCCGCTGGGCGGCAGCCAGGTGTTCCAGTTCTCCAACGAGAACATCTTCGTCAAAATCCTGGACAACGTGCGCAACCGCGATACTTTCATCGTCCAGCCGTTTTCGACTCCGGTCAACCAGAGCATCCTGGAACTCTTGATCATGATCGACGCCTTAAAACGCGCCTCAGCCGGCCGGATCACCGCCGTCATCCCTTACTACGCGTACGGCCGCACCGATAAAAAAGACCAGCCCCGCGTGCCAATCACAGCCCGCCTGCTGGCAGACCTGCTGACTGTAGCCGGCGCCAACCGCGTTCTCACCGTGGACCTGCACGCCGCCCAGATCCAGGGCTTTTTCAACATCCCGGTCGATGAACTGTCGGCCATCAACCTGCTGACCGGCTACATCAGAAAGAAAGAGTTGGCCAATCTGGTGGTGGTAGCCACCGATATCGGCATTTCCAAACGGGCTCGCGACTTCGCCGCCAAGCTGAACGCGCCGCTGGCCATCATTGAAAAACGCCGCGTCGGCAACGAGGACAAGACAGAGACGCTAAACATCATCGGTGAAGTTAAAGGCCGGATCGCCTTGACCATTGACGACGAGATCGACACCGCCGGCTCCCTGGTCAATTCTGTTAAGACCCTGCTCGAAGCCGGCGCCACCGAGGTCTATGCCTGCTGCACCCACCCTATCCTCTCAGGGCCGGCCATCAAGCGGATTGAAGCCTCGGCGGTCAGGGAAGTAATCGTCACCGATACGGTGCCGGTGCCGCCCGAGAAACGAACCAGTAAAATTATCGTTCTTCCCGTTGCGCCCCTGCTGGGAGAGGCCATCCACCGCATTCACACCGGACTTTCGGTCGGCGCTATGTTCCAGCAGGAATGACAATGAAAGCCTGATGAGCTACGTCGAGGAACATGTTACGGATTCACCGAATCCGGGTTCTTCCGAAGATACCCCAGTCCGAGCATCTTTGACCGATTTTTCGAGGGCGGCTTTCAGTAACCTTTAAGCGCGCTTGAAATGCCGTTCCAGCGCCGCCGAATCCAGTTTGAGCAGGGTTGGGCGGCCGTGGGGGCAGGTGTTGGGAACTTTAGCCTTCTCCAGATCGAGCAGCAACCCCCGGATCTCATCAATGGAGAGTGTCTTGCCCGCCCGCACCGCCGAATGACAGGCGATGAGTTCGGCCAACCGTTCCTCGCCACGAGAGACGGACTCCGGCGAGTTCAGGAATTCATGCAAGGCTGTTCGCCAGTCGCCGCCGGACAGGGCGTGTGGTATGGCGCGGATTAGGATATTGCGGCCGCCGAAAGCTTCGGTCACGAAGCCACAATCGGAAAGTACTGGCGTCAGTACCGGATAGCGGCCGGCTTCGGCCGAGGAAAGCTCGACATTCTGCGGCTCCAATAGGGCTTGCGACGACGGCGAGCGGTTTGCCCGTTCCGCCAGTACCTTTTCATACATGATTCGTTCATGGGCGGCGTGCTGGTCAATGATATACAGCCCGTCCGGGCCTTCGGCCAGGATATAGCAGCCTGCCAACTGTCCCAGCGGGCGCAGCGCCGGCAGAGTCTGTGAAAAGATTGGTCCCGACTCCGATGATAACGCCCTCGCCCGGGTGAAAAAATCATCCGCCGAGGGTGACGGCCTGAAAACTCCCGGTCGGTAGATCGCCACGGGTTCACCGGCAGCGGGAGTTTGCTGCGCCTCGATAGCCGGCACAGGAGATCCGCCGAGCAGCGCATCCCGCACCGTCCGCCGCACGAAGTTGAAGACCGTGCCGTCCTCTCGGAACTTGATCTCGGTCTTGGCGGGATGAATGTTGATATCGATGTCAGACGGCGGCAGCACGAGATTGACGACCGCCACGGGATACCGTCCGACGGTAAGCAAACCGCGGTAAGCCTCTTCGACCGCCCTGGACAACATGCTGTTCCTGACCCAGCGCCGGTTGACGAAAAAGAACATCCCGCTGCGATTGGCGCGGGAAACGTCCGGGGGAGAAAACAGACCTCCGACCGTAAAGGAGCCCTCGGCTGCGGCGGCTTCAATCATCCGGGCAGCGATGCCGCCACCGAGGACTTCAGCGGCGACATCGCGCAGCTGGCCGCTGCCCGGCGTTGACAGGATTTCCCGACCGTCGACAGAAAGGCGGAACTTTATGCCGGGGTAAGCCATGGCGTAGTTGGAAACCGTGTTCACGATATGACCGGTCTCGGTAGCGTCGGATTTGAGGAATTTGAGACGGGCGGGCACCTCTTTGAAAAGATGCGTGACGGAGATGGTGGTGCCGCAAGCCCGGGCGGCAGGTACGATTTTTTCCTGGTGACCAGCGCGCAATGTCAAACGACTGCCTGCAAACGCTCCGGAGATGGCGCTGGTGACCTCAACGTCGGCTACGGCAGCGATCGAAGCCAGCGCCTCGCCGCGAAACCCCAGGGTCTCAAGCCTCGAGAGATCATCGAAAGTTACGATTTTGGATGTGGCGTGACGAGTGAAAGCCAATGGCAGCTCGTCTGCCGGTATGCCGCAGCCGTCGTCGGCTACCCTGATCAACCCGGCGCCGCCGCCCCTGATTTCGATCTCGATGCGCCGGGCGCCGGCGTCGAGGGCGTTCTCCAGCAGTTCCTTGACCGCCGAGGTCGGCCGCTCAACCACCTCGCCGGCGGCAATCCTGGCCACGGTCCGGGGGTCGAGAAGGCGGATGGGCATTTTAGATCTTCTCCAGCTTAGCGAAAGACAGCAACAGCTTCTTAAGCCCCTTGTCCTTGAAGGAGACGACGATCTCATGGTCGTCCTTGACCGGCAGGGTGCTGATGACAATGCCATCGCCGAAGACCGGGTGGCGCACCTGGTCGCCGGTCTTGTAGGCCGGCGCCGAAGGCTTTACGTGCGTTCGAGACAGCCCCGGGGCCGCAGATTTCGATGCCTGAGCCACCTGGACCTGCGACGGCCGCTCGGAATATTGGTACAGTTTCTTTTGGAGCGGTGGTATCTCCACAGGCCCTCCCCGCCCCCTCAGATACTCTAATTTTTTAGCTAAAGCTTCTTGTTCGTGTTTGTAGTAACTTACACCCCATGTATCTTCTTGTTGTGCCTCTGTCGTCAGGCTCAATGGGATGGCGGAGAGGAAACGCGACGGCTCGTTGACCGTACTGCCCCCCATCAGGCTGCGGCGGAAAGCACGCAGGAGGTACAGCCGCCGCTTGGCGCGGGTCACGCCAACATAGCACAACCGCCGCTCCTCTTCCATTTGGGCGGGGTCGTCGAAGGAGCGAAAGTGCGGCAGCACCCCCTCCTCCAGACCGACGATAAAAACCACCGGGAACTCCAGCCCCTTGGCCTGGTGCAGGGTGATCAGGGTAACCCCGCCCTCAGTCTCGTCCAGATTGTCGAGGTCGGAAACCAGGCTGACGCTCTCCAGGAACGGCGACAGCGCCTCACCCGGCGGCAGGCCGTTGAAGGGCTCGGCCACCGTCCGAAGCTCGGCGATGTTCTCCAACCTCTCCTCGCTGTCGGGCTGCGCCTTCAAGTAAGCCCCGTAGCCGCTGCGTTCCAGCACCCGGTCGAAGAACTCCAGAAAGGACATCTGGCGGCTGTCTTCGATGAGTCCGTGGATCAGCTTATAGAAGATATCGAACGAGGCCAGCGCCCGAGCGGTGAGCGGCGGCTTATCCACAGCGGTCGATGAAGCCTCAAGGGCTTCGAATAACGACAGCCCCTTCCCGCGGGCCCAGGCCTGCATCTCGACGATGGATTTCTCGCCCAGGCCGCGTGTGGGCACATTGATAATGCGCATAAGGGAGACGGAATCGGCCGGGTTGTGGATGAGCCTGAAATAGGCGATTAAATCTTTGACCTCGCGCCGCTCGTAGAAGCGGGTACCGGCCACCAGCTTGTAAGGCACCCCGTAGCGGATGAAAGCCTCTTCCAGGGCGCGGGATTGGGCGTTGGTGCGGTACATCACGGCGATGTCCGAAAGTCGGTATTTTTTCGACCCGGTCAGCCTCTCTGCCTCGCGTACCACCATTTGAGCTTCTTCCTGCTCGTTGTAAGCTTCAAGCAGGCAGACAGGGTCCCCCGGTTCGTTTTCCGTCCACAGTTTGATGTCTTTCCGGGCGCGGTTGTCGGCGATTACGCTGGAGGCGACTTCGAGAATCCTTGCAGTGGAGCGATAGTTCTGCTCCAGGTAGTAAATCTGGGCGTCCGGGAAGTCCCGCTCGAAATTGAAGACGTTCCGGAGGTCGGCGGCCCGCCACGAGTAGATGGACTGGTCAGGATCGCCGACCACAGCCACGTTGCGGTGGCGGCCAGCCAGAAGTTTGACCAGTTCGTACTGTACCAGATTGGTGTCCTGGAACTCGTCCACCAGCAGGTGGACGTAGCGCTCCTGATAGCGTTTCAGTATCTCCGGGTGGCGTTTAAACAGAAAAACGGTCTTGAGGAGCAAGTCGTCGAAGTCCACCGCATTGTTTTGCAGCAGCATCTTCTCGTACCGCTCATAGACCCGGGCGACTATCTCGTCGAAGTAGTTCCTGGCGTTCTCTCGGAATTTCTCCGGCGTGGTCATCTGGCTCTTGGCGGAACTGATGGCCGCGGCTATCTTACCTACCGGATACTGCTTGGGATCGACATTGGCGTCTGCGGCGGCCTGTTTGAGCAGTTTTTCCTGGTCGTCGGCATCGAAGATGACGAACTCGCGCTGGATGCCGATAGCCTGGCCATCGCGCCGCAGGATGCCGGCACAGATGGCATGGAAAGTACCCAGGGTCATATCGTTGACCGAACCTGCCAGCAGGCGCTCAAGCCTTTCTCTCATCTCCCGCGCCGCCTTGTTGGTAAAGGTCACCGCCAGGATACGGTGCGGGTTGACACCGACCGTCCGCACAAGGTAGGCGATGCGGTAGGTAATGACCCGTGTCTTGCCGGACCCGGGACCTGCCAGGATGAGAATGGGTCCTGAAATAGCTTCGGCGGCTTTGCGCTGAGCGGGGTTCAGATCTTTCAAGAGGTCAATAGTCAAAGCCGTTCATTATAACATTTTCGAGACCAGAAATATTATTCATAACACCTGATTGACACCTGCCAGGCAACGGAGTTTAATGAATCCCAGAATCGTTTGGGGCGGATGACCGCCCCAGAGGAGGGCGGCATGGCATTCTGTAGATCCTGCGGTAATACAACCAGCCCCAACGACAAGTTCTGCGCCAATTGCGGCCAGCCCGCGGCACTGCCGCCTGCGGCCACGGTTCCCGAGCATGCTGCCGCCGGTCAACCCCCGCCAACCTCTTCTTCGGCCACACCGCGTAAAAGCGGCGGTTTCGGGACGGCGGGAATCATCCTTTCCATCATCCTGGTATTGGCCCTGGGATTCGGCGGCTTTGCCGCCTGGCAGTGGATGGATAACTCCAGCCAGGTTAAAGACCTCACTGCCGCCAATGAAAGCCTCACTTCTGAAAAAGCTGATCTATCGTCCCAGGTGAGCAATCTCTCCAGCCAGGTGCAATCTCGTGACGCAACGATTGCATCATTAAATGCCACAACGACTGAATTAACCAAACAGATCAACGATTATAAAGCCAAATACCCGCTTAAGAACTTCACCTCTGAGTTTGCCCTGCAAAGCTGGTTGCTGAATGCCATCACCAAACTCAATCCACTCGACGACTACCCGGACCAATACTATATGCTGCAGCGCCTTGCTGAGACGGACGGGTACTTCCTGTCAGTCGCCATATGGGAAGACGATCAATTCTATTATCCGGAGCTCTACGCCGTGGCAGGTAACGTAGTGTACGTGTGTTACGAGGACGGCAGCATATATCCGTCGTTCTACTTGCCTTAGCCGGTGATGTAAAACGTATCGGCGGGGAGGGCTTAAATAATTCTTGCTCTCCTCGCCATCCCCTGTTATAATGCCGCTAATTGAATATCGCACCCAAACTCCTTTAACAACCGGTCCTGTGAGGCCGGCAAGGGTCAGCGGGTTAAGCGCGCGTAGACACCTCTTGCCGGCAGATTGTGGCAAGAGGTTTTTTAATGCCAGCAAAAACGGTGATGACGGCCGAGGACATGCGGCGGACGCTGTCCCGCATGGCCCATGAGATCGTCGAGCGCAACAGGGACATCAAGTCGCTCGTTCTGGTTGGGATGCAGACCCGCGGCGTGCCGCTGGCAAACCGTCTGGCCGGGCTTATCGCCGACTTTGAAAAAGCGCAGGTACCGGTGGGCGCCCTGGATTTCTCTCTCTACCGCGACGATTTGAACCGCCGCAACTTTCAGCCGCAGGTCAAATCCACCGACATCCCCGTAGACGTCGACGGCAAGGTCATCATCCTGGTCGACGATGTCCTCTACACCGGCCGCTCCACCCGCGCCGCAATGGACGCCCTCATCGACTACGGACGGCCGCGGGTCATCCAATTGGCGGTGTTGATCGACCGCGGTCACCGCGAACTGCCGATCCGTGCCGATTACGTCGGCAAAAATATCCCTTCGGCGGCGTCCGAGGATGTCAGGGTAAAACTCGCCGAAACCGACGGCGGCGATGAAGTGGTCATCGCCTGAGGTGAACGACATGCTAGATGAAACCGCGGCTAAGCCGAATGCCTGGAACCACCGCCACCTGCTTGACGTCGATGATTTTTCGGCGGAAGAATTTCAGCTTGTGTTCGAGACCGCTGATGCAATGAGAGAAATACTTGCCCGGCCGATCAAGAAGGTGCCGGCGCTGCGCGGCCAAACGGTGGTCAACCTCTTCTATGAAAACTCCACCCGTACCCGGGCTTCGTTCGAAATCGCCGCCAAGAATCTGTCCGCCGACGTTTTGAACGTCACCTCCACAGCCTCCTCCATCGCAAAAGGCGAAAGTCTCATCGACACCCTGAAAACGCTGGAAGCCCTGGGAGCCAACATCATCGTCATGCGTCACAACCTCTCCGGCGCGCCCCATGTTGCCGCTAAATACAGCAAAGCCAACATCATCAACGCCGGAGACGGTTGGCACGCTCACCCGACTCAAGCACTACTCGACCTTTATACCATAAGAAAACACAAAGGCAATCTCAACGGACTGAAAGTTGCCATAATCGGCGACGTCCGCCACAGCCGGGTAGCCCACTCCAACATCTGGGGTATGACCCGATTAGGCATGAAGGTCACCGTCTGCGGCCCGCCGACCCTCCTACCTTACGGCCTGGACAACCCGTGCGGGCTTTTTCCCGAGGTTCGCATCGAGACAGATGTCGAAAAGGCCGTCGAGAACGCCGATGTGGTCATGGCTTTACGGCTGCAACGGGAGCGCCAGCAAAGCGGCCTCCTGCCCTCGGTAGCGGAATACGTGCGGCGGTTCCAGGTCAGCCAGGACAGACTGAAGAGAGCAAAAAGCGATGTCCTGGTGATGCACCCCGGCCCGGTCAACGAGGACATCGAACTGGCCGCCGAATCAGCCTACGGGGATAAATCGGTCATTAACGAACAGGTGCAGAACGGCGTGGCCGTTCGTATGGCGGTTCTGTATCTCCTGACCGGGAAGCAGGGCGAGCTATGAAACACATTTTAATCCACAACGGCCGGCTCATTGACCCGGCAAACGGCATTGACGGCCTGTTCGACATCGCTTTAGCAGGCGGCACGATCGCCTGGGTCGGCAATGACGAGCCGCCCGCGGGCGACTACGAAGTCATTAACGCATCGGGGCAGGTCGTCGCCCCCGGCTTTATCGACCTGCACACCCACCTGCGCCAGCCAGGCTTTGAGAACAAGGAGACCATCGCCACCGGGACCAGGGCGGCGGCCCGCGGAGGCTTTACCACGGTCTGTGCCATGCCCAATACCAGCCCGGCAGTAGACAACCGAACCGTCGTTGATTATGTCAATTGTGTCGCCTCCAGCGAGGCTGCGGCGCGGGTACTGCAAATCGGCAGCATCAGCAAAGGACGCAAAGGCGAAAGCCTGGCCGAGCTGGGTGAAATGGCCGCGGCCGGGGTCATCGGCTTTTCTGACGATGGATCGAGCGTCCCGACCTCGCGGCTACTCAAACAAGCCATGGAGTATGCCGCCGGCCTCGGCTTACCCATTATTGAACACTGCGAGGATGCCAGCCTGGCAGACGGCGGACAGGTCAACGAAGGGATTGTCGCCACTCGCTTAGGGCTGGCCGGCATCCCCAACGCTGCCGAGGACGCCATCGTCGCCCGTGATATTGCCCTGGCTAAACTCACCGGCGCCCGGCTGCACCTGTGCCATATCAGCACCAGGGGCGCTGTCGGTCTTATACGACATGCCAAAGCCGATGGAGTCAAGGTTACCGCCGAAGTTACCCCCCATCACCTAACCATGACCGAAGAGTTGTGTTTGGGCTATGACACCAATGCCAAGGTCAACCCGCCGCTGCGGACGCAAACAGATATCGATGCCCTCATCGAAGGGCTGCTTGACGGCGCCATCGACGCCATCGCCACGGACCACGCCCCGCATACCGGGAACGACAAGTGCTGCGAATTCGCCCTGGCCCCATTCGGCATCTCCGGGTTAGAAACAGCTTTCGGCAGCCTGATGAAGCTGGTTCATAGCGGCAAACTGCCTATGCCGCTGATTATCGGAAAACTGACGGCTGCACCGGCACGGATTATCGGTGAACACCATGGGGTCACAGGTTCACTGGGCGTAGGCGATCCGGCAGATATCGTCATCTTTGACCCGAAAGCCGAGTGGACGGTCGATCCAGGCAAATTCGCCTCCAGGGGCAGAAACACACCGCTGGCCGGAGAGAGACTCAAGGGCAGGGTGACAGCAACTCTCTGCCGAGGCAACATCGTCTATCGAGAAGGAATCTAAATGACCAAACGCGCCATTCTGGTCCTGGCCGACGGTTCGGTCTTCGAGGGAAATAGCTTCGGGGCGGAGAAAGACGCCTTCGGCGAGGTGGTTTTTGCCACCGCCATGACAGGTTACCAGGAGATGCTGACCGACCCGTCCTTTGCCGGCCAGATACTCATCCCGACTTACCCGCTTATAGGCAACTACGGTGTCAATCCCGCCGACTGGGAATCAGACAGGGTCCAGGTGCGCGGTTTCGTGGTGCGCGAGGAGTGTGCCAATCCGTCCAACTACCAATGCAAGGCAACCATCGAAGATTACCTGAAGCAGGGCAACACCCCGGGTATCTGGGGTCTGGACACCCGCGCCATCACGCGTAAAATCCGCAGCCGAGGCGCCATGATGGGCATGATCACCACCGACAAAACGCCCGGCCAGGCGCTGGAAATGCTTCTTTCTTTCCCGGACTACGGCTCTACCGATTTTGTGAAGGAAGTATCAGCCAAGGAACCTTATGAATGGGACTCAGCGGATTTACCGGATGAATCCCCCCGCGTCGCCCTGCTGGACTGCGGCTGCAAATTCAATATCATGCGCATCCTGCGGCGGCACGGCTGCCGGGTAACAGCCTTTCCCTGCACTGCCACGGCTGAAGAAATGCTCACCATCAATCCGGACGGTATTTTGCTTTCCCCAGGCCCCGGTGACCCGGAACTACTGGATTATGCTACTGCGACGGTCAAGGGGCTTATCGACAGCGGCAAGCCAATCATGGGCATCTGCCTGGGGAATCAACTCGTCGCCCGAGCTTTCGGCGGTCGTAACTTCAAGCTCAAGTTCGGCCACCGCGGCGGCAACCAGCCGGTCAAAGACCTGCTCACCGGGCGCGTCCATATCACCGCCCAGAACCACGGCTACGCCGTCGATCCGGAGTCCATCGAGGGCAGCGGGCTGGAAGTGACCCATATCAACCTCAACGACGGCACTGTGGAAGGCATGCGCCATAGAACACTGCCCATCTTCACCATCCAATACCACAGCGAGGCATCCCCCGGGCCGCTGGACAATATGTACCTATTCGAACAGCTTTTAAACATGATGGGGAGGACTGATGCCCGTTAAACCTTCTAAAGTCCTGATCATCGGAAGCGGGCCGATCGTCATCGGCCAGGCGGCGGAGTTCGACTACGCCGGCACTCAGGCTTGCAAGGCGATGCGCGAAGAAGGCGTGACCTCCGTGCTGGTCAACTCCAACCCGGCCACCATTATGACCGATGAAGAGATCGCCGACATAGTCTACATCGAACCCCTGACCGTGGAGTCCGTGGCCCGCATCATCGAGCGAGAGCGCCCAGACGGCCTCCTGCCGACACTGGGCGGCCAGACCGGCCTCAACCTGGCCGTGGATCTGGCCGAAGCCGGCGTGCTCGAAAAATACAACGTCCGCGTCTTGGGCACGCCCATCGAGACCATCAAGAAGGCTGAGGACCGCGAACTGTTCAAGCAACTGCTGCTGTCCATCGGCGAGCATGTGCCGCCGTCCGAGACGGTGACCACTCTGGAGGACGCCAAGCGGGTAGCCGAGAAGCTAGGTTTGCCGCTGATCATCCGCCCGGCCTATACTCTGGGCGGCACCGGCGGCGGCATCGCCAGGGATATGGACGAATTCGACGAGATCGCCGCCGGCGGCATCGCCGCCTCGCCCATCCACCAGATACTGGTGGAGAAATCCATCGCGGGCTGGAAAGAGATCGAGTACGAGGTGATGCGGGACGCGGCCAATAACTGCATCACAGTGTGCAACATGGAGAACTTCGATCCGGTGGGCGTCCATACCGGAGATTCCATCGTCATCGCCCCATCCCAGACGCTGACCAACAAGGAATACCAGATGCTGCGTACCGCCAGCATCAAGATCATCCGGGCTTTGGGCATCGAAGGCGGCTGCAACATCCAATACGGGCTGGACCCGTACAGCGACACCTATTACGTCATCGAGGTCAACCCCCGGGTCAGCCGAAGCTCGGCCCTGGCTTCCAAGGCGACGGGCTATCCCATTGCCCGGGTGGCGGCCAAGATCGCCGTCGGTAAAACACTCGACGAGATCCCTAATGCCGTCACCGGCAAAACGGCGGCTTCCTTCGAACCGGCGCTGGATTATGTTGTGGTCAAGATTCCGCGCTGGCCTTTCGACAAATTCGCCACCGGCGACCGGGCGATCAATACCCAGATGAAAGCCACCGGCGAAGTCATGGCCATCGACCGCACTTTCGAAGCAGCTTTCCAGAAAGCAATCCGCAGCCTGGAGTTCGGCAAGAAGTCCATTCTCTGGGAGGATCCGTCCTGGGTGCTGGGCGACGACGTCTCCGGCTACCCGTTGAAACCGACCGACCTCAGGCTCTGGGCAATCATGGCGGCGCTGCGGCGGGGGATCACGCCCCAGGTCATTTTCGAGGTGACCAGGATTGACCTCTGGTTCCTCTATAAGATGCTGAACATCGTCGGCATGGAGAAAAGGCTGCTGTCCGAGACGCTGTCACCCGACCTGCTGCGCGACGCCAAACGGCTGGGCTTCGGCGACGAGCAGATCGCCACCTTAGCCGACCGGTTGCCGGAGCAGGTGCGCGATCTCAGAAAGCAGTGGAACATCCTGCCGACCTACAAGATGGTGGACACCTGCGCCGCCGAGTTCGACGCCGAGACGCCCTATTTCTACTCGACCTACGAGACCGAGAATGAGGCCGTTGCCGACATCTGTGACAAGGCGCTGGTCATTGGCTCCGGACCCATCCGCATCGGCCAGGGCATCGAGTTCGACTACTGCTCGGTGCACGCCGCTATGGCGCTTTCGAAAGCCGGATACCAGTCAATCATGGCAAACTCCAACCCGGAGACGGTGTCCACCGATTTCGACACCTCAAACCGGCTGTATTTCGAGCCACTCGACAATGAAAGCGTACGCGATATACTCGATAATGAAAATATCGGCTGCCTGAACCCTACGCCGTCCATCTGCCAGTTCGGCGGCCAGACGGCCATCAACCTAGCCGAGCCTCTGACTCGGACCGGAAATCCCATTATAGGCTCGTCATCGGAGACTATCGACCTAGCCGAAGACCGGCGCCGTTTCGAGGCCTTCTTATCCGAACTGGATATTCCGCAGGCACCGGGCGCCGGGATAACGACCCTCGACGAAGGCCTTAACATTGCCAGCCTCATCGGCTATCCGGTGCTGGTGCGGCCCAGCTACGTCCTGGGCGGCCGGGCTATGGAGATCGTCTACGACGCTACCGAGCTGGTACGCTTCATGAAGCTGGCGATGGAACTCCAGACCGGACACCCGGTGCTCATCGACAAGTATCTCATGGGCAAGGAGGTGGAGGTCGATGCCATCGCCGACGGCGAGCGGGTGCTTATCCCCGGTATCATGGAACACATCGAGCGCGCCGGCGTCCACTCCGGGGACTCAATGGCGGCCTACCCTGGCTTGAACCTATCGCCTGAGGAGACCTCAACCATAGTCGATTACACCACTCGCATAGGACTGGCGATGAACGTCCGAGGCCTGATGAACGTCCAGTTCGTCATCACCCGCGACAACGGCCAGAGCAAGGTTTACATCCTGGAGGTCAACCCTCGCGGCTCACGTACCGTGCCCTTCCTATCCAAGGTCACCGGCGTGCCGATGGTGGACGTGGCGGTCAACGTCATGCTGGGCAGGAGCCTCAAAGCACAGGGCTATGACGGCGGCCTCTGGCCAGCCCGGCCTCTGGTTGCCATCAAAGCGCCGGTTTTCTCCATGGCCAAGCTCATTGGCGTCGACACCTACTTAGGTCCGGAGATGAAATCCACCGGAGAGGTCATGGGCATCGACCATGATTTCAAAGGCGCTCTCATCAAAGCTCTCATGGCCGCCGGGCTGGCACTGCCGCCGGAAGGCGCCATCTTGCTGTCCATCGCCGACCGGGACAAAGCCGAGGCGCTGCCGCTCATCCGCAAGCTGCACGCCATCGGCTACCACCTGATTGCCACCGAAGGTACCGCCGCAATGATCGAGGTGGCCGGCATGCCGGTCAAGAAAATTTCCAAGAAGCTGTCGGAAGGCCATCCCAACATCGTCGACATGGTACGGCACGGCACCGTCTCCGGAGTGATTAACACCTCCACCGGCGGCCGGGTACCGCTGCGCGACGGCTTCCACATCAGGCGCGCCGCCGCCGAGAAACGCGTCCCCTGCTTTACCTCTTTGGATACGGCGCGGGTGGCGATCGACGCCCTGGCTGACAGGGGTTACAATTACAGCATCAAGCCGATGCCGGAATACCGCAAATGCTAAATACTAAACCTTCTCTGGTTTCCGGGACCGTGCTCTCTAACGAGGGGGTGATGCCGGGTGTCTTCAGCCTGCGGCTGCATTGCCCGGAGATCGCCGCGGCGGCCAGACCGGGTCAGTTCCTCATGCTCAAGTGCAGTGAAAGCCTGCTGCTCCGCCGTCCGATAAGCATCTCCGACGCCAATGCCCCATCGGGGCAGATCGGACTCATGATCGCCACAGTCGGCAAGGGCACCGACTGGTTATCTAAGCGGCAGCCCGGCGAGGAACTGGATGTCCTCGGCCTGCTGGGCAACGGTTTCGAAATAGATGATCGCGCCGAAAGGCTGCTGCTGGTCGCCGGCGGCATGGGCATCGCCCCGCTCAACTTCCTGGCTAAAAAAGCAGCGGCACTTGGTAAAAAAGTGACCCTGGTCCTTGGCGCCCGCACCGGCGAACTATTGTGTCCTTCAAGCCATCTGCCCGGCGTCGATGAATGTGTCCTGTGCACCGAAGACGCCTCGGTCGGTATTACAGGCAGGGTCACCGATTGCCCTGACACTCACATCGAGATGGCGCAGCAGATCTTCGCCTGCGGCCCGCTGCCCATGTACCGGGCGCTTATGAGGGACCCCCGATTCAAAAACAAACCGATGCAGTTATCATTGGAAGTCCGGATGGCTTGCGGCATCGGGCTGTGTTATGGTTGTACCGTCAATACCAAACAAGGCCTCAAACAGGTATGCCAGGACGGGCCGGTGTTTGAGGCACAGGACATCTTGTGGCAAGAGTTAGCCGACCTGTAAGGTGACTTTCAGCGGCTGCCCATTTACAATGGGCTGGTGAATATTCTGCCTGAATTTACGGGGACAAAACGAGTTCTCGTTATTGGCGGAGGCGCCGCCGGACTCCTGGCTGCAGGCCGCGCCGCTGAACTCGGCGCCCAGGTCATCCTCCTGGAGCGGATGGAGGCGCCGGGCAAGAAACTGCTCATCACCGGCAAAGGTCGCTGCAATATCACCAACACGGCGCCGCTGAAGGAGTTTTTGGCAGCTTTCGGTCCCAACGGCCGGTTCCTTTACGGCGCTTTCCATCGCTTCTTCCGCGATCAGTTGCTTGATTTCTTCCGCCGTCGCGGTGTAGAAACTGAAAGCGAACGTGGCGGCCGGGTCTTTCCCGTCTCCGATAACGCCGCCGACGTAGTTAACGCCCTGGTCTCCCACGCCCGGGAACACGCCGCCGAAATCAGGCTGAACAGCCGGGTGAGAACCATCGAGCGCGACAGCCGCGGCATCAGGGGCGTGAAGCTGGAGAGAGGCGAGTTCATTCCAGCCGAGGCTGTCATTCTGGCAGCGGGCGGCGCCTCTTACCCGGCCACCGGTTCCGCAGGCGACGGCTTCAGCCTGGCCGAAAAAGCCGGCCACCGGATAAATCCGCTCTACCCGGCACTGGTGCCCCTGGTTATTAAAGAAATCGGCTTCGCCGTCGCTTGCCAGGGCGTCGCTCTCAAAAATATCCGGCTGACGGCGTTCGCCTGTGACAAGGCTTCTATCCCGGACATTACAATCGAGCATGATTACGGCCGGGGCACCGGTTGGGAGAAACCGCCGCCGAAAGTCATCGAAAGCCGCTTCGGCGAGATGCTGTTCACCCATTTCGGCATCGGCGGCCCGATCACGCTGCTCATGAGCCAGGCGGTGGCCAGAGCGCTGGATGCCGGCCCGGTCTCGGTGCATATTGACCTCAAACCGGCGCTATCCAAAAAGGAACTTGACGCCCGGCTGCAGCGCGAATTCGCCGCTAACCCCAGGCGGCAGCTGCCGGCTATTCTCAGGGAACTGCTGCCGGAGAAAATGGTGGAGGTCGTAGCGGGAATTTCAGGAATCCCCCTGGGCCGGACGGCGGCGAATTTCACCGCCGGGGACCGCCGCGGCCTGGTCAAACTACTCAAAGGCCTGGCTTTTGAGGTGCGGAGCACGCTGCCGCTCGGCGCGGCCATGGTCACCGCCGGAGGCGTCGAACTCGCCGAGGTCGATCCCAAGACAATGGCATCCAAGCTCGTTCCCGGCCTCTACCTGGTCGGTGAAGTGCTGGATCTGGATGCGGACACCGGCGGTTTCAACCTGCAAGCGGCATTTTCTACCGGTTGGGTGGCAGGTGAGGCCGCAGCTAAAACGGCGAGCGTTGATTATCCCTGAGACCGCCCATTCAAGTTTACGTTATAATGACACCGCCGCTCGCTGACGAGGTGGAAGATGAAAAGAATTGCAGTCTTAACCAGCGGGGGCGACGCCCCCGGCATGAACTCGGCTATCCGAGCCGTTGTGCGCTGCGGGATCGCCGCCGGGTTCGAGGTCTACGGCGTTAATCATGGTTACAACGGCCTCATTGCCGGTATTTTCCGCCAGATGGGACCGCGGGATGTCTCGGGCATTATCCAGGCCGGCGGCACGATACTGGGATCAAGCCGCTCCGAAGAGTTCGAGACCGAGCCGGGCCGGGAGCGGGCTGTCAATAACCTGACAGATCGGAAAATAGACGCGCTAGTGGTTATTGGCGGCAACGGTTCACAGACCGGGGCGTATCTGCTCAACGAGATGGGCTTCCCCACCGTCGGCATCGCTTCAACTATCGACAACGACCTCTACGGCACCGACCAGAGCATCGGTGTGGACACAGCGCTGAACATCGCCCTGGAGGCGATCGACCGGCTAAAGGTCACGGCTTCTTCACACCAGCGGGCTCACATCGTCGAAACCATGGGCAGGGACCACGGGTACCTGGCGCTCATGTCGGGCATAGCCGGAGGGGCGGAACAGATCATCATCCCGGAGGTTGAGACGACCCCTGAAAAAATCGGCGCCGTGATCAAGAAGACCTACGATTCAGGCAAATCGCACTGCCTGATTGTAGCCGCCGAAGGGTCATATTGGAACGCCGAAAGAATTTTGGCTCACTTCAGAGGAAAGCCGGAACTTGGCTTTTCTCTTCGGGCGACTATCCTCGGCCACGTGCAGCGGGGAGGCGCCCCGACCGCGTTCGATCGGTTGCTGGCGACGCGGCTGGGAATGGCGGCCGTTGATCAGTTGACTGAAGGCAAATCAGGCATCCTCTTCGGCCTGGCCTGCGGCGAGATCAAGACCATCCCGCTTGCTGAAGTGAAAAACCATAAAAAAACACTTGACCTGAAGATTCTGGCCACGGCGGAACAGCTTGCCATCTGACCGGCGACGGCGGGCGGTAAGGGAGGCTCTGATTGACAATCTATTTTGATAATCTTACAGTGTGAACGATGTCAACACTTTTGCTGACCCGAGCGGATACCCTGGAATTGATGAGTATGACTGAAGTGCTCAATGCAGTTGAACAGGCTTTCAGTGATTACGCGCGCAACATAGCTTCCATGCCCTCTAAAGCCTACCTCACTCTACCCGAGGGCGATTTCCGGGCAATGCCGGCCCAGATCCCTGGAGCCGCCGGCCTGAAATGGGTCAACGTCCACCCCGGAAATTACCGGCGGAACCTCCCGACAGTGATGGCGATTATCATCTACTCAGAACCGGAAACAGGTTATCCCCTGTCTATCATGGATGCCACTGAAATCACCGCCTACCGTACCGGCGCCGCCTCCGCTATCGCCAGCAAATACCTGGCCCGGAAGGATGCCCGGACACTGGGACTGGTCGGCGCTGGCAAACAGGCTCAAACGCAACTGCTGGCACATGCCGAGTATTTCCAGTTCGAAGAAATCATGGTCTACGATTCATCTGTCGAAGCGGCGGCGCACTTTAAAGCTCTTTTTCCGGGATTTCCGATTACCGCAGCCAGCCTGGAAAAAACGGCGGGCGCCGACATTGTTTGCACCCTGACCCCGGTACGCTCCCCGATAATCAGACGGGATTGGATAAAACCAGGCGCTCATATCAACGCCGTTGGCGCCGACGCGCCTGGAAAACAGGAACTAGACCCGGTGATACTGGACGAGGCTTGCGTGGTAGTTGACGATATCGAGCAATCCATCCATGCCGGCGAACTCAACGTGCCGGTTACTGCTGGCCTTTACAAGCGCGACCGCATCTATGCCACCCTGGGTGAACTGACCTACGGGAAAAAGCCCGGCCGCTCCAACAACACAGAAATCACGGTATTCGATTCCACCGGACTGGCCGTACAGGACATGGCAACAGCCAAGATCGTCTTTAACCGGGCTTTGGAACGCGGTATCGGCTTCCGTTTTGATTTCATCGAAAAGATAAGCGAACGGGTGTCGTCCCCGATAAAAGACCCTCACAATCAATGAGTACCATTGTTGACAACAGGCAGTCGAGCGATTCCCAGGCCAGATTAATTCTGGCCTGGGCTCTGGCATTTGCTGGCCTTTTCCTCCTATCACGCTCCGACTTTTTGCTCTTTCACAGCATCGTCGAACTGATAGGCGTGGTGGTGGCGTTCAGTATATTCATCATCGCCTGGAACGCCAGGCGGCTCCTGGACAACGGTTTCCTGCTTTTCATCGGCATCGGGTTCTTGTTCGTCGGCGTACTCGGACTTATGCACACCCTTTCTTACCGCGGTATGGGAGTGTTTATCGGCTACGAGCCAGTCAACCTGGCAGCGCAATTCTGGATCGCCACCAGGTTCATCCAAGCTGCAGTCTTGCTGGCGGCCTCGGCATTTATTCTTCGACGGCTTAACGTCAACGCCGCATTCCTGGGTTTTGGCGTCCTGACGATCCTGACAATCACTTCAATCCTGGTCTGGCGTAACTTTCCGCAGATGTTCGACCCGGACGCCGGGTTGACAACTTTTAAGATAGCCGGCGAGTTCTTTATTACTTTTATCCTGGTGCTGGCTATCGCCAACTTGCGCCGGAACCGCGTGGGACTGGACCGGACAGTGGTCGGCTATCTGACCGGGGCGCTTTTGGCTAACATCGCTTCCGAGATGGCATTCACCCTTTATACCGACGCTTACGGCCTTCTGAACACGGCGGGGCATTTGTTGCTCATTACGTCAATCTATTTTATCTATAAAGCGCTTATCGAGACAGGGTTACGAAAGCCGTTCGACTTGTTGTTCCGCCAGTTGCGGAAAAACGAAGAAAAATACCGGCTCTTGTTCAATAGCGGCAGTGACGCTGTCTTCTTCATCGATGAGGGCGATAAATTCGTCGAGGTCAACGACCGCGCCTGCGAGGTTCTGGGTTATTCCAGGGCTGAACTTCTCACCATGGGTATCAGTGATATTGACGATCCGACGGTACCCACCGATAAAGAGGCCGTCATTCAACAGATCAAGGACAAGGGGTTTGCCGTATTCGAACGCCTCCATGTTGCTAAAGACGGGCGGCGGATACCTGTGGAGCTGAACGCCAGGCAAATCCAGGTTGACGGCAGGCCGATGTTCCTGTCAGTGGCAAGGGACATCTCCGAACGAAAACGCGCTGAAAAAGCCTTGAGGGAGAGCGAGTCCAAATTAAAGCTCAAACTGGACTATATCCTCTCCCCGGAGGTTGAACTCGGTGAAAATGACCTCACCGCCGTCTTCGACCTGCCGCTCATCCAGCAAATGATGGACGACCTATACACAGTCACCGGAATAGGATTTTCAATCATCGACTTGAAAGGGAAAGTGCTGGTTGGAACCGGCTGGCAGGAGATCTGCACCGACTTCCACCGCCGCAGTCCGCGAGCCTGCGCCAATTGCATCGAAAGCGACCTGGCGCTGACCGCCGGGGTCAATCGGGGTGAATTTAAAACCTACAAATGCAAAAACAACATGTGGGACATCGTCACCCCGCTGTACATTGCCGACCGGCATATCGCCAATGTCTTCACCGGCCAATTCTTTTTCGACGATGAAAAACCTGATGTCGCGCTCTTTTCCCGGCAGGCTGATGAGTTTGGTTTTGATAAAAAGGAATACTTTGCCGCGTTAGAAAAAGCCCCCCGTCACAGCCGCTGCAAAGTAGCCGCTCTGATGGACTTCTTCACCAGGTTCGCCAACATGATTTCCGAAATGGGCTACAACAACCTGAAACTGGCCAAGGCGATTACCGACCAACGACAGGCGATCCAAAGGCTGGCGGAAACTAAAACTGACCTTGACAGAGCCCAGGACGTGGCTCACGTGGGGAGCTGGCGAATGGATGTCCGGCGCAATGTCCTTGAGTGGTCCGGGGAGAACTACCGGATCTTCGGCATCCCAGCCGGCACCCCGCTCACCTACGAGACCTTCCTTTCCACGATACACCCCGAAGACCGGCAGTATGTGGATGCCAAATGGCAGGCCGGTTTACGCGGCGAGCCGTATGACATTGAACACCGATTGCTTGTCGGCGGCCGTGAAAAATGGGTGCGGGAAAAAGCATATCTTGAATTCGATGAGGACGGTTCAGTGATCGGCGGATTCGGCATCACCCACGACATCACCGACCGAAAAGAACTGGAAGCGAACCTTACCCGCGCCGCCATGGAGTGGCAGGCTACCTTCGATTCGATCACCGATGTCATCATGCTGCTTGACCGCCACCACAAGATCATACGAACAAACCGGGCGTTTGAAACCACTTTCCACATCCCGGCAAGCGAGGCAGTGGGTAAACATTGTCATGACATTGTTCACGGCCTGGGGATGGCTCCCGGTTTCTGCCCGCACTCCCGGACGATGAGCTGCGCCGGCTCCGCCCGCGAGGAATTTTTTGAACCGAAACTTGGGATTTATATCGAAGCCACGACGCTGCCGACTTTCAATTCCGAAGGCGAATGCAGCGGGTCGGTGCATATCATAAAAAACATCCACGAACGTAAAACAGCAGAAACGGAACGAGAAGACCTGCTGCGGCAGGTGGAGAACCAGCGCCTGCTGCTCGAGACCACCCTGGAACAGTTCCCTTCCGGCGTGGTCATCCGCAATACCGCCGGAGAGCTGGTCATGGGCAACGAGGAAGTCCGCCGGATATTCGGACAATTGCCACAAAATATCGCTGAATTCGATGCCAGCTGCTGTTACCGCAAAGACGGCACTCACTTCAAAACGGCAGATTGGCCGATGAACCGCACCGTAGTTTCAGGAGAAGTGATTCTCAATGAAGAAATAGAAATCATCAAGCCTGACGGGGAGCATTTGACGGTCCTGACTTCCACCGGCCCGGTGCGGGATGTGAACGACGAGACGATAGCTCACGTCGGTGTATTCAGGGACATTACTGAACGCAAATTAACAGAACGCAGACTGGAGATCCTGTCCCGCTTCCCGGCTGAAAACCCCAACCCCGTCATGAGAGTAGATCCACACGGCACGATACTCTATGTCAATCCAGCCAGCCGTTACGTTCTGAACTGCTGGTCAACCACTGTTCAGCATCGTTTACCTGAAGACCTATGCGTTCTGGTTAGGGAGTCTTTGAATTCCGGTTTCGACCAACACGTTGAGGTTCAATGCGGGGACCGTGTTTTTGCCTTTTCAATAACTCCAGTTACGGAATTTCGATATGTCAATCTTTACGGGCGTGACATTACCGAGCGCAAACAGGCCGAGCAAGCTTTGCAGCAGCTCAATACAGAACTTGAGGACAGGGTGAGGATTCGCACTCTGGAATTAACCGAGGCTCACTCCAAACTCCTTGAACAACTTAGGCTTCGCGCTGAAGCCGAGGAATCCCTCCGGTCCCTGTCAGGCCGCCTGCTCCGGATTCAAGAGGAAGAACGGCGGAATATCGCCCGGGAACTGCACGACCAGACCGGCCAAAGCCTGACCGTTCTCAAGCTGATGATCGGCAGGGCAGACCGGTTGGCCACAGAAGAATTGAAACCGCTGCTGCGAGACATAGCCACCATGACCGCAGACATCATCAAGCAGGTGCGCAGCCTGTCAGTATCGCTCCGGCCTGGAGTCCTTGATGACCTGGGGCTGGTATCCGCCCTGGACTGGCTGTTCAAGCAACTGGGCACCCAGGCTGGACTTCATGTCCGATTTGAACATTCACCGCTGCCGGAGCTCAACTCCGATGTCAGCACCGCGGTCTACCGCATCACTCAGGAAGCCTTGACCAACGTCATGCGGCATTCAGGTGCAACGGAAGCGGCTGTGGTTCTTAATATTGACGGCCGGACGCTCCATTTAGCCATCAGCGACCGTGGTCGCGGCTTTGATCCAGAGGCTATGGCGGCTTCCAGTTCGACAGGGTTGTCTGCGATTCGGGAACGGGCGGCGCTCCTGGGTGGTTATGGTAAAATTGAATCCTCACCCGGGAACGGTACCACCGTAATCATCAGCGTACCGTTACCTGAAGAACCTGCCCTGCAGAACTAGCCGGCGGATACCTGACGGGATAGGCCAACTGAACAGAAGCGGCTGTATTGTGAATCCGTCCTAAAGAATATACAATGATGTCAGCCAGACCTTCCCCGGTTCCGGTATTCACCGCGTTTGAGGGATGAAAGATGCCGGCACTCAAAGACCTCGTGGCTATCATCATGGGCGGCGGCCGAGGCACCCGGCTGTACCCGTTAACCGGAGTTCGCGCCAAACCGGCTATCCCAATCGCTGGTAAATACCGGCTGATTGATATCCCAATCAGCAACTGCATCAACTCCGGGATTTTCCGTATGAGCGTCCTCACCCAGTTTAATTCAGCATCGCTCAATCGCCATATCAGCAGGACTTACCGCTTCGATTCGTTCGGCACCGGCTATGTCGAGATTCTGGCCGCGGAGCAGACCGCCCTGAATAACGACTGGTACCAGGGTACGGCCGATGCCCTGCGCAAGCAACTGGTGCAAATCCAGTCCGCCAGCCCTTCCGACGTCCTGATATTGGCCGGAGATCACCTTTACCGCATGGATTATTCCAAGATGATAGAGCATCATTGGGCAAAAAACGCCGATATCACCGTCGGCGTGATACCGGTCGGCGGTGAAGAGGTCGACCGTTTCGGGGTACTAAAATGCCGCGACGACGGGAGAATTGTGTCCTTCGCCGAAAAGCCCAAAGATGCCGCCTCCCAGGCGGCAATGGTCAGTTACCCGGAACGAGGGTTGTGCTACCTGGGCTCAATGGGTATATATGTGTTCAAAACTGAGACTCTGGTCGATATCCTCACCGGCAAGCCGGACTTTGATGATTTCGGCAAAGACGTCATCCCCTACGCCGTGAATAATTTGCCGGTTTATAGTTACGAGTTTTCCGGCTACTGGCGGGATATCGGTACAATACGCTCCTTCTATGAAACCAATCTTGAGTTGACGCATCAAAACGCCCCGTTCAATTTTTATGATCCGGAAGGTCCTATCTACACCCATGCCAGGTTTCTACCCGGTTCCATCGTGGAGGATAGTTCGCTGCAGGATGTTCTCCTGGCAGAGGGCTGCCTCATCAGGAGTTCCAGTATCAGCCACTCAGTCGTCGGGCTTCGCAGCCAGATCCGGCGGGGCAGCATCATCACCGACTCAATCATTATGGGGGCTGATTCCTATGACCCACCCAACTGCCGCCTGCCTCCGGGAATCGGCGAAAACTGCTATATTCAGGGAGCCATAGTCGATAAAAACGTGTGTATCGGAGCGGGCACCATAATCAAGCCGTTCCCCCGCCATGAAGATCAGGATCACGGGAGTTGGGTGGTCCGCGACGGCATCGTCGTTATACCCAAAGGCACGACACTGCCGCCCGGCACAATGATTGAACCCGGGGCTGCGGCCCGCCAGATGTCTTTCTGAAAGGCGCGGCGGCCACCAAATGGGGTCTCCATTGAACGGCGGGGGTGACAGATGATAGCCGCTACAGGCATCAACCAGCTTAAGGTCACCATAGCCGCGTCTGAAATAACGCCATTTGCCAAAACCGGCGGACTAGCAGATGCGGTCGCAGCCCTGTCGGCATCCCTGGCAGCAAACGGCTGCCAGGTGAACCTGGTGATGCCGGCTTATCGGGGCATCATCAAAACGTCCATAAATGATGCGCAATACGTCGCCGACATCGAGTTCAAGACTACCGGGCAGGTGTTACCTGCCGCCATCCACCGCAGTTCGATCGGGCCTTCACAAGATATATATTTCATCCGCTGCGACGAGTTCTTTGATCGCGCCGGACTCTACGGGGAGTCCGGTATAGACTACCCGGACAACGACCGGCGTTTTGCGCTTTTCTCCAGGGCTGTGCTGGAGGTTGCCGGATTAACAGGGAGCCGGATTATCCACGTGAACGACTGGCACGCGGCGCCGGCGGCCGCTATCCTAAAACTTCAACCTGAACGCTATCCCGGCCTTTCCGCCGCGCGGACGTTGCTGACCATCCACAACCTTGCCTACCAGGGGCATTTCGCCCGCGACCTCTGGCCGTCGCTTGGACTCGATCCGGCTGCCTTTTACCCAGCGTTCGAGTTTTACGGCGGTATAAACTTTCTGAAATCCGGGCTGGAGCTCGCTGACCGCCTGACTACCGTCAGCCCGACCTACACTAGGGAAGTGACTTACGAAGGCTGCGGTTTCGGGCTGGAGGGTGTACTGCGGGCACGCGCCGCCAGTTTCTCAGGCATAGTGAACGGAGTAGATTACAACCTCTGGAACCCGGAAAACGACCGGTATTTAGTCCAACGTTATTCCGCGGCTGATCTAAGCGGCAAGGCAGCCTGTAAAAAAGCCATTCAGCACTATTACGGCCTCGAAGAAGACCCGGCGGCGCCGGTGGCGGCAGTGGTCTCCCGGTTAGCCGACGGCAAGGGTATGGACCTGATTAGAGAAATATTAAATAATCTCATCGGTTCCGGCGCCCAATTCATTCTCCTGGGCAACGGCAGTCGAGACCTGGAGGATTTTTTCCGCCCCTTGCCTTCGATGTATCCGGGCAGGGCTGGAGCGGTAATTGGTTTCGATGACGGTCTAGCCCATCGGACCATCGCCGGCGCTGACATGCTACTGATGCCGTCAAAGCGTGAGCCGTGTGGCTTAACGCAGCTGTATGCCCTTAAGTACGGCACCATTCCGATTGTACGGCGCACCGGTGGCCTGGCCGATACCGTGAAACCGGCGGGAGGCGACCGGGGCGACGGTTTTTTATTCGACGAATATTCCGGGGCCGCCCTTTGGGAAGCGGTAAACCGGGCGCGTACCTGGTTCGAGGATCGACTGGCCTGGCAATCGCTGATGCGCCGCGGCATGTTAGCCGACCATTCATGGTCCCGATCGATGCACGAGTACCTCCGGATTTACCGTGCTCTGCTGTCCTGATCTAGTCCTTCAAACAAGTCATGTTCGACCGTTCGTGTCGCCGCCGGCGGGAAGGCGCGGCTGAAAGAATCCCTGCGCCCGATAATCTTTTCGATCAGACCCAAGATGCCGGCGCGAGGCGGGCCGCCGCCGCCGTAGAGTTGGCTGCGGTGACAGGCAGAGGCTTCACCCCGGGCGTTAAACGCCGCCCGGTCCAATTTGACCCTGGCATGTACAGGCAGACACTCGCCGGTGAGTCTGGTCAGGTCGATATCTTTATTCCGGCCGAATTTTTCAGGGTTTTGGCCAAGAAGCGGTAGAAGTCTGACCGCCAGCTTCAACAACCGCCGAGAGAAGACGCTGAAGTAGAGCTTCGAAGGCTGAAACGGCGGTCCGGCCTCCGGGTAGCGCATGTGGTCGCCGGCGGCTTGGAAGGCTTCAACGGCGGCGCGATTAACCGCCACGTGATCCGGATGACCGTAGTCGCCGCAGGGGTCGTGGGTAAGGATTACCTGGGGTTTAATCTCCCGGATGATTCTAACGATACGCCCGGCAACCTGTTCGACTGGAGCGTTGACCAGCGCCTGCGGGTTTTGATTATCGGCGCTGCCCGCCATGCCGGAGTCCCGATAGCCCAGGTGGAAGATTGCCGAAAGGCCAAGAGCCCTACCGGCACATTGAAGCTCTGCCCAGCGTACGTCCCCGGAGTCGACAAGTCCCGACATGAAGAACTGCGGGTCGATGGTGCCGGCCTCTCCTCGAGTGGCACAGGCGTAATAGACTTTGACGCCTTTGAGCGCGTAATGCGCCAGTGTCGCTCCCGGCCCGAAGCTCTCGTCGTCTGGGTGGGCGCCGATAAAGAGTAGAACTCTGTCACCAGGCATCGACAGCTCTGCCCTACTTCGGGCGGACGAAGATGGTCGACAACCGCTCGGTGATGGCCTTGTCCCGCTCTTTGATGCGCTGCATGTCGGCCAGCAGTCCAACTTCGCGGGTGATGAAATCGGTGTCCAGATCACCGGAGACGAAACGCGGATTTTCCATAATAGCTTTGTGGAGTACCAAATTGGTGCTCACGCCCAGGATTACATACTCATAAAGCGCCCGGCGCATGCGCATGATGGCGTCATTGCGGTCTTTACCCCAGGCTACCAGCTTGGAAATCATCGGGTGATAGCAGTCCGGAATGGTGTACCCGGTATAAATCCCCGAATCTACCCTGATGCCGATGCCGCCGGGCGAGCGGTAGCCGGTAATGGTGCCGGGCGACGGCATGAAGTTGCGGATGGGGTCCTCGGCGTTGATGCGGCATTCAATGGCCCAGCCGCGGGTTTTGACGTCTTCCTGCCTGATGGAGAGCGACAGGCCAGCGGCGACATTGATCTGTTCCTTGACCAGGTCAACGCCGGTGACCATCTCCGTCACCGGGTGCTCCACCTGGATTCGGGCATTTACCTCCAGAAAATAGTAGCGGCCCTCGGAAAAGATGAACTCCACCGTGCCGGCGCCGACATACTTGATGGCCCGGGCAAGGCGCACCGCCGCGCCGCCCATCTCCGCCCTGAGTTCAGGGGTGAGCGCCGGCGAGGGCGATTCCTCGATGACCTTGGAATGGAAGCGCTGTATGGAGCATTCCCGCTCGCCGAGGTGAATGACATTGCCCTGGGAATCGGCCAGGATCTGGAACTCGATGTGGCGCGGGTGTTCGATGTATTTTTCGATGTAGACGCTGGCAATGCCGAAACTCTTCTTAGCCATCTGGGGCGAAAGGGTCAGGGCGCGCTGCAAATCGCTGTCCGACCGGGCGATGACCATGCCGATGCCGCCGCCGCCGCCGGCCGGTTTGACGATCATCGGGTAGCCGATCTCACCCAGGTCGTCCTGAAGCTGGCAAAAGTCCGCCGGGCATTCGCCGGTGCCGGGCACCACCGGCACCCCGGCTTTGACCGCTTCCTCGCGGGCGGCGATCTTGTTGCCGGTGACTTCCAGCACCCTGGCTGGCGGGCCGATGAAGATTATCTTGGCCTGTTCGCAGGCGCGGGCGAAGGCGGCGTTCTCCGACAGGAAACCGTAGCCGGGATGGATCGCTTCGGCTTTGCTGGCTTTAGCGATCTCGATGATTTTATCCATGTTCAGATAGGACAGCGTAGCCGGCGCCGGGCCCAGAAGATAGGCTTCGTCAGCGTACTTGGCGTGGAAGGCATCTTTGTCCGCTTCGGAGTAGACGGCCACGGTGTTTATGCCAAGTTCGCGGCAGGCGCGCATGACGCGGACGGCAATTTCGCCTCTATTGGCCACGAGGACTTTGCTGATCATGGAAGTCTCCTTGAATGGATGTTCAGCCGATAATATATCATAAAAAGCGCTAATCCGTCGTGGGGGCGAATCTGAAGGGCGAGAACCGCTTTGTTTTTGTTTATTCGCAAAAAAGCCATGTTTTCCGGAAACGAAACCGAATTTCCACGATGGACTGAACCTGAGAAACGATAATCGTCGGATTTGGGAACGAAGGCGGTTTTTACCCCTCCGTCAGAGTTGTGCCGAGTCGTTCTTTCGGCGGCAGGGCAAACTTCAGGCCCGAACAAAGACAGAGAACCACGGGAGGAAAGCCGGGTCGCGTCGTTTCGTACCGCCGGTGGACACTGAAAACAAGAGGGGGCATTAATTAGTACACGTGTGCTATCGCAAGTCATGGCGGTATTATAGCACCTGTGTTCTTTGTACTGTCAAGCGCCCGGTGACGTTTTTAGTGCCTTATCGAGAATATATTTACGGCAGAGGACGCGGGCGCTTGGGGAAGTGTGGATAGACCTCGAGGCTCGCCAAACAGATAAACTGCGCAATCCAGGTCAAGCTCTGCCACGCGCCTGGATGCTATACTGACTGCCGAAGTAGTTATGGAGAACCGAGAAAAGGTACTAGCTGTCCGGCGGATGCAGCAGTTCATGGAGCGGCGACTGCAGGAGCCGATTACGCTGTATCAACTGGCTCAGGCGGCTGGTTACTCTCCGTTTTATTCGGCAAGGATTTTCAAGGAGGTGACCGGCAAGACGGCGTTCGAATACATCCGGGCGATGCGCCTGTCGGCGGCCGCCGCCAAGCTAGCTGGCGGTGACTGCAAGGTAATAGACGTCGCCTTTGATTTCGTATTCGAATCGCATGAAGGTTTTACCCGGGCTTTCTCAAAGGAGTTCGGCGTGGCGCCGAGCGAGTTCCGCCGGCGAAAGACGCCGCTGAGACTGTTCTTGCCCTCTCGCGACTCCAACTACTATCTCAACAGACAAAAAGGAGAACCTGACATGGGAAAGAGCAATTGTAATACCGTCTTCGTCCAGGTAATTGATCGGCCTGAACGCAAGTTGATACTGAAGCGCGGCACAAAGGCAACTCATTACTTTGAATACTGTGAAGAGGTAGGGTGTGAGGTTTGGGATACTCTCAGCAACATCAAAGACGCGCTATATGAGCCAATGGGGATGTGGCTGCCCGACAACCTGATCCTGCCCGGGACCTCCGTTTACGCTCAAGGCGTTGAAATGCCGAGTTCTTATCAGGGTCCTGTGCCTGATGGTTTTGAAATGATTTCCCTTCCGGCGTGTAAGATGATGGTATTTCAAGGGCCGCCGTATGATGATTCGAAGTTCGAGGACGCGATCAGTGATTTGTGGGAGGTAATGAAAACCTACGACCCAAGTATCTATGGCTTTGAATGGGCTGATAATGACGGTCCACGCTTCCAGCTTGAGCCGATGGGCTACCGGGGCTACATCGAAGCCAGACCTGTCAGGCAGTTGAATCCGAAGCCGGGGTCGTGACTAATTTTGTTTGACAGAATAAGGATCAGAATTGATAGCACACCCGAGGGGCTTCATCAGCCCCTCGGGTGTTGTTTGTGCTATTTTTTAGAGCTAAGCTTCTCCACCGGGAACATGATTTTGGTCAATAGCAGGTGCTCAGGGTACTCCGGCCCGTTGAAGTAACACTCATAGGCTGTACCCAGAGCGTTGTACCCATTGTTCTGTATCCAGCTGGCCATTTCGTCATACGTAGTCTTCAACTCACTATAAGGACCCTGGTACATACACCATACTACAAGCCCGGGTGGAATGACCGCTGTTTTGATATCGCCGTTATCGGGTAGAGGTTTCGCTACGGGGAATCCGATCTCAACGTCCAAGTCCTGCATGTCCATGTTGTGATAGGCCACGAACGGGATATCTGACATCAATTGATGGTTTTCACCCAGGTAGGCGGCAATTTTGCCGTAGCATTCACCGATCAATTGAGGCAAATCCTGAACCCTGGTCCTTTTACGAATAACCAGGGTATCTATCTCTTTTTGCTGAAAAACCATGATGTCGGTGATCCGCGGCATGGGATACCTCCTTTAAATTCGGAGTTGTTGCCTGAGCAATTATATCATCGTGCAAAAATGTGTATCGGTTAGCTGGTGTCCAAGTCTGTTTCAACTTAAGACCCGGTCTGATATTTTGTCGTATTAGAGACGAAAAAACCTGCTTGGTACAATAGCCGGTTTTGTTAGGACGGGGGAGAAACGGATAGACCGGGAATAACAAGATGTTCAATCTATGACGGTGAAAGTAGATTCCACAACTCTTCGTAAATCGATGAACAGAATAAGTTCAAATGTGCCAGGCAGCCAACCATTCGTGGGCATCATAACCACCGCCTGGGGAGTCCGGATGTTGTTGCCATCCTCGACCCAGCGATAGACCGTCGTTCCTTGATTGACACATTCCACCGTTACTTTTGTGCAACACAGATCGCCGGTCAGCCAAAAAGTACAATATATTGGTTTTTGACCGGATGGAAAGGCTTGATCGGAGAGCGGGATTTGTCCGGTCTCATAGGGAGTTTTATTGATTACCAGAAGATCGACATCGATACTGGCATCCGGACAGAAGGTTTCATCTGGAAGCGACATCAACTGATCATCTTCACCGCAGCCGCCAATCATCAGAGGGAGACTAATACAGATAACCGCCATCCATTTTCTTATTCTTAGCATATTCGAGTCTTGGGGAACAGCAGCGATATTCGACACATCGCTGCTGTTCTATCCTTTTTTCGCATCAATTAAGAGGCCGAACTGACTTTCCGGTTCCGCCGCCATACCAATTGGGCAGTGACACCAAAAAGGAGCAGCGCTATACCGCCGAAAATATATAATCCGTACAAGCCGGCGGTCGGTTCGAATTCATGGAGGGAACCGACGTAGTGAGTGATACCACCATACAGAGAAAGAAAAGCCAGAGCGGCGAGGACCCACTCAAACCATTTAACAGTTATGCCTCTCCTGATAACCCACATGGCGCCAACGCCGAATACTATGCCGAGTAACAATCCGAGCCACATATTTCCTGTACCTCCAGTTTTTTATCGCATGGTGTCGATGCCGTAGGTAGGCATCTTGCCGAAGCGCTCGTCAAAGTAATCCGCTTCCAGCTTATGACCATATTTGAAGGTTCGATCCATATCCGCGAAGAATTTATTGAATATGGTTGTATTGGCAGTCGTAGTTTTGACCAGTGTATGCAGCCAGGAAGCCTCCGGCATCTCATTGAACGGGCAGGTGCCCTGGCACATCGGACAATGAGGGCATTTCCCGATATCGGTGCGCCAGCCGAGAAATCCTTGCGCCTGATAAGGCAGAGGCTCTCCGAGTTCACCGTTATCATCGCCGTTTTCGGGATTTCGCCCGGTGGTCCAGGTTGGCTGGTTTCTCTGGATAACTTGCCCCGGGCAAGCTTCCGCGCAGATTTCACACGTCTTGCAGAATTCATAGATACCTGCATCAATCGGCCGGGTTGGCACCAAAGGCAGGTTGGTCCACATCTTGTAAGTGCTGCGGATTGTAGCCCCGAATTTTGGATGGAGAGCAACCTGGCCCATTCTGGCATGTTCAAGGAGACCATTTACAGTCGCTAAAGCCGTTCCAGACGTAATGGCGCTCATTCCTCCGGCTACACAATCGTAGCCAAGCGCCCTGATAAACTGCATCAACCGGATTTCGACAATACTCATCCTGGAATAGCAGTACCAGACTGCGGCATTTTCTCCGGCTCCGAGAGGATTATATTCCGGCCAAGCCCTCATGATGCCGCCCTGCTGAACTCGAGTCATATCGATGTTTTGCCTGAAGGTCCAGACGAATGACCACTTAAAACTTGTCGGAATAACTTTTCTAGTTACCTTACCTTTGGAATCGGTTTCAACGTATGGGTTATCCACATTCTCCCGGTCAATCTTGGCGCTTTCCATATCATAGGTGGTTGTCAAGCGCTCCAAATGGGGGTCATCCTCCATAACCCCAATATCGTCACACCCGAAAAACCTCGCGATGCCTCGCAACAGATTCATATTCTCTTTAGGAGTCCCTGTCCATTTAGGGTACCCTGTTTTTTCAGGTGTTTTTGTTGGGGTTTGCCCTAGAAAAGTCAGTTTTGGTACGAAAGAGTTTATTGCCTGTGAAGCCGAATCAAGCGCTTGGCGCCGGGGGTCTTTCCAATTGTATTTGGGATCGTAGCCCTCCTGCCATTCGGCATATTTTTTCGCCTGCTCGAGGCTGTAGGCATCAAAGAACCATTTACTTTCTTTTACGTTATAGTCTCTGGCATGGCGGCCGTCGACGCGCCATTTATGATCCCAATCGATCGGCACGGTGGGTTCAAAGTATTCTTTGTGCTTCACATACCATGGCAGGTTGGGAATATAACCATCACCGACTTCATATCCGTAGTAGTTGCCGTTGGACGACATGAGTTCATCAAGGTCTTGAAATACTGGAGACGTAAGCGCAGCGGCGCCTCCCAAGCCAGCACCTGTGAAACCCAGAGCCTTCATGAAATCACGCCGTGAAAGTGGAGAATGGAACCTGGACATTTCGGCCTCCTTTCGAATAACTGCGGTTAGTCATGAAACACTTAGGTCATCGAGCCTAGATTAGGCTTGATGACCTAAACACAATTCCCATCGCCGTTCCTTTCCGTCGGAGGCAGCCGGCCTTCAACGATCAACCTAAATTTAAGTACATTTTACTCTGACATAACAAATTGTCATCGTACCAAAGAATTAGTCACCATTGGACTTTATGCGTATTTTTTGGTCATACAGTCGTACTCTGCCAGAAACGCGTGGCGGCTTGGATTGAGTGAACGCTTCTGATCTGTCGGGAGTTCCTAAGTTTAAACAGCCATAGCGACTAAATAATTCTATCGGTAACTCGTAATCCCTCTGGCGATATTGATGATTAGCTTAATGAATCGGACCAAAACACCAACCCCAATGCCGACTGCTACCAGGATTAAAAATACTTTTACTCCGATTTCCGTCGCCTCGATGGCAACGGTATCCGAGAAGGTACTGAAATCAAACGGGAATATATTTATCAAGCTGACAATAGCGACGAGGGCGAAGACATCTATGAGAATCTTGATCGGCTCCCGGAGCAGGTATTTATCCCATACGATGGTGATGATATTTCCGAGTATGGCGGCGAATAACGCAGTATTTAGTACGGGCAGCCACAGGTGAAGATCCTGGTTGAAAATGGGATCCCTGATCCAGTTGGTAACCCCGTCTGAAGTTTGACCCTGGTAGGTTGCGATGTATTCGCTGTAGTAATTAAAAAGCACCAGGAGCACAGCGCTCCAACCGATAGACAAGCTTGAGCCTACCAGGCGGCCTGTCCTGCTGCCGGGAACATATCTCCCGGCGAGCTCGCCAGACGGGGCGCCGGTGCTGCCCGCCGCTTGAGTCTTATCCATCGAAGAGTAAGTAACCGGCGCTTTGATAAGTTGCCTTGACAGGCTGCTCACGAGGGGAACCTCGAATTCTTCATCTCTGTACGCTTTGACCATAAGCAATATCCACAGCACCAAAGCCAGAATAGAAACTGCGGCGGATAAAACTCCGCCTGAATTCGGTATCCAACCGAGTATCCACCCCATTATGGCAAGCGGGGCAAAGATCAGAATTGATTGGGTGGCGTGGAACCGGACCTTAACACTTTTTTGTTCAAGTATAATGAAGATGATACCGGTCACCCACACGCCAAGGTAGCACAGGAGAGCCGCGACATTTGGGGGAAGCCCGGTGCTGGTACTTTGGGAAGAACTCGTCTGGCCGCCGTTTGACCTGGCCTCCTGTTCGATTCTAGCTTTTTCTTCCTCGTAGATTGCTTTCCGTTGTTCCGGCGTAATATCCATAAGAGAGCGCTCCTCCTTCAAACGCATTGGTCAATGCAGGACTCTTAACTTTGAATATCAGAATACAATACAGTTTAAGTGCCTTCAATAGTAAAGGGCGGTCAGTAATGAGGGGGCATAAAAAAGGGAGCGGCTCTTTCGAGCCGCTCCTACTATTAACCTCGAAGAAGGAATTAGATGAACAAGGGCACCAGCACCAGGGTGATGGTGGACAGCAGTTTGATCAGGACGTGCAGCGACGGGCCGGCGGTGTCCTTCAACGGGTCGCCGACGGTGTCGCCGACGACAGCCGCGGCGTGGGCGAAGGTGCGCTTGCCCTGGACGACGCCCTTGTCGTCTTTGAGCTGCCCGTCTTCAATGTACTTCTTGGCATTGTCCCAGGCGCCGCCGGCGTTGTTCATGAAGGCGGCCAGCATGATGCCGCCGATGGTGCCGACCATGAGCATGGCGCCCACGGCCATGGCGGCGTCATAACCTTCGATGAGGTTGAAACCGACGCCCAACACCAGGGGAGCCAGTACCGGCAGCAGGCCGGGTTTGATCATTTCGCGCAGACCGGCCCGGGCGGTGATGTCTACGGCGCGGGCGTAATCCGGCTTGGCTTCAAAGGTCATGATCTTGGGATTCTCGCGGAACTGGCGGCGGACTTCCTCGATGATCAACTGTGCAGTGTTGCCGACAGCCTTGATAGCCCAGGAGCTGAAGAGGAAGACCAGCATCACCGCCAGCATGGCGCCGACGAAGACCTCTGGTTTGGCCAGGTCGATGACATCGAACGGAGTGCCGCGCAGGAACTCTACCTGGTCCATGTAAGCCTGGAACAGCAGGAAGGCGGCCAGGCCGGCGGAGACCAGGGCGTAGCCCTTGGTGAGCGCTTTGGTGGTGTTGCCGACAGCGTCCAGCCGGTCGGTAATCTTGCGGACCTGCGGCCCGGCGCCGGCCATTTCGTTGATGCCATTGGCGTTATCGGTGATGGGGCCGAAGGTATCCATGGCCAGGACGTAGGGGCAGGTCATCAGCATGCCCATGGTGGCCACGGCGGTGCCGAAGGCGCCGGCGCCTTCAACGCCGGACTGCTGGCCGAAGAAGTAGGCTACCAACAGTGAGATGCCGATGACCAGGGCGGTAGGCAGGGCGGTCTCGAAGCCGATGGCGATGCCGCCGACGATGTTGGTGGCGGAACCGGTGCGGGAAGCCTGGGCCAGGTCCTTGACCGGTTTATACTTGGTGTCGGTGTAGTACTGGGTGATATAGAGAATGGCAACCGAGGCGAGGATGCCGACGAGGCCGGCGGCAGCCAGCCAGAAGTTGTCAAGCATGATAGTCACGGTGATGACCATGCCGATGGCGGACAGGACGATGGACATCCAGTAGCCGCGGTTGAGGGCGGCCATGGGATCCTCTTCTTCTTTAGCCTTGACGATGAGCAGACCGATCATGGAGGCCACCAGACCGAAGGCGCGGACGACCAGCGGGAAGATGATCCAGGCGACATCGCCGGTGACGGCGTATACGGAAGCGCCCAGGATCATGGCGCCGATATTTTCGGCGGCGGTGGACTCGAACAGGTCAGCGCCGCGGCCGGCGCAGTCGCCGACGTTGTCGCCGACGAGATCGGCGATAACCGCGGCGTTGCGGGAGTCATCTTCAGGAATGCCGGCTTCAACTTTGCCGACGAGATCGGCACCCATGTCAGCGGCTTTGGTGTAGATACCGCCGCCGAGCTGGGCGAACAGGGCGACAAAGCTGGCGCCGAAGCCGAAGCCGACGATCAAATGAGGCGCGATTTCAGGCTCGGAATTGCCGCCGAAGGCAAAGAAGATGGCGGTGACACCGATTAAAGACAGGGTGGTGATCAGAAAGCCGGAGACGGCGCCGCCGCGCATGGCGACGTCGATAGCCTCACGCCAGGACCGCTGGGCGGCCGCGGCGCAGCGGACGTTGGATTTGACGGCGATGTACATGCCGGCGAAGCCGGAGATGCCAGAGCAGATAGCGCCAACAAGGAAAGCGACGCCGGTGCGCCACATAATGCCGGCCTGGCCGACATCACCCGGGGTGTTTTCCCCGGACAGCAGGCCGACGACAGCGCCGACAGCCACAGCGACAAATATGGAGAGAATACCGATGGTGCGGTACTGGCGGTTCAAGAACGCCCAGGCACCTTCGAAAATCATGTCCCCCACTTCTCTCATCTTGGGGGTTCCGGTGTCCTTGGCCAGGACAAAGCGGGCCAGGTAGACGATAAACAGGACTGTCACCAGCGAGATGACGGGCACAAGCCAGAAAATACCAGGCATAGTCCTCCTACTTCCCTCCTATTTTTTACAACTCGGGTACTCTATCATTTTAAGCGCTGATGATGCAAATCGGATTGAACGATAGTTCAATCCGATTTATTAAGGCGGTTGATACCTTATTAACAGGTTGTTTTATGCCGGCCGGGACAGGCCCTGACCCGCGGCCGTGAGGTCTATGCCGGGGGTGGCCAGATCCTCCACCGCTGCGATGCATTCGCGGCGCAACTGGCGTTCGTCAGTGGCTTTGAGATAGCTCTGGCAGTGGTCGCAGACTTCGGCCGCATGAGCCTGGTCGCCGCCGATGGTGAATGACCGGATGGAAGCCATCTCGGGATTTTCGCAGTGGGGGCACATATGCCGGGGGAAGGGCCATTCGGTGCGGCAGAGACCGCAGTAGAGCTTGCGGAAGCCTTTTTCCCCGTAATACACCCCGTATCTGGCCGGCGAGCCGCAGACCGGGCAAAAGCCGCGGTTCCAGGCGATCTCCTTATCCATGAGCATCTGCCGGTAGGGTTCCGACTGGTGTTCGTAGAAGGGCACCAGAAGGCTGTGCAGGAAATAGGCGATAGTTTCGGTATTGTAGCCGCTGCCTTCCGCCAGTTCAGCAAGGTCCAGCCGTCCCGCCAGCAGGTCTTCAGCAAGGGTATGCCAGTCATCGCCCGAAGATCCGGACAGGGCAAAAATCTTCTCGACCGGAAACGGCTGACCGGCGACGCGGCTGAAAGCGTCCGCCAGTTTGAGAGCCGCCGGGCGAAACACGGAAACCGGGATCGGCACGCTCTGGCCGGTCAAGGCAATCTGGCCTTCTTTGAGATTGTTCAAAGCGGCTTCGGAAAGCCGCGGAGTCGGCCCGAGTTGTTCTCGGGCCGACTCCTGGATTTCCATTATTTCTTTGTTGAGTCCGGTGTACCCTTCCGGGAAGGCTTTTTCGGCCTCGTAGCGCTGCAGTTCTGCGCGGCAGCGCTGGTAAAACGACGCACTCACTATGCAGTCACCACTTCAGGGTTGGCGCGGGCGACTGATTCAGGCAGTCCGGCCTTCTGTTCGGAGAACAGCGGCAGGTAGCGCGCCGCCAGCCGGAAGGCAAACATGGCGCCGAAGATGAGTCCCAGGGTGAAGATGAACTCCCACACCGTCGGGAAGTAGCTGCCGAAGCGCGCCGGCGCATGGGAGATGACCAGGGTGTTCACCCGGTTTAAAACCAGGCCCATGATGATCAGCGACGACGCCCAAAGCAAGCCGCTCCGGGACTCCCGCACCTTCTTCATGGCGATCAGGATGATCGGCAGTACCATGCCCAGGCCGACCTCCACCAGGAACAGCGCCCCGAACTCGTCGAAGGCGAACTCCGAGAAGCCGCCGGAGGCCGCCGTATCGTAGAAGCGCAGGCCCAGGTAGAAGACCAGGATCCAGGCGGCGATGGCCATGACCTTGGGCAATAGGTCCATCCGCAGCGTCAGTTTCCAGCTCTTGGCCATGATGACCGAGAAGAAGGTCAGCACCGACAAGCCCAGCGACATGGCCGAGATGACGAAGAGATAGCCCATCAGCGGCAGATGCCACAGCCCGTGCTGGTCAGGCGTGATCAGGAACAGGGCGCCCAGGCTCGACTGGTGCAGGAAGGACAGAAGGATGCCGAAGATGACCAGGGGGACGACCAGCGCGTGTTGCACCGATGCGGCCTTCACCCAGCCGAAGCGGGCGAAAAGGTTGGGCGAGAACTCCAGGTAAAGCACCGTCAGGTACATCATGACGCACCAAGCCACCTCGAACATGATCGAGCCGGGCTGCCACATCCACAGCGGGTGGATGATCAAGGGGCTGCGGCCCAGGTCGATGGCGATGCCTAAGGCGCCGATGGTGTAGCCCAGGGTGGCGATCAGGATGGCCGGCTTGACCAGCGGCCGGAAGGCTTCCACCTTGAAGATGTAGACGATGGCCGCCAGGACGAAGCCGCCGGCCGCCGAGGCGATGTAAACGCCGACGTCGAAGGCGACCCACAGGCCCCACGGCCAGTTGTCTGACAGGTTGGTCACCGCCCCCAGGCCCCAGATCAGCTTGGCGACAGCCACGCCGATGGCGCCCAGCAGGAACAGGAACTGGACGACGCCCCAGAAGCTAAAGAGGGGTACGTTTCGGTTGGTCATTAGTGTGATCCTCCTTTAGCAGCTGTCTCGCCCTTGCCCTTCATCCTCATGGTGCGGAAGGCGTAGGTGCCGACCAGGAAAGCGCCCAGCGCGGCGATCTCATACGGGATCTTGGACAGGAATTCCCAGGTGAACTCGGGATAAGACTCGGTCTCGACCTCGGGGAAGCCCAGTTCCTGAGGGCTGACAGCGCCCAGGAACAGCACCTGGGTGCCGCCGGCCTCGTTTTCGCCGTAGATGTGGTTGAAGTATTTGTCGGGAGAGCGGGCAATGCGGCCTTTGGCGATTTCCAGAAGCGCGTCCCGTTCGCCGAACATGATGGCGCTCGGCGGGCAGGTGGTGGAGCAGGCCGGCTCTTCGGTCGGCTGCTTGGAGGTCTGCCGGTCCCAGCACATGGTACACTTGGCGATTTTGGGCCAGGGATCAGTTTTGCCTTCATCGGTAAACCAGGTGTATTTGGGGATGTCGAAGGGGCAGGCGTTCTGGCAGTAGCGGCAGCCGATGCACTTGCCTTCCTCCCAGACGACTGGACCGAAATCCAGCTTCTGGAGGGCGCCGACCGGGCAGACCGAGGCGCAGGCGGGGTGCTCGCAGTGCATGCACCGCTTGGAGACGAAGTTCCAGGTCAGATTGCCGTTTTTCATCACCTCGAAGAATTCGACGTGAACGAAGTTATAGGCGTTGGTCTCAATGGGATTGGTCATGGTGGGGCTGAACTCGGTTTTGACCGCCGGGTTCAGGTTCCACTGCTTGCAGGCGCTCTGGCAGCCGCGGCAGCCGGTGCACCGAACGGTATCAATGAGCAGTCCTTTAGCCATCGTTACATCCCCCTCTTCAACGGCAGAGGTTCAATAGGCACGGCGCGGTGCCCCAGTTTCAACATCTCTGCGGTCTTATCGGTCTTTTCGATCTTCACCAGGAAGGCCTTGGATTCAGGGATGGTGGTATTGGCGTCGCCGGCGTTGGGCGACAGCACGTTGGCGCTGGCGCCTGTGCCGAGACCGGCCCAGCCCCAGTGCCAAGGGATGGCGACCTGATGAATGGTCTTGCCGCCGAGGTTGAAGGCCTGGACGCGTTTGGTCACCATAGCCGGGAGTTCGACGCTGCCACGGGCGGAGCTTACCTTGACGATATCGCCGGCGACGATGCCTTTTTCAGCCGCCAGGGCTTCACTGATCTCGACGTACGGCGACGGGACCATTTCCACCAGCCAGGGCAGGTTGCGCGACATGGCGCCGGCCTGCCAGTGCTCGACGACGCGGAAGGTGGTGCAGGCGATGGGGAATTCCGCGGCCGAACCCTTGACATCCAGACCGCCTTCCCAGATCTTGAACACGGGATTGTCCTGCTGCTTGCTCATGGAATTTTGCACCGGGCTTTCCCAGGGCTCGTAGTGCTCCGGGAATGGGCCGTCGGTAAGGCCGGGGCCGAAGATGCTGGCGACGCCCTCAGCCTGCATTATGAATGGCAGCCAGCCGCCCTGATTCAACGGGCCTGAGCCGCCGTCGATGATATCGCCTTCCCAGGCTTTGGTAGTGTCGTTCCATTTGACCACCGGTTTGTCCGGATTGAAAGGCTTGCCGTCCAGATCAACCGAGGCGCGGTTGTAGATGATGCGCCGGTTGAGCGGCCAGGACCAGGCGTATTTGGCGTTCAGGCCGATATTGAACGGCCCGTCATCGAGGTCGCGGCGGGCGGACAGGTTGCCGGTTTCGTTGTAGGAGCCGGAATAGATCCAGTTGCCGCAAGAGGTAGTTCCATCGGTGAGAAGCAGGGTGAAGTTGCCGATAAGCTTGCCGGTCTTCAAGTCATAGCCGTTGTCTTCTTTGGCGACCTGATGCGGATCAACATGGGTACCGTAATTCCAGGCCAGCTTGGTGATGGCATCGGCGTTGGGGCCACCCTCAGCGTTATAGAGTTCTCGCAGCTTGAGCATGAGCTTATTGATCATGTCCAGATCAGGCATGGCCTCACCCGGAGGTTCGACGGCCTTGTAGCGCCACTGCATCCAGCGGCTAGAATTGGCAACCGAACCTTCTTTCTCGAAGGAAGCGGCAGCCGGCAGCAGGAAGACCTCGGTCTTGATGTTGGCCGGATTGGCACCGGGTCTCTTCCAGAAGTTGGCGCTCTCGTTCTCCCAGAGATCAGCGGCAATGACCCAGTCCAGCTTTTCCATACCACCGACGATTTGCTGTTGGTTAGGGCCGCTGACGACGGGATTTTGGCCCCAGATCATCAGGCCTTTGATCTTACCTTCATACATGTTTTTGAAAAGGGGAATGAAGGAATGGTTGGCGCCAGTATCCATCTTGGGCAGCCAGTTGAAGCCGAAGTCGTTGGCAACAGTGCCGTTGTCGCCGTACCAGGTCTTCAGCAGGCTGGCGATGTACTTGGGGCGGTTGCTCCACCAGTTGAGGCTGCGGGGTTCGCGTTTGACGACCGCCGTCCGCGTATTGTAGGCAGCCAAGGTAGTGTCAGTTTCAGTCGGCGCCGGAAGGTATCCCGGCAGCAGGTGGAAGAGAATGCCCCAGTCAGTAGCGCCCTGAACATTCGATTCGCCGCGGAGGGCGTTGATGCCGCCACCGGCTAAGCCGACATTGGCAAGAAGCAGCTGCAGGATGCAGTAGGTGCGGATGAGCTGGGTGCCGTAGGTGTGCTGGGTAGCGCCCATAGCGTACATGATGGTCATAGCTTTATTGGGAGCGCCGGTTGCAGCCACCAGCTTGGCTATCTCCTGGAGCTTGTCCACCGGAATCCCGGACACTTCATTCGCTTTGGCGAAAGTGTAGCGCGAGTAGTGTTTTTTGAGCAGCTGGAAGACGCTGTTCGGGTTCTTGAGGGTTTTGTCTTTGATGGGGACGCCCGCGCTGTCTAGCTGATAGCTCCAGGTTGTCTTGGAGTAGCTGCGGGTTTCGGCGTTGTAGCCGCTGAAGAGGCCGTCCAGGTCAGCCGGTCCTTTGAAATCCGGGTTGATCAGCGTCGGGGCGTTGGTGTATTCGGTAAGGTACGTCATGTTGTATTTGGCAGGGTTGGCTTCAATATCGTTGACGACGTAGTTGATAATAGCGCCCACGACGGCGATGTCAGTTCCAGAACGGATGGGGGCGTACATATCAGCCTTGGCCGCTGACCTTGTGAAGCGGGGATCTAAGACCACTATTTTACCCCCGTTGGTCTGGGCTCTGAGGATATGGGTGTAGGAAGCGGGGTGATTCTCGGCGGGATTGGCGCCGATAATGAGGACCAGGTTCGCATTAGCCACATCGGTCCAGTGGTTGGTCATGGCACCGCGTCCGAACGATTCCGCCAAACTGGCGACAGTTGAGGAATGTCAGAGGCGCGCCTGTGTCTCTAAATACACCATGCCGAGGCTGCGCAGCATTTTTACCAAAAGCTGGCACTCTTCATTGTCCAGACAGGAACCGCCAACCATGGCCATGGCTTCGACGCGGCGGACGGTATTGCCCTTGGCGTTCTTCTCTATCCAGTTGGCATCGCGGGTGGCCTTGATGCGCTTGGCCATCTCGGTGATGGCCCAGTCCCAGTCTTTCTCTTCCCAGTCGGAAGCGCCGGGCGCCCGGTATCTCACTTTCTGAAGACGCCGGGTGTTGTTGTGAATCTGGGCGATGGCCGCACCTTTGCTGCAGGCGCCGCCCTGGTTCACCGGGTGATTGGGGTCGCCCTCGACATTGACGAGCCTGCCCTGAGCGTCGGTGCGACAGATGAAACCGCAGCCCGAAGCATCGTAGGGACAGATGGTGTAGGTTTCCTTGGTCCAGCGGGGGCGGTCATCCACCGGCAGCGCTGAGTCGGCACCCAGCGGACCCCGGAAGAGCCCGGCTGTAGCGAAGAGTCCGGCGACTCCGCCGCTGGCCTTGAGGAAGTCCCTCCTACTGACTTGAGACTTCATGCTCCCTCCTTTATTTTGTTCGCCTTTGAGACCTTTGTAATTCAGGCTGCACTCAGGAATCGGCTTCCGGAATGCAACTTATTGGACATGGTGAGACAGTGTATCAGAAGTACTAGTCCCACTGTCCGAATATCATAGCACCAAGGCGATACTTGTGTAAACTGGCCCGTGATCAGCCAAACAGGCAATAATACGTTAGGACAAAGCGGTAAATAATGATAGTTTGACAACTTTGGACATTGTTATTTGTTACTCGGACCGAAAAGCCGATAAATTCTCTCGGAATCTAATGACTTTCGGAAACGCATGCCGACCAAAGTATTAGTACCTGTTATGCGGAGCGGGCTTGCGGCACTAAACGCCCGCTGACCTGGGCGGCCGCCGCCCACGCTTGAACAGCTTGAGTAAATCCCGGAACCACAACGGAGGCGGCTTGACCGCGGACCGCCCCAGCATGGCTTTTTCAGCGCCATCCGGTCGATAGCCTGTCCCCTGGGCGACAGCCGGCAGCCCGTAGCCTTTGAGACCCCACAGGACCTGAACGCCCAGTTTTTCCGGCGGGATTTCGTCTTCCTCAATCAGATAATACAGTTCAACCCGTTTTTTATCCGGCATCAGGGTAAAAAACTCGCCCCGGTCCGGCCGCGAGCCGAAACGCCTCAATACCGCCATCGGCGGCAGTTCGGCGATACCGACGCTGTTGGTCAGTTTACCGGCATCCATCTTGAGCTGCTGCGGCGACTGGCGCATACGGTAAACTGCATTTTTAAGGTAGCAAAAATCATACAGGGAATCGGCGTCGAGGGTTACCAGCCGCAGTTCCGGCCGCTCTTCGGCGATTCCGGTAACGGCCACGGCCAAATAAGGAGCTCCCAGTTCCGACGGCGACTCGAGAACGTTGACCACCCTCCGCCACACCGCCGCCGGCAGGATCACGCCGCAAATTTCACCCTGGTAGTTAACCGCCCAATACATCACCCTGTTCAGGGAGTCCGGGCACAGCGCGCCCCCCCACAGAAGCAGGAAAGTGGTCGCTTCGTTCTTCACCATTATATTCTAGAGGCAGCGTCCAGCCAGCGTCAAAAGAGCGGTCATCCACCGATGGCAGCGGTTCGATTCCTAGGCTGCCGATTGACGGCGCCGGCCGCTTGCTTCAGAATGACGCCGTGGGATATCTCAGGGTTATCGCCGGGGAGTGCAAAGGCCGGCCGCTTAAGGTACCGGAGCGGCGGGCGACCCGCCCGGCTACCGAACTGGTCAGGGGCGCCATTTTCTCGATGCTGGCCAACCTCACCGAAAACTGGGACGAGGTTTTGGATCTGTTCTCCGGCTCGGGGTCGCTGGGCATCGAGGCGCTGTCCCGAGGCGCCGGACACGCCGACTTCGTGGAACAGGAAAGGGCTTGCTGCGATATTCTGCTGAACAACCTGGAGCAATGCGGCCTGGCAGACCGCGCCAGAGTCCACTGCCTGCCGGTGGAGCGCGCCATCAGTTTCCTGGACAAGACTTACGACATTATTTTGATGGACCCGCCCTACCGCCGGGAAGATATCGGCCTTTTCCTGGGCAGGCTGGCCGGGACCAGGCTCATCGGCGACTCCACCTGGCTGGTCATCACCCATTCGCCGCGGGTGACCCTCGACGAACGTTACGGCCAAGTCGTATTATATAAAGAAAGACGCCACGGCGACAGCGTCATCGCCATATACCGCAAGGAGACATCATGAAAACGGCGCTTTATCCCGGTTCGTTCGATCCGTTCACCTGGGGCCATATCGACATTATCAGGCGATCGGCGCGGCTGTTTGACCGGGTCATTGTAGGCGTTTACGATACGCCGGACAAGAAACTCATGTTCACCACCGAGGAGCGGGTGGCGATGGGACAGGAGGCGGTCCGGGATCTTGGCAATGTTATAGTAAAGCCTTTCTCCGGGCTGATGGTGGAGTTCGCCCGCCGCGAAAAGGTGAACACGGTGGTGCGCGGCCTCAGGGTCAACAACGATTTCGAGCTTGAGTTCGATATGGCGATGATCAACCGCAAACTGGCGCCGGAAATAGAGCTGGTGTGCCTGCTGGCCTCTCCGGAATTCCAGTTCCTTTCTTCCAGCATCATGAAAGAAGTAGCCCGGCTGGGCGGTGACTTCGGCGATCTGGTGCCGCCGTTCGTAGCCGAGGCGGTGCGCGCCAAGGTCAGGTGAAAGGCCGTTTTACCGGATAATCCGTTTTGGGTATAATGGTGGTTATTCAACCCGGGGAGGACAAGACAGAAACATGGCTTTCAAGATTACCGATGAGTGCATCAGCTGCGGAGCCTGCGAACCGGAGTGCCCTAATTCAGCCATCACCGAGGGGGAGACGATCTACATCATCGATCCCGCCAAGTGCACCGAATGCGTCGGCTCGTTTTCGACCAAACAGTGCGCCGAGATCTGCCCTGTCGACTGCTGCGTGCCAGACGAAGCCAACGCGGAAAACCATGACGAACTGCTGGCCAAGTGGCGCCGGCTCCATCCCGGCGAAGAACCCAAGGTCAAATAGAGCCTGCTTTTAAGCCGTAAAAGGGCGACCCGCTGGCGGGTCGCCCTTTTGTTGGGGTTTATCCCGGCGCCAGCCAGTATGTTATAATACTCGCCTGCATGGGGCTGTAGCTCAGCTGGGAGAGCATTGCGTTCGCATCGCAAGGGTCAGGGGTTCGAATCCCCTCAGCTCCACCAAAGGGGACGATACCTAGAACTATGAGACGATCCAAACTGGAGAAACCCGGTAGAGTCTTTTCAATAACTTTTTCATGGTAATTGGTATCCAGAAGCAACGACGGGCAAGTGAAAGAAAAAGGTGCTGCCTTTTCCGATTTCGCTGTTCACCCAAACACGTCCCCCATGCGCCTCGACAAGTTGTTTGACTATAGCTAGCCCCAAACCCGAGCCTCCAGTACTTCGGGCGCGGGAACGGTCAACCCGATAGAAGCGTTCAAACAGGTGTACCAGATCTTCTGGGGGAATGCCCAGACCAGTGTCCGCCACAGAGATCGTCAACCCATCGAAGTCCGGCATTAGCTTAACCGTTACACGGCCTCCGTCTGGTGTGTAATGCAAAGCGTTGGCCAAGAGATTCCTCAAAACTTGTTCAATACGGGCAGGATCGATAATAATATCAGTCCCAATATCTGGAGCTTCAAGCGCTACACCGATGCCCTTTGAATCGAATTGAGTCTGCATCCCTTGAACGATTTTAGATGAAAACGCCTTCATATCAGTCAATTCTTTATGCATTTTGAGCTGCCCGCTTTCCGCAAGGCTCAGTGTACGCAAGTCCTCGATGAGCCGGGCAAGGGTAACCGTCTCCTGGTGAAGTGACTCAAGGTTCTCAGGATTCGTTCCCAGGATTCCATCCTGCATTGCTTCGATATTTGCTCGTAGAACCGAAAGCGGAGTGCGCAATTCATGCGCAATGTCGGCAATCATGTTTTGGCGAAGGTCCTGATCATGTTTTAACGTCCGTGCCATCGAGTTGAAGGATTCGCCAAGGTCTGTCAATTCACTGGAACCGCGGACGTTCACTCGCTGGGATAAATCACCACCGGCCACTCGCCTGGCGGCTACAGTTACTTCACCCAGAGGCGCAACGATATTGCGAGTAAAAACTCCACCCAAGACTATTGCTATGAGAACACCCAGGCCCCCCGCCACCCAGAGAGTGCGCCCCAGGTTGTCAGTGAAATCGACTGCGGGCTGGGAGTTCATGCCTCCCATCATTTCCCAGGACAGACCCCCCATCCATCCACCCATGATCCGCTGCATATCTTCAATGCTTGCGGCATATGCGCTGGTAGTCCCCTGATAAACAGAAAATGCTACGATCGCAATACCCGCAATCACTGCTAAAAGAAACGCAGCTGTCAGTCGTATCGATAACCGATTAAACAATCCGTTTCTTCTACCCATCTTCCGGCTCCTGTAATTTGTAACCGACTCCATGGACTGTCGTAATCACACACCCTCGTTCGGAATTCATTTCTGCCAGCTTACGGCGGAGGTTCTTAACATGAACGTCGATGGTGCGTTCGTAACCCTCATAGTTTTCGCCAAGTGTATCCAGTAAGCGAGTCCGGGAGAGGACTCGGCCCGGATTTCTCATCAAAGCGGCAAGGATACGGAACTCGGTCGGTGTAAGAGTAAGAGGCGCATCGTGGCAGGTAGCTTCGAAGCGCTCCTCATCTATAATTAGATCACCCAGAGTCAGACGTGCAGGCGTTGTTGCTGCCGCGGAGGGACGGGCACGGCGCAACACCACCTTTACCCGGGCAACAAGTTCCCTGGGGCTGAAAGGTTTGGTTACGTAATCATCCGCTCCGAGTTCAAGGCCGATCAGCTTATCGGCGTCTTCCTGGCGGGCGGTGAGCATGATGATAGGTACGTCTGATGATCGACGAATCTGCCGGCATACTTCCAGCCCATCCACTTCCGGGAGCATAAGATCAAGGATGATGAGGTCTGGCTTTTCACGATTGAATATTTCAATTGCTTTCCTTCCATTGTTGGCTTCAAGAGCTTCATAGCCCTCACGTTCGAGGTAGGCTCGGACGGTGTTCACGATCTTCGGTTCATCATCGACGACAAGGATTTTGCCCTTTGACATCTATTACCTCTACCGTTCGATAATATGTCAAGTTCGGGTTATTTGCAAAAAGGACGGGCGATGGAACTAGTTTCTCACCGCCCGTCGCCCTGGCTCGATTTTTGGGTTTACCAGCCTCCCATCATTCCACTCATGCCCCAGCCGGTGCCTCCGTTCCAAGGTTGGGCCGGGACCGCGTTGCCATTGGTTGTGTTGAAGGCATTGTTTCCCCAGCCACCCATCATACCTGGACCCATTATGCCCCAACCATGCCCAGCACCGATCCCCTCACCCAGATACCCGCCACAGTGACCGAGACCATTGTAGCCCCCTGCACTGGATAGGTTCTGTGAAAGAAGATTCCCAGCGTTTTGCCGGGCGGCATTTAGGATAGTTTGAGCTTGCTCCTGGGTGATGTAGCCGTATTTTACTTGCAATGCGACCTGCTCAGCGTACGGTGCGATGATCGCCTCTACCAAGGTCGCCGTCGGTATGTTCCTTTCCCCGGCTATAACCGCCAGGGTTTTACCGGCTTGCAACTGAGTGGTGAGGTCGGCAGGTGTTAGCCCCAGGATGCCGGCCACACGCGCCAGGGTCGGTGAATCGAGGCCGGCTGTATCGTAAGTATTAGATGCGCCAGACGTCCCGAACGGGTTATTTCCCGCCGATGCCAGTACCGGTACGCCAATGGCGAGTAGCCCCACGGCAACAACAACGATGCCGACCAGCCATTTCTTGGGTAAAGTTTTCATGGATGACTCCTTCCTGTTTGTTATACTACTATGATACCAGACCTATATGAAGAATCCGTGAAGATACCAGTAATGTATGAAGAAGATTGATGTTGTTTTCCTGAAGCGTTGCCGGGATGCCCCCTATTTATGGAATGGTGGCTAGTATTTGCGGGTCGATATCCCCATCGTATGTCTTCTTCACATATCATTGGTGGCAGAAGTTTTTGAAATAGCTATCGTTGAACGATGTTTTCAACTGAGACCTTGTATCAAGACCTTTACCCCGATTCCTATAAGCACCAGGCCGCCGATAAGTTCCGCCCGCTTGCCGAAGACATGCCCGAGCCGCCTGCCGAGCATAAACCCGATCACAGTCGCCGTAAAGGCTGTCAACCCTACGAGGATGCTCGCTCCCAGGATAGCCACCTCGACGAAGGCGAAGGTCAAACCGGCTGCTAAAGAATCGATGCTGGTGGCCACCGAAAGGCCGAGGAGCATCTTGCCACGCGAAATATCAACCGTGTCGCGCTTCTTCTCGAGCGACTTTTTAATCATTCTCACGCCAATTAAAGCCAGGAGAGCGAAAGCCACCCAATGATCGATACTATCGATCAGGTTTGTCACCGTTCTCCCGGCCAAATACCCGGCGAGGATCATGGCGAATTGGAAAAAACCGAAATAGGCGGCAACCTTAATTTGTTTAGCCCGGTCGAGTGCGGCACCCATTCTGACGCTTCCACCAACCGACACGGCAAAACTGTCGGCGGACAGGCCGAGCGCGATAAGGAATATGGCAAAAAAATCCACGTCGCAACCAGTGTAACAAAGTTGCTTGATGAAGGCCTAAAGGAATTCGACCTCCCGGTGTCCAAACCTAAAGAAGTCCACCGGGGATTTAACCCCTGAGCAACCGCAGACCGTTGGCCATCACGATAAGGGCACTTCCCTCGTTGATGAGCAGACCTGGCACCAGGCCAATCTTGCCGAAAAGCGCCAATGCAACCACAACCACGACGATACCCACCGAAGCCACCACATTTTGCTTGATAACCGCCACCGCCTTCCGGCTCGCGGCGAAAGCATAAGGAATCCTCGATAAGTCGTCCGACATCAGCGCCAGGTCGGCGGTCTCCAGGGCGATATCGGTGCCGGCCGCTCCCATGGCGATGCCTACATCGGCGGCGGCCATGGCCGGGGCATCGTTCACCCCATCCCCCACCATAGCGATTTTATAGTACTTTCGCTTCAATTCCTCGACCGCGGCTACCTTGTCCTCCGGCATCAGCTGCGCCTTGTATTCATCTATGCCAGTTTGCGACGCTATAGCCCTCGCGGTTCCCTCGTTGTCTCCGGTCAACATGGCGATGTGTTTGATTCCGGCTTTTTTGAGGCTGATAATCGCTTCTTTGGCCCCGGGTCGAAGCTGATCGGATACGGCGATGATCCCCATGACCTTGCCATTACCCAATACGAGGACGGCGGTCTTGCCTTCGCTCTCCAATCGGACGAGGTCGGCTTCCGCATTTTCCAGGGGGATATCCAATTGCTCGCATAATCTGCGATTACAGACATAATATATATTGCCCCCGGCGGTTCCCTTGGCTCCCAGCCCAGTAAGGGCTTCAAACGCCTCAAGCGGCTGAACCCCTACGCCGTCCTCACGGGCTTTTCTGAGAATAGCGTCGGCCAGAGGGTGTTCCGAACGTGATTCAACCGATGCTGCCACCGCAAGGAGTTCAGGCGCCGAACCATTCAGGGCAATCAGATCGGCGACCTTGGGCAGACCGATGGTTAGGGTCCCTGTCTTATCGAAAACGATGGCATCGACGCTGCCGGCGGCCTCGAGGTCGGCGCCACCCTTAATAAGGACGCCCTTCTTGGCCGCGGCGCTGACCGAAGCCAGCACCGAAATGGGTACCGACAGCGCCAGGCCGCAGGAACAGGAAACCACCAGCACCACCAACGCCCGATAAAACCAGGGAGTAAAAGGCTGTCCCAACAGCCATGGCACCACGGCGACGAATATGGCGACGATGAACATTGCCGGGGTGTATATCCGGCTGAAGCGTTCGGCGAAGTGCTGGTAGCTGGATTTCTTAGCCTCCGAGCGCTCGACCGAGTGGATTATCCGGGCCAGGGTCGTGTCCTGTGATAGGCGGCTGACCTTAAGCTCCAGCGAACCGCGCTGGTTGATGCTGCCGGCGAAGACAGGATCACCCGGAGCTTTACTCACCGGAATCGACTCACCGGTAATCGGGGCCTGGTCCACCGAGGAGGAACCGGCCATAACCGTCCCGTCAAGGGGGATTCGCTCGCCGGGACGAACGATGACCGTCTCCCCGACCCGCACTTCCTCAACCGGCAGGGCTAGTTCCTGGCTGTCTCTCTTCACCAACGCTTCCCGGGGCACGAGTTCCATCAGAAGTTTTAAAGAGCCTCGCGCTCTTTCGGTGGCATAGGTCTCCAGGATAGCTCCCCAGGTATAGACGAAAACCAGGAAGGCGGCTTCGTCCCAGAACCCCAGGCCGACGGCGCCGATGGTGGCGAATATCAGCAGGGTATATATGTTAAGCGTTCTGGCGCGGAGTCCGGCCAAAGCCATCTTAGCCGGAAAGTAGCCGCCGACGAGGATCGAGGCGCCGTAGATGAAACGGGCAATGTTATGGTCCAAGCCTATTCGTTCCAGGATAAACGCAATAAGTAAGAGAGTACCTGAAGCGGCGATGAGCTTGACCCGGAAGTCCTGCCACCAGGCTTTGGCCCTGGCTTTGGTTTTTGCCAGCCGGGCGTTCATTCCAGTTTCGGCAATAGCTTTTATGATGTCCTGGGAAGAAAGCCGCGAGGGGTCGTAGGTCACATCCACTTTTTGACTGGCAAGGTTAACCTCGAAATTCGCGAGTCCAGGCAGGTTTTTGAATTTTTTCTCGATAATGGCCAACTCATCAGCGCAGTCCATACCCTCGACATACAAAGCGATGGACTGAGCGGCCTTGTCGGGTTTTATCTTGTAGCCCAGCCGCTCGACGATCTTGACAACCTCGCCAGGCTGCAGTTCCCCGTTTTCCGGTTTGACTATGAGCTTTGAAGAAGATAGAAGCACCTGTGCTGAGGCAACGCCCCTAATTTTGGAAACAGCGGCCTCTATCTTCTCTGCGCACTCGGCGCAGTCCATGCCTTCAATCTCGAATTCTTGTTCTATCGCCATTCTCTTTCTCCAAATTGAAGTTTATTATCTACGCAGCCTGCTTGGTGATTGGATCAAAACAAAAAGGTTAATGGTGTCGGGAATGGTCTAAGCAAGTTTCTAATAGCTGGCGGATATGTTCATCTGCCAGTGAGTAGTACATCATCCGTCCTTCTTTCCGCTGTTTGACCAGACGGAGGGTCCGCAGTATCCGAAGGTGCTGTGAAATGGCCGATTCCGAGATTCCCACTACGCAGGCTACGTCGCAAACGCATAACTCCTGGTCTGCCAGAGAATGCAGAATTTTCGCCCTGTTAGAGTCTGCCAGAGCGCTGAATGTCTCTGCCAATATCATAAAAGTTTCATCAGAAGGAAGACGTGCTTTCGTCTTCGCAACCTTTTCTTCATCGACCGCCCATATCTCGCACTTATCTTCGGCTTTGGCCATGATGATTAACCCCCTTAACGTCTGCGTAGTTGCTAATGCATTATAGGCCGAGAGCCTGCGCCAGTCAACTCGTCAGGCACAAAGTTGTGGGGTCATTCCCCCCCCCCTGCGTTCAGGCGGGGATTATTACAAGGAAAATTATCCGAAGAACAAAGGCAGAACCCTAGCGGCGATTCCACCCACCAGAATAGCAGTGGCCCAGTTAGCTCCCACAATAGCCCAGGCAGACTTCCAGCCGAATTCTTTGGTCAGTGTGCCGATGGTGGCCATGCAGGGGTAGATCGCCCCGACTAAAGCCAAAACAATAAGCTGGACCGGGGTAAAGACCAACGCTAGATTAAGGCCGAAAAGCGTAATCGCCATAAGGAGAATCAGTTCTTTTCTGGCGGCGCCGAAGATTAACAATATCCCGGCTACGGCTGGCAGCCCAAGCCAGCCCACAGTAAGCGGAGATAGTGCGCTATTGATCGGGTTCAGCCAGCCGAGGGCGTAAGCCCCCTGGACGGCGGCGCTGCCGATCATGTAGATCGGGAAAACCATCATTATCAGCGACTTGGTGCGCGCCCAGGTCTGTTTGATGACCACCTTGGTAGATGGCACCTTGAAGGAATGCATCTCCATGATCATTCCGGTCAAGTCGCCAGGCATGGCTTTTCCCGCCAGCTTGGTTGCCAAGAACATGATGAAAAGGCCAATGGCGTAAAGCGCCAGCGCCCAGGGAATGCTGACAAAGGCGGCTACCAGCCCGAATATAACAATAGTCCTGGCGGCGCAGGGTGAGAAAGTAATAGCGAAGGCGGCCAGCAATCGCTCGCGTCTCGTCCCCATGATCCTGGTGCTGTATATCGCCGGGACGTTGCAGCCGTACCCCAGGATTATCGGGATGATGGCCTTACCGTGCAATCCCATTTGATGCATGGCGCTATCCATCATGAAGGCAACCCGGGTCAGAATGCCGGAATCCTCCAGCATCGCTAACATCAAGTAGAAGGGCAGCACATAAGGAACGACTAGAGTAGCCCCGGCCACGAAGCCGCCGAAGACTCCGTTCCAGAGAATGCTCAAAAGAGTCCCGCTTACCAGAGGATCCAACGGTTCGAAGAAGCTTAAGGCGTCGGACATCAAACCAGAGAGATAGGTACCCACAGTGAACGTCCAGAGAAGTAATACGGTCACAACAATGAAAGCCGTGAGGTACCCGAACACCTTATGGGTCGTCAGGTGTTCCAACCGGTCGGCGAGTTTTGGTTTGGATATCTGCTGGACCTGTACATCGTGCGCCATGCGCCCGGCCAACGCATATCGCGCCGAAGCCACAACGGCAAAACGAGACTGCTGATATCGAGATTCTAGCCGTTCAGCGAGAGCATCTGCTTTTTGAATCAGCCTGGCAGACATGGGGCTAACCAGCTCTCTTATGTTGGCATCGCCTTCAATCAGTTTGATAGCGACCCAGCGGGCCGGATATTCCAGACTTAAACGCTCAGCCTCGATAATTCCGGCAAGTTCCTCAGCACCGGACTCAACCCCGTCGCCAAACGGAATCGGATGGCTGACCGATGAAGCATTTTCGGCGAGTTTGATAGCTTTATCGATTAACTCGGGGATGCCCTTGCCGTTAGCCGCCACGGTCGGCACCACCGGCACCCCCAGGATCGTTTCCAGCTTGCGGGCATCGATTTCAATCCCCTTGCTCTCAGCGATGTCCATCTGATTAAGACAGACTATCATCGGAACCTCCATCTCCATTAGTTGTAAAGTGAAAAAGAGGTTCCGTTCCAAAACAGCGGCGCTTATGACATTGATAATGACATCCGGTTTCTCGCGGGCGATATACTCCCTGCTGACCAGTTCTTCCATTGAGAAGGTAGACAAAGAATAAATGCCGGGTAAATCCACCACCTTAAGCTCATAGCCATTCCGGCATAACAGGCCCTCAGCCCTCTCAACCGTTTTCCCTGGCCAGTTGCCGATAATCTGATGTGAACCAGTCAACTGGTTGAAAATTACGCTCTTACCGACATTGGCGTTCCCGGCCAAGGCGATGGTTAGACTTTTCCCCTTGCTGGAGCCTTTGTGTTTCTTGATGCCGGTTGTTTCATGGCACGAACCCAAACTAGCCATTCTCTCCACCTCCGAACTCACTCGCCTGTCTATCAACGAAGACGTTGCATACGATTTCATCCCCCAGCGCCAGTTTTGAACCCCTGACGGCTATTTCCACCGGCCCCTTAAACGGGGCAATTCTATTGACTTTAATTTTAGTTCCTGGCGTCAGCCCCAGGTCCAACAGTCTCCGCAGCACCGAGTTATCGCCCCTGATGAAGCTGATCGTGCCTTCCTGATTTTCTTTCAAAGAGGCGATTGGAACCACACTGGTCTTTCTTTTGCCGGCTTCTTCCAGGTTGCGTCCGCCCCATTCCTGGCATTCCTGGCAGGTACTGAAACCAAGGTTGCATGCCGGGATCACATTCTTGTCATCCGGGCAGAGGTCTGGAGCTTTTAAAGTCTGACACAGCGCCCTCTCGGTCTCATCCGAAAGGGCGTGCTCCATGGCACAGGCTTCTTTATGGACCTTGTCATTGCCGATGTGCAATATATCGTGGAGAAAGCGCTCTAGTAACCGGTGTTTCCGGGCCATCTTTGCCGCCAACTCAAAACCACTGGGGGTAAGCGTAACTCCCTGATAGGGCGCGTAGTTGAGGTATCCGCTGGCCGCCAATTTAGGGAGCATTTCAGTAACGCTGGCAGGAGCGATATTCAGCCGTTTCGAAATCTCTGAAGTTCGGGCCGTCTTACCGCCTTGAGTGAGTGTGTATAAGGCTTCCAAGTATTCTTCGGCGCTAGTTCCGGTGCTCATTTTGTACTCCTTGCTTTTAGGCACCCCATAATTTAGGTGCGCCTAATATAAACATATCCAATTACATTTGTCAACATTGCCGCATCAGTCGAGGTGAACTGAGCTGGTAGGAGCTACAACCGGCAACCAAATCGGTGCTTCGATCTCAATGGACAATACTGATTGCTTCATGGCCGCTGACGGCGGAGTCGGGAAGAGTTCGTTAATTTGGTTCACACACATCAGCAAGGATCGACTCTCTTGACAGATGCGAATTATGCGGGTTATAATCATGTCTAATCTGAGCAACTTAGTCAACTTATTAAACTCGGACCTGAGCGATCTGAAGTATTGCAGGAAAGATATGTCGAGTACATTAGAAACGGATATTGTTGAACTCCGAAAGCGCGGCATCGTCAAGCTTAAAGACGATGACATGTACGCCATCTGGGTCAAGACGGCCTGCGGTAACCTAAGCTCCAACCAGATTAATAAACTGGCCGAGATAACCGAGAGCTACGGGCGGGGTTTCCTTCTCTTTTCCTCCCGGCAGATCCCCATCATTCCGTTTATCAAGGATGATGATCTCGAAGCCGTCCAGCAGGCGCTGTCCAGTGTCTATCTAACCCTCGACCGCTGCGGCCCTACCGTCAGGAACGTCAACGTTTGCTTGGGCAGACTCTGCCCCCATATCATCGCCGACCCGCTGCCGCTGGCTCAGAAGCTGGATAATTTTTTCTACGCGCACATGGCCAACAAGGTCAAACTCGGAGTGGTGGGTTGCGCCAAAGACTGCATCATCTCGCGGGCGCTGACCGATATCGGTTTTGTGCCGGCTACCACCGACGTGCGGGCGGGTTATAACGCTTATATCGGCGGAAGACTTGGTCTGAATCCCGGTTTGGGCTTTAAAATAGCGGAATCCTTGAATGAGGAAGAGTGTCTCCGCCTGGTGCAGAATTTCTTTGAACTGATGAACCGGGAAGGCCGGCGCGGTGAAAGGGCCGCAGATCTCATCGAGCGGCTTGGCGCCGATGCAGTGAGGCACGAACTGCATCAGACCCTCAGCCAAGTATCAGGTCTGGAGCCAATCATCTGCCCTACCTCCGAGCTCAGCTGTAACACCGGAAAGCAAACCGTAAAACTACGGGCGACGGCCGGTGAGGTGACGGCGGCACAACTCAAGGAGATCGCCAACATCGCCGAAGGCTACGGTCTGGGTATCGTTCATTTCGATGTCCGCGGCGGTCCGGAGATCCCCGGTATCGCCAAAGCCGATTTCGAGATTGTAAGGCGGGAGATAGCCGAGTCCGGCATGGCAATTATCGACGGTGGTCTGGCAAACCTACAGAGCTGCTTCGGGGGTTACTGCACTGAGAGCCTGGCCGACCCGCAGGCATTACTCAAACGAATCGATGTTATGGCCCGGGAGTCGGGACTGGCCGATGTGAAAATGACTATCTCCGCCTCGGGCTGCCCAAACTCCTGCGGTATCGCCCACCTTTCCGATATCGGTTTTTACGGCATTGCGGAGTTTGAGATCGATGCAAAAAGCTGCACCGGCTGCGGATTGTGCGTGCCGGTATGCAAACGTAAGGCCATCGAGATCATCGATGGTCGTGTGACTATTAATAATGAACAGTGCCGCCACTGCGGCCAATGCATCAGCGTCTGCCCCTTCAATGCCCTGGTGGAAAAAAAGCGCGGCTTTACTGTGCTTATCGGCGGCCGAGGCGGGCAGGATACCAGACTTGGACAGCTGATCACCGGTCTGGTTTCAGAGGACGAGGCCCTCGCCATCACCGGGAGGTTAATGCGCCTGTTAAGAGATACCAGGACTGATGCCGCGACACTGATCGATCGCTGGGGACTTGAACGGGTAAAAGATACCCTGATAAACCCAGCCGAAGCTCCTGTAAGCTCGGCGAGAGTAACAACATGCGCACCCTGAGTCAATATTTCAACCTGACACGTTTTGAAAAGTCCCGCGGAACGAGGAGGCCGCGGGAATACCTCTGTTGCCTTCCCTTCTAGCTGATCCAGCCTGGAAAATAAAAGGTCGCCAGCGCGACCGAAAGAAGGGGACAATGGCAACATCATATATATCTACACGCACGGACTGGTCCTCACTTTGGAAAAAAGAGGACTGGTGGGCGGTATGGGCGGGTTTCCTCATACTGGTTTTCGGTATCATTAAATTCCTACCTGCGCTGCCGAAGATCGCTAAATGGTCAACTGTCGGCCAGTCTTTTCCATCCGGCTTCGGTACAATAGGCGCTGTCGCGCTGTTTTTTGGCTTCGTTTTAGGGCTGACGCTGCTGGCCCGGCGCTTCATCGGCGCCAATCTTAAGCAGCATTTTGCCGGATTTTCAGTCATCTTTGGCCTGGCTTTTATCGCCATGTGGATCGGCAAGTTCGCTCCGATCCAAAAATGGGGCCTGGAGGCGGTGCTCTGGGCGCTGGTGTTGGGCTTATTCATCAGCAATATTTTGCGCGTTCCGCACTGGCTGAAAGCTGCCGCTCAAACCGAGTTCTTTGTCAAGATCGGCCTGGTGCTCCTGGGCGCCGAGATCCTCTTTTCGACCATCGTCAAGGGCGGCGCCGTCGGCATGGCGCAGGCGCTCCTGGTGGTTATCGCCGTCTGGTTCTTCGCCTTCTGGCTGGGCAAGAAGCTGGGACTGGGCGGTTCATTCTCAAGCATCATGGCCTCCGGCGTTTCTATCTGCGGCGTCTCGGCCGCCATCGCCGCCGGAGGTGCGGTCAAAGGCAATCCCAAGCATATCAGCCATGTTATTTCGCTGGTGCTGCTCCTGGCTATGCCGATGCTGATCGGCATGCCCCTACTTGCTAAGTCATTGGGTTTATCCCCGGAAGTAGCCGGCGCCTGGATGGGCGGCACCATTGACACCACTGGTGCCGTGGTGGCAGCAGGGACGCTGGTCGATCCTGACACCGGGCTTCAGGTCGCCTCGCTGGTGAAGATGGCGCAGAATGTGCTCATCGGTTTTGCCGCCTTCTTCATGGCGATATGGGCGACCTTTTCCATTGACAAGTCCCAGGGCATCGTTACCAACACCGGAAAGCCTCGCCTTATTGATATCTGGTACCGCTTCCCAAAGTTCATCGTCGGCTTCGTTTTGGCATCGGTCGTCTTCTCCTTGATTGTCGAGCCGAATCTCGGCTCTGCAGCGACCAATACTATCCTGGGAACAACCAAGGGCTATCGCGATCTGTTCTTCGCCCTGGCGTTCGTTTCCATCGGACTCGAGACGCGCATCAAGGACCTGGTGGCCGTGGGCCGCGGTAAACCGGCGCTGGCTTTCATCGGCGCCCAAGCATTCAACGTCGTCTGGACACTGCTTATTGTCTGGCTGCTATGGTCGGGTATCTTCTTCGAGCCTCCGATTTAAGGCAGTGCAGGAGATTGAAATGAATAATCTATCAGACACTTTAATCAAAATTGAAAAAGAAAAAACTGATCACCAACTGCGGGTATATTCCAATATCATCGAACTCATTGCCAGCGAGGATAATCCGACGCCGCTGGTACGCTTGAACCACCTATGTCCGAATCCGGACTTCGAGATTTATCTCAAGATGGAGCGCTACAATCCGTTTGGCTCGATCAAGGATCGCATCGCACTGGAGATGCTCCGTGACTTGAAACACGAGGGCAAAACGGTCATCGAGCCGTCGTCCGGTAACACCGGCCTGGCCATCGCCGCCATCGCTAACACTCTGGGCATTGCTGTGGAGATTGCCGTGCCCCGCGGCATCCCGGAGGACAAGAAGTTGATGCTCCGGCTGCTCGGGGCTAAGCTATGGGAAGCCGACGACGCCCTTTGCCCGCGCTTCCCTTCGGAGGGCGCCCGCGGATTGGTGGACGCCATCCTGCGCAGCCCGGCCACCCGGGAAGGCTACGTCAGCCCCAATCAGTATGAGAACGAACTCAATGTCCGAGCCCATTACCAGAACACCGGACCAGAAATCTGGCGGCAAACCGAAGGAGAGCTTACCCATTTCTTTGCCGGTTTCGGCACCTGCGGCACCATCTCCGGCGTGGGTAAATACCTCAAAGAGCGCAACCCTGATATCAAAATCGTCGGGATCGAACCGGCATCGTCCGACCACAAGTTGCCTGGGCTAAAGCGCATCACCGGCCTGCCGCCGGACCTGGTGCCGAAAATCCTCGATGAGGGCGTGATCGATGGCCGTGAGGAAGTGACCGATGACGAAGCCTACGGTACCGCCGTCGCCATAGCTCGGAAAGAAGGCATACTCGTCGGCCCGACCACCGGCGCCATCCTGGCCGTCGCCCTGCGGTACGCCACGACCGGTGCTGGCATCGCCGTCGTCATCTCCCCGGACGATGCCTTCAAATACGGCCGTTTCTATGCGGACTATCTGGACAGACAGGAAAACACAAATGGAAATTAGGGAATACGACCTGGCGGGCTATGTTTGCCCCCTGTCCCGGATCAAGGCGGCGGAAGTGCTCAAGGGCCTGAATCCCGGTGAAAGCATCAGAATGATTATTGGCGATACCGAGTCGCTTAAAAGCATCGCTCAGGAACTGCGGACTCGCTGCATCAAACCGGAGTTTGAGAAAGAGACGGAGACCCGTTTTATTCTGACCGTCGTCAGATAGTTAAGGAGTGCTTCAATGAATGGAATAATCATCAACATCGATCCCATCGCCTTCAGTATCGGCGGTCTCGAGCTGCGCTGGTATGGCATCTTCATCATGCTGGCAATTATTGCGGCCGGATTCATCACCCACCTTGAGGCCAAGCGGCGCTCACTTAATCTGGATGTAAACACGCTCCTGCTGGTGGTCGTGCTTGCCGGCATGCTGGGTGCCCGACTGTTTCATGTTGTCGATAACTGGAGTTTTTACGCCGCTCAACCGCAGATGATCTGGCACCTTTCGGAGGGTGGCCTAGCAATCTGGGGGGGGTTGCTGGGAGGCGGCATCGCCGTCCTGGGATATGCATTGTTGCAACGCCTCCCGTTGCTGAAACTCTTGGATGTACTGGTGCCCGGTGTTATCGTCGGCCTCATCATCGGTAGATTGGCCTGCATCGTGAACGGCGATACCGTCGGCGGCGTCACCAATCTGCCATGGGCTTTTATTTATACGAATCCGGGATCAATGATCAGGCCTGAGCTTCTCGGCCTGCCTGTTCAACCCTATCCTTTGTATGAGATGCTATGGAACGGCCTCGGCCTTGCTTTGATCTTATGGCTGCGCCGGCGGCCATTGAGCGACGGCATTTTGTTCCTGACTTTCATCGGCTTCTATGCTGCCGGGCGGTTCCTTTTGACCTTTGTCCGAATCGAAAACGAGTTCATCTTTGGACTGCAGCAGGCGCAACTTATCTCCCTGGTTATGATTGCTTTTGCTGCCACCGCGGCTTTACTTAAGTGGCGTCCATGGCGGACAGCCCGGAGTCAGCCTGCTGAGATTAGAAGCTGATCCGATCAGTCGGGCCGTTCGGCGACAAATATAGAAGTGGTAAAATGATCGAAGAAGAAAAAATACTTAGGAGGTAAATTATGTGGTACGGTGACACCTGGGGAGTCGGTATGTGGCTCATGATGTCATTTATGGTGGTATTCTGGGTTGGAATTGTCGCCTTCGTTATTTGGTTAATCACTAGGGCGACTAGAGGTGGTTCATATATCAGCGATCTTCGCACACCGTTGGAAATCGCTCGAGAACGATACGCCAAAGGTGAAATCTCAAGGGAAGAATACGCTGAGGTGAAGAAAAACCTCATCTGATTGCGCTCAGTCCAACTCGAAATCCCGTTATTCGCCAAGTTGAATTAATCGATTTCCTCCGGTTTGAGTAGCGATTAATGAAGTAAATCCAGTCAGCTATCCTGTCGTCTCACGAGATGATAGCGGTATCGCCCAGGACTATAACAAGGAGGCTTTGTGGAGTTCGAAACTGCCGCCATTCATTCGGGAGTTCGACCTGATAACTGTTACGGCGCCCTGTCGGTGCCCATCTACCAGACGTCCACCTTCGTTTTCGAGGATATCGGCAAGACCCGGGGCTATGACTACACCCGTAGCGGCAACCCAACGCGAAAAGTGCTTGAGGACACCATCGCCCGGCTGGAGGGCGGGCACGCCGCCTTCGCTTGTGCCACCGGCATGGCTGCTATCACTACCGTGTTACATCTCCTAAAGGCTGGCGATCATATCATCTCTTGCGATGACATCTACGGCGGCACGTACCGCCTTTTTCGGAGCGTCATGAGCCGGTTCGGCATCGAGGTCTCCTTCGTCTGTCTCCGGAATCGCGCCGATCTGGAAGCCGCCATCCGCCCCAATACCCGGATGATCTGGTTGGAAACGCCATCCAACCCGCTGCTCAACATCACTGACCTCGAGATGGTAGCCGCGGTGGCTAAAGAGCGGAAGATCATGACTGTATTAGACAACACTTTTGCCTCGCCCGTTTTCCTGCAGCCGGTATCTTTCGGAATCGACTTGGTTGTCCATTCGACAACCAAGTATTTGAATGGGCACTGCGATGTCGTCGGCGGCGCCATCGTCACCACCACACCGGAGTTGTCGCAGGAGGTCGGCTTCCTAGTCAACGCCATGGGCGTTTCTCAAGCTCCCTTCGATGCCTGGCTGGTACTGCGCGGTATCGAGACATTGCACATAAGGATGGCGCAGCACGAAAAGAACAGTATCGCAATTGCTCGATTCCTGAAGGAACAACCAGGTATCAGGAAGGTCTATTATCCCGGTTTACCGGAGCACCCCGGCCACGAGATCGCAAGAAGGCAGATGACTGGCTTCGGCGGCGTTGTCTCTTTCGAGATGGAAGGCGGTTTTGAAGAAGCCAGCCGAGTCCTCCGAGGCTTGCGACTCTTCGCCCTGGCCGAATCCTTGGGCGGCGTGGCGTCCCTGGCCGAACACCCAGTGACAATGAGCCATGCCTCCATGTCCGCCGAACACCGGCAACGCGTCGGCATCACCGACAGCTTGATCCGGCTGTCGGTGGGGCTGGAGCATACCGATGACCTGACCGCCGACCTGGCTCAGGCGCTACAACCCGGGGCCTGATCAGATGACCCGTAAAGCTCTGGTTGCCCTTAGCGGTGGTGTCGATTCGGCGGTGGCCGCCGCATTGCTTAAGGACGCCGGTTACGAAGTCACCGGAATCATGATGAAAATCTATGGCGGCGACGAATCGACAGGTAGTACTCGTTTGAGGCACGGTTGCTACGGCCCTGGCGAGTCGGAGGACATCGAGGACGCCCGGAAAGTGGCCGAGACGCTTGGCATCCGATTGGAGGTGTTCGATCTCAGCCAGGAATACCAAGCGACGATACTTGAGTATTTCGAAGCCGAATACCGCGCCGGTCGAACACCCAACCCGTGCGTCCGATGCAACCAGACGATCAAGTTGGGCGCGCTTATCGACCGTGCCAAGGCTTCCGGACTCGATTTCGATTTTGTTACCACCGGGCATTATGCCCGGGTGGAATACCACCCGCAATCCGCCCGTTATCGGTTGCTACGCGGTCTCGACCGGGGCAAAGACCAGTCTTATTTTCTATTCCGGTTATCGCAAGAGCAATTAAGAATCGTTCGCTTCCCTCTTGGTGACCTGACCAAAGAAGAGGTGCGTGAAAAAGCGCAGAGGTTTGGCTTAACGGTAGCCGACAAACCTGAGAGCCAGAACTTCGTCTCCGGAGGCTACCGGCAACTGCTAGGCCATGGATCTGAAGCAGGCCCCATTCTCGATGAGTCGGGGCGAGTGCTGGGCATTCATCCCGGGATTGCCTCCTTCACCATCGGCCAGCGCCATGGGTTGGGTCTGATTGGCCCAGAACCAAGGTATGTGACAGCCATAGATGCGGAGCGCAACGCAATTATTGTCGGCAGGCGTGAATCACTTTTCCGCGATGTTATTTTGGTTGTTGGCCTTAATTGGATTTCCATTGAGCGTCTCGATTCAGGCAGAGAAACTGCCGCCCAAATCAGGTCCGGCGCGCCAGCCGCTGCTGCCTGGATAGAGCCGCTTGATACCAGACAGACCAGGGTTACTTTCAAAGAGCCTCAGGTTGCACCGGCGCCAGGACAGGCGGTGGTTTTTTATGAGGGCGATGTTGTCGTCGGTGGTGGAACCCTATCAAACATCATTCCTTAATGTTCACTTTATCTAGGTGATCAATTGATGAGATACGAAACCTGTTGAGGCATCATTCTGTGTGATCTTATCACCCTTATTCCACCAAAGAGGACGATACCGAGAACCACTCAGAAGACTAAGAAAGATTGGCTGGGGAGAGTCTTTTCAATAACCTTCCCTTGGCGGACGCCAGCTGACTCGAAACCGATCTGCTAGACGATCTTTATTTGGATCCCAGCGCGCCAGCCACGAAGGCATTTCGGGCACACTCATGAATCAATGCCTTGTATTTTTCAGCGCCCTGCGCCGTCAGCCTTGCTATCGCCTGTTGCTTTTTAACAGGGCTGGTAAAAAATCGGCCGATCTCATTACCCGGAAATCTGTTGATCAGGTCAATAAAGTCATCTTTTCGCACGTCACCCACATTGGCCGCGTCGGAGGCGTACATACAGGTTCTGACCTTTCCCTCTGGGCTGATATGTAAATACGCCGGATGGTAGAAGCCTGTACCCATGCATGGCGACAAGTTGGACTGCCACGAATGCCGGCCCGCTGAGTCGATTGCCCCACCGACGTCCACCATCTCATTATAGACAATGGTTAGGTGCGGCAGGAAGTTGCATTTCAGGGCTTTTTTGATCAACGTTATGACGCGGCTGGCCTCGGCGCTCTCGATTCCAGTGAAAATTACCTCATAGTCGATGTCGTTCATCTCACAAAGACTGATGGAGCACAACAAGTCATTGACCCGCTTTGAGTCCACCATCCTTTCATCGAAACTCAATGCGAACCGCTGCAGTCCCAGGTCTTTGAGATAAAGCACTAGGTCCTGTGATGAAGGAAAATGCCGTCCAAATAATTCCAGATCTGCCTTGCCCGCCCACCAACTGTTGGTATTGAGCCGCCAGGGTATTCCTAGCCTGCCGGTATACGCCATGATTTCAAATAGGTCATCCCGGTGTCCCAACGCCTCACCGCCGGTAAAGTTAATACCGACGGTGCAGAGCCCACTGAGATAAACTTGGCGAATGAGGTGTTTGACCTGTTCAGTGGAAAGTTCCCGCCGGGTATCATCGCGGATATTCTGCTGGAGGCAGTGCCGGCAACGTAGATTACATCTGTAAGTCAGTTCAAAGTTAACCCCCACGGTGTTCATGAAGGAGCATCGGCCGCGAGAGCTGGGACCATCTACGTTCAGGTATCCGTTCTCGACTAAAGTTGGCAAGTGTGCCGAAACCGCTCTGTCGGGTACTGGCTGGCCATGCGCATAAACCGCCATGATAAACCGTTCGACTTCACCGGCATCAACACCAAAAATAAACTTCAGGCGATCGATCAGCAACCCGCGTCGGAGTAGGATGCGTAGTATGTGGGTGGGGTAGTATACGGTCATAGAATTGCTGTATCCATAACAACATGATTCAGAAGTCGATATTAGTGTCCACCGTACACTTTGATTTCAGCTGATTTCAAGGTTTCGGCGATTTCTTGTTCAAGTTTCTCCGCCTCGTCGCGAGAAATATTCATTAAATGCTCGTATAAGGTTGGTAGCAGGCAAATGCCATAATCTCTGACCCATCCTGCCCCTGATTTACAACCATCCTTATGTTGTTTAAACCTTTCTTCCGGTTTACGAGCGCTCTGTCCCACATATAGAGCATATTCATTTTTGTCTGGTTCAATACCACGCAGCAAGATGATATAGACGTTACAGGGCCCGTGGGTCGTACTTGTGAAGCTGTGGGTAACACCAGCAGCTTGCTCCAGCCAGGGGATAACATTTATACCTTGTTTGAGTGCTTCCAACTCCATTCGTGAAGAAGTACTCTTTGCTAGGTTTGTTCTCCGGCGTCGTGTTTCCAAAATACAGTAGCTGACAGTCTCGATAACGTTTCGGTTTAGGTATAATGAAATCCGCCAGATGAGAAAGATAATTCCGGCACTTTTTAATTTGTAAGGTCGATATATACCATTAATCATGATTAGCGATTATCTCTGTTCATGACGTCCTTCGAGTTGAGTTCGATTTGAATGTGTGATCCTATTGTTCTAGTCCTACGTAGTGGGCTACGGTGCCCGACAGATAGAACCGTCGTGTTTGAGATGGAGTTCGATGCCTTGGAGTAAGTCCATGTGACCAACTAGGCCTTGATAGCTTTTGGCTTTCGAGGATGGAATCCAACGAGGCCCTCAATCTCTGCACGCTTAAAATAAGATCGGCGATCCCCTGCTTTTCTGTAAGGGGTGATTGATCCAAGACGAACGTATCGATATAGAGTCGATCGCTTCAGGGAAAACTCGCTCTCCACTTCTTCGATGGTCAACATGTCTTTGTCGTTCATAACTGTTCTCATTAGTTCATTCTAAAGCCATTATGGCTTGTAGTCAATATAAGTGTGCGTAACTGTTGTTACATATTGACAACTGTGCGATAGTGTTCTAGAATGAATCCAAGAAATAGATGAAAGACCAAGACATTCGGGCTGTCTTAAAAGCGGAACTTATGAGAAAGTACGCCGGAGACAGCAATACTCTCGTTCTTGACGAATTGGGGATTAGGCACGGATTGGGCCGCCTGGATTTGGCGGTTGTAAATCATCGGCTCCACGGGTATGAAATCAAGGGTGATCTCGATAACTTACGGCGATTACCGGACCAAATTAAGGTTTTCAGCAGTGTTGCCGATCGTATGACCCTAGTTGTAAGTTATCGTCACGCGGGTCGGGCTTTTAAAATGGTCCCGGACTGGTGGGGGGTCAGACTAGCAGAACCAAACGAAGCAAGCGGTTCGGTGGTACTTAACAGTGCAAGGGCGCCACGCAATAATCCTTCGGTGGATATCAACGCCCTTGTGACCTTGCTATGGCGTAACGAAGCATTGGCAATGCTTGAAGGGATAGACGCTGCAGATGGTGTTCGTTCCAAGAGCAGGAAAATTATTTACCACAGGCTCGTTGAGGCATTTGACCCCGAGGATCTTAAGACGAGGATAAGGCAACAATTGAGGAATCGAAAAGCGTGGCGAGTTGCCGAACCGCAAACGTCATGTGGTGATTGATGCCAGCGCACAGCCATGTGGTAGCATTTCCAGGCTTGTCAAAAGCAGAACTCTCATTTTTAATGTACCTGTCTCCATAGCTGAACCCATCTCCGCAATATTCCTCGCGCTCACAGAGCAAAGCGGCATTTGCGGGCCATTGACTAGTCCCTGGCCCGCCCTCTGCGCTAATACTTTCGCCTCGCATGATCACCCAGTCTTTTTCGGATGTATACCGAATGCTCGCACTTATGTTCATAAGTCGTCCTGTAAGGTCACGGTATCGTGGGTGTTGAATTGTATAGTCGCTAAAAATGGGTAAACGAAGTCCCGACTGGGACCTAACGATCTGCTCTCTCCATGAAGTCCAATCATTGCGGGGCAACCAGTAAATATCATTCTTTTTCAACTTACTGAGGTCTTCGGGAAAGGCACCGCCTGCCCAAATTAGATTCCTCCATTCATCGACGTGTGGCAGTACCTTGTATATTGTTTTGAATGTAGGTAGACCTTGGCCGACGAATTGAAAATCAATCATCAAGTCAACATTCTCGGGGGAAATTTCTAGGAAAGCCAATAAGGTGTCTATTTTATTGGCCAACTCGGGCTGTTTGATCTCCTCATGGGTCAATCGTATACAAGCGCCCTGGCCGTGTATCAGAGTCACTGCTTTGACTGCAGAGTTATAAGTCTGATCTTTCGCAACCCTAATTACTGGTATAAATGATAAACCCAAGGTGCTAGCGTGCTGACTTACCATCGTAAGGAAATGATTTCCGTCAAAGAAAAGGGCACTCGGAGATAAAAGTCCAACGTCAATATAGAGTTGTCTGCTCCCCCAATGCTTGGAGATTTGCGATACTATTTTGTTAATTGCCTCTTCTGGGCTTAAGTTGACGATCTCACCTTTGGGATCCTTACGTATTAGGTTTTCCGGCACGATTTCGATCATTGGCGTTATGCACCCTGAATCGGCCTCGTACAATCTAGCCAAAGCAGTTCGTTCAGCCTTCTTCCATCGTAAAATTGGTACGTAATGTTGCGAATCGAATCTTTTCATAGCTACTAACTCCAATTGACCTCAGGGAAAAACTTCCTTACTTGGCGATTACCAACGAGATTCCTCAGAAGTTGATAAGCTTTGAATTCGTGTTGCATACGTCCAGCGACAATGGCAGGGTGAATTCCCAACTGATTGGCTAAATGTTCCGCAGCTTGTGGTGAACGTAAATGTTTCGCTAGACTTTTATCCCAAGCATCGGTAGGGATGAGTGCCTCGCCCGCAAAGCGGTTAGCCTCCCTTTCCCTCGGGTCATCTTCAGCATCGATGTCTAAGTCGTCGTAGTAAACATCATCCTCATTCTCTAGGTGCAGTAAAATGTGGGCCAGTTCGTGCATCAATGTGAACCAGAAGCTATCAACACGGTCATATCTCAGCGTAAGTGCAATAACCGGATGTTGCCGGTCCACCATAATAGCTGCTCCGTCGAGATATGTGTGGGGCAAATGCCGTTCAACGATTACGTGAATCCCCAAGTCTCTAAGAAATTGGCGCGCATCTAAAGGTCCATTCTCTGATTTGCTTAAACGAGCTAGCTCGTTTAATAATTTGCTTGAAAGGGCGCCAGGTTTGTACTTGGTTTTCACCGGGCTCTTGTTGGCCAGATGTAGAACCCGAGCCACCCAGGCCGTAAAAGCATAATCATCCATTGTCCTAGCGGACCTAACGTGACTCGACGAGCGGCAAAGGACAGCTTGTGCACGCAGCGAACCAGCTGATGCCAGAAAGGCAGGGAGTATTTGCTCAGGGGGAGCTGAACTTGCTGACCCGTGCAGATTTATCCAACCCCAATCAACCATCTGTTTCAAAGGGAACCTTTCCCAATCAATGACATCATCACAGCCATCCGGCGTTTTTTCTTGTATTAAAATACTTGCCGGTATTCTTAAACCTGAATTAAGAGCTCGTATCATCGAAATTGTGAGCGGCCTCTTCCCGGAAAGAACTTCTGAGACCTTGCTCCGACTACCGACATAAGGAATAAGATCTCTGGGAGTAAGACTCTGTTGTTCCATTCTAAATTTAATTGCTTCTATTGGATCTGGTGGGACAAATTGAAAAGCCTTGGATTCATAGTCCCGAACGAGTAAAGTGAGAAGCTCCAACCTTTCATTGTCAGAAGTTCCGGGAGCGGGATTTCGATCCAGCAAACTTTCTAGCTCAACCATCACTCCTTCATAATCTTCTTCATTCTTTATAACTTTGCTCATCTCTTCCCTCCTTTTAGAACTTCCACCCCTCATATTCAGCGTGGGTACCCATCCTCTTCACCATGACAACCTTACGTTGGTAAAAGACCTTCGTATCCAACCTATATCTGTTTCCCTTAATGTTGAATACAACTCGGTTATCAGGAAGAAAACTCGCACTTGCATAACGTGCCTTAATATCATTGGGCTTGGCCCATGCTGCTTCCTCTACTTCAGCGATCCAGGTAGAAATCTGATCCGCGCAATCTGTGTGATTCACGCAATACCTGTGAAGTATCGCTAACCCTATCACCTTCATGATCTCTCCAAAACCCGACTAGGTGTTCATCATCTATTCCCTTTTTGGGAACATAATAGCACCATAAAGGATAAAGTACAAGAAATCGCAGATCAATCTGTGAAGGCCTTGCCGCATAGGCTGTACGGTTGAAATCCTAGGCAGACGAAGCTACACTTGAGCAGCAATCCGTTGTCATCTGTACCGTATATGAGAAATGCCTCTGTCGCGGGCAGATTTTACGGTTGGATGGAATCGACATTAGGATCAATCTTCTCGTTTTAGGAGAATCCAATGAAAACAGTATTCGAGAACTGTAAGCCCAGAGAAGACGTACTTAAAGGTGAGCTTAAAGAGGAGAGGTTTGCGGCGCATCTCCGCGATGTTATTGATGCGAAAGCTGATCCGATCTATCGCGAACCTGGGGTGTTTTTCGAGTACACTTATCCAACCGAAGGCCTTAGACAACTGCTGCGCGAGGCCCTTGGGAGATTAGCTGGGACAAAGACAGCCAGCGCACCGATAATCCGACTCGAGACAAGTTTTGGCGGTGGTAAAACCCACAACCTGATCGCGCTTTATCATACGGCAAGAGTTGGCAACGCAGGTGCTGATATGGTGTCCCGTTTCGTCGACACTAGTATCGTACCTGCCGAGCCGATCGACCTAATCGCCGGTATCGTCGGGTCCGATCTGGATCCTACCAACGGGCTGGATCATGGGGATTGCGTCACCTACACCGTTTGGGGCGAAATTGCCTACCAGCTTGGCGGACTCGCAGGATATCGTCTGATGCAGAAATCTGACGAGACTAAGGTAGCACCAGGGGTCCAAGTTTTTGAGAAACTGGTGGGCGACCGGCCAGCGTTGATTTTGCTTGACGAGTTTGCCGCCTTCCTACGCAAGGCCGAAGGTGTGCCAGTAGGTGAATCCAATCTCGCCGAGCAATCTTCCGCATTCCTCCTCACCCTCCTATCCTTTGCAGCCAAGATGCAGCGTGTTGTCGTTGTCATCACCCTTGCAGATGTCAAAGATGCCTTCGGTGCGGAAACAGAAAGGGTACAAGCGGTAATGGCCGAGGCGGGCAAGGTGACCGCACGACAGGAGCGAATTATCACCCCCACTTCGGAGACGGAGATAGCCCCTATCGTCACCCACCGCCTATTCCAAAACGTTGATAGTTCAGAGGGCGCTGTCACCGCGCGAGCCTATAGCGATTATATTCGGGAGCAGCTTGATAGGCGCGTTGAACTGCCCGAAAGCTCGGGGCGTGCCGAATACAGCGAGGAAATCCAGAAGAACTACCCGTTTTCCCCTGAGCTCATTGTGACGTTAAACCGGAAGACCTCAACCATCCCTGATTTTCAAAGAACCCGCGGCGCCCTGCGCCTCTTAGCGCTGGTTGTCCGCAAGCTCTGGCAGAATAGGCCGGTTGACGCGTGGCTGATTCATCCACATCACATAGATTTGAGCGACGATGATGTTCTGAATGAGCTCACCTCACGGCTCAAGCGCCCCCAGTACCGCCAGGTTGCCGAGGCTGATATAGTCTCTTTGGAAAAAGGCAGTTTAGCCCATGCCGCTTTGGTCGACCGACCTTTCATTGACGCTGGAAGGCCAGATTACGCACGGCGCTTCGGTACAACTGTGTTTTTACATAGTATCGTGCAGGGAGTCGCCTCCGGCGTGGACCACCAAGGGGCTCTGCTGGCAGTACTAGAGCCCGGGGATGATCCTGGGAATCTCCAAAAGGCTATAGAGAGCCTTCTCGATTCGGCCTGGTTTTTGGACTACGACGGCCGGCGATACCGCTTCAAGACCGAACCTTCGCTCAATAAACTCATCGCCGACGAGGCAGAAAATGCAGGGCGCCTCAAGCCAAAAGAGGAACTCAATCATCGCATCAAGAATGTCTGGCGGAAGGGTATCTTCCAGCCAATTTACTTTCCCAGCGAAGCTGCCGAAGTTGACGATGATTCCGGTATCCCCAAACTCGTTGTCATCCATTACGATGCCGCCAAGACTACCGCCCTGGAGTCGGCGCCGCCGGAGCTCGTGATCAAAATTGCTGAACACGCAGGTACTCAAGAAGGCTTCAGGGTTTTCCGCAACAATGTACTTTTCTTGGTTGCGGACACCGATCAGATTGAGCGTATGATTGAGGTCGCCCGGCGCCACTTCGCCATCGCAAGGATCGTCAACGACGCCGACCGTATGAGGGAATTTGCCGAAGAGCAGCGGAAAAAACTGAAGGGCATGTTGGAGGAGACGGAGCTCCAATACCGCATCGCCATCACTCGAGCCTATCGCTACATGTACTATCCCAGCGCCGATGCCCTTGACAAAAATGGACGCCTAGCTAAAGAAACACTGCCGGCCCAGGACCAGGGCAACGTCGATCAGGACCAATCTCAAGTGTTGCTGCGTGTTCTCCGCCAGCTGGACAAGGCGCTTACGGCGGATGATAAACCCCTGAACGCCGCATATCTCAAGTCCAAAGCGTGGCCTGCTGGCAAAGAGTATGTATCGACCGAGGAGATTCGTCGGGCTTTCGGCCAGCGGTTGGGGTTAAAGATTTTGATTGATATCAACCAACTCAAGGCTTCTATTAGAGATGGCTGCAAAAAGACAGGCGTCTGGGTTTATCAGGCTCCGGGTGAGCAAGAGGTTTACGGGCTGCCATCACCGGTGCCCTCCATAGTTTTCGATGAAAGTGCGATTCTTTACACCCCGGAAGGAGCTAAGGCAATTGGTCTGCCTGTAAAAGGGGAACAAAAACCCATTTGCCCTATTTGCGCCTGCCCTGTCGACGCATGCATCTGCGCGGGAGAGGTTCGCGAACCCGAAAAAGAAACCAAGGTTATAACGTTCGAAGGCGCGCCGGGCCAGGCTTTCCAGGCCGTTCTTGACCAGGCGCGGGATCAAAAGGTCCAGCGCCTGTACAGGCTTGGCATCAAGGTGGAAGGCACAGGGCCCGATGCGGCCAATGACTCCAGGTTGATCGGCCTGGCTATTCCTCAAATCGGCAAGGGCAACTTCAAGATCGAACAGGTGATGAACTGCGAGTTTGGAGCGGAAACCTTCTCGTTGAGCTTCAAGGGTTCCTGGGAAAAATACAAGCAGGTTAAGACATTGACCGACGCCTTTGGCAAGCTGGCCGACAAAGTGCATGCCCGCACCCGGTTAGAAATCGAATTTGATAGCGGACTGGACCTTGATAATCCCCAACTTGAGGTTATCCGCGACATCTTTTCGACGCTGGGTTTTGGGAAAATTGTTGTCAGCGCCGAAAAGATGAATAAGGAGACCGGGTGAAAGACGGGAAATCATTCGAGTTAAAAGTGTTGCCTCTGTCCGATGCCGAATATGCGCTCGAACTACGCCAGCGCAAACTAGCCGGTGACAAAGGCGATAGCGGGATGCCTCTGGTAGTGTCGGTGCAGGGGATGCCACTCAAAGCCGTGCTGGATCAGGTGCTGGACACCATCAAAAAGAATGGATACCGTGCTAATGATCTCCGCGCCAGCCGCGAAGAACCCTTCGAATTGGACGAGGAGCAGGGCGTCCGCTTAGGGTTACTGTTCCTAGCTATTAAACCCTTAAAGAAGCCGTCCCGCATAGAGAGCGTTTCTTGTTCCATACGGCAGATGGAGACAGAGGAAGCTTACTATTGGTTTGCAAAATGCTCCAGGGGAGCCGGGCGCGGGCGTGCTTGCCGCGCAGCCCGTATCCTGATGGCAGAGGAATAAAGATCAATGCCTGAGAATAGACCGAAAGTCTTAGCAGAACAATGGTTGCCGATTGATAAGATCGGTGCTGAGTGCATGAGAGAGCGCGGAGCGTCATCAGCCCTGCCTCCGCTCTATTTTCTTCATGTCTGGTGGGCCAGGCGCCCTTTGATGATCAGCCGAGCCGCCGTTCTCGGCAGTTTGCTTCCTCAATGGAACAGTGATTGGCCAAAACATCTACTTGAGAAATTCCCAACCGAGAAGAGCTACCATGAGTGGTTTCTGCAGTTAATCGGTATCTTCGGCGATCCGGTGTCCGCCAGGAAGCTAATCGATTGGGCTAAAGACAAAGGAGTCAAGCTTCAAGCTGATCCGTATGGATACAAGCGAGCTTTTACTCGTAATCCATCCCCGGAAGATGCAGCAATTGTCAAAGAACTGCTAGGACATACCTGGGGCAAGAATTCATTATCTGTGATAGATCCGATGGCAGGGGGCGGGTCGATCCCATTCGAATCATTAAGATTTGGCTTCGAGACTTATGCGAACGAACTAAATCCGGTTGCCTCGGTAATTCTCAGGGCTACGCTCGAATATCCATCTCGTTTCGGAGCACAACTATCCGAAGATATCAAGAAATGGGGCAATATTTTTTGCCAGCGTGTAAATGAAAAACTAGCGAAATATTTCCCAAAGCAACCCAATGAGTCAATACATGCTTATATTTGGGCTAGAACGGTATCTTGCCCGGTAACCGGTAAACCGGTACCCCTATCTCCAAATTGGTGGCTCCAGAAAGGTTCAAATCCTGTTGCTGCCAGACTAGTGGCTGATCCAGACCGGGAAGTGTGCCAGTTTAGAATAGAAGAAGGAAAGGCCGCTATTGCCCTAAGCCCCGATAAGGGAACCGTCAAGCAAGGTATCGGCCGTAGCCCATGGACCGGAGATCCGATAGATGGAGACTACATCAAGGCTGAAGCTCAGGCTGGCCGTATGGGACAGCAGCTTTATGCCGTTGGGACGAAGACCGAAGGCGGGCTGAAATTTCGAGCACCGATCAACGAGGACCTGATGGCAGTAGATGAAGCAGAAAAAGAACTGTTGATGCGAATGCCAGAATGGAAAAAAGCAAATCTAGTACCAATGGAAGAACGGTATGCTGGACCCGCAGATCGTTCGATAAACTATGGTATAGTCCGGTGGTTTGAGTGCTTTTCTCCCCGTCAACTGTTATCCATGATCGTCGCGGTCGAAGAACTCAAAAATCTGGGCATTGAGATTGAGCACGAATGTGGTCAGGAAAAAGCCAAAGCTATAAGGACCTATCTAGCTTTGGCGATCGACAAATCAGCCGATTACAACTCAAGAAGATCGCGTTTCCACAGCGGTAGAGGAGTCATGGTCAATTCTTTTGAACGACATGATTTCGCCTTTAAGTGGAGTCACGGTGAATTTGACGCAGCTGATAATCTATATCCTTGGGTTGTCGGCCAAATCATAGACGCATTCGAAGGAATTTCCCGATTAGTCGAAACGAAGACATTGTTTCACAAACGTGACCTTCGAGGGTCTTTAAGTGTGACAAAGGGCAATGCAAACGACTTAAATAATATCGAAACCGGTTCGGTCAATGCGGTATGTGTTGATCCTCCGTACTCAGCGAATGTCATGTACGCTGAATGCTCAGATTTTTTCTACGTGTGGCAGAAGCGTACTGTAGGAGAACTCTTTCCAAATTGGTTCAGAGATGACCTTACCAACAAGGACGATGAAGCAGTAGCCAACCAGGCACGTTTTGAAGGCGCACGGAATAAGAAGGCTCTCGCTGATACGGATTACGAGCGTAAAATGGCTAGCTGTTTTAGAGAAATGCACCGCATCCTGCATCCGGACGGGGTGTTGACGGTAATGTTCACCCACAAGGAGGTTGAAGCCTGGAACAATCTGGCAGTTTCTCTGATCAGCGCCGGTTTTTCCATTCAGACCTCATGGCCAGTACATACGGAGAGTGAGCACAGCCTGCACCAGGTAAAAAAGAATTCCGCCTCCAGTACAATCCTTCTAGTTTGCCGGAAGCGCCTTGAAAGGGCGGAACCGACCTGGTGGGATGATATTAAAGGCGCCATTCGCCAAACAGCGAGAAATAAGGCTCATGAATTTCATGCGCTGGGTATCTCCGGTGTGGATTTGTATATCAGCACCTTTGGGCCGGTTCTTTCCGTTCTTTCGCAAAATTGGCCGGTTCTCTCATCAGAAACAGATAGCAAAGGTGAGCCGATGGTCATCAGGCCAGAGGTAGCCCTTGACCTGGCAAGGGAGGAAGTCGTCGCTTTACGCAAACAAGAGCTACTGCTTGGGCGCACGGTTCAATTCGATCAGGCAACCGATTGGTATCTCATGGCCTGGGATGCCTTCAATGCTGAGGAGTTCCCGGCAGACGAGGCCCGCAAGCTTGCCATCGTTCTCGGGCTTGATATTGAACGCGAAGTCATTGCCGAAAAGAGGATCGCCACCAAGAAAGGCAAAAATGTAATTATCCAGCAACCGCTTGCCCGGAGAAAGAAGGGTGTCGTTGACGAGGAGTTGAATTCTTTCGGCTCGTGGCTGGATGCCGCCCACACCGCTATGCTCATTTATCAGGAAGACGGGGGCCTGGCATGCCAGGCTTTTTTGAAGCGGACAGGACTCATGCAGGACCAGACTTTCAAGGCGGTGTTACAGGCGATGATCAATGCCATACCGCGGACCAAGAATAAGGACAATGGATTCGTCCGCCCCGAATCCAAAACTTTGGATGATCTAAGGTTGAGCTTCTTCGACGATCTATCGGTGCCTATCGAGGAAGAACCCAAAGTTGTAGCGACCCAGGGCACTCTTACAGGATTTGTCGAAGACGAAACCGCTGAAGAAGAGGAAGAAGAGCTAGAGGAATAGAAAAGGCATGCCTCAGCAATTATCCGACTACGATTTTCAGGTGGCTTACGGACCCCGCGATAACCGGGTAGATGAGTTTTATGTGCCGGCTCTTTCGCGGTCAATAAAGTACGACCGCACAGCTGGGTTTTTCTCCTCGTCAGCACTTGCGGTAGCGGCGGTCGGCGTAGCCCATCTCATCGCCACCGGCGGTCAGATGAGGCTTTTGGTAGGGGCTCAGCTATCTGAAGACGATGTGGCCGCTCTTCACGGCGGCACTGAACTGGCGGCGGTGGTGGCCGAACGCATGAATTCGAGTATTGATGTCATGGCAGACGCCATCACCTGTGAAAGGCTTGCTGCATTGGCATGGATGATAGATCAGGGCACCCTTGAAGTCCGGGTCGTGCTACCCCGGGGAAAGGACGGACATCCGCTGCCGGCTTCGGCATCACATGACTACTATCACCCCAAGACCGGGATCTTTACCGACAGCCAGGGTAACCAGGTCGTCTTCGTTGGGAGTATCAACGAAAGCGAGCAAGCCTGGCGCCACAACTACGAGCTGTTTTCGGTGTATTGCTCCTGGAAACCGGGTTTACAACCTTACATCACCACTCACACACGGTACTTCGAGCGCCTGTGGAACAACCAGGAAGACGGCTGGATCAGTTTGGCTATTCCCGAAGCAGTTAGAGCGCGCCTGTTGACCTACAGTCCGCGAGAAGCCCCCTCGAAAGACCCGCTCGAAAAAACCGGTGAACCTGGAAAGCCAGAAGAGGGTCCGTCGCTTCCTAAAAGCACCAGAGAGAGGATACTATTCCAGTTCCTCAGGGATGCACCGCTATTTCCCAATGGGCATTTACTCGGTCGCGTCGCCACTACAGTAAACCTCTGGCCGCACCAATCAAAGGTGGTCGATAGGCTGGTCGGTACTTTCCCGGCGAGATATATGCTCTGTGATGAGGTCGGGCTTGGAAAGACGCTGGAGGGTGGTGGCGCCCTAAAAGAACTCTCGCTCTCAGGGCGAGCCCGTCGCTGCCTGATCCTGGCGCCAAAAAGCGTCTGCCGCCAATGGCAAGAAGAGCTTTATGAGAAATTCCTACTCAACGTACCGCTCTATGACGGCTCGGTTTTTAGAGACTATTTCAGAAGGGAATTACCTGCGGAGAGCGCCAATCCCTGGAATGCGTTCCCAGTGACCATTACCTCCAGCCAGCTGGCCAAACGGCGGGACCGCATGTCGGAGCTCTTCCAAGCCGAGCCTTGGGATCTAATCCTTGTAGATGAGGCCCACCACGCTCGGCGTAAGGATTTCTTGTCAGGACAATACCGGCGCAACCGACTGCTTTCGCTGTTGATGGGACCGCAGGAGAAGCCGGACGAGGCTGGGTTGGCCAGAAGAACCCGCGGCCTTATCCTGCTCACTGCCACTCCGATGCAGGTGGATCCCCGGGAAGTCTGGGACCTCCTTGCGGTGCTCGGGCTTGGGGGACGCTGGGGCGCCTCGGATGCAAATTTTACACGCTTTTTCGATGAGATAAGGCAGGGCTCTGAGGCTGACTGGCCGTTTCTGCTCAAGATGGTTCGGGATTATTTAGACCATGGCGGAGCAATAGATCCGGCCTTTGACTCAGTAGCACTGAGGCGAATCGGCTTGGTAACCTGGGAGACAATTAAGAATTTGCCCTATTCTTCAAAAGCGGTTGCCGAAATCTCTCAACTGAATCCAGTCGGCAAAGCCGTTCTTTCAGAATTCGTGCGCCGCCACACCCCGCTTGCCCGGTTTATTATGCGCAATACGCGGGCTCTCCTCCGGGAGTACCAAAAGCGAGGCCTGTTGGGAGGCAAGAAGGTCCCCACCCGCCGTCCGCACCTGAATTGGATCAAGATGCGCGATGAAGAAATGCTGCTTTACCTTAAGATCGAGGAATACATTTCGCACTTCTACAAAAGGTACGAGGCTGAGCGCAAAGGCCTGGGCTTTATCATGACCGTCTACCGTAGAAGGTTAACATCAAGCTTTTATGCAATGAGTCAAAGCCTCACTCGGCGTCTAAAATTCCTGCGGGGAGAACCTGAGGCTTTGCCTAACGGCGGCCTCACAGACGAAGATGTGGAAGACGACGACCTGGACAGCGATGTCCTGGAGGAGTTAGCAACACCAGAGCGCTCGATCTACCACGACGAGATAGCATATATCGAAGATTTCATGGGGCAGATTCATCCATTGGCAGCTGACTCCAAAGTTGAGCAGTTATTGCGCCAACTGGACGACCTTTTTCGGAAACGAGAGACGATCATTATCTTTACTTTGTATACCGATACCATGGACTATCTCCGAGAGCACCTTCGTGCGGTCTACGGGCAAGCCGTGGCTTGTTATTCTGGGCGCGGCGGGGAAGTGTGGGACGGCACCGCCTGGAAGGGCACGACGAAAGATACGATCAAAAAAGACTTCTTGGCGGAAAAGATCAAAATCCTGGTTGGCACCGACGCCTTATCGGAGGGTCTGAACCTGCAGTCTTGCGGTATGATGATCAACTACGATATGCCGTGGAACCCGATGAGAGTTGAACAACGTATCGGCCGCATTGACCGCATCGGGCAGAAATATGACGAGGTCTGGATACATAATTACTTCTATGAAAATACAGTGGAAGCGCAGATTTATAGGGCCCTCGAAGGGCGCATCAATTGGTTTGAGACCGTAGTAGGTGATCTTCAGCCAATTCTCGCTCGAGTCGCGAGAGTCATCCAAACGGCAGCCATGGAGACAGGCGGAGCCAGACAATTGCTTTTGACTTCCGAGATAGAGGCCATCAAGCGCGATATTGATGAGCGGCAGGTGAATAGCCTCAGTTTGGATAAATATCTTCCCGAAGACGTCATTCAGGCCCCCAAGTCTATGCCTCCGGTTACCCAGGCTGAAATCGAATGCAGTCTTTTACAGGCATTGGAACCCAAGGGACTCATTAGCTCCGACGCCTCTCGCATTGGAACGTATCGGGTTTGGGATGAAGGAGTGTCGGTTCCTTCAACTTTCAACCCGGAACTTTTCGATCGAAATCCCAACTCATTGAAATTGATAAGCTATGGCGAGCCCTTGTTCCATGGGTTACTCGAAGCAGTTGACACTCTTAGATCACAAGACTTTCCAAGTTGGATGGTCAGGAAAAGCTCGGAGAATCCGGCCCTCTGCGTTTATTATTCATGCAATGAAGGCGTTCCAAGGCCGATCTTAACGCTTTCGGACCTTGTCACCTGCCTGGAAAAACCCAAGGTTTCGCTGTCGCCCGATCAACTGACTCAGGTTGATTCAGATTTCTCCAGCAGAATTGAAGAGTTCAAAAAGACAGTCCAACAGCATAATGAAGCACAGATGGAAGAAGCCCGGTCAGCTTTGGTCGAAAAGGGAAAGCAGCTACTGCTTGAGGCAACCTATGTTGATATAGCCTTGTCCAGATTTCCCGGTTCTGTCATCCAAGGTCCAAACCTAGCAGGGTTCACCAAAGAAGCCGTGAGAAACCTCAAACGTTTCAACTATCCTATTACCCCACTAATGCGCCTCATTGATTTATCTGAAATAGCGCCAAGCCCCTCCGACCCAACTTGGGTTAAACTCCAGGATCTAACGATGGAGGGCCTAAAAAAGCGATTCGAGTTGGTTAAGGCAAATATTAACGACCTGCTATTGAAATTGAATCGATCATGGAACTAGCCAATTTGCTTAAAATATACTTGGGTGCGGCTTTCGCTGAAAATTGACATAGACTGACGGTCGGTTTTCCTCCGATAGTGTGGGCGATTTGCTCCGAAATACGCAGCTAGATGGACAAAATAAAGGGGGAACCCGGAAAATCTTCTCGGGTTCCCCCTTTTTCAACCGACTTTCATGATCCGATCTATTGATCCTTGAACTTGGTTACGGCCAAACAAGCATAGTGCGACCGGTAGTTGTTGATTGGGCTTTCACCGAAACCATTCCAGAAGTCCAAGAGATAGTGGTGGTATTCCTGATACTCTTGTTCACGGACACCCGAAAGACAATCTACGAATATCCTGATGCAGGCGTCTCTAGCTCCCCATAAGACAACCACCGATGGCGGGACGGATTCATCACGCTCAGTCCTGAACGATTCGACTCTTAGCCTGGAGAGCTTCAAGTTGGCAAGCCAGAAGTGGCCGCCACCAGCGCTGTAAGAGCCGATGAAAATGTCTTTCCCTTCGAGTTCATGGAGTATTTCCATGAGACGTATTGCTGCTATCTGTTGCTTCTGTCGCAACGCCACTTGGGCGGCCCTTTGGCCGAGCCTCACCGTCGTTTTCGTTTCCGGCTCCGTAAGTTTGATGCCTTGGAATAGATCAAGTTGACCCGGCATTATCCCCTCGCTTTCAAGTATTTTGTATGGGTTCTCCTTTGAATCGGAATCGTGGGTTGATCAGTCCACCAAGACGAGCTGGTTGCCACTTTCGATCCGTTGCTGCTCTACTGCCACGGCGCCGTTGGGCAATGACTCGCGTACTGTCTTTATCGAGCTTTTTATATGGTCGATGCGTCCGATGCTGGCAGTAAGATGGGCTAAGCGCTCATCAACATATTGCGGTATGTCAGCAATACCTCTCGCCGCGATCGCAACAAGCCTGGCCTGTTCCAGCGGTTCGGTAGCCTGGTCGACGAATTCTTCTACCATGTCCATCGCCTCGCTGACTTTAAGGGCACTCCATTTAATTGGCAAAGTTACACCCCCCATCCGGGCATATCAGCCCGTCATATTCACCAGCTATTGATAAACCCTGAGCCGGCAAACAGGGTCGTGAAAGGTCAGTATTCCTCAGGGAACAGTATCGTCGTTGCTGACCGATCGGCCTCGGTGATTATCCAGATTTTGGGCAAGCCTTCGGCCTCATAGGCGGAGAGTATTCTGAAGCCTTGTTTCAGGCTCAACTCATTCTCCTGCCTATCCGCCTCATCGAGATTGCCTCAATCGCCCTGGGCATGTCGGTTCAAGGAACGGCGCATGAACTCGGCAAAGTCTGGCTTCTCACTGGCTAGCGTATAAACCCCCCGGGTGGCCACTACTTGGCCTAAAGGAACGACGGGATTGATCACTAGTAATCCGTTCATACCTGTCTTCTCCTCTCTAGCCTGAAACCGCGGCGGGCGTATTCGCCTGGTTCCGGCGTTTTTTCTTTCGCCATCGGTCTTCCTCTGGCTTCTGGACTTGCCCGTTTTCAGCCAAAACGAAAGGGGATACTCCCGCCGCGTGGGGCAGGAATATCCCCTTTACAAAAAGAAAGCACAAAAAGGGGTTTTGACACCCCTTCATGTGCGGCTGTTTTGCGAGTTCAAGCGTTCAAGTTCAGGTTTTTTCAGGCTACGGCTACTGGTTCTTTCGCCTTATTGTGCTTCTTGGCCTTCGGTTTCTCGGCCTTCGTGATAGCCTCGGCCTCGGCTACGGCTTGGGCGACTTCCTCGGCGGGTACTGGCTCGGCTGTCGGCTCCGGCGCGACTGCCTCGGCTGTCTCGACCTTCGGCTCGGCAGGTTCGGCGGGTGTCGGTGCTTCGCCCTTGTCCGGCTCGGCGGTCTTGGCCGTGTCCGCCGGCTTCTTGGCTTCCGGCAGAAGCATCGGCATGACCACCAGCTCATAATCCGGCGCGGCAAAAAGCATCGGCGACCTTGCGTCCTTGACCCTTAGCTCAACCATGCCGCCGCAAGCCCTTAACGCTTCGGCGAGGTATCCGCCGTCAAGCCTAATCTTGATAGGCTCGCCGGTGGTGTCGGCGGGTATCTCCGCCGTCCCCTTGTCATCGGTGGAACTAACGATTACCTTGCCGTCCCCGATGGCGAGGTCAACGGCCCAAGCCTTGACGTTGGCGACGACCTTTAATGAGCTAACCGCCTTCATCGCTTCGTTGGTGTCGAAGCTGGCGCGGGTGTTTGTTTCGGCGGGTATGAGTTTCTCGTAGTCCGGGAAGTTCCCGCCGCATCCTCGCCACGTGTAACGGATTAGCTCCGTGTCGAGCACTAGGCTCATCGGGTCTTTGTCGCCGTTCTTGTCCAGCGACAGTCTTACCCGCCGCGCCCGTTTCAAAGCTCCGGTGACGCCCTTGAGGTCATCGCGGCTAACGAGCACCTGTCCCTCATACCCGTCGAATGGAAGTGTTAGGACGGCGAGGCGGTAGCCGTCAGCACTGACAAGGGTTAGCTTGCCGTCTTTCACTCGAAAGAGAACGCACTGGAGAATGGGGCGTGTCGTCTCATCCGAGGTGAACGGCAGTACCCTTGACAGGGCGTCCGAAAGCTCCGTCGCGCCGAGGTTGGGGCTAACCGAGTTTGAGGGGCTGACCCTGATGTCGCACAGGGTAAGGGGTGTCTTTTCGCCGACCCAGGCCATGTGTTCGAGGTAGCTGGTGTTGGCTCCGCAGACCACCTTGAGGCATTTTCCGGCGACCCGCGATACGCTGGCATCGCCGTTAGACGGGACTATTTTCACGATGTTAGACCCGCCTAAAGACTTAAGGTAGGTGAGAAAGCCTTTCCGCCCGATGGTGAGGTCAAGAAGCATCGCCCTTTCGGCGAGTGCTCTTGATAAGGCGCTTACCAGTACCGCCTTGTGCGCTAAAAAGCCCTGACCTGAACGCTTGCCCTCGATATTCAGTTGTTCGATTGTCCGACCCCCTCTTGCTATCCGATAGGTGGGCAACTCCATCGGCTTCGCCTAGTAGTAAGCTATCGGCTACCCGCAAACCGCTGGCATAGCCGAAGCTCCCACTGTATTAGTTGCGAAAACGGGCGAAAACCTTTCACCGGAAAACAGGCTTTTTTGTTCCCGTTTCCGAAAGCGGCAAAGGTAAATCATTTCGGCATTGTCGAGGGCTAACCCGTCCCGCCGCTTTTCGGCGATGGCGATTAGCCTGTCGGGGCATTGTAGCAAGAATGTATTGGCATCCAGCCAGGCATCGAGGTCCAAAGCCCTGTCGTCGGCAATCAGATCGCCGAGTTCGGTGGTGTTGCCTTCCTCGTCTATGACCGGTTTATTCAGGCTTTCGAGCTTTACCGCTTTGGGACAGGCCGCAAACAGCCAGTTCTCTTTACACTTCCGCCGTTGTGCCTTGCTACAATCCCCGCAGGTCAGGCCGTTGTCCATCCGGTATCGCTTCCGCCAGTAGAGAGCTTGGGCGCGGCTGGCGATACGATACATAGCCGCTTCGGTAAACTGATGATGTCCGTTATTCCTTTCGACATCGGCGAGGGTGATGATGATGTCGTGGAGAAGGTCATCCCGTTCATCCGGCTTGGCTTTGTGGCTGAACTTCGAGGCGATGGTATAGAAGGTAAACCAGTTGCCGGAAAGATTGTCATAGCCGTTCCCGTTGGTGTCGGCTTGCTTTGAGCTTGAGCTTCGACTAGACTTGAAGCCACGCAAGGCGCTTGTTGAAGTGGTCTGACAGGTGGCGACCTTTCCGCACCATCGGCAAACGCCTTGCCTTTCTTTTAGCACCCAAACCCGGTGACACCGGCTACAGAAGCCCCCAGGCCGGCTGTGTTCTCCTGTTACTGCTACGCTTGAACTCACGCTTTCCCCCTTTCGGGCAAGCGTTCAGGTCAAGGTTTTTCTATTCGGTTTTTAAGGTACGTTTGCGCGTTTTTCCAGCTTCATTGTCAAACAAAAAGTCACTTTGAACACTCCGAAGAACTAGCACGTTTATCACCCCCCTTGGGTCAGTGTTATAATGACGCCACAATGGTTCGTAAGAATTTGCAGAAACAAATTGACGAGATTATCCGGTTGGAACTCGAGGATGTGCCCCAACAACGTGTAAAGAACTGGTGTAAGCACCTGGTAATATATCAAGAAAACGTTAGTCTTGTTGGTCAAATGGTCGATCTCCCGATTGGGGCAAAACGTATTGGTTGCCGTTTCCATCATGGTTATTCAGGGATGACGATCAAGGACACGGCATCTATCTTCATTGAAGGTAACTGCGTTGATTGTCCACATCACGTCCTCGTGAGTTCTGACAATTACGGAGAGGGTGTTATCTCGAAAATTCAAGAGCGCGCAAAGAGGAAAAACGAAGTAGGAAATGCTAACCAACTACTGAAAGGATTGATCCCGATTAATCCAAAGGCCGTACTTGAGTCGGATATCGAGAGCGACGCAACGGCACGTGAATTAGCCGGGCTACTCATCATCGAGGAACACAAATGCGAAGCGGTGGACAAGCTCCTTCAGGGTACAAAGCATAAACCCCAAATAATATCGGAAAAATTAGCCGCGGTTCTTATTGGCGCGGTCCTCGACCAGCAGGTGGGAGGTGGCGTACTGGAGATTCTACGTTTAGCTGGACAGTACAATCAGAACATCGTCTCAATTGCTATCAAAGGGGCAAATATCGCTCTCGATGAGGGTAGGAATGTTGATTCGGCCTGTATGTTGATCGCAGAAGGCCTCAAACAAGGGCAGATCAAATTAACTCCAACATTGGTAAGTAGTGCAGTTTCCTGGCTTTCTTCGCCGGTTGATCCTTTCCCAAGCCCTCGCATACGAGGAAGAAAAAAGCATCGCGATGGTGTTGAAGAGGCTCTAAAGGTATTTATAAGTCAAGACCAGAGTCTGGTTGAAGGCACCGTGATAAGCCTTCTTGGATCTGATCAACCACACCTTGTTGCTACAGCTTGCGCAGCGGTTCAGGTTTTACATCAATCATTGCCTGATTTCTCATTTGAACGGTATTTGGAACCGCTGTTTGGCGCGTTATCATGGGAACGAGAAGACGAAGATCTGTACGTAGACGCCTCAATATGCCAAACGTGCGCGAAGATCATGGTGAGTGAACCTCTTGTCATTTCAAAGGAGATCCTTGCAGCTATAATCAAGGCTAGCGAAGAACTTCAAGAAGCCTTACTTCATGTATTTATACGTGATGAAGCTCTGGCTTTTGCCGAAGTCTGGATTGAGCCCCTTCTAAACCTTCTGGCAAATGACCGGCTTGCAGAACAAACCAAGTTCAAAGTGTCAGAAATGTTATCAATCATTTCTAAAGACCGTCCCGATGTTATTTACGCACACATCACGGGGCTTTTTGGTGTTCTTGCTATCGTATGCGATCTTGAAGATAAAAGACACAAACTCGTCCGAGAAGAGGAAAGGGACGAAATTTCGTTTATTGAATATCAATCCAACATTTCCGCCCTAAGTGGTACTGCACGGAATTTACGAGAAATCATAGAAAACGTCGGAAACACGGATGCCGAAAGGACCCTTTCTGAAATCGAGAGTTTGATTTCGCGAACAAGCAGCAAAATTGCAGCTTCCTTCAAAAGGGAACTCATTTTACTTCTTGGCGATTTTGGTCATCGGCACCCTGAACTTTCCTCAAAGATAATACCTATTATTTTTCCGCACCTTGTTGATAACGAGTCTTACATGGTTCGCGGAGCTGCTGCTGAGGCTTTTTCAGAAATTGCTATGAGGGATGGAACTTACCTGCCCGAAAATGTTGTCCTAGTGTTAGCTGCCTTGTTGAGCGATGAGTACCTATACCCTGTTCGGGTGGCGACGGAGGCTTTCGAATGGATCCAAGTCAAAGATTTCCAAACGGCCGGGAAAGTAGTAAATGCTCTTGTGGGTATTTACTTCGTGTATAAACAGGACCAGTCTCAAGGTCACTTGATCGAAAAAGCTTCGGTGGCCTTGGTAAATGTCGCCAATAGTCATACCCAGTTCTTGCCCTACGCTGCACAGGTAGCTGCTGATTTGGCAAATAATCCTTACTTCTACTCTGCCAAAGACGGGCTTCGCTCGTTGCGAAGACTGGCCTCTCAACATAAAGAATACCAATCCATATACCTTTTGTCACTATTAGATCATTACTCTCGTTATGACTTAGAAATTACATCAAGTCGCGCAAATTATCATAGTGGGAAAAGCGATTCTGAATTTGAAAAACTATATAGCGTTTCTCCAGAAGTAATCAGATCTGAGATTACCAAACTAATGACGGTCGCTCATGGTCAGAAGGAACCATATAATCTTATTCATTTCGCCTCTCTATTGATATATGTCGGAATTTTCGAAGAAGCTGCACAGTTGTTAAGAAGCTATGTTACATTGTTGCCCGAAGAAGAGCGCTATGCCTGGGACCGTTCAACACATACAGCGTTAGCGTTACTTCTCGATGCTGAAACGGCCCTAAAGGATTCTCACCTCAGCAAAGCAAAGGAATCAATGGAAAAAGCCCTTGAGGAACTGGGGTCTCGTGCCAACCCAAAAAGAAATCTACCTTTTGGATTGGAACAATCCATCCCTAAAGAGAAGGTACGCCCATATTTCTATATAACCTGGCTACAGATAAGACTATTATGGTTGAATCTGAGCGATGATCCAGCAGAGGCTGGGCAGGCTTTGGAAAAAGTGGTTCAACAAATAAAGGAATTGAAACTCGAAGCAAATGATCAAAGAGTCCTGGACTTTCATGAAGAATTGGCCATTGCAGCGAAATTTTTGTCTGAATGGTACCAATGCGTATTGAATGGTGATTCGGAACAAGTTGTAAAACGAGAGGCGATAAAGGGTCACTTGTCGGAAGCGTTGAAGGGGCTTCAAACCAACGATAGTGAGCTACTTAAGACCCGGATTAAAGATCATCTAATAAAAGTTGATTCCCTTTCCGCAACTAATGGTATGACCGGGCTCCTACAAGAGTTGATTTTGGATCCCATGCCTATACCTCAATACGATTTGCCAATACCTGAACATTGGCATTCACCTATTAAACGAAATAATTTAGAAATCTCGAGTGAAGAAAAACATTTGCATAGCCATGCAAATGTCGCATTCGCAAAAGTATTAATCGACGGCCAAGAAATCCCAAAAATTGTTACAATAGTAGCGGGTCGTATTCATGACATTAAAATTGTTATTGAACTCTCTCGCGTAAACACCTGTAAACAAGAACTACGGTTAGCTCCATTATCGGTACTTCCTGAACAAGAATATATTTTCCCTAGACAATCGGTTCCTCTCATTGATGGGGAAAATACTTATGAAATAAAGGGACATCTAAAATTTAATAATGCTCAATCGGAATTGAGTGAACCCATTGATACCAGGATTCAAGTGTTTTTGGTGAAGCCGGATGGTTCCAATGAATCCTGTACAGTTTTCGGACAATCACATTTGAAATTCAAGATACGCGATGAAGCCAGGCTATTAGCTCATGGGAAAGCAGAAGCCTCAGCTGTCGATAAGGTTTTCAAGAATCTAGATAGCATCGTTTCAGATTTTAAGACATCACCTTACCCTGAGGAGAGGGAAATCATTACCTGTCTAATTAATTATGCGGGCTATCAACTCAAGGACCCCAGCTTTACGAATGCCGAAATTGATGAGAAAGAATTCCAGAGGGATTTAACGAGATACTTATGCATTAAGATTGGGCGTAACGATGTATTTCGTGAGATCAAGTCGGGAAGAGGATTCTTGGACGTACTGGCTTTGGGTATTCCTGTTGAGTTAAAGGTCTTCAGGGGCTATGAAAAACTTGAACATTTCGCTGGTACGAGTTTACCTCAGGTTACACAATATACTATTAGCCAAGAACGAAGCGTCGGTATACTGTGCATTCTCGATACGTCAGATCGAACTACGGCCACCCCAAATTTAATCGACGATGTTATGATCCGTAAAGGAGAGACGGAAATGGGCATTGATCCTTCCCCAGAAGGAGTTATCGGTGTCGTGACCATAATAATCCGTGGAGCCTCTCGCTCTGCTAGCAAACTGAGGTAAATATATAGCGTTAAGGTCCCTTCCCCACAGCGTGTGCAGGTTTGGCAGCTATTTATTTCTGCTCACATGGCTAGGGCCAATTTCTGGGTACAGGGTAAAGAGTGGATTAGCCCAAAGATTATCCCCGGCGCTAATGCCCCCTTCGGTCAGCCTGTAGTAGGTCCGTTCAGGTGCCGGCGGGTAATTGTCTTGGATGGCTGAAGGCTCAGATCGTTCTGTCGCTTCTACCCACCCCAACCTCTTCAGCACCCCGAAATACATCAGGAAAGAGTGGTATCGCATGTGAGTAAACTTCCGTGACACCTTCCTCAGCTGCTTCTGGTAGATCTCCTCGGCGTACTCTTCCGTAATATCGACGCCGCGGACCACCTGCTTACTGATGATCCGCTCCGCCCGCTCCCTGGCGGTCGCCCTGGCCAGCGCCTCTTTGTATTCATAATTGATATCGGCCTGCGGCGCGCCCTTCTCTGGATCGATCCGCGGCGAACCTTCCGGCCCGTTCCCCAGGAGATACTCCCGGATAAACCTGCCACAGCCAAACGGCCGGAGGAAGCCACCCCTGCTCGGTCTCAGTTCCATTTCCATCGAGGTGATCTAAGCCACCCCTGCCGGCTTTTTCGCCAGAGATTCGAGGCCTTCGATGATTCGGGTGGTCACCTGGCGGATCGAGGCCAGATTTCGCTCAAGGACCTTCTTGTCCTGCGCCCAGAAGGCGACGTAGGGGAAGGACCTGGTTCCAGTATCGAACCCAAAGTGCGCGCCGACGGCAAAGGCGACGCTCTCGGCGATGGTCTCGGCATCACGCCGGGGGATGTAGAAAACCCCTTCTGAATAGTAGTGGGCCACCTCGTGGATAAGCGTCTTCAGTTGCTGAGCCCGCGATTCCTCGGGCCTGACCCAGATTTCCTTGCCGGAGAAATAGCCCTTGATGGCCGGGTCCTGGTACGGCTTCGAGTCAAACCCGACGTGCACACCTTCACTCCTGACGAGATGCGTAATGTCGCCGAAAAGTTCTTCGTTGGCTTCTCCGGTGAGTACTGGAACCTCGAATTCGGGCAGCGGCTTGCCTTCGGTTTGACTGAGGTCGAAGACATAGACCACCTTGAAGTAGATCGGCCTCAGAAATTCCTGTTTCTCCTCTTCCTCGTCGTTTTTCTTGCCTTCGGGTTGGTCAACCGGTTCGGCTTTCAAAGACGACTTCGGCGGCAGGCACGGAGCGAGAATGGCAATGCCCTTTTCGCCTTTCCTAACAAAGCGGCCGAGGTCCTTCCAGGTGTTGAAGCCGGCCACCCGGGTAGCATTTGGATTCTGGGAGGCGATGAGGATGAGGTTGCCGATAGAATAGTCGTGGAACTTCGACATGGTTAGCAGGAAGTTCCGGAAGTGGCTGCTGGAATGGATTGTATCGACGCCGTCCTTGAGCTTTTTCAGGACCTCATCAATGCGGCGCTCTTTAGCCTCGGGCTCGATGGAAAAGCTGTAATCCGGCACTGGAGCGCCGACCCAGCTCGTCAGGTCGTAGCTTCGAGGGGTGACGATCTCGCATTTGGTCGGCTGGCTCCCGGTCGCGGACTGCAGGTCAGAAGCAGATGAGCCGATAGCTGAATCGGTCAAGTGGCGGGACAAGCTAATCAGAAATATCCCGGCCGCCAGGGACCCGCCAAGCAAAGCAATCGTGCTTGGCCAATCCGGCGCTGCCGGCGACGATTCCTGAAGCGGAAGCCAGCTCACTGAAGCCTCGTCGCCCACCTCGATTCCTGCCAGCTCGCCGGCATTCACCTCGATGAAGTAACGGGCTGGCGAAGTCGCACTGACCTGGTACCCAGGCGAGACGTCACGATAGATCTTTTTTATGGTGAAGTCCTCGGAGAGAAAGGCGATGTCCAAAGGGAAAAGCATTGGCACCGTCGTCACTTCAACAATCCGAGAATACCCCAGGTCAAAGAGCATTCCGGTCCCAGCCGCTAGTCCGGGCAATCCGCCCAGTCCTTTGGTCAATTCCCAGGGAGTGGCCGCCACCGCGGCGATCCACTCTCTGCCTTTGATGGTTATTTTAACTTGGCCAGCCATCAACGCCTCCCGGGGATCCGCTTTATACCGTTTCGCTTGCTCTCAAGACCCATCTGCCGGCTCTCGAAGTCGGTATCTCCAATATCCGATCCGCCGAACATGGCCTGATCGAAGTTACGGTGCCACCGGGCAGAGGTCTTGAAGTCAGTCTTCTCCTCGAACTTCTCGCCGCGGCTTCTCTTCGGCCTCATGCCGGGCGGGGCGATCGCCGACATGCCTTCGAGATAGACCTCGCTTGTCGTGTCTTCGCGGTAGTTTACGGGAGCGTTCACCCCGAACTCTTCATGATTGGCATATCTGCCCATTTGCTTGTCCTCCTTGCCAGAGTTTCCGATACCATTCTTTCTGTTCTTCGCCGGAAACCTTGCGGTATTTCATGGTGGTGACGATACTCCGGTGGCCAAGATGCTCCTGTAGCAGCCGGAGCCCGTCGCCGGAGTCGTCCGCCTTAACCGCATGGACGGCGAAAGCATCGCGCAGCCGGTGAGGGCTGACGTTGTGGGTCTTCCCGCTTTCGGCATTCACCAACCGGGGAAGATGTGCGCGCTCGGCGCACACTTTCACGATCTGCCAGGCGCGGTTGCGCCGCAGGTCAAAAAGATGCTTTTCGCCGTTCCTCTCGACGGCGCCGCCGCGGCCGATGAATTCCTTAAGCAGTTTCAGGGTTGTTTCGTCCACCGGTAGCGTCCGGTACCGGTGATGTTCTTTCTCCAGGGCGACCGCCTTCTCTACTCCCTGTCCGCATACCGGGCAAAATCTGTGTCCTTTGCCCAGACGCGCACTGCAGCCTGGGCATGACAACTGGATCCGCGATTTCAGGTGCTCGATGGTAACTGTGCCACGTCTGAGGTCGATGTCTCTGACCCGAAGAGCGAGGGCTTCGGACACCCGGCAGCCGAGGTGAAAGAGCAGCCGGACGAGCAGCCGGTCCCGAAGGTATTCCGCCGCGCTTTCGAGCTTCGCCACCTCTTCGATCTCCAGGTACGCCTTGCCCACTATCCCGACTCCTCGCCCATCTGCTGGGTCATCGGCATGATCATGCCCATCATGAGAAGCATCATGAGCATCGGCATCATCCCTGAGAGCATGTCGCCGCCCGAAGAGTTGCCGGAAACTATGATAACGGCATCCTGTTCGGCTACGGCGTTCGTGTCTTCGATCCAAACGCGAAGGCCGAAGGTGCCGTCGTCGATGCCGCCGCTCGATTTGGGCACCAGCAGGAAATCGACCGAGCCGGTGCCTTCTGCCGGTGTCGAGCTGGCCGGAAGGGTCAGGTCAGCCTGGCCGACACAGGCGTTCACCAGGTGCTTGCCGAAGAGGTTTGTCGAATAAGGGCCAGCCAGGAGTTTCACCGTCTTGGTCACACCGACAACGTACCTGAAGGACACCGTCACCCGGACGGTGTCCCCGGCATTGAATGTGGTTGGCGCTAGCGCCATCGGCGCAAAGGCGATATCGAGTACCACGACCCTCTCCTACACCTTGGCGAAGTCCGAGATCTTGAACTCCGAAATCGTCGGCTGGATGCCGGCGACTAAAAGAGCGTTTTCGTAGCCGAAGAGGTAATTGGTTGTCGCCTGGCCGCCGATGGAGGGCGTGCCGCCGAATATCTTCACGTAGATGTCGTCCCAGTTTGTGTCGACATTAGACGGGATAGTGAAGATGTAGGAGTTGGTGACGTTGGGATACGACGGCGGGGTCGTCACCTGCGGGATGCTGAAGGTCGTCTGCTGCACCAGCTTTTCGTCGAAACCGAACATGCCGTTCGTCCCGATACAATAGTAGCCGGTGACGCCGGAGATTGCCGGTCCGGTGTACTTGAACGAGATCGAAACCATGAGCCGGTCACCGGGGGCGACGGCTACCTGCTTGGGCGCCGGATTCATGTAACCGAGGGGGATGTAGACGCCGCCCGCGGCGGTGAAGAATTTGCCGGCAACCGGATCGAAAAAGACGCGCTGCCCTGTCACCGGATCGACATACCAGCCGGGCAATGTCGGGTCTTCGGCGAGGGTAGGAGCGCCTTCTCCCTGAGCGGTAAAGGGTTTCAGTTCGAGTTCCAGTTTCTTGAGAGCCATATGTTCCTCCTAAACCTTTGTGAAATCGGCGATGCGAAAGTCTGAAATGTTCGGCGAACCGACCGAAGCGAGATTCACCGCCTTCGTCATTTCGTCATCGGCATACCACACTCCGTCGGCGCCGTACCAGAAGCTTTTAGCGCGAACAGTTACCTTCTGGCCGGGCATGTAGAAATAGCCGGAATACGGCCAGGTAACCCCTGCATCGACGTTGGCCCAGTCAACCGGGATAACGGCGCCCGGGTAGGGCGGAGCGCCATATTCCAGCGTCGCCGCCACTCTGATGGCGATGGGTGCTGAATAGGTGTTCTTCACCCTGATGGTGAGATCCACCCGGCTGCCGGAGGCGGCTTCAAACGGGGCATCGATGGAGACGATATCGGCGTACTGCGCCATTTAGCTCTCCTCGGAATCCTCCGGAGCTTTCTGTGCCAGAGGGAAACTGCCGTTGCCGAAGTTGCCGGAGAGCCTGTTGCCGATGACGTCGACCCCGGCGCCGCCCAGGAAAGCATAAAAGAGCGCGGCGACGTCGACCTGACCAGCGAGGCTTGAGCCAAGAGCCAGCGCCACCCCGGCGATCAGCGACCGGACGATAGAGCCGCCGAACTTTCGCAGATCGAAAGCCTCTTTGCTTTCAAGCCAGCCAAGGGCCGCGGCGACAATACCTCCGAAAAGGGCTGCCAATGCAATAAACAGTCTCTCCATGGCTGTCAGTCCTTCTTTCGGTTAATGCAGATGAACTTGCCCCAGATGACGCCGCCCATGGCGATGAGGCAGCTGCCGCTGGTGGTGACCACCAGGCCGAAATCGACGGAGCTTGCCAGCTCGATGCCGATACCGACGCCGGTGGCGCCGATGCCTACGAGCTCGATGACGATAGCCGCAATCATTCCCTTGTTCATCTATATCGCTCCCACAATCCCGGCCATCATCATCACGGCCGTCATCATTTGAACCATCTCCGTTGTCTGGGCGTTGGGTGAAGCGCTGTTCATCACCTGGCCGAGCATGGCTCCCATGGCCGGCAGTCCGAAGCCGTAGGCGTTGTCCTTGCCAAGTGGCGCATCCTGCGGCTTGGTCGAAAAATACGGCGCCACTTCCCGGGCTGCCGTCCAACGGTACTGCCATCCTTCGCCGTAAGCCCTGCGGCCGCTTTCCCAGAGGAGGCCGGTGAGCCCGGCAAGCATCGGCGCGGCAAAGCTAGTTCCCGACTTCACCAGGAAGTCGTCGTCGTTTTTATCGGAAGCCATTTCGAGGTTTGTGCCCCAGATGACGAAATCCGGCTTGGTCTCGCCCTGGACGGTCGGCCCTCGCGAGGATCTTTCCCAGACAAGAAGCTCGCCGAACGTCTCCACCGCGCCTACGGCGATGACCTCCGGCTCGCAGGCCGGCAGCATCACCGTGGTCATCTTCGGGCCGGTATTGCCCGCCGCGGCGATGACATCGAGTCCGTATTCGACGCTTGCCATGCGGCAGGCCACCCGGACCGGATTGTCGGGATCTCCGTCATCCTCGCCACCGAGCGAGAGGTTGACGACGTTGGGATATATGTCATCGGTCGGTAAAAGCCCGGAGGTTCTTGCCTGCTCGGCCAGATCGCACACCCGGTCGATGCCCAGAACAATGGCTTCGTCCGAGGCGATACCTTCGTCGCCGATAACCTTGATGTTCATGATGACGGCGCCGGGCGAGACACCGGCGTTTTCACCCAGGGCGTGCATTCCACCAGCGACGGTGAAGGCCACCTGGGTGCCGTGTCCGAAGACATCGGCTGCGGTCGGCGACTCGGTGAAGTTGGCCTCATAGACCACCTTGCCTTGCAGCGACCGGTGGGTCTTTCGGACGCCACTGTCCAATACAGCCACGGTAAGGCCGGTGCCGGTGATCGGTGGAGCAAAATAGCTCCGCAGGAGATAGAATACGTCCGAGATACTCTCGGCCGGCGGCGCCTCGGCGGCCATCTGACTGGTGCCGTATTCCTTGAGAGGCTTAAGCACCAGCCCCGGGACCGCGGCCAGTTTCTCGGCCTGGGCTTGATCCAGCTCGCAGAAGACTTGGCCGATGACTTGGGCTTTTCGGATGTTCCGGGCGCCGGCTTTTCTCGCGTCTTCTTCGATCTGGTCGATTGAAAGTCCCTTGGATACAAGAGCGTAGCGCATGTCTTCTCCTTATGCCGGATAAGTCAACTGGATGGTATAGGTCACCTTGAGTTGGCCGGTGTTGGGCACATTCACCGTGGATGCCAGAAGATCGCGGGAGAACATGATTGAGCCGGTGCCGGCCGAATTAAACTTGACCAAGCCGTACAGCCCGACCTCATTGACGCCGATCGGAGCGCCGGAGTTATTATTGATGTACCTGATGAGGGTATCGGTCAGCGTTTTGGTGGGGGCGTCGTAGGTAATGGAGTGGAGGTCCGACTGGGCATAGTCCATCTGGCCGGCACCCGAGCCATTCCCGATCGCTGCTCCCAAGACATAGCCGTCGAACGATTCAGGGAAATTGTTGGTGCCGATGACGATGCCTTTATCTGTAGACCCGGCCGTGGCCAGAAACCCGGTGCTGGTTGACCGCTGATTTAAGTTGACGGCTTCATCCCAGCCGGCCGCCTGGTTCAAGCCCCAGCCGGAGCCGTTGGGAAAGACGTTGCCGTTCGTCCATTTGAGCGATATCGCCCCGGCTTCGAACAGGTTGGTCCCGGTGAGGCCGTAGGCAGCCACCTGAGAAAAGAGGAAGTTGTAGGCGTTCCGGTTCCAGGAGTGACTCCGCTGCCGGTGGGCATGGATGATGTTTCCTCCCTCGTCCCGGACCTCCATGGCGAGGTATGCCCTGAATACCGGCATCTTGAGTCGGGTGCCCAGGTTCTCAAAACGCCTGTACAGCTTTTCTAGCTTTGGGTCTTCGGTGTAGATCTCTTCTGTCACTTAAGTCTCCTTCCTAGACGAGTTGCGCGGCCACACCGATCATCGGGACAGGTACGGTGAGCGCCTCGAATTCATCATTACTTACGTCGAGTCCAACGCCCGTTACGATGGAAATGCCCGGCGCCGAAATTGTGCGGGCTGCTGCCGAGATGTGAGCGCCGCCTGAATGATCCTCGTTTGTATGGATTTCCAGGGGCGGCCGCTGCATCACCAGAAGCGGCAAGGAGGCGACACGATTCACGGCGCCGGTCATGTAGATGATGAGTTCCTGGATGTCGAGCCAGCCCGGCCGTCCTGCGCCATGGTTCAGGGCTTTAAGGACGTTGTAGCCATTACCATACACAAGGGGCAGCCGCTCGAAGACGCTTTCGCCCCGGTAGATGATGTCGCCTGGCTGCATTGAGGATCCGATTCCGCCGAGGTTTCGGATGGAACGCGCGCCCCAGTCCTTGTCGGTATCGATCTCGATTTCGGAAAGCCTCGCTGCTCCCGATTTAGCCCTCAGTAGAAAACTCACCTACATCGCCTCCAGCATGAAGTCATAATCGATTGCCTTGCCGTTGTCGGTCGGGTCGTTGCTTTGAAGGGTCACTCTTAAAATGTCGTGAATCGCCCAGGCACCGTTCACCACTGGCAGGCCTGGCCCATCGGCAGCGGCATCGAAAGACTGCTCGTAGACTTTGCGTTCAATGCCGTTTATCTTCTTGAACAGCCGGACCGTTATTTGGGTTCCCGTGAGGTTCTGGATGCCGAGCGAAACGTCGTGCAGCTTGTATTTCGCGCCGGGCGCACCGACGATGATCAGGTTGCTTTCAGCGACTTGCCAGTCGGCGATCGTGAACCCTACGTGAGGCACTTCGCCTGCAAGCTTGTCGGTCTGGCTCCTCACCACCTCCAGTTTCGCCTCTAAGCTGGCGACGGCCGCTTCGATGGCCTTCAGAGAGACCTTTGTTTTGTTGCCCTCGACATAGAACTCGCCAGGCATCAGCTTCCCCTCCCCAGCGGCAACTGTTTCACCGGCTCTTTTCCCGGCTCAAGCCGTTTGATTTCGTCCTTTCTGGGCTTCATCGCCGATGTAACCATGCCTAGCATCATGACCGGCAGCATGAAGCCGAGGAGCGAGGTCCAATCGAAACCATTGATGCCGGTGTTTGCCGGTGCTCCCGGCCAGGCGGGCGGCAGCACCGAACTGTTAGGCGCTACTAGCATGGTGGCCACCGAGTCGATGACCTCGCCGCTGTCTTTCTCGTGTAGGAGCAGCGTAAGTACTGCGTTGGTTTCGGAAAAACGCAAAGCGCCTTTAAGCCTGGCGACGTCCCCCGGCTCGACCGTGAACCAGGTGTAACCAAAGACCGGCAGGGCTTCTTCGCTGATCTGGGTCGCATCCCGAGAAAGGCGGGCTAGCAACGCATATTCCTGCTCAGCATCCGTGGGATTGGCCACGTAGACGGAAACGCCGAGATCGTAGCCCGGGCTGTAATAAAGCCACGGCGGCAGGTCCCAGAAGACGTCACCCAGCGTTCCACCCATAACCGATGACGCCTGGCTCATAGCGGGAACTCCACGTCCTCGCCCTTGAGGGCTTTTCTCACGGTGGACAGAGCCCAGGCTCCCAGGGCGATCATCATGGCGACGCCGATGACGGCCGAAAACGCCGCCTGCCAGAACATCGGCTGGTATGAATTGTATTCGACGGGGTAGCCGTTCATGCCTTAGCCTCGGGAAGTTTCTTAGGCTTTTTAGGCGCCGTGAGCGGCTTCATCACCTGCATCAGGATGAACATGACCAGAAGCATCATGCCCATGTTGATGAGGCTTGAGATGAGGTTTTTCACGTCCTCCGGGATCAGCCACCAGATTACGGTGCCGACCAGTGGCGGCAGAGCGATGAAGCCGATGATGCCGGCGATGACCGGCAGCCAGGCCATACCCTTCTGCCAGGCCAGATAGACAGCAGGTTTACTCGAATCGGCATGGACGATATAGTTGTAGCCGGGCCAGTGCTCGACACCGGCAACGGTAAAGGCCTGTTCCATCTGTGCCAAAGTCTCGGCCGAGGGGAAATCCTCGAAATCGAGCCGGGCTAAGAAAAGAGCGCCTTCGTCTGAGCTCTCTTCGAGCGGGGCGAAGGCGCCCAGTCCTTCAATGCTGCCGGCAATTCCCAGAGGTATCGCCCGGTAGCCTGGCGGCACCATCGCAGAGGGCATGGGAAGCCTCCCTACGCTTAGACTAGCCGCCTGGCCTTGCGGCCGTACGGATTAAGGGTCACCTTGCGGGCTGCGGTGGTGCCGCCGGCGGCGGTCACCGTGGCCATCACCGTGAGTTTGTCGCCGCCGATGAGCCGGAGATCGGCGCCGAGCTGCCCGGCCGCGGCCAGATCGTAGTTGGTGTTACCACCTGCCGCCTGGTCGGTGCCCAGGTATTTCTTATCGATGGTATCGGTTTTCGGGAACTTCGAGACGCGGACGTTGCCGGAGACCTCGGCCTCGGTAATGAGGTTGAGGCGGTTAAGGAACCAGACCTCGCCGGCCGGTACCTCTAGCTCAACGGTCTTGACCGTGTCCTGTGCCGAAGCGTCGGGTACGGTCACCTCGACCTTGTCGCGCTCATCGATCCGGTCCTCGGTATGGATGGCTTCGGCGCTAAGCAGGGCTTCCCGGAAGACCTGGAGCGGCAGACCCATCCAGTTGCCAGACTCGTTGTCGTACACGCCGAGCAGGGCGAGCGACTGCCCCAGCGGGGGCACCCAGCCCTTGGGAGGCCGCGTCCCGGGATAACCCGGGTATTGTTGCGGGATATTCTCTTTCGTCATTTGCTAGTCTCCTTCGTTCGGCGAGAACCGCCTAGGACTTGGATGTGATGCCCTTCATCATCGGCATCAGGATGGCCATCATCATCACCATCATGATCATGGGCATCATGGCCGAGAACATGCTGGTCATGTCGGTGGTCTGCATTGGGTAGTAACCGCCCACCGTGCCGTACTGGTACTGCTGAGGGCGGATCTGCTGGGTGTTGAACTGCTGCGCGGGATACATTTCTTAGCTACCTCCTGTAGTCAACTTCGTTTTGGTTCAGTCCTTGGATGTGACGCCCTTCATCATGGGCATGATGATAGCCATCATCATCACCATCATGATCATGGGCATCATGGCGGAGAACATCCCTGAAAAGGGATCGGTGGTCTGGCTCGGATAGTAGGCCGAAGGTCCGGCCACCTGCATCGGACCGGCCTGGCCCGGTGCGAACGGCCCGCTGATTTGCTGTGTCCTGTACATCGCTTTCTCCTAACTGCTTTCGGTTGATCTTTATGCGCTGGCCTGACGCCGTCCCCCCCGGGCTACATTCCTCACCGCCGCCGCGACGACGGTGAGGAATAGAAGACTAGCCTCGAGGGGAGAGCATCAGGCGAAGGTGGCGCTACTCGAACATGGCGCGCTTGTAGCCGCTAACCATGACCGGACCCTTGCCGTCGACGCCGTCGCGATAATGGCTTACCCGGCCTTCCTTGACCTTCAGGCCGGACGGCGCGATACCGTTCATGCCGGTGCGGAAGGCTTCAGGGGTGGCTTTCTCCTGATAGGCGACGGGGACATTCTTTTCCAGGTCGTTCCAGCTGGCGTACTTACCCATGCGGGCACCTCCTTGTTAGTCTCGGTCCGTTCGCGGCCGGGACAATTATTGGGGTGCACCCTGGTCGGAAAGGCAAAGGGGTCAGCCTGAACCTAACCGATCCAGAGTGCTGACCCCTTAATGAAGCCTGTGAGCTGCCGCTTAAAGCAAAAAGCCTCGTGAGCCAACTTCAGTCGGCAAGCTCACGAGGCTTACGGTTTCAGATTATACAGGCCTTATCCGGCCTGTCAATAGGTTGAGGGTATTTTAGCTTCGCTTCAAAGCGTCAAGGGGCCTTAACTTGATAGGTGATGTATATAGCAAGCGTTATTCGACCAACTGCTGTTCAAGAAAATAATGGGTCACCCATTCATCGTAAATTTCGCCGAAGTCCACCCCAGTGCTCCTGTAGAAGCCAATAAAAAAATGATTCCCGTCAATTATAGATTGGAATATCTCTTCGAATATGTGAGCACCGTAACGACCTTTTAGATAGTCAACAAATTCATAGGATGCGCTATAGAGTTGGGAGATAGGCATTGTATCTGACAATTCGCCATAAATTAGGAAGTTCTTGATGTCAGCAATGTTAACGGAAGACATCATCAGCTCGAGTCTGAGGAAGATACGTTCCAAAAACCGTTGGGTACCTCCTAGGCTGTCTTGAACCGCTATCCCTTCGTAAATCCCGCGCGGGAGCATCCTAATGCCATTGGATCCGAGCATCTCATAGATAACAAGGTGGGACACTTCATGGCTGGGAGTTGGAGTCGTTATACTCGATTTCATTGGATCTTTCGCTATTTCGGCTACGAGGAAGATCATAGGTGATCCATCATCCGACACCCTGAACACGCCGTGAGCGTCCATTTGCCCGGTATCTGACTGAAGGCTGTTTATGTCCGGGTATAAGTAAACAGTGATATGCTCATACGTGTTAGACGGGTTGTATTTTTTTCTAAATCGGTCAATTTCCTTTTGTAGGACGACTAATGTAGATTTAACGCTCTCTGTGGAAATTTCGCCTTTCAATACTATTTCAAATTGCATCTCAGCTTTACCGAGCAACCGATCAGGTTTAATGTAATCCCTGTATATCCATATCGAGAAAGTTAGTAATGTCGATAACGCCAAAAATAGTAAAGCCATCCTTGTGTGTTTAGAGTGTTTGGATTCGTCAGCGGCACTATTACGCGACTTTCTAAGGAAAATGCTACGAGTAAGATACCCGGATAGAACAAGGATTACGCCACCGGTGGTAGCTAATAATGCTGGATTTGCGATCTGACGTGGAAGGAAAACCTCAAGATAGATAGCCCCACATATTATGATCAATGCTGTACTTAAAAAAATAAATGTAGCCAAGCTCGCTACCAAGGTAAAGGCAGTTTTTAACACTGGCCGACTAGTCATTAATTGCTTCATTGTGAGTCCATGAATCTTAGCATAAAGCCTTGTGCGCTAGCTAAGGAACCGATCGACCTTGATGTTTTAGGCAAGGGAAATTATTATGGTCTAATGAGCCGAACCAACTAGCGGGCTGGGGATCTTATGCAAAAGATTGTTCCGACCTTTTTAAGCGAAATCGTGATTGGATTCGGCTTTCTCAGTGGTCTGTGGATTCACGTCGGGATTAATCCAGAAACAGAGCTAATTAAGGCTTTCGCAAGTGTAGCGGAAGCCATCGCTCCCGACTCTGGAATTTCATTGTGGTTCTGGTTAATACCTCTGGTTATGACGGCAGTTTCATTATGGTTGACCTATGCAGTCGGAGGCGTAATGGGGTTAATAGCCGTCGGGCTTGCATTCGTGGCGGGCTTGTCTATTGGCACGGATTTTGGACCACCTCTATTGGTTATCTCTCTTGTGATCGGATTGATTTCCCCCATGATGTCCAACGGTGAATCTTAATCCCAACTTATTTGTCTTCAAACATTGACTTGCTCCAACTCTCCCACTTTCTCGGTTGGCACTCCTTATATTTGAGCACAGCCTTCTCCGCCCACTCCCTTTGAGAAGTGAGCGGAGCTTCTGACTGCCGATTTTCTCGGGTAGAGACATCTTCTGCATGATGAGTTTTTTGGGTATTGTTGGCGGCTTCGTATGACACGCGCCAAAGCGCCAGAAACAGCAGTGAATATAACGGCGACAGCCAGCTATTCATAGATCTTCACCTTATATCCAACAGCCTGAAATCCACGGCTCAGCAAATCAACCCAACTCTCAACCGACTGCTTGGTCATCTCTTCAACTTTAGCATTGTCGCTATGGCTCATACGAAGTTCGAAGCCCCGTTCGCCCTTTTTAATGACCACTTCCACCCGGGCTACTGCATCCCTGACCTCTGGCGGCGCCTGACCCATCTGTCGGCTCATCATCCGGAACATCATCTCCTGGGATTGGGGTGAGCTGGCCAACTGCATGAAATCAAACATCTTTTTCCTCCGTTTCGTTTATCTTGTATCTCTCGATAGGTTGCGGATTTGGCGGCGGTTGGATACCAGGTGAGCCAGGCGGTGGAGCACCTGGCATCATGCCCGGCATCGGCATACCGAACATCTGGGACAAACTCTGCATCGACTGCATCATATTCATCAAGCGGCTGAATGGATCGTCGTTCTTGCCGGAAAGAATCTGACGAATCTGATCGAGCGAGCCGCTGACCTGGGTGTTATTCTGGGAGATGGCACCCAGGAGGTGAGCCGCCGTCTCGTGGGCTGCTCGGTCGGCGATTTCTTCGCTCGAGGCTTTAGCCCTGGCGGCCGCGGCGTCTTGCTCCTCCCTCGTTTCCTTCATCAGACTGAGAATGGGGATCATCCGCTTGGCATCGGCTTCAGCGGAACCCTTCTGAATGTTCACAAGATCCATGACCATGAGCATCGCCGCCCGGAACTTCATAATCGCCCGAAGCTCGGTCTCTTCTTCGGGGGTGCCGCCCATGTACTGGCGCAAGACCGCCTCCGGGGCGATGACCTCCATGCCGCCACCCATCTTGCGCACTAGGGGGAACTGCCCGTTCGCTTTCTCCTTTTCATCCGCCTTGTCCGATTCCCTGGCGCTTTTTAGCTCCTCGCGAATGATCTTTCGCAACTGCCCCTCGGACACTTGGGGAGCGCCGTCGGCCGGGGCTTTCGATGCCGCTAAGACCTTCTGTACCTGGTTTCGGGGCACATTCAGTTTTTCGGCGATCTTGCGTTGCGACATATTACCGCCCGCAAGTTCCTTCACTTTTTCGACAAACTGGTCATCCATATAACCTCTTTTTCAACCGCCAAAGCTAAAGCGGTTAGCCGCTGGTTTCCGTTTTAATCGTAAATCGGCTGTAAACCGGTTGCGCCTGACAAAGCTAAATGGTTGGTTTTCAACCACTATAAAACTCCCTGATTTGAAGCTATTTTGCCTGGTGGGGGGTCACCCCCTCCACCACTTCGGCCTCATCGAGCACCCAGCCCAGAATTCCGGCCAGGGCGGTGATGAGCTGCAAGGCGCTGGCCGACAGCGAACCAAACCACTGGCGGATAAACTCCTGTTCGGCAGGCGGAGAATCGGTGATGACTTCATCGACATTCGCCCCGGCAGTGAGCAGGTGCAGGGCATCCTCCGGAAACGGCCGGGCGCCTTTAAAGTAACCCTCGGAGCGGGTCCTTGTTCTCTTTGCCTCGATGATGGCAAGGATTCCCCGGTAATATTCCAGCTTCTGCCTGATTTCTTTTTCAGTCTTCACCCTCTAATCCTCCCAAAAGTAATTTAACCGCCTTGTCGACGCCGAGCTGCGGGGCGAGCCTGGCCACCCGGATAGCATCCCGTACGTTTTGTGTCAGCCCATCGAGACGGTTGGCGACCTCCGAGGCAAGCTCCGGGCTAAGGCCTTCGGAGCGGACCAGCACGCCCTTCACGACGGTGAGGTACTCCGCCCGGCCGTACGGGTTGAGGTTTCGGACGGCAAAGCGAGACCTAAGTTCCGACGACAGCTTCTCGCACCGGTTCGACGCAGCGACCACCCAAAGGGGATTGTTGATGTTGAGCTCGCGGCCTCTTTTAGCCCGGACCAGCCTGCCACCTTCCATCATGGTCAGAAGCGCCGCAGTGTCGGAGGCGTTCATCTTGTCGATCTCGTCGATGAGAAGCACCCGCGGCTCGCGCTCGGCGACCAGATCCCACAAGCCGGCCTTCGATGTCGCCGAACCCACCAGCCAGATTGCTTTCTCGCCGCCGGCCTTTTCGATGTCCCAAAGAAAAAGCGTCTTGGCCAGCGCCGGCGGACCGGTCAAAAGGACATGCACCGGCTTTTCGGCCAGAAGTGAGGCCCTCAGAAGCTCTTTTACGCCGTCATGCCCGATGATATCAGCGAATAGAGAATCGGCCTCCGCTAATTTCGACCCCTGGTGCGTCTGGGGAGGAGTCTTTTCAGCCGAAAGCAGCCTTTTGCCGAGTTCGCTTAAGCGGTAGCCGGTGAAGGAGTTGGAGCGGAAGACATTTTCGATGTAACCTTCCTTGAACAGCTTGGCAAGCGTCGCCGGCCAGATCTTGACGTGGCGCCAGCCCCAGCCGATGCGGTAGTCCTTGTCCATATCCACCGACCCTTCAAACCTTAAGATCTCGGAAAGAAGTTCCAGGACGTTTTCATCTTTCATGCCTACCACCTATTCTCAACGGAAATCTTCCTGAAGGCCTCGGTCACCAGCTGGGTCAAGTACTCGGTGCCCTTGATGCCGGCGGTATCGGGGTGAATCTTTCTAAGCAGGTCGAGGTAGCGGCGCCTAACCTGTTCCTGGGGCATCGACCGCTCGCAACCGAGGACACGGTACGGGTCGTGGGTCGGTGGCTGAGGTGGCGAAGGCCTCCCGGCCGAGACGTCCATGCCGAGCCTCCGGGCGAAGCTCATCACCACGGCCGGGTCGGCGGCGCTTGAAAAGAGCTCGCACATAAACACCTGGAGTTCATTCGCCAGGTCCTGCTGCATCCGTTTGATCCGGTTGAAACGTTCTTCCATGGCGCTACCACCAGAAATGGCCGCACAGGATCCCCAGGAAAAAGCCGATGAGGATCTGCCACCAGTACTTGCCGCCAAACCGCAGAAGCAGCATGCCCAGGCCGAGAAAGATAAGCATGAAGACGAGGGGCGACTTCTTCTGGTCGTCTCGGATGATCTCGGTCCACGGCCGGCCGCCGATTTTTCGCCACAGGCTTTCGTACAGCCTTCCCAGGAACTCGATCATGATTTTGCCTCCTTCTTCTTAAGCCAGCCGCGCTCCTCCTGGGGCACCTTCGGTACTAGTTGGTCGCAATCCGGGCAGTTCTGGCAGATGTCGAGCACCAGCGGTTCGCCGCGGGCGAGCCGCTTGATGTCGAGGCTGCCGGTGCCGGCCTTGAAAGACAGCGGGTAGCCGCGGCGGCAATAGATCCGCGCTCCCAGCACCCGGGCGTGGTTGCAGTCATAGAGCGAGCGCCTTTTCTTCATATCGTCCTCTCAAAAGAAGGGCCGGGGACCTCATCATCACCGAGGGCCGCCTTACCCCTGCGCAAACCGTCCGAACCGTCCGCACTGTCCGCCTCACGATTGGGCTTAGCTTTGGGGTTTGGCGGACGGTTTGCGGGCGACTTCGTAAAACCGTCCGCCAAAACAGCGGATTCAGCTTCAGACGGCGGACGGTTTGAAAAAGCCGCTCCGAAACCGTCCGCCGGATTTGTATCTAATGCGGACGGTTCGGACGGAGCGGACGGTTTTCCAGGGGATACGGGGCTATCGTCTTTGATGCCATACATCGAGCACAGTCTTTTCGCCCTTTCAGTCTCCCAGCGGATAGTCCTTTGACGGTTCTTGCCGATACGGTCCTTGGCAAAGCCCAGCCGTTTGGTGAGGTGGCCGACTCTTTCGGGGGTAAGTTCCGGAGCTTCTTCATCAAGGCGATTGGCCTTGGTGGCGATGCTCCGGGATGTTAGTTCGGCGCCTTCGGTGTTCAATTCGATCATCGCCGAGAGCACCCGTCCGGCATCGGACTCCCGGCGCCGGGCATAAAGAGATTCCTGCAGCCGGTGAACGAAATTGCCCAACGCCTCGACCATGGCGCCGTCACCATTAAGCATGGCCTTCAAGGGAATCAGGATCTCCTGGAGGCGCGGCTGAAGGTTGGGTTCGAGAAGCTCGTTGCCGAAGGTCTTGCCCTTCAGACGGCACAGGTTGTTGAGGCGGAAGGTGAGAAGCTTCGACCTGAGCCTGCCGACCTCGGCATCGAATGACTGCGGCAACACCCGCGGAATGTCATCCCGGGTTAAAGGCATCATCTCGGAAGTGAGGCAGCGGCTCTCTAACGCCTCGTCGCTAAACTGGAACCTGGTCGAAAGTATCTTGGGACCGAACACCTGATAGCCGCGGGGAAACCACTTACCGTTCTCTTTGTCAGCCCGTAGCACAGGCATGCCCGGGCGGTAACCGTTGTTCAAAAGCTTCACCATCTCTGCCCAGGCGGTTGAGTCCTTGAAGTCGGCCTCATCTAGCACGAGAGTCCCCCGGAATTGCTCGAGAATTCGGAAAATCGGGGCTGGGGTCGTGGCGCCAGAAGCAAACATCGGCCGAAAGCAGATGCTGCCGACGACCTGCAGAAACCGGGTTTTTCCGGTGCCCCAATCGCCGATCACCCGGAGGTAAGGAATCGACGGGGCGAACTCGTAGACCCAGGAAAGTAGGACGTATAGCGAGGCGATCTCCTCGAAGTCTGCCGGCAGCTCAAGGTAGTAATGGATGAAGCGCCTGATTTCAGCGAACAGCCTGGCCTGGGAGTCGTAAGGCGATGCTCCCGGCGCGAAATGAACCACGTGGCCGACCAGAAGGTCCGAGGTGGGCAGGTAGATTGCTTTCGGCGTCTCGTACTGGTAAGCCTTCTTGACCGCGCCGTTTGACGCGACCATGAAATAACGGTCTTCGTCGTCGACGACCATCTCGCCGACGGTGCCGTCGCGGAGAATGAACCCGGCGACATACCTCTCCTTATCCTCTTCCTCGAGTCGGAATTCGCCCACCAGGGCTTCGGCTTCGGCAAGCGAGTGCTTCAGGAGGTAGTCATCGATGCCTGTCTTCGCTTGACCTTCGAGCTGCGGCAACTGGACGATCTGGAGATTTGCCCCTTTGCGCCGGAGGTGCTCGGCGATATGCGATAGGGCCTTTCTCACCGGCTCCTTGGTCGCGATGTCCGAGTCGAAGGCAAGGTACACCTTCCGGTCTTTGACCGCGATGTGGTCCCAATCGGCAAGGAAGGTTACCCCGCCGAATTCGTTCTTGCCCTTGAAGCCCCAGACTCCGGTTACTGAAATGGCGCAGGCGCCGTGAGTGGCCAGGGCATCGGCTTTCTTCGAGCCTTCGGTGATCCATAAAGGTATCTTTGGATTGCCGAGACCTTTTTGACACCGGGGCAGGCAATCGAGGCGATTTGCTGATCCTGCCGGCAACTCGTACTTGACCACCTTGCCCTGGGCGTTGGTGCGAGGTTTATCCGACCGGAATTGGTAGCCGGCCGCCTGCCCGTCGACGCCCCACAGGGGAATCAGGAGCCCGGGCACCCGCTGCTGGGATGATGCAAAGCCGAGCCTTCCTAGCTCGGCCTTACACACGATGCTGCGGTATTTCCGCTCCCGGATAATGTCGAGGTCGAGCCCGGTGTCCTCAAGGAGGTGCCTCAAGTGGCGCTCGAGGAGCTCGGGCACGACCTCGCTGAAGGCATCGGGAGTTGCGGCCTTGTCGGCGCAAAGGTCTTTCGTGGCCATGTTCTTTTAGCAGGAAGTATCGCGTTCGATAGCCTTTAGGAAACGGCTCAGGACTTCGGCAGAAAACTTCGCCGGCGGCAGCGGCCAGTTGAAGTCGTCCAGGTAGACGCTGATGTGACAGTTCTTCTCGAACCATGCCTTGAGCTGGTGTTCCCGGATGTCGAGCTGCCAGACCTTACTCTTGGCCTTGTCCCAGAGGGTGATCAAGTCTTTTTCGGTGATACCCTCCTCGAGCTTCACGAAGCCCTTACCGAGAACCTCTTCAGGGAAAAGGTCATCCGGCGCCGCACTGTCGGGCGGCGGCAGGAGCAATACCTCGCTCGGCGGCATCTGGGCGAACTTCTGGATCTCGGCCAGGGTGGAGGGCGAGGTCAGCGAAAGCACCCGGACGGTCTTCTTCTTACCCTCGACATCGACCTCTTTCTCGATAAGCCTGAGCGACAGCGGGATCATCGACAGCCGGCCGCAAGCCCTCCTGATCAGGTCCAGGCTGGAGTTCACGTTGACGATGGAATGAAACGAGCCGGTGTCGAGCTGATAGACGCCGATGCCGGGGCAGTCGGGGACGAGGAACTGGAGATTCATCACCCGCTTGCAGCGTCCGGTTTCGTAGTGGGCGCATGACTTCGGGGCGCAGGCGATCTCCCTAAGCTCGGTCTCAAGATCCTCGTGTGTAGCGATCTGACCCGTCTTTGTGTTCACCCTGGCCACCGCCGTTTCGCCGTCGCCGCGGCAGATGAGACCTCGGTAAGCCGAATAACATCTAAGGTACTGGCTGGCCCACTGGTTGGGGTCTTCGGTCGGCAGCATGACCGAAAGCTCGGTCGGGCGGCCTCCGAAGACTTTCTTCACCTCATCCGGGCAGACGAAGTAATCGGTTGGAACCGGGTAAGAAAACCCTTCACTCGATTCCCTCGTTAGGCCCAGCCTGATTTTGCCCAGCCTCGGCAGCCTGATGACTCCGGTGACTCCCTTGATCGGCATTTCCCTTTCCCTCCGTTTCAATTTCCTTTAATTTCGCAAGGTCCATTAGATACAAGCGTGCGATCATGCGGGCGAGTACTCTCAGGCCCCTCTCCATGACTTGTTCGTCAGTCTCGCCCCTCAACTCTGTTTCCGGGCTTTCGCCAGGCTCTCTCTTTGTCCCCGGATTGTCCTTGCTCACCTTGTCCAACTCTTTGTTCTTGCTGGGCTTCTTGTTTGGCATCACAAGCCTCCTTCTTCTGCTTTGCGATCCTGATCTGCCTGGCTTCTTCAGCCAGCTCTTCCATATAAGCTTCGGCGATCATTCTGGCAAGCATCTTGAGGCCGTTTTGCGGCGTGTATTCCATCATTGTGTGTGCTGCCCGTTTTCTTCGATAGCAAACAGATCGTCGAAAGAGTAGCCCTTGAAAAAATCGAGCAGGCGCTCCCTCATGAAGGCCGAGGGTTGCCGCTTGCCGGTGACGATCTGGGACAAGTAAGCCCGTGACATGCCGAGCTTTATAGCGAGACGACGCTGGGAAAGGTTCCGCTTGACCAGGGCTACGTCGAACTCTTGCCGCTTGAGCCTCACCTTGACCACTGTATTCTCCCTAGCAAGCGTTTTGTTTGCTGTGTAGTATAAACATCAGCCGCTAAGTCGTCAAGCGGTAACTGTCGCCATATTGTTTCTATTTGTGTTCTATATTGTTTGCAATTCTGTACACTGTATGCTATACTGCCGGGCGGAGGGTAGAACTATGGCAGATTTCGCACAGTACCTAAGAAGCCTCAGAAAAGAGAAAGACCTCTCACTCCGGGACGTCCAGGCCCGGTCCGGCGTCTCTGGCTCTTACCTGGCGCAGATCGAACAAGGACACAAGCACAAACCCAGCGCCGAAATACTCAAGAAGCTCGCCCCCGTCTACGACGTGCCTGTGCGCGACCTGATGAAGGCCGCCGGGTACCTGGAGGAAGCGGTTGGTGATCTCAGTGAAGAATTGGAGGTGGAAATGGCCTTCCGGTACGTCATGAACGATCCCCGTTACAAGTCGGGCACCCGCCTGTCCGGTGAGCTCACTACCGATGTGAAGCGTTTCATCGTTGAGATGTACGAAAAGGCCACCGGCAAGAAGCTGCTGCCCGGAGCGTAAGGGATGAAAATCTCGAGCGATCTCCGCTGCTTCTGCTACCTTCTGGCCAGAAAGTACGGCAATCCACGCGCCTTGACCGAAGAGCAAAAAGCCGATGAATTCAGGAGCGTCTACCTTAAAAACTTACCCCTGAATATGCGGACCCTGCGCGCCGTAGCCTTCGCCTGCGGTATCGACCTGAAAGAAATCGAGCGGATGCCCCACAATCTCAGGGGCTACCATGAAGTTATCGGCAGCCGGAAAAACATCTACTTCAGGAAAGACGACACCGTCTCGGGCATTCAAAACACCATCCTCCATGAGATCCGAGAGATGATGGAGACGCTCTTTGCTGAAACTGACTCAAGCTATGAACCGCTGAGGACCAGCGCCCGGCACATGGCGGCGAACTCGTTTGCCACTGCGGTGCTTCTGCCCAGGGATGATTTCGTGAAGAAAGTCTACGAGACAGGCCTCGATGTCATCGACCTGGCTTCTTTTTACTCCAAGAGTTGCGCGCAGGTGCTGCTTCGGATGGGTGAAGTCCTTCAGGGGAAACTCTTTCTTTATACCGCCCTCTATGAGCCGGCAAGCGAACCCAGCGGCTGGTCGGTAGCTTACTGGACGGGCTGTTCAAACGAAGAAGAACCCGAGGCCAACGTTTATTCCGCAAACGGTTTGTTTCCTAGAAAAGGTCGAGGTGTCTCAGCAGACTCAATCGTCGACCTGGCCTTGAAAACTGGACGGCCCCATTTGGGCCGGATAGCCCTTGGACATGATGAAGACGTCGAGCTCCTGGCCCTGGCCAGGCCGCTTTTGATCTCGGATGAGCCGGTGAAGGCGGTGCTCACCGTGGTCCTTCGCTCTGACCGGGACAAACTCGATCCTCAACTCGACCGTATATGCCCTGTTGAAATCGAAAAGTTTCTCAAGAGTTTTTAACTTCAGGAGGCGCTTCAATGCTGAACGATACAAAAAGAGTGGTGGTTTATGCCCGGGTTTCTTCGGACCGGCAGGACGTCGACCTGTCCATTACGGCACAGTTGAAAGCCCTTCGGGACTACGCCTCGAAGCACGGATACTCGATATTGAAGGAATTCGTCGATGAGGCAGAGAGTGGCCGCAGCACCGCCCGGCCGGCTTTTCGGGAGATGATCAGCCTGGCTCGGGCCAAGCAGCATCCATTCGAGATGATCCTCGTTTGGAAGCTCTCGCGGTTCGCCCGGAACCGTGAAGACTCGATCATCTACAAGTCCCTACTGAGGAAACAGGGCGTGCAGGTGGTGTCAATCAACGAACCTATCGAAGATACTCCTACCGGGCGGCTCATGGAAGGCATCATCGAGGTCATCGATGAGTTTTATTCCTCTAACCTGGCTCAGGACATCACCCGGGGCCTTCGCGAGAATGCATCGAGGGGTTTCTATAACTGCAGCCGCCCGCCATACGGTTATTCCAGGATGAAGGTCCGGGACGGTGATAAGGAGCGCAATACCCTGGTGCCCCATCCCGAGCAAAGCCCTATCGTTCAAAGGATATTTAACGACATATCCAACGGTAAAGGGCTCAAAGAAATCGCCAAGGCCCTCAACAGCGAAGGGTTGTCGGCTCCTTGCGGTGGCAAATGGGGCAAACAGCGCCTTCACAAGATACTCACCAACGAAGCCTACGTCGGCAGGCTCATCTGGGGCAAGTTCCACAAAGGCAACAACAATCTGCCGCCCATCATTAAGGATGATGCCTGGCCGGCGATCATCGAGAAGACCCATTTTGAAAAAGTCCAAATGACGTTGGCTTCAAGAGCGCCGAAGGTCATCCACCCCAGGGTCACGGGCAGTACCTACCTGTTGAGTGGAATGATCAAGTGCCAGAAGTGCGGCGCCGCCTACATCGGCTACGGGGCGAAGTCCGGGCAGTTCCATTATTACGTCTGCGGCACTACTTACAGCAAGGGTAAAGAAACCTGCCCCAGCCAGCATTTACCCAAAGAGAAAGTGGAGAGCTTCATAGTTGCCAAGGTCAAGCACTTTGTCCTGTCAGATGAAAATCTTCTGGAATTGATCAAGCAATCGAATCTCGAATTCGGCCACGCCAGCTACAAGCACACCGAGAAAATGGAAGCACTCGACCGGGAAATCGGGGAATGGCGGCAGCGTCTGGACCGGATCTACGAGTTCATCGAGACACGGGCAATCGATCCAGGCCGGATGGCCGAGCGGATCGCTGAACTTCAAGACCGAATTAATGAATTGAAACAGACCAAGCTCGACATGGAAGAGAACTATACATTGCAACGGGCCAAGCTCCTTGACCCGCAAAAGGTGCTCTCTTATGTGGCCCAGTTGCGAGAATTCCTGGACACCAGGGGCATCATCGAGCGGAAGGCTATACTCAGGTCATTTGTTGAGAACATCAAGGTCGAAGATGATAAAATAACGGTGGAGTACACTATCCCGTTCCCACCGGATAACGTGATGAAGGAGACGGTCTCGGTTCTCGATATCGTCTCTTCAGCTCCACCAAAGGAAACCAAAGGCAGAAATTCCTCAGCGCCCCCCCGAAGCGACAGGTTTATTCTCAACTTTCCTGCTCTCTCCGTGTTACAATTGTTCCGTGAGAATACCCATACCCTTCGCCAGACTTTTCACTGCCGCCAGTTTAATCATCACACTCGCCGGAGTTTCAGCCTGCAGCCGACCGGAGACCGCCCTCCTTGGCGGCAGCTGGGACGACCTTTCGGTCTACCGCGACAACCTAGTCCAATCCGGGGAAGCGGCCCTCGACTCCCTTCAGGAAGCCTCGGTCTATCACATGGACCTGACCATCGACCCGTCGCTGCAAACCATAAGCGGCCGCCTGCAAGTCCGTTACACCAATCAGGAAACCACCGATCTTTCGGACCTGTATTTCCAACTTTTCCCCAATTCAGCCGGGGGCAGTGTCACAGTTTCAGAGGCGAGAGTGGACGGCCGGCCGGTTGAAGCCTCGATTATATCCGGGGGCACGACGCTCAGGGTGCCGCTGGCCAGACCGCTCCAGCCGGGGGCGGCGGTCACAGTCCAACAAGACTTCAGCGTAGCTATCCCGCGCAGCCTCGCCGGCAGTCCCGGGTTATTCGGCTATTTCAACGGCATTCTCACTCTGGACTGTTTTTACCCGGTCATACCGGTGCACGACGACTCAGGCTGGCATATCGGGCCAGCGCCGGACGGCGGCGACCATACGTTTCTGGACACGTCATTCTATCTGGTAAGAGTTAAAGCGCCAGCCTCAATGACTCTGGCGACCTCCGGAGTCGAAACGGCGCGCTCAGTAGACGGCGCCGACCAGGTAGTCACTTTTGCCGCCGGCCCGGCCAGGGATTTCTTCCTGGCCGGCAGCGACAAATATGCAAAAATGAGCGCGACATCCGGCGAAACAACGATCAATTCGTACTACCTGCCGGGGCTGGAGGGCGGTGCCGATACCGCTTTGAAAACCGCCGTTGAAGCCCTTGAAACCTTCAATCGGAGACTGGGCGAATACCCGTATACCGAACTAGATATCGTACCGCTGCCGCTGCAGGGCGGGGGCATCGGCATTGAGTACCCCGGGATTTTCGGTGTCGCCGCCAGTGTTTATCCTCTCGAGCTTACGCTGAAAACGACCGTCGCCCATGAAGCGGCGCACCAGTGGTTCTATAACGCCGTGGGCAACGACCAGATCAATCAGCCGTGGCTTGACGAGGCGGTCAGCCAGTATTTCACCGGGCTGTTCTTCCTCGACACCGAAGGCCCTGCCGGCTGGAACAGATCCCTGACCGAGTGGCGAAATTTCTGGAACCGGGCCGGATCAGCGCCGATTCCAATCGGGTTGGCGGTTGGCGATTATACCCTCAACCGCTACGGGCCGATAGTTTACGGCCGCGGCCCGCTATTCCTGAACGCCCTGGCTGCCGAGATAGGCCAGGCGGTCCTTGATGAGTGCTTCCGCGGCTACTACCAGGCCAACATCTGGGGCATCACGACTACCGCATCATTTCAGGCCTGGTTTGAAGCCTGCTCCGGGCGGGACCTGGATGCCATTTTTTCGGGCTGGGTGATGCCGTAAACCGTTCCACAAGGGGCTGGCGCAAGCTAAAATCTAAGGGATCCAAGGTTACAAGACGGTTGTAATTTTCCCTGATTTGCATTAAGCTTTCATATATTTCCCGGTACCCCATCTCGGTTGCGGACAGTTTGTCCGGGGAGAATGAGATGAAACGCTGGCGCTGGCTGCTCCCAATAGCAACGCTGATAATGCTGTTACCGGGCTGCACTTCCAACGCCAAATATCAGGAAGCTCTGGACCAAAACGCCGCCCTGTCTTCCCAGGTTGCCGACCTAAACAGCCAGATCACCAATCTCAGCGGCCAAGTCTCAACTCTTCAAACAAACTACGAGAAAATCTCCAAGGTGTTTCCACCCCGTGATTTTACCAGCCTACAGGAACTGAAGGACTGGGTAGCCAAGGACAAAACCGACCAGCAGCCCGCTCCGGCAACTATCGAAGAATTATATTCCCGCGGTTTGAAGATGCAGCTGGCAGCTCTTAATGACGGGTTCATCATTTCAATCGACCAGGAATTTGTCACCGACGCCTTTTTCTTCATCTTCGGCATCGCGGTAGTCAATAATGAAATCTGGGTGTGGGATATTGAGGACGATGACCTTTACCAGCCGATCGGCTGGGGCACGGTTACCCGTAATTCCTGAGATGTAAGTACTTGCCGTCTTATTGGAGGGGATAATGCGCAAAACAATTCTTACCGGCCTTGTTGTGCTCCCGATAGTCCTGATGGGATTCGCTGCGCCGACAGCCGCCGCCGACCCTCCCAGAGAAGTGACAACCATCCAGGAAACCCTCGGCGTCAACAACCCGAAATTTCTATCTGGCGGAGCCTACCTCTATATAACGCACCAAACGCCATCGCTGGTGAACCTGGTTGACAGCGGTATGCTGACCAGCCCGATGCCCGGCAGCACCCAAGCGGTCGGCGGGGCCGCCGCCGCCCTTATCCCCTACCGAAGTCCGGTAGCCAGTTTCAGCCGCAACATTTTAATCTCCAGGGACTTCGGCAACATCACCTACCAGACCGAGCCTCATATCTCGGTCAATCCTAAGGACTCCAATAATTTGATCGTCGGCATGATCGATTACAACTTCCCCGGGGTGGTGACGTATTCCAGCTTCGACGGCGGAGCCACCTGGCAGGGTCCTTTCCAGCCTAAAATCCCGCGGCACCAGTTTGCCGGCGTCGGCGACCCGGTCACCGCCTTCGGCAAAGACGGCACGGCTTATATCTGCCAGATGACGGTGACCCAGGAAAAATTCGAAGTCGGCGGCGTTGTCGGTTATGCCGAGGTATCTTCGATAATCGTCAGCCGTTCGACCGACGGCGGCCTGACCTGGAGCGAAGCCTCCACCGCCATCCCCGGAGCGGTATTCTCCCAGGACTACCAGGTTCCCGAGGGCGAGCGGGCCCGGGGCGATGTTTACAGCTTTTTTGTTGACAAGCCCTGGATGACGGTTGGCCCCTCGCCTACTGACCCGACCAAATCAATCATTTATCTTACCTTCACCACTTTCATCGAGGTCGACACCCTGGTGTGGCTTGACGAACTGCCGGCACTCAATGTTGTCGAAGAAGTGGCGGTTATCGAGATGGTCAGGAGCGAAGACGGCGGTAAGACCTGGACCGAACCGGTAGAAGTCAGCCCGTACGTTTATACCACCGCCCACGGCGCCGAGCAGGACCGCCTGGTGCACGGCTCTCAGCCGATGGTTGCCCCGGACGGCACCCTTTATGTCGCCTACCTGGACACCTGGGTTGACGGCGCCTGGGAGGGCGACGCCGAGATCATGGTCGCCACTTCCAAAGACAAGGGACAGACTTTCACCAGGCGGGCGGCAGCCCATTTTGTGGAGATGGATTACCTGCCGCGGGGCGCCAGTTTCCGGGTGTGGGCAACCGGTTTCCCTCAGACCGCCCTGGGACCGAACGGCGAAATTTACATCGCCTATACCGCCTACCCGAGCGACCGGGCTACCGATTCCGGCGATATATATATGGTTGCCTCAACCGACGGCGGCCGGACATACTCGCTACCGAAGAAAGTAAACGATGACGTCTCGGATCACCTTCAGTTCTTCCCTTCCATCGCCACCGGCCCGGACGGCAAAGTCCATATGATGTGGGGTGATACCCGGGATGACCGCGGTGAATTGACCTACCACATCTATTACTCTTCTTCCACCGACGGCGGCAAGACCTGGACGATGAACGCCAGGGTCACCGACTTCCCGTCCAATCCCAACCTCGGATTCCCCTACGGCGCCTTTATCGGCGATTATTTTTCGATGAAAGCCACCGGTTCCGACGTGTACATGGTCTGGGCCGACAGCCGCCTGGGCGAAGTCATGGGTTACAATCAAAAAATCGGCTTCGCGCGGCAGCGCGCCATGCCGACGCCCCAGCTATTCCTTTCGCCGCCGGCCGGCGCCGCCGGGCGGGACGTTATCGTCCAGGGCAGTAACTTCCAGCCGGATTCCGAGATTTTCATCTCTATGGGCGGCGTAATCATCAGCACCGGTTTCACCGACCTACAGGGTAACTTCATGCAAACCATCTATGCCCCCATTGCCGGTGAAGGCGCCCGCGACATCGCCGTCTCCGACATATCCGGCAACGTGGCGCTGGCATCATTTTTCACTGAGTTCGGCTTCGATACCTTCGAAAAGGGTCTGGCTGATCTTTCAACAAAAATTGACGGGATGAACGCCGCGCCGCCGGAAAACGAAGGGGGAAGCAACGACTGGCTGGTGGCTACGTTGGGCGGCGCCCTGTTCGTCAGTCTGCTGGCAGTCCTGGCCCTGTTCATCAGGATGAGGCAATCGAAATAATTCATCAACTCGAAGATAGAACGCGCTGCCGCCACGCCAGTCGCAACGGCGTTGAATAAAGGTGAGGAGGAGAGCCATGTATAAGAGACCGCGGATGGCTGGGAGAGGCTTCGCCATCGTCTTAAGTCTCGTGCTGGCCATGTCATTCCTCGTCTCGCCGGTGGCAGCCTACACTCCGCCGCACTCCAAACCCGGCCCGGCGGCCGACAAGCTGATATTTAAGGCTTTCAACGTGGACATCGCCCCCGCCGCCCTCCAAAAAGGCGAAATGGATATGTATATCTATTCCCTGAAAACGCTGGCCGCCCAGGAGCTGGCCAAGGTTCAGGGCATCAAGATGTACCAGGCTCCGGCCACTTCAATCGGCTTGATCTTGAATCCGGCGCCGGCGCCGTCGGGGCAATTGAATCCTTTTTCAGTCAAAGCTATCCGGTATGCCGTCAACCAAGTCCTGGACCGGAACTATATCGCCCAGCAGATATACCAGGGTTCGGCGCTGCCGATGTATTCCCACCTCTCTTCCGGAGATTACGATTACCGGGTCATCAATTCGATGGTCTATGAGATGAACTTGGGTTACCAGCCGGAACAGGCGAAAACCACCGTCACCGCGGAGATGCAGAAGGCCGGGTGCACCCTGGTCAATAACAAGTGGCAGTACCAGGGCAAGCCTGTCGAGTTGAAATTTATCGTCCGAACCGAGGATGAGCGGCGGGTTGTCGGCGACACCATCGCCGCGGAACTAGATAAACTCGGCTTCACCACCCGCATCATCTATCAGCAGTTCGCTCAAGCGATCAACATGGTCTACGCCCAGGATCCGGCTTTGCTGCAGTGGCACCTCTACACCGAGGGCTGGAGCAAAGGCGGCGCCGATAAATACGACTCCGGCTTGATCAACCAGATGTACGCTCCCTGGCTGGGCAACATGCCCGGCTGGCAGGAGCAAGGCTTTTGGCAATACCAGAACGCCACCCTCGACGACCTTGGCAAGAAGGTCTATATGGGGACCTTCGCCTCCACCTCCCAGCGCGACGACCTTTACAAGCAAATGACCAAACTGGCGATGGAGGAAGCGGTCAGGTTGTGGGTGGTGACCGCCGTCAACAACTTCGCCGCTAAAAGCACCATGGACGGCGTCACTCAGGACATAGCCGCCGGGCCGAGATCCCTGCTGACGCTGAGAGACGCCTACGTGCCCAACCAATCCACGCTGACCATCGGCAACCAGTGGGTGTGGACGGAACGCTCAACCTGGAATCCGGTGGGCGGTTTCGGCGATGTCTATTCGTCAGACATCTGGCGCAACATGGTCGACCCGCCCCTTTACAGCCACCCCTTCACCGGACTCCCGGCGGCTTACCGGGCGTCATATACTGTGGAGACCGCCGGTCCGTCAAGCACGCTGGCGGTGCCGGCCGATGCTTTCCGCTGGGACGCCGATAAGGGCAAGTTCGCGACGATCGCCGGCGCCACCCGGGCAACGTCCAAGGTCACTTTCGACTACTCAAAGTATTTCCAGTCCAAGTGGCACAACGGCCAGCAGATAGAGATGGCTGACCTGATCTATGCCATCTACCAGTCCTTCGACATGGTCTATAACAAAAACAAGTCGGCTATCGAATTCGCCGCGGCCACCACGACCAAACCGGTGCTCGATACTTTCAAAGGGTTCAAGATACTGGATGCCAACCGCATCGAGGTCTACGTTGACTACTGGCATTTCGTACCGGATTACATCGCTTCTTACGCGGTGCCGGCTTCGTTAACCACCCCCTGGGAAATCCTGGCTGCCATGGACAACATTGTCTTCGATAAGCGGCAGGGCGCTTACTCGGACACCGCGGCGGCGCGGTTCAATGTTGACTGGCTGTCCACGGTCAATAAAAGCCACGCACTCCGCATCAGGACCGTGCTGTCCGGTTTCAAAGATGCCGGTACAGTGCCCAACCTGATTTTCGACACCCCGCAAACCAGGGTCAGCTTTTCAAGCGCCCAGGCCAGGTATCAGGCCTCAATGGATTTCTACGATAGCTATTCCCACCTGGCGATTTCCAACGGGCCTTTCAAACTGGTCAGGTTCGATTCAGCGGCGCAGTACGCCGAGCTGGATGCTTTCCGCGATCCCGGTTATCCTTTCAAACCCGGGGACAAGTACCTCGGGGCGGCACAGCTGGTGGATATCAAGAACGTCACCTCCAGCAAACTGGAACCGGGCAAAGCCGGGGAGGTCACCGTCGAACTATCGGGGGCCGGTACCCTGGCGGTAGACTTCTCCCTGGTGGATCCGGCGACAAGCAAAGTACTTAAGAGCGGCCAGGCGCAGGGCAGCGGCACCAGGTTCACCGTAGCGCTCAGCGCCGCCGATACCCAGAACCTGAAGCAGGGCATCTATTACCTCTATTTGCTGGGATCCAGCGACGCCGTGTCCCAGGTGACAGAACGCCGATTGGATGTCGACATGGCAGGCGGGGGCGTCATTACCGTGCCGGGTGATAACGGCGAGAACGGCGGCGGAGGAGGCGGCGGCGGCATTTCGCCGATGCTGATCGTCATCCCGATCGCCCTGCTGGTCGGCGGCGGGCTGGTCTTTATGATTCTCAAAGGCGCCAAGACTAAAAAATAAGGCGGGCGGTGGACCGATAGCTGATGGTATTGAAGCTGCTTGGCCGCGGCCTCACCCTGTTCGGCGTGCTCATCGTCGTCTTGCTCATGGTGGTGGTGTCACTCGGAGCCACCGGTTTTTCCGACCGGATGCTCCAGTCAACCGTCTCCGAAGAGATCCGCGCCTACCGCACCACCCTGTCGCAGACAATCCGTGACCCTGAAGTCCTCGAAGCAACCGTTGCCCAGCGCCGCGCTGAGCTTGAGGCTTTTTATCATCTGGACCAGCCGTGGTTCACTCGCCTGCCGGACACCATCCAGCGGGTGGTCACCTTCGACCTGGGCGAAGCCCGGACGCTGCGGACGACCGACGGATCGCCGCGCGTCGCTGATCTTTTAGCCGAGCGCCTGGGCAACACTATCCTGCTCATTACCACTGCTTCGGTCATCACTTCCATATTGGGACTTCTAATCGGCCCGCGGCTAGCCGCCCGTGCCGGCACGAGACTCGACCGCGCCGCCTGCCTGGCGCTGGCGGTGTCGTATGCCCTGCCCGCCTGGTGGGTCGGCATCTTCTTCGTACTCTTTTTCGCCTTCGAATGGGGCATCTTCCCCTACGGCGGGCTGCTGTCGGCGCCGCCGCCGGACGGCGCCCTGGCCCGGTTGGGCGATATGGCCTGGCACGCCGCGCTGCCAGTGGCCGCTCTGGTAGTCGTCTCCTTCGGCTCCTGGGCCTATGCCGTGCGGACGATGGTCCTTAATACCGCCCAGGAACCTTTCGTCACCGTAGGCAAAGCCAAGGGCCTCCCCCAGAACCTCATCGAGCGCCGCTACATCCTCCGGGCGGCGGCCCCTCCGATAGTCACCTCCCTCATCCTCGGCCTGGCGGGTTCGCTGGGCGGTGCCATCCTGACCGAGACGGTGTTCAACTGGCCGGGCATGGGCCGCCTCTACTACGACGCCATCATCGCCGCCGACGAGACGGTCATCGTCGCATTGACCTTCGTCTTCACCCTGATCTACCTGGCCGCCCGCTTCGTCCTGGAAGTCCTTTACCTCTGGCTGGACCCACGCATCAGGTATACCTAAATGAAACCCAAAGATATTATACGGACGCTACTCTCGAGCTGGGTGGGGCGCGTCGGCGCCGCCTTCCTGGCGCTGATGCTTCTGGTTTCCGTGTTCGTCCTGATGACCTACCCGCTGGACTTCGGCAAGAAGGTCTGGAACAATCCGGTTTTTTGGGCGGACTACCCCCAGAGCGCACCGCCGGCCTGGACCAATACCTTTTCCTCCGACGCCAGGGTTTCCCACACCACCTTCACCGCCGATGAACCGTTCGACGTCGTCGCCGACAGCACCGGCCGATACTTGATCTACCGCTTCGATCTCGGTTATGACTACGATGAATTCCCTGCTTTCACCTCGTTCTCCCTGTCCGGCGTGACCTTCAGCGACCGCCCGCCGATATTGTCGCTGTCAATCCTACGCCCCGACGGCAAAGAGGTTCTGCTGCTCCGCCATATTGTACCCGGAGCGGCGGCCGGCGAAACTGCGCCCTACACCCGCTACTCCGAAACGCCATTCCGCGTGTATTTGACCGGTGACCAAGCGGTGGCCTACAACGTTCGGGACTTTGCCGCCGGTGAACTGGGTCTGTCGCTGTCTCTGGCGGAGGTCCAGGCCAAACCGGAGGCGGTCGTCTTCGGCCAGCCGGACGGCGCCGGCGGCTTCACGCCGATGCCGGGTGAATACCGAATCAACGTCACTGCCCTGACTTACGCCGACGCCGACTCCATCGCCGAGGTGAAATACGTCCTGGGCGGCACCGTCTACGGTCTGATGGGCACCGATTCTTTAGGCCGCGACCTGGCTAGGGGCTTGCTCTTCGGCTTCCCGGTGGCTCTTCTAATCGGTGTGGTCACCAGCGTGTTCATTACCGTCATCGGCACGGCCACGGGCATCATCTCCGGCTACGTCGGGGGCAAGACCGACACCTTCATCCAGCGGCTGTGTGACGTTCTAGCTAACGTTCCGCTCTTACCGATCCTCATCTTCCTGGCTTTCATTATCGGTCAGAAACTGTGGCTGGTCATCCTTATTATGGTCGTGTTCGGCTGGCCGGGCCTGACCATCATCACCCGCAGCATGGTGATGCAGCACGCCGCCTCGCAACTCGTCGAGGCGACTCGGGCGCTGGGCGCCAGTCCGTCGCGCATCATGTTCCGCCACGTCCTGTTCCAGATTGGACCGTTCGTCCTGTCACAGATGATCTTCTCGACGCCCGGAGCGATACTGGCCGAAGCGGGACTTTCCTTTCTCGGTCTGGGCGACCCGTCGATACCCACCTGGGGCCAAATCCTCGAGAGCGGCTTTTCAACCGGAGCCGTCTACGTCGGCTACTGGTGGTGGGTGCTACCGCCAGGCCTTTTGGTCGTCTTCGCCGCCATGACCTTCGTGTTATTAGCCCTGGGTTTCGAGCCCGTAGTCAACCCCAAATTGAGGCAACATGGCACTGCTTGAAATTAACAATCTGAGGATCGGCTACGAGACCGGCGGCGGGAACCTGGCGGCCGTCGGCGGTGTCTCCTTCGAGGTCAACGAGGGCGAGACGCTGGCTGTGGTCGGCGAGTCCGGCGCCGGCAAATCCTCGCTGTCACTGGGGCTGATGCGCCTCTTGCCTCGTAACGCTTTAACACCCGAAGGACATGTGCTCCTCGACGGTGTAGACTGCCTCAGTCTGTCAGAGGAGGAGTTCAGGAAACAGGTGCGCTGGAAGAAGCTGTCGATGGTCTTTCAGGGAGCGATGGACTCGCTGCACCCGGTCAGGCGCGTTGGTGACCAGATTGCCGAACCGCTGCTGCTGGACGGTCGAACCGATAAAACAGCGGCGGCAAGGCGATCCGCCGAGCTTTTAAGCCTCGTCCGGCTGCCGCCGGATACCTTACGCCGCTACCCCCACGAGCTGTCCGGCGGCATGAAGCAGCGGGTCATGATCGCCATGGCTTTGGCCTGCAAGCCGAAGCTGGTCATCCTCGATGAGCCGACCTCGGCCCTGGACGTCATCATCCAGGCGCAGATAATGAACCTGTTGAAGCAACTCAAGCGCGATTTGAAGCTCGGCGGCCTTTTTGTCACCCACGACCTGGCGCTGGCCTCGGACCTGGCTGACCGCATCGCCGTGATGTACGCCGGGGAATTCGTCGAGATCGGAACCGCGGAACAGGTACTCGAGTCGCCGAAGCATCCCTACACCAAAAAGTTGCTGGGCAGCATCCCCAGCCTCTACGACGACCGACGCCCGGAATTCATCCCGGGCACGCCGCCAAAAATGACTTCGCCGCCCGCCGGCTGCTACTTCTCGCCGCGGTGCCCGGTGGTCTGCGATACCTGCTCAACCCATCCCGAACTAATCGTCTGTGGTACCGGACAGCACGCCCGCTGCCACCTGGTGATTGAACCATGACCTCGAAGCTCGAACTCAACAACGTAACCATGGACTTCAAAGCCAAGAAGTCGATGTTCAAGACATCGATCGTCCGCGCTGTCGACGAAGCTTCCATCTCCCTTGCCCCCGGCGAGACGCTGGGTATCGTCGGCGAATCCGGCTCCGGCAAGACGACCCTGGCGCGCATCGCCCTGCGGCTGCTGCGGCCGACAGCCGGCACCGTCATGTTCGACGGCAGTGACATTACCAATCAGCCGGAAAAGCAACTCAAAGATCTGCGCCGCCGCGTCCAGGGCGTTTTCCAGGATCCCTTCGCCTCGCTCGACCCGTTCATGACCATCGGCCAGATTCTGGAGGAGCCGCTGGTCATCCATAAAATCGGCGACAGCGCCGGGCGGAAGGACGCCGCGGCAAGGGTTCTCGATGAGGTAAAATTACGGCCTGCTAACGACTACCTCGGCGGCTTCACCCACCTGCTCTCAGGCGGCCAGCGGCAGCGGGTAGCCATCGCCCGGGCTCTCCTTCTAAAGCCGGAGTATATCGTCGCCGACGAGCCGGTATCGATGATTGACGCGTCGTCCCGGGCGGAAATTCTGTCGCTCTTCTCCGAGCTTCAACGGAGCCACAACCTGGGTTTTTTGTATATCACCCATGATATCGCTACCGCGGGCTACTTCTGCCACCGCATAGCCGTGATGTATCTCGGACGAATCGTCGAGACCGGACCGGCGCGCGAACTCATCCGTCATCCGCAGCACCCCTACACTCAAGCCCTGATCGCCGCAATACCGACACCAGACCCCCAGAACCGCTTCCGGGAGCGGGCGGTCATCCCGCTGGAAACGGCATCGTCGAGGGTCAATGCGGGCTGCGCCTTCTTTCCCCGCTGCCTGAAAGCGGAAAAAGGGCGCTGCGACACTATCAAGCCGGTGGCGGTGGAGGTGGCGGCGGGACACAGGGTGGAGTGCCTGCGGCTATAATCTACCGCGATGGCGGCCAATTGCGGCGGTCCAACCGCCACCTGAAGACCCGGCCGTCATCGGGGTGGAGATACTCTCCATCAAAGACCATGCCTATTTTCTTCAACACCGCCTGAGAGGCAAAGCCGTCAGGCAACGTCTCGGCGCGGACGGCGGTTACATCCGGCTGACTGAAAGCCCAATCGGCGAGCGCCCGGGACGCCTCGGTGGCGTAGCCCTGGCCGCGGTAGGCTTCAATCAGGGAATACCCCAGCTCAACCTCGCCGGATTGGTTCGGGCGGCCTTTGAACCCGCCGTCGCCGATGAGTTTCCGGTCATCCCTGTGGATGATGAAGTAAGCGCCGAAACCTCCGAGTTCGGGGTCTGATTTCAGCCAGTCAATGACGTAAGTGATGACATCGGCGCCGCAAACTGGCCAATGCGGCGGCACCTCGGCGCCCAGCAGTGAAGCGAGTTTGGCCGGCGATTCAGAGAAGGCTTCCAGCGCGGCGATGTCCTCCAGGATAAGGTCCAGCCGGGGAGTGACTATTTTGAAAGTCATGTCTTGAGTTCGGTGCCGATGGAAAAGGCTTTGCCCAGAAACTGTCCCAGCGCCTGGTACTGCGCCTGGCCGGTGGTGTAGACGATGGGATTGATTTTATTGACATCGGCGCGGCCGCTGGTCAGACACTCCTCCGAGATATGGCACTCGGTAATGCGGCCGATGACCAGCAGGTGGGAGCCGAGGTTGACCGTGGTGTGCAGTTCGCATTCCAGGTTAAGAGGGCACTGCTCTATCAGCGGCGCGCCGGGCTGTTTACCGTAGAAGACTCTAAATCGGCAGGCTGCGGCTTTGTCGGTCTTGGCGCCCGAGACGATGCCGCAGTAGTCGGTCTCCCTGACCAGTGAGGCATCCGGGATATTGACCGAAAAGGCCTTGTTCTCCATGATACCCTTCAGGCTGTGGCGGGTGTGGCGGATGGCGATGGAAACCATCGGCGGGTCGCCGCAGGCGATGCCGCCCCAGGCCACGGTGATGAAATTGGCTTTGCCGGCCGTCAGGCTGCCGACCAAGAAGGCCGGCATGGGATAGAGCAGCGCCTGGGGGCCAAGTTTCAGTTTGGTCATAATGGTACTTTTTACCTCAGGGCTATTCTACCAGCTTGCGGCCAGCTTCGAAAGCCTTTGACATGGCGCCTTCGATATTATTGATGGCCCCGGGGCCGTCGACGCCGGAGAAGAACAGCTCGCCGGTGTATTCGATGTCCAGCACGATAAACAGCGCTTTGACTGTTGCCCGGGCGGGCTCGAACAAGGTCTGTCCTTTGCGGCCGCCGGCGGCGATGAACAGGCCTTTGCGGGGCTTTTCCGGCTCAATCGGCGGCCGGCTGAGCAGATATTTGCGCGCCCATAGGCACTGGCAGCGGTCGATGGCGGCTTTAAGCTGGGCGGTGACCGACATGAAGTGCAGCGGCGAGGCGATGATCACCCGGTCGGCGTGAGAGAGGGCTTCGTAGATCAGCTGCATGTCGTCATTCAGCTTGCAGTCGCCGGTGCGGGCACAATAATCGCAGTGGAGGCAGCCGGAGATGTCCAGAGAGGCGGCGTCGATGAAGCGGGTAAGCGCCCCGGCCGACTCGGCGCCGCGCAGGGCTTCGTGCAGGAGCTGGCTGGTGTTGCCACCGAGGCGGGGGCTGCCTGACAGGCCGAGGACGTTCACGAAAGCGAAGGCTCCAGCTCCTTGAGAATCTGCAGCTCGCGGTCCTCCATGATTTCAGCGTCGGATTCCTTTTCATGGTCGAAACCCAGGAGGTGCATAATACCGTGGATTAGCAGACGCCCGAGCTCCTTCTTGAGCGGGTGGCCGAACTCCGCCGCCTGCAGCTGCGCCTGGGGCAGGGATATGACTACCTCGCCCAGGTTGATGCCGCCGTCTATCTGGACCGGAAAGTCCGGGTGAGTGGTGGCATCGGCGGCGGCTTCCCTGACGAAGAAGGAGAACGACAGCACATCGGTGGGATGGTCTTTATGGCGATAGATGCGGTTAAGTTCCCGGATGCGCTCCTGACCAGTGATGTAGATGCCCATTTCAGAAGACGATTCAGCGCATTGGGCAACGAGGATCTGCCGGGCAACGCCGCGGAGCCACGGTACCGACAGGTCCTTTTTGAACTCTTTATCTATGGTTATGTCAATTCTCATAGTCAGGTTTCATTATAGCGTAACAGAAAGCAAGTGTCAGCCGCCGGTTTTTCAGGTCTCAATCCCGCTTTCAATCGCCATGACCTGTTCTCCTTCAACCGCACGATGGTTCAGATATGTGTTTGTCCCTTCACCCCTTTTCCACCTATAATGTCCGCCAATGAGTTCTCCCAAAATCATCGCTATGGTGGGCATGGCCGGGGCCGGCAAGACCGAGGCCAGCCGCGTCATGGAGCAGCACGGCTACAGCCGCATCCGCTTCGGCGATGTCACCGACGAAGAGGTGAAACGCCGCGGTCTGCCGCTTTCTGAAGCCAACGAGCGCTCCGTCCGCGAGGCGCTACGCCAGGAGTTGGGCATGGCGGCCTACGCCAAACTCAATCTGGCGCGTATCGACGCCGCCCTGGAGAAGGGATTTGCGGTCATTGACGGCATGTACTCCTGGGAAGAGTACCTGTTCCTCAAGGAGCGCTACGGCGACAAGCTGGCGGTGGCGGCGGTATGGGCTTCGCCGGGGACGAGAGCTAAAAGGCTTTCGACGCGCGCGGTGCGGCCGCTGACCCGGGAGGAAACCTTCTCCCGCGACAAAGCCGAGATCGAGAAGGTGTCCAAAGCCGGCCCCATCGCCGTGGCCGACTACATGATCCTGAACGAAGGCGGCATCGGGGAGCTGCGGGCGCAGGTTGAACAACTCATTCATCAACTGGAAAACATGGACTGTTAACACTTTAACTCAACTTAAATGAAAGCTGACCGCTGATGGCTGATAGCTCTCAAAACTTCAAACGACCTGAAACCGACGACTACTTCCTGAAGATCGCCGCCGTGGTGGCGGAGAGATCCACCTGCCGCCGCCACCATGTCGGCGCGGTGGCGGTGAAGTCCAAGCATATACTGACCACCGGTTACAACGGCGCCCCGGCCGGCACCCGCGATTGCCTGGAACTGGGCTGCCTGCGTGACCAGAACGGCATCCCCTCGGGCACCCGCCACGAGATCTGCCGGGCGGTCCACGCCGAGCAGAACGTCATCATCCAGGCGGCACAGCACGGCGTCAACCTTGAGGGCGCCACCGTCTACTGCACCCACACCCCCTGCATCCTGTGCGCCAAGATGCTGGCCAACGCCCGGGTGAAGCGTTTCGTTTCTTTCGGGAAGTACGCCGACGACGCTTTCATTGACCTGTTCAAAGAGGTCGGCATCGAGGTGGAGATACGGCCGCGGCCGCCGGCTTCTATCGAGTTTCTGGACTAGCATCTAGGCAACCCTCCCCGCCGCCGCCCGGGGCTTATATCTGCCGGCAGCCTCCACGCAGAGGGCTAGAGACATCAGGTAGTCATCGTGGGCGCGGGTGGGATCGACGTAGAAGTTCATCGTCCGGCCGAGGCTGTAGTCCGCAACCGCTCCTTCTATCTGACGCCAGAACTCATCGCACTCCATAGAGCTGTCGCGGGTGTAGAGGCTAAGACGCCCGGTGCCCGCCGCCGCCAGCAGGTTGAAGCCCAGGCCGCTTTTAGAGCCTTGCGTGAAAACGAAAGGAACGATCCGGTGGCCCAGCGACTGCTTCAGTGAGGCGCACAGCGGCCCGCCCAGGCCGGTTGCGTCGGCGGCGAGGCGGCGCAGGCCCCAGCCTTTTGTTATGTCAACAATCTTCGGCAGGAGCAGGCTGAACGGCAGACCGGTCCAGGCGTAGTGGTGGACAACGCGGATCAGGCGTGATTCTGATGGGGCAACGATTTCGGCGATGGTGAACACCGTCGAATCGCAGGCCGTCTTGCCCTCCCCGCCGAAATCGAGGCCGCCGACATAGACCGCCCCCGGCCGCGGCGAGCGCTGCCGCGGGTAATCGCCCATCATCATGATAAGCTGCTCGTCGGTGAAGAAGCCGCCGCCGCCCGAAGCGGGCAGCAGGGCATACTGCGAGCGGAACGCCGGGTGGTTTTCGCCCAGCCGGAGCCTCTCTCCTTCCACGTAAGCGCGGTAGGCCGGGTTATGTTCGGCGACGGCCTGCCAGTCGTAGCGGAAGTGGCGCTTCAGCCCGTCAGCCGCCTCCAGTTCCAGATTGCGGCGGCCGACCGTCGAAAGCAGGTCGGTATCGCGCCAGGGCGTGCCGTAGAGCACCGTCGTGGCGTTCATGGCGGCGGCCATCGGGCGGAAGTCCCGGTCGAACTTCTCTATGGCGACGTCCTGGGCTTCGTCAACCTCGAGCAGCAGGTGGGCGGTGTTGCCGACGACGTTGGCCGAAGGCTCGGCCGACAGAAAGACGACCCGCGCCTGGTGAAGCCTGACGATGTGGCCGGACTCAACGGCGTAATCACCGGCGTAGCCCATGGCGTCCAGGAGACCTCGAAGGCGCCTCATGGAGATCATGGCCTGCGGCTCAAAGGTGGGGGCGCATTTGATGATGTTCAGCGGCTCGGCGACGAATTCGTTCAGAAGCCAGGCCTCCAGCCAGGCCGAAAGCTCATTTTTGCCGCCCTGACGGGCGATCTCGACGGTAAAGGTCAGACCCTTGCCGCCCCGGACCGAGGCCAGCACCGCCCGCCCGATGTCCAGCTGGTAGGGACGAAGGTCGTCAATGAGGCCGGATACGGGGTTCATTCCGAAAAGACCTCCACAACGGACGCGACATCGCCGGCGACGGCGGCGGCGCCCGAAAGCTTGCCGAGGATGCGACGGGCTTTCTCGATGACGGCGTTGTGGCCGGAATACTTGCGGCGGACCATGACCAGCGACAGGGTGCGCAGCAGTTCCGACACCAGCTTGGGATCAGGATCCGCCTGTTCCGCCAGCTTCTCAATAATGGAGCGCAGGAAGGCGATCTCCTGCTCCAGGCCTTCCATCAGCGCCGCCTCGTCAATGACCACCTGGCGGTCAGCGGGCGCCTTTTTGGAGTAGAAGCCGTGAACAAAAGCGTTCTGGTTGCCCGGCTGAGCGCCGACGCGGCGGGGCGGGGCGGCGGGGGACGGCGGATTCCCCGCCGTGTCAACGGGATTGAGTGGAACTGGTGTGCTGTTTTCTTTATTCATGGCGGGCATTATAGCACAGGCGTTCCTCGTGGCCGTCAAGCGAGTTTTGTCGTTTTTGGTGGGGTCTGGAAAAAATATTTTTTAGGGGGAGGGGGAAGTTATCAGTTATCAGTTGGCAGTCTCGGGCCACCCGGACGTGATCTTTCAGGCGAAGGGCATCCCTGCATGGATTCCGGCCGGCGCCGGAATGACAGTGTGGGTAGGTGGAAAAAGAAGGAGGCTCTTCTTGCGAAGAGCCTCCTTCCCTATTCAGTTGTCCGCTGCTAGTGGCAGGCCTTGCAGCTTGCGTACTCCGGCAGCGTCATGTGGGTCTTGATGAGCGAACCGGTGGGCTTGGGAGGCGTGGCCGGGGCCGGGGGTGGAGCGACGGTGACCGGAGGCGGCGCGACGGTTACCGGCGGTGGAGCCACGGTCACCGGGGGAGGAGCCACCGTGACGGGCGGGGGAGCGACGGTGGCCGGGGGCGGCTCAACGACGACCGGGGGCGGAGAAGTGACGGCAGGCGGAGGAGGCACTGCCGTCACGGGAGGAGCTACTGTTGCCGCCGGGGGAGTGACCACCGCGGGCGGCGGCGTGACTGCCGTCGGGGCGGGGGGCGGGGTGGTGACGACGGCGATGAGCGAGCCCTGGCCTTCGCCGGAAGCCGGATCGCCGATTAAAACCGGCGACTGCGGCAGGGCGTCGGCGTTTATGAGCAGGGTCATCGGGTCAAGTGTTCGTTCGGGCGCCAGGCTGCCGGCGGCGGCGCCGGTGGCCAGGCCGATCCAAATCACCGACCCGGCCAGAGCCAGGTTTATCAAAGTGTGATTCTTCATTCATCTCTCCTTGTCTTCAGGATGGGAGGCACTTCCGCGCCTCACCTGTCCAGTGTACACCCCGAAGATTAACCTGAGATGAAATGAAAATTAATCTTTGTTCATAATCCGAAGGTTACGAACAAAACCCGGCGGCCTGACAGAACGGGAGAAGCCGGGGGAGGTCAGTCCATAGCCGAGGCGTCAATGAAGGTCTGGCCGAGGAACTGGCCGTTGACCCAGAACTGGAAATCAAAACGGCCTTCGGCGGGGAGGGGCAGCGGGGGGAACTGCAGGTTGAGTTCGATGGTGCCAAGCTTGTTCGGCGAGTTGAATTCGCCCTTGGCTTCGGCCAGGGTCTCGCCGGTGGAGGCATAGACGTATTTGCACTGGAACTGGTACTGGCCTTCGGCTTCGGTCAGCTTGGCATAGACCGATACCGGGCGCTTGGCGGGGAACTGCTTGACGTGAATTTTATCGAAGATGCCAAGCAGGGAAATCTTGCCGGTGGTGGGGTCCTTGGCCGAGACGTCACAGACCAGGGCGGCGATAAGGACGGGCTTGGCGCGGCTGAGGGGCGGCTTCGGTTCGGTACTCATCAGATGCCTCCGTTGTCCCAGAAAAACTTGATCCCCATGAACACGCCCAGGGCGATGGACAGCCCGCCGAGGACGGCGAGGATGAGGATATCGGAGACCAGGGCAAGGGAAAATAGCAGCAGGCCGATGGCGATGGGGCTAATCTGCCGCAAGAGACCTGGCGGCAGGCCGCGGCGTTCAGCGGCGGCTGTGTAGCGGATGATGATGCCGATGATGAGTGCTAAAACAACCACGAATAACACGATAAAAATTCCGGTCATCGGACTACACTTCTTCGTTCAGGCAAACAGTGAAGGAGATTCAACCGGCTACTTCTCATCGTTACGCCATAAGAATTTCAAATTCAGGAAAACGCCCACGATCACCATAACAAGACCAACGAACATCGCGACGGACATCTCAGTCATTATCCCGAAAGCCATCATCAGCACTCCGGCTCCGATGACGGCAAGTTTTGAAAACATTCCTGAAGGGAATGCTTTCCGCATTTGTTTCTTCTCCGATTGCTGAATACGAAAAGCCCCGGGCGGTCTTTCTGCCATCTTAAACCTCCTCCGTGGATATCAGGTAATACCAGTAGGCGAAGATGACAGCGATTACCTAGAACGGATTGATACCGGTCTACACCAGTCCCAGAAATTGTGGTACGCCAGCCGGGGGTTTCGTCTGTCAACCATCATCTGACTACCGGTCACCTTTTATCGAAGGGCGGAGGATAAGATAGGCAAAAAAGCCGAAGGGGAAAAAGATGAATGATCCGGCGCGGATGAGAAAAACTTGCAGCCGGCTGAAACCCCGCCGTTCGGCATCGGCGGTGTGTAGCATGATCACCCATACCACGAGAACCAGCAGGAGGAGCAGAAAAGCGGTATAGAGTACTTCCATAATCGGACTGATTATAACACACCAGGGTAAAAATAATCGTTGACTTAGGGATAAAAGCGCCTATAATCTGGACAAAGGAAGGCGATGCCCGACTACTTCTTCCCGGACTACGTCAAGCAAGCGGCGCACCGCCGCGTTGACGGCCGGTGCGAATGCACCACCTGCGGCAGCCATGCCGGCAAACGCTGCGATACGCTTTACTGGTCGTATCATGACGCTTACTACGTGCCGATTAACCCCAAAGAGCCGCCGGAAATGCACAACTGCAAATTATTGTGCAAAAGGTGCTGGCGGCAGGCGGAAGCCTCAAAATAACGAATAACGGCTAACTTACCGCCTTCTTCACCAAAGCGCTGATCCTTGCCTCTTCGGCGGGGGTAAGTTCCTTCAGGGCGAAGGAGGTCGGCCAAAGGTTGCCGTCATCCAGTTTGGCCGAATCGTTGAAGCCGAGGGTGGAGTAGCGGGCTTTGAACCTGGAGGCGCCCTGGAAGAAGCAGATGACCTTGCCGTCTTTGGTGGCCCAGGCCGGCATACCGTACCAGGTCCGGGGTTTAAGGCCGGGGGCGGCGGCCATGACGAGCCCGTGGATGCGCCGGGCCACGGTCCTGTCCGGCTCCGGCATCTCATTGATTTTAGCCAAAACGGCGCCTTCCCCTTCCGCCGCTTTGCCGGCCTTCAGTTCATCAAGGCGCTCTTTCATAGCCGCCTTTTCATCTTCCGATAACTGCACAGCCTTCTTTTCAGCCATATAATCTCCACTCGGCGAGGATGTCACTTCATAATTCGAAGGGACTCAATTTCACTTTAGCCCGGGCGCCGGGTTGTGTCAATTTGGTTCCAGTTTTGCCTTTGCCGGGCGGCGTGGTAGATTATGCGAAACTGCACCGAGGATAACGGCCGTGGCCAAGCACAAGATCTATACGATGAGCGTCGGGAGCGTTTATCCCCTTTATATTGCCAAAGCAGAGAAAAAAGGACGCACCAGAGCTGAAGTGGATGAGACTATCCGCTGGCTGACCGGCTACAGCCAGAACGAGTTGGAGGCGCGGCTTAAAGACAAGACCGATTTTGAGACCTTCTTTGCAGAGGCGCCCCGACCGAATCCGTCAAGGAGCCTGATCAAAGGCCTGATCTGCGGCGTCCGGGTGGAGGACATAGTAGAGCCGACGATGCGGGAGATCCGCTACCTGGATAAGCTGGTGGATGAGCTGGCAAAGGGCAGGGCGATGGAGAAGATTTTACGGAAGTAAGAGCCGCGGGTTGAGGCCGGGACAGCCTAGAACACCGCCACCGCCAGCGTGATGACAACTCCAGTGGCTATTACCGCCACCACCAGCAATCTTAAGAGGGAATTTGTCACGTCCAGCTTGTCCGAAAGTTCCTGGAGTATAGATTCCTCGGTCATATAGCGAGCCCATCCTTGTTACAGAGTCTTCTTATATTACCGCATAGTATTTAGACTCACCACACTGCCGCCACCACCGCGTCCGACGCCCGCATCAGATCAAAGAACATCACCGCCACCTCGCGGCCCTGGGTCATCTCCGCCGCCGGGATGTTGCGGGCGACCGTCAGGTTCTCAAGGTACGCCTGCGACGAGCCAACGAGCTGCACCGTGGCGGAGTAATTCGTGCCGTTGAAACTTTTCAAAATCGCCTGCCTGGTGTACATTTTTCCCTCCACTTCCGTTCACCCTTCGACGAGCTCAGGGCGAACGGTTTTTTTAGATTTCCGCTCTCAAGGGGGAATGACTAGACGATCACACCCCGCTGAGTTTCAGTTTCATCTCGTATTTGCCGCTCATCGCCTGATAGTCAAGCTCTATGGCAACTACCCGGTATCGGGCGGCGGACAGGCCCGTCGCTTCGTCGGTGACCTCAACCACGTCATAGAGCTGCTGGCCGCAGTTGGGCGGAACGGTAATCTCGCAGCCGGAAGCGGCGGCCGACGCTTCACGCAGCAGGGCATCAGCCCAGTCATGCAAAGACGGCGCTGTCACCAGGCCGCGGTCATAACGGCTGCGGCTGCGGGCGCCGGAAGAAACCAGCGACGGCCAGTCGAAGGCCTCAACCACCAGGCCGCCGGCTCCGGCCAAACGCAGGTGGTTGAACTCTATTGCGGCTTCGGCGGCGCGGCAGGCGGCGATCTGATGGTCGAGGCCGTATCCATAAACCGCCGCCTCATCTTCCACCGGGTGCTTCAAGTAGATGATACCGGCCTCGACGAACAGCCGGTCAGGCACGAAAGACAGCAGGCGGCGGACGGCCGAAAGGGCGTCGGCGCCGGGGCTCAAGCAGAAGTCAGGGTAGAGCGAGGTTAGGGACGAAGAGGCCGAGATGGTCTCCAGCCTCAGGCCGCAGCGGACTGCCAGCCAGGCGATGATGTCGCGGACGCTGTGGGTTGAGGCCGAGGCGTTCCAGCGCAGCAGGTTGCGGGAGCGCCAGTCCTTGAGCGCCTGCCAGCCGTCCGACGCCTCGATGATAATTTTGCCGCCGCGGCGTTCAACGCGGCGCACGGTAAACGACAGGCTGCCGCCGGTCTCGGCGCCGCTTTCGGTAATATAGCCGGGGCTAACCTGGATTTCATCGCCGGGGGCGGCAGGCGGCGGGCCGAGGGCAGAATTATCCAGTTCGATGACCGCCTTGCCTTCGGTCTCAGCCAGGTCGAGGCTGACGCCGGCGGCCGAGGCGATCAGATCGGTTTCGGCATTGTTGAAGACCGCCCGCCGCACCGAGTTGGCCGAAGACAGCCAGAGGGCACCGGCCGAATGAACGATAGTGACGCCGTAGTCGCCGGTGATTTCGAGGGGCTCCGGCTCGGTCCATAGTCCGGAATCAAAGGCGGCGCCGGGCGCCGCGGCGGTCATGTAAACTCGGGAACAGGCCTCGGCGCCGGTGAACTTTTCGACATAGGCGCAGCGGTAAACATCATCACGGTCGAGAAACGCGGCGCGGAACTCGAAACCCTCGGCGGCGGGCGAGGCGGCCAGCTCAATGAGTTCGCCCCAGGCACCGGCCGGCAGGGCCCCGCCGTCGCCGCAAACCAGAGACCACAGGCGGAAGTTGCCGGACGAATCGCGGCCGGTGAGCACGAGGTTCCAGTCGCCGTCATAGACGCAGGCCACGCCGGACAGGGCGCCGGTTGACTTGTTCCAGGCGGCTTTGGCCTGCCACGCCCCGTTGACGCGCTTCTTGACGTAGAGGGCGGACTGGTCGGCGAAGAAGAGCGCCAGATCTCCGTTGGGTTTGTAGGCGGCGGCGATGCCGCCGCAGGCGGTGGTCGGCGAGTAGTCTATAAGCTCCGGCGCGCCGAAGATTGCGCCGTAGTTCACCGATTTGATACGGCGGATGCTGCGGTCGCTCTTGATCCAGCAGATGGAGACCTCCGCGGAAAGCGCGGCGCAGGCAACAGCCACGGCGTTGTACTCATTGGCGTAGGTCCACTGGGAAAAATCGCTCGACTCGTCCGGTGTAACAATCCGCTGCCGGTAGAGCCTGCGGGAATCGGCGGCGGGGCCGAGGCGGGCGCGGATACGCGAGCCGTCGCCGGCCAGCGTTGCGGCGTGAAAATAGTCCGGCTCGGCGCCGGAGTATAAGGTCTGCCAGGCCGGGCGCCTTTTGCGTAAAACGATTGAAACGATGCCCTGGCGTGACGGCGAAGCCTGGGCGGCGAGGAGCGACGGCGAAAGTTCACGCATCGGCGTCTCCTTGCTGGCCGGGGACATAGTCCTTGCCCCAGAACAGGTGCCCGGCCACGTAGCCGATGGTGAAACTGAACAGCCAGCCCAGCAGATAGTCGAAACCGTTCTTGCCGATAACGTAGCCGCCCAGCATCAGCCCGGCGATCCACAGCCACTCGTAGCGGTGCCATAGGTCGCGGAGGATATAGGTCCACGGCCGGCCGCCCAGCCGCGACCATAACATTCGATATAAATCCATCTTCCTCTCCTTTGTCGCGGAAATTCGTAATCCGAATATCGAAATTCGATTTCGTGCTTCGGATTTGGCTCGTTCACCCCCAGAAGTGCGTGTCGTCCGGGCAGGAATAATCCTCCACCGGCCGGAAGAACTTGCCGGCGCGGAACTCGCTCCGGCGGGACAGGCGCCTGAGTTCGTCGCGGAAGACGCTCATGCGCTCCTTGCCCCAGCGGAGATAGTCCGCCGCGGCGTTAGAGCCGGAGTTGATGCGGTTCACCGCGTAGGCCGCCCACTCGATAGCGGCATAAGCCGCGGCGCCGGCGGCGATGAGGTCGTGGTGCTGCGACGGGATAGTCGTCGACGAGGCATCCAGGGTATGCAGGCAGCCCCAGTAGACGGCCAGGTCGCCGCCGTCCGGGGCAGGGCAGTTCTCCAGCGTCAGCCTGTCGGCCCAGACGGTGTAAGGCCGGAACTTCCGGGGCTTCAGATCTATGGGGTACTCCACGCCCAGGACGACGGTGCGGTCGAGGAGCGAGGAGATGTCCAACTCCATGCAGCCGAGGACGGTGACGAAGGCGGTCTTCATCTGACGCGGGGCCGCCGCCGAGTATTCGGCCACGGCGCGGCGGACGTGGCGGTCAAGGGTGTCGTCCGTCCAGCGGTAGGTGGCGGGGATGGTGTCTTTAAGGTCCTGGCGCACCAGGTTGCGCATTTCAGTGTGGTTCATCGTATGCTCCTTTCCTTTATGCCGCCCTCACCCTGCCCTCTCCCATCAGGCGATGGGAGAGGAGGTTGGAATGGAACAAGTTCCGGCCGCTTTGCCTCGCCCTCACCCTGCCCTCTCCCATCAGGCGATGGGAGAGGAGGTTGGAATGGAACAAGTTCCGGCCGCTTTGCCTCGCCCTCACCCTGCCCTCTCCCATCAGGCGATGGGAGAGGGGTTGGATCTCGGACAATTCGGAGGCGATTGCCACGGGCTTGCCATTCAGGGCAAAGCCTCGCAAAGACGCGCTCATTAATCTTTTACCCCGATGAGAGCCGCCGCTTTGACCGCGGAGAAGAGCGCCAGAGAGGCGTACCACTTGACCCGGGTGCGGACGGCGTCCTTGTCCTCCAGCGAGCCAAGGTTTTCCACCTGGATGAAGCCGGGGGCGGATAGGCCGGACAGGGCGCCCTCGCCGAACTGGACGGCATACACCGTCGAGCAATCCCCGCCGACCGCGGCCGTTTCGACGGACCCGGCGACGATATGGGTATCCAGAATCCAGTCATTGACGCCAATCGCTACGCCGTCCCAGTACTGGACGGAATTGCCGAAGCTGTCCCGGTCGGTCTCGATGACGCCGCCGGAGGCGCGCAGCAGGGCGTTCAGCTTGCGGCGGGTGCGCCGGCTCATGAGCAGCAGGTCCGGCTTGCCGCCCTTGACAGCATCGATCAGTTCGTCCAGCTTTTCGAGAGTAAGCGCCGCCCCGGCAGCGCCCATGGCGATGAGCTGCGTCCCGGCCGTCCCGGTATCGATGAGCTTTTTAAGGCCGTCGAACTCCTTAGGGTTTCCTGTCTCGTCGCCGTAGATGAAGACCTGCTCGAACTTGTCCTTGAGGGCCTTGGCTTTCTGCTGAATGACGGCAGCCTGGAGATCCTGGAGGTTGGAACGCGTCGTCTTCAGGAAATTGTCCACATCGGCGTCGCCGCCCATGATCTTCAGGTGCGCCGTCTTCTGCTCGAACTCCGGGGTGCTTTCGGCCCACTCTTCGCCGACATCGTAGAAGGCGATGTCCGGTAGGGTCTTCTCCTGGTTGTAGGTCAGGCCGTTGCCGACGATCTCAATAAACGGCAGGCGGCGGAGGACGGGTGATTCTTTGATCATCGTCTCCACCACGCCCTGCATCAGGAGGTCATTGGACAGTTTGGATGCTTCTGCCAGTGTCAGTGCCATATTCTTTTTCTCCTATTCTTCTTTTTTCCTCTCCCGCGAGGCCGCGGGAGAGGAGATTACAACGCCAAACCCCGCCGGATCTTGTCCTCCGGCGACAGGCTAACGCCGTCGGCGAGGCGGGAGCGGGAGGCGGCGACCAGGGGCGGGGCGGCCCGCGCCAGCGCTGATTTCACCCGCGCCACCAGGTCCATCGCCTTGCGGAGCGATTCGTCTACGGCGGAAACACTGTCACCCTCGATGAGTTCCTCCGGCAGACCGGGATGCAGCGCGGCGGTCGAGCCGCGGTAGGCGCCGACAGCGGCGTTGAGGCTCTTATTCAGCCTCACGATGAGGTCATCCTTATCCGCCAGTTCCCGGTTCAAGCGGGCGACTTCGGCCTCCCGCGAGATGAGCCTTGCCGTCAGTTCGGCGGCGGATCCGGGCGCAGCCGCCTCTGTTTCGGAAAGTTCCGCTTCTTCTTTGATTGTGGTCTCCAATTCGGTTTCCATGTTTCTCCTTGATTGTTGCTGCCCTCACCTTTTATCCTCTCCCGCGAGGCCGCGGGCGAGGAGGTTAAGTATTACCGGCGCCGTCACCTACACCGCGCTCTCTCCCGCCTTCAGGTTATTGCTCCGGTTCATCTTCAAAATAGATTCACGCTCGGCCAGCCAGTCCGAAAACTCCTTTGCCGGGTCGTCGACGCCCAATCCAACCATCGCCCGTTTGCGGGAGTGGATGCCGGACTGGACCAGCGCCTGTTCGGCGGCCACGGCAGCGGCCGTGTCCCGCGGCAGCACCGGCGCCCAGGTCACCTCGATGCCGACGCCGCCGAAGCTCTCACCGAGGTACTTCGAATACAGGGCCAGCATCAGCTCGGCGCGCCTGCGGTAAACGCCGGTACGGATGAGCCTTTTGCGCCAGACGCGGTGCAGCAGAGGCTGCATCTCCAGTTCCAGCGCTACGCCGGAGACGTCCCGCCCCAGGCCGCCGAAGACCGCCCGCGGCATCTCCGAGAGGTCATGCAGGACGCGGAACAGCAGTTCAATGTAATCCAGATGAAGCTGGGCGCCGCCGCCCTGTAACAGATCCAGCAGGTAAGCCTTAGCTTCCTCGGGAACGTGCCACACCGCGCCGGGCGATACGGCGATGTCCTGCGATGATTCGACGTTCTCCAGGACGGCAATGGGGTTACCCGACAGTTCGAGGATACGCGACAATTGGCTGGTCGATCGGTTCAGTTCCCGCTGCACCTCGATAAGGTTCTCCAGGTCTGAGGCGCCCCACGGTGACTTTGGCCGCGGCAGGTTGGGGAAAACGATGAAGGGAATAAAGCCGTAGGGATTCAAGCCGCCGGCGACAACCTCGCCGCCACAGGCGACCTGATATTCGGCGGCGGTCCAGGTCTCAAGGACATCAACCACCGGGTTAAGGCAGTCGAAATCCCAGGCACGGCGCGCCGTCTCTTTATCTACGGCGTAGGCATGGGTCACCCGCTCGGCGGTCACGCCGTCAAAGCTATAGCCGACCTCGATAGCGGCAACATCCGGCGAGGTGACGCGCACCGACGCCGAGACGGCGTCCCAGCCCAGCCGGTAGCAGCCGTCGCCCAAAACCGCGGCATCGATTTCTGTCTCATAGTCCAGGCGGTCGAGAAAATTGCCACTGCGGGTCTTGTCGAGGAGGCACTGCGCCCGCCCGGCGCGGCTTTTAGACTGTGCCGACTCGTCGAGGGCAACAGCCCGGACAGACAGGCCGCTTAAAAGGTAGGCGGTCAGTTTGTCCACCACCGCCGCGGCGTAATTGAAAGTCAGCCTCCTGTCCTCCCGCCGGGCAGCGGGCCACTGCTTGCCGCGGTAGAAGTCCAGCAGGCCGCGGTAACGCCGCCCGCGGTCATCCAATTCATTATTCGCCGACAGGCTCAAATTATTCATCCCAGACCTCTCTTTGATTTTCATCTAACTCAAGCTGTGTCCGGAGCTTGAACTCCCGGATGACCCGCTGGACAGAACGCAGGCTTTCACCCAGCAGCCGGGCGATCTGCTTGGCGGACAGCCCTCGGCCGTGCTGGAAGACGATCTCCCGCGCTTTCTTGTCCTGCCGGTAGCGCTGCAGGCCGCCCGGCACTTCATAAATGCAGCGGGGGAAGGGGCAGTTGAGACAGGAATTGGACAGCTCGCAGCCCTCGTCCTGGTAGCGGACATATTCCGGCAGCGGGTCTGCCATCCAGTCATGGCTCGTTCCTTCTTTCAAGACGCACCTTTAACGCACGGCGGCGCCGTATAACGCTCATTTGTTCTAATACCAGGCAACAGGCCGGCAGGTCAAGGATCCGGGGGATTTTTCAGGCGGGACCTGTCCTGCAGTCGCCCAATCATGATAGCACGCGCGTTCTGCGTTCTGTCAAGCGACTTTTATCGTTTTTGGCCGGCCCGGCGAAAAATAATTTTCTGCCCGGCGGCGGGCCGCTATCCGCGGCCGGCTGGCATCGTTGTATCAGGTATAGCCGGGGTCAGCCCGGAGGGGTAGTGCCGGTACAATCGTAATAAAAGCAAAAAAACAGGATACAGAGCCATATCCGTGTGCTATAATTGCGCCTGAACGCTAAACAAGCCTAATAAACCATGAGGAGGAATGAAGGCCGGACCATGAGACTGAAAATTTTCCTGCGGACTCTTCCCATCATGCTCATCACCGCCCTGCTGGGCATCGGCGCGCTGGCGGCGCCGGTGGGGGCGGCGGGAACAATCACCCAGACTATCACACCGACTTCAGGTTCACCCGCCATAACACAGGTAAGTATCGCCGGCACCGGCTTTGCGCCTGGCGCCTACACAATACTATTCAACGCAACGGTAGTTAATAGCGGCACGATACCAGCAGGCGGCGCGCTAAATGTGACATTCGTAGTGCCAGCCCTTCCAAAGGGGGCATATGCCGTCACTGTAGATGATTCATCAGCTGATCCAGCTGTCGCAGCAGGCACTTTTACCGTAAATCAAACTATATTAACTTCAGTTGCTAACGCTCCTATCGGTGCGACTGTAACGGTAAACGGTTACGGCTTCAATCCAAATGTTGCCGTTAACGTCTATTTTGGCGCATTGACAACTCCTGTTGCACAGGTAACTTCTTTAGAAAATACAAACGGAAGTTTCTCTAAACAATTCCTGGTGCCCCAGGCTCCACGCGCCAACTATTTCATCACAGCCACCGACGCTTTCACTACTCCAGCATCGGCAAATATTTTGTTTGCCGTCACCCCCCGTATCACTGCCATTTCTGCTGAGACCGGCGGTGTTGGCGACACTGTCACCATCAACGGCGACGGCTTCACCGCCCTGGGTTCAGTCAGCTTCTTCTTCGACAGCGACACCACCACCGCCCTGACCACGGTGACGGCCAACGCCTCCGGTATCATCCCGGCAACCACTATTACCATCCCCACCGCGGCCAGGGGTGTTCATACCATCATCGTCAGGGACAACACCGCCACCGCCATTTCGGTTACCCGGCTGTATACCATCAATGTGTCCAAGATCACCGTCAGCCCCACTTCAGGGCAGGTGGGGACATCGGTGACCATTTCAGGCAACGGCTTCAACTCCGGCGGGGTGATTGACTTCGAGTTCGACGGCGCGGCCTTCACCGGCGTCACCTCGATCACCGCGGCGGCCAACGGCACCTTTACCAAGACGGCGGTGATCATCCCGACAACTTCGGCCGGGGCGCATACCATCACCGCCAGGGTGACTTCGGATCCCACCGTGTTTGCCAACGCCACGTTTACGGTGAATTCAAGGATTGTCATCACGCCGACCACCGGCACCGCCGGGACGACGGTAACCATCACCGGCTCCGGCTTCTCCCCAGCCGGGGTCATGAGCTTCACCTACGACGCCACGCCGCTGGCCAGTTCCCCGGCAACACCGACCATCCAGGCTAACGGCACTTTCTCCGCCCAGGTAGTCATCCCCGGCGCCGCCGCCGCCACGCACACCATTTACGCCGTAGACGGTATGGGCAACGTGGCTACCGCCAGCTTCATCTCCACCATCACCGCAACTCTCACGCCCCTAACAAATACCTTAGAACCAGGCTTTGTCGGTCAGGAAATCACCGCGGCTGGTACTGGTTTCATGCCAAATTCGACTGTTACGATTCGATTGGGCAATACCCCAATGGGTTCAGTCGTAGCAAACGCCACCGGGACTTTTAGTATTAAGTTCAAAATTGACGCTATCCCAGCAGGAGCATACGTTATCTTTATCTCAGACGGCACCACAACCAAGCAATTTGACTATATCATGGAAGGCAACGCCCCGGCGGCGCCGACGCTGGTGACTCCGGCCAGGGATGCCAAAGCGGAGCAGCCGGTAGTCTTTGACTGGAACGATGTTTCCGACCCCTCCGGCGTTACCTACACACTGGAAGTGGCGCTGGATTCCAGCTTCACCAAACTGGCGCTTAAAAAGGACGGCCTGACATCATCCAAATATACAATGACCGAGGCTGAAAAACTGGAAACGGTGCCCAAGAAAGCCCCGTACTACTGGCGGGTCATCGCCAGGGACGGCGCGGGCAACGTCGGCGCCGCGGGATCGGCCTTCACCTTCACCGTCGGCTTCTCCCTTGAGGACATCCCGATGTGGGCCTGGATCACCGGCGGCTTCTTTGTCGTGGTGATCGTCGGCGGCCTGCTGTACTACTTCACCCGCCGCAGGTCAATGTACTAACGCGAAACTCGCAACCCTTAAAGAAGCGCCCCTGGTCGGGGGCGCTTTTTTTTGTAATCGATAAGTATAAAGGCAAGTAAAAATTAGGGGCTCAATCATCAAATACCAAGTAATAGTACTAATGCACAATTACCGTCGAGGGGGTGAAAATAATATTAAAGAATTTATCGGAAAGGGAAACACTCCCTTAACCGGGATGAGGAGAATTATGGAAAACCAAAAAACAGGCATCAGCCGGCGCGAATTTATGCGGCGGGCCGGGCTGACCGCGGCGGGAGCTGGCGGTGTCCTGCTGGCGGAAAGCGCATTGATACGAGGCATGACTTTATTCGCGGCGCCCAAGCCGCCGCCGGCAGGCCAGGTGCCGCTGCCGGGGAACAAGATACCGCAGTTCATTGACCCGCTGCCGGTGCTGGACTTGAACCCCCAGTCGACCACCGGCATCCCTACCGTGGTCGCCGGCGCGAATGAGCTAGTATTGAACATGCACACCTTCAAAGCTAACATCATGCCCTCCACCTGGGCGGCGGCCAACCCGGGCTACACCGGGACGTGGACTTTCGGCTACCGAGTCAATGAGGCGACAGCGCCTGGAACAGTCGAGACGAACGTCGGGCCGGTCATTGTGGCCAGCCGCGGCACGCCGACGCAGATCCGCTACGTCAACAACCTCGAAGCCAGCGCGAACACTATTCATTGGCGTGACTGGACGGATCAGACGCTGCATTCCGCCTTCCATCAGGCTAAAGATGCGATGATGCCGATCCCCGCCGACGCCCAAGCCCATTACGACGGGCCGGTACTGGCGGTGCCCCATCTGCACGGTGGCGAGGTCCCGGCGGTGGTGGACGGCGGGCCGGAGGCCTGGTTTGCCAGCGATGTGCCCGGAAACGCCGCTATTACCAAAGACAAGGGACCTGCGTATTATTCGAAGGCAGGCGCAGCAGCCAACGAGTGCATTTACACTTACCCCAACAGCCAGGAAGCGGCGCCGCTGTGGTTCCACGACCATCTGCTGGGCGGCACCCGGCTGAACGCCACCTTCGGTGGGCTGGCCGGGGCTTATGCGCTTATCGATCCAAACTTAACACTGCCTGCCGGACTGCACCCGGTCGGCCTAAAACGGGGCGAGACGATAGATTACCTCATCCCGTTAGTCATCCAGGACCGGATGTTCGACACCAACGGGCAACTCTTGATGCCAAACGTCGGTGTCAACCCGGAGCACCCCTACTGGGTGCCTGAGTTCGTCGGCGACACCATCATCGTGAACGGCAAAGTCTGGCCGTATCTGGCGGTGGAACAGAAGCGCTACCGCTTCTTCCTGATCAACGGTTCCAACTCCAGGGCTTACGACATGTTCCTGCAGGACACAACTTCCGGCATCAAGGGGCCACGGATGTGGGTCATCGCCACCGACGGCGGCTACCTGGACGCGCCGGTGCTGATCGATCCCAACGCCAACGGCCAGCAGATTAAAGCAGGCCAGCAGACCAGCCTGATGATGATGCCCGGCGAACGCTACGAGATCATCGTTGACTTCGCCGACCCGGTGTGGCGCGGCCTGCTGGCGGCTCGTGGAATACGGTTCCCGCTGAACCTGACGCTGCGGAACACCGCCCCGACGGTCAACGGCAATCCCAAGGCTTCGACCGAAGGCCGGATCATGCAGTTCAGGGTGTCCACAGTCGCACCGGCGACGGATACCAGTTACGATCCAGCCTCAGGCATCGCTTTGCGGCCGCCGATGGTTCGGCTGGCTGGAGTTGCGCAGGCGAAAACCCGCTTCCTGACACTCAACGAAATTGTCGGGGCTGGCGGGCCGCTGGAAGCGCTGGTCAACAACACCAAGTGGAGCGGGCTGCGACACGGCATGGGCGGCGGGCCGCCAGAGCCAATCCCTGGCTCGACATTCGTCGCACCCAACTGGTTGACGGAACTACCAAATGAAGGCGATACAGAGATCTGGGAGATCGCCAACATGACCATGGACTCCCACCCCATCCACCTCCATGCGGTCCAGTTCCAGCTTCTCAGCCGGCAGCCTTTCGACATGAAGGCGTTCATGGCCGCTTACGACATGGCATTCCCCGGCGGCATGTTCATGCCGGGCCACGGCCCGCCGCTGCCGTACTCGCCGGATCTTGACGGGTACGACGCGGTTTTGCAGGGCAACAAATGGGGCGGGAACCCGGACTATACCAATTTCCTGCTGGGGCAACCGACGCCTCCGCTGGCTTACGAAGCCGGCTGGAAAGACACGGTCATCATGCGGATGGGAGAGATCACACGGATCGCCGTCCGCTGGGCGCCGCAGGACGTGCCGGCCGGGACTTCCGGCAGCTTCCCGTTCGACCCGGCGGCGGGCAACGGGGTGTACGTCTGGCACTGCCACATCACCGACCACGAGGACAACGAGATGATGCGGCCGGACCAGATCCAGCCCAAGACCGGGGCGACCCGGGACTTTGAGATAGGAACGGATTTCTAGCCTGCAATCGTGTAAAGAGTGAATCGCGGCCGCCCAAGCGGCCGCGATTCATTTTCAAGCACCAGCGCATCCTACCCCAGCCAGTGAGGTTATCAGTTGGGCCTCTTGAATCGGTTAATCCGACTCGGATCTTTTGATTTCTTTTACGAGTTTAGCTATGGGTTTCCATTTCTGCTTCTCGTACTGGCGGGCGCTCTGCATTTCTCTGGCGGCCAGGTAATTTATCTCATTCCCCAGCTTACGGTAGCTTGCTAACCTGGCGGGGTGGAGTTCCCCCTGTTCCATGGCCGCCCTGACCGCGCAACCCGGCTCCCCGCTATGGCCGCAATCGGCGTAGCGACATTCCCGCGCCAGCATCTCGATATCGGCAAACGCACCCTGGAGATCATCTTCTCCGGCCCACATCTGGATCTGCCTCATCCCCGGCGTATCGATGACCATACCGCCCGATGGGACAAGCATGAGTTCCCGGCGGGTGGTGGTGTGACGGCCCATGCGGTCGTCCGGGCGAACCTCTCCAGTCTGTTGTTTTTCCTGACCAAGCAAAGCGTTGATTAAAGCGGATTTGCCTACGCCGGAAGATCCCAAAAACGCGACGGCGCTGCCTTCGGACAGGTACGGCGCCAGCGCTTCCAGGCCGGTGCGCTCCCAGGCACTGACGGCGTGAACCGGCACTCCGGGGGCGATAGCTTCAACCTCAAGGATGAACTTTTCAACGCCTGGGCACACATCGGCTTTGTTAAGCACCATGACCGGCGCGGCGCCGCTGCTCCAGGCGAGGGTCAGGTAACGCTCGATGCGCCGAAGGTTGAAGCTCCTGCCGCCGTCCAGGCCGCTGACGATAAAAACGGTGTCGATATTGGCGGCGACAATCTGTTCCGCGGTACGCTCGCCGGCTGCTTGTCTGGAAAACTTGCTTTTCCTCGGCAGTACCGACTGGATCACGGCTTTATTCTCACCAGCCAGCGGTTTAACCGCCACCCAGTCCCCCACCGCAGGGTACAGACTGTCCGCCTCGAGCAGATACCGCATTTTGCCGGCGATTTCCGCCGAAAATACACCGAAGGCGCCTTGTACCTGGAACAGGTCTTTAGACTCAGATATGACCCTGGCAGGCACCGTGTCAGGGATATTCAATTGTTGAAAGTGTTCCTTAAAAAAAGGATTCCAGCCAAGAACCCGAAGGTCCTGTGACCGCGAATCGGTTGGTTGGTCATTCACTAGTTTTACTCCTGTATTTTTAGCAAAGCGATAGGATAAATCTATAAAAACAGAAAACCGCGGTTCACACCCCGCGGCCGTTCTACTCTCTTAAGACAGGAAGAAACAAAAAAGCCGTTCCCGGTGGAACGGCTATCAACCTGCTCGATCAGACAGGAATTTCTGGTTAGCCTAAAACACGCCGGGGCGTGACATCCAGAACTAACAACATGACAGGCATCAACACCCCTCCTTTATACCTTAATCCTGGGGAATACTAGCACCGCATCCGGCGGGAGTCAAGACCGGTGAACAGAGACGAAATTCAATTGACCATCAACAGCCCCTGAGACTTCAAATAACTGATGCTTCGCCGTGATGGCGTTGCCTGATTGACCAGTAAAGGCACAGAAGCGCGGCCGCCCGGGCGGCCGCGCTTGTTATGCTCGTCCTGACAAGACCACTGAAATTCCGGCGCGAAACAGGATCTACGGTTTTTATAATCTAAGACTCACACAATCTGCTTCCCTTTATCCTGAGGCGCCTGGGAATAAACCGCGTCTACTTTTACCGTGCCGACGCCGCTGATGACGACGCCCATCGCCGCCTTCAACGCAGCGGCGAATTGATCAAACACCGGCCCGGAGGTCAGGTACTGGCGGAAAGTCCCCTTAACCTGGTAAGTGGTGAATGGCGGGGCGACCGGCACTTTCATAGCGACGATGGCTACCTTCCCGGTTTCCTCCAAGTTCTTGAAGGTCCTAGTGGTTCGCCCGTAAAGATCGGCAAAGGCAAGGGTCTCGTCGTCGACCGCGGTCATACTCGTCTTGGGAGTGACGTTCAATTCGCCATCGCGGCTTACGGTCGCTACCATTTTGGGAACCGCGGGATCCTGAAACAGCGCGATAACCTCCGGCAGCAATTTAGCCATAACAAACCTCCTCAATTTAATCTAGAAGCGAAATCACGGCCAGGGTCATCGCCGTGACGCCAAGAAGCAGGTGGACCCAGAACAATTTGGCAGTGATAAAACCTTTCAGCGGATTGTGAGCCGTTTTTAACGTGAAGCCGCAGACGCCGGCCGCCAGGATGAACACAAATGCTAGTGTCGCCATGCTTACCTCCAATTTTTTCTTTATTGTGGCATCGCCGCGGCGGGAAGTCTGTAAAATACTTTACCAACAAACCCCGGCGGTGTGATGTAAAATGAGGATGGTTACGGAGGATTGAAATGACGTCGCTAAGCTGTATGGCGGATATGTGGTTGTTCGACGCGTTGGACGAAAAGGAAAAAGCCGATATCCGCCGGCTGTTTCAGCGCCCCGAATACCTGAAAAATGAATACCTCTTCAACGAAGGCGAACCGGCCAATTCCGTGTTCATCGTCACCAAAGGCCGGGTCAAGCTTATCAAGACCTCCGAAGACGGCCGAGAAATTGTCCTGGGATACCTCACCGCCAACCAGATGTTCGGGGAGGAAGTTCTGTTCGATGAAAGCCGGAGGTCATTTGCCGCCATCGCCGTCGAGGATACCCGGCTATGCGCCTGTTACAAGAGCAGCTTTGAAACCCTGCTGGCCCAGAATAGTCAGTTATCACTCAAAGTGATCAAGAGCCTGGGCGATAAAATCAGGCGGATCACAGAACAGTTAGCCGATGTCGCCATCTACGACACCCGTTCCAGCCTGTGCCGGACGCTGGCCAGGCTGGCTAAAGAACACGGGCGGGAAACATCCGACGGGATGAAGCTAAATTTCCGGCTGACCCATGACGACCTAGGCGCGCTGGTTGGGGCTTCCAGGGTCATGATCACCAATGTGATGCGGTCGCTCAAGCTGGCTGGCATTGTGAAAGATGACATAGACCACCGGCTGGTAATCAGCCGGTGGTTTTTAAACGAACCTTTGCCTGAAGAAATCCCGGTAACACCCGGTTTGCCAGGCGATTGCGAATGTTTCCAGGTGAAGTAACGGGTTTCCGACGGACGGTGGGGGGGCGGGTGGTGGGCAGTACAGGATTCGAACCTGTGACACCCTGCGTGTAAAGCAGGTGCTCTAACCAGCTGAGCTAACCGCCCGTGAAGACTTATTGTAGACTAACTATTGAGTGATGTAAAAATCTGTCAAGGATTGGCGGCGACGTATTCAGCGACCAGCTTGTGAGCCTTTTCGTCAGCGCAGAGCGATTCCAGCTCCCGGCTTGAATCCCGGTAAAGGGTGATGCCCTTGACCCCCTCGCGGTAGCCGAAGAGAAAGATGTCTGCCTGCTCCTGGGGCGTAGTTGAATTGGGTACGTTGGTCATCTTGGACACGGCGCCGTCGGTGTGGCGCTGAAAGGCGGCCTGGATGCGAACGTGCCATTCCGGCTTGATGCGGTTTGAGGTGACGTAGACGCGCTTGATGCGCTCCGGCACGCCGTCAATCCGCGTGAGGTCAATGCAAGACACTAGTTTCTGCAATAGCTCGCCGGAGTAGAAGCCTTCGCGGCGGGCGGCGGCTTCGAAGTACGGATTAATCTCGAGTAAATTCTCGCCGTCCAGGACGTTCCTGACGAAAACGGTGGCATAGAACGGCTCAATGCCGACGTTGCAGCCGGCGATAAGCGAGATGGTGCCGGTGGGGGCGACCGTGGTGCAGGAGGCGTGTCGCTGCCTGCGGCCGCCGGGGGCGTCGTGGACGCTGCCCTTAAAAGCCGGGAAGACGCCTCGTTTTTCAGCCAGCTCCTCCGAGGCGTCCCGCGCCTTTTCGGTGACGAAGCCCATGACGTACTCGGCGATCTTGACCGCCTCGAAGGAATCGTAGGGGACGCCTAAAAGAACCAGCATATCGGCAAAGCCCATAACCCCCAGGCCGATCTTGCGGGTCTGTTTGGTCACTTCCTCGACCTGCGGCAGCGGGTAGCAGTTGACGTCGATGACGTTATCAAGGAGGTTCACGCCGGTCTTTACCGCCGCGGCCAGTTTATCGTAGTCGACAACCATCTTTTCGCCGGCCTGTTTGACCATTTTAGCCAGATTGACCGAACCCAGGTTGCAGGATTCGTAGGGCAGAAGGGCCTGCTCGGCACAGCCGGTGACTGTCTCGATGGGACCGAGGTTGGGGGTGGGATTGCCGCGGTTGACGCGGTCGATAAAGACCAGGCCGGGGTCCCCGGTCTTCCAGGATTGGGCGACAATCTTCTTAAAAACCTCGACGGCGTTGAGGCGCCCGGTCAGTTTGCCTGTCCGAGGGTTGATGAGATCGTAATCGCTCCCCGATTCCAGGGCTTTCATGAAGTCATCGGTCACGGCGACCGAGATGCAGAAATTGGTCAGCGCCAGCGGGTCGTCTTTGGCGACAATGAATTTTAAAATGTCCGGATGGTGCACCGACAACAGGCCGATGCTGCAGCCCCGGCGCACCCCCCCCTGCCGGATGACGTCAGAGGCGGCTGACAGAGCCGAGAGGAAGTTGACCGGCCCGCCAGCGATGCCGGCGACGCCGTCAACCATGTCGCCCGCCGGACGCAGCCGGGACAGGGAGTAGCCGGTACCTCCGCCGCTCTTGTGGATCAGGGCGGTGTACTTCATGGCATCGAAAATGCCCTCGACGGAGTCTTCCACCGGCAGGGCGAAGCAGGCGGCCAGCTGGCCGTTCTTTTTACTGGCGTTTAAAAGCGTCGGCGAATTAGGCAGGAATTCCAGGCGCGACATGACGCCGTAGAATTCGGCTTCTTTGGCGGCGACGTCGGAGCTGGCATCGTATTGAAGCTCGGCGGCGGCCAGCGCCCCGGCGACGCGGCGAAACATCTCCGCCGGCGTCTCCATGACCCGGCCCGCGGCGTCCTTACGCAGGTAACGCTTTTGCAGGACGCGCCGGGCATTGGCGGTGAGTTCGATCTCCGGCTGCGGCGCCGCTTTAGAACCGGCATCGAGAGGCATGGTAATCTACTCGACCTTCAAGATGTTAAGGTACCAGAAGCCGTCCTGCAATACTTTGTTGCTTTCGACGATCTCCAGGTTTTTCTTGAAAGCAGGCCCGCCCAGAACGGTGGTGTGATAAGCCCCGGCCTCGGCGGCGCGGGAGATTTTCTTTTCGCGGCGGATTTCGTCCCAGTCACGAAGGAACGCGGCGTCCAGCTTGCGGCCCAGCCATTCTTCACCCATGACATCGGCGCGGGTGGTGACGACGATGGCTTCAAAACCGCGGCTGATGAACTCGCGGAGGATGCGGTCCTTGGTCATGCCTTCCAGCGGCAGGTGGGCGGCGATGCCGACCTCGCGGCAGACCGAGTCTATCCACTGGCGTTCCACGTCGCCGTTGCCGAAAATACCGCCCTCCACGCCCTGCTTGTGAAGCTCTTTGAGGCATTTCTTGAAATCGGCTTCGTAGCGAAAGCCGTTGGTCACCAGCTGGATCAGCGGTATACCCATGCTCCGGGCCTGAGCCTGCATCAGGTCGGACGACAGGCCGTGGGTGCAGGAGGTGCGGCCGTCCTCGTTGAGGATATTCAGGAGATGGGTAACCTTCATGCCGGATTCACGGGCCATGGCCAGAGCCAGGCAGCTGTCCTTGCCGCCGCTCCACGAAGTCACAACCTGAGTCAAGATGCCCTCCCGAAAGTTAACGCGGATAAAGATTCACGTAAGGATAACAAACATTCAATATTAGCAAGTACGGGTAATTTTCGCAACGGAAAAGACGTTCCGGTTGCTTTGCGCGGTACTGATGAGAGGAAAACAGTCCCGGAGGGGAAGCGGCGGCGGTTCAGCCGGATGGAACCCTGGCGATGGCGCGCTTGGCGGGGCTCGAACCCACGACCTCAGCCTTCGCAGGGCTGCGCTCTATCCAACTGAGCTACAAGCGCCCGAACCATGAAAATAAATGGTGCCGAAGGAGAGATTTGAACTCTCATGCCCTTACGGACACTACGCCCTGAACGTAGCGCGTCTGCCGTTCCGCCACTTCGGCGCGGTTGTGATTACAGGCAAGTGTCAATTATACTTACCTTAAAGACAGGCTGTCAATCGGAGGTCCCGCATGCGGGTCATCCTGTTTACCGGCAAGGGCGGCGTCGGCAAGACATCGCTGGCTGCCGCCACCGCTGTCCGCGCCGCGGATATGGGCCGGCGCACCCTGGTGCTCTCAACCGACATCGCCCACAGCCTGGCCGATTCCTTCGATGTCGAACTGGCCAACGAGCCGCGGCAGATAATCGCCAATCTCTGGGGCCAGGAGACCGAGATCTATAAAACGCTGGAAACTTACTGGGGCGCCATCCAGCGGTATATCGCCGCGCTTATGTCCTGGCGCGGCATGAGCGGCATCGTGGCCGACGAAGTAGCCATCTTGCCCGGCATGGAAGAACTGGCCAACCTGCTCTACATCGAGAGATACCGGCGCGAAGGGAACTACGACCTGGTAATCGTTGATTCGGCGCCGACCGGGGAAACGCTCAGGCTGCTGTCTTTCCCGGATATGCTGCACTGGTGGATGAACCGGCTGTTCCCCATCCAGCGGAAAGTGGCCGCGGTGATGCGGCCGGTGGTGGGCGCCATTTCCGATATCCCGCTGCCCTCCAATTCGGTGCTGGACGCGGTGGCCGAACTCTATGCCGAACTGGAGGATGTCCATAAACTCCTGCTGGATGCCGAACAGTCTTCCATCAGGCTGGTGGTCAATCCGGAGAAAATGGTCATCAAGGAAGCCCAGCGCACCCTGACCTACTTGAACCTGTTCGGCTACTCGACCGACGCCGTTATCGTCAACCGCATCTTGCCCCAGTCAGTCAGCGATGACTACTTCGCCGGCTGGAAGGAAAGCCAGCGCAAATACCTCAAGTACATCAAGGAAGCGTTCTCGCCGCTGCCGATTCTCAACATGCCGCTTTTAGACCAGGAGGTGGTCGGGGTGGAGATGCTGCGGCGCATGGCGGCGGCGGTTTACGGCGAGGCGGACCCGGCGGCCTTCTTTTTTCGGGGCCAAGTTCAGACGATCGACAAAACAGATGACGGCTACCTGCTCAACCTGAAGCTGCCGTTCGCCAGCAAGGAGCAGGTCTCCTTAATCCACAGCCGCGACGAACTGAATATTAAGGTCGGCAGCTACCGCCGTACTGTGGCCTTGCCGCACATCCTGACCAGTCTCAAGGTCGGCGACGCCAAAATGGACGACCAGACGCTGCGCGTTCATTTCTTGCAGCCGTCCGCGGCCAAAGAGCCGGCGGTTAAAAAACACGGGCAAAAAGAGGAGGCCAGCCAATGAGCGACAGCATGTTCGAGATTTCCATTCAGCCCGGCGAGGAAGTGGTTATCAAGCTCCGGGCGCCAGACCTGAAAATGTTCAAAGGCGAAACGGTTCAGCACCTGATGGGCGCCAGAAAAGAGATGCTGCTGGCCCTCCGCAGCCTGCTTGACGAAGCTATTTCCCGTACTGACGCCCACGCCGCGACGGCCGAAGACCGGACTCGGATTAAGGTGGAGTGAGCGCCGCCTAGATTTCCTTGTTCTTAAGAATGCCCGTAGCCAGCCAGCCCGACGCGGCGATCAGCGCCAGAGTCACCCCAAGCGCCAGCCATTCCTCGCCCCCGGCTTCACCGGCGGTGAGGTGGTTGCCCCAGCTGGTGATGGCACCCGGCAGCACCCGGCCGAGATACGGAACCGCCGTCAGAGCCGTGCCGGCGATGAGAGCACCGATAGCTACGCCGCCGGCGGCCAGCGAGTTGCGGAAGACGGCTGAAAAGACCAGGGTCACGGCGACGCAGAAGGTCATGTAGACCGCCAGCAACCCGGTTTGGGCGATGAAGCCGCCGAGATCACCGTCCTCAAAAAGCAGCCAGGTGTAGCCGAAAGCGCCGAGGCCGCCGAGGGCGAGGCCCGCGGCGAAAGTGGCGCTGATAGCGATGAGTTTGGAGGTGACGAAGGCTCCGGCGGAGACCGGCTTGGACAGGGTCATCAGCGCCGTGCCGCTCTTGCGTTCCCCGGCGATGGCGCCCATGGTCACCAGCACGGCGATCAAGAGCCCGATCTGAAGCGCCGTGGCTGAATACTCGGCCAGAGCCTGCAGCGCTGTCGGCGGCGGCAGTTCGATGGGCACGGCGTTCTCGCCGCCGGCCAGTTTGATAATCTCCGGCAGGTACCGGATCATCAGCGGCGTGCTCAGGCCGAAAAAGAGGAACACCCCGCCGACGATAAGCAGGCGAAAGGTCTTGAACTGCTCCCGCAGCTCCTTGAACAGCAGCGTCTTAAAACCGGTCATGAGGTTTTCACCACCTCCATGAAGATGTCCTCCAGGCTGGGCTGGGCCAATTCGTAACGCAGAAGCGTCAGGCCGCTGGCGGCGACAAGGGCCGGTAATTCCCTGCGCGCCGCGGTCACATCCCCGGCGGTGATCCGGAGCGACGGGCCGCCGTTTACCGCCCGTTCCGCTTTGGCGAACCACGGCCTAGCCTCGATGGTACGCAAGAAACCCGAATCAGCTTCGTCGAATTCGATTTCAAAGACCGAACGGGTGTATTTATTGCGCAGCTCTTCCACAGTGGCGGTCACCACCAGCCGCCCCTTGTTGATGATGCCAACGGAATCGCATACCCGTTCTACATCAGACAGGATGTGGGTAGACATGAAAACCGTGGCCTCCTCCTTTAACCGGCCAATTAAATCAAGCACGTCGCGGCGGCCGATAGGGTCCAGCGCAGAAGTCGGTTCGTCCAGGAAGAGCACCTTCGGGTGGTTGAGCATGGCCTGGGCGATGCCGAGGCGCTGCTTCATGCCGCGGGAGTAGCCGCCGACCTTGCGCCGGGCGGCTTTTTTTAGTTCGACCAGGTCCAGCAGTTCAGCCGCCCGCCGGTCGATAGATGCGATATCCATGCCGTAAAGCCGGCCGGCGAATTTGAGGTACTCCTCGCCGGTCATCCATTCATAAAAGGCCGGTACGTCCGGCAGGAAGCCGAAATGACGGCGCACCGTGACCGAGTCCGGGACAACTTCTTCGCCGCAAATGAAGGCCCGCCCCCCGGTCGGCCGCGACAGCCCGGTCAGCATCTTGACCGTGGTCGTCTTGCCGGCACCGTTCGGGCCGAGAAAGCCGAAGACGGCGCGCTCCGGCACCGCCAGATCGAGATTCTCCACCGCGGCGATGTCGCCGAAGCGTTTGGTCAGCTTCTCAGTTCGTATAGCCGGAGTCATTCTTGTTCTCCTCCTGCCCGGGGTCGGCATGGCGGCCCCAGACCAGGTACACGATAGGGCCGATAAGATTGAGGAAGATAATCACCAGAGCCCAGACGACCTTGCTTTCGCCCTTGACCCGCTGTCGTTTGGAAAGGTCAACGAGAGAAGCAACGATCAGTATCAGTTCGACGATCATCACCGGGATGAGGAACGGCAGCAGGTCTTTGAGCAGCTGGATGTCGGCGTCGGTCATTTGAAGTACTCCTTTAATCTATCGTAGATTTCTTCAAGCGACTGGTTGATGACCCTGGTATCCGAGAGGACCGGCATGAAGTTGGTGTCCCCCACCCACCGCGGCACAATATGGCAGTGCAGGTGCGCCTCCACCCCAGCGCCGGCCGCTTTGCCCAGGTTGAAGCCGGCGTTGAAGCCTTCCGGCTTCATGGCCGAGGTCAGCGCGGCTTCACACCGGGCGGCCAGGTCCATGATCTCGGCGCGTTCGCTGCGGCTGAGGTCGGCCAGCCGGGCGGCGTGGCGGAACGGCGCCACCATCAGGTGCCCGGCGGCGTAAGGATAGGCGTTCATAATGACGAAGGCCTCGGCGCCGCGGTAGAGAATCAGCGTTTTTTTATCATTTCCGGCTCGCGGCAGGTCGCAGAAGATACAACCGTCCGGTTTCGGGCCTTCGATCAACTTACCCCGCCAGGGGGCCCAAAGCTGCTCCATCTGTATCTCTCTCGCAATATTTTTCGGTATTTCGCCAACCACCGAAATATTATCGTCCAACCGTAAACCTGTCAACATTTGCCAATACTATACCGCTATATCCCGCCGGGCATAACCGCCGGATGACTGGATTCAAGCTGGCCGAAGGAACAGTTTTACAAATAGAAAGACAGCCCCTCCAGTGAGGGGCTGTCTTTCTATATCCCGATGACAATAACGCTAGGTTGTCGGCGGCGGCGCCGGAGCGGCTACGACGCGCAGGAGGAACGCCTGGGAGTCAGTCAGCGGCGTCGGCGCTGTAGTGTCGGTGACAGTCACGGTGATGGACGTTTCTCCGGCGGCGGACGGCGTGCCGGAGATAATGCCGGTGGTTGCATCAATGACCAGTCCGGCCGGCAGCGTCCCTGAGGTGACCGCCCAGGTCCGAGTGGCGGTGCCGCCGAGAGCATTCAACTGCGCGCTGTAGGCAACGCCGACAGTGCCTTCAGCCAGGCTGGTCTCCACGATTTGAATGGTCCCAGCCGCGGCGATGTCTATGGTAAAGACCCTTTCGGCCGCTTTTTTGGCATCGGCCGAGCTGTCCACAACCCTGACTCTGAAGGTCGAGAGGCCGGCTGCAGACGGCGTGCCGGTGATGGCGCCGGTGGCGGCATCGATAGCAAGGCCGGCCGGCAGGGCGCCGGTGGCGATGCTCCAGGTATAAGGCGCGGTGCCGCCCATGGCAGCCATCGGAGCGGTATAAGGCTGCCCCGCCATGCCGTTAGGCAGGCCTGGTGTGGTGATTTCCATTGCGCCGGGAACCTGGGTCACCGAAAGCTTGATGACCGGCTGGAAGATGACCTGACCGGAATTGCCGGCGGTATGGATGGATTCAGAGGCGATGAAATCAAACAGCAGCACCGTGGTCTGCCCGGCTGCGATCTCAAAACCTTTGATGAATTTGAGTTTGCCGCTGGGTAACTTGGCGTCTACCACTTCCGGAGTTCCATTGTTGTCGAAGGTGACTTGCACTCTAGTCACTTCCATGCGGATCTGACCGTATTTGCCCGGTTCAAGCTGGTCTTTGACCGCCAGCAGCTGCTCCCGGTCCTGGACCTTAAGGAGGTCGAAGGTCGCCGGGCCGGCAAAGTCCAGGGTCATCCAGCCGCCATCAGCCTCCGCGGTGCCCGATTTATTGATCTCCACTGAAGCCACAGTCACATTGACCGCCGTAATGACTTTCTGCGGCGGGGCGTCGGTGACGCGGACTTCAAGTTTGCCGGTGGTCGGCTGGCTGCCAAGAACATCGCCTGGGGACGGAATGCCGAGCTGGGCGCAGCCGGCCAGGACGACCGCCAGAGCGGCCAGAACGCCCGCTGCCTTTGCGATAATGCTTTTTTTCATATTGATGTCTCCTTTGACTGATGGTTTCATCTGGAATAACGCCCTTCCGGGCAAAGCGTCAGGAAAAAGCTTCATAAACGATAGTACCAGCCCCAACTTGAACGGATTCAGGGCTTCTTTTCGTAGGCGGCACCGCTTTCGGCAGCCTGAGGGCTGAGGATATATTTACCGGAACCCTGCCCGGTCTTGTTGACAGTAATATCGAAGGTGAATGAGGTTACGGTATCGGCACCGACGGTAAAGGGAATACCGATCTGCAGCTTGTTGCTCGGTAGTTTAATATCAATCGTTTCGCCGGATTTAAGTGTTCCCCTTAGGCCGCTGGCGATGAGTTCAACTTTGGCATATTCCCCTTCCGGCACCTGGCCCTGCCACAACTGCTGAGAGGCGGCTCCGATAAGTTGGGTGAGATCAAACTCTTTCACTTCCGGGGTGAAGGTGACCCAGGATTCGCCGTCGCCGCCCTTCTTGAGCAGCGCCACCCGGTCAACCGTCACCACGAGGCTGCTGAAGTCACCGATGTCGTTGGGCGCGTCGGAAACTAGAAAGCGGAAATTGACGGCGTCGCCCGAGGCCGGAGTGGAGACGACAATGGTCGGCAATCCATCACCCGGGGGATTAATGACATTCAGTCCCGCCAGCCCGATAACGGCCAGGAGCACCACCCCCGCTGCCGCGGCCGCCCAGGCCGGTACCCGCGTCCAGAATAGTTTCCGCCGACGATGGTCGAGCGCCTCGTGGAAACGCAGCCTGGCCTGCCGCTTAGCGTTAGCCGATGGCGTGAACTGGCTAGATTGCAACCTCGCCGCGGCTTCCACCAGCGGCCGGAGTTCAGCGGCCTGCTCGGGATAATCGGCGATGCAGGTCTCAATGCCTTCGCCCCGGGTTACCCGGTCGAGGCATTCATCGAGGATGGTATTGAAATCTTTGGTCATTTTCATCTCTATAGCAGTTTAATCCGCAGTTTCTTAAGCGCGGCGGACTGGCCTTCGCGCACCGCGCCGTCGCTCTTGCCCATAAGGGTGCCTACTTCCGCGGAGGATAGTCCGGCGAAGAACCGCAACCGGATAATCTCCCGCTGTTCCTCGGTCAGGTTTTCCATGGCGCGCTGTACCCGTTCCATCTCCAGTTTTCTTTCGGCTGCTTCAGCCGGACTGTCGTCTGACTCAATCTCAATGTCTTCGACGTTGACTGTCTTCCGCTCCGCCCGACGCCGGTGGAAATCCACCACCAGGTTATGGGCGATCTTGAACAACCAGGCGCCCATCGGCAGACCGCGTTCCTCAAAGCTGTCAAGGGATTTCAGCGCCCGGGCGAAGACTTCCGAGGCCAGGTCTTCGGCCTCCTGCCGGTTTCCGACGCGGGTGAAGGCGTAACGGGCGATGCGATCATAATACTCGTCAAACAGCCCGGCCAGCTTATTCTCTTTTTGCCTTAAGGAATCCGACTTCTGCATCAGCCTCTCGGGATTGCGCGACCGTTTTAGGATAATATACCACAGCCCCGAGCAGGCTTTTCATTGATAACAACGAGAAAACCGGCGTTATGTCAGGTTCCCGAAATATCATTTTGTGAGCCGTTCGATAAAGAGCGGCGAATCTCCGCGCCTCGACAGCCAGAAAGTGGACCTCGGCACTGTCAAAATCTCCTTACTTCGAGGCGTTATGGTAAAATAGCTCAGTCTTTTCTTGCTGAGGAGCGGCATGACCCACCAGGCTATCGCCAAAGTAATCGTGAATCCCGTCGCCGGCGCGGGCAAATCCATCAAGCACTGGCCGCACATTAAACGGCAGATGGATAAGCTGGGCATTAAATACGATGTCGTTTTCACCGAGCGGGTCGGCCACGGCATCGAACTGGCGCGCGAGACCGCCGCCCAGGATTACCGCTACATCGTGGCTGTCGGCGGCGACGGCACCATCAACGAGGTGGTTAACGGCCTGCTGGCCACGCCCGGCCACCAGCTCTCCCTGGGGGTGGTCAACACCGGCTCCGGCTCCGATTTTGTGCGGTCGCTGGGAATCCCCAGGAATCCTGACCGCGCCTGCCACCACCTGCTCTCCGACAAAAGGCTGCTGGTGGATGTGGGCGTCATCGAGTGGGGCGGCGACGACGCCGGCCGCCGCTACTTTGTGAACGCCGCCGGCGTCGGCTTCGACGCCGAAGCGGTGGAAACCCGCCGCAAATTGCCCAAAATCTTCCGCGGTCCAGTGTCATACGTCGTCGGTATGTTCAAGACGCTGGCGGGATACCGCAATAAACGTATCAGCCTTAAGCTGGACGAATCCGCCGAAATCAGCCGCAAAGCCCTTTCAGTCATTGTTGCCAACGGCTGCTACTTCGGCGGCGGGATGAAAGTAGCCCCCGGCGCGGAACTGGCGGACCAGCTTTTCGAGGTGCTGACCATTGGAGATATCGGCAAGTTCGAACTGATCCAGGCCTTCCCCCGGGTCTATAAAGGCACCCACATAACCCACCCCAAGGTCAGGGTGGACCAGGCTTCCACCGTGTCCCTGTCTTCTACTGAACGCCTGCTGCTCCAGGCCGACGGCGAGATCATCGGCGAAGGGGCGTTCCGGTTTTCGCTGCTGCCGGGGGCGCTGAGCGTGATCGTTTAGCTGCCTATCGCAGCAATCTCGATTTTCCGCAACGCCTCTTCTAAAACACTCCTCGGGCAGGCGATGTTCATCCGCATGAAGCCCTCGCCCGCCGCGCCGAACCGATGACCCTCATCCAAACCGATCCCCGACTTTTGGATAAAGAATTCGCGCAACCCTTTCCGGTCCAGCCCCAGGCCGCGGCAGTCCAGCCATACCAGATATGTCCCCTGCGGCCGTATTACTTTAATCCGCGGAATGCGCTTTTCAAAGAAATCGGCCAAGAAATCAAGGTTGCCCTGGAGGTAGACTAGCAACTGCTCAAGCCACTCGTCGCCGTCGCGGAAAGCGGCCTCAAGAGCTGTCATTGACAGGATATCAGGGTTGGGCAGTATGCCGGATCTGGCCGCCTGAAAATCGGCGCGGAGGCGCGGACTGGGAATGATGATGACCGATGCCGCCAGCCCGGCCAGGTTGAATGTTTTACTGGCCGACATGCAGACCACCGAGTTCTGGGCGAATTCCTCGGAAATCGAGGCAAAGGGCGTATGCTTCAGGCCGTCGAAGAGCAGTTCGCAGTGCACTTCGTCGGAGATGACGACAGCGCCGGCGTCAATGGCGATCTTGCCGACATCAACTAATTCCTGCCGCGTCCAAACGCTGCCGACCGGGTTGTGCGGGCTGCACAGGATCATCGCTTTGGGCCGCGGCGCTGCCATGAAACCGGAACCGGGCGGAGCAAAGCTCTTTTTCAAGTCCTTAACGTCGAAACGGTACTCTCCGGTTTCGAACTTGAGGGGACTGGCAGCGGCGCGGCAGCCTGCGCCGGGCACCAGACTCCAGAAAGGGTGATAAACCGGGTCGTTGATGACCACGGCATCGCCGGGATGGGTGAAAGCCTTTAGCGCCGCGGCCAGGGCCGAGATAACTCCGGGAGTGAACACCAGCCATTCCGCCTTGACGGGCCAGTTGTATTTGCGCTCCAGCCGGGCGACAACTGCCTCAACGAGTGAGGGGCTGACGGCGGCGTAGCCGTAAACCGGATGGGCGATGCGCTTTTCAAGGGCGGCGGTGATCGGGTCGGCGATGGCAAAATCCATATCCGCCACCCACATCGGCAAAACATCGCGCCCGAACAGCTGCTGCCTCATGTCCCACTTGACAGCGCCGGTGCCGCGGCGGTCTATCAGGCGGCCGAAATCGTACTTCAATGTCATCCCTTCAATCGCGGCGTTATTTGAACCGGGGTATCCACCGCGGTACATCCCGCGAGTATTCATCATAAACTGCGCCAAACCTGTGTTTAAGTGCCGGCTCTTCATACAGCATCACAAAAAGGTTAAATCCGAAGCCTGCCACAAAAGCGTACAGGGCGATCGGCCAGGATGCAAACAGGATTGACTCGCCGGTAAGTACAAGCAACACCCCGAAGTATATCGGGTTGCGGGTGTACCGGTACAGACCCCGCCTGACAAGGACTTTCGGGGGGTCGATGGGAGCTGGCGTGCCGCGCCCGGTTCGCCAGAAGTCCCAGTTGCACCACATCACCATCATCGCCCCGGTAACCAGCAGGATGAGCCCAACCCACCGGCAATCAGTGAAAGAGACGCTCTGGCGGGGCAGAACGAAAAGCGGGACATACGCCATCGCGGTAAGCTGGATGAAAACCAGGAAGGCCAGATTCTTTAGAAAAAGCCCCATGTTCCGGCGATTTACCCCTCAATCTTGGGAATTATTATACTCCGCCTGCCGGATATCGATAGGTTTTTCTTTTCTATCCGGCCGGCTCGGTATATTTGACAATAACGCTCACGGGGAATAGGATTCTGCCATCTACCTGCTTTTCCGATGCCTGCCACCTGGGAGGTATTTATGAAAGGCGTCTGGGACTTCGATTTTTCCGTCCGTGTCGGTAGTCCGGTAGTCACCGTCGCCCCCGGCGGCTCGTCTTCGGTCCCCATCACCGTCGGAATCAAAGGCCAGCCGCAGCCTGTACAGCTTTCAGTAGCTACAGACTGGGGCAATGCCGGAGTCGCCGCCCAGGTAGCGCCCAGTGTCGTCGGGGCAGGCGGTTCAGCGATGCTCCACGTAGTCGTCTCGGCGACGACTCCCCCTGGCAGCTATTTGATCGGGGTGCAGGGGACAACGGCTGGCACCTTCAAGACATCGGAAGCGGCGGTCACGGTAGTGGTAACTCCGGCGCCTTCCCAAAAAGACCAGCCGCAACACTCCGGCGGCGGACAGGGACCCATGCAGGCGGAACCTGTAGCGACAGGCGGGAAAAAAGCCGCCGCGGTTAGGCCTGCGCCTGGCAAGATGGGCGCGCCGGCGGCTCAGAGGGGCGCGCCGGCCGCGGCCCGATTTTTAATGACCCTGGTTATGTTCGGGGCCATCGGCTTCTTTTTCTATTACATGGACCAGCAGTATGGCTTGATAGACTCCCTTCTTGGTTCTCCATCCGCGACAGCCAATAACGGCATGTCTAATTACGAGGGTACCCAAACATTCACCATATTCTCCGCTCTGGGCGGCAGCCCAAACATCGCCACCGGTCCCGCCAGCGTCAACATCGACGCCTCGGGCAATGTCCTGGGGCCGGTGCTTTTCGGCAAGATCAGCAACAACACCTTCACCGGCGAAGCTCACACCCAGGATGGCGCCTCGTACCCGATGACCGGGACATTCTCGGGCGGCGTTCTCAGAGCCGAATACAAGTCGGCCTCGGTAAGCTGGGTTTGGAACCTCCAGCAGAAGTAACGGATGTAAATTCTATCGTGAAAAGGGAGGCAAACTTGCCTCCCTTTTCATTCTACCGATACTGTGAACTACCGGTTCGTACCCTCACCCTGGTAAATGCCGCCGTACCCATCGGTCAGGGAGTCAAGTCTGAAAAACACCAGCTGCATCACCTTGGCGTTTCTTTCAATGACAATGCCTTCAGGGTGGTAAACGACGACCAGCGACTGCGACCGCCCGGAATAGCCGGCGTCCCAGACCGCGGTGTGAATGGCGGCTCCGCAGCGCAGCAGGCTGGAGCGCGTCCTGCCCAATGCCATCACGTCTTTAGGTAGGCTGACGATCTCGTTATAGGTGATGAGATAGTTTCCGGCAGCCAGATGGATGCGGCCTGATGAATCGAAAGGCGCGGGGACGAGTGCCGATAATTTCCGGCCGGCATTTTCGGCAGGGATGACACCCGCCCCTTCCAGAGTGAAAACCTCTTTCAGCGTCAGGTCAATGCCGTTGGGCTGCACCTGGTCGCCGAGGTCAATAAACCCGGTCAATAGCGGCGGCTCGCTGCCGATAAGGCGTAACAGTTCAGCTTTGGCGAGGGCGGTCACGGCGGGAAGTTTAGCACGGGCGGCGGCGAGGGGGCAATTACGTAATCTATTCTCCCCGCCGCCATTTGCCGCGGGAGAACAGCCTGGGGAAGAAGATTTTCCGCAACTCCTCGACGGCGAAAATAGAGAAGCCCGCGCCCACGGCGATGGCCCACATCTGCGGCGTCGGCGGCACGGTGCGGAAGGCTGCCTGCAGGAAGGGCAGGTATACCGCCGCCAATTGCAGCAGGACGGCGATGCCCATTGCCAGCAGCAGCCAGCGGTTGGAGAAAAAGCCGATTTTAATAGCCGGCAGTTCATCGCTGCGGGCGATGAATCCCTTCCAGAGTTCGAAGCTGACGACGGTACAAAAAACGAGTGTCCGCGCTTCTTCCACGGTGAAGCGCTGTTCAGCCCAGTAGAAAATGCCGAAAACCACCGCCGCCATGATAAGCGCGGTATAACCGACCCTCCACATCAGACCAGGATAGATAATGCTTACTTCGGGCGACCGCGGCGGGCTCTTGAGTTCATCGCCGCGCCGGGGTTCCATCGCCAGCGGCACGGTAATGGTGGCGTCGGTAACCACGTTGATCCAGAGTATCTGGGCGGCCAGGAGCGGGGCATCGCCGAGGATGGCAATGGCCGCCGCCAGCGCCATCAGTTCCCCGATGTTGCTGGCCAGAAGGAAATAAATGACGGCGCGGAGGCGGTTAAAGATGCCGCGGCCTTCTTCGACAGCGGCAACCACCGAAGCGAAGTTGTCGTCAGCCAGGACCATGTCGGCGGCTTCACGGGCGACGTCGGTGCCGGACTTGCCCATGGCCACGCCGATATCGGCTGCCTTGAGCGCCGGGGCGTCATTGACGCCGTCGCCGGTGACGGCCACCACTTCACCGTGGGACTTCCAGGCGCGGACAATACGCAGTTTCTGCAGCGGTTCGATGCGGGCGAAGACCGAGACGTCTTTGACCTCAGCGGCCAGTTCGGCGTCGGACAGCGCGGCGACATCGGCGCCGGTCATCGCCCGGCCACCGGCGATGCCCACTTCCCGGGCGATCGCCTGGGCGGTGGCGGCGTGATCGCCGGTGATCATGATCACCCGGATTCCGGCCCCCAGGGCGGCCGCCACCGCTTCCCGGGCTTCCGGCCGCGGCGGATCGGCAATGCCGGCCAACCCGGCCAGCACCAGCTTGCCGGAGATATGTTCTTCTTTAAGCCGGGTAACAGCCGTGGGTAATTCGGCGTAAGCCAGGGCGAGGACGCGCATCGCCTGGCTGGCCATTGTTTCTATCTGGCGCCTGACCTCAAGGCGGGTAACTTCATCGAGCGCCACCGGCCGGCCGCCGTTATAGATATGAGAACACATGCCCAGCAGTTTTTCGGCGGCACCCTTGGCGTGGGTTATGTGAACCTTGCCGGCGTCGTTTAGAGTGGCCATGTACTGCCGCTCGGAGGAGAATGGTATCTCATCCAAGCGCCGGTATTCTTTATCCAGATCTTCCTTGAAAAGCCCTGCCTTAGCCGCGGCCACCAGCAGCGCGCCCTCGGTGGGATCGCCGAAGAGGGAACAGCACTCCTGGCCGGTGGTCACCGTGGCGTTATTACACAGCGCGCCGATGCGCAGCGCCAGCCGCAGTGGTTCGTCATCGGCGGCAATAACCTTGCCGCCCTCCTGGAACCCGCCATCCGGCCGGTAGCCCTCGCCGGTGATGTCCACGGTGCGGCCGTCCGCGAACAACTGACGCATGGTCATCTGGTTCAAGGTCAGCGTGCCGGTCTTGTCAGAGCAGATGACCGTGGCTGAACCAAGGGTCTCGACGGCAACGAGCTTGCGGATAATGGCGTTGCGCTGAGCCATCATGCGCATGCCGATGGCCAGCACGACGGTGACCACGGCAGGCAAGCCTTCCGGGATAGCTGATACCGCGGCGGCTACCGCCAGCAGGAACATTTCCACCGGCTCCAGGCCGCGGATCAAGCCGACTCCCAGGATGAGGCCGCACACCGCCAGCAAAATGATGACCAGGTAATTGGACAGCCGGGCGATGCCCTTTTGAAGGGGGGTCTTTTCTTCAGTGATGCCGGAAAGGCTGCCGGCGATGCGTCCCAGTTCGGTATTCATGCCGGTGGCGGCAACGACGGCAACGGCTTTGCCCTGGGTGGCGGCGGTGCTCTGAAAGACCATGTTGGTCCGGTCGCCGACGGTGACCTCGGCCTGGAGCGCGCTCAGGGCTTTTTCGACCGGCTCGGATTCCCCGGTGAGGGAGGACTCATTGACCCGCAAGCCGGCTAGTTCCAGCAGCCGGGCGTCGGCTGGCACCCGGTCGCCCTCTTCGATAATGATGACATCACCCGGCACCAGGTCAGCCGCGGTGATATCCCTCAATTTGCCGGCCCGGCGCACTTTAGCCCGCGGCGCCGCCATCTCCCGCAGCGCGGCCATGGCTTTCTCCGCCTTACTCTCCTGGATATAGCCGATAACAGCATTAGCCAGCAGCACGCCGAGGATGGTCAGTGTGTCCACAGGATGACCGGTGAATGCGGAAACGGCCGCCGCCGCCAAAAGGACGTAGACCAGCGGGCTGGCGAATTGAGAGAGAAACATGAGAACCGGCGACTTGCCGGCCTTCTCTTCCAGGGTATTGGCGCCGAATTTGGACAGCCGCTCTTTAGCCTCGGCCTCGGTCAGGCCGGAAGCGCGGCTTTCCAGCCTGGCCAGCGATTCGAGCGCGGAAAGGGCGTGCCAATTTTCAGTCATAACAGGCGTATTTTAACACGGCTGACGGTTATTATCCCCATATACCCCCGCCGGCAGCCCGCGAAAACGCACCTGCGTGGAGCGGCCACGATCCCACCCGACCCGGCATGAAATCAGGGCAACGTCTTGAAATCAGGCCTTGTCAATGAAATTGGCGGTAAACAACTGCCCCTTGAACGGCAGCGGAACGACGGTCAGCCGGCGGCGGAAGGCGCGGTGGGTTTTCACGTTGTGGAACCTGACGCTCAAGGTGGTGGTCTTGAATTTCTGAACCGCGGCCCGGTACGCCCTGACTACCATAGATTGGTCTTCGGCGGCGACGTCAGCCAGCGGAGCTTCCATCTCAGCCCACTCATCCGGCGATTCATATCCGAAGACATCGGCAAACTTTTTGTTGCAGACTTTGTGAGTGTCGTCAAGGTAAAGGTAAACCGCCTGAGACGACTTCTCCAGCACAGGCGCAAATTGCGCGGCAATATCGGCAATCAGCTTCCGGTGATCCAACTCGTTCATACGCCCTCCTTTTACCCTCTAATCCTATTGTCTCACCGAAAAAGCCGACCTCCAAACAATTGACAGTAGTTGTATAATTGTAGTGTATAACTATATTTATACAAATATTTCGACCGGTTTTGCGAGGCGCGGATGAGACCCGATGTAATCCAGATTGACCACCTGACCAAGATGTACGGCAAGAACCGGGGCATTACCGATGTCTCGTTCAATGTTCAGGAAGGAGAAATCTACGGCTTTATCGGCCCCAACGGTGCCGGAAAAACGACGACGCTGAGGCTTTTAGTCGGCCTCATCTTCCCTTCCGGCGGCAGCGCCCGAATCTTCGGCAAAGACGCAGTCAGGGAAGGCAACGTCATCCGGGCTGATATCGGCTACCTGCCGTCCGAGGTTTTCTACTATGAAAATATGAAGGTAATCGACCTTCTAAGATACTCTGCCAGCTTCTACCGCAGGGACAGCTCAAAGCGGATGCGGGAACTTGCCGAACGGCTGGAGCTTGACACCTCACGCAAGATCGATGAATTGTCTTACGGCAACAAAAAGAAAGTCGGCATCGTCCAGGGCTTGCTGCATTCCCCGAAACTCATCATCCTCGATGAGCCCACCTCCGGCCTGGACCCTCTGATGCAGCGGGAGTTTTTCGATATCATCCGGGAAGAAAACCAACGTGGAGCGACAGTCCTGTTTTCATCCCACATCCTCTCAGAGGTGCAGCGCCTGTGTCACCGGGTGGCGATCATCAAAGAAGGTTCGATTATCAGGATTGACGAGGTAGCCGCCATCAACCGCCAGGCATACAAGCAGTTCCGGATAACCTCGACCGATCTGAATGTCGCCGACCTGCCGGCGGCGGAGGTCAGCGACATTCATCAGGACGGCGGCGAACTGTCATTCCTCTTCCGCGGCGATATCGACACCGTATTGAAACTGATCGCCCGTCACCACGTAACCGATATCCAGATTCTTGAGCCGACGCTGGAAGAGATCTTCATGCATTACTACGAGTAGCTTGAACTAGACTGGAACAGGATGAACATTTTCCGCTACGAGTTCCGTAAAAGGCTGGTTTCGACCCTCATCTGGGTGGTCTCGCTGGGCGTTTATGTCTACTTCACCTTTGCCTTCTTCGAATCGTTCTCGGGGACTGGAATGCTGGACCTCCTCGACAGCTTCCCCGACGCCCTGAAAAAAGCCTTCGGCTTGGACCAGGACCTGACAACCATCTTGGGTTATTTTGCCTTTGTCGGCATTTACCTCTTCCTGGCCGGAGCCATTTTCTCATCACACCTGGCCTTTAATGCCGTATCGGTCGAAGAAAGAGACCTCACGGCTGATTTTTTAATCGCCAAACCGGTGACCCGGAACCGCATTGTGACCGCCAAAATCCTGGCCGGGCTCGGCCACCTCCTCATTTTCAATGCTTCTATGGGATTGGTCTCGTTCCTGGGAATGGAGTCCTTCAAAGGCGGCCAAGAGTACTCGATGACGACGTTCCTCCTCATCATCGCCGGCCTGTTTATTTTCCAGGTCTTGTTTTTTAGCTTCAGTTTCCTGCTCTCGGTAACGCTTAAACGGATGGACTCGCCGCTGCCATTTTCATTGGGGCTGTCCATCGGCCTCTTCATCTTGTATTCATTTGACAGTCTATTACGAGACACGCCCCTCAAATACCTGGTGCCTTACGATTATTTTGATCTGGGTTACATCATCGAGAACGGCGCCTTCAAAGCTTCGGGGCTGGCTTTGAGCCTGGGCGTCATCGCCGTAAGTCTCATCGCCGGATACGCTCTTTACAACCGGCGGAACATCGCCACCGCAATGTGACCGGGAGCGTCAATGAACATCTTCAAACGGGAATTCAGCTCGAATTTAAAATCCTTGGTCATCTGGTGCGTCAGCTATCTGGCAATGATGGCGCTGGCGTCCTCCGAATTCGCGGTTTATAACGGTCAGGCAGACGAAGTCAACGCCTTCTTGAATTCATTGCCGGAGGCTTTGAAACAGGCTTTTTCCCTCGATACAGTGCGCCTGGACATCCCTGAGGGTTACTTCAGCTATATCGGCGGCTTCTTGGTGCTGGCTTCCGTTATTTTTGCCGGCCTGGCTGGAGCTCAGATATTATCTAAAGAGATCAATAAGAAAACCTCAGAAACCACCTTTGCCCTGCCGGTAACCCGGCAGAGGATTGTCTCCATGAAGCTGGCCGCGGCCGCCCTTAATTGCGTCATCCTGACGGCGGTGACTTTTGCCGGTTCCCTGGGTGCCTTCGCCCGCTTCGGTATAGGGGCGGACTTCATCACCGGGGTTGGAAAATTCATGCTGGTCATCCTGGCGCTTCAGATGCTGTTTCTACTTTTTGGCTTTTTTGTCTCGTCATTATCCAGGCGACACAAGCGGACCGGGATGATCGTTGCCGCGGTCATTATCGGAGTTTATTTGCTGTCTTTCTTCTCCAAGCTGAATGAGGATGTCGAGTTCTTAAAGTATTTTTCTCCGTTTGAGTATTTCCCCGCCGCCGCGGTGGTCCAGGGTACAGATCTCGAAGTCTTCGGCTTTATCGCCGTGCCGCTGCTTGCCATCGGCTTCTTCGGCGGAGCCTACCGGCTGGTAGCGGTGAAAGATCTTTAAGCGGATGGAGGCGAGGCGATGGGCGGAGCGATGAAGGTGAACAAGACCGGAAGAAAATTGAGCGCAGCCGGCCGCCGGCCCAAGCGGGAGCTTATCATCGAGACCACGGTCGAGCTTTTCCGCCGGGCTCACGATGTACGCAAAGTATCCATCGGTGATATCGCCCAGGCCGCCAGCGTTTCACCGACAACGGTCTACAACCAGTTCGGCAGCCGTGAGGCGCTGATAGGCGAAGCCGCCAGAAGTCTTATCCTGGACACTGTCGCCTTTGCCCAGGGCGTCCTTAAGTCGGACCTGCCTTTCGCCCTGAAGTTGACCGGGCTGATCTCGGGTAAAATCCGCCGGGCTTCTCAAGCCCCGGACGAAGTGGTTGCCAAGATCATCAGCCAGGACAGGGACATTGCCCCGTTTATTGAGGAATTGTTCCGGCGGGAGGTAAAACCGCTCTGGGTCGAACTGCTGGAAGAGGGGAAACGCCAGGGATACATAGATGCCTCGGTTGATCCTGATGCCTTCACGGTTTATCTGGATGTGCTCCGGGCGGGCTACGCCGCGCTTCCCGAACTGGCCCGCGACTGGAAATCCAATATGGAATTAATCGAGCAGCTGACCCGCCTGACTTTTTACGGTTTTCTGACAAAAGAAATCGATCTTTTCGGGAAAAAGGAGAGCGCATGAGCGTCACCGCCAGGTCCATTGTCGTTGAAAACCTGACCTACAGTTACGGCGATCTGATTGCCGTAGATCACGTGAACTTCACGGTCGGCAAGGGTGAGATCCTGGGATTTCTGGGTCCGAACGGCGCCGGCAAGACTACCACCCAGAAGATGCTCACCGGCCAGCTTCTGCCAAAAGAGGGCCGCGCCAGCCTGCTCGGTTTCGACGTGGCTGCGCAGACGTTGGAAGTACAGTCCCGGATCGGGGTATGTTTTGAGCAGACCAATCTTTACGAGCAGATGACCGCCATCGATAACTTGAGGCTGTTCGCCGATCTTTTCGGCGTACCGGACTTTGACGGATATGCCCTGTTAAAGCGTGTCGGGCTGCCCGGCCGGGAGAAAGATAAGGTCTCCAGCTACTCCAAAGGCATGAAACAGCGCCTGATGGTAGCCAGAAGTATGGTTAACCGGCCGGAAATCCTTTTTATGGACGAACCGACCAGCGGGTTGGACCCGGTGTCCTCCGAAGCCATCCGCCAAATAATCCTGGAAGAGCGGGACCGGGGCGCCACCGTGTTTTTAACGACCCATGACATGTGGGAAGCGGACAAGCTGTGCGACCGCGTCGCTTTCATGGACAGCGGCAAGATCGCCGCCCTCGATACGCCCCGCAACCTAAAACAAAAGTACGGTAAGCGCTCGCTGGTGGCCGAAATCGCCGCCGCCGGCGGGCGCCTCGATAAACGGGAGATCACCCTGGACGCGGAAGGCACCGCCGAGGAGGTACGGGATCTTTTCGCCGGAGGCAAAGTAGTCACCATCCACTCCGAAGAAGCTACCCTGGAGGACATCTTCATCAAGGTCACGGGGCGGAGGCTGACCGTATGAGCCCCCGGACTATCAAGGCGTTATTGAAGAAGGATATCGCCCTGTTCACCGGCAACCGTTTCTACCTGCTTATAACCGTTATAGGCCTGATCTTTTATATCGCCATTTATCTGATCTTGCCCTCGAAGGTAGATGAAAAACTGTCACTGGGAATGTACGCCCCGGTCGTGCCGCCCGCCTTTGAACAACTTACCGCCCAAGGCGCCGAAATTGATTTCTTCGAAACAGAGGAGGCACTCAAACAAGTCGTTCTTGACGGGGACCACCAGGTGGGCGTGTCACTTCCAGCCGACATAATGGATATCTGGAATGCCGGCGGCAAACCCGACATCACCGTTTACTACTCCGCCACAGCTCCCCCGGAGATAGCCGAGGCCATCGTCACGTTAATCAAGGAACTTTCCTACATCCAGACCGGCCAGGCACTGCAATTCGATACCACCGAAGAGATTCTGGGCCCGGATCTGCTCGGCGCCCAGATAGCGCTGCGGGACCGCATGCGCCCGATGCTGGCGGTATTGATATTGCTTACCGAGGTGATGACGCTGGCTGCTTTGATCGCCGTGGAGATAGAGCAGGGCACCGCTCGGGCGCTCCTGGTCACGCCGATGCGTACCTCGGACCTTTTCGCCGCCAAGGGCATTTTAGGTGTCGGTCTGGCTCTGGGGCAGGCGGTCATTTTCATGGGCCTGGTCGGCGGTTTCAGCCATCAGCCAATCCTCATACTCACCACGCTGATACTCGCCAGCATCTTCGTGGTCGGCGCCGGCTTCCTGCTGGCTTCGCTGGCGCGGGATACCAACGCCGTCACCGGTTGGGGCATCATGGTCCTGATCCTGCTGGCGGTGCCGGGCTTCGGCGCCGTCGTGCCGGGACTCCTGGCTGATTGGGCGAAGGCTATCCCCTCCTATTATCTCATCGACACGGTCAACCGGGTGGTCAACTACGGCGCTGGTTGGGGGGACGTAAGCGGCAACCTCCTGGTCATGAGCGGGATTACCGCCGTCCTACTTGGCGCCGGACTTGCGGTGTTGAGGAGGCGATTCCAGTGAAATTTAACCGGGTGGGCATACTGGTCAAAAACGAAGTCCTGCACGGACCTAAGGACGTCATGCTGGTAATCGCGGTGGTCTTTCCCATCCTGGCTGCCCTTTTTATCAACCTTGCCTTCGGCAACATTTTCACCGATAAAGCCAAACTCGGCATTTACGACCAGGGCACCTCCCGGGTGGTGCCTATCCTCGAATCATCGGACACCATAATCTACAAATCGTTCAATAGCGAACTGGCCCTGCGCGCCGCTGCCGCCGACGGGGCAATCGATATGGGAATTGTCCTGCCGGGTGATTTCGACATTGTCCTCGGCACGGGAACCGTCAGCTTGAAGGCTTTCATCTGGGGCGAAAGCCAGGCCAAGAACCGGGCGCTCATTCCGATTGCGCTGGCCGACGCGGTGCGCGCCGCCGCAGGTTCGGAATTGCCGGTAACCATTGACACCGTCGCCCTCGGCGACGAGGCTTCATTGCCATGGAGCGACCGGTTACTGCCGCTCATCGTCCTGATGGGCGTCTTTTACTCCGGCCTGATGATACCGTCATCAGCCCTTATCAATGAAAAACAGCACCGGACGCTGGAAGCCCTGTATGTTACTCCGGCGACACTGGGCGATATCTTCCTGTCCAAAGGGATCATCGCTGTCGCCCTGGCGACCGTCATGGGCGTACTGACCCTGGTCCTGTCAGGTTCATTCAGCGGCCCGGCACCTCTCATCGTCCTGGTTCTTTTCCTGGGAGCGATGATGGCCACCGAGATCGGCCTTCTTGCCGGCGCCTGGGTCGGCGATATGAACAGCCTATTCGCCGTCTTGAAGGCGGGCGGCATCCTGCTCTTCGGCCCGGCCATCGTTTTTATGTTCCCGCAAATCCCGTCATGGGTGGGTTATGTTTTCCCGACCTATTACGTGATCCGTCCGGTGGTCGATCTGGCGGTTAACGGCGCGTCAGTTGGCGATGTGGCCGTGTTTATCGGCGTATTGAGCGCGATCGTGGTTCTGGGAGGCTTGGCGGTCGCCTCCGTAGTGCGGCGGCTGTCCACCCAGGCGCTCCGGCTCAATGCCTAACAATCAGAGAATCGAGTTAAATGGAATGGCCGCTTCGACCTGGTGGGGCATCGGTCTGCTGGCTTATGCCGTGCTCACGTTGATCATAGCCGCCTTCAAACCCTCCCCTGTCTGGCGCACCGGCAAGATTCAGGCTTTTGTAAAACTCTTCGGTGAAAAAGGGACGGTCATTTTCCTGGGCATCATAGCCCTTATCTTCGGCGGCATCGGGCTTGGGCTGCTGCTCTAAACCGCCGTATTGACACCGCCGCTCTCCTGCCGTTAAGCTGGCGGTATGAGAATCGGCGCGTTCGAGATAATCCTGATTATTGCCGTGATCTCAGCGGCGGCTTATATCTGGCGCTGGCTGGGCGAGGGGCGCGGATATGACACTGCAGATGAGGCAGACGGCGCCGAAGGTGAGCCTGCGGCTGAACCGCCGCCGCGCTCCCGGTTATGGGATATCGGCCTGGTGCTGGTACTGGGCGGGCTTGGACTGCTGGCGGCCGGATACATCATCTTCATCGGCATCGCCAAGATATTCATCTGGGCGGTTTTAATCCTTTTTGCCGGATTGACCATGCTCCTTTTATCGCGCCGTTAAAAAGGGGAATATTTCCCTATCTTGCCTTTGTCAGTGTCCAAATAGTGTGATTTTTGGAAGATACAAGGTTTTAACAGCAAGTATATGCGAGTTATCTTAGCCTGTTTCCTCCTGAATATCTTTGACACTGGCTGCATCGCTGTGAAATCATAGTAGCTGTCCCAGGTAACCGATGCAATGGGGGAAATCGCCTGAGCGGTTACCTGATGGGATACCTGAAAGGGAAACTTAATCAACCCAAGGTCCGTCCTGGGAGCGTTATTGAAAACTTTGCAGGTCCTGTCAGGGAGTTCGGCTGATTAAGACCCGGGGGCAAAGGCTACCTGGGATCCCTTTTTTGCCCCGGAATCCCCGTCATGATCCCGCTTTTTCCGGACCGCTTATTTTCGGCACAGCGATAAACGGCAGGTTGCGGTATTCCTCGTGATAATCGAGACCGTAGCCGATGACAAATTCATCAGGGACTTCAAAACCGACATAATTTAACTCTATGTTCATGAGCCGCCTGGCCCTGCGGTCGAGGAGCGCGCAGACAGCCAGGCTCCGGGGCTTTTTGGATTTCAGATATTCCAGAACATAGTTCAGGGTGATGCCGGTATCCACGATATCTTCGACCAGCAGGATGTGACGGCCGGTCAGATTCAGGTCGGCATCTTTGGTCACCCGCACACCCGCCTCCTTGGTGCCGCCGTAATAGTTGATGGCGATGAAGTCCAGGTCCATCGGCACCGTTATTTGCCGGATTAGATCGGCCATGAAGCAAAGAAATCCCCGCTGAACGCCCAGCAGTACCGGCCGCCGGTCATGGTAGTCAGCCGAAATAAGCCCGGCAAGTTCTTTTACCCGGATTTCGATATCCGGCGCAGAATACAGGATGCGGCTGACCCCGTGGGCGCGGGTTTCAGCCAGCGGTCCGATGCCGTATTTGGCCAGTAAGCGTTCGTAGTCATTTTTGTAAAGAAGGCTGATTTTAATTTCCGGGTACAGGTCCTTGAGCCGCCGCAGTTTCCGGTTTTTTTGAGTTACCAGCGACTGCTTCATCGTGGTTAGCTCAACATACAGATCAAAACTCGGTAAATAGAAGTCCGGTGTAAACATCTCCGGAGGTCCTTTGATTTCTCTTCCGATTGGGAAAGAACGCGGTTCATAAAACCATGGAACGCCATAGAAATCAAGGATGTGTGCAAACTCAGCTTCGCTGGGATGGGCGAAGTTCACCAGTTCAGAGGGTTTGGTCACCACCGAAGCGTCTTTCGTTTGGCCAGTCCGTTCTTCAGGTTGGTGGGCGAGGGTCATCCCGGCCAGCTGGGCAATAGCTTTGAGAAAACTCATATCCTGGGTCGTTAACGAGGCGGTATCCTGGAAGTATACCCTCAGCGTGCCGGTGCAACGCCCCAGAGTGAAGACTGGTACGCCAACAATAGCAACGATCCCTGCCTTGGCGGCCGGTTCAGGATATTCTACCCTGGAGTCCGACTTTGCATCCTTGATATGGACAATCTCTTCTAAAGCAGTCTCATTCAAGCTTTTTCTAGCATCAATTAATCCCTTCTGGATATAAAAAGGCGGCAGCCGTGAGTGGGCCGTATGTATCAGACGGCTGCCGGTGGCATCCAGCAGGGCAACGGCGCTACCCGCCCCGAAACAGCGCGAGGTGATTCTAGTCAGGGCAGTCAGTTTATTCTTCAGTGAATTGCTGGAAGAAGCTGCGGTAATTGCTTGCCGCAGCGCCTTGCAGTAGTCCTGTTTCTTGATTTCCGGCATTTCTGGTATCAGTATATCAAAGATGCATCACCAGGCGGGAAAAAGTCAGCGGCGTTCTCCTTAAGGAGAACGCCGCTGTAAGCTTCGCTTCGGTAAATTACCGCCAGGAATTGCGAACCGGCGGCCGATTGGACCTTACGGTTTCAGGGGCCGGGGCCCGATTCTGGGAAAACAGCGGGCGGCGCAGGAAGGACGGGACATCTAATTCATCCTCGCTCTTGATGCCGCGCAGCTGGTTGGTCAGTTCGTCGTCCATACCGCCGTCCTCAGTATTGGTGTGGAAACCGGTGGCGATAAGGGTGATGCGGACATCACTGCCCATATTGCTATTGGTGCCCACGCCGAAGATGATATTGGCATCAGGATCAACTGATTTACGGATGACCTCAGCGGCTTCATTGACCTCGAAGAGGGACAGGTCGGAGGGGCCGACAATGTTGAACAGGACGCCGCGGGAACCGGTTACCGAGACATCCAGCAGCGGGGAGGCCAAAGCCTCACGGGCGGCATCCATAGCGCGGTTCTTGCCGGTGCCGCGTCCAATGCTCATCCAGGCTGGCCCGGCATCCTTCATCACCGCTTTGACATCGGCGAAGTCCAGGTTGATGGTGCCCGGAACGGTGATAACCTCGGAAATAGCCTGGACACCATGGCGCAGCACGTCATCCGCCATCTTGAAGGCGGCATCGACGCCGGTTTTGGCATCGCACAGTTCTAGCAGTCGATCGTTCGGGATGATGATCAGGGTATCGACTTTGCCAAGCAATTTCTGGATGCCCTCTTTGGCAGTCTTGGTGCGGTGCGAACCCTCAAAGCCAAAAGGTTTGGTAACTACGGCGATGGTCAGGGCGCCGCTCTTCTTGGCCTCTTCAGCGACTATAGGGGCAGAACCAGTACCGGTGCCGCCGCCCATGCCGGCGGTGACGAAGACCATATCGGAACCGCCAACCAATTCGCGGATGTCATCCCGGGACTCCTCAGCTGCCTTTTGACCCATGGTGTGGTCGCCGCCGGCGCCGAGGCCGCGGGTAACCCTTTCACCCAACTGAACGCGAACCGGAGCTTCGGTGATCGCCAAAGCCTGGGCGTCGGTATTCAATGCGATGAATTCAACGCCCTGGATCTCTTCCCGAACCATGCGGGTAATAGCATTGCAGCCGCCGCCGCCGCAGCCGAAAACCTTGATCCTGGCCGGATTGGGAACGTAGCTCGTCTTAGCCATATTCTTTTTTCTCCTCGCTATATTTTCAGTTTCAATTATTTTCTAGTTATTGCCGAAGAATTTTGAAAGCATGCCTTTCATCCGGTTGAAGAAACCGAAACCGCCCCAGCTCTGTTTTTTCGGCGCGTTTTTGGCGCCCCAGAGCAGAAGACCGACGCCGGTGGCATAAGCCGGGTCTCTCAGGGCATCGGTCAGACCGTAGATATTACCCGGCATACCGACCCTGACCGGCAGGCGGGAGATATCCCGGCCCAGCGTTTCCAGGCCGGCGATGTTGGACGAACCGCCGGTGAAGACGATGCCCGCCGGTACGACACTTTCGTAGTCCGAGCGGGGGAGTTCGAGCAGGATCAACCTGGTGATCTCTTCGATACGGGCACGCAGGATGTCGCACAGGTCCTGGTAAGAGATGCCGTGGCCGTCTTCGGAGATGGGGCTCTGCTCCATCCGGCTCTCGTAGACAGGCATGCAGGAACCGTAGCGCTTCTTCATCTCTTCGGCTACGTCAAACGGCAAGCCAAGGCCGATAGCCACGTCGCGGGTGAGCTGGTAACCGGCTACCGGTAAAATTGCGGTGTGCCAGATGGCGCCGTCTTTGAAGATGCAGACGTCGGTTGTACCGCCGCCGATGTCGGCTAGAACGACGCCGACCTGTTTTTCGTCCTCGGTCAACACCGCCTCGGACGAAGCCAGCGGCTCCAGGACGAGATCATCGATCTCGATGCCCAGTCCGCGGATGCATTTGACCAGGTTCTGGACTGAGGCGGCAGCCGCGGTGATGACGTGCGTTTCCACGTCCAGGCGGAAGCCGTGCATGCCCACCGGATTCCTGACGCCCACCTGGCCGTCGACGGCGTACTGGCGGGGGATAACGTGGAGCAATTTGCGGTCATTGGGGACTTTGATGGACTGGGCGCTGGAAAGCACGCGCTTTAGGTCATCAGGGCGTACCAACCGGTCGTTGCGGGTGATGGCCACCACGCCCTTGTTGTTGACCGAGCTGACGTGCCGGCCGGTAACGCCGACATAGGCGCTTTCGACCTTGTAATTGGCGGCTTGTTCAGCCTTCCTGATTGATTCCTTGATCGATGCCGCGGCATCGTTGATATTGACCACCAGACCCTTATGCAAGCCGTGCGACGGGGTGATACCGACGCCGATTACCTGCGTTGAGCCGTTCTCGGTGATTTCAGCGATGGCGGTACAAATCTTAGTTGTACCGACGTCAATCGCCGTAATTACCCTGCGTTTCATTTCCTCCTCCTTTGATCTGATTCGCGTTTCTAATATTCGATTGGTATATTATGTTGCTCGGCGTTTCGCCTCTCTCACATCGCCAACCTCCTTCTCAAGGGGGTCCCTGAGGGTTCAGGGGTTAGGCTGCCCACCTCACTATGCTCTTCGGCTATCACGGGTTGTTTTGGACTCAGAAAAAAATGCGTCTCGAGCGGCGCGGCCTCCTCACGGCTTAGAATCCGTTCCGCCGCCCGCAGCTTGGCGCTGCGGCTTCGCGGGTTGTCCCGTATCTCTTCCGGCGAAGGTGTAATCACCTTCCTATTCAGAAGCCGCAGCCGGGCCGCATGCCCGCAGCGGCACTCCGGCAGTTCCGGCGGGCAGATGCACTCAGCCGATTCCTGCTGCATGAAGCGCTTGACGATACGATCCTCAAGGGAGTGATACGAAATAACCACCAGGCGCCCACCAAAGCCAAGCAGCCTGGTCGCCTGGTTCAAAGCGCGCTCCAGGTTTGCCAGTTCATCATTGACCGCGATCCTGAGTGCCTGGAAACTGCGGGTGGCCGGGTGAATGTCCTCGTGCCGGCCGACAGCCCGCGAGATCATAGCTGCTAGTTCAGTGGTTGTCTTGAAAGGCCGATGCTCGACGATGCGCCGGGCGATAATCCGGCTCTTCCGTTCTTCACCGTAGCGCCACAGGATATCGGCGATGTCGGCTTCGGCATAGGTGTTGATGATGTCGGCGGCGGTGAGTTTCTGCTCCGGCGAGAATCTCATATCCAGCGGCTGGCCGTGCTGGAAAGAAAAGCCGCGCCCGGCTTCGGTCAGCTGCATCGATACCAATCCCAGATCGAGGAGTACGCCGTGAACCGGGTAGAAGTCGTTGCTGCGGGCCACCGCTTCCATCTGGTCGAAGTTGCGGTTGACCAGTAAATACGAGCCTTCGGAATACCGCAGGTTCTGGCGGGCGACCGCCAGGCTGGCCGGATCGGCGTCGAACCCCAGAAGTTGTCCGCCCGGCGCCGAAAGTTCCAGAATAGCGCTGGCGTGACCCCCGGCGCCGACCGTCCCGTCAATATAACGGCCGCCCGGCCCGACCGCCAGGGCTTGAAGCGTTTCCTCCAGCATCACCGGAATATGAAGCATGTCCTTCATGCGCGCTTCTCGAGGCTTTCCATAATTTGCCAGGCCTGGGCCAGGTCCTCCGCCTTCTCGGTGTCCCAAGCCGCTTTGTCCCAAATCTCAAGGTGGTCGGAAACGCCGACCACCACTGCATCCGAGCCGATGCCGGCGCCGATTCGGAGCGGTTCAGGCAGCGCCAAACGGCCCTGGTTGTCCATTAAAGCTGGAAAGGCTTGCCCGAAAACGGTGCGCTTCAGCTTGCGTAATTTGGAATGGCTCGTGGTAGCGGTGGAAATCGCCGCCGTAAACTGATGCCACGCCTCGGCGGAGTAGGCGTTGAGATTGCCGTCAGGTCCGGGGGATAGGATAACTCCGTCCTTTAGCTGCGGCCGGAAGCGGGGCGGCACAGGAAGCCGACCCTTTTCGTCAATCTTATAATGGAACTCACCAAAAAACATGTCGCCCCGTGGGCCCCCTATCTCCCACAAATTACCACGTTTACCCATTTTATGGGCGCATATAATCGTTGTCAATACTTTTTTTGGAAATATTTTAGAACGCGCGCATTTATCGGCGCCCTGCTCAGGCGAAAGGTCGGGCGAAAAATAAGGAGGCGGGCTTTCGCCCGCCTTCAGTCACTCAAAACCCTGGTTCAATCTACTTTTTGACTGACCATACCAGAGCTACTACCCAACCGATAAAAGTCCAGCCCAGCAGCAAGTTGAGCAGAAAGATGGAAAGTGTATTACGGCGGTGCCCGGCAAGGGCGATAATGGTCGGCAAAAAGTAAAGCACAGCACTTAGCAGCAGGCTCACAAAACCGAAAAACCCGCCGAAGAAAAAACTCAGTATGTTTTCTAACATAAATTTTGCAGTCTCCTTCCCGATAGACTACCTTAAAACAACCTTTATTATCAAGAATGCCCTCGTTGGGTTCTCCTGCAATGGTGTTGCAGGGTTTTCGGAAAAATCTTTAGACTACCCTCCAGTAAGGGCTGGAGGGTTTTTTCATGGGACAAATCGAACGGTTCGAGAAGGTGTTGGCTATGACTCTAAATGAATTGATACCCTGCGAATGTAAGCATTGTGGCTCTAGGCGTACCCGAAGGTATGGACATAGCAAGGCTCAAAAACAACGTTGGCTTTGTAATGACTGTTGCCATACCTTCATCGAGTCAGACGCACAACCTGGAATGCGCGTCCCGCCCGATCAAGTAGCGTCGGCGGTGTCGATGTTCTACGAAGGGTTGAGCCTTACTGCTATCTGTCGGCAGATGAAACAGATACATGGTTATGAGCCTTCGGATGGGACGGTTTACCGATGGATTACCAAGTACACCCGTGAAGCCATCGACAGGACGAAGGACATCAAACCGGCAGTTGGCGATGTTTGGCTGTGCGATGAAACGGTCTTAAAGATTGGCGGGAAAAACGTTTGGTTCTATGACATCATCGACGTAAAGACCCGTTTCCTGCTGGCGTCCCATATTGCGGACAAACGGTATCTTGGGGATGCGCGGATGGTCTTGAACCGCGCAGGCAATAAGGCGGGCAAGAAACCAAAGGTAGTCATTACCGATAGTCTCAACAGCTATCCCCAAGCCATCGGGGACGTATTCGGTACTTCAACCCGCCATATCAAGTACAAGGGGATAACCCAAACCCCGAACAACAACATCCTTGAACGTTTCCACGGGACGCTGAAGGCACGGACGAAGGTGATGCGCGGGTTGAAGGGATACGAGTCAGCCAAGTTGTTCACGGCGGGCTGGCTAATCTTCTACAACTTCATGCGCCCGCACGAGTCATTACACGGAAAGACACCGGCAGACCGCGCGGGTACTCAAATGCCAAGCCATAACTGGCACGGGGTAGTGCGAAATACACCAGTCAAAGTAGAAACAGTCACTTGGCTTGAAAAACCGCCACCCGAATTGCGCGGGCGCATTCCAACCCATATCAAACAGGCAATCGGAATGGTAAACCGGATGCCGAAGGGGTTGCGATGAAAGCTGTGAGGATTGTATCAACCTTCTTTGGGTTGTTTTTCGTGTCTGCTTATGGCACTCAAGGCTGGCTATTGAATTGGCTGCAAATCACCACAGCAGTTGGATTGTGCCTTGTTTTACTTGCTGAAATGCCACCATTTATTATCCGCCCACCGAACAAGACCATATATTCCCATAAAGACACCGATGAGTAACAGGAGGTTGAGAAACTGCAAACCAATAGTTTGAACGTAAGCATCGAAGGATATTTCGGGAAGTAGTGCTCCAATGACATTCATATCAAACCAAACCCAAAGAAACCAAGCTGGGATGAGAACGGCATATGAAAGGCGAGGCCGGTTAAATCGGAAAAACTCCATAGGCCGGATTATAGGCAATGTTACAAAACCCTGCAACACGGAAGGCGGAGAACCCCTCGTTGTGCCTTTAATCACCATCACCCAGGGTGCCGTTGGCGTTGAATTGTTTACCGATGACCGCTTACAATGGGCACGATGAACATTCCCCGATTGCTTGGTCAACTCCAGGATGCCGATCTCGCCGCCGATGCCTGCCGGGACCAAATCGGCCGCATCAGTGCGGAATTAAATTCGGACCCGCTGGCTCCGGAGCGCGCCATACTGGAGAACATGCGGGACAGCCTGAAGAACCTTAACCATCAGCTCCGGGAGACAACCTCCCAAGCAGACGATCTAACATCGCGCATTCAAGTCTACGAGGAAAAGCTGTACTCGGGACGCATCACCAGTCCCAAAGAGCTGTCAACCCTCCAGAAGGACATCGAACTTCTGAAAGGACACCGCGCGCCGCACGAGGACCGGGCTCTGGAGCTTATGGAGGCTATCGATGCTGCCGAGGACGGCATCGCCCGGGCTGAGGCAACACTGCAGCGCCACAGGGAAGCCCTTGAAGTTCGCCGCAGGGAACTCGGCGAGAAATTACATACCATCGGCGCCGAACTGTCGGGGCATGAAGCCAAACGCGCCGCCCTGTTATCCGAGATCCCGGCCGACGTCGCGGAGCAATACCGCCTGTTGCGGCAGCAGAAAGGCCGCGCCGTGGCCAGAGTGGAGCAGGGTGCCTGCCGCGGCTGCGGCATCGCCGTCACCTCCGCGTGGCTGCACCGCGCCAAGGCGGGTGAAATCGTCCGCTGCACCAACTGCGCCCGGATTTTATACCTGGAGTGACCGGATGACCTATCTTATCGCCAACACCGACGCCGCCTGCCGCGGCAATCCGGGCGAATCCGCCATCGGCGTCCTCATCCGCACTTCAACCGGCCAGGTGGTGAAGACCGTCAGCCGCGCCATCGGACGGATGACCAACAACCAGGCCGAATACCACGCCATCATCTCGGCGCTGGAGGAAGCCTCAAATCTGAGGGCGGTGGAACTGACGCTGATTGCCGATTCTGAATTAGCCGTTAAGCAGCTTACCGGCCGGTACCGGGTGAAAAATCCCGGTCTTGAACCGCTCTACACCAGGGTTAAAATACTGGAATCAAAGTTTAACAAGGTTACATACCGCCATGTCCCAAGGGAACGCAACTCCGATGCCGACAGCCTGGCTAATAAAGCCTTCAAGAGTTAAATCGTCCCAGCTGCAGCCCGGTAAAATGTTTGATTAACTGGACTTCGGTGTTAGAATGAACTGAAATAAACAACCGAGGAGACTGCCATGCCGAACCTGGAACTGACCGCCACCGAACGTGACATGCTGCGTGACATTCTAAAAAACTACCTGTCCGACTTCCGTATGGAGATCTCCCAGACCGATACCCCGGATTACCGCGCCCAGCTTAAAGACCAGGAAGCGATGCTAAATAAGATTATCGATAAACTGGGAAAGGCGATGTAGCCCCAATTCGTTTACCACTCAAGCGCTCGCCAATGGCGAGCGCTTTGTTTTATTCTCCAACCACTTGACTATTACGTATCGTCATAGTTTATACTGCTTTTTGTCGATCGATAGCAGTAATGGAAAGGAGATCAGTCTTGGCCGTCGCGCGCAGCTATGCTACCGGTGAACTGGCGAAATTGTCCGGCGTTAGCCCGCGTACCCTGCAGTTTTATGACAAAATCGGGTTGCTCAAACCTGAGTCATATTCGGAGGCCGGCTACCGCCGCTACGATGACTCCGCCGCCCTCAGGCTGCAGCAGATCCTGTTCTTCCGTGAATTGGGTTTTGAGTTGTCCGATATCAAGACCATCATGGAAAAGCCGGACTTCGACTTGTTATCTGCCATGGAATCGCATCGCGAGGCGCTCCGGAAGAAGTCGGACCGTCTCAGCGAGTTACTGGTTACGGTGGACAAGACCATCAGAAGACTAAAAGGAGAAAAAGAAATGGAAATCAAGGACTACTACAAGGGTTTTTCCGACGAGGAAATCGACAGCATGCGTAAAGAAGCGCGCGAAAAATATGGTGAAAAAACCGTCGCCGAGTCCGAAGCCCGAGTCGTGGCCATGGGTAAGGCGAAATTCGACGCGGTACAGGCGGAATTCGGCGAGATCTACCAGAAAATCGTCGCCAGTATGGGCAAGGGGCCGGAGAGCAAGGAAGTCCAGGAACAGATCGCCCGCTGGCGGCAGCTAATGGAGAACTTCCACCACTATACCGACGAAATGATTCTCGGCCTGGGGCGGATGTATTCAGAAGACTCGCGCTTCGCCGCCTTCTACCTGAAATTCCACCCGGAGATGCCCGGATTCATGACCAGCGCTATAGAGTTTTATGTCGCTGACCGCAGAAAGTAAACAGACCAACGAGTAGAGGCGCGCCTGCGCCTCTACTCTATACACTCAAAATCCAGCCGCCAACTCACCCAAAACAAGTTTCGTAAAATTACCCTGTTCACAGCCTTGATTCAGCGCTATAATTCTGTAGGGATGAGGTTTGATAAAAAATCAGGTTGAGGAGTGAGCAGATGAGCAATCAAGGGAATTTTATTGGCGGGTTTGCCCTGGGCTTGCTGACCGGCGCGGCAGTTGGCGCCGTGGTGTCGCTTCTCTATGCTCCTTATCCCGGTAAAAAAACCCGGCGCCTGATCCAGAATAAAATTGACGACATGTGGGACACCGGTCTTGACTGTCTTGAAGATGTCAAGGACGAAGTTGAAGAAATGGCGGATAAAACCCAGGAGTTCGTCAAGGAAGCCATTGACAGCGCCGCGGCTAAAAAGTACTCGGAGAACAACCTGGGAGGTTAAAATACCGAGCGGTTTTTACAGTGGTCAGGGCCACTGAAGGCTCTGATCCCGTTTCTCTTTAGCCGCCTGGACTCGTGATTTTGCTAATTTGACCCATCCCAGCACTCCCAGCGCCGTCATCACCGCTTCCTTCTCCTCCGCGTCGAGCGATGGCTTTTCGAGCATTTTCTTCAGGGTTTCGATGGCTTTTTCGTTATCCATATCGCTACTTCACTTTTTTAACCGGCTTTATAAATATGAGAGCGACGATGCCCAATACCCCGAGGTATATGAACATCCAACTCCCCAGCCCAAATCCATCGCCAATCCCCATACTCAGGCCAAACAACGCTAAAAGCGCGAAAAAAGCGATGCCTAACGCCCGATATTCTGGTGATCTGATTGCTAATACCACAACAATGATCCCGAAACCAATGGCTCCGGCTAAAAACAGCATCCAGTCCCTGGTGTAATCCGTCATTTACATCACGAGTGAACGCGGCAATTTTGAAGTTTATCGGTTATCACTTCTCTTCAATATCTGCCGCGCCGCCACTACCCCGCATGCGCTCGCCTGCACCAGTCCCCGTGACACCCCCGCCCCGTCGCCGATGGCGAACAGCCCGGGCAGTTCCGTCTCAAAACCAGCAGTCAGCTTCGGCCGGGACGAGTAGAACTTCACTTCCACACCATAGAGCAGGGTGTGGTCGGAAGCCACGCCGGGAGAGAGTTTGTCCATCGCCTCCAGCATCTCTAAAAGCCCGGTCAGATGGCGGTATGGCAGGACGAACGACAGGTCGCCGGGCGTGGCGGACTCCAGGGTGGGGCGCACCAGGCCGCGGTCGATGCGCTCAGGCGTCGAGCGGCGGCCTTTCCATAAATCACCCAAGCGCTGCACCAGCACGCCGCCGCTTAAGATGTTGGCCAGCCGGGCAATGTACTTGCCGTAAGCGATGGGCTCCTTGAACGGTTCGGTGAACTGGGTGGAGACCAGCAGGGCGAAGTTGGTGTTGGGGCTGTCATGGGAAGCGAAGGACTGGCCGTTGACCGTGGTCACCGGGTCCTCGCCGCCGGTGGTTTCCCGCACCACCGTCCCCTGCGGGCACATGCAGAAGGTGCGGATGCGGTCGTCGAAGCTTTTAGACAGGTATTCCAGCTTGGCCTCATACAGAACGCTCGTCAGTTCGTCCATGACCGCGTTGGGCAGTTCGACCCTGACACCGACATCCACTGGATTGGTGGCCAGCGACAGCCCGAGGCTCCTCGCCTGTTTCATCAGCCAGTCGGCGCCCTCGCGCCCCGGCGCGGCGACGACGTTTCTGGCCTTGATTATCTCGCCGTCCGATGTCTCGACGCCGGTGATTTCCCCGTCTCTCACGACAATGTTCTTGGCTGCGGTTGAGGTGCGTATCTCGATACGCTCTTTCAGCCGGTTTCGGATACCGCGCAGGACGGCCGGGCACCGTTCGGTGCCCAGATGGCGCACCGGAAGGGGAACCAATCGAAGACCGGCCAGCGATGCCCGCCGTTCGAGGCCGGCCACTGCCTCGCCCAAGCCGTAAACCTTGTCCGGCGCGCCGAAATCCAGCCATATCCTGTCAACTTGCTCGATGAGCTTCTCCGCCGCCGCTTCGCCGACATAGTCAGCAAGGTGACCGCCGGCCTTCGACGATAGAGTCAGCTTGCCGTCGGAGAAAGCGCCGGCGCCGCCGAGCCCGGAGACGATATTGCTGCGCTCATCGATGTCCTTGCCTTTTTCCAAGAGCAGGACATTCAGGGTGCTGTTTCGTGCCAGTTCGAGCGCGGCGAAGAGCCCGGCCGGCCCGCCGCCAATGATGATGACATCGTATTTACTCATACGCCGATTGTACGAGTGGATCGGTTCGGCGTCAATAACCGATCACCCCCAACTCGAGGAAAACAGCGGATTGCGTCTAAAATTCCACCGGGCAACCGGGCGATTTCCGCCGCCTGCCGTTCAGGCTTTATAATCAGTGCGTGGGAGAATCACAAACCGGGATCAAGAAAAAGATTGCAGCGCTCCGGGCCTGGGCGGAACAATATCCCTTTTACTGCTTTCTGAAACACCTGGCCGCGGACTGGTCCGCCGATGACGCCACGGATCGAGCCGCCGCCGTAGCCTACCATGCCTTCTTTTCTCTATTCCCGCTAATGCTTGGCGGCATTGCTTTACTCGGATTCTTTTTGCCCGACGCCGAAGTCCGTCAAGCGGTATCAGACGCCCTGATCAGGACGCTGCCCGGATCCGCCGATTTCATAGAAGATATTCTGGATACCGTCATTGAGTTGCGGGGAATCGGCGGTATTGCCGGCACCGCCGCTCTGCTGTGGAGCGCGAGCAACATGTTCGCCGCCGTCCGCCGTGCCGTCAACCGGGCCTGGGGCATCAGCCGGGACCGCCGCTTTATACCCGGCAAGGCGCATGACCTGGCCCTGGTTCTAACCACCGGCATCCTGTTTCTCCTGTCCATGGCAGCGTCGGCCGCTGTCAGTTGGCCGAATGCCGATGGCCAGCCGGCCATTAGTAATATGGCAGCCCTGGGCAGCCGTCTGTTAGGCTTCCTGCTCGTTCTTTCAGTATTCCTGATCGTCAACAAGTTCATACCCAATACACCAACCAGGTGGCGGGGGATATGGCCGGGGGCTCTGGTTTCGGCGGCGTTATTTCAAGCGGGCGCCTGGGGATTCATCTACTATCTGACCAATTTCGCGGATTACACCACGGTGTACGGGCCTCTGGGTTCGGTCATCGTTTTATTGCTCTGGATCTATATTTCTTCGATAATCCTAATCTTAGGCGCCGAGATCAATTCGGAATTGCACCGACAGAGCGCCACCGGAAACACTTCAAGAAAAACCCAAGGAGGCTGACAGTTGAAACCAATTGGACCGCTGATGAGAGAACACCGACTGATCGAACGCATGATCCGAGTGATGGAACGTAGAATTGCCTTAACCGAGCCTGATCCTGCCTTCCTGACAACCGCAGTCGATTTCATGAAGACGTTTGTGGATCAAATCCATCACGGTAAGGAGGAGGATATCCTGTTCCGGGATTTAAAAGCCAAAACGCTTTCCGCTGCACACCGGCGTATGCTCGATGAACTCGTCGAAGAGCATGTGGCCGGCCGAAATCTGGTTAAGCGATTGGACCAAGCCCGGACTGAATTGATTCCCGGCGATGTCGCTTGCCGGGAAAAACTTGCCGGCATCATCGCCGAGATAGCCGTTTTCTATAAAAACCACATCGATAAAGAGGACAACCGCTTTTTCTATCCCTGTCTGGACTACTTTTCTCCGGCGGAACAAGAAAAGATGCTGCGAGACTATGCCGAATATGAAGGCCGAGTCCTCCAAGAACGCTACCTCAAAATTGTCGAGAGCCTGGAAGCCGGAACCCGTTAAGATTTACTTGGCGGTGGAAAATGCCACAGCTTCACCGACTTGAAGAGTCATCGGTGATGAGGATAAGATTACGGGATTATCACCCGGCGGAGAAAAAGATCCGATGATTGACAGGTACGACCCACAGGCAATTGAAAAAAAATGGCAGGACCGCTGGGCCGCCGACAAACTCTACCATGTCCTGGACGAGTCGCCTAAATCCAAGTGGTACGCCCTGACCATGTTCCCCTATACGTCAGGAGACCTTCATATCGGCCACTGGTACGCCATGGCTCCGTCGGATGTCTACGCCCGGTACAAACGGATGCAAGGCTTTAACGTGTTGCACCCGATGGGTTTCGACGCCTTCGGATTTCCAGCGGAGAATGCCGCCATCAAGCGCGGCATCCACCCCCACACGTGGACAGAAAAGAACATCGAGAACATGCGCCGGCAACTCAGGACCATGGGTTGCTGTTACGACTGGGATCGCGAGGTGGTCACCTCAAGACCTGATTATTACAAGTGGACCGAATGGTTCTTTCTGAAGTTATATGAGGCTGGCCTTGCTTACCGGGCCAAGGCGCCGGTCAACTGGTGCCCGTCATGTCAGGCGGTTCTCGCCAATGAGCAGGTCATCGGAGGCGGCGAGTGCTGGCGGTGCGACACCCAGGTCGTCCGTAAGGACCTGGTTCAGTGGTTTTTCAGGATAACCAAATACGCCGATGAACTGATGCAGCATGATGGCCTGGATTGGCCGGAGCGCATCAAGATCATGCAGCGCAACTGGGTGGGACGGTCCGAAGGCGCCGAGATCGATTTCAAACTGGAAATCCCCGGCGTCGGGGAGAAGAAGATCAGGGTCTTTACCACCCGGCCAGACACTGTTTACGGCGTGACCTTCATGGTATTGGCTCCCGAACACCCCCTGGTCGAAAAAATCACCTCGCCGGCGCACAAAGCCGCCGTCGAGGCTTATGTCGACAAAGCCAGGCGCCTGACCGAAATCGACCGGCTGTCCACCGAACGGGAAAAAGACGGCGTCTTCACCGGAGCCAATGTGATTAACCAGCTGAACGGCGAGCCGGTGCCGGTCTGGATCGCGGATTATGTTATCTGGAGCTACGGCACCGGCGCTGTTATGGCTGTGCCCGCCCATGACGAACGCGATTTCTCCTTCGCCCAAAAATACAAGCTTCCGGTGCGTGTAGTTATCTCTCCGCCCGGCTACGAGGGCGGACCCATAGAAGCCGCATATATCGGCGAAGGCCTTATGCGCAACTCGGCGCAGTTCAACGGTAAACCCAATACCGAGGCTTTCGGCGGTATCATCGATTGGATGGAGTCTCAGAATTTTGGCAAACGCGCCGTCAGTTACAAACTGCGGGACTGGCTCATCTCTCGCCAGCGCTACTGGGGCGCCCCTATCCCCATCATCCACTGCGACAGGTGCGGCATCGTGCCGGTGCCGGAAAAGGACCTGCCGGTACTGCTGCCTGAGGACGCCGAGTTCAAACCCACCGGCGAGTCGCCGCTTAAATATGTCGAGAGTTTCGTCAACACCACGTGCCCGAAGTGCGGCGGTCCGGCGCGCCGGGAAACCGATACCATGGACACCTTCATGTGCTCCTCGTGGTACTTCCTGCGTTACTGCTCGCCTCGTGACGCCGCGCAAGCCTTCGACCCGGAGAAGACCAAATACTGGATGCCGGTGGACATCTACACCGGCGGCGCCGACCACGCCGTAATGCACCTCTTCTATTCCCGCTTTTTCACCATGGCTTTGCGTGACATGGGCAGACTACCGTTCGGCGAACCTTTCAAGCGCCTTTTCAACCAGGGGGTCATCACCAGCCAGCACCAGAAAATGTCCAAGAGCAAGGGCAATGTGGTGAACCCCGATAAATATGTCGGCGAATTGGGCGCCGACACCGTCCGCGCCTACCTGATGTTCGTCGGTCCATGGGAACTGGGCGGCGATTGGAACGATTCCGGCATCGGAGGTATGTCCCGATGGTTCAACCGCGTTTGGAAATTAGCTCTTGAGGAATACGCCCCCGGCGACATCGACAACGCCGCTGAAGCCGATCTCGTCCGCAAGACCCATCAGGTCATCCGCAAGGTCAATCTTGATCTGGACAAACTCCAGTTCAACACCATGCTGGCCGCCCTCATGGAATTCACCAACTACATGGCTCCGGTCAAGGAATCAGGGAAGGTCTCGGCGGAAGTCTGGACCAGGGCAGTTGAATGCCTGGTGCTGTTGCTCGCTCCTACCGCCCCGCATCTCGCTGAGGAGTTGTGGCAGCTGATGGGTAATCCTTATAGCGTCCATAACCAATCGTTCCCGATATGGGATGAAGCGTTGACAGCGGAGCCGGAGATTACGCTGGTGGTACAGATCAACGGCAAAGTGAGAGCGCGCTTCCAGGTTCCGGCCAGCATCACGGAATGCCAGGCCACCGACCTGGCGCTGTCGAACGAACGGGTCAAGGAATTTACCGCCAGCAAGACGGTCAAGACCGTTGTCTATGTCCCCGGCAAGTTGGTAAATATCGTCGTCATATAGGGGCGACCCACAACTCGCCCGCCCCGTCTTTCCTCTCCCCGAGTGGGAGAGGAAAAAAGAGAGGGTTTTTATGAAAATCGCTTTTATCGGCGGCGGCAACATGGGCCGCGCGATGATCTCCGCCATCATCGGCAAGGAACTCGCTCTACCGGACGAGATGATCGTGGCTGATGTCCGCGAAGAGTCCCGGCGAGCGCTCATCCTTGAACTTGGGGTCAGGGCTACGGCCTCAAACGTCGAAGCCGTCCGCAACGCCGACGTCATCATCCTGGCTGTCAAGCCCCAAAACCTGACGGAGGTCGCCGCTGACCTATCCGGGCGTTTAGAACCACGCCAACTGGTAGTTTCGATCATCGCCGGCAAGACCGCCAAAATTCTTGTCGAAGGGTTAAAACACCAGTCGGTTGTCCGCGTCATGCCCAACACCCCGGCCATGGTCAATAAGGGGATGAGCGTTTGGACAGCGACCGACGCGGTGACCGATAGTCAAAAAGATACCGCCCGCCGAATCCTATCAGCCATGGGCGAGGAACTTTTCACCCTCGACGAGGGCGACATGGATAAAGCCACCGCCCTCTCTGGCAGCGGTCCGGCTTACTTCTTCCTATTCATGGAGGCGCTCATCGAAGCCGGCGTCAAGATGGGATTCACACCAGAAACAGCCCGCCAACTCACACTCCAAACCGCCGTCGGCTCCGCAGAATTCGCCCGGCAGTCCGGTAAAGATCTGGCCGAACTCCGGAAGATGGTCACCTCCCCCGGCGGCACTACCGCCGAGGCGCTTAAGGTCTTTGAGACCGGCGGATTTAAAGAGTTAGTGAACACGTCCGTCGAAGCCGCCTTACGCCGGGCGCGGGAACTGGGCTCATAAGCCCCTAAGCAAGAGACAGCGTTTTATAGCTAACCCTGTTTTCCCATCTATAAAAAACCGGGGCGTACGCGGCGCGCCCCGGTTTCACTCTCGAATATCGATTTTCGGTGGCCTAAGCCCGCAGTGTCGCCCCCAGCTGGCTCATCAGAGCCGAGACGATGTCGGCCATGACCCTGTCCACTTCTGCGTCGGTCAGGGTGGCCGTCGGCGACTGGAATGTCAGGCGGTAGGCCAGCGACTTCTTGCCCTCTGAAACCTGTTTGCCGCTGTAAACGTCGAACAGGCTGACCTCTTTAAGTAGCGGGAAAGCCGACAGAACCTCACTTACCCTCTGGTGAGTAACCGAGCTATCGAGCACCAGGGCGATATCCCGGACCACCGCCGGATATCTGGGCAGTGGCTGGTAGGCGCGGCCGGGCCGCACCTTGGGCATCAGCGCCGACAGGTTGATCTCGAAGAGAAAGGCCTTCTCTTCTACGCCGAAATTCTTGGCTACCCTGGGGTGCACTTCGCCGAAGACGCCGAAATTCACACCGCCGATGGAGAGCTGGGCTTGGTGACCGGGCCGCAGCCCGCTGTCGCTCCCCGGCTCGATAGTGTAGGCCAGGTTCATGCGGCTGAAAATAGTTTCCAAAACACCTTTAGCGTCGTAGAAGTCGAAGGGTCTTTTGGACTGCTGCCAGCCGCTGGGTTCAGCCTCGCCGGCGATAATGCCGCAGACCATCTCCGGTTCGTTCGGCAGCGTGCCTTTCCGGGCGTGATAAGCCCTGCCCACCTCGAACAGCCGAAGGCCGCCCTCTTCATAACGGCGGTTGGCAGCCACGGCGGCCAGCAGCGGCGCTCTCAGGTTGGTGCGAAGGCATTCTTGCTCCGAAGACATGGGATTGAGTAACATCACCGGCTCCGAGGCGAGCCTGCCGTCCGACACTGTGCGCTTAAGAGCGTCGAGGCTGGACAGTGACAGGGACAGCGTTTCCTGAAAGCCGAAACCGACCAGCGCCATGCGGAACAGCTTCTTAAAGGCCATAATCGGCGGGCCGACCCGTTTGGGAATCTCGCCGGACAGCGGAGAAGCGGGAAGCTGGTCATAACCGATGATCCGGGCGACTTCCTCAATGATATCTTCCTGGATTGACAGGTCAGTGCGCCACCACGGGGGATAAACCCGCAGGAATTGGGTTTCGGAACCGCTGTAATCGGTCTCGTCAGTCGTCTCCCAGTACCATTCGATTCCCAGAGCTTTCAAGGCCTTGAGTATTCTGTCGTAGGTCATATCGGAGCCGAGAATGGTGCTGAAACGAGTGGGTGATACCTGAATTCCGGCACGGAGCTTCTTCCCCGGGAAGACATCAATAATCCCGGTCATAGCCTGCCCGCCGCAGAGCTGCAGTATTAATTGAGTCGCCCGTTTTAGTGCGTGTATCGGCACTTCGCGGTTAATGTTGCGTTCGAAGCGAATCGAGGCCTCGGAGATCAGCTTCAGGCGATGAGACGTATGATGGATGCTGACCGGATTGAAATTGGCAGATTCGATAACCACGTCGGCGGTGGTTTCTGATACCTCGGAGTTGGCGCCGCCCATGACGCCGCCGATAGCCACGGCTTTTTCAGCATCGGCGATCATCAGTGTATCGGCGGTAAGCTGCCGTTCCTCGCCGTCCAAGGTGAAAAATTTCTCTCCTTCTGCGGCGCGGCGGACTATGATCTTGCCGCCGGCAATCTTCGAGAGGTCGAAGGCATGCAGCGGCTGGCCGTACTCCAGCATGACGTAGTTGGTGATATCAACGATATTGTTTATCGGCCGCATTCCGACTGCCGTCAGCCGCTTTTTCAGCCAGTCCGGCGATTCGCCGATTTTAATTCCTTTTACAACGCTCGCGGTGTAACGCGGGCACAATTCGGCATCGGCTATTTCAACCGAAAGCTCATCGGCGAGCGGCGAGCCTTTTTCTTCATAGTTCAGGTCCGGCATCTTGATGCCGAACGGTTCAGTTAACTTGATTTTCTCAAAACCGATGACGGCGGCGGCTTCCCGGGCCAGGCCGATGATCGAGAGGCAATCAACGCGGTTCGGGGTGACATCAACTTCCAGGACCTTATCACCGAGAACATCGGCCAGCGGCGCGCCGACGGGCGTGTTTTCCGGCAGAACCAGAATACCTTCATGGTTGTCCGACAATCCCAGTTCACGCTCGGAAAGCACCATGCCCCGGGATTCAACGCCGCGGATTACGGCGGGTTTGAGTTCCATCTCCTTGCCGGTGTGACCGTCAATGAGTTTGGCGCCGGCAGCGGCGAAAGCCACCTTCTGGCCGACGGCAACATTGGGCGCCCCGCACACCACCTTCGGCTGTTCCGAGGTCCCGGTGCTGACGGTGACCAGTCTCAGCCGGTCGGCGTTGGGATGAGCCTCCACGGCTACCACCTCGGCGGTCAGTACACCCGTCCAGGCAGGCGTGGTAGATGAGATGCCGGAGACTTCATTGCCGGCCAGCGTCAGCTTCTCCGCCAGTTCCTCAGGGGAAATAGCGATATCCGTGTGTTCTTTAAGCCAGGAAATCGGGGCCTTCATTAAAACTGCCTCAAGAAGCGCAAATCTGAAGAATAGAACAGGCGGATGTCATCAACGCCGTAGCGCAGCATCGGCAGCCTCTCAACACCCATGCCAAAAGCGAAACCGGAATAAATAGTGGAATCTATCCCCACCCCTTCAAGCACTTTGGGATGCACCATGCCCGCGCCCAGAATCTCCAGCCAACCGGAATTGCCGCAGACGCGGCAGCCGGCGCCCTTGCAGGAAGCGCATTCCACCGCCATTTCGACGCCGGGTTCGACGAAGGGGAAGAAGTCGCAGCGGAAACGAACCCGCCGCTCCGGGCCGAAAAAGCGCCGGGCGAACTCAAAAAGCGTCCCTTTCAGCTGGGCCAGCGACACGTTGCGGTCAACCATCAATCCTTCGACCTGGTGGAACATCGGCAGATGGGAAGCGTCGGTGGCTTCATAACGGTAGACACGTCCCGGCACCACGATGCGAATCGGCGGCTCTTTGTATTTTTCCATGAAACGCACCTGCATCGGCGAGGTGTGGGTCCGCAGCAGCACGCGCCGCTCGCCTTTTTCATCCACGTCGTCGACCCAGAAGGTCTGCATAGTGTCACGGGCCGGATGTTCCTTGGGGATATTCAGCGCGTCGAAGTTGTAGCGGTCATATTCGACTTCCGGGCCTTCGACGACGGAAAAGCCAAGCGAGGAAAAGATATCGGTGATCTCGTTGACCACCCGGGTCACCGGGTGCAGCCGGCCGGAAAGCCACGGCCGTCCGGGCAGGGTGATGTCTATGCCCGGCGCCGATTCCAACAGCCGGTCTGAAAAATCCTGTTCACGGGCGGTCAAGGCTGACTCGAGGTTCTGGCGGACGACATTGGCCGCCGCGCCCAGGCTTTTTCGTTCTTCCACCGGCAGGGCGGCCAGGCCGCGCAGGACGGTATTCAACTGGCTCTTCTTGCCCAGCCAGGCGACGCGCCAGGCTTCCAGCGCTTCGGCGGTGGAGACCGCGGCCAGCTCAGCGAGGGCGCTGTGCTTTAAATTATCGAGGGAGATATTTTCAGTCATTCGAGCTACTTACAAGAGTTGGATTATAACCACTTGCGCCGCGATTGGTCAAATAGCACGGCGCTCCGGGCGCCGGCGGTGAATAGTTTTTAGTTTCAAGGAAAATATTATATATCGATGGAAACGATACCGCTTTCCCGCGTTTGGCTTTTTCCAGGCTGAACGCGGCAGGCGGAAATCGATGAAATAAAGAACGAATATGTGCCGCAGCGGTGTTTTCCAAGCTGGGTAATCCTCTCATGTATTACTGGGGAGCCGGATTATAGCACACCAGTTCCTTCAAGCTGTCAAGCGGGTTTTGTCGTTTTTAGGGGTAAATTTTTTCCGGGAGGGGCACGGCGCATTTCCCAAAAAAAATACTTTTTACCTATTGACTTACCCAACAGCTAGTGGTACTTTATACCGGCGACCACAACAGGTTGTGGTTTTTAGAACAAAAGACAGCCCCGCGGAAAGCGCCGATGAACTGCCCCAACTGCAAAAACCCGGAACTTAAAGTGGTTGACTCACGCGAAGTGGAGGACGGCATCCGCCGCCGCCGCGAGTGCCTGGGCTGCGGTTTCCGCTTCACCACCTACGAACGCATCCAGCCGGCCGCCCTGTTCGTCCTCAAGCGCGACGGCCGCCGCGAGGAGTGGAGCAAGGAGAAGCTGCTGGGCGGCCTGCACAAGGCTTGCGAGAAGCGCCCCCTGCCGGCAGGCACGGTTGACCGTATCGCCGACGAGATCGAGGCCGAGCTGATCGAGACCGGCCGCGCGGAGATACCGACGACGCTTGTCGGCGACAAGGTGATGGAGAAGTTGAAGGTTGCGGACAATATCGCCTATATCCGCTTCGCCTCGGTGTACCGCAAGTTCACCGATGTCACCGAGTTCAAGGAGATGGTGGACCGGCTGATTGACCGCGATCCGGCGCCCCGCTCCCAGCTGCCGCTGCTGCCCGAAGAGGACGGCGTCGGCCAGGGGCGCGGCGGGCGGCATCTGTCGCTGTCAGCCAAAGGGCAGGGCAAATGATGACAGGCCGAATCAGATTGCCAAGGACTCGCCGTGCGGGCGAGTCCTTGCAAAGACATTAACGTAAAGGACAGCTTATGACGCCGCAGCCATCGGGCAAACCAATCGTGGATAAAAACCGCATCGCCAGCTTAATCTTCAACCAGGCTTCGGCCATGGGCATCGCCGACCGCGCCCGCATCGAGCAGATTACCGCCCGGATCATCGAGCGGCTCGAAAAACCCGCCGCCGCCCTGCCCGGCATGGAGGCTTTCGTCGCGCAGCAGGCCAGGGTGTCTATAGCGGTGACCGAGGACGAGATCGAGAACCTGGTCAAGGACGCCGTCGAGGGCGTAAAGCCGGCAAACCCTGCCGTTCATCCTTCGACAAGCTCAGGACGAACGGATGTTATCGAGGCGCCCAAGCCGCCGCTGCCCCCGGTACCGCCAACTGCCGTCGCCGCGACTAAAACATCAAAACAGGAGAAGAACATGCCAGCCGCCACCCGAAATACGAAATCCGAAGCACGAAAACCGAAAACCGAAATCCGAAACATCATTCCGGAGAGAGTCGAGCTTTCGGCCAACGCGCTGGCGGTGCTGGAGAAGCGCTATCTGAAAAAAGACAAGGCCGGGAATCCTATCGAGAAGGCGGAGGATATGCTGCGGCGCGTCGCCCGGACTGTCGCCGCCGCCGAGCTGGCTTACAACCCGAAAATCAATATCCGCGCCGTGGAGGATGAATTTTACGGCCTGATGGCGCGGCTGGAATTCCTGCCCAACTCCCCCACCCTGATGAACGCCGGGCGCGAGCTGGGGCAGCTGTCCGCCTGCTTCGTCCTGCCCATCGAGGACGCCATCGAGAGCATTTTCGACGCCGTGAAGCACACCGCCATGATCCACAAGTCCGGCGGCGGCACCGGCTTCTCTTTCTCGCGCCTCCGGCCGGAGAAAGACCGCGTCGGCTCCACCGGCGGCGTAGCCTCCGGCCCGGTGTCCTTCATGCGCGCCTTCGACGTGGCCACCGACGTCATCAAGCAGGGCGGCACCCGCAGAGGGGCCAACATGGCCATCCTTTCCGTGGACCACCCGGATATCGAGCGCTTCATCAAGGCCAAACAGACCGCCGGCGTGCTGACCAACTTCAACCTGTCGGTGGCGGTAACCGACGCCTTCATGGAGGCCGTCCGGGCCAACGGCGAGTACAGTCTGATCAATCCCCACAACAAAGAAGTCGTCGAGAAGAAAAAAGCCCGCGACATCTTCGACCAGATCGTCAACCTGGCCTGGAAAACCGGCGACCCGGGCGTGGTGTTCATCGACCGCATCAACGCCGGCAACCCGACGCCGCACCTCGGTAAGATCGAGTCCACCAACCCCTGCGGCGAGCAGCCGCTTTTGCCCTACGAGTCCTGCAACCTGGGCTCGATCAACCTGTCGAAGATGACCAAAGGCAACGGCAGGAAATCCATAGACTACGACCGGCTGGGCTACACCGTGCGCACCGCCGTCCGCTTCCTGGACGACGTCATTGACGTCAACAAGTTTCCGCTGCCGCAGATCGCCGAGCGGACGCGCCAGACGCGCAAGATCGGCCTGGGGGTCATGGGCTTCGCCGACATGCTGATAGACCTCGGCATCGCCTACGATTCGCCGGAGGCGCTCGAGGCCGCCGAATCGGTCATGGGCTTCATCCAGGCGGAGTCCCACAAGGCATCGGAGGAGCTGGCAGCGAGCCGAGGGACCTTCCCGGCCTATGAAAAGTCCGTCTACGACGGTCGGGTCAAGATGCGCAACGCCTCCTGCACCACCATCGCCCCGACGGGGACGCTGTCCATCATCGCCGGCTGCTCTTCCGGCATCGAGCCGCATTTCGCCCTGTGCTTCACCCGCAACATCATGGACGGGACGAAGATGGTGGAGGTCAACCCCTACTTCGAGCGCGCCTCCGTCGAGGGCGGCTTCTTCAGCAAGGAGATGATGGAGAAACTGGCCTCCGGCGCACACCTGGAGGACTTCAAAGAAGTGCCCGAGGCGGCGAAGAAGCTCTTCGTCACGGCGCACAACATCACCCCGGAAGGCCACGTCAGGATGCAGGCGGTGTTCCAGAAGTACACCGACAACGCGGTTTCCAAAACGGTGAACTTCCCGGCCGCCGCCACCGTGGCCGACGTGGACAAAGTATACCTGATGGCCTTCGACGAAGGGCTTAAAGGCATAACCATTTACCGCGACGGCTGCAAAGCCGACCAGCCGATGTCCACCGGCAAAGCCGAGGTTAAGCCCGAAGCCGCCGTGCCGGCCGCCCCGGCCAAGCCGATGGGCCCCCGCGAGCGCGCCAAAGTCACCACCGGCTTCACCGAGAAGGTCAAGACCGGCTGCGGCAACATGTACATTACCATCAACACCGATTCCACCGGCATCTGCGAGGTCTTTTCCCACCTGGGCAAGGCGGGAGGCTGCGCGACGGCGCAGCTGGAGTCCACCTGCCGCCTGGCGTCCCTGGCGCTCCGCTCCGGCGTGCCGATTGACGACGTGGCCAAGCAGCTCAAGGGCATCCGCTGCCCGTCAATAGCCTGGGACAACGGCAAGAGCGTGCTGTCCTGCGCCGACGCCATTGCCACGGTGCTGGAGAACTACATCAACAGCGGACTCTCAGTCAAACTCGAGGGCAAGGCGGAGGCCAACGGCAACGGGAACGGCAACGGCCACGGGGAAAAGAAAGTCATCAAGGACTTCGGCATCGTGAAGAACGTGGCCGGCCAGTGCGTGGAATGCGGCAGTATCCTGGTCTACCAGGAGGGGTGTTTCATCTGCCCCGGCTGCGGGTTTACGAAGTGCTAGGGCGATGGTGTAGCGAACGATCAAATGAGAACGTTCGTTGTTATTTTGGAGGAGAATATGGCAATAAGTGAGGCGCAATTAAATACTTGGTCTCATCAAGGCCCAACTACTTCCTCCAGCATAACCTACGAATCTATTCGTTATGCTCTTAGGCCAGAGGTTATGCCATCCGATATAGAGTTTGATATTTACCTCCAAGGTTCATACAAAAACAACACCAACACACGAGGAGATAGTGATGTCGATATAGTTGTCGAACTTACTTCTTCTTTTTGGTCTAACCTTAATGATATTCAAAAGAAATCCCTGGGAATTACTCCTTCTAACTATGGTTGGGACCTATTTCGTTCGGATGTGATCAGCGCTCTCACTAGTCAATATGGCCCCTTTGTCAAACCTGGTAACAAATGCATTAATATAGACCCCTCCTCAGGGCGAATTCCCGCCGATATTGTGGTAAGTATCCAATACCGTTGGTACGATGCTGATCTTAGTTTAGAACCCATTAACGGGATAGCGATTAAGCCACAAAACAAGAGCGATTTGATAATCAGTTATCCAAAAATCCACTATGATAAATGCGTCGATAAGAACGAGAGAACGGGTGAATGGTTCAAAAGAACGGTGAGATTGTTCAAAAATATACGTAATTATCTATCAGATAATAACGAGATGGATATTAAAGCAGTCCCATCCTATTTATTAGAGTCTCTCCTGTTCAATGTCCCGGATTCACAGTTCGGAAACACATTCCAACACACCTTCTGTAACACAGTTAATTGGCTGTACACCTCTGAACTCACCATATGCACTTTCCCAAGCCTCAGGGGCCCAATCTGCGGAAATGGACCCGAACAATGGCACATTGACCAAGCAAAAGGTTTTGTTAATAAATTGATTGAATTCTGGAACTCAAACTAACATGCACGCATATTCTCACAATCACGGGGAGAGAGTTCGCGTTATATTAGTTATCGCCTTTTTAAGCCTGATCTTGGTCTGGGCTTTACATTGGGTATTGCTCCAAACTTCAGTAAGTATCCCTTGGTGGTTTGGAACCCCATCCGTACTAGGGACATTTGCCATCTTTCAGACCGTTTTCGATAGATCTTTGTGGAAAAATCAATTAATCCGTCATCTCCTATCTATCTCTGTCCCAACTCTGCAAGGCCGTTGGAAAGGTAAAATAGTATCGAGCGATTCCGGTCATTCGAACCCAATCGATGCATATTTAACCATCGCCCAAACCTGGACTCAAATGGCTTTGTCGATAGAAACATCGACTTCTATTTCTAGAACACGGATGGCCGCTTTTTTACCGGATGAACCATCTGGCCTCAGTTTGGTATACGAATATCTATGCGAACCGAAACCACACGCAATGACCACCATGCACATCCATCACGGTACAGGTAAACTCCATTTCAGTCTGAATCAGGTTGATCTCGAAGGGAGCTATTACACCGGACGTGATCGATTAACCTTTGGGAGTTTTTCGTTCAGCCGTATTTGAGACACCTATCAATATCCTGATTATGCAAACTATCCTCCGCCCCCTCACCCCAGCCTCTTACGCCGATGCCCTCGCCCTGTGGCAAGCCTGTGAGGGCATCGGGCTTTCCGACGCGGACTCCCGCTGCGGCATAACCAAATACCTTGAGCGCAACCCCGGCTGCAGCTTCGGTGCGTGGGACGGGGAAAAGCTGGTCGGCACCATACTGGGAGGGCATGACGGGCGGCGGGGGTACATTCATCACCTTGCGGTTCATCCGGACTATCGCAAACGCGGCATCGGGCGGCGGCTGGCGGAAGCGACGCTTGAGGCGCTGCGGGCGGCGGGCATCAACAAGTGCCACCTGTTTATCTTCAACGACAACGCGGCGGGCATCAAGTTCTGGGAGAGCCTCGGCTGGACGCTGCGGAAGGACATCAGCGTCATCTCTCTGGTGCTGGAAAAAGGCACCTGCTGAGTCAGGCATTGTAACCCACGTCACTTTGACTCCCCTAAAACGGTGGTATAATTCCACTGTTAGGAGGAGATTATGTGGTACTGGTCTGATCATATGGCCAACTGGGGTTTTGGGGGGTTCTTCATGTTTATTTTCTGGATTGCCATAATCGCTCTAGTAATCTGGGGCGTGGTCACGCTGACCCGGTCCGGAACTATCCATGCCGGGGGTGGGGCGCCGCGGCGGGAGCCGCTGGATATAGCCAAGGAGCGCTACGCCAAAGGCGAAATCACCCAGGAGCAGTTCGAAACGATCAAAAAACACCTGCAATAACACAGGCATCGGCAAGAGTCTTATACGAAGGGGCGGGATAATTATCCCGCCCCTTCGGTTTTTTATTGTGTTGAGCTGGCTTAACACAATTTAACTGCATTTCAACGCCTGTCTCAGATAAAATCCTCACTAATTTAATCCCGGCAAGGATTATTGAGTGAAGCCGTGCCACAACCCAGATTTTGGTACCTTTTCGTCTCGGGGCTCAACCACCAAGTCATAATAATCTAACCTGAAAGGAGAAGAATATGCCCTTTGACTCCCGGGAACAGGCCGGGTGACTCCGGAAAGACGGCAATTATCATTAATTAAGGAGAAACAGATGTCCGTATTTCACAGCACGGTCTCCCGCCGCGAATTTCTTAAAAATGTAGGCCTGGCCGGGGGCGTCGGCGCCGCGGCTATGGCAGCCCCCGGATTCCATGACCTGGACGAGGTTGCCGCTGCCAAGGGCAGCACTCCCAAGCGCTCCTGGTGGGTCAAGGAGAAGGATCACCCCACCGTTGACGTTGACTGGGACCTGATGGCCCGCCACCACGGCTTCCACAGCACTCAGTCCGACATCATCCAGGCAAGGTACTACGGCCTCGATGAATGGAAAGCCATGACCATGCCTTCAGCCACCGACCGGATGAAGGCCGGCGAGCCGGGCTACAGCCTGCGCGATTACGCGCTGGCCAACGGCGCCAACCGCGAAAATTCGGCCTACGGCAAATGGGAAGACACCTTCAGAGGCGCCAACACCCCCGCCTTTATCGGCCCGCAGCGGGCTAAGACCCCGGAGCAGCTCGGCGTACCCAAGTGGGAAGGCACGCCGGAGGAGAATACCAAGATGCTGCGGGCGGCGATGAAGCTGTACGGCGCCCAGGATATCGGCATTTCTAAGCTGGATGACCATCACAAGAAACTGGTCGGCACCCATGGCGACAATATTTCTTATTCGTACTACCCGCCGAAGTTCAACGTGCCGACGACGGTCACCAAGCCGATGGTTTTCGCGGATGTCCCCACCGGCTACGTGGATTCGGCTACCGGGACCTTCTACATCCCCAACAAGGACCTGTGGGAAGTCACCTTCACCATCCCGATGCCCAAAGAACTGGCCCGCACCGCCCATTCTCAGCTTTTCGGCGCCGCCAACAACTGCCGCTACCGCATGACCACCGTCATCAGGCCCAATACCCAGGAATTCCTCCGCGGTCTGGGTTACCAGGGTCTGGCGGATAACCCTTACCGCGGAATTCCTTCCGAAGCCGGCGCGGTATTTTCCGGCCTGGCGGAGAACTCCAGGCACACCATCATGGCCATCAACCCGGAACACGGAAGCTGGACCGGCTTCTTCCACATCCTGACCGACCTGCCGCTGGAAGAAACCAAACCTATCGACGCCGGCATCTGGCGCTTCTGTCATTCCTGCGGCACCTGCGCCAAATACTGCCCGTCCAACTCCATTGAACCCAAGGGCGGCCGCGAAATATCCTATGATCCATACCCATCATCCATCACGCCTAAGGATCCGCCGCTGCCCGGCCTCGGCTGGGACAAACCGACCCCCGGCGAGAGCGAGTACTTCAAATTAGGCCGCAAGACCTACTGGACCGACATGATCTCCTGCGCCGGCTATCGCAAATCGATTGACGCCTGCCTGCGCTGCTTCGGCTCCTGCGTCTTCAACTCCGCGGACGACGCCATGATCCATGATCTGGTCCGCAGCACATCGGCGGTGACTCCGCTGTTCAACAGTTTCTTCGCCGAGATGCACGAAGTCTTCGGCTTAGGCCTCAAGAATGACGAAGAAAAAGAGGAATGGTGGGAAATGTCCCTGCCTTCACACGGTTACAGCACCGCCGTCACTTCCCGGCACGGCGGCTACAACAAAGGCTAAACGCTCCCGAATCGGACGCAAGAACGAGGTGGGCAAATGCCCACCTCGTTCTTTTCACCTGGAATAATTGATTACAAACTGAGTAAAGCAGTGTATAATTTCCGGCAATCGGCAGCAGACCGGGTTAATAAGGAGCGCCTGTGAGAGAAAACATCTTCGGCCGTCTGACGCAGTCAATCGCATATGTGACCGTGGGTTCTTTGTTCATCATCACTTCCGGCGACACCTTCGGGGTGGCGGCCAGCATCCTGGGGGTACTGTTCATCATTATCGGGTTCATGGTCGCCCTATCCGGGGCGCTGCAGCTGGTGCCGCGCTGGATCATCCGCATCGAGACTATTTTTTCGGTGCTGCTCTACCTGGCGGCGGCCGGCGCCCTGATCAAGGTCAGCGTGACGGACGGCGGAATCGAGGGCAACACCCTGCTGGTGGTGGTGCTTTTCATCTACATCATCATGCTGCCGGCCATCCAGACGGTGCGCATCCTGAAAAGCTAAAATTCACCGATCGAACGACAAAAGCGCGCGGGTTAACCCGCGCGCTTTTTATACGGCGCTCCGAGGCTACATTTTGATGACGTCCCAGGCCAGAGGTTCACCCGGCCCGTAGCGCCGGGCGGCAAAATCCGCTGGCGAAAGCCCCGCGGCCTTCAGCGACCGGCGCCAGCCGGCCAGCGAAATCTTATCCAGTTTTTCGATCACCGGCGCCAGCTTCTCATCCCCCCTCGAGAGAGCCGCCTGGACCTGAGCCCAGGCGGCGTTGTCCGCTTTGACTTTAACGCCGCGGCCCTGCAGCGCCCGCTCCAGCAGGTCGAAGCGCCGGTCAATGTCCGGTGAATCCGCCATCGGCAGGCGCTCAAAGGGGGTGTGGGGCTTGGGGACGAAGGCTGAGACATTGAGCGACAAAACAACGGCATGGCGGTCAGCTTCGGCTTTGCAGCGCAGCGCCAGGGCGGCCAGGGCGCGGACGTCGGCATCGGTCTCACCGGGCAGGCCGACCATCGAGTATAGGGTCAGCTGCCTGATACCGGCCCGGCCGATCTTGCCGATCGCTTCAATAACATCCTCATCCGAGAACCCTTTGCCTATGGCGCGGCGCAGTTCCGGGGTACCGGCCTCCGGGGCGACAGTCAGGCTCTTGACGCCGCCTTTGACCAGTTCATCGAGGATTTCCTCGGATATCGGCTTGACCCGCATCGAGCCGGCCGACAGGCCGTAGCCCAGTTCCCGCAAACCGCGCAGCACTTCAGCGAAGTGAGGGTGTTCTGCGGCTACCGGGCCAACCAGAGCTACCCGATCGCGGTATTTACGGGCGCCGGCCGCCTGGTCCAGTAATGAATTTAGGGAGCGCCAGCGGAAAGGGCAGAAAGCGGCGGCCACCAGGCAGAAACGGCAGGAAAAACGGCAGCCGCGCTGCACTTCCATCATGAACATGTCGCCGAATTCGGTGTCCGCAGTAAAGACCTGGGTGCCGACCGGGAAAAGGTCCAGCTCTTGAACATACCGGCGTTTAGCCTCGGCCGGGAGTGACGGCACGAACACGCCCGGCACCGCCGCCAGGCGTTCAAGCTGTTCTTGCCGGGAGAGGCCGACCGTTTGCTCCAGAGTCATGCATAATCCGGGCAGGATGGCTTCGGCCTCGCCGATACAGACGGCATCGAAAAACGGGGCTGCCGGCAGCGGGTTGGCGGTCAGCGCCGCGCCGCCGCCGATAACCAGCGGATGGGATTCGTCCCGGTCCTTCGAATAAACCGGCATGCCGGCGGCGCGCAGCATCGGCGGCAGGTTCAGGAAGTCAAGCTCCCAGGAAATGGAGAATAAAAGCGCGGAAAAATCCGTCAGCGGGCGGCGGCTCTCGACGGACAGGGCTCCGGAGGTGGAAAGACGGTCGGTATCCCAGAAAACACGCTCGGCGAGTAAGTTTTCCCGGTCGTTAAACCATTTATAAAGGGCGTGAACGCCCAGGTTGGACATGGCGACGCGGTAGCTATTGGCGTAAACCACCACCAGCGGCAGGCCGCCGCCCCAATCCCGGACCCGAGCGCCGGTTTCGGCAGCCAGCCGGTCTTTCAGCGCTCTATCCCAGACCAAGGCAAGCCACTCCCGGTTCAGCCATCGGGGTTGAAGGGCCGCGGCAGAAACTGAGGCGGGGGCGACGGCGGCAGCTGGTGCGATGGCGGAGGCGCCGGCGGCTGCGGTGAAAGGGTCGGTGTAAAAGGCGGGGGAGCCTGCAGCGGCGTTTGTGATTGAGCTTGCTGCGGCTGCTGGGGCTGCGGCGGCCGGGGGTGGTGCGGGCGATGCTGGCGGGGCTGGGGCGGCGGCGCCTTCCAGCAGCCCCTGAGGAGGTTGCCGTCAATGATATGGACGACATCGGCTACCTTGCGCAGCGGCACCGAGGTCCGTTCCTCGCCGAAGAGGGCGGCCTCGACATGTTTGCCGTAGTCCTTGACCGCCTGTAAGGCCCCGACGAAGTCAGAGTCTCCGGCGACCAGGATGGCAGTATCGTAGTTGCCCTTGAAACAGTGGGTCAGCATGTCGGTGGCCAGCATGACATCGACGCCCTTCTCATAGGGCGGGGTGTTCGGCCAGGCGTTGGTGTACACCAGGCGGCCCAACCTTAATTCGGTATACGGGATGGCCTCGACGCTGTCGAAGAAAGCCCGCTGGTCCTTATAGCGCTCCGGCTCCTCGCGCTGACCGACTTCGGCATTGTAATAGTAGATGCGAACCAATTTGCGCTTGTTGACCAGTTTCTCGCAAAACTTGTTTAGGTCTATGTCGGAACGATGGAAATAAGCTTTCAGCGAGTGATACATATTTGACCCGTCAATGAAGATCATGACGCGTTCTTCTCTGTCTGCCAAGGGGGCACCTCCTGGATGGATGAGCCAATTATAGGCTGTTTTAATTCAGGTTGGAAATCAACAGTTAGACTCCGCGAGGACAGATCGAAGCTGCCAGCTGTGCCTACCTGAAGTTGGAAATATCGCCGGCAGCTACTGCTTGAGTAACTCCGTCACCACCGAAGCCACTTCCTTGCCGTCGGCTTTGCCCTTCAACATCGGCGACAGCCTGCCCATGACCTTGCCCATATCCTGCGGCTTGTTAGCCCCCACCTCGGCGATGATCTTTTTGGCTTCGGCGGTGATTTCTTCACGGGTCAACTGCCTGAGCATATAGCTCTCGAGAATTGACAGTTCGGCCTGTTCTCGGTCCGCCAGATCCTGCCGGTTGCCCGCTTTGAAAGCGTCGATGCTCTCGCGGCGCTGTTTGATCATTTTAGCGATGACGGCGTGAACGCCGGGGTCGTCGAGTTGCTTCTGCTGCTCGATCTCGGCGTAGTTAACCGCCGAAAGGATCAGGCGGAGAGTGTCCAGCTTAACCTTGTTGCCGGAGCGGAGAGCGTCTTTGAGTTCCAGGGGCAGGGTTTCTTTCAGGCTCATCTGCGGTTCCTTATCTTTATCCGTTTCATCGATTCTATGAGGCATCACCTGGCGTGTCAAATCCCTGTCCAGACGCGAGACATCTCTTAAAAATAATCCAGCCCTTCAGAAGAAGGACTGGACTGAGTTCAAAGCGAAAGCAAAACTATTTTATGCCGAGTTTGAATGTGCGGTCGATCTCGGGATGGGGGATGCCGATGGAATCCTCGAGCCATTCCTTGACTTCCAGATAGGTGTCTGAGGCAATATCCTGGCGGGTCCGCTTGTACTCGCCCTCCGCGAGTTTGAGCTGGTGGATGGATTTGAGTTTCTCCTCCAGCTTGATCGGCCACTGCGCTTTGTCTTTAGCCGGGATGGCCGCGGACGTGCCGTACTTGCGGCCGAAACAATCCTCAAAAAGGTCTCCGGCCACCAAGGCGTAATTCTTGTTGGTGATGTGACGGATAGCTTCACCCAGTGTCAGTCCCATTTGCCGTTTACTCCCTCAAGAAAATACTGGTGTATTATACACCGTCAGCCCGTTTGATGTAAGGGCTTTAACCCGCAGCCGGCAACCCCGCCTGCTCCGGTTTCCGGGCTTTGACGAAGATATAAAAGCCCCTCACCGGTTCGAGTTCTTCAATCTCAAAACCGGCTTCAGTGACCATCCGCGCCCATTCTTCTTTGGTATGGACGAACATGATGCCCCGTTCAACAACGTATTTCACGAAAGTGTTCATGAATAGACGCAGCAGCCTGTTCTTGGGCTGGTAAATGTCGAAAATGATGATCTTGCCGCCGGGCTTAAGCGCATGAAAGCTTTTTTTCAGTAGGCGAGAGAACAGTTTGAACTCATGAGAAGCGCTGGAGTTGTAAATACGGTCAAACTCGCCTTCTTTGAAATTGATCTGATAAGCGTTGCCTTTGATCAGTTCCTTGTTGTCCCTCTTCACCCTGGCGTTGCGCGCCAGCATGGCTTCCGATTGGTCGAGCCCGACGATACGCCTGGCGTTGATGGAATTGCTGATATAGCCGGTGCCGCAGCACAGGTCCAGAATGTCCATCTGGGATGTATCCTCATTCAGCATGCGCTTCCGCATGCTCTCATAAGTGCCTCCCATGAACAGCCGGGTCAGGAAATCATAAGCCGGGGCGATCGTCTCAAAAAACTTCGGTTCTACCATTTTCCATCCTTGCTATTTTGAGGCCGGCGGTCTTAACGCCATCTTCTACTGTAAAACGCCGCGCGCGGTCATCGTTGAAAACGTCTGGCTCATGCCGTCAAGAATGCCGCGGCTACGGCCGCATTGGTGAGAGAGTATATTAATACCATGTACTTGTTAGCTTTGGCAACCTTCAAGGGATCAGCATACTCCCGGTGGGCGGTCACCGCCGCTCCAATGGCCAGTGGTATCCCCAGGAAGGCCAGGACCGCCGCCTTCGGCAGTGTTCCAGCGGCGATGAGAACAGCGATGTAGAGGTAGACCGCGGCCAGCGAGGCTTGAAATAGGTTCTTCGAGCCTGCCGGACCCAGCCTGTAGGTCAGGTTCTTCTTGCCGGCGGCAAAATCCTCGGCGTAGTCCGGGATTTCGTTGATCAGGATCATCGTCCACATGCACAGCCCGGGGATGATTCCGGCCAGGACAATATCCAGGGTGACCGTCGAGGCGTGAATGTAGTAAGCCCAGGCGGTTAACACCGGGCCATACCCGATGAGCATTGCCAGTTCCCCGAGACCGCGGTAAGCCAGGCGGAAAGGCTTGGCCGAGTAGGCGATGGAGATAAAAGCCCCCAACGCGGCGATGTACAGGCTCTCAACGCCGGAAGCGAAAGCCAGCCCGATGCCGCAGGCCAGAGCGAAGAGATACAGCCCGACGATGACAGCCATCGCCTGCCGCGGCTTGACGAGGCCGGAAGTCAGGGCGCCCGAACCGCCCGAAAAAGGGTTCTTGGCGCCGATGGTTGTCCGATCGGTGCCGTACTGGAAATCGAGGGTATCGTTGAACATGGTCAGGCCGATCTGCACCGCGGCAGCGGCCAGCAGGGCGATGGCGAAGTGAAGCGGAATGAACAACCCGGCCGAGTAGGCCGCCGCTCCGGCGATGATCACCGGAAAGACGCCCTGGGGCAGGAACTTCAGGCGGGCTGCCTGCAGCCAGACGCCTGCCGACACCGAAGCCGGATTAGTAAGCGCTCTCAAGGACTTGCCTCAACACCGCTTCCGGCACCTTGCAGGCGATCTTGCCGTTCTCTTTGTGGAACTCACAGAACCTGGCCAGCAGGAAGAAATCGTTGATGGCGGTGCGCCGCTTGTTGTCGAAGGTGAGCGTTTCCAGGATTTCATCGATGGAGATGTCGGCGGGGATACGCGTCGGCAGGCCGATCTTCTGAAAAATATTTTCGATTCGGGCCGCCAGGCCCGGATCCATGAAACCCAGGGCGGCCGAAATTTTGGCTTCGACAGTCATACCTATAGCGATAGCTTCGCCGTGCAGCAGCTGGCCGTTTTTACGGATCTCGACGGCATGGCCGATAGTATGGCCTAACTCAAGCTGCGGGTCCAGCTTGCCCTCATAGGGGTCAATAAGCAGCAGCTCCAGCTTTAATTCTATGGTATGGGTGGAAATGTACTCGATGTCATCCCAGGAAAACTCCGGCGCCAGCTCACGGATGTACTCGAAGAAACTCTCTTCCTGACACAGCCCGTGTTTGACCGATTCGGCCAGGCCGGCCCGGATCTGCCGGGCCGGCAGATTACGCAGGAACGCAAAGTCGATAAAGACGAACTCCGGGGGATAATACTGGCCGAAAAGGTTCTTGCCGCGCTTATAGTTGACCGCCTGCTTCTGGCCGATAGCCGAGTCGATCTGGGCCACCATGGTCGTCGGCACGTGAAAGAAGCGGATGCCGCGAAAAAGTAACGCAGCCAGCAAGCCGCCGAGGTTGCCGACGACGCCGCCGCCGAGGCAGACGATGACCGAAGATTTGGTGGCGCGGGCATCCAAAATCTTGGCACCCAGCTGTTCAAGGGTATTCAGCGTCTTGGACTGTTCGCCGGCGGGGAAGACAAATACATGGGTCTCAGCGACCTTGCGGAGTTCGGCGGTGACCGGTTCAGCGTAGGTTTTGGCGACGGTGTCGTCGGTGATAATGAAAAATTTATCGGCTTTAAGCGGCGCGGCGCACTCGGATAAACGGTCGAGGATGCCCCGGCCGATATATATCGGCCGCGACCGGCCGCCGCCGATGTCATATTGCAGGGTTTTCATGTATGCCGTTTCATTCATCATTTTTTATAACCTACGACGACCGTGCCCATACCGCCGCTCTGGTAGCGGTGCCAGACGTCTTTAAAACCGTTGTCGGTAAGGATTTTGGCGATATCGGTATTCTTGGGCAGCAGCATAACCGAGTTGTATAGGTAGCGCGGCGAGCCCTTGGCGGTGCCCAGGATGGTCCCGGCGACGGGCAGCAGATATTTCAGGGCAAAGAGGTACAGCGCCCGCAGCGGTTGCTTCTCCGGCTTGGTCATATCCTGAATAATGAAGACACCGCCTGGTTTGAGCGCCTTGAAGACATTCTGCGCCGCTAGGTTTTTGTTGAGGAAGTTGCGGAAGGCGAAACAGGTGGTGATGATATCGTACTTGTTTTCGCCGTAGGGCACCTCGGAATCTCCAACCCAGAACTTAATCGGGCGGCCCTGGAAACTTTTATCGTAGCGCTTTTTAGCCACCTCAACCATCTCCGGCACCAGGTCGAAGGCGTCGATGTCAATGTCAGTAAAATGGCGGGCGGTGTTAAAGGTAACGAAGCCGGTGCCGCAGGCCAGATCCAGCATCCTCAGGTTGGATTTGTCTTTTTTATAGTGGCCGATGATTTTAAGGACATCCTTGACCCAGCGGCGGTGGATGCCCAGGCCGATGATGTCGTCGTGCAGGTCATATTTCGGCGCCTGGTAGCCGAAAAGCTCCAGCATGTAAGCCTTTCGTTTTTTGGCAGCCTCGGAATCAAATCCGGGGTCCTGCAGGTGTCTCTCGGCTGTTTCCGCCGCCATCCCTAACCTCCCGGCTTGAAGCCGACGATGATGCAGGCGATGCCGCCTGAAAGGCTCTTGTAGTAACAGCTTGTGAAGCCGTTGTCTTCCAGGATTTTCTGGATTTGAGCGTTGGTCGGCATCATGTCGGTACTCTTTTTAAGCCAGCCGGCGGCCGATTTCTCGGTGCCCAGGATCCTGGCGATGACCGGCAGGATGAACTTCATATAGAAGGCGTACAGCCCCTTCATGGGGTGCTTCTCGGGCTTGGTCAGGTCCTGGATAACAAAGATGCCGCCCGGCTTAAGAGAATTGAAGACGTTCTGGGTGGCCAGGTGCTTGTTGGCGAAATTGCGGTAGGCGAAGGAGGTGGTGACGATGTCGTACTTGCTTTTACCGAAGGGGACTTCCGCGTCGGCCACCCAAAACTTAATCTTGCGGCCTTTAAAACCCTTCTCATAGCGCTCTTTGGCCACGGCGATCATATCCGGGGACAGGTCGAAGGACTCGATACTTTCCACCTTGGGCAGCTTGCGGGCGACGTTGAAGGTGACGAAGCCGGTACCGCAGCCCATATCCAGCATGTCGGCGCGCTTCCTGCCCTTCAGGAACTTTTCGATAATCTTGACCATGGTGCGTACCCACAACCGGTGGGCATACAGGCCGTAGACATCATCGTGGAAATCATAATTCTTAGCCTGGACCACGAACAGGTCCACCATGTACTTCTTACGTTTTTTAGCTTCTTCGGAATCGAACCCCGGGTCCTTTACCGGCGCCACAGTCTCCATCAGCACTCCTCTGTCTTATCTAAATGCACGCCGAAAGGTCGCAAGCCGGCCCTGGAATAAATGAGAAACGCCGCTGGTGGAAATATATCTTGCAGACCTGGCATTTATCGTTACGAACGGTAATAAATAATAGGTTTGTCGCCCCGAGATGTCAAATACAACCTGACGCGAACGGCTTAAAACATGCGCAACACTGATTGAATATAATTATTATGTCATCTATCTATTGCTATTCTGCGGATCGGGGGTTAGAATCAAAAGAGTGGAAACCCGCGGCTCCCTCTGGAATCGGCTTCCCATTTCCACCAACAGCCGGAATAAAATCGAGGAGGAACACCATGAAACTGATGGTAATCGGCCTGGGACAGTGCGGCGGGCGGCTGGCCGACGAATTCGTCCGTCTTCACGAAAGAGCCCGCAGTTTCCGCAAAGTCGATATCCTGACCGGGGCTTTCGCGGTGGATACCGATGCCTCGTCACTCCGCGGCCTGGCATCGATCAAAGCTAAACACCGGCTGGTAATCGGCGAAAACAAGACCAAAGGCCGCGGTGTCGGTAAACAGGCTGCCCTGGCCGCCCAAATTGCCCGGGAAGAGGGTTTCAAGGTCATCGACGCCATCCGCCAGTCAAAGCAATTTGCCGAATCCGACGCCTTCCTGCTGCTGGGCGGCACGGCCGGCGGCACCGCGGCGGGCTGCATGCCGGTCATCGCCGAGATACTCAAGGAACGCTACCGCGATCAGGCGGTTTTCGGCATCTGCGTCCTGCCTTTCGAGCATGAGGAAGCGCTGGAAAAAATCAATGTGGAAAACACCACCCACTGCCTGCGCAGCGCCAAAGTCAATATGGACGCCGTTTTCCTGATTGAGAATCAGCGGTATGTTAAAAAGGGTATGTCCTGGAGCGCCAATATCGCCGAGATCAACAAGGCCATCGCCGGGCCGTTCTACAGCCTGCTTTGCGCCGGCGAAGAGAAGAAGCGCAGCCACATCGGCGTCGGCATGCTGGCCGCCAGCGACATCCTGCAGATGCTCTCGGGATGGACAGCCATCGGCTATGGCAAAACCCTGATCCCCCTGATCACGATGCCCTGGGATAAAGAGGGCGACGAGAATATGAGCGGCCGCAAAGCCATGGACGAGGCTATCAGTGAACTATCCGTCCAATGCGACACCAAGACCGCCACCAAGGCTTTATACCTGGTTTCAGCGCCGGAAAAAGAGATCGGCACAGATCTAATCAAATTCCTCGGCGAGTATCTGAAGAGCATCGCCCCCGGAGCCTCAATCAGATACGGTGATTACCCGATCGAAAAGGGACTGATCGATGTGACCGTGGTATTGTCAGGTTTCCCGGCCATCGAACGGATAAAGCCATACCTTGAAGCTCAGGGAAAAGAACCGCCGGCTCCGGTATCACCGACCCCAGCCGAATAACCCTCCGTCGAGTTATTGGCTACGGAAAGGCGACATCGCCCGGAGTCGGGCGACGACCTCAGGCAGGACGGCAAGCACCCGTTCGATGTCCGCCTCAGTCGTCCAGCGCCCCAGTGATAATCTGAGCGAGCCGAAAGCCTGATGGGGCGGTAATCCCAGAGCCAGCAAGACGTGGGACGGCGCCGTGCTGGTGGAGGAACAGGCGGATCCCGGCGAAGCCGAGATGCCTTCCAGATCAAGGTTGAGGCAGACGCTCTCGCCCTCAACATGGTCGAACGAGAAATTGGCGTTATTCGGCAGCCGGTGTGAAGAGTGGCCGTTCAGCCGGGTAGCGGGCACCGCGGAAAGCACCCCGGCGATTAATTTGTCGCGGAGGGCAGTCAGCCTGACCGCCTCCGAAGCCATCATTGAAACCGCCATCTCCGCGGCTTTGCCCAGGCCGACGATGCCGGGGACGTTTTCCGTCCCGCTCCTGCGCCCGCGCTCCTGGCCGCCTCCCCAAACAATCGGAACAATCCGGGTGCCTTTGCGTATATAGAGAGCCCCGATGCCCTTCGGGCCGTAGAGCTTGTGCGCCGATATCGACAGGAGGTCCACCCCCAGTGCCTGTACATCGACCGGGACCCGGCCGACAGCCTGAACCGCATCGGTGTGCAGCAGAATCCCATGTTCACGGGTGATTCCAGATATTTCAGCCAAGTCCTGGAGCGTGCCTATCTCGTTGTTCGCCATGATCACCGAGACCAGCGCCGTATCCGGACGGATGGCCTGCCGCACCTCTGCCGGGTCCAGCCGCCCATCTGCGCCGACCGGCAGGTAGGTTACCGCCATCCCGATCTTTTCCAACTGATGGCAGGTTTCCAGTACAGCGTGGTGTTCAATGGCGGTAGTGATGACATGACGGCCTTTGCACCCGCCGGCGGCGACGCCGGAAAGAGCCGTATTGTCAGCTTCGGTGCCGCCGGAAAGAAAAACCACTTCATCCGGCCGGGCATTAATTAACCCGGCGACGGAGGCGCGGGCATGTTCCACCGCCTGCCTCGCCAACTGGCCCTCGGCGTAGATCGCCGAAGGGTTACCGGAGCGGTCTTTGAAATAGGGCAGCATCGCCTCCAGCACTTCCGGAGCGACCGGTGTGGTGGCGGCGTAGTCGAAATAACAGCGTTTCATGCGACCTGATTATAGCAGAAGGTCAGTTGAAGGCAATCGACGCCCGGTTTTAAGGGGGTTAGAATTCGTCAATGCTGAGGAAGATTTCAGGGACGGACGGGGCGTGTTCGTTAACCCAGCGCTGTAAACAGGTGATTGAACAGAAGCCGTAGCGTTTAATGTCTTCCGGCCCCTCCAGGTGGGATAAGATATACCAGCCCTTGAGCGCGAAACAAGGCAGTTCTGATGGGTCGACACCCTGATTACGTCCGCAGCCGTAGCAGTGACAGGTCCGGTCAGGCACTTAAGAGGCCTTCCTCTTCCGGCACCTCGGGCACTCCGCTCTGGCGCCAGCGTTCGACCATGTCGGCAAGGGTGAGGGAATTGAGAATGCCGTCGGTCGCCTGTTTGATCTGGGTCCAAACCTGGCGCGTCACGCAGTGCTCGCCCTTCCAGCAGACACGGGCATCATCAACACATTCCGAAGGGGCGGTGGAACCCTCGGTAGCCCGGACGACCTCAGACAGGCGGATCTCGGAGGGTTCCTTGGCCAACACAAATCCGCCGTTGGCGCCTCTGACACTCCGTACCAGCCCAGCGATGCGCAGGGGGATAAAAAGCTGGGCCAGGTACTGTTCGGAAATCCGGCGGCGCATGGCAATATCACGGATGAGGATGGGTCCCTCTCCGTAGTGAATGGCCAGATCGAACATCGCTTCCATCGAATGCCGGCCCCGGGCTGATAATTTCATCGTCCAATCTCCCTGCGGCGATAAACCACTGATAGCGTATCAAGATACCAAACGTTAGGAACTTTCTCATATTAATAGCTGGCTGGCCGGATGTCAAACCTTACGATTCCGGGCAGGACTTCGTGTATAATTGGGGCTTGATGACTGAACTCAACCTGGCCCGGGAATTGAAGGCGCTGCTGCCGGCTGATGCTGCCGAATTCATGCAGGGTGCCGCCGCCGCGGCGGCGGCGCGAGGGTGGCGCCTTTATCTGGTAGGCGGCGCCGTCCGCGATCTGATGCTGGGCTGGAACGGGGGCGACCTGGATTTGAGCGTCGAGGGCGATGCCATTGAGCTGGCAGGGGCTCTGGCAGCATCCCCTTCGGACGTTGACGTTCACCACCGGTTCAATACCGCCAGGCTGTTTTGGGGCGGATACGTCATTGACATCGCCCGCAGCCGGCAGGAGACCTACCCCCGCCCGGGCGCGCTGCCCTCAACCCGGCCCGGGCCGATTATCCAGGACCTTGCCCGGAGGGACTTCACCGTAAATGCCATGGCGGTCTCGTTGAACCCGGATGATTTCGGGCGTTTAATCGATCCGTGCGGCGGCCGGCCCGACCTTGAGAGCAAGCTAATCAGGGTGCTGCATGTCCGGAGTTTCATTGACGACGCCACCCGCCTGTGGCGGGGCGTAAGATACGAACAGCGCCTGGGCTTTAAGATTGAACCGATCACGCTGGGCCTCCTTCAGCGCGGCCTTCCCCTGCTGGAAACCATCACCGCCGACCGGCTGCGATACGAACTCGAATGCGTCTTGAGAGAACCGGCGCCGGAAAAAGTCTTCCGCCGGGGTGGTGAATTGGGCTTGCTGCGGACGTGGCATCCGGCGCTTCGGGGCGACCAGTGGCTGATGGAAGCTTGTTCAAGGTTGCGGTCGCTGGTTGAACAACCGCCGCCGGAAGCTTACCTGGCGCTGCTCGCATGGCGGCTGGATACCACTCACCAGGAAGAGTTCATCGGCAGGCTCAGGCTGACCAAGCATCAAGCCCGTGCCGTACGCGATGCCGGGAAACTGGTCCAGGCGGAAGCGACATTGACTGCCGTCGGGACTAAACCGAGCCTGGTGTATCACCTGCTGGACGGCATCGCGGATGAGGCTTTAACCGCTGCCCAAGCAGCCTTCGGCCTGGGCGCGGCATATGATGTCGAGCGCTTCCAGGATGAATGGCGGTGCGTCGCCACGGATCTCACCGGCGAAGACCTGAAACGCCTGGGTGTCAGCCGGGGGCCGGACATCAAACGCCTGCTAGAAGACCTTCGCGACCGGCGCCTCGACGGCGCTCTGAGCACCCGCAGCGAGGAGGAAGCGTTTGTCCGCGATTGGCTTGCCGGCCGTTAATCTACCTGCTTGAACTTGGATTTCGGCGCCCCGCAGATGGGGCAAAAATCGGGAGCCTCACCCAGCACTGTGTTGCCGCACACCTGACAGACAAAATAGGGGCGGGCTTCAGCTTTGACGCCTACGTGCAGGTCAGCCAGAGCCTTCTGAAACAGGGCGTGATGGATCTCCTCAACGGCATTGGCGGTGGAAAAACTGCGCTCCGCGGAAGCGTTTGCGTCCTTGCGTGACTGGTCAATAAAGCCGGGATACATCTGGGTGAATTCCCAGTGTTCGCCGCCGATGGCCGCTTTCAGGTTGTCGGCCGTTCCGCCGATGCCTCTCAACACGTTGAGATGGTTGCGGGCGTGCACCGTTTCCGCTTCAGCGGCAGCCCGAAAAAGCCGGGCTACCTGAGACTGCCCTTCGGCTTCCGCTTTTTCCGCAAAAAAGAGGTACTTTCTATTAGCCTGGCTTTCTCCGGCAAAAGCCGCGCCAAGATTCTCCGTCGTTCCCATATCCGGCTCCTCTCCAGTATATCTTTAATAATATCCTGCCGCGGCGGCTATTCCAAATGCCCCGCGGTCCGCGCCAGGAAGCTCTTAAGGCCTTGCTCCTCAAGATTGGCGGCTATACGTTCCGCCTCGGAGTGATCGGTGTGAAGGCTGAACAAGCTCGGCCCGGCGCCCGACAGGAAGACCCTTGTCGCTCCGGCCTCGATAAAGCGCCAGCGGTAGCGGCCGAAATCCGGCCAGAGTTCGAAAGCCGCCCTCTCGAAAGTGTTATGGAACATCTCCGGAGGGACCGCGCGACCCTCCATGAGCCAACGGGCGAATTCCTCAGTCAGCGACCCGTCCGAAAAATCCTCCGGGCGAAGCGAGGCATAAAGCCTGGCCGTCTTGCCGCCTTCAACCCTGAGCGGCGGCATCAGGATGACCGCCCAGCTGCCGGGATACGGCCGCAGCGGCGCCAGCAGTTCGCCGCGGCCTTCTGCCAGCACGGTGCCGCCGCAAAAAAAGAAGGGAACATCGGACCCCAGCGCCGCCCCGATTTCCATCAAATCGGCCTCGGACAACCCCAGATGCCACAGCCGGTTGAATCCTTTCAGGGCCGCGGCGCCGTCGGAGGAGTCACCCCCCAGTCCCGATACCAGCGGGATGCGCTTGGCCAGCCTGACCCGGGCGCCGAGACTGGTCCCGGTTCGTTCCTGAAGCAACCGGGCCGCTTTGGAGACCAGGCTCTGTTCAGCCCTCCAGCCGGGGGCGTCCGCTGAAATGGATAGAGTATCGGCCGGCTCGAAGAGAAGTTCATCCGCCAGGTCTATCGTCTGAATGATGCTTTTTATCTCATGGTAGCCGTCAGAACGGCGGCCTATGACCTCCAGGCAAAGGTTGATTTTGGCGGGAGCCAGCAGCTTAAGCACCGGCGCTCCGGCAAGCCCGATACAGGGCAACCCAATCTTCAACGGACAAAGTCTCGGCGCGCCGGGACGGGTCTACACCCGCCGCCGCCAGGCATGCCGCGGCTTCAGTTTTCCCGATGCCGAGCCCTCCCGCGAGCGCGTTCACCAGTTGTTTGCGCCGGGTGGCGAAGCCGGCTCTGGCGACCTTAAAAAAACCGGCGGTTTCCTCCAGGCTTAAACGCCGAACCGGCAGGACGTCGATGCGGAGCAGCGCCGAGTCAACCCTGGGCGGCGGGTAGAACGCGCCGGCCGGGACCCGGCTCACCAGCTTCGGCACACCGAAAAACTGGACGGCTATGGAAAGCAGGCTCATCTCCGGCGGACGGGCAGTGATCTGCTGCGCCACCTCTTTCTGCACCATCACCACCAGTTTCCCTGGAGGATGGGGGTTTTCAAGAAAATGACGCAGTGCCGGTGAAGTAATGTAATACGGGAGATTTGCGACGACAATGTAAGGCGCGCCGCCGGCCAGCGCTTCAATATCGGTCTTCAGAATATCGCCTTCGACAATGGCGACATTGGATTCCCCGTCAAAGTTTTCCCTGAGCAAGGCGGCCATGCCCCGGTCCAATTCGACGGCGATAACCCGGCCGGCACGCTCGGCCAGCGCCCTGGTCAATACGCCCAAGCCTGGGCCGACCTCGACGACGGTGTCTTCAGGCCCGACCGCGGCGGCGGCCAGAATTTTATCCAACACTCCCCGGTCGGTGAGGAAATTCTGCCCCATGCTCTTGAGGGCAGCCAGGCCGTGACGCTCAAGCAGGGCGCGCGTTTCAAGGCCCAGCGAAAGCCGGCTCACCGCCGGATGAGCCCGCCGCGCCGTATCTGAATTGGAATCACCCATCAGGCTAAATATTACCATACGCCCAAGGCAGCGGACATGGCCGGGGATAAGCCAGACGTGCCCGCCGGGAGCCGCCCTTGCCCGTCACCTGCCGCCTCCGTATAATGCTCTTATTCCCCTGAGGAGAGATTATGCCGGAACAAATCCAATCCACCCGAATACCCTCGTATTACAGCGTCAGCTTCTGGCGGCGCTGGGCGAAACTGTATGATCGCGTTGTCAGGCTTTCCTTTGTCCCCTTCGGCGGAGAGAGGCGTTTCAGGCAAAAATTTGTGGCCATGGCCGGCCTCAAGGATACCGACCGGGTGCTGGACATATGCTGCGGCACGGGATCGACAACCGCGCTCATCGCCCCCGAGGTGTGTCAGGGACAGGTGATCGGCGTTGATCTTTCGCCGGATATGCTGGCCGTCGCCCAGAAAAAGAATGTGGCCGCCTGGGTTAGTTTCCAACGCGCCAGCGTCGACGCCTTGCCGTTTAGCGAAGGCGTTTTCGACCATGTCTTTTGCTCTTACGGGCTTCATGAGCTGCCCAGGGAAATCCGGGCCGCGGCGCTCAAGGAAGTCAGGCGGGTACTGAAACCCGGCGGCAAATTTCTGGCGCTGGACTACGGCCTGCCGAAAAATATCATTTTCAAGCTGCCTATTTCAGCTTTCGTCAGGCTGTTTGAGAACGACACCGCTTATAAAATGATGAAGGGCAGTCTGGCGGCGGAAATCATCGCCTCCGGCCTCGATGTGATTTTTCAAAAATGGGCGCTCGGGGGCATGTTCCAGATTATCAGCAGCATAAAGACAACTGAAGCAGGGAACCTTGACTGATAACACCGCCAGGTTGGACGTGATCCGCGTGTCTGAGGCAACGGCGGAGCCTATCGGCGACGAGGTCGCGCGGGAGGCGGCGCTGACCATATTTTTCAACGATATGGAACTGGTGACCATGCTCTGCTCCCCGGCCGAGGAGAACTATCTGGCGGCCGGTTTTTTAGCCGCCGAGGGACTTATCGAGTCGGCAGGGGATATTACCTCGATGACCATTGACGGCGTACGCGGCATCGCAAGGGTAACGACAAAAAGCAGCGGCGAGGCAGGCCGGATCTGGAAACGCTTCATCTCCTCCGGCTGCGGCCGGGGGGCGACATTCTACTCGGCTGCCGATGTTGCCAGCCGGCCGGTTGTTTCCTCGATGAAACTGCACCCCGACCAGATCTACCGACTGATGAAAGATTTCCAGGAGAGAAGCGAGGTTTTTAAGACGACCGGCGGCGTTCACGCCGCCGCCCTGGCGGCGCCCGGCGGCATCGAGTTGTTCTCCGAGGATATCGGCCGGCACAATGCCGTCGACAAGGTATTCGGCCGGTGCCTCCTCGAAGGCATCGGGACAGAGGACAGAATTCTGCTGGTTTCCGGGCGGATCTCGTCCGAGATACTCCTCAAGACCGCCCGGCGCGGCATACCATTCCTCATCTCCCGGAGCGCTCCCACCGATTCCGGGGTGAAACTAGCCGAAAAACTTGGCATCACCCTCATAGGCTTCGTGCGTGGCCATCGGATGAACATCTACGCCAACCCGGAACGAATATTCACTGATAAGGGGCCCGGCACCGGGGGCCCTGAATGAAAAAATGAGAAGAATATGAACACTGACAGCATCGTCAACAAGATCAGGACTTTAGCCGCTGAGAAAGGCGCCGTCATCCTGGCCCACAACTATCAGCTGGGCGAGATACAGGACATCGCCGATTTCGTCGGCGACTCGCTGGAGTTGTCGCAGCGGGCGGCTGAAGTCAAGGCCAAAATCATCGTCTTCTGCGGCGTTCACTTCATGGCCGAGACGGCAGCCATCATCTCGCCGGAGTCCAAAGTGCTGTTGCCGGACGCCCATGCCGGCTGCCCCATGGCCGACATGATCACCGCCGCCGGCCTGCGGCGGATGAAGGACAAACTGCCGGGCCGGCCGGTGGTGTGCTACGTCAATTCCACCGCCGAGGTGAAAGCCGAAAGCGACATCTGCTGCACCTCGGCCAACGCGGTCAAAGTAGTTGAGAGCCTGCCGGAGGAGGAGATCATCTTCGTCCCTGACCAGTACCTTGGCTACTACGTCCAGCAGCAGACGAACAAAAGAATTCATTTCTGGCCGGGCTACTGCCCCACCCACGCCCGTATCCTGCCGGAGTACATACTTGAACTCAAAGCGGAGCATCCCGGCGCCAGGGCTATGGTCCATCCGGAATGCCGGCCGGAGGTGGCGGCGGTCGCCGACGCAGTGTTATCTACCGGCGGCATGATCCGCTATGCCCGCGATCCGGGGGTCAAGGAGTTCATCGTCGGCACGGAGATGGGCATCATCCACCGCCTCAGGAAGGAGAACCCGGGCAAGAAGTTCTACCCGGTTTCCGAGCAGGCGGTATGCCCCAACATGAAGCTGATCACGCTCGATAAAGTGCTTTATGCCCTGGAGACCGAGGCACCCAGGGTGGAGGTGGAAGCGGAAGTCGCGGCAAAAGCCCGCCGGGCAATCGAGAGAATGCTGGAGGTCAAGGTTTAGGTGAACGATTTTAATCACGTCCTGGTGATGGTCACCGCGGCGGACAACGAAGAGGCCAGGCTTATCGCCAAGGTGCTGCTGGAACAAAAAAAGGCGGCCTGCGTCAGTATCATGGACGGCATGAATTCAAGCTACTGGTGGAAGGGCGAAATCGAAAACGCCACCGAGAGCCTGCTCATGGTCAAAACTCAGGCTGGTTTCCTCAGCGATGTCATCGAAGCTGTCAAAGAGATCCACTCCTACGACAATCCGGAGATCATCGCCCTGCCGGTCATCGGAGGTTCAGAGCCCTACTTCGAATGGCTGGACGAGTCGCTGGAGGCGAAAGCCGACGAACCCGCCGCTCCGTAGCTATTTTACCCTTCCCGGCGTATAATAACGCCGCTCAAAGGCGAACGTATGTTTAAGACCATTCGGGAAGACATCCGGAACGTGTTCGACAAGGACCCGGCGGCCCGGGGCGTTTTCGAGGTTATCTTCTGCTATCCCGGCTTGCATGCTTTATGGGGCTACCGTGTCTTCCACTGGTTCTGGAAAATCAGGTGGCACTTTCTGGCCCGCTGGCTGTCCCACTGGACCCGCTTCCTCACCGGCATCGAAATCCACCCCGGCGCCACCATCGGCAAACGGTTCTTTATAGACCACGGCATGGGCGTGGTCATTGGCGAGACTTCTATTATCGGCGACGATGTGCTGCTCTACAAGGGCGTGGTCCTGGGCGGCACCAGCCTGTCCAAGGGCAAGCGGCACCCGACCCTGGAGAACAACGTGGTCATCGGCTCCAACGCCACCGTGCTGGGCAATATCACCATCGGCGAGGGCGGCCGAGTCGGAGCGGGCTCTGTCGTGGTCAAGAGCGTGCCGCCGGGTTCTACCGTCGTTGGCATACCCGGCCGGGTTGTCGAGGAACACAAGCCTAAAATCGTCACCGACCTGGAACACGGCCATCTTCCCGATCCGGTGGCCGAAGCGGTGCGCTACATCCTGGCAGAGCAAGCCAAACTGGAAAAACGCTGCGAAGCCCTTGAAAAAATCGGCGGCATCGTGGCACCCACCGACGAACTAAAAGAGAAGCTAGAAGCCCTGGCCAAGGAATTCGACGGCGGCGGGATTTGACCCAGCTAAAAACCCGGTCTACCCGCCGGCGCTTTTAATAACACGTGCAACTTTCTTGAAGCTGTCATCCCGGCGATGAATCAGCGGTCGGTTTTTTGACACCCTTCCCCGTTTCTCATATAATAATTGCAAATGCTAATCATTTGCGTATATCCCGGAGGCGGTAATGCCGCTCGGTAAAACCGCTTTAAAAGCCACCGGCCAGCGGGCTGTCATCCTGGACATCATCCGGGCCGGCAAGGGACATCTTGACGCCGATGAGATCTACCAGCGCGCCAGGAAGAAGTTGCCGCGGATCTCCCTGTCTACGGTGTACCGGGCACTTGCCAAATTCAAGGAGAGCGGACTGGTTGAGGAACGGCACCTGGACCAGAACCATCACCACTATGAGATTTCCCATCAGGAACATCATCATCACCTGATCTGCACCGACTGCGGCCGGGTGGTTGAATTTTCACTCCCAATATCCGAGATTGTCGCCGCGGTAACGCAGGCAGGTGGCTTTTTAATCCGCGGAGGCGAGATCTCGCTCACGGGATTGTGCCCCGAGTGCCAGAAGAAAACGGTCTAGGTATGTCCACCAAGCGCCCCGATTCCTTCGACACACCCGTTGAAAGCTGCCCCGCCTGCCACGGTCCGCGGCCGGAAAAGCAGCGGCGCTTAGACTCGGCGCGGTCGGCCTTGAAGGTCGCCCTGGTCGGCAGCCCCAACGTCGGCAAGAGTTCCGTCTTCCACGCCCTGACCGGACGGCGCGTCATCATTTCCAACTACCCCGGCACTACCGTTGACATCTTCCGCGGCCAGGCCATTTTCAGCAACCGCCCGGTGGAGGTTATCGACACCCCCGGCATGTACTCCCTTCACTCCATTACCGAGGAAGAGCGGGTAGCCCGGGCTATCCTGCTCCAGGAGAAGCCGGACGTGGTGCTCCATGTCATCGACGCCAAAAACCTGGAGCGGATGCTTCCTATGACTTTCCAGCTCATCGAGGCGGGACTGCCGGTCATCGTCGTCCTGAACATGATGGACGAGGCGGCGGCCCACGGCATCGGCATCAATACCGGGAAACTTGCCGCCGAACTGGGTGTCCCGGTCATCGGCACCGCGGCATCCCTCGGGCGGGGCATTACCGAACTCAAACAGGCAATCCTGCGTTACCAAACCATCAGCCTGGCGCTGCCGATAGTCTATGACGCATTAATTGAAAACGCCGTCGCTGATCTGAAGCCGCTGGTCAACGGCAGCCCGCCAGCCGAGCGCATTTCCAGCCGGTCGATCGCCCTGCTGCTTTTAAGAGAGGATGAGCAAATACGTCAATCGGTAGTTAGCGAAGTATCGGTTGGCTCGCAGATCGATGCCATCGTTGACCGCGCCAGGCTGTCCATGAATCAGGCCCCGGCCTACGTTCTGGCGCTGGCCCAGCAGCGGGCGGCCACGAAACTGGCGGCAAGCGTCATGTCGCGGCAGGCGTCCGGGAAACTCCGCTTCGGCGAGCGCCTTTCCCGGGCCATGATGCACCCGTTCACCGGCGGGCTCATTCTGGCGGCGGTGCTGTACGCCATGTATTTCATCGTCGGCGTCTTCGGCGCCGGCACGCTGGTGGGTCTGCTGGAGGAAAGGGTCTTCGGCGGGCTCATCAATCCCTTCTTCCAGAACACCCTGCAGGACTTGATTCCTGTCCAGATTATCTCCGATCTTTTCGTCGGCGATTACGGCATCATCACCCTGGGTATAACCTATGCCATCGGTATCATTCTGCCCATAGTGTCCACCTTTTTCATCGTCTTTTCGATGATCGAGGACTCCGGCTACCTGCCGCGGCTGGCGATGCTAATTGACCGCGTCTTCAAGTTTATAGGCTTGAACGGCCGGGCGGTCATTCCCATCGTCCTGGGCCTGGGCTGCGATACCATGGCCACCATCGTCACCCGCACCCAGGAAACGAAACGGGAGCGGGTCATCACCACCCTGCTTCTGGCCCTGGCCATCCCCTGCTCCGCCCAGCTTGGCGTCATTTTCGGCATCCTTTCCGTCTCTTCCGGCATGCTGCTGACCTGGTTGGGCGTCGTCGGCGCCGTCTTTGTCCTTGTCGGCTGGCTGGCTTCCAGAATCATCCCGGGTCAGCGCGCCTGCTTCTACATGGAAGTGCCGCCCCTCCGGCTGCCGCGCCTGTCCAACGTACTGCAAAAAACCTACGCCCGGCTGGAGTGGTATTTGAAAGAGGTCATCCCGTTCTTCATCGTAGCCAGCGTAGTGCTGTGGGCCGGCGATGCCGTCGGCCTCCTTGGCATCTTGATTAGCGGACTTACACCAGTCGTTGAGTTCGTCGGCATCCCCGCCGAGGCGGCGGTGGCCTTCGTCATCGGCTTCTTCCGCCGGGACTTCGGCGCCGCCGGGCTGTATGACCTGACCGCCCAGGGGCTGCTCTTCGGCAACGCCCTGCTGGTATCGGCGGTAGTCATGACCCTGTTCGTCCCCTGCATCGCCCAGTTCATGGTGATGATCAAAGAGCGAGGCTGGAAGACGGCGGTAGCCATTGCCGGCTTTATCTTCCCCTTTGCCTTCCTGGTCGGACTGGGACTTGACCGCGCGCTGAAGCTCCTAGGGGTCAATCTATGAACAACGCACCTGCCGACAGGATAAAATGCCCCTTCTGCGGCTTCGAGTTTGACGCCGCCTCCGGCACCGCCTACTGCGGCTCCTGCCCCATGGGGAAAAGCTGCCGGCTGGTGCGCTGTCCCAACTGCGCTTATGAGACACCGGCAGAGCCGAGACTATTTGCCGCCATTAAGAAACTGAGGAGAAAACGATGAACATCGACGAGCACGGCGAGGAGATCCTGGAGAGCCTGTGGATCAAGACGCAGGAGGATAAAGCCGGGGTCAGCGCCGCCGATTTTCAAGCCCGCAAAGCCCTCGAACAGCTTATCGAGGACGGGCTGGTGGTCTCAGGCGGTGACGGTTTACTCTCTTTGACTGAGAAAGGTCTGCCGGAAGCCCGCAGCGTGGTACGGCGCCATCGCCTGGCGGAACGCCTGTTATATGACGTCCTGGGCACTCGCGATAAAATGATGCACGACAAGGCCTGCAAGTTCGAGCATCTGCTGGATAAGGGACTCGACGAGAACATCTGCGTCCTTTTGGGGCACCCCAAAGTATGCCCGCATAACAAGCCGATCCCGCCGGGCAAATGCTGCCAGGCGGCGGCCTCCCGCCCGCAGAAGCTGGTCTCACCGTTATCCGAACTGCGTCCGGGCCAGAGTGGTACGGTCGCTTATCTCTACGCGCCGGAAGCCGACAAGCTGCAAAAATTGATGGCGATGGGCGTCCTGCCGGGGGCTCCGGTCAAGTTGATCCAGAGCTTCCCGTCATACGTTTTCCAGGCAGGCATGAGCCAGTTCGCCACCGACCGGGAAATGTCTGACGCAATTTATGTTAGGCTGACCGAAGACCCAGCCCGCTGACAGCGCTTTGCGCCTGATTCCGGGGGGCTGGTATAATCCCACCCGTCACATGGGGCTGTAGCTCAGCTGGGAGAGCGCCTCCTTTGCAAGGAGGATGTCAGGGGTTCGAGTCCCCTCAGCTCCACCAAAGGAGACGATACCGAGAACTGGCTGGTTTCATAATAGCCCTGTCGCACCGGCCAGGGTCTTTTCAATAACCTTCCCGTGGCTTGCCCCAAAAAGTGGGCCCGGTCGATGCCCTTAGATAGCTTCTAAATAACGTTTGCTATTTAATTACAAGTTGGCCAACACCCTAACGGCGGAAGAACCATACCGAAATTGGGCACTGACGACTACCCCTAAACCTATTCCTTGGTTCTCAGCGCAATGCCCAGCGCCCCTGGCCCACTGTGAACGCCCAGCACCGGACCCACCTGGGCGATGATTATGCGGGCTTGGGGGATTGCCGTGATACTAGCGGCTAGCTCTTTTGCCTCATCGGGAGTGGTGCTGTAGATAATTGCTAGGTCTTCGATATCTTTAGCATTTTTTAGGAACTCTAACAGTTTTTCCTTGCCCTTGGTGCGACTGTGCGCCTGGGTCGCCGGCACAAATTCACCCTCTTTGAGTGTCAGCAGCGGTTTAACATTCAGTATTGAACCGAGCATTGACTTGGCCTTGCCAATCCGGCCGCCCTTGGCTAAGTATTCCAGCGTGTCAAAGAGGATCAGTAGCCTGGTACTAGGCACCATCTTTCTGACGGCATCGGCGACTTCAGTCAATCCCTTGCCTGCTCTGGTCATTCTGGCGGCAGCGATGACAATCAAACCCAACGCCATTGTTAGGTTCTGTGTATCAATGACTTCAATAGGGCAATTGACATTGGCCAGCTTTTTGGCGTGTTCGGCGGAGTTGATTGTGCCACTCAGTTTGGAAGAAATATGAATAGAGATAATACCGTCGGCTTCCTTGGCAAGCTGGTTATAGACTTCTACGAAATCCTGCGGGGTGGGCTGGGAGGTGGTAGGCAGCACAGGCTCATGAAGAAGCTTACGATAGAACTCGTCCGCGGCTATATCGATCCCGCCACGATATGATTTACTTCCAAAGATCACGTATGAAGGTACTACCACGATGCCCAGATCTTTTACCAACTGAGACGGAATATCAGCGGTGCTATCGGTAACTACTTTAATAGCCATATTAACCCTCCTCTTATAGTCGGATACGACCAATAATGTCAACATAATACAGATATGCGGGCCTAATCAAGGTCGCGAACTATATCATTTCCCCTCCCCCTTTTCAACCAATATCACCTGGATTGGTTTGATTGAGCACACAGTCTTGTCCCTATGATGAGGTATCACTGAATCTAGCCCAATTATTTCTTTGTTTCCTTAATTTTTAGCGGTCGTGACCATCCCATACGAAACCAAACCCTTGCCTTCCAATCCCATAAGCTGACTATGGGGTCTGTCATTTTTTCGAACAACCACCGTAACGCCTCTTTGATTCTCATCACTCCCTCCTTCTAAGTTGCTAATTGACTATTAATAGGGATTTGCTTTACAACATTCTCCCTCCTATTTCCGGATCGACTTTACAGCCAGTCGTTGTTTCTCCTGCCAGGTGTCGACCCAGACAATCAGAGTCGGTAATACGAACAGGGTGCTGACTAAGGCAAAAAAGACATTGATCATGGTGACGATGCCGAAGTCACGAAGTATCAGAAAATCCTTGGCGATCAATAACGCGCCAAAGCCACCGATTATAGTAAGTCCTGAGGCGATAATGGCACGACCGATCTTGGTCATGGCCGTGGTCATCGCTTCCTCTGGTCCTTCGCCCTTGCGCCTCTCTTCGTAGTACCGCATCATCAGCAAGATAGTGAATTCAACCCCGATACCCAAGATCAGCGCTCCCAGGGTAGAGGTGAGGGGAGTATATTTGATTCCCAATAGATACATTATGCCGCTTGACCAACCGAGAATAAGCCCTATGGGCAGGACCGCCAGAACGGCGCGCAGCAGATTGAACTTGAAGAGACCAAGGAGAACCAAAAAGATCAAGCCAACTCCTATGAGGGTCATCTGTATCCGCCCCCCGGTCAGGGCGTTAAAGAGCTCGATCCCGATTATGGGCGTTCCTGTCAGGATGACATTTACGCCGGCCGGAGGGTTGACTACATATCCGGTCAATTGGTCCCTGAGCTCCTGAATCTTGGCAATCTCTAACTGCTCAACGCTAATCACAAGATTACCGGCGGTGTAATCATCGGTGATTAAGTTCCTCTTGATGGGTACAGGAAGTTGCCCCAAGATCTGCTTGACCTGCACGGAGCTTTGAGGCATCACTCCGCCGGTAGCCTGCAGAATTAGGTCAGCAATACTGCTAGTGCCAGTAACAAACTCGGGCTGCTCCGAGGTAATACGCTGTTCCAGTTGCACCATCCAGGCTATAACCAACGGATCAGTGATGTCCTTAGATTCGACCAGCATATTGATTGAACTGACTCCGCCGGCTATTTTCTCAAGAGCCAGCAGATTCTTTACCGCTGGAACATCCTGAGATATAAACTTGGTCTCATCGGTTTCGGTGGCAATGTAGGAGTCACTTATCAGGCCACCGATGGTCAATAATAAGGCCAAAGGGATGATGATGGCTGTATTTCTGATCACCCAGGGTGCAAGGTGTTGGAGACCCCTTTCCACAAAGCCAACTTTCTCCTGCTTCGCCTTGGCCATTCCTTTGTTTATTGTGGTTTTGGTTGCATTGCGTCGATCATGCAGATACAGGATACCCAGAAGTAAAAACAGCGCTACAAGGTAGGCGGCTATGACGCCAATAATCAACATAAGCCCGAAATCACGGACCATGGGAACAGGCGAGAAGAACAGAGCGGCAAAACCAAGAGAGGCCGCAATAATAGCGATACCAATTGACGGCCCAATATGGGTAACAGAATCTATAATGGCTTCAGCTACAGTTTCGCCTCGCCTGGCCTCTTCGTCATAGCGGTTGTGGAATTGGATGGCGTAGTCTACCCCAAGGCCGATTAATATGGGAAACACTGCCATGGTAACCATAGTTATAGGAACGTTGATCACGCCCATAATTCCAAAGGTATATATGATTCCAATAAGCACAATACCCAGTGGCAACCATCTCCAAGCAAAGAAACCACGAACACTGAAGACCACGGCCAAGATTACAAGCATTAACAGTATAGAAAGCAGGAACATATTGCGCAGGCTGCTGGACATCATATCTTCTAGCTGGCTAAAGACAGCAGGCATACCGGTGACTACGGCTCCAACTCCGGAGAAACCGGCAGTGGCGACTATGTTTTCAACTTCTTCGCTTACCAGTTTTTGGCCATCCAATGACAAGTCTCCCTTGAGCACTATGGCGATCAGGGCGTGCTGGCCATCAGGCAGGACTCTGCTGAATTGGGGCCGAATCTGGCCATTCTCGGGATCTACGACTATGGACTGAAGTATTTTGGGGTCAAGCGGTAAAACAGGGGTTCCAGTTTGTTGTGCAACCGCCTGTTTTATGAGAAAAGTAGGTCCTAGAGCCGAAACAACGTTTGGATTGTTCCCCATCTGGTTCTCGATGGTCTCCATCGCCGCCACGTTGGCGGGCTGCAGTAGTTGAGTCAAATCATTTCCTGTCACCAGGACTACTACGACGCTGCTGCCGAAATGCTGGTTAAACCTCATGTAATCTTGGTAGGTCTGAGAACCGGTGGATAAGTAGGTTTCAACACCGGTAGCCAGCTTGAGTTGTGTGGCACCAAAAAGCGAGGCAATAATAAGTATTACACTGACAGTGATAACCAGTACGCGTTTGCTTTCAATGAAAACGCCTAACTTTCGAAAATACCGCTCCATCTATTTTCCTTTTCTTAGTTAGTTAGTTATTACCTTATTAGAGAAGGTTAAATCCCTGGAAGACGGCCGCAGTAACCACCAAGCCAATTACAAACCCGGTTACTAACTGCAAAGGAGTGTGCTCCCCCAGCTGGTAGCGAGAAATCCCCAGTACCGGGATAAGGACGGCAACAACTAACGCTGGTGGGCCGAATACGATAGCGATAGAGGTGACCACGCTGGTGAAAAGAGAAAGGTGGAAGCTGGCTCGATAGCGTAAATTTATAAAGGTAATCAATAGCGCTGTTGCGCTGAGCCCAATCAGGGTAGCCATAATGCTCGGAGGAGCGTCGAGAGAAAAGAGTATCAATGCGCTGGGCAGGCCGAAGAGGCATATCAAAAAAATCATCTCTCTGGATCGCTCTCTAAAAAGAGAGCGATGAGTTACCTTGACCCCGGTAGTACGAGCAACTAGAACAACCCTCGCCTGCATATACAGGAGGGGGAAGAGATAGGCTGGTAACAGAGCTATGACACTCCATTTAACCCAGTCTTCCCGGCTGAAGCTCACGGCAAGCAACACCACCACCGGTACAAGGATTACATAAGGATGCAGCACTTGGGACACTATTTTGGCGATTTCGCCAGTCTTAATTTTGGCGCTTGCCATGTTTCAACCTCATAGTGTTATTCACGGTTAGCCTCTGCAATCAATTGACAGATGCCGTATTTCCGTCTGGTTAGCTACTTTCATTAATCCAAATTCCATAAATAACCAAAATATTGATGAAAAAAAATTAAAATGTCGGTGTTTTTAGAATATTCCAGACATCGCGGGTAAACCGATGCAGCTTGAATAAACTGTCACGGCTTAATCCCTGCAGCGATGCTTCATATTTTTCGGCGTATTCCTGATAAATACCCAGAAATCTCTGAGTTTCCTGATCGGTATACGATAGCCCCAGGATGAGCCCGGCCAGTATACTCATGCGCAACTTGCTGGCCGGCGCCTTCAGTAGATTATCCACTGAGCTTTGCTCAGTCAAATTCTGTTTGGATTCTCTGAGTTTCAGTAATAAAGCCGTCATGACTTCGGTGCATCGCACAAGTGATGAACGCGGTTCTGGCATCCTGGCAAGTAATTCGTTTAAAATATCCTTATAATCGTTCGCCTCTCCCCTGCTCAAGTTCGTTAGGACGCGAGTTTTTATATCATCCCACTCATCTTGCTCCCGTATGTCACCTGCCAGGTGAGCGAAAAGCTCGATGGTTTCGGCAGTAGGAACGAAACGTATACTAGACCGTCCAGGCCCAGCAGTCTCCTTCGGCGTATCGTACTCTGAAGTCACCATACCTTTTTTCTCAAGGAGCCTCAACATATCATAGGCTGTAGAGTTGTTCAGACCCAGTCGATTGGCAATGACGCTATAGTGAACAGGCTCTTTCATGTCCCGATAAGCGTCGAGGAGCTTACTGAGAAAAATCTTCTGCCTAAATGTCAGTTTCATAACCTTATTCAACCCCAGCGATGCGCATTATGCACTGGAAATATATATTTTGTGAAAAATCAACCGGCCAGCAACCTTTTTATCTCCGGTATGGATACCTGAGCGGCCAATCGACCTTGAACGATGCACTCTTCAGCACGATGGAAATCACCCCAGCTAATGTGTGTAACTTGAGGCTCTATGATAACATCGGCGCCACTGAGACTGGACTTTAATCTCTGGCTACTAATAATGTTTACCGTTTGGATCGCTATACTAAGTATATTAGGTCCATTTTTCCTCCGATTATTCTGGCTAGCACCCAAAAACGTATTTTGACCATTCGGTATTACATTTACTGCGATGATAGGGTCTGCCCCCATATCCTTGAGGATTTTTACAGGCACCGGATCGAGCAAACCACCATCAACTAAATATCTTCCTTCTAATTTACTGGGAGTAAGTAAAATGGGAATAGAGCAACTCGCCCTCACACCCTCTCTCACTTTGCCCTGCTTAATTACGACCTCTTGATTGCTATTAATATCAACCGCCGAACAAGCAAATGGTATCTTCAAATCCCCAAACTCAACATCGCCGATAATCGATCTTAACATGTTTCCAATCTTCCGCCCGCGAATCAAACCGTATTTTGGTAACACGGGATCTGCTAAAAAGGAAAACCTCTTTAAGCCCAATTCTATTGCTAGATGTTTCATCCGGTCAATGTCCTGTCGCTCTGCGTAGACAGCACCGATCAGTGCTCCCATGCTCGTACCGGCAAGCATGTCGATGTGGATCTCTTCTTCCTCTAACATCTCCAGTACGCCGATGTGAGCCAGTCCTCGCGCCGCGCCACTGCTAAGTGCCAGCCCGATTTTTCTATCCTTAAGCAAACTACCCAATGCCCCAGCTCTCACTGTCATGGTTTTACTTCATGTCACGTTCGTGTGTCACAACTTTGATACAGCTAGAAATTTCCAAAGTAACCATAATATATGGTACTATACGTCAGGAATGGTGTCAAATTTCCCGGATGTTAAGATCGATAAATGCATTGTTGAGGAGAGCATGATTAGGGATTGGAGCGAATTAACTGGGCTAACCAACGGTTCACCGATCACTGTTGAACGAGTGAAAATTGCCGATAGCAATATCGCGATCGAAGGGGAATTTGCTTTACCACCACTAGCTCAACTCGGGAGGGAAGATCAAGTCTTCATCATGGCTTTCGTCGGAGCCCACGGTTCGATGAAGGAAGTGGGACGGCTCTTCGGCATCAGCTATCCAACGGTCAAGAACCGTCTTGTTAAGGTCGCCAGCAAGTTGAGAATGGTGGAGATTAACTCGAAACTTACAGCTATGTCTGAGCAGGAAAGCCTGTTGGACATGCTGGAACAGGGCAAAATTAATGCAGATGAGGCTCTAAAGAGGCTTGCATGAGGGAATAATTAATACCCTTTGTTTAGAACGTAACTGTATCTACGACGTGGAGACGGGGTAGAGAGCCTGTCTTATAATTCAAGCCAATTTGGTAAAATTGGGCCAATCAGTAATGAGGTGAGCCCAATGCCGCTGAGACCATTAAACCGCGAACAAGCATGGATGTTGCCCCCGACTCTTGGAGAACTGATTCCCAACGATCATCCTGCGCGGTTCGTGGCCGAGCTTGTGGATACACTTGACCGTGCGGCCTAGATAGAATTAGAAATTGGGATCGACGGAGAGCCGTTGGGTGCCCCGGCTTATCATCCGAGGGCACTACTGTGTGTCTGGTTGCATGGTTTCATGACGGGGATTCGTTCCTCACGCAGACTTGAAGCAGCCTGCCGAGACCAGGTGCCGTATCTGTGGCTAACGGGATGGCAGCGCCCCGATCACAATACCCTGTGGCGATTCTACCAGGCTCACCGTGATGCGATGCGGAGACTACTGAAATACACAGTGGCCACCGCTGTCGAACTGGACTTGATTGACTTGGCGGTGCAGGCGGTGGATAGGACGAAAATAGTGGCCAATGCGGCCGGTGACCGTACCTATGATGTCGCCGCATTACAGCGTTTACTCAATCGTACGGAAGCGGCAATCTCCGAACTGGAGGCACGAAACGAGGGCGGCGATGACTCTCCCCAACCGCGGTTACCGGAAGCATTGCAGACGGCCAAAGAGTTACAGCAGCGGGTTAAAGGCGCCATGAATCGCCTAGCGCAACAGGAAAGAGTAAAACGGGTGAATCTAACCGATGAAGATGCCCAGCTGATGAAGGGGCGAAGCGGGATTATCACCGGCTACAATGCCCAGGCAATGGTCTCTTCATTAAACCCTGAGACAGCCAAGGGAAATGGCATGCTGATTACGGCTGCCGAGGTCGTGAACAGTGCTTCAGACTCAGGCCAATTGGTTCCCATGCTGGAGCGAGCCGAAGAGATAACAGGGCAACGGGCCCCTGTTACCCTGGCTGATGGCGGCTACCATACCGCTGCCGGCCTGGAAGCCGGTGAACAGCGAGGTCAACTCCTGGTGATGGGGGAACGATATAAGGATTCTTGTACTGGTCCTTATTTCAAAGACCAGTTTGACTATGATGCCGCCAGCGACATTTACACTTGCCCCCATGGCCAACGGCTTCCTTTCCGCGGGCTGCGCAGGTCCAAGCTCACTGGTTCACACTCGATCCGCATATATCGAGCATCGAGGACGGTCTGCCGGGCTTGTCCCGCCTTCGGCGTTTGTACCAAGGACAAACATGCGGGGCGTGCACTCCGGATTAGCTCTTCCGAGGTACTGTTGCTCAAACATCGACAGTGGATGCGCTCGGACGAAGCACGCAGTTTGTACGCCCTTCGCCGGGAACTGAGTGAACCTACCTTCGGAATCCTCAAAGACCAGATGAATGCCAGGAGATTCCTGTTGCGCGGTCTGGCCAACGTCAGAGCGGAGTTCAACTTACTGGCAACTGCGTTTAACTTGCGAACCCTATGGCGCGTTTGGGCTAAGTCAGGGAGACGAAGCACCAGAGCCAGGGTAGAAATCGCGGATAACCTGGCCACCAATGTCCAAATGCACCGAAACTTCGGTCTAAATCCTGTAATGCTATCCGCTTGGAGTTTCGCATATTAAATCCTGTCCCTCATTTTGAGACAGGCTCTAGAGTCGGACTCCACCGGAAACACGGATGGAGTGGGTGGATTGTAACCTTTTTTAACCAACATACAAAATATTGGTTAAAAGTGGTCTTGCACCATTTTCAATGCCCAGTTAGAGAGATTTTTGTGGTTTATTGGTCTTGGCGTCTACACCTTAGACTCGTCGTTCGATAAGGTAGTCGGTCAGAGCCCTCAATGCCCCACGATAGGGGCTTTCTGGCAGGCGGTTAAGCATTTCTTGAGCCTGTGTCGAATATTTCAAGGCATGGCGGTAGCTTTCTTCAATAAAGCCACCACTTTTTATCATGTCGATGGCCTCTGCGATTTTATTATTGCGTGCCACGCCTCGTATGAAATCTGAAATCGGATTGGCGGCTGGGTATCTTTCCATTAAAAGGAGCGGCGGTAGTGTGATCGTTCCCTGTCGCAAATCCGAGCCCACTGGTTTGCCCAACTCAACCTCGGTACCGGTAAAATCCAAGATATCGTCAACAATTTGAAATGCCAGCCCCAGATTAAATCCGAAATCGCTCAAAACCTGAATCTGTTCCTCGGTACCTCCAGCCAGAATGGCTCCGGATTCACAGGACATCTTTAACAGTGCCGCCGTCTTGCATGCAATGCGGTCCATATACCCCTGCAAGCTTTGTTCCAAACTGAAAGCAGCCCGAGCCTGCTTGAGTTCACCCACCGAAATAATTCGCAATGTACTAGAGAAAAGCTTCACCACTCGGAGTTCATGGGTAGTAGCAGCGAACTCAGAAGCCCGAGCAAATAAAAAATCACCCAGTAGAATGGCCTTTTCCACTCCCCATAGCTTGTTCGCCGTCTCTCTTCCCCGACGGAAATCCGCTTTATCGATGGCGTCATCGTGCACTAAGGTAGCGATGTGCAGTAGTTCATTGGCGGTAGCCATATTGAGCATACGACTCGTTACCCCATCGATGCACCGGCCAGCCAGAAAGGTCAGAGCCGGCCTCAAGATTTTACCGCCGCGCAAGACATGATGCAGCATGGCATGGAGCTCAGGAAAATCGCTTCTCCACTGCTCAGTTAGGTCGGAAAGATTAGCCTCGACATCGGCTAAGTCCCTGGCCACCGGTGTATATATAAGTTTGTAGTCCAAATTACTTTCAGTAACCTCAGTACTTCAAATTTCCCCTTCTGTATTCTATACCTGTTTTTGTCATTTATTATTTATCGTTTGTTTTAAAATATTTGTCCAAGGTTATGCCACTGAAGGAGTCAGGAGGTTTACCAGTGTCAGAAGGTTTAGTTGGTGAACTATCGATGGCTTTGGTGAACTCCTTGGTCATATCACTAGTGATTTTTTGAAAACTGCGCATGAACTCCCCAGCCTTTTTAGCGAATTCGGGGATGCGATTGGGACCGAAGACAAGGGTAGCTACGATGAGAATAGTAACGATCTCAAAAGTACCTAGACCGAAAAAGTTCATTGTTGGTTATTACCCTTTAACTTCTACATGCTAAAACTTCAGGAACCACTTCTCCCCTCCCAAAGCTAAGCCTTAGGAGTATCTTCCGTTTTGGAGACGACCGCCTCTGGTGTCCCGGTAATTGTTGCCGACTTCACTTCTTTTGGCTTTTCTTCATCTTCGCCGGAGGATCCATCCCTGAACGACTTAAGACTTTTGCCAATAGCTTCACCCACCTGAGGCAGTTTCCCGACGCCGAAGATGAGGAGAATGATTACCAGAATAATACATAGTTCCAAGGGGCCCAGTCTGAATGGCACACTATACCTACTTTTGAGGTGTACTCCGTCTTAGGTGCAGTTACAAGGAGACTATCGGAGGCGTGCTTTACCTGTGCCGCCTTTCCTTCTCTATATGACGTTCGCATAACACAATCTCGTTATGACTGGGGTAAACTTCCAAAGAAACCAAATTATATGGTAATATACTTCCAGATAGGTGTCAAGTTTTGACCGACGCTAACAGTTATGCCACAGAGAGGGATGACCAAATGTGGAAATATTATGCGTTTAAGATTGCAGGATTCAGTCTGTCCTACTTACCTAGAAACCTTGGCTACTTTGTCGCGAGTCTAGTCGCAGATTTCGCTTACACCTTCTTCCCTACAGCGAGGGTTGGAGTTGCTGACAATATGAGGCATGTCCTGGGGTTTAACGTAGATGATATTGTCCTAAGAAGGGCTGTGCGCGAAGTACTAAAGAATACAGCCAAAAACTATTTTGACCTTATAAAGTTACCGCACATGGAACTTGATGAAATCGAGCGCCATTTAACTGTCCATGGCTGGCAACATCTTAAAGATGCTCTAGAGCGGAAGTGGGGTGTTGTGTTGGTCACGGCTCACCTGGGCAGTTTTGATATCGCGGCACAGATATTTGCCATTCGATCGGTCAAAACAACAGTCTTGGTAGAGGCTTTGAAACCGCCGCCTCTGCTTAATCATGTTACTGCCTTGAGAGAGAGCCATGGCGTCGCTTTCATGCCAGGCCGACCGGGTGCGCTGGAATCAATGATGCAGCTACTGCGAAGCGGTGAAGCAATATTGATGGCTTGCGACCGTAACATCAAAGGGAAAGGCATAACATCGGTCTTCTTTGGTGAGGAGGCTACTCTGCCCACGGTAGCTGTCAGAATGGCCATGCGCACCGGAGCGGCTATTGTCCCCATCTTTAATCGACGCGAAGATAATGGTAAATATGTTATATATGTAGAACCAGCCATCGATGTTTTCACCACTGGAAACGGCGCGGTAGTAAAAAACGTAGAGCAAATAGCTCAGGTCATGGAAAGGTATATTAGACATTGTCCCGAACAATGGGTTACTCTTAAGTCTATCTGGGCAAAGAGTTAAGAGTAAAAATTGAAAATACATAGAAAATCAGATCGTTAAAACGGATACTATTAAAATGGAGCGAAAAAATACAAGAGAGTAAGTCGAACGAAAAGCATCCGTTGACCTTACCCCATCTTTAGTGCCAGATGCATCTTAGTGTTTCCGTCTAGTTCCATGAATTCCTGGTGTGCCAATCCATCCAATGAGCTATGAGGTCTGACAGTATTATAATCCATTCTCCATGCCTCGATAACTTCTCTGGCATGTTTTAGATTCAGAAACCAGTTTGTGTTCAGGCATTCGTCGCGTAGTCTGCCGTTGAAGCTTTCTGCGAAGGTGTTTTCAATAGGTTTGCCGGGGCGGATGAAGCTGAGCTTGACCCCTTTGCGAAACGCCCACTCATCCATAGCTTTACCGGCAAATTCTGGCCCGTTATCCACCACGGTGATGGCTTCGGGCAAGCCGCGCATAGCCGCCAGTCTTTCCAGGACGCTGATCACCCTGACGCCACCCAGCGAGGTATCGACCTCGATTGCAGGGCATTCCCGGGAATAATCATCGACGATGGCCAGGGCCCGGAAGCGCCGGCCGGTTACGATGCTGTCAGTCACAAAATCCATGCTCCACTTCTGATTGGGACGAGATGGCGCCGACATCACAACACGGGCGCTGGCAGCTCCTTTACGGCGTCTCTTCCTTCTTAAAGCCAATCCCTCTTCCCTGTAGATGCGTTCGGTCCGCTTGTGGTTGACTACCAGTCCCTCTCTTTTGAGCATGATGTGGAGCCGCGGGCTGCCAAACACACAAGCCCTTATGGTATCCCTTCTCTGTAGCCGCGAAGCCAGGTCCGGCTCATCATTCTAAAGCATTCGCCACTTTTGCTTTATTTCAGACCACAGCAATTGTTAGACTAGTTTCAGATATCTTGTGGGATAAAATTAGATGAATTTCACTTACTTCATGCCGATGGCCGATGAATCGTACTTATAAGGGTCAAATCGACCACCGTCACGGTGAATCTGGCCCGCCCCGAGTCGAGGATTGTGAAGTGAATTACCCCCCCCAGCAAGCTGGGGGGCATCAGGAGGGGAAGAAACGGGCCACCCCGCCCTTGCGATTCATCCCGCCAGCAAGCTGGCGGGTATTCTCGCTCCTTTTCTATAAAAAAAGGGAGCCGGGACGAACCCCCAGACTCCCTTTAATTTGAGCTTTCTCCTGTCGATCAGCCCTTGAACTTGGTGACAGCCAAACATGCGTAGTGTGATCTGTAACCGTTTATCGGGCATTGGCCAAAGCCGTTCCAAAAGTCGAGGAGATAGTGATGGTAATTCTGATACTCTTGTTCACGGACTGCTAACAAGCAGTCCGTGAATATCCTGACGCAGGCCCCTTTACTCCCCCACAAAACGATGACCGATGGCGGGCAGGATACATCAGATTCCGTCCTGAACCCATCGACTCTAAGCTTAGATAGCTTCAGATTATCGAGCCAGAAATGGCCGCCGCCGGCACTGTAGGAGCCAAGGTAAATGTCCTTACCCTCCAGTTCTTTAAGTATTTCCATGAGACGCTTTGCGGCTACCCGCTGCTTCTTCCGTAGCGGTATCTGGGCGGCTTTCCGGCCAAGTCTGACCGTGGTTTTCGGCACCGGCTCCGCCAGCTTAACGCCCTGAAACAGATCGAGTTGACCTGCCATGCTTGTTACTCCTTCCGTTCAGTATTGGGCATGGGTATCCCTTTGAATTTGGTAGTGGTTATTGGTTTAGGCCACCAGGACGAGCTGGTTGCCGCTTTCGATTCTCTTCTGCTCTTCCGCCGCGGCGCCGATAGGTAAGGATTTTCGGACTTCCGAAATAGAGCCCTTGATATGGTCAATACGCCCAATATCGCCGATGAGATGTGCAAGGCGCTCGTCGACGTATTGTGGGATGTCGTCTATTCCTCTTGCTGCAATTGCTACAATCCTGGCCTGTTCCAGCGGTTCGGCGGCCTGGTCAATGAACTCCTCGACCATGTCCATTGCTTCACTTACCTTAAGGGCACTCCATTTGATAGGCATAGTTTCACCTCTATTCGGGCATTGTTACCCCTTCGTATTTGCCTGCTTTGATAACACCTAACTGGCACACAGGTTCTTGAGTCAGTACTCATCGGGGAAAAGAATTGTCGTTGATGACCGGTCGGCTTCGGTGATGATCCAAATCTTAGGTAAGCCCTCGCTCTCATAAGACGAGAGCAGTCTGAAGCCTTGCTCCAGGCTCAGCTCGTTCTCTTGGTTGTCTGCCTCATCGAGGTCGCCCCAATCGCCTTTGGCGTGGCGGTTCAGGCAGCGGGGCATGAACTCAGCGAACTTGGGGTTTTCTCCGGCCAAGGCATACACTCCCCGGGTGGCCACCACCTGGCCTAGCGGGACAGTGGGATTGGTTACCAGCAGCGCATCCATATTTATCACCTCCTTTCCATCGTCTTCGGGCAAGAGTAAGGGGTCGGTACTTCATGCTTCTCGACCCCTTCTCTACGCCCTGGGCGGCCTTATTCGGTTTTCTCGATGCCTTCCCCGCCATGTCTGGCGGTAAGATGCCTGGCGCATTCCTTCTGGATGCTCTCCGCCGTCGCTCCGATCTGGCTGAAAACGCCCAGTTCCTCATCCTCGTGGTAGAGCGCCACCATGTGGTCGTCAAGGTTTTCCAGCCGGAAACCGCGGTCGGCATGCTCGCCGAGTTCCGGTATCCTTTGTTCTTTCATCCTTCTCTCCGTTTCGCCTTTCTTGCCCTCGCCGGTATTTCAGCCAAAACAAAAGGGGATATTCCCACCAGCACAGGTAGGAATATCCCCTACGAAAAAAGAAGCACAAAAAGGGGCGTTAAAGCCCCTTCATGTGCGGCTGTTTTGTGAGTTCAAGCGTTTCAGTTCAGGCTTTAGGCAACGGCGACTGGTTCTTTCGCCTTGCTATGCTTCTTGGTCTTGGGCTTCTCGGCCTTCGTGATGGCCTCGGCCTCGGCGACAGCTTGGGCGACTTCCTCGGCGGCGACCGGCTCGGCATCCGGCTCGGCGACCGCTTCGACTATCTCAACCTTCGGTTCGGCGGGTTCGGCGGGTTGGCTCGCTTCTGTCTTGTCCCCGCTTTCGTGGGGAGTCTCGGCGGCCTTGGCTTCGACCTTCGGCTTCTTGGCTTCCGGCAGAAGCATCGGCATGACCACCAGCTCATAGTCCGGCGCGGCAAAAAGCATCGGTGACTTCGCGTCAACGAGTTTTAGCTCCACCATCCCGCCGCAAGCCCTCAGAGCTTCGGCGAGATAACCCCCGTCAAGCCTTATCTTGATAGGCTCGCCGGTAGTGTCGGCGGGTATCTCGGCCTCGCCCTTGTCGTCGGTGTTTGCCATGACCACCTTGCCGTTGCCGATGGTGAGGTCTATGGCGTAGGCTTTGACGTTGGCAATGACCTTGAGTGAGCTTACCGCCTTGAGCGCCTCATTGGTGTCGAAGCTGGCGCGGGCGCTAAAGTCGGCGGGTATGAGCTTCTCATAGTCTGGAAAGTTACCGGCGCATCCCCGCCATCCATAGCGGATTAGCTCCGTGTCCAGATTGAGGTCCATCCCCTCGCTGTCTTTCCTCTTTTCAAGTGACAGCCTTACCCGTCGCGCCCGTCGAAGAGCGGCGGTGACGCCCTTTAGCTCATCGCGACTAACGAGAGCTTGTCCTTCATCCCCGTCGAAGTCCAGTTTGAGTACGGCGAGTCGGTAGCCGTCGGCGCTAACGAGGGTTAGCTTGCCGTCCTTGACCCGGAAGAGAACGCATTGAAGTACGGGGCGGGTGTTCTCATCCGAGGTAAACGGCAGTACCCTTGAAAGGGCTTCCGATAGCTCTGTCGCGCCGAGGTTGGGACTTACCGAGTATGACGGGCTTACCCTGATGTCGCACAGGGTAAGGGGTGTTTTTTCGCCGACCCAGGCCATGTTGTCAAGGTAGCTGGTGTTGGCTCCGCAGACCACCTTAAGGCATTTTCCGGCGACCCGCGATACGCTGGCATCGCCGTTAGACGGGACGATTTTCACGATGTTCGACCCGCCTAAAGACTTGAGGTAAGTAAGAAAGCCTTTCCGCCCAATGGTGAGGTCAAGAAGCATCGCCCTTTCGGCGAGTGTCCTTGATAAGGCGTTGACCAGTACAGCCTTGTGCGCTAAAAAGCCCTGACCTGAACGCTTGCCCTCAATATTCAGTTGTTCGATTGTCCGACCCCCTCTTGCTATCCGATAGGTGGGCAACTCCATCGGCTTCGCCTAGTAGTAAGCTATCGGCTACCCGCAATTCGCTGGCATAGCCGAAGCTCCCACTGTATTAGTTGCGGAATAAGGCCGAAACCTTTCACCCTCAAACAGTCTTTGTTGTTCCATTTTCCGAAAGCGGCAAAGGTAAATCATTTCGGCATTGGTAAGGGCTTGCCCGTCCCGCCGCTTTTCGGCGATGGCGATTAGCCTGTCGGGACAATGGAGCAGAAAAGTGCCGGCATCCAGCCAGGCATCGAGGTCTAACGCCCTGTCGTCGGCAATCAGATCGCCGAGTTCGGTGGTGTTGCCTTCATCGTCTATGACGGGCTTATTCAGGCTTTCGAGTTTGACGGCTTTGGGACACGCCGAAAAGAGCCAGTTCTCTTTACACTTCTGCCGTTGCGCCTTGCTACAGTCCCCGCAGGTAAGGCCGTTGTCTATCCGGTAACGCTTGCGCCAGTACAATGCTTGGGCGCGGCTGGCGATGCGATACATGGCGGTTTCGGTGAAGGGATGGTATCCGTTATTCCGCTCGACATCGGCAAGGGTGATGATAATGTCATGGAGCAGGTCATCCCGCTCGTCCGGCTTGGCCTTGTGGCTGAACTTCGAGGCTATGGTATAGAAGGTAAGCCATTGGCCGCTAAGGTGGTCATACCCGACCGCTTCGGTTTGCTTTGGTCTGGTGCTTCGGCTAGACTTGAAACTACGCAAGGCGCTTGTCTCTTTGGTCTGACAGGTGGCGATCTTTCCGCACCATCGGCAAACGCCTTGCCGCTCTTTTAGCACCCAAACCTTGTGACATCGGTTACAGAAGCCCCCAGGCCGATTGTATTCCCCCGCTACTGTTACGCTTGAACTCACGTTTTCCCCCTTTCAGGGCAAGCGTTCAGGTCAAGGCTTTTCATGTTCAGTTGTTAAGGTGCGTTTGCGTGTTTTTCCAGCTTCATTGTCAAACAAAAAGTCATTTTGTTCATCCTTAAGAAATAGCTATTATGTCGATATCCCCCCCCCCCCCCCCCCGGGTGAATCGAAACGTCGGAAAATCAAAAAAGGGAGTCTGAAGCTCCCTTCTGTGCTGTCTCTGATTCTCTTATTAGGTCAGAATGTTCTACTCACGCCGATCTCTCGCCATTTATTGCAAGCGAGAACCTGAGGAAAGTTCAATGGCAATAAAGTAACAGCCTGCTAGCTGGGGATGAGCTATAATCTTTGCGGCGATATAGTTCGCTACACCTTGATCCGAGGTAAGATGTTGTGGCAATCATAAGATGTACTGCTAAGCTCTTGGAGAAGATTGGACTCCGTCAGTTGACCGAACCGGATCAATCACCCAGTTTGTGGGACTGGCACGCCAACCTGTTACGGATAGAACGCAAACGATGGGTGCTTTTCACTAACGATCAAACCCTGTATTCGTTTTTCGTGCGCTTTGGAAAAAGGCCGCTGTTCCCAGACTTTGTAGAGTTGTTTAGATTGGGTCTGTTCAAAAACCTGATGGGCGAAGGGCTTACCGAGCCACTGATTGATTGTGCGCTGAAAGACTATCGGAACGTCACAATTGCAAAGACCAACAGCCGTAGTGTTCTAGGGTCGATGAACGATCTGGCTTTCCAGCTCAAATGCTCAATTGAAACCATGGGTGGACTGGACCGCGCGGATCTATCTGAGGTCGGTCGGCGACTTAATCGAATTCCAATGAGCGCAATTAAATATCATTGCAGCATCGATGAACTGAAACGGAGGTTGGCCGATGCACACAAGTAATGCCATATCTACTTCAAATTCATGGCTGACCGGAAAACGAAATATAATGTCACTAATCGTCAAGAAGTATGGATTTGACGATTGGTTATTCATACAGATCTATGAACCGATTGTCCCATTTTCAACAACGCATCGTTCAACCATCGTATTGAGGAACTCAATACATTCACCAACAATCATCTCCGGATTCAACCAGTATTTTCTCGCAAGCCGGCTCGCGATCTCCCATACAGTATTGTTCCCGTCACATAAAGCAAGAAACTCAAATCCCCGATCGGGAGGTGAGATTAAGCTCAGTGAACTAGGTTCAATGATGACTGTTGATGGATTGGGGAGGGCGACACTATCCTCGCTGCGGATGATGTTCTCTCTGATCGCAGATAAGTCGTAATTTATTCGTTCAATAACAATATTCGTTTTTAGGCGGGGAATGGAATTTCGAGTTATTCCTGCAGCAGTTTGCTTATCAGTTTTCCGATTGAGTAATCGCATTGTGGTCTTGAGCAGCGGGTCACTTTGTTCGAAGTGAGCTAGATAAAGCGGCAACATGAAATCTTTATCATAACGATAACCAATTAGTTCAAGGAGGTTGGTACTCTCATAACAGGTGGATACTTGTTGCATACAATAATGTGCCAGGCTGCGAGCTTGATCGTCAGACAAGCCTGACTTAACGGAATATAAAACACCAAGGCGGAATTCCGTCTCTGGCCCATCATTGATTTTAGTAATGCCGTATTTTTCAGGATTTCTATAGATACCAGACCCTTTACCGAGGTTGAAATTTTCAACGAAAAATGTTCTTATTCTATCTTGACTTGAAATCAGAAAATCAACGGTTTCTTTAGCTTCAGATAAAGTTTCCCCTGGAAATCCCATCATGAAATAGGCGTGATTCCAAATCCCTGCCTCATAGACGTTACGACAGACTTCAGTAGCAATGTTCTTTGTGGTGCCCTTAACCATGAGTTTTAACACTCGATCACAGCAAGATTCGAAACCCATCGATAAAAAATGAAAGCCAGCTCTACCCATTTTGCGACACAATGCTGGGGTGAACTGTTTTTCCAATCTTATATTTGTCGAGCAATTTATCAGTAGACCCCGTTTCATGATTTCATCAGAGAGCTTAGAAATGGCTTCTGGCGAAATTCCCTCGTCACAAAATGCAAAATGGCGCGCCCCGTACTTAAGAGCTAACAACTCAATATCATCAACCACTTTCTCTTCGTCTCTTGGCTGGTAAGGCCCACCCCACCCCAGAGTATGGCCGCAGAAAGCGCAATTATTCCAGTAACAACCCCTTGATGAGAGCAACGGCAGAACGGGTTCAGGGCCAAAATATGCGTTAAGATTCAGACCATCAAAGCATGGAGTTGGCAATAAATTGATGTCCAGGGGAGGCGCGGCGTTGGTGGTGTGAATACCGTCACTGTTACGGAACATGAGATTAGGCACGTTCTCGAGTGTTGTGTTTTGCTCTATTGCTTCTACCAGTTTCAGAAGCGGCAGTTCCCCTTCGTGGAGTATCGCACTGTCGAAGAATTCGTTGAAGAACTCATTATGGTTTGCAATCGCCTCTGACAAGACCGTGACCACGTGACCACCGATACAAACATGTGCTTTATCATCGTTAGATTTAAGCATTCGCGAAAGGGTCAAGGCCGGAATCAACTGGCTTTCAGCAGCGATGGTAATTCCAATGACGTCCGGTTTCTCTTCTTTAATGTATGGCGTGAGATAGTCTTGGTAAAGTTGGATAAACGGATTTTCTGCTTGAATCATCGTTGCAGCCAAGAGGGACTCGAAAGACCCGGTGAAAGCCGGCATGTCCAGCGGGGCAAAGCTGACACTTGTTGGGGCGTATGCCGCTGAGATAACAGAGAATGCGCGGTCCAGCGTGTCCCTGGCATGAGACAATTCGCTTGGGCTGTAGAAAGTCTCTTCACTTCTTAGGCTATTTTTTGCCGCCTCCACTTTACCAGCTAAAATCCCGACCATCGCCTTGGCCATGTAAATATTATTGTATGTTCGCTGTTCGATACCAGGTTGAAGCCTATTCTTCGCCTCAAAAAGAGCAAATTTTTGTTCTAGTGTGTTTTTAAGGTCTTTGAGGTATTTCTCAGAGAGCATAAGATGGTAGGCTTCAACATTGAAATCTTTCTGGATTACTTCGATTCCCTTCTCTTTTAGGTATGCACATAGCGACGGCCCGGCCAGGTATGGCCGGAAAGGTGTGAAGTGCGGGGGAAACAGAAGAAGAACTTTCATCGTGACCCGGTACCAGTTCTTATAGATCCCATCAGGTAGAATATATAACTAATCGTTCGCATCCGAGAAATATGCCATAACTGTCTGATCACAATTCATTTTTACAGTCGTAGGATTTTCCATGGTATTTTCGACATTTCCGATCCAGATATTGAAAACCCAACCTTCGAACGCAACAGCCGTAAGATCGACAACCGTACCCGGGGTATAAGTATATGTCCCTTTTGTAGGTGTGACTGTCCCCTCACCAGTTACTACCAACGTTAATAAGAAGGTTTTGCCTGTAGGTAATACGGTATTATCAAGACAATCGATGGCCGAAGATGTTGCTGGAATTTCAGGTTTATTTTCAGTAGTATTTGGCGGATTTGAAGCCACTGGTGAACACGCAATAAGGATGATGCACCATGCAAGGATGAGGGCAATATTACCAATTCTATTCAAGCTCGAACCTCCGGTGAACATTAAAAAGAACCGAACACGAGGGGGAGTTCAGCATTGAACTCCCCCTCGCCCTGTTTGTGACAACCCTGCGCCTTGAGGGAAGGCTTATTGTGCGTGTTTTTGAGTCGCTCTGCCATCCCACATGAATGGCAAGGTCTCTTTTTGCCAGAATTCCGCGGATCTGGGATTGAACGTGCCATTCAATGGCGGGCTTATACCAGGACCAAACTGCTGAAGACCATAACCCATGATCTGATCCATGTCTTTAAAGAATGTATTAAAGACCGGAGTAGTACCCAAGGTGGCTTTGACGATCTCATGGACACTGCCAATCTCAAGGTGAGAAAACACGCAGTTTGCCATACATATGTTACAACCACCCGCGCAAAGGTTACAATGGGTATCGCATGTCGACATATTATTCCAGAACACCTTCTTGCCCGGGATAGAAAAGGCAATCCCTGCTTCGGCGAAGCTATTGGCAAACGATGGGACTTCCCAACTGGGTTCTGTATCGGTATTGATTGAGTCGCTGGGACATACTTTGGCGCAGTTGCCGCAGGTATGGCAAAATTTCCAGATACCGGCGTCGATCGGCTTGGTCGGTACCAACGGGAGATCGGTTGATAGCATGTTATGCGTCTGGGTCATACCATAGGTCGGGCTGATTGATTGACCACCGATACGTCCCTGCTCACTGCCACCGCCTAGAGCAAAGAAAGCCGGGGTTGGACCGACTGAACCGCTGAGACCTTGCCAACCGAGAGTAGCCAGGAACCGCTGACCGGAACTGACGACGACGCCGGTAACCTGGTTTCCTTTGCTATGAATAGCCCGGGTTGAAGCGCTGGGAGCAACCTGGAACTCAGCCAACATTTCCGGATACATAATCGGAATGTGGGTGATTCCAGAGCTCGGGAGGACCTTGCCCTTTTTCGCGTCATTATAACCGACTTTAGTGTCTTCGATCGTGTACCCGTTCGAATACACCAGTTTTAAGGTGTTCTGGGACACCGGTACGTAGGACATGCTGAAAGCCCCGAACGCTTTAAGGGCTGTTCGTAACAATTGGGAATTCTCCTCGGGTGTGCCTTCGTACTTCGGTACACCAGCCGTTTCGGGGGAAGTGAATGAAGTTGAAGCAGGAACCCACGGATTTGTTGAACCGGGAGGATTACCCACAGTTCGAAGGAAAGCATAATCCTGAATAGAAAAACCCGGCTTTTTTTCAGTCTTCCACTTTTTCTCGAATGCAGCTGTGTCTGTGACAACCTTCGGCCAGTTTTGATCGTAAATGGCATTGTTGGCAAGGGTGTGTTTAGTTGAATCAAAGCGTTTTACGAGACTCCAGTCTATTTCGACTGTAGGATTTTCATAGTCCCGTTCTTTAACCCACCAAGGCCTTCGAGGGTTAGATGTATCTCCCGCCGCCATCATTTCGTCTAGGTCATGAAATGCCGGCGCGGTCAATGCTGCTGCCCCGATGCCAGCGCCGGCAAGGCCTAGACTCTTCATGAAATCTCTTCGGGATACTGTTGAATGGAACAACCTTGACATTTTTTTCTCCTTTTATTGTTTTCTACTTTCGAGTTGACTTGGTCTTTCCCATGCCATCCGAACTTTCTCGGAAGTCAATAGCTCATGCATTCTCCTTGTTCGTCTTGTTTTAATCACTGTGCGATCTTTGAGAAGAAGCGCTCTTCTGCTCCGTTTGGTGCCAATTCCCAGGTCCACCAGTCAGAGCCAGCTGTATTGAAAGTTCCCGTTGGTGGTCCGACACCAGCCTTAAATTCTTGGTTCCCATAGCCAAATATCTGGTCCATACTGGCGAAAAACCTATCAAAAGCAGGAGTGTTAGCAATGATTGTTTTTATGATTTCATGAATATTTGAGCCATTCATTTTTGTAAAGACACAACTCGATACACATGCGAGACAACGTGAGATTGACATGCTGTAGCTAGTACATGTCGAAGCGTTGAACCAAAAAGCCTTTTTCCCTGGAATAGAGAATTGTGCCGAATTGCCCGGAATTTTACTGTACACATATTCCGGTAACTCCCAGGTGGGTTCGGGATCAGTGGGAATAGATGAACTTGGACAAACATCGGCACAATTCGCACAACTGCAACAGAATTTTGCGATGCCTGCATCGATTGGACGGGTGGGTTCCAATGGAAAATTGGTAGTTAGCATACTCGTGCCTAACCCGATGCCGTAACTTGCCGAGATAAGTCCGCCCCCGGTCCTTGCGATCTCCCCACCCCCTGCGAGAGAACTAAAGGCAGGTGCCGGACCGATTCCGCTGCATAAGCCATCGTATCCCAATGCCGCCAAGAACCGAGATCCGGAACTAACCGCCTGGTCTCTCAGCCTGTTCTGTAAATTGTTACCAGCATGACCTAATATGCTAGGAGCAGTCATAAGTGATGTAACTGGAGTTAATGAACTTATCGGAATTACAGTCATCCCCGAATTGGGAATGACTTTGCCTTTCTTTGTGTCCAGATAACCGTTTGGGGTATCTTCAAAGGTATAGCCATTGCTGTATATAAGATTCTTGGTGTTTGCGGTCAGGGGCACGTATCCAACCAAAGCCGCCCCGAAGAAACGGAGAGCAGACCTCATCATACGGGCGTTTTCCTCGGGTGTGCCTTCATATCTCGGAACACCCAATATCTCGGGGGTTTTGACCGATGGTACCCACGGAGTTGTAGAACCCTCTGGAAGGCCAACAGAACTGTTCAGAGCGTTATCTTTTAGGGTGCAGCCAGGGCTATTGTCAAGCATCCACTTTTTTCGATTTTCGATAGCGCCTGCCAAAACATTTGTATAGTTGACATCATAGAGGGTGTTATTAGAAAGTGCGCTATGAGTTGAAGTAAATCTTTTTATTTGGGCCCAATCCACTTCCATAGTCGGATTTTCGAGTTCTCTCTCCTTGATGAACCATGGTTTTTTTGGATTGGCCATGTCCGTGGAAACCAGTTCATCAAGGTCATGGAACGTGGGTGCTGTCAAAGCCGCAACCCCAATGCCAGTGCCGGCAAGGCCCAGACTCTTCATGAAATCTCTTCGGGATACTGTTGAATGGAATAACCTTGACATTTTTTCTCCTTTTGTTGTTTTCGACTTTCGAGTTGATTTGGTCTTTCCCATACCATCTGGACTTTCCCAGGGATCAATTGTTTATGCATTCTCCTATCTCATGTATTCGGATTCCTCGGGCTGGTTTCGACGCCAACTTGGCATGAGCCTCTTTCAAGCTAACGGCAAAACCGGACAGATGTTTTTTGGATTTGACGACATAGATCTGGTTCTTGATCAGGCTAAGAACTTCCCTGAGGAACTTGCGAGGATTGGTGAGAATAATCCTGAAATAGCCTGGGTCGTGTTTCAGGGTGAAGCGGAATCGGTTCAAAGCATAAGTGTTTAGATAATGGGCCATAGCTTCGTTGATCATTGAGTCAGGCACGTCGCTAAGGTTGATGCGGTTGGAGTATTGCATCATGTATTCCGGCCACTCAGCCAGCGTCTCGGGTGGGTTGATAAGCCGGTGATCGATGCAGTAATCGAAAAGTTTTGTTCCCGGTAACGGGCGGAATCGGTTATAAAGGTAGTAAGGATTGTCCAGCCTCGCTAGGAGTTCGTGGGTCGCTTTGAAGTCCTCTGCTGTCTCGGTGGGGAAGCCGTGCATGATGTAAAGGGAAGCCCGGATCTTGTGCTTAATGAGGAGCCAGAAGGTCTTGATCATCTGGTCGACAGTAATGCCCTTTTGAATAAAGTTGAGCATCCGTTGGCTGCCAGTCTCGAAACCAAGGGTCACCGAAACGCAGCCGGCCCTAGACATCATGGCAGCGTCTTCAGCCGAAAGGTCGGCGCGGCAGTCGCAGCTCCAGGTCAGCTTGATCCGCTTCTCCTTCAGCAAACTACAGAAGTCGCGCAGGCGCTTGCGGTTAAAGGTGAAGTTGTCGTCGTTGAATCGGATGTGCCTGGCGCCATAGGTTTTTTGAAGGTGCTGGATCTGGGCGATCAGCCGTTCAGCGGAAAGGTAGCCCAGCGAGCCTTTGTTGAAAGAATCGTTGTAACAGAACGCGCAGTGGAAGGCACAGCCGCGGCTGGTGTTGAGATCAAGCTCGCGGTACCTGGCGGCATCGACCAAGTGCCAGGCTGGGTCGGGCAGTTCGTCCATGTCCCGGACGAAAGGCCGGTGCTCGTTGATGACCACCTGGCCGCTGGTGTCTTTGAAAGCCAACCCCCTGATGTCCTCGAGCCTGGCCGGCGATCCTTTCTCTAGGTGGTCGCACAACTCGGCCATAGTGTGTTCGCCGGCGCCAATAACGGCAAAATCGATGTACTCCTCAGCTAGGGTTTGCTCAGTCAACACGCTGGGGCTGACGTTACCCCAGGCGATTTTGACACCGGGCAGCAACGATTTGAACTGCTTTGAATAATCAATAGCGGCTTCCATGTTCGGGCCGACAATAACCGAGAAACCGATGACGTCCGGTTTAAACTGGGCTAACTCGGTCGGCGTGCGGTCGTCCATGAAACCATCGTAGACCTGGACCTCGTGGCCGTGCTTTTCCAGCATGGCGCCGATGAACAGTAGTCCATTCGGCAGGTTGCTGGAGTTGGCAAAAGCTCTTTGAAAGGCCGGGGTGGTGGCGGCTACTAATAGTACCTTCACAACATGTTTCTCCAGTTCTTGATAATTCAGCCTGCTACCAATTCTCGGGTTTCTACAGCCGGAGCTAGTTCCGGAGCATCCAGCTCGGCTTCGGTCGGGAAGATGGATTTCACGTCGAACTCCCTGGGTTCGTCACGGAGAAATTGCACATTGAGCAGGTGTCGCCTAGCGGCTACTGCTGTCTGCTCGATGTCTTTCGTTGTGGCTCTCGGCCAGGGGTTGTCGGCCACCCTGGAGTATGCATCAAGGTGATATAGGATATTTGGATCAACAGAGGCGATAAACTGAGAAAGTTTCTCGACCTCTTCTTTATCTATGTATCCGGGGATGACCACCGTCTCGGCCAGAATAGCTACTCCAGATGCATGGATCCTCCGGAAATTGGAAAGGATCTGCCGATTGGGAAAGCCGGTATAATCGATGTGCAAGCCCTCATCGAAGCACTTAAGGCCTACCGCTACCTTGTCGACGTGCGAAAGATCAGGCATATTCAGCCCATTAGTCAGGAGGATATTCTGGGTGTTGAACCTTTCATGTAGGGTCTCGGTGATTAAAGAGAAAGACGGATCTAGAGATGCTTCCTGGCCTTCCAAGATGACTGAAGTCGGCCTAAGGTCAGATAAGATATCCATTACACTTTTAAAATCGAGAAATCTCTTCGGGGGTGCCGCTTCACCTTTGGGCTCAGCTAGGTACAGATGCATATTGCGATCGAGCATTGAGTCGTAAGGAATTTTTCGGAGGATACAGCCCCTACAGCGGATATTGCATCCCCAGAAATGGAGATATGCTTGCCTGGCTGACTCGGCGAAAGCTATGTTATAGATGTTGGTCGGCATCAGGTCCTCTTTAAAAATCCGGCAAGCCCCGCGGTGAATCCCGATTACACCCAGGGAGCCCACGGGAGGGGTTTCACAGCATATTAAGCAGGCTGGTCGCAACAGCCGGCACCCTGGTTTCCCCCACCGTGAGGCTTGCCGCTAGTACTATTCATTTTGTGAGTCTACCTAAGTTGGCAAGTTCTCAGTTTTATCGACGACTCCAATACTACCGAAGAATATTGGTTTTGCCATCGTATTTTATGCGTATATTTTCTAGGCATTGTGATACAATGGAGGTATCAAAGGTGGATGGTAATCGATAATATAGTAACCTGATTCGCTCGCCCGAGCCCTGATCCCCTTCAAAAGGTGTCAGCGCGGACTTATAATCGATTCAGGTCGAACGGGCAGAGCAGGGATTTTATTATGGAAAAAGAAGCCAGGTACCAAATGCTTTTCGACAATTCACGCGATGGTATAGCTCTCATTGATGCTGAGTCAGGACTTATAGTCGACTGCAACAAAGAGTATCAGTCTCTTACCGGAAAAACGTTCGAAGAGTTGATCAAGATGAAGGTATGGGAGACTCGCCCCCCGGATCAACAGACCGCAGGAGAAATGGTGTTCAGAGAGATACTTAAACGAGGTTATGGAGGGGCTAACCTTGATTACGTAAGGGAAGATGGATATACCGTACATACCGGTTTCATCAGTCGTTTAATCACCATCGATGGAAAGAGCTATGTCCAAAGTCTTGTTAGAGATGACACAGAACGGGTTAACAAAGAAAAAGAATTAGACCAATACCGGCATCGGCTTGAAGAAATGGTTCAGATCAGGACCAGAGAATTAACAGGCATTGTGGAAAAACTTGAAGCCAGCATTCAAGACAGCAAGTCAAAACAAGATCAAATAATCCGTTTCGAGCATAAATTACGCAATTTAACGCTTGAATATGTTAAAGCCCAAGAAAGCGAACGTAGGCTTCTTGCAGCGGAACTCCACGATCGCGTTGTTCAGGACTTAGTGCACATTTGCCACTACCTTAGCGAAGTCCTGGAGGAAGCCACTGGATCGCAGAAGTTTCAGGTGGATGAGGTGCTTCAATTTGTAAGGAGTACTCTTAATGAAACCAGAAACATCATGAAATCATTGTACCCAGTCACGCTCACAAGATACGGCTTGATTGAATTGATAAAACAAGAACTTAGACTATTGGAAGATAAAACAGGGCTGAAAGTACAAATGACGGGTGGCCTAAACACACGATTAGCACCTCAAATTGAAACAGCTTTGTACCGCGTCTTCCACGAAGCGATTCTAAACATCATGAAGCACAGTCTGACCTCAACACAGGTAATCGTTTCGGTGGAAAATAGCGGTGGCATTGTCAATCTGCGGGTTTCGGATGATGGGAAGGGTTTTGATATCGATTCAATACTGACTGGAGAATCTGGAGGGATTGAAGGGATGCGGCAACGGATCGAATTGCTCGGTGGCACCTTCAAGATCAATAGTCATCTAACTCAAGGTACGTCAATAGACGTTGCAGTTCCTCTTGAACCAGCCAGGTGGGCTGAGTCGAAGGATCAAGAGAGGAGTGCACCCTAATGGATCAGAACACTTTTCAGGAATCGACGCTGCCAATTGGACGGACAATAACAGTCGCCCTAATCGACGACCATGAAGTTGTCCGGCAAGGGTTGCAGACGATGCTCCAAAAGGAAAGGGATATTAAGATCGCAGGTCAGGCATCTGATCCGATCGGGGGATTCGAACTCATTAAAGACTTAAGACCCGATGTGGTTCTATTGGACATCCAACTTGGCGAATCGGACATGGATGGATTCTCTCTGATGCAAAAGATTCGGAGCGAATATCCATTTACAGGCATTTTGCTCCTTACCGGTTATGATTCTGAATTGTATTTGACTGAAGCTATCAAGTCAAAAGCAGATGGATTCATTTTAAAAGAATGCCCGAGAATGGTATTGGCGTCAGCGATCAGAATGGTTTGTGCTGGCTTGTGTATTTGGGATACCCGAATATTTTATAGGGCGATGGGCAACATATCTCGGCAGTTGACAGAACCAACGATTAACAGTAGATACGTGAACGAAAAGTTCGGTGCAGCATTGACCGACAAAGAAAGGCTCGTGTTTCATTTACTAGCAAAAGGCTACTGTAACAAAGACATTGGGAACCAACTTAAATACACTTCTGCAACAGTAAAAAAATATGTCTATAGATGCATGAAAAAATTAGGAGTGTCGAATCGGACTCAACTTGCGGTACTCGCTCACAACTACGGTATCAAGTAGATGATAAGTCTTGGGTGACAATCAAGGGAATCCATCAGAAAATAATTGAGGTGCCTTTCGCTATTTATGTGGCTCCATTTGGCGAAGCCGCTTAGTGATGTCAATACCATAGATGTTAATAAATCCGAGTTCCGGAACCGGGAACAGTTTTAAATCATACACGTGTCCCAGATGTTGAAGTTCATACGTTTTCATCGTACCCGTTCGAAACACTTCATGAACCGCCTGTTGCCAATAGAGAGGAGGGGTTTTCCCGTATCTGGTGTGCCAACATTCCAATACGGGCTTGGCGGCGGTATTGGCAAATACGATAACGCCCTCGGGAGTGACCTGAATGATGGGATTCGGATTTATTAGAGGCAGCGTCGCAAGGTTCCGTATCTCCTGCTCGGCTTTCTTACGCTGTGTAATATCATTGACGACGCAATAGGCCTTCCACAATCTGCTATCTTTTGTCGAATCAGAGCGTCCCGCGATAGAAACCTCCATATGGGCTCCATCCTTAGAATTTAGGATACAATCGAAGCTGCATTCTCCTTGGCTTTTCAACCGATTGACCCATTCCCGGAATAATGCTCGCCGCTCAATCGCAACAAAGTCAATAAAAGCTTTGCTTAACGCATCTTTGCGAATACAACCGATCATCTCCAGTAGATTTAAATTAGCTTCCAAAATACACCCTTCAGCATCTAACACCAAATATCCTGCCGGAACCTTGTCGACGAGGGAGCGATAATATTGCTCGCTGTTTTGAATCTTATCGAGCTCCACGAGCCTTTCGATAGCAACCCCAACGTCATATGTGAGACCTTCCAATTGTTTCACCAAACGCAAAGGGACCATATCCTCTCTTTGATCGGCTATATGTATCAAACCGATTATCTTAGCCCCAGACTTGATCGGAATGAGTGCTACTGATTCATAACCAAAAGCACTGCAAGCATTACGGGTAACCCCCTTTTCATCATCTGCAACCGTTGACAGAAAATTCGTTGTGGCATTCATATAGAAGGATCCGTAAGGCGTGTAATATGGCAGCTGTGGATCTGCCGTTCCCGTTATAACATTAATACACATGCATTTGTCTGAGATGATCGATAGCGCATTTTCGAGCTTAAAAAAACCGTCCACGAACCCACTATGGGCACGGTAAGGGATATTCCCTGTTTCATCCAATAATCTGATTGCGTTTACAGAGCACCCGGTAATACCCTTGATTTCAACTAGCAAATCATCCAGAAGACATTTAATACCGGTTGCCCGGTTGATGGTCGCAAGGAGCCGATTGCGAAGCAGCAATTGCGATTTGGGCGTACGATGCGATCCGGAAGTTTTCATAGGTTGGTCCATCGGAATTTTATCAATCGGTTTTTGGATTATGTGTTTAACAACGGAGGAGTCTGATAATCAAGATGTTCTTGAGGCTTCCAATCGTCATTCAAGCAAATTCTATTCCGCTTGCGAGGTGGGTTCAAGAGCATCGTAACGTTGGTCAAGGAACCGTACCATCTATGATGCGACGATTAAGTCCGTCATTTGCTCGGATCGCCTCTGGGGGAAGGAGTTCTGAAGTTTTGGACGAGAGGAAATATTACCTAATATCTTTGGATCAATTTCTACTGAATGGCCTTTCAATAAGGACCGTACCCAGGCGAGGATCCCAAACATCCCGACCGTTTTTAATAGATACGCATCCACACCGGCCCAAACTGCTCGAGCCATTTCAGTCTCAACATAATGGGTAGATAAAGTGATTATGGGCACATCAGACAAATCCCTAATGTCTTTTGCCAGCCTAAAACCTTGAGCATCAGGTAGGTCAAGATCGATTACTACAACTTCAGGTTTTATATCTCTAAACAAGCAGCTAGCCCGAATGTCCTCGCCAGCAATTACCTCCATCCCTGGCCATCCGACTTGGAGGGCCAGGGATATCGTTTCGGTGATAGTATGATCTTTGGTAAGTGTAAATAACCGCATTTGATTCATCATACTTCCGGGTGTCAGGCGATTTTTTTACCTTTGTCCTGAGGCGCCTGGGAATAGACAGAATCGACATGAATTGTGCCAACCCCGGTGATATCTACGCCCATCGCATCCTTCAAAGCTTTTGCGAAGTTATCGTAAAGAGATCCAGATGTTTCATATTTCAGAAATGTCCCTTTCACCTGGTAGGTCGTAAAGGGGGGAGCCAGAGGCACCTTCATAGCAACAATAGCTACTTTTTTAGTCTCTTGTAGATTCTTGAAAGTCCGTGTGGTCAAGCCATAGAGATCGGCAAAGGCTAGGGTGCCAGAATTAACCACCTGCATGCTCGTTTTAGGAGTCACGTTGAGTTCACCGTCACGGCTGATGGTAGCAATCATCTTGGGTACTGTGGGGTCCTGGAATAGATCGATTACTTCTTGGGGCATTGTCGCCATGCTCGTCCTCCGATAAATATTCCCCGTAGGGTTGAACAGGATTATAAGCTTACGCTACGTTATTGTCAAGACTTTACGAGATTATCTTTCCCTTACATCATTGTCTTGAACAGACGTATATGATATCATGGCACTATGAATGGTGAATCTGACAAACCCGGTGTGATATTCCAAATCGGTGATGTTGCTAAGGATGTGGGAGTAAGCCTTCGGACTGTACGATATTACGAGGAAGAAGGTCTGCTACAACCGACGGCGGTGACGCCCAGTGGGCTACGACTGTATGACAATCGCGCTGTCGTTAGATTGCGCTTTATCAATACCCTCCGACGCCTGGACATGAGCATCGATAACATCAAAGCCGTTCTTGGTTTGAATGTACCAGCCCCCGGCACCAAAGCGGAAATCCTTGAGCGTTCTCTCAACGCCCTAAAGCTTGCTAACAACAAGATCGACGAACAACAGTCAATTCTCAGTGATTTGAAGGAACATAACACCACTGCTTTTGAATCTGTATTAGCGTGCTTAAAATGCGACCGTCCGAGTTGCCAGGATTGTCCTCAGTGTGTGTACATATTGTAAGACGTACTTGAACCATTGTAGTAACGGTTTTGCGAAGGTGAGTTCCACTTTCCGTCACAAGTGGTACTACGTACTTCAATTTAAGCCATAACGCGTTAACTTAAATGCCTGCACTTTAGTTTCCTTCCTGCAGGAAACACTGACAATCAATACGATAAGACCAAATTTAACCATATTAACCTATATGGGGCTACCACGACGCACAATGCCGTGGTAGCCCCTAGAAGGAATCCTTATTTGTTGTAGCCGCCATGGTGAGACATTAGAGTGGTACTATACCCGTAGGTCGGGAACTCATAATCCCACCATTTTTCTCTGTCTTCCACTGGTATAACACCGTACCCAAAAGTGTCGTCAGCGCGCCACAAGAACTCATTGAAAACTGGAGTGGTCGATAATGTCGCTTTGACGATCTCGTGAATGCCCGCGGTACCATTTACATTGTGGGTACATGTCCCCATGCACGTACCGCAACCTGGGTGCTGGCCGAATTGGGTAAAACACAAAGGCAAGTCGGTATGGAATACTTTCTTCCCTGGGACTGACCAGGTAGGGGCTTTGTCGGGCGCCAAAGAAGACTTAGGAATATCCCAACTCGGTTCAGATTCATGAGAAATCGCTTGAGTGGGGCATTCATTAGCGCATTTTCGGCAAGTATGGCAGAACCTAAAATAACCAGCGTCGATCGGGTTGTTAGGAGCGAGTGGTAGATCTGTTAAGAGACTGAAGTATCCGACAACTGTGCCAAACTCCGGACTGATCGTTACATTGTTGTTTCTCGCGCCTTCCGAAAAACCACAAAGAATGGCATCGGCCTGGGATGGCATCACTCCAGTACTAAACTCTGGATATCCTATCCCCTGGTAACCCAGGACATTCAAAAATGCCTGCGTTCTAGCCTGAACACCTTTCCATTGGTAATACCGGCTTCCATTAGCTGCTGTGCGGAGGGGGCTTCTGCCTTGGCGGAAAAGCTCTTTAGACATCTGTATTGCTACTGACACGATCCAAAGAGGTTTATCAGGCACAACGTGTTTCTTGTCTGTCTCGTATCCCTTTTCAACGTTTTCAAAGACGATTTCTTTTTTCGTGCGGTTGTGCTTGGTGAATATCAACTTTTTCTCGTGGTCAGCAAGCTCCCCAAACATTACCTGTGAAGCTCCCATAAAACGCATGGCAGCCCTGAGCATTCGGGAATTTTCTTCGGGCGTTCCTTTGAACTGGGTAGTCCCGAAGTAATCTGGGGTAGGTGGTGTGGTCCAGGTGAAAACTTGGGGGGCAGTACCAGGCTGCCAGTTTGCTGTTGCCTGAACATAGTTCATCACTGATTGTTCAACAAAGGAACCACATGCAGAGTACAAAGCCCAATCCTTGTGGGTTGCCCCGGGCGTATTATTTTTCACATCGGATAACTGCAATGCGTTGCTCTCAGCCTTCAACTTTGCCTGCAATTCAGCGCCAACAATCGGTCCAAATCCTCCGCCCACGAGTGCCTTGGTGTTATCATGACGATTGATTAATGACCAATCAACCTCGACCGTTGGATTACCAATTTCTCGTTCTTTTACCCACCAAGGTCTATTAAGATTTGCGGAAGGAGCGGCCATTACCTCGTCTAAATCTCGAAAGACCGGGGTTAACGAACTGACACCTATGCCTGCCCCGGATACCCCCAAGGCTTTCATGAAATCTCTGCGGCTTAGCGTTGTATGAAACATGGATCTCCTTTTCTTCTCCAATTTATTAGGTCTAAGCTTTTACGGCGCGAGAATAAACCCTGTCGTGCTATGGAATCGCTTGGCATTGTACGCTATGAATGATTATTGCCCTCCTTCGTTTTATTTTTTCCCGACATCCTTTGGGCACTATTGAGTGTCGGAATACCCCACGATGTTTAGACCAAAAGGAATGCCCAGGCCATAAAAGCGATATCATGGAACTGAGGGTATTTGTTTTCCGGCAGCAGGTGAAGGAAAGCCAGGACATCCGGTTTAGCCCCATTGCGGCGGGCCTGGCTCACCAGATCATGCCTGGTGGCCGGGTAGGAGATGCCGTTGAGGCAAGTTTCCAGATCGGCGATGGACATATCCAGACAGTAGTGGAACGCGGGCGACGTCAGGTTTTTTTCTAGACTGCGGTCCAGTTTAATCGTCATATGCGTGCCTCCTTATGAGCTTTAAAATACAGCTTTCACCAATTCCAGCCCGGTCTCGCTCGTGCAAAGCGGCTGTGAGTTACGACTTCGATCACGGTAGACGGTAATGCCTTTCAGACCCCAATCCCAGGCCATCTCGAACACCCTGGCGATATCCTCTCGCCTGACCTCATGGGGGAAATTGACCGTCTTGGACACAGCGTTGTCGGTGTGGCGCTGGAAGGCGGCCTGGATGCGGACGTGCCACTGCGGCGACACCCGGTGGGCGGTGACGAAGACCTTCCGGACATCTTCCGGGACGTCTTTTCGGTCCTGGAGGTGGTTGGAGGTGACCAGCTGCTCGATAAGCTCCGGGGTGAAGAAGCCCCGCTCCCTGGCGACTTCCTCGAAGTAGGGATTGACCTCAAGGAGATTCTCGCCGTCGAGAATGTTTCTCACAAACACGGTAGCGAAGATCGGCTCTATCCCCGATGACACCCCGGCGATGATCGACAGGGTGCCGGTGGGGGCGATGGTGGTGCAGCAGGCGTTGCGCATCGGGACACCGCGCTTTTCATAGACGCTGCCCTCCCAGGCGGGGAAGGCGCCGCGGGCAAGTGCCAGTTCACGGGAGGCCTCATGGGCTTTATCGTTAATGAACTCCATGACCTCTTCGGCGACGGAGATAGCCCGGGTGGAGTTGTAGGGGATACCCAGGCGGATGAGCATGTCGGCAAAGCCCATGACCCCGAGGCCGATCTTCCTGGTGCGCCTGGTGGCCGCCTCTACAGCGGGCACCGGGAACTTGTTGATATCGATGACGTTGTCGAGGAATCTGACGGCGGTCTTAACCACCCGCGCCAGCCGGTCGTTATCAATAGAGAGAGTGCCGTTGTCCCGGCGCAGCATGCGGACGAGGTTGATGGAGCCGAGGTTGCAGGACTCGTAGGGCAGTAATGCCTGCTCGCCGCAGCCGGTGACCGTCTCCATGCGGCCGAGGCAGGGGGTGGGGTTGTCGCGGTTGACCCGGTCGGTGAAGACGAGGCCGGGATCGCCGGTGCGCCAGGACTGGTCAATGATACGCGCAAATACCGACCGGGCGTTAAGGCGGCCGGTTTCCTCTCCGGTGTTGGGGTCGATCAAGGCGTAATCCGATCCATCCCTGACCCGGGTCATGAAGTCATCGGTGACCGAGACGGAGTTGTAGAAGTTGGTCAGGACGTTGGGATCGGACTTGGCTTTGATGAAATGGAGGATGTCCGGGTGGGTGACGCTCATGACCACCGAGTTGCAGCCGCGTCGGACGCCGCCCTGGCGGATGTAATCAGCCGCGCCGGCGATGACATGGATTAGCGCTACCGGGCCGCCGGCGGCGTCAAGGTGCTCGCCCACCGCGGCGCCCCTGGGCCGGACTTTGGAGACATCGAAGCCTATGCCGCCGCCGCTTTTATGGATGAGAGCGGTGTACTTCACCGCGTCGAAGGTCTCCTCAATCGAATCGGGCACCGGCAGGACGAAGCAGGATGACAGCTGGCCGACCTCGGTGCCGGCGTTAAGGAGGGTGGGGGAGTTGGGCAGGAATTCAAGCGAACTCATCAGCCGGTAGAACTCGCCGGCCATGATGTCGGTATCGGCCAATGGGTCATAGATGAGCTCGGCTGCGGCCACAGCCTGGGCGACGCGGCGGAACATCTCTTCCGGCGTCTCGATAAGCTCGCCCCGGCGGTTACGCCGGAGGTAGCGCTTCTCCAGTACCCTGAGGGCATTGGGAGTAAGCGCCGGCTTGGTTTCTTTAATTATGTCGATGACCATTTTCTCTCCTATAGAGGAAAGGCTTTAAGAGAGGGCAAGCCCCGCGGTGAACCCCGATTACACCCAGGGAGCTCACGGGAGGGGTTTCACAGCATATTAAGCAGGCTGGTCGCAACAGCCGGCGCCCTGGTTTCCCCCACCGTGAGGCTTGCCCGAGTGACGACGATTAAGTTGTTAAGGTAACTAGTCCTGACCGAACATGTAAGAGCTGACGAAGACAGTGAAACTGATGTCCGCCACTGAGCGGAATTGCCGCGACGGCAGGCGGTTGATGAAGAAGGCCATGACGTTGCAGGGCGCACCGCCGGCTTCGGCATGGGCGATGATCTCAGCTTTTCCGGCGGGATAATGAAGGCCCCGGAGATAGTATTCCAGGGTGACCGAGTTCATCTTCGGCGGCTCAAGCAAGGCCTCGGCGGCGCGATTTTCAACCTTGAAGGCCGGCTTTTCCATAATCATCATGGCGTTATTCCTCACTGTCTTTTATTCCCGGCTAGACGCCGCCGCGGCGGACGGATTCATTGCGGATGTGGGCGGCAGCTACCATTGAAACACCGATCATGAAACAGACCAGCACCACTTCTACTATCATTGGAACCTCCTTTTAACTGCGGGCGGAATGCCTGATGCCCCGCAACGGTTTCGATAAAGGGAACTAAAATCGCACTTGCATTAGTTGAAGCAATATGACGTCTGGCAATAAGTATATTCAATGACTAAGAACTAACCGGTAATATTAAGTAATGATATGGTAATGGTCGGGTTGTAAATCGATAGCGTATGACGGTGAATGGATAGAAGTCGAAGTGCAAAGACCACCTCAGCAACCCATGGGGCATTCGGGAAAAGGGGACCACCTTCCCTCCCACCAGAATACCGACGAGGCACTTTCATCCGGCTAACAATAAGGAGCGGTATTGACCCTCCCTCCGTAATTAGTATCAACATGAAGTAGAGTCCTCCGGTAAAATAGGAATGATTAAGGAAGGCTCATGGTCCGCAAGAGGTTCACCGAAGAACAGATCATCACGGTGCTCAAAGAGGACGAAGCCGGCGCTAAAACCGCCGATCTCTGCGGCAAATATGGGATGAGTGACACCACCTACTACAAGTGGAAGGCCAAGTACGCCGGATTGTCTATCAGTGAGCTCAAGAGGCTCAAAACCCTCGAAGAGGAATGCCGACGCGATCTTCGCCGACCAAGCGTTGGACAATATGACCCTGAAGGTCCGCGAACCGGCCGGAATTTCACCATCGGCCTATCGTTACAAGCCCAACGAGGACGACAATGAGGTCCTGCGCCAGCGTCTTAGAGAATTGGCTTGCCAAAGAAAACGGTTCGGCAGCCCGCGGCTTCATATCCTGCTTAAGAGAGAAGGTCTGGTGGTGAATCACAAGCGGACCGAAAGGCTTTATAGAGAAGAGGGATTGTCACTCAGGCGAAAACGGCGGCGTAAAGGCACGGCCGCTAATCGAATAATCCTGGAGACGCCCGAACGGCCGAATCAAAGATGGAGCATGGACTTCATAACCGACAGCATCATTACAGGGCGGCGGTTTCGCGCCCTGGCTATTGTCGATGACTATTCCAGGGAATGTCCGGCGATCGAGGTGGATACCTCCCTTGGTGGCCAAAGAGTGGTCGGCGTGCTGGACAGGCTGGCCGATATTCGCGGGTTGCCTGAGGTCATCACCATTGACAACGGGCCGGAATTCGCCGGCCGGGCCTTGGATGAGTGGGCTTATCGTCGCGGCGTGAAGCTGAACTTCATCCGGCCGGGCAAGCCGGTTGAGAACGCCCCCGTCGAGAGCTTTGACCTTCCCCCCGAAAACCGCTAAACCCTGACTTAGAGTCCTCCGGCGTATTAAAATGCGTAAGGAGGAATCACCATGAAAGCCAAGCATTACACTGAGGAGCAGATCATCGCCGTGCTGAAAGAGGGTGAGGCCGGCGCCAAGGTCGCCGACCTTTGCCGCAAGTACGGCGTGAGTGAAGCCACCTACTACAACTGGAAGACCAAGTATGCCGGCTTAACCGTCGGCGAACTTAAGCGGCTGAAAACCCTCGAAGAAGAAAACCGGCGTCTGAAACAGATTGTAGCCGACCAGGCGCTCGATATCCGTGCCCTGACTGCTCTCAAAAAACTTCTAAAGCCCAAGGTTAAGTGTTTGGCGGTCTCTCACATCAGAGAGAGCCTTGGGCTGAGCGAGAGGAGAGCTTGCATGCTGGTCGATATTTCGTCGTCGGTCTACCGGTACCAGCCGAAGCCGGATGATGACGCGCAGTTGCGGAAACGTCTCAGGGAGCTGGCGGAGCAGCGAAAGCGTTTCGGCAGTCCCCGACTGCACATCATGCTCAAGCGGGAGGGTCTGGTGGTCAATCACAAGCGGACCGAACGAATCTACCGGGAGGAAGGTCTGGCGCTCCGGAAGAAGCGGCGGAGAAAAGGCGCGGCTGGGGCCAGGGTAGTCATGCCAACGGCACAGGGGGTAAACGAGCGCTGGTCCATGGATTTCGTCACCGACAGCATCGTCAATGGCCGCCGATTCCGTTCTCTCACCATCGTCGACGACTACTCCCGGGAGTGTCCCAGGATAGAGGTGGACACATCTCTCGGCGGCCGCCGGGTGGTCGGTGTCCTTGATCAGCTTGCCGAGATCCGCGGACTGCCGGAGATCATCACCATCGACAATGGGCCGGAATTTGCCGGTAAAGCTCTGGATGAGTGGGCTTACCGCCACGGCGTGAAGTTGAATTTCATCCGGCTAGGAAAACCGATCGAGAATGCCTATGCAGAAAGCTTCAACGGCAGATTCAGAGATGAGTGCCTGAATACGAATTGGTTTCTTAGCTTGAAACATGCCCGGGAAGTCATCGAAGAATGGAGGAGGGATTACAACGAGGTTAGACCGCACAGCTCATTGAAAGGATTCACCCCGAAAGAGTATGCTGAAACGACCGTGGGGCTCTAATCCAGGGTGTAGCTGCTCGTGGGGGAAGGTCACCCTGGCAAGCCATATCAGGGTTGGGCTGTCAAAACGGATGCTGACATTGACACCGCCCATCATCAGGCGATCAATTTTATGACTGGATGTTATGACCTGGGTGGAGACAAGTATTTGTATGTGGTTAAGTGCAGAAGACCATCTGGGGAAGTGCCACAGCCGTGAATATTCGTAACAATTGGTATTATTAGTTCAAGTAGTTCATACTCATTGCAAGTGCACACTCGCTCTAGCTACAATCTTGAATCATAACACTCATGTCTATTTTAAAAATACTAATTCACCAGCATAATTTTATACTCATTTTCGCCATATTCGCTGGCTTCTATATGGCGCCGCTAGCTCAACGCACCGAAAGTTGGATCATCTCTTTACTCATCATTGCCATGTCTTTGTCTTTAAGTCATATCGATCTTACTAGAGACCTGTTACTACCAAAAAAAATACTCAAGGCGACCACTGTGGGTTTTTTGCTCAATTTTATTCTTTTAGGTGGCCTGAATATTGTACTGGGTTACCTATTAACGGATGACAAGTATATAATTGCTGGTTTAGTCATTTTAGCTGGAGCTCCCCCATCACTTTTAATCGCACCTTGTACGTATAATATCAAGGGCGATGTATCCTTTTCATTTTTAAGTACCATTGCATGTTATTTTTTATCCATCTTGATCTTGCCGTTATTGGTATATGTTTTTCTTAGTAGTATCTATTGGGGAGCAGATCTATTCAATGTAATATTCCAAATCATTATTTTACCGCTGATATTGTCCCGCATTATCAGAAAATTAAAACAATCTATACTTATACAACCATATAACGGCCATATTATAAATTGGTGCGTTGCTATCGTGTGTTTTACCCTAATAGGATTAAATCGTGAATTACTCACTACATACTCAAACAACCTTTTAGTTGCAACTATCGTTGCTTTTGCCACAATATTTGTTCTTGGGGAATCGATTTATCGTATAAGTAGGTTATTAAATATTCCACCGCCAACGTCTATCAGTTATATGCTTCTTGGTTCAATGAAAAAATGGGCAGGAGCAAGTGCCATCGCTTACGTACTGTTGGGACCAAAAGCCTCCGTGCCTGCGATAACTGCTTTAGTCATCGGTTTTCTTTATTATTTATTTCTTTCGATACGTTTTCATAAGAATATTAGAAGCGACACTAGTTTTCGATAATAGATAAAGGCTCCCCTGTGACACAATCACAAAGGAGCCTTTATCCTAGATGAAGTTTACACTTTTTTACTATGTAACACCGAACGCACCGTCGGGATTGCGACTATGAGTGCCACTAATCCAAAAATAAGAGCGACAAGCCACGCCCCCTGCGCTCTTTCAATTGCCAAGTCAAACGTAATCACAACTCCGATTGCAGTCCAAACTGCGACTCCTGCAACAAGAATGTAATGCCACCAAAGTATTCGGAATTGTTTATTTGCCATCATGATTAAACCTACCAGAACGGTGAGTACGATTCCTCCTAAGAATACTAACAGGCTCATATAAATTTCCTTTCAATTTTTAGTTTAACTAAGTCCGCCAGGGTGCCCATTCCGCAGGTGTATGCCAAGGTTGCCATTTAGAGGCATCTTCACCTCTAGGATACTTACCGTAAGTAATATCCGCCACCTTGACCATCATTGGTGCAAACATCGGTATACTGGCTAAAACACGACCAAAATCATGAGCAGGAGTGTCTGGCGCACTCCACGGACATACACTGACGCAAAATTGACAGCCAAATGCTGTTCTTTGCTTCATGCATAGCAACCCATCGTATTCCCACTTATAGGCACCGTTAATTAAAGATGGTTCTGGATCCTTCCCAATGACTTGTGCTAAGCAATTGTCCGAGCATCGACCACATACTTTGCAGAATTCTTGCAAACCAAAATCTATCGGTTTGTCGGGGACCAGGGGAGCGTTTGTTGCTACGATTATCGTACGTAATCCAGCACCCCAAGGCGCAATAGCAAGACCGGACCGCCCAGCTTCAGCCAATCCCGCTCTAATAGCCAATGGGGTTTCGCAGCAATCCTCATCTGCAATAATCATTCCATAAGCTTCGTAACCCAAGCCTCGGATCGTGGATTCCATGTATTTGGAAAAAAGATCTTGATCACTGCAAGTTGTTGCTGTTGAAGCATTGGCGAGGGGGCCCACCCCAGCTCGATGAGTCGGTAAACTTGTAAAAATTCCCATGGAGATAGCGTATTTATAGGGATAGGGCCAGGCCACTGGTCTGCCAGGATCAACCCATCCTTTGGGACGGTAACCACGTAACGTGCCTGAGGTTGCTGCAATTTTGTAAAAGAATGGTTTCATTTTGTCGTCAATTGCACAAACACGAATTTGATCTACGCCAAACCAATGGGCCACACCTTTTAATTTCGCAGTCATCTCTTCGGCAGAAACTTCAACCTTCGCCGCGTTAACCGGGAGTTTAATCCAGTTCTTTTCTGCAGTGTTTACATGCCAATGATCCGAAGCCTGGACTATCGCTGTCCCAAAACGGTAATCATGCAATTCTTCCGGTGTCATATTGGCGATCCATTCATTGCGAGCGGTAACTGCCTCTTGTGCGATTTTACCCCATTCCCCCGACCAGTCTTGATTCGTAGCGGCGTTACCTACAGCCTGAAAACCGTCTTGTCGCCCATCGGTAAAGGCTTGGTATTGGCCGTTAATTTTTGTTGATCCCAAAACAAGTTCACCCGGTACGATTTCTGTCGTGCCCAACGAATTCGCGGTGTCATCTATCTCTTTCACCCACCAAGGGTATTCGCTTGGATACTGGGGCAAATAGGGTTCTTTAAGACGGCTATTATAGAGCATATCTTGATTAGCACCGGGCAGTTCTTTAATCGCAGCTACGGCGGCTAATGAAGCTCCACCGATACCCGCCCCACCCGCAACCTTCAAGAATTCTCTCCGACTGTAGCCTCTCTCCTTTTCATTCAGTTTGTTTTTGATGAGCATAACTAATCCCTTTCAATACAATTTTTTCGGTCTCTATTGTGAATTCCCGGTCTCTTTCTGGGCGTCAACTTTTCGTTAAGTAGCTCGTCCCTCCTTTCGTACCAACAAACACTCCTAACAGACCACATATGACCAAACTAGGAAGGTGATATCATGGAATTGGCAATATTTTAAGTCTGGTAAAAGATGAATAAAGGTCAAAACGTCTTCCGCAGCACCATTACTCATAGCCTTTACGATTAGATCCTTCTTCGTCGCCGGGAAAGCGATACCACTTAGGGATTGCTCCAGTTCCGCAACGCTCATGTCCAAGCTACGGCTGAAGCCTGGTGATGTCCTTTCCTTAAAGGGTGCTTTATCTAAAATCATGGTCATATCGGATTCCTCCTACCGCTTCTCTGTAAACAGATCCTTCACCAGTTCCACCCCTGTTTTACTAGTACGTAGGGGTTGTGACTGACGACTTTGGTCCCGATAGACTGTGATTCCTTTCAGACCCCAATCCCAGGCCATCTCGAACACCCTGGCGATATCCTCTCGCCTGACCTCATGGGGGAAATTGACCGTCTTGGACACAGCGTTGTCGGTGTGGCGCTGGAAGGCGGCCTGGATGCGGACGTGCCACTGCGGCGACACCCGGTGGGCGGTGACGAAGACCTTCCGGACATCTTCCGGGACGTCTTTTCGGTCCTGGAGGTGGTTGGAGGTGACCAGCTGCTCGATAAGCTCCGGGGTGAAGAAGCCCCGCTCCCTGGCGACTTCCTCGAAGTAGGGATTGACCTCAAGGAGATTCTCGCCGTCGAGAATGTTTCTCACAAACACGGTAGCGAAGATCGGCTCTATCCCCGATGACACCCCGGCGATGATCGACAGGGTGCCGGTGGGGGCGATGGTGGTGCAGCAGGCGTTGCGCATCGGGACACCGCGCTTTTCATAGACGCTGCCCTCCCAGGCGGGGAAGGCGCCGCGGGCAAGTGCCAGTTCACGGGAGGCCTCATGGGCTTTATCGTTAATGAACTCCATGACCTCTTCGGCGACGGAGATAGCCCGGGTGGAGTTGTAGGGGATACCCAGGCGGATGAGCATGTCGGCAAAGCCCATGACCCCGAGGCCGATCTTCCTGGTGCGCCTGGTGGCCGCCTCTACAGCGGGCACCGGGAACTTGTTGATATCGATGACGTTGTCGAGGAATCTGACGGCGGTCTTAACCACCCGCGCCAGCCGGTCGTTATCAATAGAGAGAGTGCCGTTGTCCCGGCGCAGCATGCGGACGAGGTTGATGGAGCCGAGGTTGCAGGACTCGTAGGGCAGTAATGCCTGCTCGCCGCAGCCGGTGACCGTCTCCATGCGGCCGAGGCAGGGGGTGGGGTTGTCGCGGTTGACCCGGTCGGTGAAGACGAGGCCGGGATCGCCGGTGCGCCAGGACTGGTCAATGATACGCGCAAATACCGACCGGGCGTTAAGGCGGCCGGTTTCCTCTCCGGTGTTGGGGTCGATCAAGGCGTAATCCGATCCATCCCTGACCCGGGTCATGAAGTCATCGGTGACCGAGACGGAGTTGTAGAAGTTGGTCAGGACGTTGGGATCGGACTTGGCTTTGATGAAATGGAGGATGTCCGGGTGGGTGACGCTCATGACCACCGAGTTGCAGCCGCGTCGGACGCCGCCCTGGCGGATGTAATCAGCCGCGCCGGCGATGACATGGATTAGCGCTACCGGGCCGCCGGCGGCGTCAAGGTGCTCGCCCACCGCGGCGCCCCTGGGCCGGACTTTGGAGACATCGAAGCCTATGCCGCCGCCGCTTTTATGGATGAGAGCGGTGTACTTCACCGCGTCGAAGGTCTCCTCAATCGAATCGGGCACCGGCAGGACGAAGCAGGATGACAGCTGGCCGACCTCGGTGCCGGCGTTAAGGAGGGTGGGGGAGTTGGGCAGGAATTCAAGCGAACTCATCAGCCGGTAGAACTCGCCGGCCATGATGTCGGTATCGGCCAATGGGTCATAGATGAGCTCGGCTGCGGCCACAGCCTGGGCGACGCGGCGGAACATCTCTTCCGGCGTCTCGATAAGCTCGCCCCGGCGGTTACGCCGGAGGTAGCGCTTCTCCAGTACCCTGAGGGCATTGGGAGTAAGCGCCGGCTTGGTTTCTTTAATTATGTCGATGACCATTTTCTCTCCTATAGAGGAAAGGCTTTAAGAGAGGGCAAGCCCCGCGGTGAACCCCGATTACACCCAGGGAGCTCACGGGAGGGGTTTCACAGCATATTAAGCAGGCTGGTCGCAACAGCCGGCGCCCTGGTTTCCCCCACCGTGAGGCTTGCCCGAGTGACGACTCCCTCGAGAGTGGAAAGTAGCAGCACCATCGCTACCCACCTGACGCATTAGAATTGTTGATAAGTTTTGCTCCTAGAGCGCATACGATAAGAATGGCAGAAGTAACTATGAATTCGATCAATGGCATGCCCCTTTTTATCACCACAATATTGACCAGACAACCAAATACTACATTGTGAATGTATTCGAGACGGTTATGTATGATACCTAAATGGTATTTATGGGTAATTGTTTAGTTGGTTTTTGTAACTTTATTAGACTCGAGGTATGGTACATACGAATTACGAATGTTTTTCGAAGCAAGAAGTCAAGCATGGTTAGTATTGGTAACCACAGGCACCTTGTGCTATTGTATTACCAGCGTTAGCAAGGTGTTCCAGATTTTGAGGGGCAAATTGATCTGGATATAAACAGAGGGTGGATGTCGTCCTTATAGACTGCTTTAACCTTGGTATCTGATAGTCTTTTAACCGATATTTACCTTATTGGTACATAGTGGTACTGGGTTAATATCGTTAAGGTTGTAGAATGAGTGTATGCTAGAGATCGCTCAGTCTGATAGTCCATACAATAGAAGTTTCCAAGTCCTTCTTGAAGAGATCAACTCATATGAACGAGTTGGGTTAATATCGTTGTTAGATCAAGCTATATCTGCATGGCAAAGCAATAGCATGTTGCCATCTCAACTATTTTCAATAATGACTTTAATCGATAAAAGAGTAGATCAAATCACCCAGCCTTATCGCAATGCAAAACCGGTGCTTGTATGTTCCTTTTCTCCAATCATCACGATGGGAGCTTTGCTCAGTAAGGTGTTCTTAAAAGTCAGGTTGTTTGATGTGAGACTGATAAATATTACGTACCCAACTGACCTAGACCTATTGATCAAGACAACCGCCTCAAGTGCTCCATCAGCTGTGATATTTAGTTTTTCACTATTTCATTTTATCGAAATGGTTAGTGCCAGGATAAATGACCTATTATCTCTTGAGACCGCTTATTACGCTGGTGGAGTGGCATTTGACTTGAAACCGGAAATGAAAAACTTGCTACCGGGAGTGGCTTTCCCGTTAGATTTGTCTAGTTTAGTTGATTTACTGGAGATTAAAGTCAATGCCTAATAAAATCGGTATCATATCTTGTTCGTTCATACTTAAGCATGTCAAATCTGTAATATCGAATAACGATGGATTTAAAATATATCCATTAGTACCGGCCTGTCTGTTCAAAGTATCCCCAAGTTTAATCCGCCATGTGTTCGATCAAGCATCCATCGAGAATCGGATCTCACTTGTCGCCTATGGGTATTGCCACAAGGATTTACCTGCAATATTCGAGGAATATAAGGATCAAGTTGTAAAAATCCCGGGCGATAATTGTTGGGAAATGCTATTAGGGAGAGAAACCTTCCGAGACTATGTCGATGAGGGAAGTTGGCTTTTAAGAACTGCTGTTTGTAACGAATGGCGCAGCGAAACCTTTCTTGCTTATGGGGCTTCTAACCCAGATTTCAACCTGGTAAAAGGTTGTAACACAAATAAAATCACAGCATGTAGGTTTGAGCCCGAGAAACCACGAGATTCTGAAGTGTACTCTTTCGCAAAAGCCTTTGAAACTCCCCCTCAAATTGTTGAGTGTAACCTCACACATTTTAAAGCTTTAGTTCAGCAGGGAATCAATGATACGCGTCATAAATTAACTCTTGAAAGTTCTGTGGTAAAAACACCTACTGTAATCCCTAAAATAGAATTTCAAATACCTGGCGAAATATGCGATGTTGGATTTCAATTTAACATTTGTTCTAAATATATTACGTTTGTCAGCCCAAAAGTAACCCAACTATTGGGTTTTACGCCCTCTGAATTTGTAAAATATTTTGTCAGTGACCCTGAGCTTGATTATTACTACGATAGCGATACTCAAACCCAAATTACATCGCAAAGATACACATTCATAGCTAATTGTATCTCTAAAGGTATACAGTTACCATTATCCATCGAATACAAAGCAAAACGTAAAACCGGGGAATTAATATGGATTAAAGAACACATATATCCACGTTATAATGATGATGGTAGTATTAATAACCGTTTCCAAGGAAAGCTGGAAGATATTTCACATTGGAAGAGTGTTGAACTTAATTTAAAGGACCTATATGAACAGGAGGCTTTAGCAAAGGCTGCGTTACAGAATGAAATTAACAAACGCATAGAATTCACTCGGGCTTTGGTCCATGAATTGAAAACCCCTTTAACCCCAATATTATTAGCAAGCGATACGCTTGCTAATAATATTGGGGAGAAACAATGGCTTCCATTAGTTGAGTGTATCAACAAAGGAGCCACCGATTTAAGTGGCAGAATTGATGAATTTCTGGATTTAGCTCGAGGTGAAGTCGGTATATTGACTATAGAGTGTTCGCCTTTTAGTATAAACGATTTGATTTCAGAAATAGTACACTCCTTTGCACTACGGGCTAAGAATAACAACCAGCGCCTATTACAAAGACTGGATAAAACTATTCCCGTAGCGATGGCAGATAGCAAACGAATAAAACAGGTTCTCATGAATCTGATTGATAATGCCATCAAATATTCTGGTGAATGTTCAACCATCATCTTTAGTACCAGCATGTTGAACGAAAAGTTGGTCGTTATGGTACAAGATGATGGTCCAGGAATTCCTGAGGAAAGACAACAGGACCTGTTTATCCCCTATAAAGGTACAAATAAACTCAGTGGTCTCGGAATAGGACTCGCACTTTCTAAAAAGATTGTCGAGCTCCATGAAGGAAAGATGTGGGTAGTTAACAATCAACGCAGTGGCTGCGCATTTTATTTTACCCTCCCAGCCTTAGTTACACCCAATACTCAAAAGGTTGTTAGTGAAAGTATTAATTATCGAGGATGACCAGCGAATTGTCGATACGGTCTCACTAGTACTACGTTTAGTTTGGCCGGATCTCGCTTTGTTTTCAACTCCTTATGGCAAAAAGGGAATTGAATTAGTTGAGAAACACGTGCCTGATGCAATTCTTCTCGATCTTGGTCTCCCAGATATTGATGGATATGAGGTTCTGAAACAGATACGTGCCTTTACAAGGATTCCGACAATCATAATTACAGTAAGAGATGAAGAGACAGCCCTGATTAAAGCTTTTGAGATGAATGCGGATGACTATCTCGTCAAACCTTTTAGACAAATGGAGTTGATAGCTAGACTAAAATCTGCAATGAAAAAACGCTCTTTTCTTGAAGAGGACCTAACGATATCATGTAATAATATACACTATGGTTCTTCCATCAATGAGGTTTACATTGGGAATATCAAGCGGGAACTGACCTCTACGGAAGGTAGGCTGTTTTACCACCTGCTAAAAAGGGCGGGGAAGATCGTCACAAAAGTTGAGCTTGCAGAAATGATTTGGGGTGAATTCATTCCAGGTTCGTCAGAAAGCATTAAAAACTATATATGCCGCTTACGGAAGAAAATCGAAGATGATCCCAATAACCCTAAAATTATTATCAGTCGCCGGGGCATTGGATACACTATCCCTCTATCACCTAATTTCACCGAATTGCCTCAAACCGACTCCGATAATCGCAAGTAACGAAAGGGCCTTTGGCGACGCCCTTCTTTCTTCACCAGCCCCTCGGTCTCATTTGCTCTCAGCCAAGCACAGATATCACTGATTGTTTCAGGCAGAGTTCGACTCTCCCCCGTCTCCACCAACTCCAACACTCTCCTGTTTCAGGGGAGTTAGAAATAAAGGCTTATCGGGCGCCACCTCCATTGCTCTATCGAGCAAGGCACCGAAAGCCAGAGTTGGGATCAGAGCCGTGACCTTCTTGGTTTCCAAATCGACGTAAACCATTTCGATTAGCGTGTTCACCAGTCGTCTCCTTTCTTCGATTGTCGCTTCGTTCCATTGACCTTCCCCCACGAGCAGCTACACCCTGGATTAGAGCCCCACGGTCGTTTCAGCATACTCTTTCGGGGTGAATCCTTTCAATGAGCTGTGCGGTCTAACCTCGTTGTAATCCCTCCTCCATTCTTCGATGACTTCCCGGGCATGTTTCAAGCTAAGAAACCAATTCGTATTCAGGCACTCATCTCTGAATCTGCCGTTGAAGCTTTCTGCATAGGCATTCTCGATCGGTTTTCCTAGCCGGATGAAATTCAACTTCACGCCGTGGCGGTAAGCCCACTCATCCAGAGCTTTACCGGCAAATTCCGGCCCATTGTCGATGGTGATGATCTCCGGCAGTCCGCGGATCTCGGCAAGCTGATCAAGGACACCGACCACCCGGCGGCCGCCGAGAGATGTGTCCACCTCTATCCTGGGACACTCCCGGGAGTAGTCGTCGACGATGGTGAGAGAACGGAATCGGCGGCCATTGACGATGCTGTCGGTGACGAAATCCATGGACCAGCGCTCGTTTACCCCCTGTGCCGTTGGCATGACTACCCTGGCCCCAGCCGCGCCTTTTCTCCGCCGCTTCTTCCGGAGCGCCAGACCTTCCTCCCGGTAGATTCGTTCGGTCCGCTTGTGATTGACCACCAGACCCTCCCGCTTGAGCATGATGTGCAGTCGGGGACTGCCGAAACGCTTTCGCTGCTCCGCCAGCTCCCTGAGACGTTTCCGCAACTGCGCGTCATCATCCGGCTTCGGCTGGTACCGGTAGACCGACGACGAAATATCGACCAGCATGCAAGCTCTCCTCTCGCTCAGCCCAAGGCTCTCTCTGATGTGAGAGACCGCCAAACACTTAACCTTGGGCTTTAGAAGTTTTTTGAGAGCAGTCAGGGCACGGATATCGAGCGCCTGGTCGGCTACAATCTGTTTCAGACGCCGGTTTTCTTCTTCGAGGGTTTTCAGCCGCTTAAGTTCGCCGACGGTTAAGCCGGCATACTTGGTCTTCCAGTTGTAGTAGGTGGCTTCACTCACGCCGTACTTGCGGCAAAGGTCGGCGACCTTGGCGCCGGCCTCACCCTCTTTCAGCACGGCGATGATCTGCTCCTCAGTGTAATGCTTGGCTTTCATGGTGATTCCTCCTTACGCATTTTAATACGCCGGAGGACTCTAAGTCAGGGTTTAGCGGTTTTCGGGGGGAAGGTCACTTCAACAGCAGGTTCGGGGAGAATGTCTGAACGAGAATTGGTTTCTGAGTTTGAAACATGCCAGGGAAATCATCGAAGAATGGAGGAGGGATTATAACGAAGTCAAACCACATAGCTCATTGAAAGGCAGGGCACCCAGGGAGTATGCTGAAACGACCGCAGAACTCTACACCGGAATGCTACCAAAGACGGGAGAGGTCATTAGTGTAAAGAGGGCGAATCGGTTACGAGGATATACCCGATGCCAGCTTCGTTTTGTATAATGGCTTGTTGACCACCTATTAATTCGAGCTTCTTTCGCAGATGATTTACATATACCTTCAAGCTCTGCCGTGCACCTGGATATTCTTCGCCCCAAAGAGTCTCGGCGAGCGATTTATATGTAACCACTTGGCCAGCCTTCTGCATTAAGTGATGAATTATCTTCCCTTCAGTCACTGTCAACTGTACCCGGTGACCATCAGAAAGCAATTCCGTAATCGAACGGCCAAATCTTAAGTGACCAACCCTAATTCCTATGTCTTCCTCGGGTACGGAAGTACGCCTCAGTAAAGCTTTCACTCGTGCTAATAATTCCATCTGCCTGAACGGTTTGACAATATAATCATCAGCTCCCAATGCCAGGCCTTGAACAACATCCTTTTCATCCCCGCGAACGGTAAGTATTAACACCGGAATTCGAGAAAATAATCGAATTTGCTTCAGAGTATCAAAACCACTCATATCGGGTAGCCCGAGATCCAAGATCACCAGATCGGGTTTCTTTATTTCAATGAGCTGAAGACCTCGGCTGGCTAGGCGAGCCGGGATGATCTCAATTGTCGGCCAGCCCATTTGCAGAATTAATGTCACATTTTCGATGATTGCCTGATCATCTTCAATAATAAGAAACTTCATCTTTCATCCGCCATTGTTTTGCCAATTTATCGGGAGATTGAACCAGACGCGGCTACCTTTATTCCGAATACTATGTACTTCAATAGTTCCTCCGTGTAGTTCAACGAGAATCTTCGATAAAGCTAATCCTATTCCAAGGCCGCTCAATCTTTCCCGGTCGTAAGTGTTTTGGTGATACGGTTCGAACAACCTTTTCTGTTGTTCCGATGTAAAGCCTGATCCGTTATCATCCACCGCTACAACGAGCATATTTCCCTTTACTTCCGCGTGCAGACGAATCTCTCCCCCGTCTGGCGTAAATTTGAATGCATTATTCAGCAGATTCAAGATCACCTGCCAAATACGTTCCCGATCTAACGAAATTTGCGGGATAGGTTCTGTCAACTCCAGCGAGAGCGAATGATGCTGTTTTTGGGCTTGAACGAACATAAAAGCTGTAATATCCTCAAGCAGCTCTTTAATGTCCGTTGGCTCCGGAGTAATGGTAAGAATCCCAATTTCTCCCTTCGCCAGATCAAGAAGTTCATCGATCCTGTGATTAAGGCTGACGGCTCCTTGTCTCAGCTGCTCAGCTAAGTTGTGCCATAGGGGTGCCTGAAGTCCGTTCGCCAAAGCATCACTTGCGGAGACCATTGGAGTCAACGGTGTTTTAAGCTCATGTACCAAAGCGCGGGTGAACTGAATTCGTCGTTTGATCTCCCTTTCTAGCTCTTCGTGGAGCGCCCTTTCTTTCTCGTACTGTTGCTCAAGTTCGTGTGTGCGTTCTGTCACTTTAGCTTCTAGGCGGTTACGTTGATCGGAAAGGGCTTTTAGTCTCAGTCGGTACCCAGAGTAGATGATGCCTAAAACGACACAACCTGTTAACAGTGAAAACCACCATGTCTGCCAAAATGGGTAGGCAATGTTGATAGTTAGATCAGTGCTGATCTCATTCCAAACACCATCATTGTTCGATCCCCAAACTTTGAACACATACGTGCCGGGGTCAAGGTTGGTGTAGGTGGCAAACGGTTGGCTATAGTCGGTAAAATGCCAGGTGTTGTTAAAACCTTCAAGGATATAACGGTAGGTATTCTTAGCAGGATCAGTATAATCAAGAGCAGCGAAGTTAATTGAAACCGAATTCTCTGTATGTTTTAGGTTGATTGTGGAATAGTCGGCAACCAAACTGGAAAAGTGTCGGGTGGCGTCGTTAACAATAACATCCGTAATATGAACGGGAGGAGCATGACTGTTTGTCTCAAGTAAGTCAGGGTCGATAATAACGAATCCGTTATCACCCCCGAAATACATCTTTCCTTCACTGTCTTTGGTGCATGCGCCCCAGTTAAATACGCTCTCCTTTAAGCCGGCATATGGCGTAAAATTAATGAATTGACGAGTATCAGGTACGTAGCGGGTCAACCCACGATTCGTTGCTAACCACAATTTGCTGCGATCATCTCCAATAACACTGTAAACGATATTACTCGCGAGCCCGTCATCCGTGGTATACGTCTCAAAACGTTGCGTAACTGGATCAAATATCGACAAGCCGCCACCGTTAGTCGCTAAATAAAGGTAACCTTCGCTAGATTTATACAAATCGAAAATATGGTTATTGGCTAACCCGTTGGCAATGTCCTTTTGATACTTGTAGCTGCGGAAGATGCCTGACATCGGATCGAACCTGTTTAATCCATCTCCGGTAGCTACCCACAACGTACCATTGTCGCCTTCTACGATCGAATATACAGTATTATTACTGATACTATCGGTGTTTTCAGGCTTGTGACTATAAAAAGTAAAACTTTCTTTAGAAGGATCAAATAAGGCCAGCCCTCCGGTGAATGTTCCCAGCCAAATCCTCCCTGAGCTGTCTTCGAATATCGTTCGTACTGAGTTCCCTAGCAAGCCACCGAGCGGATAGTGTTTGTAACACCCTGTAGCGGGATTGAATTTTATCAATCCTGCCAACGTCCCAATCCACAGGACGTCTGAAGAACTCTGGTAGGACAGAGCTCTAATGGAGTTAATGTTGGTTTGAAACAAATTTTCAGCTTTAAAGAGGAAATGCTCAATAGTCTTATCCGGCGCGAGTAAATTCAAACCTCCACCATCGGTCCCAATCCAAATAGACCCGGGTCCATCTTCTAGCAAAGCAAACACCAAATTGTTGTTCAAGCTATCTGTATCACCAGCGACATTGTAGTATAGAGTGAAAGCGCTTCTTTTCAGATCGAGTTTACAAATTCCGCCACCATACGTACCGATCCAAAGAATCCCGCTATTATCTTGACAAATAGCTCTTATCCTGTTGTTACTTAAACTCGCAGCATCGCCGGGCCTGTTTTTATAGGTAGTAAATTGTTCAGTGAATGGATCTAAATGATTTAATCCGTTCGCCGTTCCAATCCACATCATACCGAGTTCATCTTGACAGATGGCATATACGGTATTATCACTTAAACTGTGCTCGCTTTGACCGGATCGAAAGTGCTTGAATGTGTTTGTGTCCGGATTATGTAAATCAAGCCCTCCTATAAATGATCCGATCCATAGCTTACCTGAATCGTCTTCATATAATGAAACAACAGGTCCGTCGCTGATGCTATAATCTTTCAGTGGGTCATGGATATACCGAACGAATGAGTCTGAGTCAGGCAAATACCGGTTTAAGCCATTTGAAGTCCCTATCCACAAATCGTGATCACTATCGACTAAAAGGCTATAAATGTTATTACTGCTAATAGCCCCAAGATCGTTGGTATTATAATACCGTTGAAACGTACCAAGTTTCGGATCTAACCTATTTAGTCCCTCTGCTGTTCCAATCCATATATTACCGTTCTTGTCTTCAGCTATTGCTCTTATTTGATTATTACTGATACTTGTGTGGTCAGAACTAGACTGAAACCGCTTGAAACCATCACTCTGTGGATCGAACAAGTTTAGTCCACCGCCATCGGTGCCCACCCATATTCTGCCAGTGGAGTCGAGAAAAAGCACGTATACCGAATTGCTCGAAAGAGAGGCGTCATTTGTGGGATTATGGTCATAGGTTCGGAATTTGATTCCGTCATATCGGGATAGACCTCCGTATGTGCCAAACCATAAAAAGCCAAAGTCGTCTTGGATAACGGAATAAACTAGGTTGTGTGGTAAGCCCTCGTCCACTGACAGTTGTTTAAAATAGAGGTTATCTGATTGGGCAGAAATCCTATAAGGTGTAACGGAATTAATACCGAATATCAACATTCCCGAGAATAATAATCTAAATAATGAACGCATATCTCTCACCAGAGCCTTGGTTTAAGATGTTCAATGACATCGGGTAGCGTTAGACATGAAACGAGAACCATAAGAATCATTCGCTCACTAGAATATAACCCATTTGAGGCACATTCTGAATTAACTCCGGTCTGCTAGGGTTCCTTTCTATTTTCTTCCTTAAGTGACGTATGTATACCTTTATACTCGGTAAAGCGGTTGGCAGTGAATCACCCCAGAGTACATACGCGATCTCCTGATAAGTCACTACCCGACCTTTTTCTTGTATCAAACGTTGTAGAATGCGCCCTTCAGTTTTGGTGAGACCGATTTCCTTGTCTTCTAGAAACAACTGCCTTATCGAAGTGCCGAACCTAAGCTTTTTACACTGTATGTTGATTATTTCTTCAGGTATAGGTTGTCTTCTAATTAGATTCCTTACTCTCGCGACTAATTCCATCTGTCTGAAGGGTTTAGTTATATAGTCATTCGCCCCGAGTTCAAGGGCTTGAACAATGTCTTTTTCCTCGACCATCACGCTGACAACTAAGACAGGGACCCTGCTGAACTTCCGCAATTCTTTCAATACGTCAAATCCACTCATGTCTGGTAATCGTAAATCTAAGATCACAAGGTCAGGATACTCTTTCTCGATAAGTTGAAGACCCCGGTCGCCCCTTTGTGAGGATTCAATAGTCACCCCGGAGCAGCCGATCTTGATAATCACCGAGATATTATCGATTATTTTCTGATCGTCTTCGATAATTAGTATCTTCACCAATCAACCAACTTCCATCGGGATTCGAATGCGACAAACCGTGCCACGCTTTTCAATGCTGGATATTTTAATATCTCCTCCATGGAGTTTTGCGATCATGTTCGACAGAAAAAGACCTATACCCAAGCCTTTGGATAAGTGGGAGCTATCTTCCTGATAATAAGGTTCATACATATGATCCAAACGTGCTCGGCTAATACCACAACCGGAATCAATTACTCTGGCGACGAGATAACCGCCGTCTTGGCCGACCTTTAATACTATTGCACCGTTATCCGGTGTGTATTTCATTGAGTTGGAAACTAGGTTAATAACAATTTGTTTGAATCGGTCTTTATCGAGCTTAATCCTCTTTCCAAGCAATGATTGATCAATCGTCAACTTCAACCGTTGTTTATTCTTAGAAGCATGAGGTTGGGCAAAATCGATCACACTGTTCATCAAGTCAGCTATATCTACGAATTGTGGATCCAGTTTAAGTAAACCTACCTCACCTTTTGCAAGATCAATTAGTTCTTCGACTCTATTATTCAAATCGCAGCAACTTTGATTCAATTGGAGGGCTAGGGTTATCCATGGCTCATCTTTCAAACCAACGGTTAGAGCGTCGCTTGCCGAGATCATCGGTGTTAATTGTGTTTTTAATTCGTGTACGAGGAGTCTAGTGAAGTGAGACCGCGAGGCCGTTTCTTTTTCTAACCGCTTTTTTGCTCGATGTTCTTTTTCCAAAAGGTGCTTTATTCGCTTTTGAGTCTCGATATGCTTCTCAACGTCATGAATAATGGCGAAATGAAGATTCTTAGTGTCGAATTCGAATTTAGACACATGTATCTCAATCGATAATTCGTGACCTGTCTTTGTTCTCAAGGTAGTTGGAATGGTGATCTCGCCCTTGTTCTCAATTTCAATTCCGTATTTGACCAGTGTCTGTGAAGTGATCCCCAGGACCCTCTCGACGCTTTTTCCAATGACCTCATCTTTTGCTAACCCTGTCATTCTAAGAAAAGCTTCATTGACTTCGATGACTCGCCTAGAGATATCCGATGGCGGTCGAACGCGCCTTGAAACGAGCATGGGCTCAGAACTCATGTTATACAGAGCTCGATGAAAATCCGGCCGTTCCCTCAGGCTTGCATCGGAGACAAGTTCCTTCGCTTCATCGTCATTCAAGTATTCGTCCATCAACCTCACCTAGAGGCATTGTACACCAGACAAAGGCGTTTTTCGAGAGACCTAAGTCGCTCATTATGCAAATAATAACTAACATTAACCGTTTTATCACCGGTCATCTATCGATTCGGGAGCCATTGTTAGATAGTCTTTCAGTAAGGAGTAGAAGGAGGAAAATTTATGTCTCAGCATCATACCACTGTAACCCGAAGAGATTTTATGAAGGCTTTAGGCTTGATCGGAGGGGGAATCGGATACACAACCGCTACATCCGCTGATCTATTCCAGGACTTAGACGAAGTCATGTCATCAGCGACTGCGAGTTTTAAGAGACCGTGGTGGGTTAAAGATAGAAACTTCGGTGATCCAACCTGTGAAGTGGATTGGGGACAAATAAAACGCATGGATAACAGATTGTGCATGCATGGAGAGACAACCTGGCTAAATCTAGTCGGGAAAGAGGGCTTTCAGCAATGGCTTAGCGGTGCAAACAGCAATATCCGCGAAGGGATCAAGACGAACAAACCGGGGCATACCTTGAAAGATGTTGCTCTTTTATCCGCTGTAGGTGCCGCTTTGCATGGCCCAACTCAATTTGTCCAAGTTCCAGCTAATATGAAGCTTGAGACGGCGCCACCGGTATATATGTGGTCGGCTGCGCCTCCGCCAGAGTTTTTCGATGCTACACAATATAGAGGCTCGCCGGAGGAAAACTCTAGAATGGTCCGGGCTGCCATGAGGTTTATGGGAGCTTCTCAAGTCCAATTCTCTGAACTGGGCGAAAACGAGAAAAAACTCATTTTCTCCCGACATGTTCGGATACCTAAGGATATTGTATTCGAGTCCGTTGAGAAGGGCTATGAAACAAGCGATAAATTCGTGATTCCAGAAAAACCTCTGTATATCATCGCGGTAACAATTCAAATGAGCAAGGAGCTTTGGCGACAAGGCGACAGTATCTTACGCACCTGCGCGAACGGAAGCCGATACTACGTTTGGGCAGGGGTCCAAGCGCGCGCTCAGGGGTTTTTAAACGGGCTAGGATATCAGGGACTGGGGTACCCGATTCGCCATTGGGGTTTAATGCCGGCTATGGCTGATGCCATACTAACCGGTTTCGCCGAGATAGGGAGAAACAACAACATTTGCATCAGCCCTGAATATGGAACAATTACGGGATATTTCAGTCTGTTAACCGATTTACCTCTAGCTCCAACCCCACCCATCGATGCCGGCATCTTCAGATTTTGTCATACTTGTCGAAAATGCGCGGACGCTTGCCCCACTGGCGCAATATCACATGACTCGGAGACATCCTGGGAAATCCCAAACTCGGAACTGATCCCGAATGCTGATCCGAGTTGGTCTGTTACGGGTAAAAAGCTGTTTCACACTGATGTCCCGAAGTGCTTCACAAAGTGGGGCTATCCATTCTGTGGTATATGTATGGGCACCTGCACCTTCAATACTAATGATGTCGCGTCTATTCATAACATTGTGAGATCAACGATTGGTACAACAAGTCTATTCAACGACTTCCTCTGGAAAGCAGACAAGGCTTTTGGCTACGGATTAACTGCGGACGAAGAAAAGGAGCAATGGTGGGACCATGAGTTGCCGGTATATGGCTATGATACTACGATAGGCTCACACCACGGCGGATATTAGGGCAAGTTACCAAGGAAAATATTCAAGGTCAGAATCCCCGAGGCTTCAAGAAGCCTCGGGGATACGTTATTATGCAGGATATAAAATTCCGTCTTTGCCAATATATCCTCCAGAAACCTGCTCGCTCTGAAAAAACAACATCCCCCGAAATACACCCATCGAGTCGGACATTTCAGCTTGATGCGGGATTTCAAGTGCTTGATGGTGACGGTCCGGTTGTTGAGGTCAATATCATCGACCGTTATTCCCAACGCTTCTGAAATCCGGCAGCTAAGATGGAATAACATGGTGGCCAGCAGCCTGTCGCGTAAATTGTTGGCGGCGCTAATCAAGCAGCCAATATCTTGCGGTTCGAGATAGCTTTTTGTGGTCAATTGTTTTTCAGGTGGTTCGGTCCGATTTCGGGATACAAAGTGAATAGTGGATTTGCCCAAGACCGGTCATTAGCCGAGATCCCTTCCCGGGTCAGTCGGTAATACGTCCGTTTCGGAGCATCGGGATAATTGTCTTGAATTGCTGAAGGTTCCATCCTTTCGGTCGCCTCAACCCATCCCAATCGCTTCAGGACCCCGAAATACATCAAGAATGAGTGATACCGCATGTGGGTAAACTTCCTTGACACCTTCCGGAGCTGCTTCTGATAGATATCCTCGGCATGTTCCTCGGTGACATCTACGCCCCGGACTACTTGCCTGCTGATGATTCGCTCCGCCCGCTCCCTGGCCGTCGCCCTGGCCAGGGCTTCTTTGTATTCGTAGTTGATATCCGCCTGCGGGGCGCCGCGCTCCAGATCGATCTGGGGCGAACCCTCCGGCCCGTTCCCCAGGAGATACTCTCGGATAAACCAGCCGCAGCCGAACGGCCGGAGGAAGCCACCCCTGCTCGGTCTCAGTTCCATCTCCATAGAGGCGCTCTAAGCCACCCCTGCCGGCTTTTTCGCAAGGGATTCGAGGCCTTCGATGATTCTGGTGGTCACCTGGCGGATCGAGGCCAGATTTCGCTCAAGGACCTTCTTATCCTGTGCCCAGATGGCGACGTAGGGGAAAGATCTGGTTCCGGTATCGAAGCCGAAGTGAGCACCGACGGCAAAGGCGACGCTCTCAGCGATAGTTTCGGCGTCGCGCCTCGGGATGTGGAAGACTCCCTCCGAATAGTAGTGGGCTACCTCGTGGATCAGCGTCTTCAGCTGCTGGGCTCGCGATTCCTCGGGCCTGACCCAGATTTCCTTGCCGGAGAAGAAACCCTTTATGGCCGGATCCTCGTACGGTCGTGTGTTGAAACCAACGGTTACGCCCTCACCAATTACAAGATGAACGATGCCATCGAAAAGCCCCTCGTTGGCTTCGCCGGTAAGCACAGGCACCTCGAATTCGGGCAGCGGTTTGCCCTCGGTCTGACTGAGATCGAAGACATAGACGACCTTGAAGTAGATCGGCCGCATAAATTCCTGTTTCTCCTCTTCCTCGTCGTCTTTCTTACACTCGAGTTCATCAACCGGTTCGGCTTTCAAAGATGACTTTGGTGGCAGGCACGGCGCCAAGATGGCAATGCCCTTCTCGCCCTTCTTGACCCACCGGCCGAGGTCCTTCCAGGTGTTGAATCCGGCCACCCGGGTGGCGCTCGGATTCTGGGACGCAATGAGAATGAGATTGCCGATAGAATAGTCGTGGAATTTCGACATGGTGAGCAGGAAGTTCCGGAAATGACTACTGGACTGGATGGTATCGACGCCATCCTTGAGCTTTTTCAAGACCTCATCAATGCGGCGTTCTTTGGCCTCGGGTTCAATGGAAAAGCTGTAATCCGGCACCGGAGCACCGACCCAGCTCATCAGGTCGTAGCTTCGAGGGGTGACGATCTCGCACTTGGTCGGCAGGCTCCCGGCCGCAGATTGCAGGACGGAACCGGATGAGCCGATAACTGAATCGGTGAAATGGCGGGACAAGCCGATCAGAAATACCCCGGCCGCCAGAGACCCGCCAAGCAAAGCAACCGTGCTTGGCCAATCCGGAGTTGCCGGCGGTGATTCCTGGAGCGGAAGCCAGCTTACCGAGGCCTCGTCGCCAACCTCGTTTCCCGCCAGCTCGCCGGCATTCAACTCAATAAAGTAACGGACTGGCGAAGTCGAACTAACCAGGTAGCCAGGCGAGACGTCACGATAGATCTCTTTTATGGTGAAGTCCCCGGAGAGAAAGGCGATGTCCAGCGGGAAAAGCATCGGCGCCGTCGTCACCTCGATAGCCCGGGAAGTCCCCAGGTCAAAGAGCATTCCGGTCCCAACCGCTAGCCCGGGTAGCCCGCCCAGTCCCTGGGTCAATTCCCAGGGGGTGGCCGCCACGGCGGCGATCCACTCCCTGTCCTTGATGGTTATCTTTACCTGACCGCTCACCCGCGCCTCCCGGGGATCCGCTTGATACCGTTTCGCTTGCTCTCAAGCCCCATCTGCCGGCTTTCGAAGTCTGTATCTCCGATATCCGATCCGCCGAACATGGCCTGATCGAAATTACGGTGCCAACGGGCTGAGGCCTTGAAGTCAGTCTTCTCCTCGAACTTCTCACCGCGGCTTTTTCTCGGCCTCATACCAGGCGGCGCGATCGCCGACATGCCTTCGAGATAGACCTCGCTTGTCGTGTCCTCGCGGTAGTTTACGGGAGCGTTCACCCCGAACTCTTCATGATTGGCATATCTGCCCATTTGCTTCTCCTCCTTGCCAGAGTTTCCGATACCATTCCTTCTGCTCTTCACCCGAGACCTTGCGGTACTTCATCGTGGTGACGATGCTTCGGTGGCCGAGGTGCTCCTGCAGCAGCCGAAGCCCGTCGCCGGAGTCGTCCGCCTTGACCGCATTAACGGCGAAGGCGTCCCGTAGCCGGTGGGGAGAGACGTTGTGGGTCTTCCCACTTTCGGCGTTAACCAGTCGGGGAAGACGGGCGCGCTCGGCGCACTCTTTCACGATCTGCCAGGCGCGGTTGCGCCGGAGATCAAACAGATGCTTTTCGCCGTTCCTCTCTACAGCGCCGCCGCGGCCGATGTACTCCCCGAGCATTGATAAGGTCGTTTCATCCACCGGGATCGTCCGGTAACGGTGATGCTCTTTCTCCTGGGCGACCGCCTTCTCGACCCCTTGCCCGCAGCCCGGACAAAACCTGTGGCCTTTACCCAGGCGCGAGCCGCAGCCCGGGCAAGATAGATGAACCCGAGACTTCAGGTGCTCGATGGTCACCGTGCCGCGTCTAATGTCGATGTCCTTGAGCCGAAGGGCGAGGGCTTCGGATACCCGGCAGCCGAGGTGAAACAGGAGCCGGATGAGCAGGCGGTCCCGGAGGTACTGCGCCGCGTCTTCGAGCCTGGCCACGTCGCCTGGTTCCAGGTAAGCCTTGCCCACTAGCCCGACTCCTCACCCAGATTTTGCGTCATGGGCAAGATCATGCCCATCATAAGAAGCATCATGAGCATCGGCATCATCCCGGAGAGCATGTCGCCGCCCGAAGCATTGCCGGCCACAATGATGACGGCGTCCTGTTCGGCTACGGCGCTCGTGTCTTCGATCCAAACGCGAAGGCCGAAGGTGCCGTCGTCGATGCCGCCGCTTGACTTGGGTACCAGCAGGAAGTCGACCGAGCCGGTCCCTTCGGCCGGCGTCGAGCTGGCCGGAAGGGAGAGGTCGGCCTGGCCGACACAGGCGTTCACCAAGTGCTTGCCGAAGAGATTGGTCGAATAAGGACCGGCCAAGAGCTTCACCGTCTTCGTTACGCCGACAACGTACTTGAAGGACACCGTCACCCGGACGGAGTCCCCGGCATTGAAGGTGGTAGGCGCTAGAGCCATCGGCGCAAAGGCGATATCGAGTACCACGACTATCTCCTACACCTTGGCGAAGTCCGAGATCTTGAACTCCGAGATCGTCGGCTGGATGCCGGCGACAAGGAGGGCGTTCTCATATCCGAACAGGTAATTCGTGGTCGCCTGGCCGCCGATGGAGGGCGTGCCGCCGAAGATTTTCACGTAGATGTCGTCCCAGTTGGTGTCGACGTTCGACGGGATGGTGAAGATATAGGAGTTGGTGACGTTGGGATATGACGGCGGCGTGGTCACCTGCGGGATGGAAAACGTCGTCAACTGCACCAGCTTTTCGTCGAAGCCGAACATCCCGTTCGTGCCGATGCAGTAGTAGCCGGTGACGCCGGAGATTGCCGGTCCGGTGTACTTGAATGAAATGGACACCATCAGCCGGTCGCCGGGGGCGACGGCCACCTGCTTCGGCGCCGGATTCATGTAGCCGAGGGGGATGTAGACGCCGCCCGCGGCGGTGAAGAACTTGCCGGCCACCGGATCGAAAAAGACGCGTTGGCCGGTCGCCGGATCGACATACCAGCCGGGCAATGTCGGGTCTTCGGCAAGGGCAACTGCGCCTTCTCCCTGAGCGGTAAAGGGCTTCAGTTCGAGTTCCAGTTTCTTGAGAGCCATGTGTTCCTCCTATGTTTTGGCAAAATCGGCGATGCGAAAGTCCGAGATATTTGGGGATTCGACCGAAGCGAGACTCGCCGTCTTTGTCATCTCGTCGTCGGCATACCACACTCCGTCGGCGCCGTACCAGAAGCTTTTAGCGCGAACAGTTACCTTCTGTCCGGGCATGTAAAAATAGCCGGAAAACGGCCAGGTAACCCCTGCATCGACGTTGGCCCAGTCCACCGGGATAACGGCGCCCGGGTAAGGCGGAGAGCCGTATTCCAGCGTCGCCGCCACTTTGATGGCGATCGGCGCTGAATAGGTATTCTTCACCCGAATGGTAAGATCCACCCGGCTGCCTGAAGAGGCCTCGGGCGGCGCATCGATGGAGATGATATCTGCGTACTGCGCCATCTAGATCTCCTCAACATCTTCCGGAGGTTTTTGCGTCACAGGGAAACTGCCGTTGCCGAAGTTGCCGGAGAGCCTGTTGCCGATGACGTCGACCCCGGCGCCGCCCAGGAAGGCATAAAAGAGTGCGGCTATGTCGACCGGACCGGCAAGGCTTGAGCCAAGAGCCAACACCACCCCGGCGATCAGTGACCGGACGATAGAGCCGCCGAACTTCCGCAGGTCGAAGGCCTCTTTGCTTTCAAGCCAGCCGAGGGCCGCGGCGACAATACCTCCGAAGAGGGCTGCCAATGCGATAAACAGTCTCTCCATGGCCATCAGTCCTTCTTTCGGTTAATGCAGATGAACTTGCCCCAGATAACGCCGCCCATGGCGATGAGGCAGCTGCCGCTGGTGGTGACCACCAGGCCGAAATCGACAGAACTTGCCAGCTCGATGCCGATGCCGACGCCAGTGGCGCCGATGCCCACAAGCTCAATGACGATGGCTGCAATCATTCCTTTGTTCATCTATATCGCTCCCATTACGCCGGCCATCATCATCACGGCCGTCATCATTTGAACCATTTCCGTTGTCTGGGCATTGGGTGAAGCGTTACTCATCACCTGGCCGAGCATGGCGCCCATGGCCGGCAGTCCGAAGCCGTAGGCATTGTCCTTGCCCAGTGGCGCATCTTGGGGCTTGGTCGAAAAGTAAGGCGCGACCTCCCTGGCCGCCGTCCAGCGGTACTGCCAACCCTCGCCATAAGCCCTGCGGCCGCTTTCCCAGAGAAGACCGGTGAGGCCTGCAAGCATCGGCGCGGCAAAGCTCGTTCCCGACTTCACCAGGAAGTCCTCGTCGTTTTTATCGGAGGCCATCTCGAGGTTGGTGCCCCAGATGACGAAATCCGGCTTGGTCTCGCCCTGGACGGTCGGGCCGCGCGAGGACCTCTCCCAGACAAGAAGCTCGCCGAACGTTTCCACCGCCCCTACGGCGATGACCTCCGGTTCACAGGCAGGAAGCATCACTGTTGTCATCTTGGGGCCGGTGTTGCCGGCCGCGGCGACGACATCGAGTCCGTATTCGACGCTTGCCATGCGGCAGGCAACCCGGACCGGGTTGTCGGGATCTCCGTCATCCTCACCGCCGAGGGAGAGGTTTATCACATTGGGATAGAGGTCGTCGGTCGGTAAAAGCCCGGAGGTTCTTGCCTGCTCGGCCAGGTCGCACACCCGGTCGATGCCCAGAACAATGGCTTCGTCCGAGGCGATGCCCTCGTCACCGATGACCTTGATGTTCATGATGACGGCGCCGGGTGAGACACCGGCGTTTTCACCCAGTGCGTGCATTCCACCGGCGATGGTGAAGGCCACCTGGGTGCCATGGCCGAAGACATCGGCAGCGGTCGGCGACTCGGTGAAGTTGGCCTCATAGACCACCTTGCCCTGAAGCGACCGGTGGGTCTTACGGACGCCGCTATCGATCACCGCCACAGTCAGGCCGGTGCCGGTGATCGGCGGAGCGAAATAGCTCCGCAGAAAATAGAAGACATCCGAGATGCTCTCGGCCGACGGTGCCTGGGCGGTCATCTGACTGGTGCCGTACTCCTTGAGGGGCTTAAGCACCAGACCCGGGACCGCGGCCAATTTCCCGGCCTGGGCTTGGTCCAGTTCACAGAAGACCTGGCCGATGACCTCCGCCTTTTTCAGGTTCCGGGCGCCGATCTTTTTTGCTTCGACCTCGATATCGGTCAGGCTTTTACCTTTTGGAATGATGGCGTAGCGCATTTCATCTCCTTATGCCGGATAGGCCAGCTGGATGGTGTAGGTCACTTTGAGCTGGCCGGTGTTGGGCACGGTGACGGTTGATGCCAGGAGGTCGCGGGAAAACATGATGGTGCCTGTCCCGGCCGAAGTGAACTTGACCTTGCCGTACAGGGCGACCTCGTTCACTCCGATGTCCGCGCCGGAGTTGTTGTTGATATAACGGATTAAAGTGTCGGTGAAGGTTTTGGTGGGAGCGTCATACGTAATCGAGTGGAGGTCCGATTGGGCATAGTCCATCTGGCCCGCTCCCGAGCCATTGCCGATCGGAGCTCCCAATACGTATCCGTCGAACGATTCGGGAAAGTTATTGGTGCCGACGATGATGCCTTTGTCCGTTGCGCCGGCCGTGGCCAGAAACCCGGTATTGGTTGAGCGGTCGTTTACGTTAACGCCTTCATCCAAACCGGCGACCTGGTTAAGAGCCCAGCCGGAGCTATTGGGGTAGATGTTGCCGTTCGTCCACTTGAGGGATATGGCGCCGGCTTCGAATAAATTGGTTCCAGTTAGGCCGTAGGCAGCCATCTGGGAAAACAGGAAGTTGTAGGCGTTGCGGTTCCAAGAGTGACTCCGCTGCTTGTGAGCATGGATGGTTTTGCCATCACGGTCCAGGACCTCCATTTCAAGGAAGGTCTTGAAAACGGGCAACTTTAGTTCGGTGCCCAGCTTTTCGAAACGGCGATACTTGGTTTCCAGCTTTGGGTCTTCAATGTAGAATCGTTCGGTCATTTCCATTTCTCTCCTAAACAAGTTGTGCTGTCACACCGATGCCCGGCGCCGGGATTGTTAGCGTCATAGATCTGCTTTGAGCCAAATCGACATTGGCTTCGCTCGATACCGTGATAACCGGCGCCGCAACAGAAAGCGCCTTCCCGGCTGTAAAGGCACCGCCTGAATGATCTTCGGCGGCCACAATGACCATGGACGGTCTCGGGATGACGAGTAGCGGCGGATCGGCAACCCGGTTGACCGCGCCGGTCATGTAGGCGATGAGTTCCTGGATATCCAGCCAGCCCGGCCGCCCTCCGCCCTGGTTAAGCGCCTTGAGGACGTTGTAGCCGGTGCCGTACTGGATGGGCAGCCGTTCGAAGACGGCCTGGCCGCGGTAGATGATGTCGCCCGGCTGCATAAGCGAGTCGATCCCGCCCAGGTTGCGGATGAGCTTGCCGCCCCAGTCTTTGTCGGCATCGATCTCGATTTCCGAGAGCTTGGATACTCCCGATTTTGCTCTTACGAAAAGGCTCACCTACATCGCCTCCAGCAGAAAGTCGTAATCGACCGCCTTGCCGTTGTCGGCCGGGTCGTTGCTCTGGACCGTTACCCTGAGTGTGTCGTGGATCGCCCAACTTCCGTTCACCACCGGCAGGCCCGGCCCGTCGGCGGCGGCATCGAAAGACTGCTCGTACACTCTTCGCTCGGCGCCGTTTATCTTCTTGTACAGCCGGACTGTTACCTGGGTCCCGGTGAGGTTCTGGATGCCGAGCGAAAGGTCGTGCAGCTTGTATTTCGCGCCAGGCCCACCCACGACGATCAGGTTGCTTTCAGAGGCTTGCCAGTCGGCAACGGCGAAACCTATGTAAGGCACCTCACCGGACAGCTTGTCGGTCTGGTTTCTCACCGCCTCCAGCCTCGCCTCGAGGCTGACGATGGCCGCCTCGATAGCCTTCAGAGAGACCTTTGTTTTGCTGCCCTCGATGTAGAACTCGCCCGGCATCAGCTTCCCCTCCCTGGCGGCAGCTGTTTCACCGGCTCTTTTCCCGGTTCTAGCCGTTTGGTTTCATCCTTTTTGTGCTTCATCGCCGATGCCACCATACCCAGAATCAAAACGGGCAATATCATGCCCATCATTTGGCTCAAGTCGAAGCCCGAAGAGCCGGTGTTCACCGGCGCTCCCGGCCAAGCAGGCGGAAGGGGCGAACTGCTAGTCGCTACCAGCACGGTGGCCACCGAATCGATGACCTCGCCGGAATCTTTCTCGTGTAGAAGCAGCGTAAGAACCGCGTTGGTCTCGGAAAAACGTAAAGCGCCTTTAAGCCTGGCGACATCCCCCGGTTCGACCGTGAACCAGGTATAACCGAAGACCGGCAGGGCCTCTTCGCTGATCTGAGTCGTGTCCCGCGACAGCCTGGCTAAGAGGGCATACTCTTTGTCGACGTCCGTGGGATTGGCCACATAGACGGAAAGGCCGAGGTCGTAGCCCGGGCTGTAATAAAGCCATGGCGGCAAATCCCAGAAGACGTCGCCTAGCATTCCGCCCATAACCGATGACGCCTGGCTCACAGCGGAAACTCCACGTCCTCGCCCTTCAGGGCTTTTCTCACCGTGGACAGAGCCCAGGCGCCCAGGGCGATCATCATGGCGACACCTATGACGGCCGAAAACGCCGCCTGCCAGAACATCGGTTGATAGTTGTTGTACTCTGTGGGATAGCTGGTCACGATTTAGCCTCGGGTAGTTTCTTGGTCTTAGCGGGCGCCGTAAGCGGCTTCATCACCTGCATCAAGATGAACATGACCAGAAGCATCATGCCCATGTTGATGAGGCTTGAAATGAGGTTTTTCACGTCCTCCGGGATGAGCCACCAGATGACCGTACCAACTAGCGGCGGCAGGGCGATGAAGCCGATAATGCCGGCGATAACCGGCAGCCAGGCCATACCCTTCTGCCAGGCCAGATAGACGGCAGGTTTATCGGGATCGGCATGGACGATAAAGCTGTAGCCGGGCCAGTGCTCGACGCCGGCATCGGTAAAAGCCTGCTCGATCTGCGCCAAAGTCTCGGCCGAGGGGAATGCCTCGAAATCGAGCCGGGCTAAGAAAAGAGCGCCTTCGTCTGATCTCTCTTCGAGCGAGGCGAAGGCGCCCAATCCTTCAATGCTGCCGGCAATTCCCAGAGGTATCGCCCGGTAGCCCGGCGGCACCATCGCATAGGGCATGGGAAGCCTCCCTACGCTTAGACTAGCCGCCTGGCCTTGCGGCCGAATGGACTGAGGATCACCTTGCGGGCGGCGGTGGTACCGCCGGCGGCAGTCACCGTGGCGACCACCGTCAGTTTGTCGCCGCCGACAAGCCGGAGATCAGCCCCTAACTGGCCGGCTTCGGCCAGGTCGTAGGCTTCGTCATTTCCGGCTGCCTGGTCGGTGGCCAGGTACTTCTTGTCGATGGCGTCCGTCTTCGGGAACTTCGAGACGCGGATGTTGCCGGATACTTCGGCCTCGGTGACGAGGTTTAGGCGGTTCAGGAACCAGACCTCGCCGGCCGGTACTTCCAGTTCGACGGTCTTGACCGTGTCCTGGGCGGATGCGTCGGGTACCGTCACCTCGACCTTGTCGCGTTCGTCGATCCTGTCCTCGGTGTGGATGGCCTCGGCGTTAAGCAGGGCTTCCCGGAGGACCTGGAGCGGCAGACCCATCCAGGCGCCGGACTCGTTGTCGTAGACGCCGAGCAGGGCGAGGGACTGCCCCAGGGGAGGCACCCAGCCCTTGGGAGGCCGCGCCCCGGGGTAGCCCGGGTACTGCTGCGGGATATTCTCTTTCGTCATGAATTTCGTTCCTCCTGTCTTGCGGGCTCGCCTAGGACTTTGAAGTGATGCCCTTCATCATCGGCATCAGGATGGCCATCATCATCACCATCATGATCATCGGCATCATCGCCGAGAACATGCCGGTCATGTCGGTGGTCTGAAGTGGATAGTAGCCGCCGACGGTGCCGTACTGGTACTGCTGCGGCCGGACCTGCTGGGTGTTGAACTGCTGGGCGGGATACATTTCTTAGCTACCTCCTGTAGTCACTTTCGTTTTGGTTCAGTCCTTGGACGTGACGCCCTTCATCATGGGCATGATGATAGCCATCATCATCACCATCATGATCATGGGCATCATGGCGGAAAACATCCCCGAGAAGGGATCGGTGGTCTGGGACGGGTAGTAGGCCGAAGGTCCGGCCACCTGCATCGGACCCGCCTGGCCTGGCGCGAACGGCCCGCTCACTTGCTGTGCGTTGTACATCGTTTTTCTCCTTATAACCCTCGATCGATTCTTACGCGCTAGCCCGGCGTCGCCTCCCCTCGGGCTTTCACCCTCACCGCCGCCGCGACGGCGGTAAGGGATCTAAAACAAGCTTCCAGGGGAGGGCGCCAGGCGAAGGTGGCGCTATTCGAACATGGCGCGCTTGTAGCCGCTAACCATGACCGGACCCTTGCCGTCGACGCCGTCGCGATAGTGGCTTACCCGGCCCTCTTTGACCTTCAGGCCGGACGGCGCGATGCCGTTCATGCCGGTGCGGAAGGCTTCGGGGGTGGCTTTCTCCTGATAGGCGACGGGGACATTCTTTTCCAGGTCGTTCCAGCTGGCGTACTTACCCATACGGGCACCTCCTTGTTAGTCTCGGTCCGTTCGCGGCCGGGACAGTATTTGGGGTGCACCCTGGCCGGAAAGGCAAAGGGGTCAGCCTGAACCTTGCCGATCCAGAGTGCTGACCCCTTATCGAAGCCTATGAGCTGCCGTGAAAAACAACGAGCCTCGTGAGCCGGGTTTTTCCGGCAAGCTCACGAGGCTTACGTTTTTAGATTATACAGGCTGTATTCGGACTGTCAATAGAGTGAGGGTATTTTAGCTTTGGATACTATATCGCAAGTCGATTTTTTAATGAGCCTTTCTCTTATCAACCGAGAATCAAAGTCACACTTGTTTGAATCCAGAAGGCCGAAGGCAAGGACATGAAGGATAGCCATTTGACTTTCCAAATAATTCTCAGGCTCTGGTAGGCATTATTGTATTCATAGGGGTTGACCAAACCAAAGCTAAAAAAGGCATCTCTGTGTGAATTCGTATTTCAAACCACAGCCTTCGTTCTATCATGCCAGGTCTGAAATCTATTGATGATACCGCTCGGGATCCCTTTAGAGCACACCACAGGCAACCCCAACTGGTTTTTTATTTTATCTACCAATTCTGTTTGGCTTACGTCATATATTTGTGTTTCGTATATCATTGTATACCCTCCTTTGATACGTACTTGATTAATATACGATTTCGGTGAATTCCTTAATATAAATAATGGTTTTATCCCAAAGAATCCGCACATTCTGATCTTAACATCAAGTTCGTCCTTGTCTATGTAACCTAGTGTGTTTTTGATTTCGCATCCGTAATTCATGCCATCTTTCGAAAATACAAAGTCGAGGTCGTGACCGGTTTCTTCCCACTTCTTTCCATCAAATTCTTTGACCTTCATTCCGATAGGCAAGAATCCATTCAACGATAGCGCTTTGAGGAATAGATCTTCCGCAATTCTACCGCAACTTTTGGTAATGTGATCTTGAGAGTATTCGTTTATTAACGATTCAATATTATTTATTTGCCTCATTGGGTACCTATGGGAACGATGCATGAAATATCTCGTCGTTCTCCCTGATACTCCTGACACTCTCTGTTCCTTTAAGTAACCAATTTTTATGAGACCGACCAAAGCATTATTTGTGACCCAGTGAAAATAATCCTTTTCAAACATTAGTTGGAGTTGACGCAAGTAATATACGCCGGATCTATCGCCATCGAATAAGTTCCTAATTCTCTTCTGAGCCTCGACGAAGTACCCGTCCGGAGGAGGGGGTGCTTCCTCGTATCCCTCTGGAGCCTCGTAATAGTCAAAGTCTTCGAGCGTCAAAAACCAGCCCCACTGTCAGTGTTACGCAATCCTAGGGTCATTTCATTTTCGGGTATTTTACTGACTAAGCTCAGACTTGTGCAACACTATTTGCCTATGGGTTGGCTTTTGTCCATAATTGGGCAAGTCGATTGTGGCGCGCGTGAAAAATGTTTCCCTGGCGCAAGTCGCCTCATTTTAACAAATTCTAAAGGAAAGGGGGTTGCAGGATCATGAGAATTGTTTTTCACTTATTTGAACAAGAAGAAGGTGCGTCTGAACCAAGGGAATTTCAGAAAGCGACTATCGCTTTCAATACAGCGATCGAAATGTGGAAGTTGGCGAGCGAACAAATATATCATAGATTCGCAGCTATGCTTACCGGCAACAGTATAATTCTTGCTGTTATTGGATTAGTTATCACTGATAGAGTTCATATCGATTCATGGTTTATATATATTTTAATCGCCGCAGGGATTGCTTTGTGTTTGGTTTGGATATACTTCATGTCCCATGGAGTCAGAGTAGAGAATCGTTATAGGCAGATCGCTGAACGGCTTCAGAGAAATGTAATACCTCAAAACGAAAATGTTCTTATCACAACAGACGACCCAAAAGCGGGCGGATTTTTAGAAGCAGTTACTTTGGTTGTATATATATTCGTGATTATTTATGTAGCTGTGTTAGCCTGCTGGAATTTGGGAGTAATAAAACCATGAGAGTTACCAAGTATTTGTCGCTTCTAATACTAAGGCCAATAATAGGATAGAACCGGCCATCTGACTTCTGTGAAACAGAGGGTAGTAAAATCAGAGTTTAGCGTCACTGCTTTGAGCCTGAAGGGTTCGTGTGGTCGTCAAAGAGCGCCGGAGTGTTCACAGCGTCACGTTCTTTTTAACTCGCACTTCATTGGCGGTGAGCCAACAACTACACGAACAGTGGATTCAACCCCGTTAATTGGCTTATTTTACCTCGAACATCGCCTGATTCCATTTCCGCCATTTTTTATCCTGGGACTCGGCGTAACGCTTCACGGCCTTTGTCGCCCACTCCTTCTGTCTATCCGCCAGCACGCCTTTAGTTTGGGATTGAGAAGCCACCGGAGGAGACGTCTCCACCGGTGGTCTTCGCATCTCGTAATCAGCCCTCAGGAGCGCAGCGAAAGCAAGCAAGGTGAAGTAGTTATTCCACATTGATGATCTTGCCCTTGATGCCGAACATCGTGGAAAAACCCCAGGCCAACTGCTCGCAGAGCTTGTCCACCGGCTCACCTAGGTCGAGTTTCTCGCTTTGGTCCAGAAGATAGAACCTGACCTCGAGCCGGCCTTCCTTCCGGCGCTTGGTGATCTCCATGCCCATATGCCGCCCGACCTCCTGGGCCTGCTCCATTTGCTGCCGGTTGATGCCGGCCATTCCCGGATTAAACATTACGTGCCTCCTTTCTGTTGTTCGGTTTCCCAGCCTTCCGGCACGCCGCCACCGCCCCGGCCCGGGAACATCTGCTGCTCCATCATGCCCCACACCATGTCCATCACCTTGTCGATCCTTTTAGCGTAAGCCTCATCGACCGTCTTCGGCGGCGGTCCTTTGGGCAATTTCTCCTCGATGTAGCCCAAAACACCGCCAACCGCCTCTTGGGCTGCTTCCCTGGCCATTTCCGAACTGGCGCCCCGGGCCCTGGCCGCGGCGGCATCGAGCTCTTCGCGAGAGGCGTTCAGCATCCGAAGAAGCGGCTCGAAACGTTTGGCCTCGGCTTCGGCCTGCGTCTTTTGGATCTGGGCGAGCTCCATCACAAGCAGCATCGACGACCGGAGCTTCATCATGCCCCGGAGTTCGCACTCCTCTTCGTAGCTGTCGCCCATGTAACGACGCAGGACCGCCTCCGGGGAGATGACCTCGCTCTGTTTGTACGTCGCCGGCAGGGCACTTGATTGGGCGTCGGCCGCCGGGATCATCTTGGCCAGTTCCTGCCGAACCGTTCTTTCTTTGAAATGAAGGTCTTTGGTGAGTTGCTCGAAGCTGTAACCCTGGCCCAGGTACTCCCGGATCTCGGCGGCGATGCTTTCTTCATCGACCTTTACTTCCACCTGTTCGGCGGTCTGGTCTTCGCTCATGGGCTGTTCATCCTTATTCACCGGGTGGGCGCCCGACGTATGACCGCCGAGGGCCTTAATCGATTTGAATTTTCTGTTGCAGATCTTGCATGTGTACACTTCCTGCCTCCTGTGACCGGTGCCGCGCCGGGTAAAAGGTTAATAAAACATCCTGTGGAACGTACAGGCCGTGACTACAGTGTAGATACCCGCTGTAAATACCCGCCTGTAGATACCCGAAATTGCCCTCATGTCCCGGACTCTTCGCCCCCGGGGGTCACCCCCTCCCCATCGTCCGGCGAGTCGTCCAGAACTCATTTTGTTCCTCCTTCTAAAAGTAACTCGATTGCCTTTTCTACGCCGAGTTGAGGGGCGAGGCGCGCCACCCTGATGGCGTCGCGGACATTCTGGGTGAGGCCGTCCAGGCGGCAGGCGATCTCTCCGGCAAGCTCGGGGCTTAAGCCTTCGCATCGCACCAGCACGCCCTTCACCACAGTGAGATACTCCGCCCGGCCGTAAGGAAAGAGTTGCCGGATGGCGAACCGCGACCTCAGCTCCGGCGACAGTTTTTCGCAGCGGTTCGATGCGGCGATCACTCGAATGGGATTACTCAGGTTGAGCTCGCGGCCTCTTTTAGCCCGAACGAGCCGCCCGCCCTCCATCATGGTTAGAAGGGCCGCGGTGTCGGCGGCGTTCATCTTGTCGATCTCGTCGATAAGAAGAATCCCCGGCTCCCGCTCGGCCACCAGGTCCCATAGCCCGGCCTTCGATGTCGCCGACCCCACCAGCCAGATGGCTTTCTCGCCGCCAGCCCTTTCGATGTCCCACAGAAAGAGCGTCTTGGCCAGCGCCGGCGGACCGGTCAGAAGGACGTGCACCGGCTTTTCGGCCAGGAGCGACGCCCTCAGAAGCTCTTTTACGCCGTCATGGCCGATGATGTCCCCGAAAAGAGAATCGGCCCCGGCTAGTTTTGGCTCCTGGTGCGCCTGGGGCGGCGCGTTTTCGGCTGAAAGAAGGCTTTTGCCCACTTCGCTCAACCGGTAGCCGGTATGGGAGTTGGAGCGGAAGACGTTTTCGAGGTAACCGTCCTTGAAAAGCCGGGAGAGCGTCGCCGGCCAGATGCGGACCTGCCGCCAGCCCCAGCCGATGCGGTAGTCCTTGTCCATGTCGACCGATTCTTCAAACCGTGCGATCTCCGAAAGAAGCTCCAGGGCGTTGTCGTCCTTCATCGCTACCACCCCCTTTCTTTGGAAACTTTCTTGAAAGCCTCGGTGACAAGCTGGGTCAGGTACTCGGTACCCTTGATGCCGGCGGTGTCGGGATGGACCTTTCGGAGGAGGTCCAGGTAACGCCGCCGCACCTGTTCTTGCGGCATGGACCGGTCGCAACCGAGGATGCGGTAGGGGTCAAAAGCCGGCTGAGGGGACGCCATAACTCTTTCAGCCGCCGAAATGTCCATGCCGAGCCTCTGGGCGAAACCGATGATGACGGCCGGGTCCGCAGCATTGGTAAAGAGGTCAGCCATGAAGGACTGAAGCTCGTATGCCAGTTCCCGCTGCATCCGTTTGATCCGGTTGAAACGCTCTTCCATGATTACCACCAGAAATGTCCGCATAAGATGCCCAGGAAGAAGCCGAAGAGGATCTGCCACCAGTATTTGCCGCCGACTCTGGCGAGAAGTAATCCCAGCCCGAGGAAGATGAGCATGAAGACGAGCGGCGATTTCTTCTGGTCGTCGCGGATGATCTCAGTCCACGGCCTGCCGCCGACCCGGCGCCACAGGCTTTCATAAAGCCTTCCCAGAAAATCGATCACTTCTTGCCTCCTTTCGGTTTCAGCCAGCCACGGTCCTCCTGGGGAATGGTTGGGGTCAGATTGTCGCAGTCAGGGCAGGCCTGGCAGATGTCGAGCACCAGGGGTTCGCCGCGGGCGAGGCGTTTTAAATCCAGGCTGCCGGTTCCCGCCTTGAAGGACAGCGGGTAGCCTCTGCGGCAATAAATGCGAGCCCCCAGCACCCGGGCATGGTTGCAGTCGTAAAGCGATCGCCTTTTCTTCATTTCACCCTCACCGAAGACTCTTCTTGATTATCATCAGTATCGAAATTAATCCCTCTTATCCCCGCCCAAACCGTCCGAACCGTCCGCACTGTCCGCCTCACGATTGGGCTTAGCTTTGGAGCTTGGCGGACGGTTTGTAGGGCGTTCAGCCAAACCGTCCGCCAAATCAGGGGATTTAGCTTCAGCCGGCGGACGGTTTACTAAACCGTCTTCAAAACCGTCCGCCGAATTTGTATCTAAAGCGGACGGTTCGGACGGAGCGGACGGTTTTTCAGGGGATACGGGGATATCCTGTTTCATGCCGTACATCGAGGCGATCCTTTGAGCCCGCTCAGGCTCCCAGCGGATCAGCCTCTGGCGGCCTTTGCCGACCCGGTCCTTGGCAAACCCGAGCCTCTTGGTCAGATGCCCCACCCGCTCCGCCGTCAGCTCGGACGCCTCTTCGTCGAGCCGGTTAGCCCGCGTGGCGATGCTCCTCGATGTTAGCTCGCCGCCCTCTCCGACAAGCTCGATCATGGCGGCAAGCACCCGTCCGGCGTCGCTCTCCCGGCGCCGGGCATAAAGGGATTCCTGCAGCCGGTGGACGAAGCTGCCGAGGGCCTCCGCCATGGTGTGGTCGCCGTTAAGCATGGCCTTCATGGGAATTAGTATCTCCTGGAGGCGCGGCTGCAGGTTCGGTTCGAGCAGTTCGTTGCCGAAGGTCTTGCCCCTGAGACGGCAAAGATTTTGAAGACGAAAGGTCAAGAGCTTTGAGCGCAGGGTCCCGACCTCTTTGTCGAAATATGCCGGCAGCACCCGGGGGATGTCGTCGCGGGTGAGCGGCATCATCTCGGATGTCAGGCAGCGGCTCTCCAGGGCTTCGTCGCCAAAAGGAAACCTTGTAGAGAGAATCTTGGGCCCGAACACCTGGTAGCCGCGGGGAAACCACTTACCGTTCTCCTTGTCGGCCCGAAGCACCGGCATGCCCGGTCGGTAGCCGTTATTCAGTAGCTTCACCATCTCTGCCCAGGCGGTCGAGTCTTTGAAATCAGCCTCATCCAGGACAAGCGTCCCCCGGAACTGTTCGAGGATGCGGAAGATCGGCGACGGCGTGGTGGCGCCGGAGGCGAACATCGGCCGGAAACAAATGCTGCCGACCACCTGGAGAAAGCGTGTCTTGCCGGTTCCCCAGTCGCCGATCACCCGAAGGTAGGGAATGGAGGGGGCGAACTCATAGACCCAGGAGAGGAGAACGTAGAGCGAGGCGATCTCTTCGAAGTCCGCCGGCAGCTCGAGGTAGTAGTGGATGAAGCGCCTGATCTCGGCGAACAGCCTGGCTTGGGAATCGTATGGCGATGCTCCCGGCGCGAAGTGCACTACATGGCCGACCAGGAGGTCCGATGTTGGCAGGTAGGTCGCCTTAGGCGTTTCGTACACATAAGACTTCTTGACCGTGCCATTCGAAGCGACCATGAAATAACGGTCTTCGTCGTCGACGACCATCTCGCCGATGGTGCCGTCGCGGAGGATAAAGCCGGCGACATACCGCTCCTTGTCCTCTTCATCGAGCCGGAATTCGCCTACCAGCGCCTCGGCGTCAGAAAGGGAGTGCTTCAAGAGATAATCATCGATGCCGGTCTTCGTCTGGCCGTCTAGCTGCGGTAGCTGGACGATCTGGAGATTTGCCCCTTTGCGCCGAAGATGTTCGGCGATGTGCGAAAGCGCCTTCCTAACCGGCTCTTTGATAACGATGTCCGAGTCGAAGGCGAGAAACACCTTCCGGTCTTTGACTGCGATGTGGTCCCAGTCGGCCAGGAAGGTCACGCCACCGAATTCGTTCTTGCCCTTGAAGCCCCAAACTCCGGTCACCGAGACAGCACAAGCGCCGTGTGTTGCCAGGGCGTCGGCTTTCTTGGAGCCCTCGGTGATCCAGAGGGGGACCTTGGGGTTGCCGAGGGACTTCTGACATCGCGGCGGGCAGTCGAGTCGGTTTCCCGAACCGGCCGGCAGTTCGTACTTGACCGTCTTACCCTGGGTGTTGGTGCGAGGGTTATCGGACCGGAACTGGTAGCCGGCCGGCTGCCCATCGACGCCCCATAAGGGAATTAAAAGGCCAGGCACCCGTTGTTGCGTCGAGGCAAAGCCGAACCTTCCCAGCTCGGCTTTGCACACGATGCTCCGGTACTTCCGCTCCCGGATGATGTCGAGGTCGAGGCCGGTTTCTTGCAAAAGATGCTTCAGGTGACTTTCCAGAAGCTCCGGCACGGCCTCGGAGAACACGCCTCCGCTAGCGGCCTTTTCACCGCTCATGTCTTTCATGGCCATGGTTGATTAGCAAGCGGCGTCGCGGTCGACGGCCTTAAGGAAGCGGTTCAGGGCTTCGGCGCTGAATTTCGCCGGCGGCAGCGGCCAGTTGAAGTCGTCCAGGTAGACGCTTATATGGCAGTTCTTCTCGAACCAAGCCTTGAGTTGGTGCTCCCTGATGTCGAGCTGCCAGACCTTGCTCTTGGCCCTGTCCCAGAGTGTGATCAGGTCCTTTTCGGTGAGGCCCTCTTCGAGCTTCACAAAGCCTTTACCAAGAACTTCTTCTGGGAAAAGATCGTCCGGCGCCGCGCTGTCGGGCGGCGGCAGGAGCAGCACCTCACTCGGCGGTAGTTGAGCGAGCTTCTGGATCTCGGCGAGCGTAGAAGGAGAGGTCAAGGATAGAACCCGGACCGATTTCTTCTTGCCCTCGACATCGACCTCTTTCTCGATAAGCCTGAGCGACAGCGGGATCATCGACAGCCGCCCGCAAGCCCTCTTGATCAGGTCGAGACTTGAGTTTACGTTGACGATGGAATGAAACGAGCCGGTGTCGAGCTGGTAGACGCCGATGCCGGGGCAGTCGGGGACAAGGAACTGAAGGTTCATCACCCGCTTACAACGTCCAGTCTCGTAATGGTGGCACGACTTAGGGGCGCAGGCGATCTCCCTGAGCTCGGTCTCAAGGTCCTCATGGGTGGCGATCTGTCCCGTCTTTGTGTTCACCCTGGCCACCGCCGTCTCGCCGTCGCCGCGGCAGATAAGGCCGCGGTAAGCCGAGTAACATCTAAGGTATTGGCCGGCCCACTGGTTAGGGTCTTCGGTCGGCAGCATGACCGAAAGCTCGGTGGGACGTGTACCGAAGACTTTCTTCACCTCGTCCGGGCAGACGAAGTAGTCGGTCGGGACTGGGTAGGAGAACCCTTCACTCGACTCCCTCTGCAGCCCCATCCTGATTTTGCCCAACCTCGGCAGCCTGATTACCCCGGTGACTCCTTTGATTGGCATTTCCTTCTTCCTCCATTTCAATATCCTTTAGTCTCGCAAGATCCAATAGATACAAGCGTGCTATCATGCGGGCGAGTATCCTCAGCCCCCTGTCCATGACTTCTTCGTCAGTCTCGCTCACCAACCCTGTTTCCGAGCTCTCGCCAAGCTCTTTCTTTGGGCCTGGACTGTCCTTGTTCGCCCTGTCCAACCTGATGCGCCTGCTGGTCTCCTCGTTTGGCATCATTAGCCTCCTTCTGTTTTGCGATTCTTATCTGCCTCGCTTCCTCAGCCAACTCTTCCATGTAGGCTTCGGCGATCATCCTGGCGAGCATCTTGAGCCCGTTTTGTGGCGTGTATTCAATCATTTGTTTGCTGTCCGTTTTCTTCGATAGCAAACAGGTCGTCAAAAGAATACCCCTTGAAAAAATCGAGAAGGCGCTCCCTCATGAAGGCTGAGGGCTGCCGCTTGCCGGTGACGATCTGGGAAAGATACGCGCGAGACATTCCGAGTTTGATGGCAAGACGGCGCTGAGACAGGTTTCGCTTGACCAGGGCTACGTCGAACTCCTGTCGCTTGAGCCTCACCTTGACCACTGTATTCTCCCTAGCAAGCGTTTTGTATGCTGTGTAGTATAAACATCGGTCATTAAGTCGTCAAGCGGGAACTGTCGCCATATTGTTTCTATTTGTGTTCTAAATAGTTTGCTAATCTGTACACTGTATGCTATACTCCCGGAGGAGGGTAGAACTATGGCAGAATTCGGGCAGTACCTAAGAAGCCTCAGAAAAGAGAAGGACCTATCGCTCCGGGATGTCCAGGCCCGGTCCGGCGTCTCCGGCTCTTACCTTGCCCAGATCGAGCAGGGGCACAAACACAAGCCCAGCGCCGAGATACTCAAGAAACTCGCCCCCGTCTACGACGTGCCCATACGCGATCTGATGAAGGCCGCCGGGTATCTGGAAGAAGCGGTAGGCGATCTCAGTGAAGAATTGGAGGTGGAGATGGCCTTTCGATATGTCATGAACGATCCTCGTTACAAGTCGGGCACCCGCCTGTCTGGCGAGCTCACTACCGATGTGAAGCGTTTCATCGTCGAGATGTACGAAAAGGCCACCGGCAAGAAGCTGCTTCCCGGAGCGTAAGGGATGAAAATCTCAAGCGATCTCCGCTGCTTCTGCTATCTCTTAGCCAGAAAGTACGGCAATCCGCGGGCTCTTTCCGAAGAGCAAAAGGCCGATGAATTCAGGAGCGTCTATCTTAAAAAATTGCCCTTGAACATGCGGACGCTTAGAGCTGTAGCCTTCGCCTGCGGCATCGACCTGCAAGAAATCGAACGGATGCCGCACAATCTTCGGGGCTACCACGAGGTCATCGGCAGCCGGAAGAACATCTATTTCCGAAAAGACGACACTGTCTCAGGTATTCAGAACACCATTCTTCACGAGATCCGGGAGATGATGGAGACGCTTTTCTCTGAAACCGACTCAAGCTACGAGCCGCTCAGGACAAGCGCCCGACACATGGCGGCGAATTCCTTCGCCACTGCGGTTCTTTTACCCAAAGATGATTTCATGAAGAAGGTTTATGAAACCGGCCTTGATGTCATCGACCTGGCCTCCCTCTACTCCAAGAGCTGCGCCCAGGTGCTGCTTCGGATGGGCGAAGTCCTCCAGGGGAGGCTATTTCTTTATACGGCTCTCTACGAGCCCGCGAACGATCCCGGCGGCTGGTCGGTTTCATACTGGACGGGTTGTTCAAACGAAGAGGAACCCGAAGCCAACGTCTATTCGGCCAATGGCCTTTTTCCCAGAAAAGGCCGCAGCGTCACCGCCGATTCGATTGTTGACTTGGCATTGAAAACCGGGAGGCCCCACTTGGGACGGATCGCGCTTGGCCATGATGAAGACATCGAACTGCTGGCTCTGGCAAGGCCGCTTGTTATCTCGGATGAGCCGGTGAAGGCGGTGCTTACGGCGATACTTCGCACCGACCGGGACAAACTCGAGCCTCAGCTCGACCGCATATGCCCTGTTGAAATAGAAGGGTATCTCGGGAGTTTCTAAATTCAGGAGACGCTGACAATGTTGACCGAAACTAAGAAAGTGGTGGTGTATGCCCGGGTATCTTCGGACCGCCAGGACGTTGACCTGTCCATAACGGCACAATTAAAAGCCCTTCGGGAATATGCCTCCAAGCATGGTTACCCGATCATAAAGGAATTCGTCGATGAGGCCGAGAGCGGCCGCAGCACCGCCCGCCCGGCTTTTCGCGAAATGATCAGCCTTGCCCGGGCCAAACAACATCCTTTCGAAATGATCCTCGTCTGGAAACTCTCGCGGTTCGCCCGGAACCGTGAAGACTCAATTATCTACAAGTCCTTGCTCAGGAAACAGGGCGTACAGGTAGTGTCGATTAACGAACCGATCGAGGACACCCCGACAGGCCGGCTAATGGAAGGTATCATCGAGGTCATAGATGAATTCTATTCCTCAAACCTTGCCCAGGATATTACTCGAGGTCTTCGCGAGAATGCGTCGAGGGGTTTCTACAACTGCAGCCGTTCTCCCTACGGGTATTCCAGGATGAAGGTCCGGGATGGCGATAAAGAGCGCAATACCCTTGTTCCCCATCCTGAGCAAGGTCCAATCGTGCAAAGGATATTCAGCGACATCTCCAACGGGAAAGGGCTCAAAGAAATCGCCAAAGCACTCAACAGCGAAGGACTATCAGCTCCTTGCGGCGGCAAGTGGGGCAAACAGCGTCTGCACAAAATACTCACTAACGAAGCCTACGTCGGCAGACTCATCTGGGGCAAGTTCCACAAAGGCAAAAACAACCTGCCGCCTGTCATCAAGGATGATGCGTGGCCGGCGATTATCGAGAAAACCCACTTCGAAAAAGTCCAGATGATTCTAGCCTCAAGGGCGCCGAAGGTCACCCACCCCAGAGTTACGGGCAGCACCTACTTGCTGAGTGGAATGATCAAATGTCAGAAGTGCGGCGCCGCCTACATCGGATACGGCGCCAAGTCCGGCCAATTTCATTATTACGTCTGCGGCACGACCTACAGCAAGGGCAAAGAAACCTGCCAGAGCCAGCATTTGCCCAAAGAGAAAGTGGAGAGCTTCATCGTTTCCAAGGTCAAAAAATTCGTTCTTTCTGACGAGAATCTTCTGGAACTGATCAAGCAATCAAATCTCGAGTTTGGAAAGGCCAGCCAGAAGCACACCGAGAAAATGGAAGCCCTCGACCGGGAGATTGAGGAATGGCGGCAGCGCTTGGACCGGCTCTACGAGTTCGTTGAGACACGGGCGATCGATCCCGGCCGAATGGCAGAGCGCATTGCCGAACTTCAGGACCGAATCAAGGAATTGAAACAGACCAAGCTGGACATGGAGGAGAATTATACGTTACAGCGGGCAAAGCTCCTTGACCCGCAAAAGGTGCTCTCCTACGTGGCCCAATTGCGCGAGTTTCTGGATACCAGGGGTATCATCGAACGGAAGGCTATACTCAGGTCGTTTGTTGAAAACATCAAGGTCGAAGATGATAAAATAACGGTGGAGTACACGATCCCCTTCCCACCGGATAACGTGAAGAGGGAGACGGTCTCGGTTCTCGATATCGTCTCTTCAGCTCCATTTTCATTTTTCCAACATCATTTACCCGGGGTTGGTGGTATGATTTCACTATGAGGTATGTCGCCCTGCTCCGCGGCATCAACGTCGGCGGTAAAAATATCGTACCTATGGCCGGCCTGAGAACAAGCCTGAAAGAAATGGGGCTTTCTAACGTTTCTACCTACATTGCCAGCGGTAATGTGATTCTTGAATCCGACAAGTCTGCGGATGAAATAAAAGTTCAGCTTGAAAAAGGGCTGCCCGAACGATTCGAACTCGATGACGCCCTCGTCAAAGTCCTGGTACTGACCCGACCCCAACTCCAGGCCATCGTTGATAATAAACCTGGAGGCTTCGGTGAGCAGCCTGAAAAATACCACAGCGATGTTCTCTTTTTAATGGGCATCGATTCGGCCTCGGTTATGCCCCTGTTCAATCCTCGAGAGGGAGTCGACAAAGTCTGGCCGGGTGATGGCGTGATCTACTCCCAGCGCCTGAGCTCTCAACGAACTAAAAGCCGGCTTAGTGCCATCATGGCGTCACCGACATACAAATCCATGACCATCCGGAACTGGAACACCACGACGAAGTTGCTGGAATTACTTAATTAGGTTATAAGACCACATCAAACTGGGATATCAAAATGATAGACGGATTCCTTGATCCCTAGCGATTCGTAGAGTTTGATCGCGGGGATATCGCCTCGGTCAGCCTGAACAAATATCACCCAGGCTCCCCGGTCTTTGGCTATGGATTTCAATTCTTTTATCAGGTTGGTAGCTACGCCTTTCCTGCGGTACTCCGAACACACAGCCAGGTCATAAATATAGATTTCACTCCGCTCCTGCTCAGATTTGGTCAGTTCGTAGGCGGTCAATCCGCCGATGACCCGGCCGTCATCGAAAGCCACCACTGCGATAAAGCACTCTTTTGCCAAGAGCGTCTTCAAGTACTCATCACTCGGGATCGCCCCGAGATAGGTTTCCGCCTCATCAAATGCCTCGGCAAAAACCCGGTTCAACCCTGTTAGCAGCCCAATCTCAGCGGGTGAAATTTGTTTGATAATCATGTCAGCAGAAAAGAGCTATCCGGAGTTCCATATCCGTGATATCACTGAAAGAACGCCGCATATCTAACCGGCGTAAATAGAAATGCCTGCCGGGCGGAGCAACCCGCCCGGCAGGCATGAAGATGTTAGAGATTAAACAGCAGCTTCGCGTAAGTGGGCATCGGCCAGAAGTCCGCGTCCACCATCGTCTCCAGGAAATCGGCGTCCTTGCGCAGTTCGCCCATAGCTTTGAACACCAGGTCGCGGTACGCCTCGGCTTGAGCCAGGGTGTCGCCGTGAAGTCCGGCGGCCGTCTTCAGCGCCTCTTCAAGTTTGGAGAGGTTAGTGCTGAACGACCGGAGAGTCTGGCTCACCTGGACAAACAGGGCGTTTTCGACCTCGGCGTTGCCTTCGATGGCGGTTACGGCGCTGATCGAAGCCGCCAATTCCGCCCGGTAGGCAATAACGGCGGGTAATATCAGGCGCCTGGCCATCTCCACCATCGTCTGGCCTTCGATGTTGATCGTCTTGATGTAGATTTCATATTGAATTTCGGTGCGCGACTCCAGTTCCACCCGCGACAGAACGCCGTGCTTTTCCATCAGGGCGATGTTTTTATCGGCCTTGATGGCGGCGATAGCGTCCACGGTGTTGGCGATATTGGGCAGGCCGCGCTTCTTGGCTTCGGTCACCCACTCCGCCGCGTAGTTATTGCCGTTGAAGATGATCCGCTTATGCTTGCGGACGACGTCCAGGATGATCTGGGCGCTTTCCTTAGTGGCGTCGGCGGCCTTTTCCAGCCGGTCGGCGAACTGGCTCAGGCTCTCGGCGACGATGGTGTTAAGGACAAAGTTTGCCTGGGCAATCGACTGCATAGAACCGACCATACGGAACTCGAACTTGTTGCCGGTGAAGGCGAACGGCGAGGTGCGGTTGCGGTCGGTGGTGTCTTTGGCCAGGGCCGGCAAGGACGTCGCGCCCAGATGCATCATGCCGCCGGCTTTGCTCCGCCTGGCGCCTCCGGCCTCGATCTGGGCCAGGATATCGGTCAATTGAGCGCCGAGGAACATGGATATTATGGCCGGTGGGGCTTCGTTGGCGCCAAGCCGGTGGTCGTTGCCCGGGCTGGCGGCCGCTACCCGCAGCAGGTCTGCGTAGTCGTCGACAGCCTGGATGACGGCGGAGAGGAAGACCAGGAACTGCAGGTTCTCATGCGGGTCCTTGCCGGGATCGAGCAGGTTCTGGCCGTCGTTGGTGGACATGGACCAGTTGTTGTGTTTACCGCTGCCGTTAATGCCCGCAAACGGTTTCTCATGGAGCAGGCAAACCAGCCCATGCCGCAGGGCCACCTTTTTCATCGTCTCCATGGTCAACTGGTTGTGATCGGTGGCGATATTGGTGGTTGAAAAGATCGGCGCCAGTTCGTGCTGCGCCGGCGCTACCTCATTGTGCTTGGTCTTGGCGGCGACGCCCAGTTTCCACAGTTCGACGTCCAGGTCCGACATGAACGCCGAAATCCTGTCCTTGAGCTGCCCGAAGTAATGGTCTTCGAGCTCCTGTCCCTTCGGCGGCTTGGCGCCGAACAGGGTGCGGCCGGTCAGGATCAGGTCCTCGCGCTGGTCGAACACCTTTTTATCGATTAGGAAGTATTCCTGCTCCGGGCCGACAGTGGTGGTGACCCGTTTGGTGGTGGTGTTGCCCAGGGCCCGCAGCACCCGCAGCGCCTGGCGGTTGAGGGCGTCCATGGAACGCAAGAGCGGCGTCTTTTTATCCAGCGCCTCCCCGGTGTAGGACGCAAAAGCGGTGGGAATGTACAGAGTGCCGTCCTTGACGAAGGCTGGAGAGGTGTAGTCCCAGGCGGTGTAGCCCCGGGCTTCGAAGGTGGCGCGCAGTCCTCCGGAAGGGAAGGACGAAGCGTCAGGTTCACCCTTAACCAGTTCTTTGCCGGAAAACTCCAGGATGACCCGGCCGTCGGCGGTGGGCGAAATGAACGAGTCATGCTTTTCGGCGGTGATGCTGGTCAGCGGCTGGAACCAGTGGGTGAAGTGGGTGGCGCCCTTGCCGATTGCCCAGTCTTTCATCACCGAAGCAACCACCTCCGCCACCTGGCCGTCCAGGGGCAAGCCTTCCTCGATAGTCTGCCTGAAAGACTTATAGATTTCTTTCGGCAGTGTCCGGCGCATCACCGTGTCGTTGAACACGTTGCTGCCGTAAATATCTGCCAGCGGGACGATTTCCTGACACTCCGAAGGGCACATTACTGACTCTCCTTTAACCATCATTTATTTCCGGGATTGCCTCGATGAACGTCCAGTAAAACAGTTTATTATTTTAGCGCATTGACAGGCAGAAGCCCAGCCGGACCATTGGCTTTGAGACCGGAACCGGGCGCCGGTCTAAAATATTTAAGACCGGTAGACACGCGTGAATCTAAATAATTGTGGTATCCGGAGGGTTTGTCTGGTATATTCTGGGCTAACGCAGAACATGTTTTGGAACGCACCTCGAGGTAAAAGAAATGGAAAATTTAAGAGAAGAGATAAACTCCGCGGGGAACCTTACCTCGGTGATTGACCGGATGAGCCAGAACCTGAGCCGGTTCATTGAAGATGAAGGCGGGCGCATCCGACAGAAAGTCAGCGATGAGACCGCGCCCATTATCGCCCGGGCCAGGCATGAATATCAGGAGATGATGTTCCATTTCCTGGCGGAACAGGCCGAATCCGTCCGCCAGGAAGCCGCCGTCGCCTCGGTGGATATCGTGGCCAAAGCGATGGAAGAGAAGGAGCGTATTCTCAGCCAGGCGCGGGAGCAAGCCCAGGCGCAAATCGAGGCGATAGTTGCCGAACGCCGGGAGAAAATAGACCGGGATATCGCGGCTTACGCCTCTGTCTCGAAGCAGAACGCTGATTTCGCGGCGGAAGAATATCTTAAGATTGCCAGGGAGAAGGCTGACAGGGAGGCCGTCCGGATCATCGCCGAGAGTCAGGACAGGGCTGAGAACCTCATAATCGAATCTCATGAGCGGGCCAAAAGACAAGCAGCCGAAGTCGCCAAGGCCGAGGTGAAGCGTATCTTCGAAGACGCCCGCCGGGAAGCCGCCGGTATTGTTGAGGAAGCCCGGCGTAAAGCCGAGGAAGAGTCCCGCGCCCGACTTGAAAAAGCCAGCCGGGAGGCTAAACTGATGGCCGAAAAAGTCGCCAATGAAGCGATGAGGGACGCCATGTCCCGGCTCGGCGCCAGGCTCAAGGAATCCTTCAACAACACCATCGCTGACACCGAAACCGAACGTTGAAGAGCCAGGCTCAGCGGATGGTTCGTTTTAGCGTCTGCCGATTTGGCATCGCCAAAGCGGTTTAATGGCGCGTCGCTTATTAATCAGCCGCCCGGATGCGTCGGCTGACAGGTCTGATCCCGCAGGGATTTCCGGTACGCTTTCCACCCCGGACACCATGTCGTATGCCATCTCCAGATTCGGCTCATCAGGGATTTGGGATTTGCCTCGGCCTTCTTTCGCATGGAACATTCAGCGCAGTTGCTTGTTGTCATCTTAAAGCTCCTTTTCTATCACCGCGTGAAGAATCGTCTGCAGCATCAATCTACCCCCGTTGTCAGCGCCAACGAAACAGCCGTTTGAACGGTTTTTCACTGGTATATTGACCAGTAAGAGAATTCGGGAAAATACCCAACGCCATAGAATTCAGCCGCGTCGTCTGTTTGTTGAAGCATCCTATCGATGCGCCAGATTCAAATCGCGCCCGATGCGGAAGTGAATTTCCGCCAGGCTCAGATCAGGGTAATCGAAGTGAGTCTGGATGGTTCTGACCAGTACGGCATTGCGGGTACACTCATGGATAAAAGGCCGATACGAAGCCAGATAAGGCACAACAAGGTTATTAAACGCCGCCTGCTTCCTGGTTGGGCTCGTGAAACAGCGGCTGGTCGCGTTACCGGGGAAACCGTTGATCAGGTCGGCAAAGACATTTTCGGCGATATCACCGACGTTTGCCGAACCAACCGCGTACATGCACGTCCTGACTTTGCCATCAGGGCTGATATGTAAAAATGCCGGGTGATAGAAGCCTTTATCCCGGCAATCGGCTTTGTTGGACTGCCAGGCGTAGGCGCCGTTGTCCCTGGTGCACCCGCCGATGTCAATCGTTTCAGCGCTGACCGGCACCAGGTAATATAAAAATGAGCCGGCAGCCTTGCGGAGTTCGTTGATGATGCCCCCGATTTTAGCGGGGTCAACGCCAGTAAAGATGATCTGGTAGCCAATCCGCGCGATTTCGCACAGCTTTATTGCCGCAACCAGATTGTCGAAAAGATCGGCATTCAACATGCGTTCATCGTAGCTGAAGGCGAATTGCCCTAATCCGATAGATTTGAGGTAGTGCGCCAGGTCGAGCGGAGATTCAAACCGCCGCCCCGAGAGTTCAAGCCCGAATTTTCGGGACCACCAGCAGTTGGTGTTCAACCTATAAGGTATCCCCAACGACCCGGTATATTCGGCAATCTCGAAGAAATCGTTCCGGTGACCCAGTACTTCGCCGCCGGTGAAATTGACGCCTGATGTACATAATCCGCCAAGGTAAACTTGAAATACCGCACCTTTGACCGCCTGCGCGGATAGGTGCCCTCTGGTGAATCGGCGGATGCCTTGCTGCAGGCAGTGAGCGCAGTTCAAATTGCAGTCGTAGGTGAGTTCGAAATTGACGCCGGTGACCGCCAGAAGGGAGCAGCGGCTGCGGCCGGGCATCGGGTGTAACGAGATAAATCCGTATTTCAGCAACACGGGGACAAACTCCGCCATTTCCGGGACGGAAAAGCTAACGCCGGGGCTGTCGGCTTTTCGCAGAAACCGGCTGATTCGGCTGGCGCTTCCACCAGAAAGGCGCCTTAATCTATCATCCAGAAGAGATCGGCGGATCAGGTTCTGGAGAATGTGGGTCGGATAGAGATTATCAGCCAGCATGTCAACCAGTGCTATGTCCTGGGAAATCGGTCATCTACCGGCAAGAAAGAGGATGCCGTACGTTAGCTTCGGTGGTGGGCTACGGTGTACGACAGACAGAACTCCAGTGTTTGAGATCGAGTTTGATGCGTTATAATAGGTGGATCGTACCGTCTTCGCACGTTTTCGAGCGTGGTTAGCTATACCCGGGCGAGTTCCGCAACAGGAGAAACGCCTTGGGAAATGCTAAGTCTATTCCGCATACTATCTTTGAATCTAATGTGGGGAATATCCTTCAAATCATCATAAATACGCTGGAGGTTCTCCCGCACAATTATCTGCCGAATCCTGGCGTACTGTGGTTCATCGTATTCGGAAACTCCCATCCGGGCTATGTAGTTCATTGGCCCCACCCAGATGGACTCGGTAACATAAGGAAGGACAGTATCAATTAATTCCCTAGGATCATGATCCAAAAAAGGTTCGACGGATACGCTGGTTCTAAAAGATGCGTCATGAGCACATTTTAATGCTGTTAACCTCTCTGTAAATGTTGGGGCACCTGGTTCCCAGAAGGACAAGAGATCATTCTCAATTGATGTTATAGTGAACCTGAATTGTAGTTGAGGTCTAAATGCGGCGAATTTCGTAACGATTTCTTGGATTACAGGCAGGCTCGGCTTAGTGGTGATAAGAACGTCATTCCCAGACTTGAGTAATTCGGTGATTACTTTGAAACATGCATTTTTTATTTCTGGATCATCGATGATATCGTGGGTGCTCGGAAACATCACCCGACCAGGAAATTTCCTGTATTTCCCTTCAACTACACAATCGTTGACTACCATCACTTTCCAAGTTGCTTCATCAGTCCTACCGAATCGTTTCGCCATTATCTTCGCGTAGCAATAACGGCAATCGTGTCGGCAACCCTTTACGCAATTGACGTTATAGTCCGCCCACTCTTTTGTGCCGGAAGTGATCTCGCGAGCACTTGTGATTTGAGTTGTTGTCACTTTATATTGATATCCTCCATCGATAATAGTTTCAGGGAAATGGGCTTGAATTGAGCGGGTGGATCGACCTGAAGCCTGTCCGTAGTATACGGCCAATTTATCTGGTATAAGGGAACAAGTGCCCCCCAAGCATTGTTGTTTGGTATTTTACGAATGTACCCAACATGCTCCAGCCATTCCAGCATGCCCTGGCGATCGTTGGGTGTGGCTCCAATGTCGGAAAAATCACTGCACAGGTTATCACAAATTCCCTCTTCGTGTTCTGTAATGATTCTCCACAATATCTTCCATTCTGAAGGCCTCTTGGTTCCACTCAAGCCGATAAACAAATCAGGATGGGCTTTCCGAAACCTATCAAAGGCAGTTTTGTTGTCAGGTGTATATTTGGGATTACCTGTAACGTTGCAATAAAATTCGCGGGTAGCTCTTACTCCAACTTCATAATTTGAACAAAGAATCAAGTGGAAGATTTGATTAGTTTTAGGATTAAACGGCATCGGCAATACGTACCGAAACCACCTATGTAGTCGTTGCCTGTAGAACTCGACAAATGCCTGCTCTCTTTCATGTATCGGGTTGGCATTCAGGATCTGGTTACGCCATTGAACGGTGCCGAGAAGCGCGTCTGCCTCCAAGACAGCTTTTTGTTCGGCATCTGACCACTGGTTTGGATCCAATCCAGTTGGTAATCCTTTGAAATCACCTCTACCAAGGAACCAGTCGGAGGTAAAAAGAAACACGATCATTTCAGTGCCAGTTCTATAATAACTAGCTATTCGGGCTCGGGCGACTTGTTCAATCGTTGAATACTCCGCGCTTCTCAAGGGATCGAAAAAGAATAGGGCATTGCCGAGGCTGATATGACTGATATCTTGAAGAGCATCATCCAAAGATTTGTTGAGCAGATAGACTCCGGTACCGTTCGACGAAATCGATCCTTCAGCTGCGTTGGTATTTATCGATTTCCAACGTCGTTGAATCACTTTCTTTAAATGATCGAAACATATGGGATTCTTCTCAACAAGCACAATTTTGAGATTATATGCATTGGCATTTGAGGCTTTGAGTGCGAGTGCGTGGCCAGACGATCCTAATACAGTCTCGCCAGTATCTTCGATAAAAACTTCACCGGTTGCTGCATCGAGCTCGACAATCCCTGTCAAGTATTTGTGACCGACGGCTGGACCGCCAGAGGTTATTCCCCACCAAAAAGGGTAATATTGCCCAAGTACTTCACATTTCAATTTAGAACCAGTAAGTCCACTGAGACATATGGCATCTTGTTCGAACTCAAGTCCCATGTTCAGCCCCTCATTGTTTAATTATTGAACCATGAGTTTTGACCAATGTTGCCTGCAGTATTCGACAGCCTCTCTGGTAGTCAATAAACGTGTGGAATTGCCGACCCTGATATATAAATGTTCTGCACTATCCTTTTTAACATATACTGGCTTGGGAGATGGATTTGCCATCACTCGGCATATTTCCTTATCTTGAGAAACCGGGAAACTACACTGTATTAACGGGGCAGCTTCTTTCCCAAAATCGTTTAATAATAGTGTCATCAACCAGTTTTGAAAGCCATCGCGATTAGGTTTGTTAAGCGTCCTGTAGTCTGCATCCAATCCTAAGACCTCGTGTTGGTCATTGACGCCTACAAATAAAACCCCTCCCTCAGAATTCATAAATGCCGCACACGTTTTTACAATTTCATGTTCTAATTCTTTGTTGATGCGATTTTGTTTCAGGTCCCAACGAGCCGAAGACTTGTGTTCTAGATGAAGGTTTTCATCGGCGACAATTTCGGCAACCAACTGAACATCAGCGGATTTCGGGATAAGCGCTTTATAAGCCTCCAAAGCAGCTTTCCTAGTTTTTTCTGGCACTAGTGGGAATGTGGAAAGAACGTGAGCAAATTCTTCCTCGGTTAAATCGTAAAGGCGGGCTATCATGGCATCGAGTTCAGAGCGTATCTTTGCACGCTTATTGGGCTCGGTTACGCCATCCTGATACCCTTTTAAACCGGCTTCTTTTGCTAATTCATCGAATTCGGGCGTTGTACAGGTCAACTGAGCTGCCAATTTCACTACAGCCACATAAGCGGGGTCGGCTTCGGGTATCCGAGGCATGGATGATTGATAGATAAAAAATAGGGTTAGGTTGGCAGAGATTTTCTGCCGTATTGAGTAATCGAAAACAAAGCTATTGAGCAGTGCTGCCGCATACAACAACTGAGTAGAACTGAGGTTATTCCTCGATACATTTAGAGAATGACCTGCGAAAACGTTTCTTGGAATGATCGTGCATACGAAAGATCGTTCATTCGTACTTGACGCAATTGACCGATACGCGAGCCTGTATTGTTGATAATCTAGGCTCTGACCATAATCTTTGTTTTTTCCAAGAATGGCAATGCGACCCTCATTTTCGTCGACCCAATAACGTGGTTCTTCGAGTTGATGCTCGAATTGCCACATCATTTTTCCCTCAAATAACGTAAGACATTTTGCCCTCTTTTGGGTCTTAAACAAATAACTATCGTTTGTCATGTGGAATTCAGCACTCAGCTTCAAGTTCAATTTGCCAGGAATTTCCTCGCCAATTAATGGAAATTTGAGCATTTTTTCCGCAATACGTACATCCATCTCGCTTTTAAATTCCATAACGGACAAGGAATCGGGTGAGAGACGACGGATGAGACCAACAGAAATTTCTATCCCATTCTCCTGAGGAAAACGCTCAAGCTCTTCGACATCGTGACGCATGAATGCTGCCGGAAAACTTGACGTAGTGTTTCCTTTTTCGAAGGTCAAAACTACGAACTTAAAGCTCCGATGAACCCCTTCGAATATTTCTTTTCGGTTTTCAAAACCAAACAAACCAGTCACCGAAGTCTGTCCAAAGAGCATTTCGCGCAGTTGTTTCGTCCCCAAGTCAGTATATATGCCGCTCGGGATAACGATACCGCAGTATCCACCCTTTCGAAGTAGATTAAAGCACTGCTCTACGAAAAGCTTATATAGGTTGATGTCTGTTCCGGTTTTCTTGCCGTCCACGATGCTGATCTGATTCTTAAACTGCTCCGCCGAACGATAGAAAGCACTGACGTGCGGAAAACCGCTGAGGTATTTCAGCCAAGCGGATCGAATATCCGGATCCTGCAGCAATTTGGCCTGCTCCTTCTCGAACTCCTTGATGGTCATCTTCTTTTTAGTGACCAAGTCTGAATATTCCTCGAAAAACTCCTTGGCGTTGGGTTTGAAAATCTCCCAGGGCGGATTTGTGATGATGGCATCAAAACCACCGCGGGTATTCATCACCTCATCGAACTCATAACCCCAATGGAAAGGATGCAGTTCCTCGATATCGGGCATACGAACCGCTCGCTTTATTGGCTTGCCCTCGGATTTGGTTTTGGCGTCCCAAATAGCCTGCTCATACTTGATACCCAGCCGTCCGAACTCGTTCAATTCCAGGTCATTGAGGGACTTATACGCGTCACGACGGCTTTCATTGATTGCGTCACGAAGGGATTGAAGGTCCTTCGAGTATTTCGTGGTGTGGCGATATATGTCCAACTGGCGACGCTTTTCCTCAACCAGTTGATGATAGCTTTTCTGGAACATATGCCCTTGCTTGACCTGACTATCGAAGGCTTTTTCGTCGATCCTAAGCAAACCGATCAAGGAATTGCCGGGCAGTACATTGAAGTCGATATTGGGCAGCGGCTCTAGATGGTCAGCGGTTTCAACGGAAGCCACCAGAGCCAGGAACAGGCGCAAGCGGGCGATTTCCGTAGCTTCATCCATGATGTCCACACCGAACAGATTATCAGTGATGATGCTTCGCTTGATGAAATAAGCCAAACTGGGATGGGCCAAGCGCGTTTTCGCCAGCCATTCGGTCAAAGTTTTGTCGCCCAAGAATTCAATACGGCCAATAATACCGGTATAGAGATTTATTAACGTCTTCATGGCGGCAACCAGGAAAGCTCCCGAGCCGCAAGCCGGGTCGAGAAGCTTGAGTTTCGGCAGCACATCAAACAACAATTGCCGGCATAATGGAGCGTCTAGACCCATCAGTAAGCTAGGGACGCTTTCGAACCTCCTGTATGGTAGGACGCCTGGAATACCAGCAGTATTTACTTGCTCAAGGACCAGCCGGTAAACCGTTTGCTCGCACAGATATTCGGTAATTTCGGTGCGCGTGTAGTATGCCCCGAAGGCTTTCTGGTTGATGTACTTTTCAAAAATATAACCCAGAACATCGGGATTAATCTCTTTGTCGTTGCCGCTGGGAGTGTCATTCAGGTTCCAGCTGTAGGAAGCAAAGAGATTAAACAGGTTCTCGAATGCCACATCTGGGACGTCGATATGATATTTCAAATTTTCCTCAACGTTGTGAGGAAGAAACAAACCGCCATTTAGATAACGCACTTTGCCGAGCAGCGCTTTTGCCTCATGAGTGCGCTTGTCTTCGGGCTTCGCGAAGCCCTCGAAAAAGAGGACTTTGAGAAATTGGGTGTAATAAAGGTTTGTACCGCGAGCCTGACTAGCCGCGAGATGCTGCTGCAGGTACACGGTGTTCCCGTTGTCTATGAAAGACTTGCGCTGAAGGAAGTAAATGAACATCAAGCGGTTGAGCAGAACCGAGGCGTACCAGTGCCGGTCGCGCTCATCGTCAATGCCTTGAATGAGGTCTGTGAATTCCAGGCGTTGGGAATCGAATTCGACGTAGAATTTCTTGGTCACGCGCTCAACGTCAAGCGCTTTCTTCAACCTGGTGACAATCTCTACGACGCCGATATCACCATGATCGTCGAGCTCGGAAATATCCACAACCATGCTGTTTAAATTACTCAGGAACAGGTCGCCGGGCTGGCCTTTCACGTAAAGGTGAAATCGAGGGAATAGATGTTTGCCATCTCGCTTTACCCAATACCATAGGCTCTGGGTACGCTGACCATCGATAAAAATCAAAAGATTCTCATGGTGGTGGGCGGATACCTGTTTGTGCAAAGCCGCCTGGGTTTTACCATCCGGGATTCTTCCATTGGGCGCAGTTATCTCAAAAACGGCGACACCTGCCAGTTGTGCAATCTGCCTGCGCGAGAAAGGCTCTCCTTGATAATCCATAGAGATTGCTTGCCGGCTGGAAGGGTTGGCCCATCCAAGCTCTTCGATAAACAACCTGGGAAAATCGAAATCCTGCAAAAGATCGCGAGCGTGATTTAGATTTAAACCCATTTTTACTCTCCCGATCCTTCAGTAAATAAACCCAAAGAGCAGATGATGCGAGGTTCCTGTGTCTCGATTTCTTCCTCTTTAAGACTGAGACGGCCTTCTTTGCGTAGGTCAATCACCATGTTAGCAAAGGTTTCTTCAGAAACGCCCGTTTTCAACTGCCGGTTCAGAGCATCTGTAGCTATTGGGCGCAGGGGATATTTGTAGATGTCATCGATTGTTCGTGATAAATCATCGGTAGCAAACAGCGGCTTGTTCTTTTTCAGGTCACCGTAATAGGTTTTCAGACGCTCGTAGGTCCTGTACCGGGCTCCCGACGGGCGGCCGAGTTGTCCTCCGGTAGCCTTGTCCTGCTCAAAGATATGCTCCAGGCCTCGGAGTACCAACTCGTGGTGACTTTCATAGCGTTGTTGCGCTGGAGTTGCCAATTCACACTCTGCGGCTTTAAGGATGGCGACTTGCGATTGTGTTACACTTTCGCCCTTTTTATTGACCCATACTAGCGAGTCATTCCCTTCTGCAGTCTTGGCGTAGACCAAAACCCCTTCCGGTGAACGAGTACTTCCGACATGTTTTTTTGTGGCAAATACGACATCAGGCAGGGCTTTCACTTTTTTAGCCAGCTCCACGTTGTCTCTGGTAGCGTTGTGCCATATTTGATAGGCGTAGGATGACAAGTCAACTTCGGTGTCCGGCTCTGCATCAAGTATCCCAGACTTTTCTGTGTAGAAATGTTGTAGAGTCTTCTGGTTGAAATCATCCTCGAAGAAGAGTTCGTCGGAACCGACTACTTCGCTGTTCTCTTGAAGCCGCTGCTTCACCTTTGCTCGTAAACGAATAATCCTTTCAAGTCCATCTGCAGGAAGGAACGAATAACAACGGATCTCCTCAGCTTTCTGTCCAATGCGGTCGACACGGCCGACGCGTTGTATCAGGCGGACTAACGCCCAAGGCAGGTCGTAATTGACTACGATCGCCGAATCCTGAAGGTTCTGGCCTTCAGAGAGAACATCGGTGGCAATTAGGACTCGAAGCTCATCGGAAGGCTTAACGGGTTTTTCATTGCTGACAGGTGAAAAACGCCAAGCAAGTTCAGTGGGGTCTTCCGACTGACCTGTAACACCGACGAGTTGACCAATGCCGTTTCTCTTTAGCTCCTGGGACAAATATCGGACCGTATCAGCAAACTGGGTGAATATTAGAACCTTTTCTTGTGGATGGTCGACTCCGACTAATTTGATCAAAGACGAAAGCTTGGTGTCTCGGTCGGGGTTCCATTCGCCAAACTCCTGCATGAGAGCGATCAGGGATCGGGAATCGGTCAGGAGTTCCTGTTTAAGCGAATTGGTGAACAGGGCTGGCTTTAGCCATTTGAATCGTTTCTGCTTCGAATGCCTATATACTTCGTAGACAGCCTTCGCTGTGGCCACGTACCACTCCTCGGAATAGGGATGATACCTTTCTTCTTGAACCTGCTCGTTCTCGGCGCTATCGCCGTCCTCTTCAAAATCGAAAGCGGTTTGAGCCTCGTTTGCGATGTCCGGTTCCTCGTCGTTTACACTCTCCATTAGTAGCTCTGCGCCCTGAATGCCGATTGGTAGTGGCAGGTTGTGTTCGATGGCGTAAGAATAAACAAAATTACGGATGATATGCCGGTCTAATGATAGAAGAAACGATTGCCCGCTACTTTCAAGACGCTTGAAGAGGTTGGTGCGGCAAAACCCCATGAGCCGTTTGCCGGCTTTGCAAAGGTTGTCTAACTGTTTGGCCTCGTCGCGGCTTGCAGAAGCCTGCGCATTACTTGAGATATAGTTTCCTAGCCCATAACGTGGAAGTGAGAGATGATTGATAATGGCGACAACTTTATCGGAGTAAAGACGAGCATAGGGATCTTTCGCATCGTTCTCGTTGAACCTGAATTGGACCTTCTTTGGGATTCGATCAGGGAAATAGTATCGGCGGCCATCTTCAAAAACCAGGTATTTCCGGCCAGTGGATTCGTCGGTGTAAGCGTAGTTCTCTTTGATGAAAGTCCGGGTGCGACGGACCATGTAAAGACGCATAAGGTCGCGCCAGTCATCCGCGTATTCGCTCTTTTCGAAGGCAGCCAGCGATCTTATGAGCGCTTGATGACGGCGGATGAACTCAACTTCTCCAATGTCTTTAATGTATCGCTCAGGGCGAATGCCCAAGTCAACATCGGGCGGCACGAATAATTGAAGTTGTGAAGCCAGATCAAGATAGGTCTTGTTGTAAGGAGTCGCAGACAGTAGGATGCACTTGCTGTCGTTACGTTTGATGTATTCCTGGATTACCCGGTACTTTTTCCCCTCGCGGTTTCTCAAGTTCTGGCTTTCATCGATGACCACGATGCGATACCGCCGCTCTTCGGGAAGGTCGTTCATTACCCTACTAACCGATAACACCTTCGCTCTGAGTTGGTAGTGATGGACATAACCCTGCCACATCTTGACTAAGTTTTTTGGGCAGATGATCAAGGTTTCAAGATTAAGGTCATCTTCCAGGAGCTTCGCCACGGCGCTGGCCATAAGGGTTTTACCCAGGCCGACAACATCGCCGATTAACACACCGCCGCGCTTATTAATGTGGTGGGCTGCGATTTTTACCGCGTTTGTCTGGAAGGCAAGAAGGCGCCCTTGGAAAATGGCCGGTAGCTTGAATTCGTCCAAGCCTGAGCGGGCCTCCTGGGCTAGATGATATGCCATTTTGAGGTACACGTAGAAAGGTGGCAGTGGCTCCGGTCTTGCCCAACTGTTCTCGATGATATCGATAAGTTCTTCGGTAATGTCGAAGCACCAATTGTCGTTCCAACGATCGTTGAACCATTTGGCTAATTTGTTGCAGGCATCATGCTCAAGGACATCAACGTTTAATTCCCCTTGATTGGCTAACCCCGCGAGAGTGAGGTTGCTGCTTCCGAGGAAACCGGTGATCGGATTGTTAAGATCATGGCGGTGAAGGAGATAAAGTTTGGCATGTAAAGGGTGCTTTAAAAACAATTTCACCGACAGTTGTTTTTTCTTTAAGTGGGTGACTAACCTTCGTAGCGATTGTTCATCGTGATTGTTCGGGGCTCCCATGATCAGCTGTTTCCGGAAACTATCGGCTAACTGCCGTTGAAGGCGTTTCAATGAAGGGGCATCGACGGTTTTTCCGGATTGTGAAATGCTTAATGACTCTGCGAGTTCGTCATCGGCGAGTTTCTGCATTCCAATTAGCAGCCTGCAGCAATGTCCCTCACCGCCTTCCCAAGTGTCGATTCCATCTTGGATCTTGCTCCAGCCACGCAGATTGAAAAAGCCGACACAAAAGTCGGCTTTTTCTGATACAGCGAGAGTCTCTTTTATCGCGGGTAGAAGGCTTTGCTCGATGTTGTCGAAGATTCGCGGCATCTTCCCTGATTCCTATTCAGTCGGTATTACGTCTCGGCAATTAGCGCCCATTGTAGACCAACCCGGCACCCTAAGCAATCATGGCGTTTATCGCACTTTCAGTAATGACATCACAAGGTTTCCGTGTCGAGGTTAAGTAATATGTCTACGGACCACGAGGCGGCAAATATCTCAGACTAATTGTTACCAAAAAAGGGGAGTTGTGCGAGCACCAACTCCCCTTTTGAATAAGAATGTCCGGATTCAAGCCACCAGGGCGAGCTGGTCGCCGCATTTGATCCGGTGTTGTTCTTCTGCTACGGCGCCATTAGGCAAAGACTCCCGGACAGCTTTTATCGAGCTTCTTATGTGGTCGATGCGTCCGATGCTGCTGATTAGATGTACTAGGCGTTCATCGACGTATTGCGGAATATCAGCGATTCCTCTAGCTGCGATCGCCACAAGCCTGGCCTGTTCCAATGGCTCGGCGGCCTGATCAATTAATTCTTCGACCATATCCATCGCCTCGCTAACTTTAAGAGCGCTCCATCTGATAGGCAAGGTTACACCTCCATTCGGGCACGTTAGCCCTTCATATTCGCTGGCGATTGATGACCCTGTGCCGGCGGACAGGGGCTATTGGGCTAGTATTCGTCCGGAAACAGGATCGTCGTCGCTGACCGGTCGGCCTCGGTGATGACCCAGATTTTGGGCAACCCCGCGGCCGTGTATGCTGAAAACAGCCTGAAGCCATTTTTAAGGCTTAGCTCGTTCTCCTTCTTATCGGCTTCGTCGAGGTCGCCCCAATCACCTTTAGCATGGCGGTTCAAGGAACGGCGCATGAATTCGGTAAACTCGGGCTTCTCACCGGCCAGGGCAAAAACTCCCCGGGTGGCCACCACTTGGCCAAGCGGGACAGTCGGATTGATTACCAGTAGTGCTTCCATGTTTATCACCCCCTTCCTTTAGCGCCCGTTTTCTCCTTTCGTCATTGGTCTTGCCCGGTTTTCAGCCAAAACGAAAGGGGATGTTCCCGCCGCTATGGGGCAGGACATCCCCCTTACAAAAAGAAAGCACAAAAAGGGGCACTAGGCCCCTTCATGTGCGGCTGTTTTGCGAGTTCAAGCGTTTCAGTTCAGGTTTTTCAGGCTACGGCGACTGGTTCTTTCGCCTTAATGTGCTTCTTGGCCTTCGGCTTCTCGGCTTTCGTGATGGCCTCGGCCTCGGCGACGGCTTGGGCGACTTCCTCGGCGGGTACTGGCTCGGTTGGTACTTCCGGCGTAACTGCCTCGGCTGTCTCGACCTTCGGCTCGACGGGTTCGACCGGCTGGCTTGCTTCGGCCTTAGCGGGTTCGGCGGTCTTGGTCGTGTCCGTTGGCTTCTTGACTTCCGGTAGAAGCATCGGCATGACCACCAACTCATAGTCCGGCGCGGTGAAAAGCATCGGCGACCTTGCGTCCTTGACCTTAAGCTCCACCATCCCGCCACAAGCCCTCAGAGCTTCGGCGAGGTATCCGCCGTCAAGCCGTATCTTGATAGGCTCGCCGGTGGTATCGGCGGGTATTTCAGCCGTCCCCTTATCGTCGGTGTTGCCGACGACCACCTTGCCGTCCCCGATGGTGAGGTCTAAGGCGTAGGCTTTGACGTTGGCGACGACCTTGAGCGAGCTAACCGCCTTTATTGCTTCATTGGTGTCGAAGCTGGCGCGGATGCCGGTGTCGGCGGGTATGAGCTTCTCGTAGTCCGGGAAGTTCCCGCCGCATCCCCGCCACGTGTAGCGGATTAGCTCCGTGTCGAGGACTAGGCTCATCGGGTCTTTGTCGCCGTTCTTTTCCAGCGACAGTCTTACCCGCCGCGCCCGCCTGAGAGCGCCGGTGACGCCTTTAAGGTCATCGCGGCTTACGAGCACCTGTCCCTCATCCCCGTCGAAGGGTAGTCTCATCATGGCGAGTCGGTAGCCGTCGGCACTCACTAGGGTGAGCTTGCCGTCTTTCACCCGAAAGAGAACGCTCTGGAGAATGGGGCGGGCGGTCTCATCCGAGGTGAAGGGCAGCACCCTTGAAAGGGCGTCCGATAGCTCCGTCGCGCCGAGGTTGGGGCTGACCGAGTTCGAGGGGCTTACCCTTATGTCGCATAGGGTAAGGGGTGTCTTGTCGCCGACCCAGGCCATGTGTTCGAGGTAACTGGTGTTACTTCCGCAGACCACCTTGAGGCATTTTCCGGCGACCCGCGATACGCTGGCATCGCCGTTAGACGGGACGATTTTCACGATGTTAGACCCGCCTAAAGACTTAAGGTAGGTGAGAAAGCCTTTCCGCCCGATAGTGAGGTCAAGAAGCATCGCCCTTTCGGCGAGTGTTCTCGATAAGGCGCTTACCAGTACCGCCTTGTGCGCTAAAAAGCCCTGACCTGAACGCTTGCCCTCGATATTCAGTTGTTCGATTGTCCGACCCCCTCTTGCTATCCGATAGGTGGGCAACTCCATCGGCTTCGCTCTAGTAGTAAGCTACCGGCTACCCGCAATTCGCTGGCATAGCCGAAGCTCCCACTGTATTAGTTGCGAAAACAGGCGAAAACGGGACATCTGAAAACAGCTTTTTTTGTTCCCGTTTCCGAAAGCGGTTGATATACCGCCGTTCCGTTTCGTCCAAAGGCAACCCGTCACGCCGCTTTTCGGCAATGGCGATTAGCCTGTCGGGGCATTGGAGTAAGAAGGTATTGGCATCCAGCCAGGCATCGAGGTCCAAAGCCCTGTCATCGGCAATCAGATCGCCGAGTTCGGTAGTGTTGCCTTCGTCGTCTATGACGGGCTTATTCAGGCTTTCGAGCTTGACCGCTTTGGGGCAGGCCGAAAACAGCCAGTTCTCTTTACACTTCTGCCGCTGTGCTTTGCTACAGTCCCCGCAGGTTAGGCCGTTGTCTATCCGGTAACGTTTCCGCCAGTAGAGAGCTTGGGTGCGGCTGGCGATGCGATACATGGCCGCTTCGGTGAACGGATGATGGCCGTTATTCCGCTCGACATCGGCGAGGGTGATGATGATGTCGTGGAGAAGGTCATCACGCTCGTCCGGCTTGGCCTTGTGGCTGAACTTCGAGGCGATGGAATAGAAGGTAAGCCAGTTGCCGGAAAGATGGTCATAACCATTGCCGAAAGCATCGGCTTGCTTTGGAATTGGGGTTCGATTAGACTTGAAGCTACGCAAGGCGCTTGTTTTAGTGGTCTGACAGGTGGCGACCTTTCCGCACCATCGGCAAACGCCTTGCCTTTCTTTGAGTACCCAAACCCTGTGACACCGGCTACAGAAGCCCCCAGGCCGGTTCTGTTCCCCCGCTACTGTTACGCTTGAACTCACGCTTTCCCCCTTTCGGGCAAGCGTTCAGGTCAAGGTTTTTTGTTCAGTTGTTAAGGTGCGTTTTTGCGTGTTTTTCCAGCTTCATTGTCAAACAAAAAGTCACTTTGTTCATCCTTAAGAAATAGCTGTATTCACACCCCTCCCCCGGGGAGAATTAATAATCAGAAAATAAAAAAAGGGGAGCTTGAAGCTCCCCTTCTGGTGTCTGGATGACTCTGGTTATGTTGATAGATCAGAAGGTTCTACACGCCGACCTGGGAACAGCGTGTACAAAACGTCATTAAGTGTTCTGAAGAATGAGCTTGTAAATAGGGCTCTATGCGGCAGTCGCAGGTATAAATTTGATGTTGCCTGTGCTGCAATATTTCGCTGTGGTAGTGGTCAATGGATACCTACCGCATTTTTTCAGAACAAGACTAGTAGAGGTAGAGTCGCAAGCAATCGGATCGAATCGGCCACCAACTCACTCCAACATCTCATCATCAACACAAAAAGATTAATCTAAGATTTGATGGGAGGCATACTTTTGAACTGCCTCCCATGTTGATCTTTGATCAATAGCGCCTAGCTCGGCGTTTTAACTGTTCGGCTTTGGCTACTTCTATCGAGAGTGGTTTGTCAATATAACCCATGTAACCACACTGGATACAAGCTGTAATAAGGACCATACTCGTCACTACCATCAAATAGGTCAACGACACGACATCTGGGGCAGCTCTGAGATCGATCACATTACACAGCACCTCTCAGATGGTTTTTTGCTAATTTATTCCCAATCGAAGGTGCAACCATTCACCCCTCAAAGCTCGAATGTCCGTCGTTTAATCCCGGCGCCCGCCCATCAGGAGCAAGACATAGTATAAAAGCTGCCCCACCGCAGCCAGAAGGGCGGCTACATAGGTCAGTGCGGCAGCCGAAAGAACGGCCGAAGCACCGGAAGTCTCCGAGACCGAGGCTAACCCGGTGGACCTCAGCATCGCCTTGGCCCGGGCTGAAGCGTCGAACTCCACCGGCAGGGTAATCAGGGTGAAGAACACAGCAACGCCAAAGAGAGCCACGCCGAACCAGGCAAGATTAAGCCCGAAGGCAGTGCCCATGCTGTAAAGAATCAGCCCGGCGAAGACCAGGATCCAGCCGAAGTTAGAGCCGATGCTGGCCACCGGCGCCAGGGCGTTCCTGAGCTGCAGCGGGGCATAGGCCTTGGCGTGCTGAACGGCATGACCGACCTCATGGGCAACGATGCCGAGAGCGGCTACTGAGGGCTTGTTGGCCACATCAGGCGACAGGCGCAGGACGCGGACGCGAGGATCATAGTGGTCGGACAGTTTGCCCTTGGTGATCTCCACCTGCACGTTCTGCAGATTGTTTTGGTCGAGTAGCCAGCGGGCTGCCACCAGCCCGGTCATGTTGCGGTCATTAACCACCTTGGAATACTTGCCGAAGGTGGATGAAACCTTCCACTGCGCGTAGAGCATTAGTAGCAGTGGGGGTATGAACGTGAGCAACCAGAGTTCCATTTCAAACCTCCCTCATAAAAAGCTTCGTATCCAGTCTCTCCAAGTCCACTATCTCCAGATGATGCCTGCTGGTAAGCCTAAGTAGTCTCTTTCAACTTGCCATACCCCAAAGCATGCAACACATCACCGACCGTGTGCTCTTGTTCCAAACGATGTCGCATCGGGATCTCAGGGTGGACTACATAGCTGTTACGCCTGCCTTCTTTGTGCCTTTCGATATATCCAGCTGTCTCTAAATCGGTAATGATGTGTTGCACTGCTCTTATGCTTAATCCCGCTTTCTCTGCAAGCTGCTGAGTAGTGGTTCTGGGATGCATAGCAACATAGACCAAAATGCGTCCATGATTAGTAAGGAATGTCCACTCCTTAGGCGTCATACCATAATTACCTCTTTTACTGACCTTGACCGCATAATTGATGGCGTGCTAATATATACGCAACATAATGCACGTATTATAGCTCATATGACTACTAAGTTCAAGCACCACAAGGACCACTGCGGCCTCGATAGATTGGAGACAATCAGGGCTCGATAGATTATTTTATGGCCGTTATAGGCGGCAAAGGATACTGAGTTGGACATCGGCATCTGGCCTTGGATTCTATTCAACGTCTTCCTAATCATCATGCTGGCGCTGGATCTCTTCGTTTTTCACCGCCATGCTCATGTCATCAAACTGAAGGAAGCCCTCGGCTGGGTGGCTTTGTGGGTCAGTCTAGCAGTGCTCTTTGGCATCGGCATATGGGTATTCGCAGGGTCATCGCATGCCGTTGATTTCTTCAGCGCCTATATCGTTGAGGAATCCCTTTCCGTTGATAACCTATTCGTTTTTTTGATGCTCTTTACCTACTTTTGCGTGCCACGAGAGTACCGTCATCGGGTTCTTTTCTGGGGTATTGTCGGAGCAATACTAATGCGTGCCGCTTTCATCTTCGGCGGCATTGCCCTGATCAATAATTTCAGTTGGATAATCTACGTCTTCGGCGCCTTCCTTGTCTTCACCGGCATCCGCATGGGGATGAAAAAAGAGGGAGATCCTCACCCGGAGGCCAATCCAGTTCTTAGATTACTACGCCGCTTCCTGCCGATGAGCCATCAGTACAACGGTGACAAGTTCTTCACAGTGGAGAACGGGCGCCGCCTGGCCACTCCGCTGCTGGCCGTGCTCGTCGCCGTTGAGACCACCGACATCATTTTTGCTGTAGACTCAATTCCTGCGGTGTTGGCAATAACCACCGATCCGTTCATCGTCTATACCTCTAACATGTTCGCCATCATGGGCTTGCGCTCCATGTACTTTGCCCTTGAAGGCTTCGCTAATCGCCTCTATTACCTGCATTACGGCTTGGCGGCGGTGTTGGTCTTTCTGGGTACGAAGATGCTCCTGTCCGGTATCTTTCATGTTCCCACGTTTTTATCCCTTCTCATCATCACCTCGATACTGGTCATAGCTGTTATTGCCTCCCTTAAGCGCCCTCCTCAGGCAGACACGCCAACCGATCTCACATGTCCTATCAATACAGGTAAAAAAGGGGAATGATGCAATAATCGGATCACAGGTCAGGTTTTGGGTGATTGAATCTACTGACGGTCTTCTGATAGTAACCATTTTTTGGTGACTATGGGGGTTTTGGCAAGCCGAACACCAACTTCAAGGTCATATACCTGGGTTTCACGCCTGGTCCACCATCACCAAATGGTGGTGATTTCCTGCTGTTAGCCAGTCAGCCTGCGAGGACTTTTAGTGGTAGGAGTGCTAAGTATGGAAGATTTTGAACGTTTGATCGCTGGCTTCAAGGTGTTTCGCGAGAAATACTTCAGCGCCGAAAGTCCGTGGTTAGATACTCTTCAGCAAGGGCAAAACCCCAAAACTATGATCATCGGGTGCTCTGACTCCCGTGTCGACCCCGCCATGCTTACCAACTCTGTGCCGGGGGATATCTTTGTTGTCCGCAATGTCGCTAATCTGGTGCCGCCTTACGAGGTCAGTGGAGGTCAGCATGGCGTCAGCGCCGCTCTGGAGTTTGCCGTTTGCCACCTTTTGGTGGAGCATATCATCGTGCTGGGCCATTCACAATGCGGCGGTATCAATGCGCTCATGGCTGACACCTGCGGTTACAATGGTGGCGGATTCATCACCCGATGGATGAACATCGCCGCTCCTGCACGCGAGCGGGTGTTGGCTGATTTACCGGATAAAAAGCCTGAGTTTCAGCAACAGGCGGTGGAGCAAGCCTCTATCCTCCTGTCTCTCGAAAACCTCCACTCCTTTCCCTTCATCGCCCATCGAGTGAGCGAGGGCGCACTTTCACTTCATGGTTGGTACTTCAATCTTAAACGCGGCGACCTGCTGGAATATCATGCCGGCCGTGGGGTGTTTGAGACGTTGACGTCGTAGGTCAGATTGAGCCTGAGATACAACTGAGTCGCTAGTAGGTCGATTCCAAGACCACGCCGGCGCAGGTGGCCGAAGCATTGAAGATCACTAAGAACTCGGCCAACTACAACCTGAACCTCGTTAGGCAAAGGCTATACATCTTCACATCCACAATCAGGGAATCTACCGAAAAGAAGTCTGTGAATTATGCGGCACGGCGATACCAAAGCCCAGGCCGAGGCCTACCGCGACCGGGTCTTCACGGCCATGGGCGATCGGCGCCATCTTAGATGGACGGGGTGGCATCGACAAGAGCGTTACTGGTAAAATAGCACGCTTTAACGCTAATTTAGGCGGGGAAATGGGTTTGTCAGGCAGGCTGAGATTTATCAGCGCCATTGAACGTTTTCTAAGGCGGGAATCGACCGGCGGCATATTGCTATTCGGAGCGGCGGTGGCAGCGATGATCATCGCCAACTCACCGCTGGCAACGCAATATTTCGATGTCCTTCATGTCGAGGCAGGAATTAGCGTCGGTAATTTCCACCTTAACCTTTCGCTTGGCCATTGGATCAACGATGGGCTGATGGCACTGTTTTTCTTGCTTATTGGATTGGAAATTAAGCGCGAGTTGTTGGTCGGAGAGTTATCCTCACCTGCCAAGGCCGCCTTCCCGGTCATAGGCGCTCTCGGCGGTATGATCGTCCCTGCGTTAATTTACCTCGGGTTAAATCTTGGAGAAGGCGGTAACCCCCACGGTTTCGGCATCCCGATGGCTACCGATATCGCCTTTGCCCTCGGTTTTCTGATGCTATTAGGTAACCGGGTTCCGGTGGCATTGAAAGTGTTCCTGGTTTCCCTGGCGGTCATTGATGACCTGGGTGCTATCATGGTAATTGCGATTGGTTATTCCAGTAACCTGGATTGGGCTTCGCTGGGCTTTGCGGCAATTATAATCGGCGGTTTGATCGCTCTCAACGCTGGTGGTGTCAAGACACTGATGCCGTATATGATTCTCGGTTTGGTGCTCTGGTACCTGGTCTTTCAATCCGGAATCCACGCCACCGTTGCAGGGGTGATTCTCGCCCTCACCATCCCGGTGCGACAAAAGATCTCCAATGATGTGTTCGTCGATACTTGCCGCCTTGAGTTGGATGTATTCGGCGAGGCCGAGGGTAAGCGAAAAAACATCTTGCTAACATCCACGCAGCAAGAAGCCGTTGAAAAGATCGGCGAGGCATATGAACATGTCCAGAACCCTCTGTTGCGGTTGGAGCACACACTCCATCCTATCAGCGCTTATTTGATCATGCCTGTGTTCGCCCTGGCTAATGCAGGCGTGGCGCTGGGTGGCAGCGGCGTCGACCTGATACAACCCGTGGCGTGGGGCATCATGGCAGGCTTAATTATCGGCAAACCATTAGGGATTATCGGGTTAACCTTTTTAATCAGCAAATTTGGCTGGATTTCCAAACCAGCTTCTTGCGAATGGCGGCATATCATTGGCGCCGGAATCATAGGCGGAGTCGGTTTTACCATGTCAATATTCATCACCGGCCTGGCTTTCACCGATGCCGGTCAGATCGACTCAGCCAAGCTGGCTGTCGTCAGCGCCTCACTCGTCGCCGGTGCCGCCGGGGTGTTTTACCTCTGGCGGCTGCCTCCGCCAACGTGCCAGCTTGAAAATAACGAGAATCTTTAAGGAAGCCGCTCGGAAACTTCTAAATCCACACAAGAGACGTCAAGCGACCACGAAGATCCAGGATAAGCTGAAGGTTTCCCAGAGGCGGGCATGTACGGTGTTAGGTCAGACGAGATCTACTCAGCGGCGGAACCAAAACCCAGGTGCCGAAGAGGCAAGGCTAAGGACTGATATCATTTACTTGGCCACCAAGTTTGGCCGGTATGGCTACCGCCGGATCGCGGCGATGCTCAAGTCAGAAGGTTGGAGAGTGAATCACAAGAGAGTGGAACGAATATGGCGACAGGAAGGTCTCAAGGTGCCCCAGAAGCAACCCAGGCGTAAGAGACTATGGCTGAACGAAAACTCGTGTATCCGCTTAAGACCGGAACACAAGGACCATGTCTGGAGCTACGATTTTGTAAAATGCAGGACGGAAAACGGCAAAGCATTCAGGATACTGACCATTATCGATGAGTTCACCCGGGAATGCCCGGCTCTCCTGGTGGCTCGCAGCATCCCATCAAACGATGTCATAGACTTGATATCAAGTGGATCGAAGTAATATTCCGGGTTTTTTGCTCTGACTTGATCTGGGGCACAACCAAACTCGATCTTAAGGAACGGAATTAAGTCATCCAGAGACCGCCATAGTCTCTCGAACGCTTTCTCAATTTTTTCCAATGTAAATCTGTTGCCCACCAGAGACATATGGCGCCAGTACTCTCCAAGTCTTAGAAACGCTTTAAAGGTGACTCAGGAGCAGCCCGGCCACCTCACCCCGCCGCAAGCCGGCCATGCACATCATGTCGATGATCAGCAGATCGCGCTCAATTTCATTGGCATGGGAGCGTTTATCGCTGATGGCCTGCTTTAGAGCGGTGACTTCCTCGTCGCTGACCGATTGTGGGGCGATTTTGGGCGTTTTCACACTGAAGGGAAGCTTTTCCCCAGAGTACCACTTGAAGAAGGCCGAAAAAGCGCTGTAGTAACGCGCTCTCGAATTGGCTTTCAGGTCTCGATAGCGGGTGAAAAAGCGGGCGAAGTTTTCGGCCGACGGTGCCGCCTCTAAAAGGAAAGACTTGGTACTGACCCAGTACTCTCTTGGCTTCTTTGAAATATGGCGGAGAATAACTGTTGAAGATGACGTCGAGGTAATCCGAGAAGAGCTGGTCGTTGGGTTTGTGACGGTTTTTGAATTTCCTGGCCACGTCATCTCCCAGGATGGCAAGGATCAGTTCGACCAGATCCACGTTGCCGAGAATCAGGGAATTTTCGAGCTTCCCCGGTTCTCTCGGCAGCCAGTTTAGCTTTGGTGGTGGGCCATCTTGGTCTCGAACCAAGGACCTCGGTCTTATCAGGACCGCGCTCTAACCAGCTGAGCTAATGGCCCGGGGGGTGAAACAAGCGAGGTTAATTTTAACCCACGGCCGAGGCCAAAATCAAGCGCCGGCATATTGAAAAAGCCTGTATAAACAGTTTCACCTTAACCCCTGGATAGCGGAAGGAAAAATTAGGCCAATCTTTACTCCGGCTTGCGCCGGAGACCGACCTAGGAGTGGAGAGCCGAAGCTCTCAAGCTCCCTAGAAAGGAGGTGATCCAGCCGCAGCTTCCGCTACGGCTACCTTGTTACGACTTCGTCCCAATTACCAGTCCCACCTTGGGCGACTGCCCCCCTTGCGGGTTAGCCTATCGACTTCAGGTGTTACCAGCTTTCATGACGTGACGGGCGGTGTGTACAAGGCCCGAGAACGTATTCAACGCGCTATGCTGACACGCGTTTACTAGCAACTCCGACTTCACGCAGGCGGGTTTCAGCCTGCGATCCGAACTGAGGGCGGTTTTGGGGATTAGCTCCCGGTCACCCGGTGGCAACCCATTGTGCCGCCCATTGTAGCGTGTGTGTAGCCCAAGGCATAAAGGCCATGCTGACTTGACGTCATCCCCACCTTCCTCCCCGTTTTGCGAGGCAGTATCGCCAGAGAATATAACTGGCAATAAGGGTTGCGCTCGTTGCAGGACTTAACCATACACCTCACGGCACGAGCTGACGACAGCCATGCAGCACCTGTGATAGCTCCTGATTTGACAGGTCGATCCCCTTTCGGTTCACTACTTCTAACATGTCAAGCCTTGGTGAGGTTCTTCGTGTAGCATCGAATTAAACCACACGCTCCGCTGCTTGTGCGGGCCCCCGTCAATTCCTTTGAGTTTTAGTCTTGCGACCGTACTCCCCAGGCGGGGTACTTAAAGCGTTAGCTTCGGCACAGAGAGGGTCGATACTCCCTATACCTAGTACCCATAGTTTAAGGCGTGGACTACCAGGGTATCTAATCCTGTTCGCTCCCCACGCTTTCGGGCCTCAGTGTCAGTTTCAGCCTGGAAAATCGCCTTCGCCTCTGGTGTTCCTCCCGATATCTACGCATTTCACCACTACACCGGGAATTCCATTTTCCCCTGCTGTACTCAAGTCCAACAGTATCGGATGACCCCTCCCAGTTGAGCCGGGAGATTTCACATCCGACTTGAAAGACCACCTACGCCCACTTTACGCCCAATAAATCCGGATAACGCTCGCCTCCTACGTATTACCGCGGCTGCTGGCACGTAGTTAGCCGAGACTTATTCCTCAGGTACCGTCATTATTCTTCCCTGAGAAAAGAGGTTTACAACCCGAAGGCCGTCATCCCTCACGCGGCGTCGCTGGGTCAGGCTTTCGCCCATTGCCCAAGATTCCTTGCTGCTGCCTCCCGTAGGAGTCTGGGCCGTGTCTCAGTCCCAGTGTGGCTGACCATCCTCTCAGACCAGCTACCGATCATCGCCTTGGTAGGCCGTTACCCCACCAACTAGCTAATCGGAGACAAGCCCCTCCTCAAGCACCTTGCGGTTTTAGTGATCCTTCTTGTGAAAGAGCACCACATGCGGTATTAGCACTTCTTTCGAAGTGTTATCCCCCACTTAAGGGCAGGTTACTTATCCATTACTCACCCGTTTGCCACTGTCCCTTGCGGGACCGTGCGACTTGCATGCATAAGGCGCGCCGCTAGCGTTCATCCTGAGCCAGGATCAAACTCTCCAGGCTATTTAAACGAATTTACGCTGCAATAAAATTGGCTTTTCCTTCCGCTATCCAGTTGTTAAGGTGCTCCGTCAATCGCTGACGAATTGAAATAATATCATAGCCGTATAATCAGTGTCAAGACCTGGAATTGATCCCTCCGACGTTTATCCGTACGTCATTCTGGTTTTCATAAAAACAAAGTCCGCCGCCTGAGTCGCTTTTCAGCCGCGTCGATGGAAATTGACACCTTGACCATGCCGCCTTACACTTTAATTATCCCCATAATAGGAATGAACATGCCAGATATCGATTCTATCGCCGAGCGCCTCGCCGGCACATTGAAAAGTTACCGCGCCGACCACATCGAGATCCGCCTGGAGGAGACTGAGGCCTCAGCCGTTTCCTATCGCGGCCGGGAGCTTGAGGCCGCCACCCGCAGCCGGGACGCCGGCGGCAACGTCCGCGCCCTGGTTGACGGCGGCTGGGGCTTTGTCACCTTCAATTCTCTTGAGGATATCGAAAAGCGCGTCACCCAGGCAGTCGAACAGGCCCGGCTGGCGGGCAAGGGGAAAAGCGCCTTCACCCCGGCGCCGGCGGTTATTGCCGAGGTCGTCATCGACGAACAACACGACCCGCGGCGAATCAGCCTGGCCGATAAAAAAGCCCTCCTCGATGAGTACAATCAGGCAATGTGGTCAGTCTCCGGGCTGCAGACCTCCAGTATCGGCTACGGCGACTCGCGCCGCCGCTGCGTCCTGGTCAACTCGGACGGCTCGGTCATCCGCCAGGAACGCGCCGACATCACCCTGCGGGTCAATGCGGTGGCCGCCGGCTCCGGCGAGGTGCAGCAGTCCGGCATTTCTATGGGCTCCCGCGGCGATTTCGAGGAGATCAAGGGTCTCCATGCCCGGGTCAGGGAGACCGCCGAGCGGGCGGTGGCCCTCCTGAAGGCGCCCCAGGCCAAAGGCGGCGAATACACCGTGGTGCTGGACCCGGTGCTGGCCGGCGTCTTCGTCCACGAGGCCTTCGGCCACCTTTCAGAGGCGGACCACATTTACGAGAATCCCCAGCTCAAGGAAGTTATGGTGCTGGGCCGCGAGTTCGGCGGCGGGCACCTCAATATCATCGACGATGCCACGATCGGCAACCTGCGCGGCTCCTACGCCTACGACGACGAGGGTGTCCCGGGCCAGCGCGTCCACCTCATCCGCGAAGGCAAGCTCACCGGGCGGCTGCATTCGCGGGAAACGGCTGCCAGGATGGGCGAGAAACCCTCGGGCAACGCCCGGGCTATTTCCTTCCGCCACCCGCCCATCGTGCGCATGGCCAATACTTACATCGAACCGCGGGATGTTACATTTAACCAGATGATCGGCGATATTAAAGAAGGCATCTACGCCCGCAACTGGTACGGCGGTACGACCTCCATGGAGATGTTCACCTTCTCCGCCGGCGAGGCTTTCATGATCAGGAACGGCCGGGTCGAGGAACTGCTGCGGCCGGTGGTCCTCTCCGGCAACGTCTTCGAGACGCTGAAACGAATAGACGCCATCGGCAACGATCTGGACATGAACCAGGGCGGCGGCTGCGGCAAGGGCGGCCAATCGCCCCTGCCGGTGTCCAACGGCTCGCCCCACATCCGCATCCAGAAATGCCTGGTAGGAGGCCGTTAGAATGGCTTACAATTTCGAACGCCTCCTGAAACGGGCGGCCAAAATTGCCGGGCAGGCCGACCTGTTTATCGTAGATTCCGAGGAGACTCCGGTCCATTTCGAGGCCAACCGTCTCAAGAGCCTGCAGACCAGGCAGAGTTCCAGCGTCGCCCTGCGCCTCATTAAGGACGGGCGGCTGGGATTTGCCGTCTCTACCCGGCCCGATGACGGCGAGGCATTGCTGGCGATGGCTGTCGAAACGGCCCGTTTCGGCCAGGTGGTCGATTTCGACCTGCCGGCGGCCGCGCCGTACCCCGTTGTAGACACCTATGATCCGGCGGTGCTAGAAGTACCGGCGGCCAGGATGGTGGAACTCGGCGAGCGGATGATCTCCGCCGTCACCGAAAAACACCCCGATGTGCTGTGCGACGGCGGCGTGGAGACGGCAGAGGTCTCGGTGCGGGTGATGAATTCCCGCGGCGCCGATATCCGTTACCGGAAAACGGTCATGGGCCTCGGCCTCCAGGGCACCCGTGTCCGCGGCACCGACATGCTTTTCGTCGGCGACGACCTGGATGACTGCCGGGTCATTGAAGACGTTGACCGGATTATCGGAAACACCCTGACTCAACTTGACCGAGCCGGCAGGAACGCCCCGGTCAGGTCGGGAGAACTGCCGGTGCTCTTCACCCCGTCCGGCGTCGTCTCGGCTTTCATCCCGGCGCTGGCCTCGGCCCTGAACGGCAAACTGGTCTTCGAGGGCGCTTCCCCCCTGTCCCAGCGCCTCGGAGAGGTCGTGCTGGACGAGAAGTTCTCGCTCCACGACGACGCCGCCATCCCGATGCGTCCCACCTCCCGCCCCTGCGACGACGAGGGCGTGCCCTGCCGCCGCACCCCGCTCATTGAAAACGGCCGCGTCGCCAATTTCTATTACGATCTGAAAACGGCGGCCAAAGCTGGCAAGACCTCCACCGGCAACGGCTCGCGCGGCCGCGGCGGCGCCCCGGCGCCGTCGGTCAACGCCCTGGTGGTGGCCTCCGGCCAGGCGAGTTTCGAATCGCTGTTGTCCGGCATCAAAGAGGGGCTGGTGGTTGAGTACCTGATGGGCGCCGAGCAGGGCAACGTCCTGGGCGGCGATTTTTCGGGCAATGTCCTGCTGGGCTACAAGGTTGAAAACGGCGAGATCGTCGGCCGGGTCAAGGATACGGTGGTCGCCGGCAATGTCTACAAGCTGCTGTCCGGCATCACCGTCGGCGCCGACGCCCGCTGGCAGGGCGGCGTCTTTACCCCCTCGATCTTCTGCCCGGCGGTACCGGTGGCGGCTAAATGATGCCCGGTTTTGAAGACCGAAGATATGCCGGTGGGCGGCATTTGAAAATATTTAAGCGCAGGAGCGTCAACATTTGAGCGGCCTCATCAAGATCCACGCCCGTCCCAAGCTTCATGAGCCCAACATGCTGGCCGCCTGGCCCGGCATCGCCAATGTGGCCATGATCACCGGAACCTACCTGGCGCACAAACTTAATCCGAGGCCGCTGGCCGAGGTCATCGCCCCCTATTTTTTTGATCCCATCGGCGTGCTGGTGCGGGACAACCTGGTGGAGTCGCCGCAGTTCCCGGAGAGCCGCTTCTTCTACTGGAAGAACAAGCCCGGCAAGCGCGATCTGATCCTTTTTCTGGGCGATGACCAGCCGTCGTCCAAGACCTATGAACTGGCCCACGCCGTCATTGATGTCGCCGAGCGTTTCGGCGTCAAACGCCTTTACACCTGCGCCGCCGCCCTGACCCGGATCCACCACTCGGAGCAGCCCAGGGTCTGGGGAGCCGCCACCCGCGATGCCATCCTGGAAGACCTCAAGGCGCAGCGGCTGGTCATGGGCGGCGACCTGCAGATCTCCGGCCTGAACGGCCTGCTGCTCGGCGTGGCCAAGGAGCGGCGGCTGGATGCCGTCTGCCTGCTGGGTGAAGTGCCGCACTACGCCTCGCGCTTCCCCAACCCCACCGCCGCCCTGGCCATCGCCGAAGCGATGCAGAAGATGCTGGACATTGAAGTTGACCTGGCTGAACTCAAAGAACAGGCGGCGGAAGCCGCCGGCCGCCTCAAGGAAATGACCGCCGAGGCTATGGGCGACTATATCGACTATTTCACGGAACCTATCTGGGAACGGGGTGAAAATGAGGAGGAGGAAGAGGATGGCAGCCCCGGGTCGCAAAACTAATGCTGAAAAACCATCTTTCCAAAGCGCCCTCCAAAAGCTGACGGAGGGCGACCGGAAGTTGTCGAATTCAGAAATCGCCGCGCTGTCGCTGGCGGGGCCGGAGGACCAGGCGCTTTTCAAAGGCTGCTGGCCGGATGTTGCCGCCGAGGTTAAGGCCGGCCTGCTGGGACGCATGGAGGAACTGGCTGAGGATGACGCCACGCTGGATTTCTCCGCCCTCTACCGTGTCATGCTGGCCGATGACCTGCCTGCGGTGCGCGCCGCCGCCCTTCGCGGCCTCTGGGAGGCCGAGGACCCCACTCTCATCCGGAAATTCATCCCGGTCATGCGTTCCGATCCTGATGCCGGGGTGCGCGCCGCCGCGGCGGAGGCGCTGGGTAAATTCGCCATGCTGGCCGAACACGGCAAGCTGCGCCCGGAGGCTGAAGAACTCCTGGCGGCCAGCCTGCTCGGCGTCTTCGCTGACGCCGGGGAGGAAACCGTGGTGCGGCGGCGGGCGCTGGAGGCGGCGGCCTATCTGTCGCGGCATGAGGTCAGGCAGGCCATCACCGACGCTTATGATTCCGGCGACCCCGAACTCAGAGCGGCCGCCCTGTTCGCCGCCGGCCGCAATCTGGACTCTACCTGGCTGGACACGCTGCTGGATGAGACGACCTCCGAACTGCCGGAGATCCGATACGAGGCGGCGGCGGCCCTCGGCGAATACGAAGACGAGCGGGCGGTGCCCTGCCTTATCCGGCTTACCGCGGATTGCGATGCCGAGGTCCGGCTGGCGGCCATCACCGCATTAGGCAAGGTCGGCGGCAAATTGTCCAAAGCCCACCTGGAGGAACTCACCCGGTCTGAGGATGAGGCGGTAAGGGAGATGGCCGCCGAGGCGCTGGAAGACCTGGCCGAAGCCGCCGGCTTGCTGTCCGGTGAGATCGAAACTGTCAGGCCGGTTGACACCGAAGAGGAAGAGCGGTATTGGGACGGGGAGACGTATGCCGGCTGAACTGCCGAAAGTGACCCTCCGGCCGAAGCGCCTGGAGGATGCCGAACTTGATTACCAGTGGCAGACCGACCCGGAGTTCGCCACCCTCCACGCCAAGGAAGCCGTTACCCTGTCCTTCGCCCAGTTTCAGGAAGAGTACGCCGAGGTCTTCAAGAACCGCTGGCCGGGGCGCCTCCATTTCGCCATCGAGACCGAACAGGGCCTCTGCATCGGCGACTGCGCCTGTCACAACATCAGGCATGACGAAGCCGAGGGCGAGGTGGGCATCAACATCGCCCGCCGCGACTATTGGGGCAAGGGCTACGGCGCCGCCGCTTTATCCCAGTTTGTCGAATACATCTTTTCCTGCACCGGCCTGAAGAAGCTGAAGCTGCGCACCCTGGAAGACAACCTCCGGGCGCAGCGGAGTTTCATCCGGGCCGGTTTCCGGCCGGCCGGCGTTTTGGAAGACGGGGGCCATCGCTTCCTGCGCATGGAACTGTCCCGCGAGGTATGGCTGAAAATGACCGGCCACCATGACCGGCTGCCGATCGATACGGCTGAAGAAAGCTAAACCGGCCGCCGGGGCAGTTCGACGACGGCGGTTCCGGTAACGGTCTTCTCTCCCCTGGGGTTCTCCGCCCAGATGGAAAGTGTTGCAAGGCCGTCCCCCGCCTCCGATTTCCTGGCGACGACACCGCGCAGCAGCAGTTTTTCGCCGGGGAAAGTCATTGCTTTGTAGCTGACCGAGTGTTTTTTAAGCAAGCCGGCCGGCCCCAGCCAGTCGGTGACCAGCTGTATCAGGCAGGATGAGACCAGCTGCCCGTGGACGACAATACCCGGCAGCCCCCTGGCGGCGGCGGCGTCCCGGTCGTAGTGGATGGGATTGTAATCGCCGGAAGCCCCGGCGTACATCACCAGTTGCCTCGGCGTTGGCATTTTTTCCAGCGCCGGCAACTCGGCTCCGACGGCGGTATCCTCGAAGAATGGGGTGTCAGCCATTTTTCTGCACTATGGCTGTCTGGCGGCAGGCCGCCACCGGCTGACCGAGTTGATTGGTGTAAGCGGCGTCGACATTGACGAAAACCATCGTCTTGCCGCCAGAGACGCGCTCCCGCGCGGAAGCGATCCTGGCCTTCATAGTGACGCTGTCCCCCAGGCGCGCCGGCTGGAAGAACTCCGCCTCGGTAGCCCCGTGCAGCACCGCCACCTCTTCCGCGGAAGCCAGCATTTCATAAACGCGGTCGAATCCCAGCGCCGGGATAAGCGAAGGCGGCGCCTCGGCGTGCCAGCGCGGGGACTCGTCGCCGACCGCTTCGGCGAAACGGCGGATTAGCGTCCGGTCGATATTAAAAGAAAGCGCCGGCAGCTCAAATCCCGCTCTGTCTTTGAGTTCGCTGAAGGGGATGCGTATCATTGGAATAGATTAGCGAACCGCCGAGCCAGTGTCAAAACGGCGCTCAAAATATGCTATCATCACCGCGGTGAAGATAATAGTTAAAAATATGCGGCGGGATACCGGCGATGCCGGATAATGCCGCTCGTTTTTCCAGCAGGGTTGCCGACTATGTCAAATACCGGCCCTCGTATCCGGCGTCTTTCCTGCGTTACCTTGCCGCCGAGGTCGGTTTCGGCCCGGAATCTGTCGTTGCCGATATCGGTGCCGGCACCGGCATCCTCTCCAGGCTCCTGGCCGGACAGGTGAAGAAAGTTTTCGCCGTTGAACCGAATGCGGAAATGCGCCTGGCTGCCCGGGAGTATTGCAAAAATGTCCCCAACATCGAAATCATTGACGGCGCCGCCGAAGCCACCGGCCTGCCGGATTCAAGCGTTGATTTCATCACCGCCGCCCAGGCCTTCCACTGGTTCCGGCTCGATGAAGCAAGGCGGGACTTCCGCCGCATCCTGCGCCCCGGCGGCAAGGTGGTCCTCGTCTGGAATGTCCGTGATGTCACCACCCCTTTCGGCGCGGAGTATGAATCGCTGGTCAGGCAGCACTGCCTGGAATACCTCGGCTCCGGGGGCGGCTCCGGTGAAACTCTGCCTTACCGGTTGTTCTTCAAAGACGGCCGCTACCAGCACCGGGACTTCCCCAATGACCGCCTCCTGGATCTGGAGACCCTTATCGGGTACTCGCTGTCAACCTCTTACGCCCCGGTTAAGGGCGATGAGGGCTATCCTGCGTTCATCCAGGACCTGGCGGATGTCTTCAACCGGTTTGCCCAGGACGGCACAGTGCTGCTGTCAACGACGGCGCAGAGCTATGTCGGCGAGGTTTGAATTCTTTCACCTTGCGCCAAGTCGGATCCACGGCTTTTTACTTCACCTCAATTGTTAGATTGATTAATCCGATCTACTGAACAATCCAACACCGACATTGAGGGTTGCACGCATTTTACAATGCGGCAATCGGTATGGCTAGTGGTGCTTGACAGAATATTCTTGCTTCAGATTTCAGGTCACACTATTGCTTGCCTTGTGTGATCTTCTACCTGTTCAAAATAGAGACGCATACCAAATATAAAGGCTATACATCAGCCAAAGCGTTAAGCCAACTAAACAAACGGAAACACCGACTTTAGCTAGCGTTTTGCTTCTGCTTCTTAATCCTCTAAAGCCAATAATTAACCCAATCACAAACCCTAATAAAGACGGAGTTAAATAGGCGAATGGGCCAAGTCCTACTCCTGGCTTAGAAAAAATAATGTTTATTATAAATGGTAATATAGCACTTATCCCACCGAGAATAACGGAGATAATTGCTAATCGGTCAGCACTCTCTTTGTTCGGTGATACATTATTGATTGACATCGTTTTGGTTAAACCGGTGATGTAATCTGCAGGTCAAGGGCAGGTCAATCTTCAAAGAACTGCATCTAATTAGGTAGTATCTGCTTAATCGAACTCTCATTGTGCATCTATGACGGTTCTTTTTAAATTCAATAACTAGGTGGTCCAGAAAATTAACCTCAAATTCAGAGCGAGGAATATTTGTTTTCAAATGAACTCTTCGTAAACACTCTCCCTTTTAACTCAATTTCTCTTTCGGTTTGCACCGTGTTTTTCCCGTCATTTTCTCCTATAGCTGCGATTTCGATGCTACGAAAAATATCAACCATAAAACAGCGCCCAATACGCACAAAATCATCCCTATTATTGCTAATATGTTTGTCCTGGACTTTGATCCTATTATGCCCATGATAAATCCTATTACAATAACAATTAACCATACAATATATCCCAAATTTTCGTCGGCCCTAATTCTCAGCGAGTTTGTAATGAAAAGAAATGTAATACCAATAATGCCAAGTATTACTGAGATGCATCCAAAGGTGCCGGAATTATTATTAACCAAGTGAGCCATTATTCTAATAACAGCCTTTCATTTATATTCAAGTTCTGATAGTCAGAAATTCTATCTTATTCATACAAATCATCAAAACAAACGGAGTAAGTCGATGCTTCAGATACTGGCCGGTCCTTGATGTTCAGTATGGGAACGTATCCGAGAACTTCGTCCAGAACCATTACTTCGAGTGAAAACGTAGCATTTGGTAAAGCATTCTTATTTGGGATGACTTGAATGCTATAGTTACCCGATTGTGCTTTCTTGATATTGACTGTGTATTCCTGGATACCAGATTCATTGATACTTGTGGCAAAATATGCCCCCAAAATTTCACCTGATTCTCTACTGACTGTTAACCCGCTCGGATCGGTTATGACCAAATCCACTGGGCCTGAAACTTTCATTGTTAAATACCCTTGAGGCAGAAATATATGATCATAAAATCCCCAGCTTGAAAACCGGACGAGCCTGGCAAGAGGAGCTTCGTAGTTCTCGCTCGTCTCTACGATATCCATGAAATCACCCATCTGGTACGTTTGCGTTCTGTGCATATGTCCACTATATTCAGCAAGAATATTTGAACCGTAATCATCCAAATAGTTTTCTATTATTTCCAGTTCCCCAAAGAAGAACAACGTAGCTAATCCCAACAGCATTGGATGATGCGCCAATAGTATAATGTTTTCGCTTGATCCGGGATGGTTAGCTACATATTGGGACAAATGGTTTGTAAACCATGTCCATGTACCATCGGTAAAATTATGCAGATCTCCATCACCTTCAACTCCTGGCAATGTTCCAATTGCGTCTTGGCGTGAATTAAAATCCAAAGCTATGAAGTGATACCCATTGTAGTCGAAGGCAAAGTTTTGGAAATAGCTGTAATGGGCCGGTCACACTTATGCTTGGTTTGTGCAGAGTGAACTTGCAGCAAAATGGTAGAAAACGGTCAGGTTGTTCATGATCTGTCAGTCTAGATTCCACTGACAGGACTAGCGCGTGCGTGTCTGCCGGCCCGTGCCTGTCACAAGCCCGCCTGAAGTTGTCCGTGACCGCTCACTAGTGCTGACATTCACCTCCACCTCATGGGCATTTCGATTCCGGCGTGCAAGGAGCTTGTTACTATTCAATTCACTAACAACCATCTATCCTAGCGCTAACCCGACTAATAATAAATATAATAACCAAATCGTGCTGCTAACACAAACAATAATTCCTATTATTGGTAAGGCCTTGGGCATCTTTTTTACCGTTCTAATCCCGATGATCAATCCGGAGACTGCGATTAACAGCGCAGGCATAACCGCAATCCGTAAAACCATACGGTTCGAAGTGAACGCGATAAACCAACCCAATATGAACGGTAGGCAGGCGCTAAAAACTCCCAACAACAACGGCACAACCGGCGAGATGCTGACTACTTGGTGCTTAGTGCTGTTTGAACTGGTGGTTCTCATATCTATATCTTAACCCAGGACTATTGTTGCATTGGAAACTTCAGATGGAAGATAATCTTCATCACCGGAAAAACTGGCATATATCATGTACTGCCCACCCACTATTTGTCCAATTATTGAAGGAACAGTGGCGATTCCATGCGAATCAGTGATGGCTATAACTGATTTATCCCCAAAGTTAAAATGAACTGCTTTCCCTTGAAGTGGCTTATTCGTTGCATCAGTTAATAAAGCAATAATATTAATATTGCCAGATTTCTGATCATTCACCTCAACTGTATAAATAAGGTGAGTAACTTGGCGCTCTTTAGAGAAAAAGGAATAATCATGGGACAACACTTCTGATATCGGAACATTCAACGCTTCTAAGACAGGGACATATCCAAAAGAGCCTTCCATTGAATTAATTTTCAAGGAGAAAGTATCAGTTTGTTTGGCACTGCTGTTCGGAATAACCTGGACTCGATATTCTCCAATTTTCCGATTCTTAATATTAACGGTGTTTATCAAGGTGCCAGTATCCTTAACTTCTGTTGTTAAGTAGGTCCCGGTTATTTGGCTACTATTGTTGGTAACCGTAAATCCGTCTGGGTCGGTGATAACTAAATCTATGGGACCTGAAGCTTGAATCGTTAAATACCCTTGAGGCAGAAATATATGATCATAAAATCCCCCACTTGAAAACCGGACAAGCCTGGCAAGAGGGGCTTCGAAGTTCGCGCTCGTCTCTACGATATCCATGAAATCACCCATCTGATACGTTTGTGTTCTATGCATATGTCCACTATATTCAGCAAGCATATTTGAACCGTAATCATCCAAATAGTTTTCTATTGTTCCCAGTTCCCCAAACGAGAACATCGTAGTTAATCCCAACAGCATTGGATGATGCGCCAATAGTATAATGTTTTCGTTGCTCTCCGGGTGATTAAGTGCATATTGCGAAAGACGCCATGTGAACCAATCCCAAGTCCCTCCGGCAAAGTTGTGCAAGTCCCCTTCACCTAGAGTGCCATTTAGTGGCCAAGTTGCTTCGCCACGCGAGTTGAAATCTGATGCCATGAAATGGAAACCATTGTAGTCGAACTCGAAATTCTCAAAGTAGACTGACCTTCCCACCTCAGGATCCCATTTTGGCTGTGATGCCTGTTGGACCCAGTTCGGGAATATAGATGATAGGTAACTGTACTGGGATTGAAATTCATTATAATAATGAACATCTGTGCCCTCTTGCACCGTTGCTTCATCTGCCCCTGCATAAGGCCAAACGTCATGGTTGCCAATGACGGGGATCCAGGGTACATTGAGTCCGTCTAATATTAGCTTGACTTCCCTAAATTCTGAAATTTCGGCACTCTCGGTAAGATCTCCGGTCACAACTACAAAAGCTATTTTATGCTCAGCGATATTACCGTTGATTTCATCTACAATTGCGTATAGGTTAACAATATTAGTGAGCGTTTCATAGCCGGTTGCGTCATTCTCCCAACCAGGGAACACATAGTCGCCACCTGGAGAATCACGTCCAATATGCAAATCTGTGATTATCGCAAAGGACCAGGGCTCAACTGGCAGAGCAATCCTTGCCATAGTAGGCTGGTCAACCCACGGTCCAACGTATGCTCCACCAAAGCTTGCCGATACAATTCCAAGAGTTGTACCTATTAGACTGGTTGAGACATTCCCGTTTGGATCCGTATAACCACTGTATTCTGATAGTGTGCCACTCGTGGTCGTAAAAGTCACCAGTTGGTTATTCAAAGAGTTGCCAAATTGATCACGCAAATGAAATGTAATATTGTTACTAAAAGATGTGGCATCAATAATGCTCTGTATAATTGGGAGACTCGCAATAATAACCATGTTGGATGAAACAGCAAAGTTTTGATCCCCATTGAACACCGCATCAACCAAAATTGTCGAATTGGGATAATTTTGACCCAAAGCGGCAATGTTCACAATGGCGTCACCTGAAGAATTGGTCGTACCATAAATTGGGGAAGGGACAGGTGTAACTAAACTGCCGTATTGGTCATAGTAACAATAATAAAAAGTAAAAGGAAGGCCCACCGCTTGGATTTTGGTACCAGTTAATTGATACGCAGCGGCAGACACAGTCAGGTTTTCTCCTGGAGTTGCCGTATTACGTGTCGCAACACTTACACTGGTTTGGATTTGACCAGTTGAGCCTGGATATGCAACGACTCTGCACATGGTCGGCTGGTGTACCCAACCGGAGTTAACGAATCCTCCAAAACTCGCCGATACGACCCCGGCAGATGTGCCGCTTAAGACGGTTGTCACGTTACCACTTTGATCTGTTATACCGCCATATGAGGATAATACACCCTGGGTCGTGGTAAAACTTAATGTCTGATTAGGCAAGTTATTGGCGTACTGATCTGCCAAATGAAAGGTGATTGAACCACCGTTACAGGTCGTGGAAATTCTGGACTGAAGTATGGGGAGGGTCGACACGGTTACCATGTTCGATGAAGCGAGGAAGGTTTGATCCCCAAAGTATATGGCATCCACAACAAAAGTAGAATTAGGTGCCGAAAGGTCATAAGCAGTCAAATAACGAACGGCATTACCTGAAGAATCAGTATATACAACGACAGATTCATTATTCACGTTCCCATTATGGTAATAGGTAGAATTAAAGGTAATAGGAATGCCAGAATCCATAACTTTAACTAGTTCCGGCAAAGAATAGATGCTTGCGCTTACCGTAAAGGTATCCCCGGGAGCAACCGTATTGGGGGTATTCGTGACCATCCTTGTTTGAACACTTGAGGTTGAATCTAATACAGAATCGTCCATTCCTGATTCTTGTTGATTCGCAAAAGAGGTTAAGAAAGAATCGTGGAGTTGTGTAAACATATCCGGGTGGTTCGGCAACTGTAACTTGACGTTATCGGACGCCACTGTAATCAGGGTGTCAGGAGGTTCGAATTTTATACCCGGAGGCGTCCTATCTGACAAGACTGGTGTGCTTATGAACAGAGCACTTGCGAATACACTTACAAGGAAATAAGTGGTTTTCATCATGTCCCTCCACAGTTTAAGAAATTAAAATTTCCTCAAACGTTAAAGGTCATTATCTTGCGAACATGAAGCCGCGGTTGATTATATACCCCCCCCCCCCAATCAGTTGTCAATACCTTGTAAGGGCCCAATACCTAAGTAACTACTTACCTGTGCACCAGAAACCGCGAAGTCAATAAGACTCTGTACTATTTCCGATCATGCCACTCGAGAATGTGGACCAAGCCGTGATTCATCAGCTTGTTATTCTATCGTTCGTTGATAACATTCTCTGCTATAATGACCTCATTCCAGCTCTCGGGGGTGATATGACCGCCGTCAGACCTGTGGAATGGCTGGGCGACCGGTTGATGATTATTGACCAGACTCGCCTGCCGCAGCACGAGGTTTACCTGGAGTTGGCCGACGTCCACCAGGTGGCCGAGGCCATCAGGAGCCTCAAAGTCCGCGGCGCCCCGGCTATCGGCGTGGCCGCCGCCTACGGCATCGCCCTCGGTGTCCAGCAGATCGAAACCCGCGACCCTGAAAAATTCCGCCGGGAATACCAGTCGGTATCCTCCGAGATCGCGGCGACAAGGCCTACCGCCCGCAACCTGTTCATGGCCGTGGAACGCCTGGCGGCGGCGGTCGGCCAGGCCGGCGGCGTCATCGAGGCCAAGGAGGCTGTTGTCGCCGAGGCGGAAAAGATCCACACCGAAGAGATTGAGGCGACCGGGAAAATCGCCGAATTCGGCGCCGCCCTGGTTAAGGACGGCGATACCATCCTGACCCACTGCAACACCGGGCCGCTGGCCACCACCGGCCGCGGCACCGCCCTGGGCGTCATCATCGAGGCGCACCGGCAGGGCAAGCGCGTCGAGGTACTTGCCACCGAGACCCGGCCGCTGTGCCAGGGAGCGCGCCTCACCGCCTGGGAGCTGAAGCGGGAAAAGGTGCCCTTCTGGTTGATCACCGACTCCATGGCTGGCCATTTCCTCAAGGAAAGCCGGGTGGACCTGGTCGTTGTCGGCGCCGATAGGATCGCCCGTAACGGCGATACGGCCAACAAGGTCGGCACCTACGCCATCGCCGTGCTGGCCAAGGAGAACGGCGTGCCGTTCTATATCGCCGCGCCTTCAAGCACCTTCGACGAAAGAATTGCGACGGGCGCTGAGATCGTCATCGAGGAACGCTCGGCCGACGAGGTCACCCACCTCTACGGCAAGCGCACCGCGCCGGAGGGAATTGAGGTCTGCAACCCTGCCTTCGATGTCACCCCCTCCCGCTACATCACCGGCTTCATCACCGAGCAGGGCGTGACCGGACCGCCGGTAAAAATTTAGTGCCGAAAACGACAAAAGCTGCTTGACAACGCAGATGAACTGGTGTGCTATAATCGCCTGACATTTTTGGGCGGTCGGGCAATAAGAGAATCGTTCGTGTTTTCGACAAATATCAAACCCAAACGCGCGCCGCTGGATTCTGAACGCGCTGTCCGGCAATCGTTTCCGGAAAAAAGGCTTCTTTACAGATGAAACAAAAACAAAACTGGGAGGAAAAGGGTATGACCGACGCCGTGAAGCTGGCCGTCATCGGCGGCACCGGACTCTATGACATCGAGGGGCTGACCGCCAAACAGGAACTCGACATCGACACTCCTTACGGCAAACCTTCCGACGTCTTCGTCACCGGCGAGCTGTCCGGCGTCCGCGTCGCTTTCCTGCCGCGTCACGGCCGCGGGCACCGCATCATGCCCACCGACATCCCGGTAAGGGCCAACATCTGGGCTCTGAAAAGCCTCGGCGTGGAACATATCATTGCCATCAATTCGGTCGGCAGCTTCAAGAAGGAGATCGCCCCCGGCCATCTGCTCATCCCCGATCAGCTCATCGACCGCACCTCGCGCCGGGTGAACAGCTTCTTCGGCGACGGCGTGGTAGCCCACATCGGCTTTGCCGAGCCCTTCTGCCCGAATATGAGGCAAATCCTGGCTGGCTGCGCCCGGGAAGCCGGAGCGACGGTCCACGACGGTGGCACCTACGTGGTCATGGAGGGGCCGGCCTTCTCCACACGGGCGGAGTCCCGGCTGCACAAGTCCTGGGGCGCCGACGTCATCGGCATGACCGCCCTGCCGGAAGCCAAGCTCGCCCGCGAGGCCGAGATATGCTACGCCATCATCGCCTGCTCCACCGACTACGACTCCTGGCATGAGGAGGAAACGCCGGTGACCGTCGAAATGATCATCTCGACGCTTAAGGCGAACATGGAACTCAGCAAACGCATCATCAAACTGGCCGCCGCCCGGCTGCCGCCATCCAGGCGCTGCGCCTGCCCCGATGCCCTTAAGAACGCCATCGTCACCGACCCGGCAACCATCGCCCCTGACCGTAAGGAACACCTGAAGCCTATCATCGGCAAATATATTAGCTGAAACCCTGAAGCGACCATCGCGCGACAATGAAGCCGACGTGTCGCCTTCCTTCGGTTTATGGTTTAATATGATACACTCACCATTCGCGGAGCAAAGATGACCAACACTGAATTCAATCTAATGCCTACCATCATCGGCAGCATGCCCCACCGTGACCCGGCGGCGGCTTGCAGGGTCATCTCCCGCTACCTGACGGAACTGCCGGCCTGGCCGCAGCTCCCCCGCCGCGACTGGCGGGAACTGATGACCGCTCAGTATTCGGAAGGCTTTCCGGGTATTGATATTTCCGAAGAAAGAATCACCGCCCGCAGACCGGAAGGCTGGGATAATCAACTGATCGCGCTGTACGGGGATTATATCGCCTCTGAACCGGCCAGGTACGCCATCAGTTCCAAATTCGCCGCCGGATTTCACTCATTTTTAACTGACCATCCTGCTGCTTCCAGGGGCGTCAAAGGGCAGGTGGTGGGACCGGTTACCTGGGGCTTATCGGTTAAGGATGAGTTGGACACACCTGCCGTATACGATGAAGTGCTGGCTGAGGCTTCGGCAAAGCTGCTGTGCTTGAAAACCATTTGGCAGGAAGCGCTGCTGAAGGAAATATCTCCCCGCACCGTCATATTCATCGACGAACCAGCCTTGTCATCCTTTGGCTCCGCCTACCTGCCGCTGTCTAAAGAAATCGTTCAAGCCCTTCTAACCGAACTTCTCGGTTCCATCAAGGGAGTCAAGGGCATCCACTGCTGCGGCAATACTGATTGGACTTTGCTGACCGAAACGTCGGTTGACGTCATCAGCTTCGACGCCTACAACTACGCCGCTTCATTAGCCCTCTACCCTGAAGAGATCTGCCGCTTCATTCTGCGGGGCGGCGGCATCGCCTGGGGCATCGCTCCTAACACCGACAAAGGTATCCAGGAGGAGACTTCCTCCAGCCTCAAGGACCGGCTGGAGGAGGCTATGGCGCCTTTCACCCGCCAGGGCCTGGAGTTCCGCCAAATCCTGCGCCACAGCATCATCACTCCCAGCTGCGGTATGGCTTATATGAGCGAGGAAGGCACCGAAAGGCTGCTGGAACTCATGGTTGAGCTGACGTATAAGATGAGGGAGAGATACCTTTAACATACAGCCCTTTTAATCCAATGACCTTGGTCTGTATCGCAAGAAAACTAATTGATCGAAAGGGGCATCACAGGTGAACAAAAAAAGCCGCGTCGCCCAGATGAAGCACCGCCGGCGCAAGGAGACTTTAAAGGAGCGCGCCAGGGCCGCAAATCCCGCCGCCAGAGCGGCGGCTCCGGTCCGAACCAAGTATGAAATTGAAGAAACGCCGGCCGCCGCGGCGATAAAAGCAGTCAAACCCAAGGCCGCCGCTCCGAAGAAGATCGCCGAAGCCAAGTCCGAGGTCAAGGAGGCGGCCGCCGAAATCAAGACTAAAGCCGCCGCCAAGCCTGAGACCGAAGCCCCGGTAGCCGAGTCCAAGCCGAAGACGACCAAGCCTAAAACTGAAGCTACGGCTGAAGATAAGCCCAAGGCCGCCAAACCCAAAGCCCCCAAGGCGTCCGCGACGGAGTAACACCCCAGTCCATGAGCCGGTTACCTGAGGTCATCGCCGCTCTGCTGAACCCGGCGTACTACCCTGAAGATGCCCCGGCTGAGGTGAAACTCGTCCAGACGCAGATGTCATTCGTGCTGCTCACCGGGAAACACGCCTACAAGATCAGAAAGCCGGTCAATCTGGGCTACGTCGACTACACCACATTGGAGAAGCGCAGGCTCTTTTCCGAAAAAGAGGTAGTCCTGAACCGCCGAATGTGCCCGGACGCCTACTTGGGAGTCGTCCCGGTCACCAACCAGGGCGGCCAAATCTCTTTGGGCGGCTCGGGCGAGGTCGTCGACTACGCCGTTAAAATGCGGCAGCTTCCGGAAGCAGGCATGATGGACCGCCGTCTGCGGGACTGGACTCTCGACGCCGCTATGATCGAGGCGGTAGCCGGAAAAGTTGCCGCCTTCCATGCCGCGGCGGATACCGGTGGTGAAATAGATAAATTCGGCAGCCTGGACTCCATCAGGCGCAACATCGACGAAAATTTCGAGCAAACCCGTCCGTACATCGGGCGCGCCCTATCACAAAAGCAGTTCGACCGGCTGAGAACCTTCTTCGCCAGCTTCCTGGAAGGCCAAGCCGGGGTCTTCGCCCGGCGGGTGACCGAGGGGAGAATCCGCGACTGCCACGGAGACCTGCACGCCGCCCATATTTGCTTCACCGACAGCGGCATCTGCATCTTCGATTGTATTGAGTTTAACGACCGCTTTCGTTACGGCGATACCGCTTCAGAGGTAGCTTTTCTGGCCATGGACCTGGACCGAGCCGGCCGGGCCGACCTTCGGCAGGCTTTCGTATTCGAGTATCTGAAACGGAGCGGCGACATCGGGTTGTGCCACCTTCTCCGCTTCTACCAGTCCTACCGCGCCCACGTACGGGCCAAGGTAGCCTGCTTCAAACTGGATGACCCATTCGTGCCCGCCGCGGAGAAAGCCGTCGAGTTAGACAAAGCCCGCGGCTATTTCGACCTGGCTGTATCCTACACCCGCCACAAGCCGCGCCTGTTCATCACCTCCGGCGTCACCGGCTGCGGCAAGTCGGCTGTCGCCGCCGAGTTAGCCCGCAGGCAAGGGCTGTGGTATATTTCCTCCGACATCACTCGTAAAAAGCTGGCCGGCTTGCCGCTGACTGAACCGGCGGGCGATGCCGTCGGCCGCGGCTTGTACTCGTCGGAGATGACTGAAAAGACTTACGCCTCTATGCTGGCTGAGGCCGAGTCGGCACTCGCCATGTGGCACGGAGTCATCATGGACGCTACCTTCCTGCGGCGGGCAGACCGCGACAAGGCAGCCGCGCTGGCAGCCAAACACCATGCCGAATACGTTGTCCTGGACTGCCAATTGCCGGAAGACGAACTTAAAAAACGGTTGGAGCGGCGGCAAACGGAGGTGGCTGTTTCCGACGGCACCTGGGAGGTCTATCTCAGCCAGAAGACCAAAATGGAGCCGGTTACGGAGATACCGGAGAGCGTGAATCGTGTTATAATTAACGGGTTGCGCCCGGTAGCCGAAAACGTCAGGCAGATCATCGATTACCTGCCTGACGCCCCTGATCTGATAAAAGATTAAGGCTGCTGGACGCCGGGGTTTCCCCAAGTCAATTAGAAAGGCCGAACATGCCACAACCTTACGATATTAAGGACCCGGCGCTCGCCGCTCTGGGTAAAGAACGCATCGCCTGGGCGGGTAGAGAGATGCCCGTCCTGAAACTCATTTCCGAGCGTTTCCAGAAAGAAAAACCGTTGCGCGGCATCCGCATCGCCGCCTGTCTCCACGTCACCTCGGAAACGGCTAACCTGGCCTATACCCTTAAAGCCGGCGGCGCCGCGTTGGTACTGTGCGGTTCCAATCCGCTGTCAACCCAGGACGACGTAGCGGCGGCACTTGCCGCCGACGGCATCTCCACCCACGCTATCAAAGGCGAGGATGATGCGACTTATTACAAGCACATCATGTCGGCGCTTGACATTAAACCGCAGCTCACCGTCGATGACGGCGCCGACCTGGTAACCACCCTGCATACCAGACGCACCGAACTTCTCTCCGATATCATCGGCGGCACTGAGGAGACGACCACAGGGGTAATCCGCCTCAGGGCGATGGCCGCCGACGGTAAACTGAAATACCCCCTCATCGCCGTCAATGACGCCAAGACCAAATATCTCTTCGACAACCGCTACGGCACCGGTCAGAGTACGCTGGACGGCATCACCCGGGCAACCAACATCCTGTGGGCGGGCAAAAAGGTAGTTGTAGCCGGCTACGGCTGGTGTGGACACGGCGTGGCCCTGAGAGCTCGCGGCATGGGTGCCTACGTCATCGTAGCTGAAGTGGAGCCGGTACGCGCCCTGGAGGCGGTCATGGATGGCTTTGCGGTCATGCCGATGAAAGAGTCCGCCAAATTAGGCGACGTCTTCATCACCGTCACCGGCGACAAGCACGTCATCGGCGCGGCGGATTTCGCCTTGATGAAGAACGGCGCCATACTGGCCAACTCGGGCCATTTCAATGTGGAGATAGATATTCCGGCGCTGGAGGAGATGGCCGCGTCTAAACGGACGGTAAAACCCTTCGTCGACGAGTATACTCTGGGTGACGGGCGAAAGGTCTACTTGCTTGGCGAGGGGCGCCTCATCAACCTGGCCGCCGCCGAAGGCCACCCGGCCGCCGTCATGGATATGAGCTTTGCCAACCAAGCCCTGGGACTCGAGTACCTGGCGAAAAACCGCGGCCGATTAGCCGCCGGGGTTTATTCAATGCCGTCAGAGATCGATGACAACGTAGCGCTGCTGAAGCTTCGCAGCCTGGGTGTAGCAATAGATACGCTAACCCAGGAGCAGCATAAATACCTGTCAACCTGGCAGGAAGGAACTTAGGAGGTAAGATGCTCAGTTTTATGGATTCCGACAAGTACATGTTCACCTCGGAATCGGTTACCGAGGGTCATCCCGACAAGATCTGCGACCAGGTCTCCGACGCCGTTCTGGATGCCATCCTGACCCACGATCCCTACGGCCGCGTCGCCTGCGAGACTGCAGTGACCAACGGGCTGGTCTTCGTCCTCGGCGAGATCACTACTAAAACCTACGTGGAAATCCCGGATATCGTGCGCCGGACGGTGCGCGAAATCGGTTATACCAAGCCGGAGTACGGCTTTGACTACCAGTCCTGTGGCGTTATGGTTTCCATCAACAAACAGTCGCCGGATATTGCCTTTGGCGTTGGTAAATCGATGGAAGCCAAGGCTGGTTCCACCGATCCAATGGATGCCGTCGGCGCCGGCGACCAGGGTATGATGGTTGGCTATGCCTGCACCGACACCCCGGAACTGATGCCGCTGCCAATCGCCTTGTCCCACCGCCTGACCCGCCAGTTGGCAAACGTCAGGAAGCAGGGCGTCTTGCCCTACCTGCGGCCGGACGGCAAGAGCCAGGTCACTGTGGAATACCACCTGGGCAAACCCAAGCGCATCGAAACCGTGGTCATCGCCGCCCAGCACGACGATGTTCCCCAGGAGAAGATCTACGAGGATGTTGTCCGCGAGGTCATTAAGCCGATCATCCCGGCCGAACTCCTGGATGATAAGACCAACTTTTATGTCAACACTACCGGCCGCTTTATCATCGGCGGCCCCGCCTCCGACACCGGCTTCACCGGCCGTAAAATCCTGGTGGACACCTACGGCGGCATCGCCCGCCACGGCGGCGGTGCCTTTTCGGGCAAAGATCCCACCAAGGTTGACCGTTCGGCAGCCTACATGGCCCGCTACGTTGCCAAGAACATCGTCGCCGCCGGCATCGCCGATCAAGTGGAGATGCAGGTGTCTTACACCATCGGCCGCGCCCAACCGCTGTCTGTGTCGCTGGAGACTTACGGCACCTGCCGGGTCAGCCAGGAGCAGTTGATGCAGTTCGTAAACGATCATTTCGACCTGCGGCCGGAGGCTATCATCGAGAACCTGGGACTGCGCCGTCCAATCTACCGCCAGACCGCAGCCTACGGTCACTTCGGCCGCACTGACATTGACCTCCCCTGGGAGCGCCTGGACAAGGTGGCAGCCTTGAAAGCCGCTCTGGCGGTCTGCGCCCAGGCATAGGCGGTGCCGAACCGCGGCCGACCCTCAAAAAAAGGGGAGCGGAAATCGCCGCCGGTTTTAGCCGTGTGGCATAGAGTCTCGGCATGTCGAAGTGTTTCGAACAACAGTCGAAGATTCTTTTGGCTGAAATGAAGAAACCCTCAACGAGAGGAGCCTGAATGACCACCAACCCGGCTGCAGCCATTAAATTCGGCACTGACGGCTGGCGCGGCCTCATCGCCCGGGATTTTACGTTTGACAACGTGGCCATCTGCGCTGCCGCATACGCCCGTTACTTGAAAGAGTCCGGCTTTGGTAAACTCGGCATCATTATCGGTTACGATACTCGCTTCCTGTCGGAAGCCTTCGCGAAAGAGGCGGCGCTGGTACTATGCGCCGCCGGTATCCATGTAACCCTGTCCTGCCGCGCCGTACCAACGCCTATTGTTTCCTGGTCCGTATTGAACGCCAAGGCTGGCGGCGGCGTGGTCATTACGGCCTCCCACAACCCCGGCATCTGGAACGGCTTTAAGATCAAGTCGGAGACCGGATCGAGCGCCCCGACCGAGACCATCGCTCAGGTTGAAAAACACCTTAAAGCATTCATCGACAGCGTAGAAACGCCGAAGAAGTTGACCGAGGACGACGCCGGGAAAGCCGGATTGCTGGTGGTCGCCGATCTGGTGCCGCCATACCTTGAACACATCGGTAAGCTGATCGACCTGAATGCCCTCCAAAAAACTAAATTCAAGATCGTCGTCGACTCGATGCACGGCGCCGGCGCCGGGTTATTCCGCGACCTCCTCGGCGAAGGTTATGACCTCATCGAGATCAAGGGCGAGCCTAACCCGGCCTTCCCCGGCATGCATCAGCCGGAGCCGATTGATATCAATCTCAAGGAGCTAGAGGCTAGGGTGGTCGCTGAAGGCGCGGATGTCGGTATTGCCACCGACGGAGACGCCGACCGCATCGGCATCGTCGACGAGAACGGCGTCTTCGTAACCCAACTCCAGGTAATGTCGCTTTTGGCGCTTTACTTCCTGGATACCCGCGCCGAACGCGGTGCCTTAGTCAAGACCATTACCACCTCCAGTATGTTGAACGACCTGGGGAAACTGTATGGCGTGCCTATTTTCGAAACCCCGGTTGGTTTCAAATACATCGCCCCGATTATGGAACGGGAGAAAGCTGTACTGGGCGGCGAGGAGTCCGGCGGCTACGGCTTTCGAAACCATGTCCTTGAACGTGATGCAATGGCCGCCGGGCTCTATTTTCTGGATTTCATGGCCCGCACCGGCAAGAATCCCGCCGAGCTTTTACAGTGGCTCTATTCCAAAGTAGGCAAACACGACTACCACCGCATCGACGTCCAGTTCGACGGCGAGGAACGCGCCGCCGTCATCGCCCGTCTCGAGGCGGCAAATCCGGCGGAAATCGATGGGTGTAAAGTTTCGCGCGACACCGTTGATGGTTTCCGTTTTACCTTCCCTGACGGCGCCTGGCTGTTGTTCCGGGCTTCAGGCACCGAACCGCTGCTCAGAATTTACGCCGAAGCCAACAGCCCGGAGCGCGTTGATCGGCTGCTTAAAATTGGCCGGCAGATGGCTGAGGTCTAGAATATTGTCATCCCCGCGAAAGCGGGAATCCATTCGCCATATCGATGACGAACCTGCCATTCGATTGGAGATTCAGATGAACGAGATCATGCTCGACGAGCTAAATACTTACCCGTTGTACGATCCAGCCGGTATGGGCCAGCGGATCCGCGAACTGCCGGAGCAAATCCTGGACGCGTGGAAACTGGCAGGGGAATTTCCCCTGCCCGATGACTACGCCTCTGTCGATAAAGTGGCCGTGCTGGGTATGGGCGGCTCAGCTATTGGCGGGGACCTGGTAAAGCGCATCATCGCCAATGAATCAAAAGCCCAGGTCTCGGTGTTCAGGGAATATAATTTGCCTGCCTGGGTGGATGAACGCACGCTGGTCATCGCCTCGTCCTACTCCGGCAACACCGAGGAAACACTGTCCGCCTTCGACCAGGCGCTAAAGACACCGGCGAAAAAGCTGGTCATAACCACCGGCGGGAAGCTTCTTGACATCGCAAGCCAAAACGGCGTCCCGGCCTTTGTCTTCAGCTACTCCGCTCAGCCGCGGGCGGCAATAGCCTGGGGTATTTTCCCATTACTGAATTTCCTGGTCCGCCTGGGACTGGTGCCGGACAAGGCCGCCGAGGTGGCCGAAGCCGCCATGGTCAGCGAACAGTTTGCTCGCAAGATCGAACCGAGCAAACTCCTGTCCCACAACCTGGCCAAGGACCTGGCTTACAAGTTAAATGGCCGTATCGCCGTAATCTACGGCGCCGACATCGCCGCAGAGGTGGCTTACCGCTGGCAGACCCAGCTCAACGAGAACTCAAAGCAGTGGGCTTTCGCCCAGACGCTTCCGGAGCTCAACCACAACGCTGTCGTCGGCTACCAGTTCCCCGCCGATCTGCTACACAAAATCCAGGTAGTCATGCTGCGGTCTAACCAAATTTACGGGCGCAATCTCAAGCGTTACCAGATTACGGCAGAGCTTCTGACCCGGGCAGGGGCGCGGATTACCTTCGCCGACGGTCGAGGTATTTCCCCGCTCGCTCAAATGATGAGCCTGATCCTGCTTGGCGACTACGTTAGTTACTACCTGGCGATATTGAACCGTACCGATCCTACGCCGGTCGACACAATCACATACCTGAAAGAGCGGCTCGCTGACACCATTTGACAGAACGGTCCATGGAACCTCATCAAGACCTTCAATAGTCAGTCCCTTTATAAAGACGATTCCCGCCAAATAGGCGGGAATCGTCTTTATTAGCTCGCAGGGGATTATTAACGCTTGGTGTACTGAGGCGCCTTGCGGGCTCGCTTGAGGCCGGCTTTCTTCCGCTCTTTAGTCCGCGGGTCCCGGGTCAGCAGACCGTTCTGACGCAGCACGGCTTTGTTTTTATCGTCAACGGCTATTAGCGCGCGAGACAGTCCCATGGCGATGGCATCGCTCTGCCCGGAAACGCCGCCGCCGGACAGCTTAACCATGACCGAGAATTTATTGATTGTCTCGGTAACCTCGAGAGGCTTCATCACCGTCCTGACGTATTCCGGCCGGTTGAAGATCTCCTCGAACGGTTTTCCGTCGACGACGATGGCGCCTTTGCCCGGAGTAAGGCGCACCTGGGCTACCGCTGACTTACGACGGCCGGTGCCCTGAAAGTAGTTCTTCTTTTCCATTCATTTTCCCCTTCGCGCGGTTGGCAATTCTACCGCCGCAATATCTGGTAATCTGTTTTTTATTCGGCTTTTTATTTGGCCTCGGCGGCGGTCGACACCTGAGCCAGGTGCGGGTGCTCGGCGCCGGCATAAACACGCAACTTCCTGAACATAGCTGAACCCAGACGGTTGCGTGGCAGCATGCCGCGGATGGCGTGTTCCAGCGGGAAGGTCGGCTTTTTTTCAAGCATCTGATTCAAGCTCTCCTGGCGAAACCCGCCCGGATAGCCGGAGTGGCGGTAGTAGAACTTGTCGGTGCCTTTTTTGCCAGTGAAGATTATCTTGCCGGCGTTGATGATGACGACGCCGTCGCCGCAGTCCAGGTGCCGGCAGAAAATCGGCTTGTGCTTCCCCATTAACAGTTTGGCAGCTTGAGCCGCCACCTGCCCCAGAACTTTACCTTCGGCATCGATAACATGCCATTCGCGGGTGATGTCCCCCGCTTTGACGCTAAGTGTTTTCATTGTAATCTCCCAAATCTTTCCGGTAGTTGATCTTAATAAGACAAAGCCCCTTGCCCGGCGCTGCCGGACCAGCCTTGCCAGGTGCATTAATCGATAACAGTCCTTTAAACTCCTCAACGGTCAGATTACCCGCCCCGACCTTAATCAGGGCGCCTACTGTGTTCCTGACCTGATGGGTCAGAAAGGAGCTGGCTACGATCCTGAACGTCACTTCAGCCCCGTTACGGCTAACATTAGCGTCGTAGACGGTGCGTACCGTACTCCGCTCCGGCCCTCTTCCGGCACTGCCGAAAGCTTTCAGGTCGTGGGTGCCGACCAGAAGCTTGGCGGCGGCGTCCATCGCTCTCTCATCAAGCCTCGGCGCCACCCGGTGGCGAAACCGCTCGTTAAGCGGCGATCGCTCCGGTTCGTTCCAGATACGATAGAGGTACTCCCGGCTGACTGCCGCCCGCCGCACTTCCAGGTCGTCTGGAATCCGATACGCGGCCTTTATCGCGATGTCCTGCGGCAGGTAGTGGTTCAGTCCCCCGATGATCCGTTCCGGTGCTAACGATGATCCGGTTCGGAAACTGGCAACCTGACCCAGAGCCGAAACACCGGTGTCGGTACGGCTTGAAAGCATTACCCGGAGCTTCTCGCCGGTCAGCTTCTCAATTGCTGACTCTACCTCAGATTGTACCGTGGCCGCTTTCGGCTGGCACTGAGAACCAAGGAACCGCGTGCCGTCATATTCAATTATTAAAGCTACTTTGGTTTTAATATCGCCGGTCAACGCCGTCCTATTTGACGAACTCGACGATCGCTTCGGCGGCGCCGTCGCCTGCCCGTGGTCCGATTTTAACAACGCGAGTATAGCCGCCTGAGCGGTCAGCGTAACGTTTGGCCATTTCACCGAAAAGCCTATCAACCACCGCTTCTTCATATAGGTAAGCCGCGGCCTGCCGCCTGGCGGAGAGGTTGCCTTTTTTACCTAAGGTAACCATTTTTTCGGCAACCTTGCGGATTTCCTTAGCCCGGGATTCGGTGGTGGTGATTTTCTCGTATTTTAACAGGTCGGTCACTAGGCCGCGAAACAGGGCTTCGCGTTGGCCCTTGTCGCGGTCAAACCGTTTGGTAACTAATCCGTGTCGCATTTATCCAGACCTCACTCTACCGCCGCTTGAGCGCGTTTGCGCTTGGGCTTTTTTTCTTCTTCTTCAACCGGCGCGACGGCGCTTTCGCCAGGCTGATTGCCTCAAACAATTCAACGACCGTACCGACAGGTCAAGTTGCTCGATCGGCATATTGAACTTCTCTTCAGGGATGGTCAGTTTTTCAACCCGCTTCTCGCTGATGGGAAACGGCATGCCCCCGAGACTGGCGAACGGCGCGAATTGCTTGAGCAAAATATTTGCGGATTGCACCACCGCTTCGGAGGGACTGACGGTACCGTCGGTCCACACCTGAAGGTGCAGCCGTTCGTAGCTCGTTTCCTGACCCAGGTGTACCGGCTCAGTGGTGTAATTTACCTTTTCCACCGGGCTGAAGATGGCATCCTGCGGGATCGTGCCGACTGTCGGATTTTCCTTTGAATCGGCCAGGCGATAACCCCGGTCAATCTCTACATCCATCTCGACGTAAAAATGAGCGTCTTTGTCATCCATCGTCAACAGGTATAAATCCGGGTTAGCCACAGTGAAATCTGATGATGGCTCAATATCACCGGCCGTGACTTTACGCTTCCCTTTGACATCCAGGATGAGCCGCCCCGGGCGTCCGGAAACAGCTTTAAGGCGTAAACCCTTAAGATTGAGCAGGAAATCGATGGTATCTTCCTTGGCTTTGGGCAGCGGTGAAAATTCATGCTGAACGCCTTCAATACGCACCTGCGTGACGGCGGCGCCGGGCAGCGACGACAGGAGCACCCGCCGCAGGGCGTTACCCAGAGTGGTGCCGAAGCCTTTGTCCAGCGGTTCGACCACAAAATGGGCAAAGTCACTGCCGTGAGCGCTTCTTATTTCAATTACTGGCTGAGCGATTTCTGACACCAGCCTTACCTCCTTAAGCTCATTGGCGGATCACCTATTGCTTTTATCCGCCGGGGCATATTAACGGGAGTAGTACTCCACCGCGGCCTGAGCGTCGAGCTTCATGTCGAGATCGCCAGGGGTCGGTAAAGAAACCACTTTGCAGGCGAGAGTCTTTTTATCAATCGCCAACCAGCCGGGAGTCATCTTGGACCCGATAACCTCGAGTACTTTCTGGTAATACCCGGTCTTGGTGCTCTGTTCTTTAAAAGTGATTACGTCAGATTCTTTTACCAGGTAGGACGGGATGTCAACGTTCTTACCGCCGACGTTTATATGACCGTGACGTACCACCTGCCGAGCTTGAGCCCGGGAATCAGCCAGACCTGACCGATAGACGACATTGTCCAACCGGCGTTCCAACAGGAGCATCAAGGAGTCGCCGGTGACACCGGGCTGACGTTCGGCTTCGGCAAAAAAACGCCGGAATTCGCGCTCGAGCATACCGAAAGAATAGCGTATCTTCTGCTTCTCTCGAAGCTGGGTGCCGCGATCCGAAAGACGCCGCGGCCGTGCCGGCTGCGGCCCGGGCGGCTTGGGACGCTTGTCAAAGGTGCATTTGCTGAAACATTTGTTGCCTTTAAGCATCAGCTTTTCGCCGCTGCGCCGGCATTGCCGGCAAACTGCCAAATAATATCTCGCCATATTTACCTCTTACACCCTCCTTCTCTTGGGAGGACGGCAACCGTTGTGCGGGATCGGGGTGACGTCGCGGATGCCGGTGACAATCAGCCCGGAAGCCTGCAGCGACCGAATGGCGGCTTCTCGCCCCGAACCAGGCCCCTTTACAAACACTTCAATCTGGCGCAAGCCGCTTTCCATCGCCTTTTTGGCGCAGTTCTGGGCGGCCATCTGGGCGGCGTAGGGAGTGCCTTTTCGCGAACCTTTAAAGCCGGCGTTCCCGGAACTGGTGGTCGCCAGGACATTACCCTGCGGGTCGGCCAGGGTGACGATAGTGTTGTTGAACGTCGCCTGGATAAAGGCTTTGCCGACCGGTATCAGCCGCTTTTCTTTTTTCTTAACGCCAACGCGTTTTTTGGTTGCCACTTAATGCCTCCTAATATTTGCTGGGTTTACTTCTTGGCGGCGCCGCGTTTCTGGCCGCGACCGGCTACGGTCTTCCGAGGCCCGCGGCGGGTGCGCGCGTTGGTTCGGGTGCGCTGGCCGTTCACCGGCAGACTACGGCGATGCCGCAGCCCGCGGTAGGAGCCGATATCTATCAGACGTTTTACATTCAATGATATTTCTTTGCGCAGGTCGCCTTCAACACGGAATTCCTTGTCGACAACTTCGCGGATCCGGTTGAGTTCTTCCTCGGTCAGCGCCGACACTTTAACGGTCGGGTCGATCTTCAACCGCTCGAGGATCTGTCCGGCAAGCGTTGGCCCGATGCCGTAAATATACGGCAGGGAGAACAATACCTGCTTGTTTTGCGGAATATCTACACCGGCGATACGTGCCATATTTCCTCCTAACCCTGGCGCTGCTTGTGCTTGACGTTGGTGCAGATATTCCTGACCACGCCTTCACGCCGTACGATCTTGCACTTTTCACAACGGGGCTTAACTGAAGCTTTGACTTTCACTGGTTCTCCTTTAATTACGACTTGAAGCGGTAGGTAACCCTGCCGCGGGTTAAATCATACGGCGATAATTCGACTAATACCCTGTCGCCGGGCAGTATTCTGATATAATGCACCCTCATTTTTCCCGAGATATGGGCCAGCACTTCGTGCCCGTTAGCCAGTTCCACCCGGAAGCTGGCGTTGGGCAGCGCTTCCAGCACTGTCCCTTCAACTTCAATAGCATCTTTCTTCGGCATAAATACTACAATCGTTACCGGGCGAGGGTCAGAACCTCGGCTTCGCCCGCGGTTATCGCTATGGTGTGTTCTGCGTGAGCTGCCAGTTTCCCATCGGCGGTGACCACTGTCCAGGCATCGGCGCCGACTTTATTTTCGCAGCTGCCGGCGCTCAGCATCGGTTCGATAGCCAGTGTCATCCCTTTCCTGAGTTTCGGCCCGCTGCCGGATCTCCCGAAATTCGGAATATGCGGGTCCTCGTGCATCGAGCGTCCGATGCCGTGACCGCCGTAGTTTTTAACGACATTGAAACCGTGCCGTTTGGCGCAATTCTCGACCGCTTCACCGATATCGCCCAGGTGATTGCCATCCCGCGCCGCGGCAAGTCCCTTGGTCAATGAATCGGCGGTGGCTCTGATCAGGTCTTCAACCTCAGCCGACACTTGCCCGACACCGGCGGAAATGGCGGCGTCAGCCTGAAAGCCTTCAACCACAGCTCCCAAATCGAGTGATACCAGGTCGCCCTCCTTGAGAATCCGATCACCGGGAATGCCGTGAACGATTTCTTCATTGACGGACACGCATAACGACGCCGGGAAGCCGTGATAGCCCTTGAACGAGGGTGCGGCACCCATCTTTCGCAGCATCTCTTCTGCTATCTTATCCAACTCGGCCGTTTTCATACCCGGCTTTAATCTATTCCTCAACTCCTCAAGGGTCGTGCCGATGATCCTACCGGCACGCCGCATGATGGCGATCTCTCTATCCGATTTTATAATTATTCCCATTAAGATAAAACTGCTGCAATGCGGCCGGTTACCTCCGAGACTTCGCCGGTACCATCGACTTCAGCCAAGATCCCGGCCTGCCGATAGTACTCGACGAGTGGAGACGTCTCTTTAAAATATACTTCAAGCCTCTTTCTTACTGTTTCCGGCGTGTCGTCGGTGCGCTGGTACAGTTCGCCTCCGCACCGGCGGCAAGTGTTGGACGCCGCTTTATCGGCGGCGGTGTACGGAGCCTGGCAGCCGCGGCAAATCCAGCGGTCGGACAACCTTTTTACCAGCTCCGCCTCAGGCACCGCCAGGTAAACTACCCGGCTGACTGTCCCGCCGGTGGCTGCCAGCGCCCGGTCGAGAGCCTCGGCCTGTGACAGCGTCCGGGGGAAGCCGTCAAGGATGACTCCGCCCTTATCGGCTAGTTGACCCATGCGGCCAAGCACCATCGCAACGGTAACTTCATCGGGCACCAACTGCCCCTTGTCAAGGTACGATTTAACCCGCCGCCCCAGTTCGTCGCCGGCCGCGATATGTTTGCGGAACAGGTCTCCGGTGGCAAGGTGAGCAAAACCCATTCTCTCAGCCACTACCGCGGCCTGAGTCCCTTTGCCGGCGCCCGGTGCGCCCAGAAAAACTGCATTATACATTATTTCGGCCTATTTTATAAAGCCTTCGTACCGCCTCATTACCAGTTGAGCCTCAAGTTGCTTCATGGTATCGAGTACCACGCCTACAACGATAAGCATACCGAAGCTCGACAACTGCAGTGTCTGGACGCTGGTAATCTCCCGGGCCAGGAAGGGCATGATGGCCACTGTTGCCAGGAACAGGGCGCCTCCCCAGGTGATATTGCGGATCACCGAGTTCAGGTAGGTCGCCGTCTGTTTGCCGGGGCGGATGCCGGGAATAAAGCCCCCCTGCTTCTGCAGAGTGCCTGGCAGGTCTTGCTGCTCGAAAACGACCATGGTATAGAAAAAGGCGAAAGCTATGGTTAACAGGAAGAACATTACCCAGTAAAATGCCCCGACCGGCAGTTCGGTATTGGGATTGAACCAGGTATAGATAGTGTTCCAAAAATTGGGATCGCTTCCAGCCGGATTCATGAAGTAGCTGGCGATAGTGCCGGGAAAGATGACCAGCGCCGAAGCGAAGATCAGCGGGATCATGCCGGCGGTGTTGACCCTGAGCGGGATGTGGGAAGCGCCGCTCTGACGGTACATCCGGCCGCTCTTGATGACGGTTTTGGCATACTGTACCGGTATCCGTCGATGTGCTTCAGTAAAGATAACGATGAGGATGGTAGTCGCCAGAGCGATGAGCAGATAGACCCCCAGGCCTAGGAACTGCTCGCGGGCCAGGAAACCCTGACCGATAAGCTGCGGCAGTCCGGCAACGATGCCGGCGAAGATGATTATGGACACGCCGTTACCTATGCCGTACTGGGTAATCTGTTCGCCCAGCCAGACCAAGAACAATGTCCCCGCGGTCAGCGAAATAATAATGGTTACTGTCACCAGGGGGTCGGAAGCCGCCACCACGCCTTCGCGCTGCAGAAGGACCAGCTGCCCCCAGCCGCCCAACGCCGCCAGCGGCACTGTCATCCAGTGAGTAATCAAGTTGATCTTGTTGCGCCCGGCTTCGCCTTCCTGTGACAGCCGCTGCAGGAACGGGATGATCGGCGTCATCAGCGTCATCACGATGCTGGCGGTGATATACGGATAAACGCCCAGGGCTACCAGACTGAAGTTTCTGAGTGCGCCGCCGGAAAAGATGTCGAGCATGCCGAGGACGGCATTTCCTTCCATCAACTCGGCCAGCGCCTGGGAATCGACGCCCGGCATCGGTACATGGGCAATTACTCGGAACGCCGCCAGAATACCGATGGTGATAAGGATACGCCTCCGGAGATCCGGCAGGCTGAAAGCGTCAACCATCGCCTGGAGCAACTTGGGGCGGTTTGATTTCTCCGGCATTTACACTACCTCTGTTTTACCACCGGCGGCTTCAATCTTGGCTTTAGCCTCGGCGCTAAAAGCAGCGGCTTTTACCGTTAAAGCCCTATCCAGTTCACCGCCGCCAAGAATTTTGAGCGGCCGGCTGGCCGATTTAAGCAACCGCGCGCTTACCAGGCTGTCGGCGTCGACGACTGCGCCGCTGTCAAATACCTTCAGGTCGCCGATATTAACTACATCGTATTCAACACGGAATGGATTGTGGAAACCCCGCTTCTGCGGCAGCTTCTTGATAAGCGGGTTCTGGCCGCCTTCAAAACCGGGGCGGATCCGCCCGCCGGCTCTGGCCTTCTGGCCTTTGTAGCCGCGCCCGGAATAGTTCCCGTGCCCCGAGGCATCACCTCTGCCGACCCGCTTGCGGTTTTTTGATGCTCCGGGCGAAGGAAATAGCTCGTGTTCTTTCATTATTCCGCCTCCGAGACAGCCACCAGATGCCTGACTTTCTGAATCATGCCCCGAATAGCCTGGTTATCTTCCTGGACAACTGTCTGGTTCATTCTTTTAAGACCCAGGGACTCCAGGGTGTCCTTCTGGTCGAACTTGTATTTTATGCCGCTTTTAACCCAGGTAATTGCTATCTTAGCCACCGACTACCTCCTCAGCGGAAGTTCCGGCGCGCCGCTTGGCCAGAGTTTCTGCGGGGTTTTTGACCGCCGCTAAAGCGGCTATGGTCGCCCGGGCAACGTTGACCTTATTGGGACTGCCCATGGATTTGGTGAGAATATCTTTAATCCCGGCCGTCTCCAGTACCGCCCGGACACTGCCGCCGGCGATGATACCGGTTCCCGGAGCGGCTGGCTTTAAAAATACCTCGGCAGCGCCGTATTTTATCCGAATTTCATGATGGATGGTGGTGCCGTTCATATCAACTTTGATCAGGTTTTTCTTGGCGATCGCTGAAGCCTTGGCGATAGCTACCGGAACTTCTTTGGCCTTCCCCATACCCACGCCGACATGACCGGCGCCGTCGCCGGTAACGACGAGAGCGGAAAAGGCCATCCGTTTGCCGCCCTTGACCACTTTGGTCACCCGGTTGATGAATATGAGCTTGTCATTCAGCGACAGCTCCTGTGCATCAATCTTAGAAATAACCGCTTTTACCATATCAGCTCCTAAAACGATAGTCCGGCGGCGCGGGCGGCATCGGCGAGCGCTTTAACGCGGCCATGATACTTGTACCCGCCCCGGTCAAAAACAACTTCTTTAATGCCTGCATCCTGGGCTCGCCTGGCGATGGTTTTCCCCACAAGTTCGGCCTGGGCCATCTTCTCATGGTCCGCGGCAGGTGCTTTGATCTCCGCGTCTAGCGTCGATGCCTGGGCCAGGGTGGCGCCGCGCCGGTCGTCGATAACCTGAGCATAGATGTGCGTCAGAGACCTGAATACGCAGAGACGAGGGCGTTCAGGCGTCCCGCTCAGGGTCTTGCGCAACCGTTCGTGGCGCTGCTTCCGCGCCGCCTGTGATGTCATTTTAGCCATTACTTAGCCGCCTTTCCGACCGCTTTGCCCGGCTTGAGTTTGATCTTCTCGCCAGCGTACCGGATACCCTTGCCCTTGTAGGAGTCCGGCTTCCTCACCGAACGAATTTCGGCGGCTACCTGCCCGACCTGCTCTTTGTTTATCCCCAGGACTTTCAATTTAGTCGGCGTTTCGAGAGCGAAGCTGATCCCATCCTTGGGCTTGAACTCGACTGGATGTGAGTAACCCACCCTCAACACTAAATTGTCGCCGGCTTTCTCAGCCCTGAAACCCACGCCGACGATTTCTAGCCCTTTTTCGAAGCCCTTGCTTACTCCGTCAATCATATTAACTAACAGAGTGCGCGATAAACCGTGAAGTGAGCGGTGGTTCTGGGCATCGGACGGCCGCCGCACCATTATTTTGTCGTTTTCAAAAGATATATCCATATCCGGGGAGAACTCACGATATAACTCGCCTTTGGGACCGGTAACGGTCACTTTGCTGCCTTCTATCGTTACTTTAACCCCTTTGGGGACAACCACCGGTAATTTGCCGATACGTGACATTTTAATATCCCTCTAGATTACCAAACTTTGAGAAGCAGCTCTCCGCCGACACCGGACTTCCATGCCTGATAGCCGGTCATCACGCCGCGGGAAGTTGAGAGCACCGCTACGCCCAGACCGCCGTATACCCGGGGTATTTCTCCCCTCTCGACATACACTCGCAGGCCTGGTTTGGAGACTCGCTCGAGGCCAGTAACCGCCGGCGCTCCCTTTTCGTCGTAGCGCAGCGTCACCTTTATTTGCCGCTGCGGCTTGGCGCCGGTAAGTTCAAACCCGGAAATAAAGCCTTCCTGTTTGAGCAGCTTGGCAATATTCTGCTTGATTCGCGAAGCCGGTACCAGCGTGGTCTCGTGCCCAGCCATCGCGGCATTGCGGATTCGGGTGAGCATATCAGAAATCGGATCAGTCATTGCAGCCCCCTGGTGTTAGTACACTACTCTCTATCATTTACCAGCTCGATTTCCTGACTCCGGGGATCTGCCCCTGAAGGGCAAGCTCCCTGAAGCAAATGCGGCAAAGGCCGAACTGCCGGATATAACCGCGCGGCCGCCCGCATTTCAGGCAGCGGTTGTGCTGTTGCACCGCGAATTTCGGCGTGCGTTTTGATTTGACGATCTTGGATGTCTTAGCCATAATTCCTCGCTACTCCTTGGCAAACGGCATGCCGATACCTTCTAACAGGGTCCGGCTCTCAGCGTCAGTTTTAGCGCTGGTCACGATGCAAATCTCGAGTCCGCGCATTTTGTCGACCTTGGAAAAATCAATCTCCGGGAAAACTGTTTGCTCTTTTAGACCCAAAGCATAAGAACCGCGCCCGTCGAAAGCGTCAGACGGTACGCCCTGAAAATCGCGGAGCCGGGGCAGGACGACGCTGATCAGCTTGTCGAGGAAGTTATACATTCTCTGGCCTCTAAGCGTAACCTTGAGCCCGACAGGCATCCCGGCCCTGAGTTTGAAGTTGGCGATGGAGTGTTTGCTGCGGGTGACCACCGGATGCTGCCCGGCGATAGTCGCCAGATCAGCCTGAGCGGTTTCCACTGCTTTAGGATTGCTTGAGGCCTCTTTGCCCACTCCGACGTTTAATACCACTTTAGTCAGGCGGGGTATCTCCATGACGTTGGCGTAGCCGTAGGCCTCCTTGAGCCGGGGCACCGCTTCTTTGACGTATTTTTCTTTGAGTCCGCCCATCTAGTCGATTACCTCGCCGCATGATTTACAGACGCGTACCCGTTTGCCGTCAGCTAACGCCTTGCTGCCTAATCGGGCGGGCTTGCCGCATTTGGCGCAGAGCAGCATCACATTGCTGGCATGGACCGGCGACTCTCGTTCGATAATCCCGGCCTGGCGCACCGCGCCGCGCGCCTTGGAATGCTTTTTGGTCATATTGACGCCGTCAACCAGCACCCGGGCGCTGGCGGTGTAGACCATTCTTACCTTGCCGCTTTTACCCCGGTCCTTGCCGGAGATAACCAGCACATTGTCGTCTTTCTTTATCTTCATCTCAGCCTCTAAAGAACCTCAGGAGCCAGCGACAGGATTTTCAGGAATTTTTTATCGCGCAGTTCGCGCGCCACCGGACCGAAAATTCGCGTGCCCCGGGGTTCATTCTTATCATTCAGCAGGACAGCGGCATTTTCATCAAATTTGATGTATGAGCCGTCAGCCCGGCGCAGCGGTGAAACCTGCCGAACGATCACCGCCTTAACCACGCTGCCCTCTTTAACCGCTGAGTCCGGCGCGGCGCGCTTGACAGACGCCACGATGACGTCGCCAATGCGCCCTCGCAATTTGCGGCTGCCGCCCAGAACATTGACGCACATGATGGATTTGGCGCCGGTATTATCAGCCACCTTGAGACGGGTATAAGCCTGTATCATTTACGTGATCTCCTTGAGTTCGGCAGACTCGGCTACCTCGCCCTTGGTAACGACCCGAAGCAGGCGGAAATTCTTGGTGCGCGATAACGGCCGGGTGGGAATCATTTCAACCATATCGCCGTAATGGGCGGCGCCGTTTTCATCGTGAACCTGATATTTCTTAACCACCTTGTAAGACTTTTTATAGATGGGGTGTTCGCGCCGGCTTTCCACCGCCACCACCACCGTCTTGCTGGGTTTGTCGGACACCACACGCCCGATCATCGTTTTTAAAGATTTCACGTTTTCCATATAACCTACCTTATGCCCAGGGTTCGTTCGCGCAGAACCGTCTGCAAACGGGCCGCTTTCTTTTTGACTGCCGGTATCTGCCGGTGGTTGACCAGTTGCTTCGTTGCCAGCTTGAAGCGCAGTTCCATGAACTCGCGGTTGGCTGCGGCAAGCTGCTTTCTGATCTCTTCGGCCGAAAAAGCCCTTATCTCATCAATCTTCATATCTACGCCTTCTCCTCGGCGGCCGAAACCGTTGCGGCGCCTTCTTTAAGCACGAACTTGCTTTGCAGCGGCAGTTTGTAAGCCGCGAGGCGCATCGCCTCGCGGGCGACAGTCTCATCTACGCCGCCCATTTCAAACAGCATGCGGCCGCGTTTAACCACGGCTATCCAATGATCAGGCGCCCCTTTGCCTGAACCCATGCGGGTTTCAGCCGGTTTGGCGGTTACCGGATGGTCGGGAAAAATCCTGATCCACACTTTGCCGCCGCGCTTGATATATCTCGTCATGGCGCGCCGGGCGGCTTCGATCTGCCTTGCCGTAACCCAGGCGGTAGATGTCGCCTGCAGTCCATAGTCGCCGAAATCGACGCGGTTGCCGGCCTGAGCTTCGCCGTGGCGGTGCCCTTTATGGGCTTTTCGGTATTTTACTCGTTTAGGTTGCTGCATGGTCTTCCTCTAGTACAAAGTCGGGGGACTAAGTCTCTTCAGTATTCACTTTGGCGCGGCGGGCGGTAGCCCGCTTTGGTTTGTCCTCAGGGGCCGCTGCAGTCGCGGTGGCGGCGGCCGGGGCGGCTGTTTCATCCGCTTTCTTCCGGGTGCGCGGCTTGGCCTGTTCAACCGGCTTGGCGGTTTCTGTAACAACAACCGTAGTTTCAGCCGCCGATGGCGTCATCTCCGCTGCGCCTAAGTCTTCGTTCTCCGGCTTGGTCTCCGGCAAAATATCGCCGCGGTAGATCCAGACCTTGACGCCGATGCGTCCAAGAGCGGTTCTGGCTTCAGCAAATCCGTAATCAATGTCAGCCCGGATGGTATGGAGGGGCACCCGTCCGTCATGCATGACCTCGCGCCTGGCAATTTCAACTCCACCCAGCCGTCCGGCGCAAGCAATCTTGATGCCGCGCGCGCCTGCCTGGCGGGTGCGGAACATCGCCTGCTTCATGGCCCGCCGGTAAGCAATGCGCTTTTCCATTTGGTCAGCCACGGATCGGGCAACAAGAAAAGCATCCAGCTCAGGTTGCCCGATCTCATGGATATTAAGCTGGATCCGCTTGCCGGCCAGCTCTTCCAGAAATTTCCGCATCTCATCAACGCGCTGCCCGCCCCGGCCGATCACGATGCCCGGGCGCGAAGTAGCGACCGTTACCGCCACCTTATTGGCCTGGCGTTCGATCTCAATACCTGAGATGCCGGCGTCCGTATATTTCTGCTTGATGCCTTTACGCAGTTTCAAATCTTCCAGCAGGCTGGCCGAAAAATCTTTTTCAGCGAACCATTTGGCATTCCAGCCTTTGATCGCCCCGATACGGAAAGCATACGGATGTACCTTGCGTCCCATTAAACCTCCTGGTCACCGACGACGACGGTGATGTGGCTCGATCTTTTCAATATCGGCGAGACTCTGCCGCGGGAGCGCGCTTTATGGCGTTTCATCATTGGCGCTCCGTCCGCGAATACCTTGACAATTTTGAGTGCGTCCGGTTCCATCTGAAAGTTGTTCTCGGCTGAAGCGGCGGCTGATTTGACTGTCTTGGCGACATGAACCGCCGCCGGGGACGGGGCGAAGCGCAATATCGCCAGAGCTTCGGTCACTTTCTTGCCGCGTACGAGATCGAGATACAGCCTGACCTTGCTGGCTGGCACCCCGGTGTTTTTTGACACTGCTTTAACCTGCATGTTTCACCAGTCCCTTATTTTTTGGCAGCCGCCTCGGCCTTGCCGCCGCCATGGCCGCGGAAAGTCCGGGTAGGGGCAAACTCACCCAGCTTGTGACCGACCATATTCTCAGTCACAAACACCGGCACGTGTCGCCGGCCGTCATGAACGCCGATGTTCATCCCCACCATGTCGGGCAGGATCGTCGACCAGCGCGCCCAGGTCTTGATAAGAACCTTTTTCCCTGAACGATTGGCCGCTTCAACTTTTTTCATGAGTTTGGGGTGTACTGCCGGTCCCTTTTTAACTGATCGAGACATCGATTAATTCCTCCGCTGCCTGAGGCGCGCTTTAACGCGCGCGATAATTATTTACGCCTTTTAACAATGAGCTTGTCCGAGGGCTTAGACTGGCGCGTCTTGAAGCCCAGGGCGGGTTTGCCCCAGGGAGTCTTCGGTCCCGGCATGCCGATGGGAGTCCGGCCTTCACCGCCGCCGTGGGGATGGTCCCTGGGCGTCATCGCCGAGCCGCGTACCTGAGGCCGCCAGCCCATGTTGCGCCGGCGACCAGCCTTGCCGATTGATAAAGTCTGGTGCTCTTCGTTACCGACGGCGCCTACGGTGGCGTAACAGTCGATACGGATCCGCCGCATCTCGCCGGACGGCAGGCGGATTAAGGCGTATTCGCCTTCTTTGGCCATGAGTTGGGCTGCCGCGCCGGCGGAACGCACCAGTTTGCCGCCCCGGCCGGGCTCGAGTTCAAGATTATGGACCAGCGTGCCGGAGGGCATAGAGCGCAGCGGCAGGCAGTTGCCCGGCTTGAGTTCGGCTTCGGGAGCGGTAAGTATAGTTTCGCCCACTTTCAAGCCCTGGGGTGCCAGGATGTAGCGTTTTTCACCGTCGACATAAAACACCAGGGCAATGCGCGCCGAGCGATGCGGATCATACTCGATGGCGGCTATTTTACCCGGAATCCCAATCTTATCGCGTTTGAAATCAAGCACGCGGATGATCTTGCGCGCGCCCCCGCCGCGGTGTCTAACCGAAAGTTTGCCCTGATTATTGCGCCCGGCATCCTGCTTGACGCATTTTGTCAGCGATTTCTCCGGCCGGCTCTTGGTTATTTCCTCAAAAGTATAACCGGTCTGGTGGCGCCGCCCGGCGGAGGTTGGTTGGTATGATTTAAGTGCCATAATTAGACCCCTTCAAAGAGCTCGATCTTATCGCCGGCTTTCAATGTAACCAGGGCTTTTTTCCAGTCTGGAGTCCGGAACAATCCCCGGCCCATCCGCTTCATTTTGCCCTTAACCATGATGACATTGACTCCTGTCACCGTTACCTTGTAAGCCGCTTCAACCGCCGTTTTTATCTGCGGTTTGGTCGCTTCCGCCGAAACTTCAAAGGCGTATTTGCCGGTTGCCTGCAGGCGGGCGTTTTTTTCGGTAATCAGGGGTCTGCGTAAAACATCGAATATCTGCATTGTGGTTTCTCCTTAGCTGGACCGGTCGCCCCAGATCTTTTCAACAACCTGAAGAGCCTCTTCAGTGAGCACAAGTTTATCGTATTTCAACAAATCAACGACATTCAGCAAATCGGCGGGTGTCGTCTTGACCCCGGCAAGATTGCGCGCCGACAATACGACGTTATTATCAACGCCGGCGGTGGCTACCATGGTGGAGGTGGTGCACTCAAGCGCCGCCAGAGCGCTGGCCATATCGCGCGTCTTCGGTGGATCAAGGGAAATGGCATCGATTACTTTAAGTCCGCCGCTGGCGGCTTTGTCTGACAGCAGGCAACGTATAGCCAGTTGCCTGACCTTTTTCGGCAGCCCTTTTGAATAATCGCGCGGCTTGGGGCCGAAAACGATGCCGCCGCCTGGCCGCAGGTTGCTTTTAGCCGAGCCGGCACGAGCTTCACCGGTGCCCTTCTGGCGGAATAATTTCTTGGTTGAACCCGCGACTTCGGACCGGGTCTTGGTCGATGAAGTACCCTGACGGGCGTTGGCCTGCAGCGCCACCAGCGCCTGATGCACTACCGCGTCGTTCATCGGCACGCCGAACACCGACTCGCTGACCGAAAGGTTTTTAACTACCTTGCCCTGCATACTGTAAACGGGTATTTCCATTTAGCTACTCTTCTTTGATTTTTTTACGATTATCAAGCCGTTCTTACCGCCGGGAACGGCGCCGCGTACCAGGAGCAGGTTCTTCTCGGTATCGGCCTTGACCACCTTAAGACAGCGTACCGTGACCTGATCGTGTCCCATGTGGCCGGCCATTCGGGTGCCTTTGTAAACCCGGCCCGGCGTCGTAGTCGAGCCTATAGAGCCCGGCGCGCGGTGGCGGTCTGACTGACCGTGGGTTTTCGGGCCGCCGTGAAAACCATGCCGCTTGACACCGCCGGCAAACCCGTGGCCTTTGGAAATGCCGGTGACGTCAATCAGTTCGCCGTCGGAAAATAAACTGGCGTCTACCTTGTTGCCGACTTCGACGCCGGATACATCTTCCAGGCGGAACTCCCGAAGGTGGCGAAACTCGCCGGTGTCTTTGGTATGGCCCTTCTCTGCTTTGGCAAGCCTCTTGGCGGTGCCGAAACCAAGCTGGGCGGCGACGTAGCCGTCATTTTCCAAGGTCTTGACCTGGGTTACAGTACACGGGCCGACCTCGAGAACCGTCACCGGTTCTACTTTGCCGCTGGCGCTGTAGACCTGAGTCATGCCTAATTTTTTACCGATAATTCCATTTATCATTTCGCGTTCCTAAAGCGTAATCGCTATGACCGATTTAGAGCTTGATGTCGATGCTGACCCCGGCCGGCATATTAAGACTGGTCAGGGAGTCGATAGTCTTCGAGGTCGTCTCCACGATGTCAATCAGGCGTTTATGGGTACGCACCTCGAACTGCTCCTGAGAATCCTTATCAATGAAGGACGCCCGGATAACCGAGTATTTTTTTATCTGGGTCGGCAGCGGCACGGGGCCGGAAATAACTGCCCCGGTGCGTTCCAGGGCTTCAACGATCTGCTGTGCCGACTGATCGAGCACCTTGTGATCGAAACCCTTTAGCTTGATGCGGATTTTTTGTTTACCCATAGTCCTCAAATCCCCTATTTCGCGACGGCCGCTGACTCCATCACCGTCTTGGCGATGTTGGCCGGCAGTTCCTGATATTTGTAGAATTCCATCGATGAAGTGGCACGACCCTTTGAGATGCCCCGGATAGTGGTGGTATAACCAAACGTTTCCGCCAGCGGCACGTAAGCATGAATCATCGTCGTCTCCCCCCTTGGCTCGATGGAAACGATATGGCCGCGCCGGGAGTTCAGGTCGCCGATAATATCGCCCATGTATTCCTCGGGCGTCATGACTTCCATCTTCATGATGGGCTCGAGCAACACCGGATTGGCTTTGGCAGCCGCGGCTTTGAGCGCCATGGAACCGGCAGTCTTGAAAGCCATTTCGTTGGAGTCGACATCATGATAGCTGCCGTCAAAAATGGATACCTTGACCCCGACCATCGGGTAACCGGCGAAAACGCCGGTTGCCGCGGCTTCTTTAATACCCTCGGCCGCCGCCTTGACAAAGTTCTTGGGCACCGTGCCGCCGCGAATGTCATCAACGACCTCAACAGCGGTCGACTCGGTGTTGGGTTCAATATCGATTTTGACATGGCCGTACTGACCGCGGCCGCCCGACTGCCGGACAAACCGGCCGTCGGCCCTGGCCGGAGCGGTGATCGTCTCGCGGTAAGCAACCCGCGGCTGCCCCACTTTAGCTGCCACCTTGTGTTCGGTGAACATGCGGCTGACTAACACGTCCAGGTGAAGTTCACCCATGCCGGCGATGATATTTTGACCGGTCTCTTCATTATAAGTGACCTTGAAGGTCGGGTCTTCATCAGCCAACTTCTGCAGCGCGTCCACCATTTTATCCTGGTCGGCACGGGTCTTGGGCTCGATGGAAATAGACACCACCGGTTCAGGGAATTTAATATTTTCAAGCAGCACAGGATGAGCCGGGTCGCACAAGGTATCGCCGGTGAAAGTGCTCTTGAGACCGAGTGAAGCGATAATACTGCCTGTTTCAGCTTTGGTGATTTCTTCCCGGGCGTTGGCATGCATCACCAGCAATCGGCCGATGCGTTCTTTTTGGTCCCGGGTGGTATTCATTACCCCGGCGCCGGCGTCCACCGTGCCTGAATACACTCTCAGATACACCAGACGGCCGACAAAAGGATCGGAAACAACCTTGAAAGCCAGGGCGGCAAAAGGCGCGTCATCACTGACCGGCCTGGAGACCTCAGCCTGAGTCCGGGTATCGATGCCGACAACCGGGGGCGTATCCAACGGGGAAGGAAGGAAGTTGACCACCGCGTCCAGCAGCAGCTTGACGCCTTTTTGGCGGAAAGATGAGCCGCATAACACGGGGATCCCTTTGTTGCCCAGGGTCACCCGCCTTAATCCGGCGATAATTTGATCGGTCGAAAGGTCACTGCCGTCCAGATAGGCGCACATCACCTCGTCGTCAAGTTCGGCCAGCTTCTCGATCATCTGGTGGCGGGCGGCCTCGACGCGCTCCTTTTCGGACGTCGGGATCGGTATTTCGATCGGCTCGGGAGTATTTTGATCCCCATCGGCGCTGTAGGCTTTGAGTTTGATCAGATCGATGACGCCGCCGAAGCTGTCGCCGCTGCCGATCGGCAGCGTGACGGCGATGTGCCGCGCTTTGAGCCGGTCTTCAATCATCTTGAGGCACCGGTTGAAATCGGCGCCGGTACGGTCCATCTTGTTGATAAAGCAGATCCGGGGCACACCGTAACGGTTGGCCTGGCGCCATACCGTCTCAGATTGGGCTTCCACGCCGGCCACGCCGTCAAAGACAACCACGCCGCCGTCTAGGACGCGGAGCGACCGCTCAACTTCGGCGGTGAAATCAACGTGGCCGGGAGTATCGATGATATTGATGCGATAATCGCGCCAATGGCACGCTGTAGCGGCGGAGGTAATGGTGATACCCCGCTCGCGCTCCTGCTGCATCCAGTCCATGACCGTATTGCCGTCATCGACGTTGCCTATTTTATAGGTACGGCCGGTGAAATACAGCACCCGTTCGGTGGTGGTCGTTTTGCCGGCATCAATATGAGCGATGATGCCGATATTGCGGGTTTTATTCAGTTCCAGGTTTCGATCTTGTTGATTCATAAGAATTTAGTGAAGCAGGCGGTAATCTCTGCGATCTACCAGCGGTAATGGGCGAAAGCGCGGTTCGCCTCGGCCATTTTGTGCGTTTCTTCTCTCTTTTTGACCGCGGCGCCCAGACCCTTGGCGGCATCGGACAATTCAGCCGACAGCTTCTCGGCCATGGATTTGCCGGAACGGCTGCGGGCGGCCTTGGTCAACCAGCGCAAAGCCAGTGAGAAAGCGCGGTCAGGACGAACCTCAACCGGCACCTGGTAGTTGGCGCCGCCGACCCGGCGGGCTTTGACTTCTACCATCGGCGTGGCATTCTTGACCGCCTGTTCGACAAGGGTCACCGCGTCCTTGCCATCCTGGGCGGCCATGATCTCCATGGCATCGTAAATCACCCGTTCGGCGGTGCTCTGTTTGCCGGCATACATGATGCGGTTGATGAATTTGGATACGATGACACTGTTATATTTGGCATCGGGTAGCGCCGGGTGCCTGATACCTGAACTGCGTCGTCCCATTGTTTTTTAAATGCCTCCCTGAGGGTATCCCTATTTTTTTACTGCGGCCTTGGCTACCTTGGCGCCGTACTTGGAGCGGCCTTGCTTGCGGTTGGCCACGCCGGCGGTGTCCAGAGTGCCCCTGACGATGTGGTAGCGGACGCCCGGTAAATCAGGTACCCGGCCGCCGCGGATCAAAACGACGGAATGCTCCTGGAGATTATGCCCCTCGCCCGGGATGTAAGCCGTTACTTCCATGTGGTTCGATAAACGGACGCGGGCGATCTTCCGCAGCGCGGAGTTCGGTTTCTTGGGGGTGGTCGTCTTCACCTGAAGACATACGCCGCGCTTCTGCGGCGAACCGGCGCCGTACGACGTGCGGTTCTTGAGCGAATTGAAATTATAGTGCAGCGCCGGAGTTTTGGCTTTTTTGGCCAGCTTATGGCGCCCTTTTCTGATTAACTGATTCACTGTCGGCATATCGCGCTCCTCTATACCCCCGGACAATGTTAAAGGACGAGACGAGCTCATCCTTCACCCGGGAAGCCCGCTGGCAGACTGTTTTAAGACATCATCTGCCGCCTGCGACTCTAAAAGCCACAGACAATCGGTTATATTATCACCCCGGATATTGGATGTCAATAAGCCAATCCTGACCCCTCAACAACAGCGTATTGCGGCGGTCAGCACAGGGTCAAGAAAAGGGGTATTGCCCGGTTCAAACCCGGAATACCGATGGTGTTGGGGAACCGGCCGGTTCTCTGATAAGATAAAATAACATTCGAAAAAAACAGGAGGTTTTTATGAAAGGCGATCCCCAGATCATTGCGACCCTCAATTCCCTGCTGGCTGACGAGCTGACCGCCATCAACCAGTACATGGTCCATTCGGAGATGTGCGACAATTGGAATTACGGCAAACTCCACAAATCCATCGAGAAGCGCGCCATCGTCGAGATGAAACACGCCGAGAAGCTCATCGGCCGCATCCTGTTCCTCGAGGGCATCCCCATCGTCTCGGATTACCGCAAAGTCTATATCGGCGCCGACGTGCCCAAGATGTTCGAGAACGACCGTATGGCTGAAGTCGGCGCCGTCAAGTCATACAACGCCGCCGTCAAACAGGCCGGGGATCTTGGCGACTTCGCAACTCGCGATATCCTCCAGGCTATCCTTAATGATGAAGACGGTCACCTAGATGAAATAGAGGGTGTGCAGGACCAGATCTCGCAGATGGGCCTTCAGATTTTCCTCTCCACCCGCACCGAAGTGTAACCTAAGCTTATTAACCCGGCTTTCCCGCCGCCGGCTGACCTCAACCATCTGCCTGCGGCAAGCCGGTGCAGTGCGCGCCGTCCGACGAAGGGAGCCGTAAAAGCTCCCTTCGTCGTTTCTTGACAAGCCGCCCTCAGGATGTTATCGTTCTTGCCAATGGTTCGTTTTTATTACGCCTATTACTTTACCTGGTGCCTGCAGGGCACGTCGGGGAGGTTCGGCGTTTCTGCATAAGAGCACTTAGACCGCATAGTCCAGGCAGCAAATCCTCCCAACGGAGGATTTTTTAGTTTAAGGGGTCAATAGAAGGGAGCAAAGCCAACAGTGATCATTATGAAAAAGGACGCCACGGAGCAGCAGATCCAGCATGCCGTTGACGAAGTGGCTAGAGCCGGCCTGCGCACCGATGTCTCACGCGGCCAGTACCTGACTATCATCGGCCTTATCGGCGATGAGACCAGGGTCGACTTTACCCACCTGGCAGCCTTGCCCGGAGTGAAGGAGGCCAGGATGATCCAGGCGCCCTATAAACTGATCAACCGCGAATATTCCAGCGCCTACGGCGAGACCGGCACCCGCGTCGTCAAGGTCGGCGACGTCCAGTTCGGCGCGCCGGAGCCGGTGTTCATCGCCGGACCGTGCGCCGTCGAAAACCGGGACGACCTGTTCCGCATCGCCGAACAGTGCAAAGGCGCCGGGGCCCACATTTTGCGCGGCGGCGTCTTCAAACCCCGCTCCTCAGTCCATTCCTTCCAGGGTCTGGGCTCGGCCGGGCATGACGAGGCCATCGAGGCGCTTACCTGGCTGCGGGAAGCCGGCAGGACGTTCGGTATGCCGGTAGTCACCGAGGTCCGCGGCGAAGCGCAGGTGGACCTGGTCGCCGAATTCGTCGATATCATCCAGATCGGCGCCCGCAATATGTACGACCAGGACCTGCTGCAAACCGCCGCCCGCAAAAAGTTGCCGGTAATGTTCAAACGCCACTTCGGCGCTTCGGTCGAGGAGTTTTTATGCTTCGCCGAGTATATCGCCGCCGAGGGCAACAAGGACATCATCTTGTGCGAACGCGGCATCGTGCCTATGGGCAAGGGTAAGAATTACACCCGTTACATGCTCGACCTGGCGGCGGTACCGGTGGTCCAGAAAGAGACCTTCCTGCCCATTATCGTCGATCCCAGCCATGCCACCGGCCGCCGCGACCTCATCCGTTCGATGAGCCTGGCCTCGATCGCCGCTGGCGCCGCGGGGCTGATGATTGAGGTCCACGACCGGCCGGAGGACGCCCGGTGCGATGCCTCTCAGATGATCCAGCCGTCGGAGCTTAAAGAAATTATCGCCGCCGCGCGACAGTTGAGGATGATTGCTTTAAAATAAGGCCATGAAAACGCAGATTGACGTCAACCTGGCCGATCGAAGCTACCCCATCCGCATCGGGGAAGGGCTGTTAACCGAACTGCCGGCCCTGATGCAAAGCCTGAGCCTGAGCGGCCGGCTGATGGCGGTGACCAACCGGGTCGTAGCCGGCCTGCACGGCGGGCTCTTGACCGAAGCACTGCGCTCAGCCGGTCTGGAACCGGAACTCATCGTTATTCCGGACGGTGAGGGCTGCAAGTCGCTGGCGACTGCCGGCAAGCTCTACGAAAGCCTGGCCAGACGGCATGCCGAGCGCGGAACGCCGCTGCTGGCCTTTGGCGGCGGGGTGATCGGCGACCTGACCGGCTTCGTCGCCGCCACCTACCAGCGCGGCGTACCTTTCGTTCAGGTGCCGACGACGCTTCTGGCACAGGTTGACAGCAGCATCGGCGGCAAGGTGGCGGTCAACGTCGGCAAACTCAAGAACATGGCTGGCGTCTTCTACCAGCCCAGGCTGGTGGCCGCCGACACCCGGCTGCTTCAAACCCTGCCGCTGGCTGAAATCCAAAACGGCCTGGCCGAAGTCATTAAATGCGCCGTCATCAAAGACCCGGAGTTATTCGCCTATCTGGAGCACAATATACCTGAAGTATTAGCCAAAAATATCGGAACGCTCACCCATATCGTCGGCCGGGCAGCCCGGGTGAAAGCGGCGGTGGTTGAGCGGGATGAGCATGATTACGGCGAGCGGCAGATCCTTAATTTTGGGCACACCCTCGGCCACGCCATAGAAGCCGTCTCCAATTTCCGGGTCAAACACGGCACCGCAGTTGCCCTGGGTATGGCGGCCGCGGCTAAAGTGGCTAACCGGATGGGACTCCTGGCCGAACCTCATGTCATTCGGATTACCAGTCTCATCGCCGCCGCCGGCTTGCCGGTCACCATTCCCGTTAAACAACCTGAAGCACTCATTGCAGCAATGCTCCATGATAAGAAAATCTCGAACGGTAAACTCAAGTTTGTCCTGCCGGACGGCATCGGCAGTACCGTGATTAGAGACGATATCGATCCCGGGATAGCCGTTGAGGCGCTTTCCGCATGAGACCTAAAATCTGCGGCGTCATTGCCGAAGACGAGGCCCGGGCGATCGCCGCGGCCGAGCCGCTAGTCGACCTCTTCGAACTGCGGATCGATCTTGTTGGCCAAACTTGGCCGGCGGTCGCCCACACCCTGACCAAACCCTGGATCGCCACCAACCGTCCCCGCGCCGAGGGCGGCCGCTGGGATGGCGGCGAGACCGACCGGCAGTCGGAGCTTCTGAAGGCGCTCAGCCTGAGCGCCGCCATTGTGGACGTTGAACTCGCCGCGCCGGGCCTCGACATCCTTGTCGGAGCGGTCAAGAAGAAAGCCCGGTGCCTGGTGTCCCACCACGATTTCGCTGCCACGCCGCCGCTTGAGGAACTTGAGATCATAATCGAGCGGCAGATTGCCGCAGGAGCCGACATCTGCAAAGTCGTCACCACCGCAGCCTCGTTGGATGATAATTTAAAACTGCTGAAATTATACGCAAAGTTTCCTGGCCGGAAAATAATCGCTTTCGCCATGGGGCCGGCCGGGGTCTTGAGCCGGGTTCTAGCGCCGCTTGCCGGCGCGGAGTTCGCCTACGCTTCCCTGCTTGGTGGCAAGGAATCGGCCCCGGGGCAGCTCTCCGCCGCCCGGTTCGACGAAATTTATCGGCTGCTCCAGATATGATTGATTCAAACACCAGGCTGATCGCCCTCCTCGGCGACCCGGTGGTTCATTCGGTATCACCGGCGATGCAAAACGCCGCCTTCGCGGCTGCCGGTTTGAACTACGTCTACCTGGCCTTCCCGGTGCCCGCCGTGGCCATCGGCGGCGCCGTCGCCGGGCTGCGGGGCCTGGGAATTCGCGGCGCCAATGTCACCATACCCCACAAAACGGCGGTGATGCCGTTCCTTGATAGAATCGAGGACCAGGCCCGCCGCATCGGCGCGGTTAATGTCATCTTAAATGACGGCGGCAGGCTGACCGGCCACAACACCGATGCCCCGGGTTTCCTCGCCGTTCTGAAACGCAGTGGCTTTGAGCCGAACGGCAAAAAAACCGTCGTCATCGGAGCCGGCGGTGCCGCCCGCGCCGTCGCCTTCGCCCTGCGGGCCGCCGGCGCGTCGGTCGTTATCGTCAACCGGACGCCGAAGACCGCGGCTTCGCTGGCGGCCGATACCGGTGCAGCCGCTCTACCGATGACCGATGCCGGTTTTTCGGAAGCCCTGGCCGGCGCCTCTCTGGTAGTCAACGCCACGTCCGTCGGCCTGCCTCCGGAAAATGAGGCGACCCCGTTGCCGGCCAAATTCCTGCGGCGGGGACTTATCGTTTTCGATATTGTCTACCGCCCGCAGCAGACACGGCTGCTGCGGGACGCTGAAGCCGCGGGCTGCCGGACCATCGGCGGGCTGGAAATGCTGGTTGAGCAGGGTGCCCTAGCCTTCGAGTTGTGGGCCGGCCAACCCGCGCCGCGCGACGTTATGAGCCGGGCGGCGGCCGGGGCGCTGTCATGAACCGCAATATCGCTCTCATCGGCTTCATGGGTTCCGGCAAATCGACCGCCGGCCAGAGATTAGCCCGGCGGCTGGGCCGCGAGTTTATCGAACTCGACCAGCTAATCGAGCAGCGCGCCGGGAAGACGATTCCGGAAATCTTCAAAGAGATGGGAGAGTCCGGCTTCCGCGACCTGGAAGAAGCGGTCATCGAGGAGGTCAGCCGATCAGCGAAGAATGCGGTCATCGCCCTGGGCGGCGGCGCCGTACTTCGTCCGTTCAACGTCGAACGTTTGAAAACGTCAGCCACCCTCGTGTATTTGGAAACCGAGGTCGAAGTTCTCCAGGACCGACTTGCCCGGAGCCGCAAGCGGCCGCTCCTCGACCGCCCCGACCGCGACCGCATCATCGAGGAACTTCACGAGGCGCGGCGCTCGTTGTACGAGACCGCTGCCGGCATCACCGTGAGAACTGGCCGCCGTCCCTTCGCCGCCGTCATCAACGAGATTATTGAGAAATTGGGGATCGATGAAAGCCGTAATCGGTAAAGGCTTCGCCGGCGGTGCCGTCGCCGCCCCGCCGTCCAAAAGTTACACCATCCGCGCCCTGTTCGCCGCAGCCATGGCCGGCGGTCGAAGCGTGATCAGGAATCCCCTGGCAGCCGACGATTCTGAAGCGGCGGCGGATGTCCTGTCCCGTCTCGGTGCCGGCATCGAACGCGGTGCAAATGCCTGGACAGTCGCCGGCGGCAACCTTGAACCGCCTCATCAGAAGCTGGACTGCCGCCAGTCTGCCGCCACCCTGCGCTTCCTGGCGCCGGTGTGCGCCGCCCTCGAAGGCGTCAGCCGGATCACCTTCGCTCCCGGTTTGGCGCGCCGGCCGATGGCACCCCTTTTCGAAGCCTTCTCACAGCTCGGCGTCGCCTCAAAGTTGGCCGACAACTATTTTACCATTCAAGGCACTGGCGGCAGGTTTAAATCAAACGCCGTCACGTTGCCCGGCAACGTCAGTTCCCAGTTCGTCTCCGGTCTGCTGCTGGCTGCGCCGCTTGCCGAGGCAGGTCTGGAGATCAGGCTGACGACGCCGGCCGAATCGAAGGATTATCTGCGCATGACCCTTGACTGCCTGAGGCGCTTCGGCATCGAGGTGACACCAAACGCCGAATTGACCGGGTTCCGCGTTTCCCGCCAGGAGTACCGCCCGGCGGATTACACCGTCGAAGGCGACTGGTCCAGCGCCTCCTACTTCCTTGGGCTGGGCGCCCTGGCCGGACAGGTAAACGTCTCAGGGCTGAGTGAGGCCAGCCTCCAGGCCGACCGTTTCATACTGCACTGCCTGCGGCGCATGGGGGCGGCCATATCCACGGATAGCAAGACAATAACCGTCAGCCGGTCGCGCCTCAAAGCCATCGACGTTGACCTGAACGAGGCTATTGATCTGCTGCCCACCGTTGCCTGCCTGGCTGCCGCGGCTGAAGGCACCAGCGTCATTACCGGACTGGGACGGGCCCGCCTCAAGGAATCGGACCGGATCAGCACCGTGGCCGGAAATTTGAAGCGAACGGGCATCGCTGTCGTCGAAGGGACAGACTGCATGACCGTCACCGGCGGCTTGCCGCATGGCGCCGTCGTCGACAGCTGCGACGATCACCGCGTCGCCATGGCTTTCGCCATGCTCGGCGCCGCTTGTGGGGATATGGTGGTCCTCGGCGCAGAATGCGTCAATAAAACCTATCCCGGCTTCTGGGAGGATTTCAGGAATGCCGGGGGAAAGGTGGATCTCCAAATAGAATAGGCAGTGCCGTCACACTGGTTGGGCCCGAAATATCGCTGGAAAAACGACAAAAGTCGCTTGACAATCATTATGAACTGGTGTGCTATAATAACTTCCTGATTCTTCCCCCTGCCGGAGGGCAAATAGATAACGGGCACGGGCGGGACTCAACGTGACCGCCGCCTCCCCAGCCCAGATATGATGTTGGTTCCGGTGGTTGAGATCCCGGCTCCACGGCAAAACGAGTCCCGTTTGGAAAACGAATCTCGCGTTTAGTTCGTACGTAATATGCCAGAATCGTTACCGTAAATTTCTTATGAATGAAAGACGAAAAACAAATCCTGATTCAAAGAAGCCGGCGCCATCGACCGACCCAATCGTTCCAGTCGTTTTTTATGCCGGCGATAAACCCGGAGGATGGTGTGGCGGCTGAAACCTGATCGCTGGCCGCTATAATAAAAAGGATGAAGGGCATCTGACGGCTGATAGCTGACTGCTATAATAGAATTGAGGCGATGATTATTGAATAACTCTCTGGGCGAAATGTTCCGCATTACTTCCTTCGGCGAAAGCCACGGCGACTGCATCGGCATCGTCGTGGACGGCTGCCCGGCCGGGCTGCCGATCGGCGTCGAGGACATCCAGCGCGAAGTTGATAAACGCAAGAGTTCCCGCGGCCGGCCGCTGGCCACCGGCCGCCGCGAGACCGACAAGGTGGAAGTTTTCTCCGGCGTCTTCAACGGCTTTACCACCGGCGCGCCCATCTGCCTGGCCATCTGGAACCGCGATATCGATTCATCCGCCTACGAGAAGATTAAGAACGTCCTCAGACCCGGCCATGCCGACTTCACCGCGTATGAGAAATACGGTGGTTTCAACGACTGGCGAGGCTCGGGCAGGTTCTCCGGCCGCATCACCGCCGGCTTCGTCATGGCGGGAGCGGTGGCTAAAAAGCTGCTGTCCACCATCGGCATCGAGGTCACAGCCCACGCCGTCGAGATCGGCGGAATAAAGGCCGCGCCGCCCCAGGACATCGAGTCTATTCGGGAGAGGATGGCGGGCAATGAGGTCTCCTGCGCCGACCCGGCCGCGGCGGTAAAAATGATCGAGGCTATCAAGGCCGCCAGCCGGGACGGCGATTCCCTCGGCGGTATTATCGAGGCACGGGCAGAGGGTCTGCCTGTCGGTCTGGGCGAACCGGTCTTCGACACCCTTGAAGGCTGCCTGGCTAAAGCCTATTTGGCTATTCCCGCGGTCAAGGGCGTCGAATTCGGCGCCGGCTTCGCCGCGGCTCGACTCAAGGGCTCTGAAGATAACGACGCCTTTGATGTGAAGAGCGGCAGGGTGATCACAACAACCAACAACCACGGTGGCATTCTGGGCGGCATTTCCTCCGGCATGCCGTTGGTGGCTCGCCTGGCGGTCAAACCGACGCCTTCCATCGGCAAACTCCAGCGCAGCGTTGACCTGGACAACCTGGAACCGACAACGGTAGCCGTCGGCGGCCGCCACGACACCTGTATCGTCCCGCGGGCGGTGGCGGTGGCGGAGGCTATGACCGCGGTGGTGCTGGCTGATTTCGCCCTCCGTCACGGAAAGATCGAGAGGGTTTTAAGATGAGCCTCGATGACCTGAGAAAACACGTCGATACACTTGATGAAAACATCATTAAACTGCTGGCTGAACGGCTGTCCACCGCCGAAGCCATCGGCCGGGAAAAAGCCGCCGGCGCCGCGCCGACCCTGGACGCCGGACGCGAGCGCCAGGTCATTGATCGGGCAATAAGCCTGGCTGCTGGTGCCGGCATGACCGCGGCTGAGGCTGCCGAAATCTACGAGCGCATCATCAAGCTGGCCCGTGAGCGCCAATCGGTGTCCGCCGCCTTTCAGGGTGAGCCAGGCGCTTATTCGGAGGCTGCCGCTCTGGCCTTTTTCGGTCCTCGGGCGGTGACCCGCTCTTGCGAGTCGCTTGAGGCAGTCTTCGCCGAAGTCGAAAGCGGCCGGGTTCAGTACGGCATGATCCCCATCGAAAATTCCATCGAGGGCAGCATCTCACGCTCCTATGACCTGATGCTGGAGCACAGCCTGATGGTTTCCGGCGAGCATCACCTGAGGGTCAACCATTGCCTCATCGGCAACCCCGGCGCCACTCTTGACGGTATCCGGCGCGTCTATTCGCACCCGCAGGCGCTGGGCCAATGCGGCCACTTCCTGCGCCAGCTCAAATTCGAGCTTCAGCCTACTTACGACACCGCCGGCGCGGTCAAACTCATCAAGGAGCAGGGCGTTTGCGACGCCGCCGCGGTGGCTTCGGAACGGGCGGCGGCTATCTACGGCATGAAAATCCTGGCTCGTGACATCATGGACAACCCCCAGAACTTCACCCGCTTCTTCGCTCTGGCCAGGTGCGACGCCCCGCCATCGGGCAACGACAAAACCTCGGTAGTTTTCGCCGTAAAGCACCGGCCGGGCGCTCTGTACGAGTTCCTGCGCATTCTGGCCGAGCGGAAGATCAACCTGACCAAGATCGAGAGCCGCCCCACCCGCAAAAAAGCCTGGGAGTACAACTTCTACCTGGACTTCGAAGGCCACCGGGAGGACGAGAGCTTCAAAGCCGCCCTGCCGGCGCTGGAGGACCAGACACTGTTCATCAAGATTCTGGGATCTTACCCCAGGGCTCGGGCTGAAGGAAAATAGTCGATGGTAGATATCGGACCCAAGAACATCGCTATCGTCGGCGGCTACGGCAAAATGGGCGCCTGGTTCGCCCGCCTGCTGAAAAGCGAAGGTCACCAGGTTACTATTATCGGCCGCCATAAGGACAGGCTGGCCCTGGCCGCCGCCCAACTCGGCGTCGAGGCGGCGGACCGACTTAATGCGGTCACCGGGGCCGATGCCGTCATCATCTCGGTACCTATCGATTCATTCGATTTCGTCTGCGGCGGCCTGGCACCTCACGTCAAGCCCGGCCAGAAGGTTTTTGACCTGACTTCGGTCAAGACCGGACCGGTGGCGGCAATGCACCGCCATTTCCCGCATTCGCTCATCCTCGGCGCCCACCCCGTCTTCGGCCCCGGCGCCAAGGGGCTTGCCGGCCAGAACTTCATCCTCACCCCTACCAGTGATGCCGAAAGCGAGTTGGCGCGGAGGGTATCGCATTGGTTGACCGGCCGCGGCGCCCGGGTGCGCCTCACCTCCCCGGAGGAACATGACCGGCTGATGGCCATCTCTCTCGGCCTGGCCCACTTCATCGCCATCGTCACCGCAGACGCCCTGGTCAGCCTGGACAGGCTCACCGAAATGGCCGGCGCTTCCGGCATCACCTACAAGGCGCTCCTGACCCTGGTGGAGAGTGTCCTTTCAGAAGACCCGGCGCTGTACGCCTCGCTGCAGCTCAACCTGCCGCACCTGCCGGAGATAGAAAGCCTTTTCGCCGATAAGGCCGAGGACTGGGCGAGCCTGGTCAAAGACGGCCGCCGCGATGAGTTTGCCAGCCGCATGGCCGACTTGAAGTCTAAATTGGAAGCGGCAAACCCGGACTTCGGCGCCTCTTACCAGGCACTCTACCGCCTGACCGACCGGGGCTAGATCTGGCTTCCGGCGCTTGACTTATCACAAGCGCGCCCCTGATAATTAAGTCTAATAACCGGCATTGGAGCATCATGGGCTTCCTCAAAGGCCTCGCCCTGACACTGATCGGTATACTATTATTTTTCTCTATCATGCTGTTCGGTGCCGGATTGACCTTCAATTTCACCGCCCTGAGTCCAACCTTCGTTAACCGTCAGATCGAAGACCTGGATGTCGCCGCTATCATCAAGGACTCTATCCTGGAGATTTCAGCCGGCAACGATGTTCCGGATGCACTGCGAGAGTTTTTAGACGGCGAATTGCCGAATTATTCGGAAGAACTCAAGGCTGCCATCGGCGAGGCGGTCGACCGGCTTTACGACTATATTCTCGGCCGCACCGAAACCCTCGACCTCAACGTGGTCATCGGCGAGACCATTCTCGACCCGGAGTTGTTTTATTCCCTGGCCGACAAGATCGACTGGCCGGATCTGGCCGAAGAAATGGTCAAGCGCAAGATTGGGACCGAACTCAATCCGACTTTCAGCTATCTTGCCGATTACGTCGACGATGCCATGCTGGCACTCGATCCCTGGTTCAAACAAACGCTCCGCAGAGTGGTACCGCCGGTACACGACTACCTCCTCCAAATGAGCCCAACTCTTCAGATATCAGTGCCTCTCCTGGAACCGGCAATTGTCATGTACAATACCCTCTACGATGTATATACCCGATTCCCGCCTCCGGAACTGGCCGGAGCAACCCCCGAACAGCGTCTGGCTGAATTTAACAATTTTTTCTTCTTTGAATTGATCCCGGATCTTCCGGCGGCTATTGAGATCGACAACACTTTTTTCGAAGGGGCGCCCCAGAGCCTGACCGACGGTCTGGTGGAAATCAAAATTGAGATTGACCGGGCTAAACAAAACCTGGTTTATTACTGGCTGGCTTTTTACAGTCTCGGGCTGTTTATGATTATACTGGTGGCGTTGGCTTTCCTGATTTACCGGAAAGCCCACAAAACGCTGCACTTTGCCGGCATCGTATTTTTCATCTTCGGATTGGTTGGCTTTGTCGGCGTAATGGTGACCAACTCGATGCTCAACCCGGGTTCGATAATTACCTCCGGTATACCGTCAGCGGTTGAGTTCTGGCTGCCCGGAGTCATCGAAAACGCCCTTCGGCCATTCCTCCTGTTCAGCATCGGCATGGGAGCCCTGGGATTGTCCGGCATCGTGAGTTCGGTGCTGCTGCACCCCCACCCGCCTCGCAAAATTTGAATGCCCAGGCTGGCTATGGGATGTGCTTTGCCGTTTTTAGCGTGGCGGGAAATAATTTCTTTTAAGAGTGATCCATCTGACGTAAAAACCAATTATATTCTTTTACTAACGGGGTGATAACAGAATTGACCAAACGGAAAGCGATCGCTTTGGTTTAGTCCCGCTTATTCAGAGTGGAAGAAGAAGTCGGGGCGGCAGATCGAGTCTTACAACCGGTTGAGAAAGCGCTGAATGCGTTCCAAAGCTTCCTCAATTTGGGACATGGCAGTTGCGTAGCAGCAGCGGAGGTAACCTTCGCCCTGTTCTCCGAAGGCCGTGCCGGGAACTACGGCCACCTTTTCCTCTTTCAGAAGCCGTTCAGCGAACTCATCCGAGGACAGGCCGGTGGACTTGACCGAGGGGAAGGCATAAAAAGCGCCGCGTGGATCGAAGCAGGATAGACCCAGCGAGTTGAAACCGGAGACCATGACCATACGGCGGCGGTTATAGTCGTCGACCATAGCGGTGATATCGTCCTCGCCGTTTTTTAACGCCTCGACGGCAGCGGCCTGTCCCATCGATGAGGCGCATAGCATGGTGTACTGGTGAATCTTGGTCATCCCCGCGACGATTTCTTTAGGCCCGGCGGCGTAACCGATTCGCCAGCCGGTCATGGAGTAACATTTCGACACGCCATTGAGGACGACGGTGCGCTCTTTCATACCGGGCAGGCTTGCGAAAGACGGCGCAGTGACGCCGTAGGTCAAGCGGTTATAAATCTCATCAGAGATGACAATGAGGTTATGCCGTTCGGCAAGTATGGCGATCTCCGACAGTTTGTCGGCTGGCATGACGGCGCCGGTGGGATTGGCCGGATATCCGAGAAGAATGGCGCGGGTCCGGGGCGTGATGGCACGGGCGACGTCGGCAGGGTTGAGTTCAAATGACTGGCTCTCAAAGGTGGGCACCGGGACCGGCACTCCACCGGCTAGGGTAACGCATGACGGGTATGAAACATAGCAGGGATCGGGAAGTAAAACCTCATCGCCGGGATCGAGAATTGCCCGAGCCGCCAGGTCAAGGGCTTCTGAAACACCGACGGTAACGACAACTTCAGACAACGGGTTGTAGTCAAGGTTGTGGGTACGGCTCAGATAAGAAGCGATCTCCCTCCGCAGTTCAGGCGTACCAGCATTTGAAGTGTACATGGTCCGGCCGTGCTCCAGGGCATAGATCGCGGCCTCGCGGATATGCCACGGAGTGGCGAAATCAGGTTCGCCAACACCTAAGGAAATGGCGCCCTCCATCCCGGCTAAAAGGTCAAAGAACTTCCGGATGCCAGAGGGCTTGATGGCTTCAACCCGCCGTGAGGTCAATGAACGGTCGGCTTTGGATTCAATAGTCATAGCATTTTTTAGTTTAGCGAGCTAAAGATTTGAGTGTGCCGGCAAAAAAAGAAGGTATTAAAGGACTACCTGCTGGCGCTGGATCTCCTCGGCGCCAGCTAGTACTTCACCATCTTCTTTATAGCGCTTGAGCATGAAATGAGTGGTGGTACCCTGGACGCCGTCAATCTGAGCCAGTTTCTGGGAGACGAAATCGGCCACCTGGTGCATCGTTTTACCTGTGACCAGAACCGCCAAGTCATAGGTACCGGACATGAGATATACCGTGCGGGCTTCCGGGAAGTTATAGATATGCTTAGCTATAGCATCAAAACCGGTATCGCGCTGGGGGGTTACCTTGACCTCGATGATGGCCTCGACACGGTCATTGGAGACTTTTTCCCAATTGACGACTGTTTTATAGCGGACGATGGTCCGGTCTGACTCAGCGTCCCTGATAACTTGCTTGACCTCGTCGAGCAAGCCGCCGGTCATGCGGGCAATCTGTTCTGGAGTGGTACGCGCGTCGCTTTCGAGGATTTTAAGGACTTCGTGTTTCAGCATAGTCAACCTCTTTGTACCGTTGACGAAGTGATTAAACGCCATTATACGCATAGAGGCGAAGGGTGTAAAGAATACTCAGATTACCCGATCTTGCTTGTGAGCGATAGTGTCGTAAATCATACCGGCACCCGCTCCCAGGGCTATGCCTACTCCGACACCTGGACCGATGTTATTGATAGCCGCCCCAGCCACGGCACCGATTGCGACGCCGATGGCAGCTCCCCACGCCATCTGATCGCCCTCCTCAACCAAATGGTGGACGCCTTTGAGATGCTTCATAATGGAATCAAGCGAGCGGTAGTAGGAGTTCCAGTCGCTGAGTTGCCAGTCCTCATAAGATCCCAAACTCTCGACCAACGAATCAATTCCTGTCTGGTGGCTAAGGCATTTTTCACATCCGGCAGAAAGAGAATTCAGGCGGCGCGCAATACGCAGAACCATATCCAGACGCAGGCGCTTCTGGTTTTTGAGGGATAGGTCGAGGCGGAGGGCCTCAACACGGGCTTCAATTGAATCCGGATGATTAGGCTGTTCGATGGCGCAACCTCGATGAGATTGTTGTGGTAACACAAGTGAACTTGTACTACGAAGCAGGGTAAAACGCCTCCACAAAATAGGCGATCTCGTCGTCTATGGCTTCTTTAATGCGGTCTATGGAGATGGAAACAGGATAACCGAAGGTAGAATGGTACTCGACATCAAGGCTGGCAACCCTGTCGTCTATGGCTTTCTGGATGATCTCAAAGAGTTCATCGATGGTATCCAGAGGTTTGAAGAAGTCATTGGTAACCTCCTTCGGCTCTTTGGAGTACTCCACGCCTATATTTACGTCGTTTGCAACCTTCACAACCACCGGGGAAACAATATTTGGTGGGCAGAAGCAAGCTACGCGCAGATGGTATTCGTAATCGCTGATGCCAGCGGCGCTCCACTTTGACCGGGCATTGTTGAGATCCCGCTGGAACGGGTCGATCAAAAGGTTACAGCCAGGCAACAGACTCACCGCAAGCGCCGCCAAAAAGGCAATGATCAACTTAATGTTGGGCCGATTTCTCATATTTTGTACAACCTCATGTAAGCAAAATAGTTGGCTCAGAGGCTTGAAACCCGCCAGCGGAGTGCTACAATACATCCATCGGCGCATCGAAAGGGGCTACTATGTCTGAAGATAGTTCCGAGAGGGAAATATACGAGCAGGCAAGAAAACGGGTCGAAGAGAAAAAGGGCTTTTTCGTCCATCTGCTTACCTACATCGTTGTAAATGCCGCCCTGGTGGCCATCTGGTTGATGACCGACCCTGGGGGCTATCCATGGTTTATCTGGCCTCTGTTCGGCTGGGGAATCGGCTTGATTTTCCATTTTTTGGGCGTCTGGGTTTTTGACCGAAAGACTGATTGGGAAAGGCGTGAAATCGAAAGAGAAGCAACCCGGCTGCGGAAAGAATCTAAATCCTAGTGCCGGACTGAAGCTTTCACCGTGTTGAGTGACGTTTATACGAAGCGCTCGAACCGTTCTTTGGACGCTTTGCAAATCGGGCAGACCTCCGGCGGTTCCTCCCGGCCGCACAGGTAGCCGCAAACTTTGCAGCGCCATACCGGCTGAGAAAGTTTGATGAGGGCTCCACAACCGGTTATATCTTCCTTTTTTTCAACCAATTTGCCTCTCCTTTCAGGCACCGACCCAAGCTTCCGCTTGCCCTGTAGCACCTCGGCGGAGACGTACAGGGCACAAAAACAGGCGCCATAATCGTTCAGATCAGGGTCCCGGTAGTCGCAGGGGCAGATTATATCCAGGTCTTGGGCGCGTTCCCCGGAGGCTAGTCGGCAGGGACAGGCCTGGTAGCCGTAACGGGCGGTATTAGTTAGTAAGCCCTCAACTAGCGAACGCGTGAACTCGGCTTCAGGGTTCAGGTTGTAGCCTCCCTGCCGCGCATCCGCGTCGAGCGTTTCATACAGCCGGTCAACCGCCCTGGTGCCAGGTTTCTCGGTCATTTCAACGCCTCTTTGATCTCCGCCTCCCGGAAGCCGACGATGGTTTTATCATTATTGAAAACGAGAGTCGGGAAAGACTTGGAGGGATTCCACTTGCTCAATTCTTGAACAGCCGCGTCCCGTTCGCCGCCGGTCAACAGATCAACATACTCATATGTATAGGCGACCCCCAGATCGTCTAATAGTTTCTTGGTCTTACCGCACCAGACACAGGTGGACAGGGCAAATAACAGGATATCGCCCTTGTTCTTGCCGGTAACTGTAACACGAGCCATGTTTTTCTCCTTCAACAGCTTGATCCACATTGATCTGGATTAAGTTTCAATTGTCCCTTAAGGGAGGTGTTATGTCAAAAGATATCGATATTCGCTTCGGCAAAGCTGGTTGACAGCCCACCGTATCTAAACTTATAGTAATTACAATTGATTAATTCATCGTGCGACTGGCGGAAGTGGAGTGCACCACATGGAGCGCGATGTTAATGACTGCCGACCGCCTGGGCTTTTTGGCTCAGGCGGTTTTTATTTTAGGATAAGAAGGAGAGGTATAACTGGATGTTTTCCCGGGAATGGTTCGTTTACGTCTTCGGGCGCTGGATCTTGCTGTCCGGCATCGCCGGGGCTATCATGCAGGTCATTATAGCCGACAGGCTGGGCATACCCACCTTCCCGGCTTTCCTGCTGAACCAGCTCATTTTAGCATCGGTCTTTTGGTATGTGGATAAATATATCTTCCAGCGCCATTTCGGTGCCGTCAAGGAGGTCTTCAAATTCCCCCGCGTCCGCGGCAAGTTTACTCCGGAACACCAGTTCACCAAGATCGCCGAGGAATACTCCGAGTTCGCTACGGCCTATAAGAAGAACCCCGACGACCATAACAAATGGCTGCATGAGTTTCTGGACCTGTCGCACGCCGTGGAAATGACTGAGCGGGTGCTCAAGGAGAACGGCGCCGACGTCAACGCCGAATTCTACAAGATTGTGCAGCAGAACAAAGCCAAAGGCTTGTACGAGAGTGAGGGATCCTAACCAAAAAAGCTTCCGTTCCACACGCTCATCGCGAACGGTTTTTTGGAACTTGCCTAAAGCTGCGGCTGCCGCAGATGCCAGTCGGTGACCTGCTGGAAGGCGTAACCAAGTGTTAAAATGGTCTTCTCGTCAAAAGGTTTACCGATGATCTGCAACCCGATGGGCAGACCGTTGTGGAAGCCGCCCTGGATGGAGATGCCGGGGATGCCGGCGATGTTGACCGGGATGGTGCAGATGTCAGACAGGTACATAGAAAACGGGTCGGCGGCTTTCTCACCAATCTTGAACGGCACCGTCGGCGCCGTGGGAGTAATCAGGGCGTCGTACCTGGTAAAAACCTCGTCAAACTCGCGGCGGATGACGGTGCGTACCTTCTGCGCTTTGACGTACCAGGCGTCGTAGTAGCCGGCGGACAGGGCATAGGTGCCCAGCATGATGCGGCGCTTGACCTCCGACCCGAAACCGATGGCCCGGGTTTTTTCCATGGCCTGCCACATGCTATCGGTCTCTTTATGGGAGAAGCCGTATTTAACGCCGTCGTAGCGGGCTAGGTTGGCCGAGGCCTCCGACGGGGCGATGATGTAATAAACGGCTAGGGCGGCGTCGGTGGTCGGCAGGGAACACTCCTCGATGCTGCAGCCCAGGTCCTCATAGACCTTGAGTGCGGCGTCGACGGCGGCCTTTACCTCTGGGGTGACCCCTTGGGCCAGGTACTCCTGAGGTACTCCGATCCGCATCCCCCTGACGCTGTCACCCAGACAACTATAGTAGTCGTTCTCGGGCTGCGGCACGGAGGTGGAATCGCGCGGGTCGTACCCGGCGATGGCATTCAGCATGAGGGCGGTATCGGCGACATCCTTAGTGAACGGGCCTATTTGGTCCAGCGACGAAGCGAAGGCGATAAGCCCATAGCGCGACACCAACCCGTAGGTCGGCTTCAGGCCAACCACAGAGCAGAAAGCCGCCGGCTGACGGATACTGCCGCCAGTGTCGGAGCCCAGGGCGACCGGGGCCAGTCCCGCGGCCACCGCCGCCGCCGAGCCGCCGCTGGAGCCGCCGGGAACGCGCGTCGTATCCCAGGGATTTTTGGTGGTGAAATAAGCCGAGTTCTCGGTCGAGGAACCCATGGCGAACTCGTCCATGTTGCTCTTGCCGATGATTACGGCACCGAGGGTACGCAGGCGCTCGACAACAGCAGCGTCATATGGCGGAATGAAATTCTGAAGCATCTTTGACGAACAGGTAGTGCGGATGCCTTTTGTGCACAGGACATCCTTCAGGATGATGGGTATACCGGTCAAAGGATGACCCTCGCCGCGGGCAAGGATTGCGTCGGCTACCTTGGCCTGATCGAAGGCGACGCCCCCGGTAACGGTCATAAGCGCCTGAATTTTTGGATCGACGGCATCGATACGATCAAGGTAGGCGCGGGTTAGTTCGATTGAGGATAGCTCTTTAGCCCTGAGAAGTCTCCCCGCCTCGGCTATGGTGAATGCACAAACGTCGATGGTCATGGTTTATTCGAGCACAGCTCGGATGCGGAAGAAGTCGCCCTCTCGCTCCGGGGCATTCGATAGCACGGCGTCAATCGACAGCGATGAAATAGGTTCGTCGTAGCCGAGAATGTTGTACTGGGCTACAGTGTGGGCGGTAGGCGGCACACCATCGGTGTCCACCTGTGACAATACGGCAAAATGGCCAAGGATGTCCGAGAGTTGACTTTGCAGCCGATCTACTTCAGCATCATCGATACCGAGCCGAGCCAGCCGGGCTATGTGAAGGACTTCTTCACGCGTCAATTCCATAATTGGAGGATTATAGCATTGCAGGCCACGAGTTGCATCCTCACATTATTTATGAGCAAATAAGGTAGTGAAAGATATCGAGCGATTCATCACTGGTTTCAGGGCTTTCCGAGAGGACTATTTCGGCGCCGGAGGTTCCCGTTTCGACACTCTGAAGCACAGCCAGCACCCCCGGACAATGATCATCGGCTGCTCCGATTCCAGAGTCGACCCGGCTATGCTTACCGGCGCCGGACCCGGCGATATTTTCATCGTGCGCAACGTGGCGAACCTGGTGCCGCCCTGCGAAGACGACGGCAGAAACCACGGCGTCAGCGCTGCCCTTGAATTCGCAGTTTGCCAGCTTGAAGTTGAACATATCGTGGTACTGGGACATTCCGGATGCGGCGGGATCAACACCCTGATGGCCGGCGCTCGCGGTGAAAATCATATGGGCTTTCTGACCAAATGGATGGATATTGCGTCGGCAGCTCGGGACCTGGTGCTGTCAGATCTGCCTGGTAAAAGCCCTGAATTACAGCGGCGGGCGGTGGAGATGGCTTCGATATTGCTATCTCTGGAAAACCTGCATACCTTCCCTTTCATCACCGAGAAAATGGCTGCCGGCAGGCTGTCGCTCCATGGCTGGTACTTCGACCTCCAGGCTGGGGAACTGCTTGAATACCACGCGCCGAGCGGGGTTTTCGAGAGGATAGATCAGCGGTAATTTCGAACAACCGCCCCACACCTGGTAACCCAGAAAGTCCGAGCAGCTGCGCCGTCACCTGAAGTCGCTATTTGATCAGTTTCTGCTTAAGCGCCATCGACACCGCTTCAGTGCGTGATGTGACACCGAGCTTGGAGAGGATGTTAGATACGTGGAACTTGGCGGTTGAGGCAGAGACGCCAAGTTGATCGGCGATTTCCGAGTTAGGCAGGCCGTCCACCATCAACGCCAGGATCTCTTTCTCCCGTTCCGTGAGATCATAATCCCGGGCTGAAGGATGCCGCATTTCTTCAATCAGTACCTGGGTGGCTTCTGATGATAACTTGGACTGGCCGGCCATGGCGCCGCGGATAGCGGCTACCAGTTCAGCTGCCGAGACTGTCTTAAGCAAATAGCTCATGGCGCCAGCCTTGAGCGCTCCGTCCACCTGTTCCCGCTCTTTGAACGAGGTCAGGATAATCACTCTGGCCGCGGGGCAGCGCTCGTGGATAAGTTTGGTTGCAGCAACGCCGTCCATCACCGGCATCAACAAATCCATCAGCACAACATCCGGTTTCAACTTTTCGCACTGACGGACGCCTTCCGACCCGTCGGCAGCTTCGCCGACTAGCTCAAGGTCGTCTTCAGCGGCTAACATGGCGCTTAACCCGCTGCGCACCACGTTATGGTCATCAACCAGCAGAACCCGGATCGCTTTAGTCTCCGCCATGAATTTCCTCCCCGGCCGGCAGGCGCCATTTTAGATTCACCACGGTGCCGCGGCCAATTTCACTCTTTACTTCAAGATCAGCCCCGATATCGCGGGCGCGGTCTCGCATGATGCCCAGACCAAGGCTTTCCGGCCTGGTCGCTGAACGATCAAAGCCCAAACCATCGTCACTGACGCTGAGCACGGCAGAGCCGCATTCGCAGCGCATCTGTATCATAATATGATTAGCTTGAGCGTGCTTGGCAATATTGTTGAGCGCTTCTTGGGCGACGCGGTAAAAGGCCACCTTGACCTCCGGAGTCAGCTGGCACTCTTCGGATACTTGAAGATCCACCGAGGTGGGTTGGCGGGTGTTGAACGATTCCACCAGTTGGCGCAGCAGGTAACTCATATCTGCGTCCGCCAACACCTGTGGCCGCAGTTCGAAGAGTAGGGTGCGCATTTCAGCCAGGGCACCCCTGGTCAGGCGCTGGATCTCATCCAGCCGCCGGCGTCCTTCTTCCGGATTCTTAGCCCACAGCTTGGGCAGTACTTCCGCGATAATACAGGTAGAAAAAAGTGTCTGGCTGACCGCGTCGTGCAGGTCTCTCGCCAGGCGGTTACGCTCTTCAGCCGCAGCGTGTTCCAGCTTGCCTTCGGTAGCCTGGAGGCGCTCGATCATCCGGTCGAAGGAGCGGGATAGTTGCCCAAGCTCGTCCGTACGGTCCGAAGCTGATATTCGAGCTAATTTGCCCGTAGCGGCGATGCTGTTGGTAGCCTCGGTCAGCTTGACAATGGGGCTGGTCAGATTGGACACCGCCCGGAAGATGGCGGCGGTGCCGATGACACCCATGGCTACCCAGAGAGCGACGATAGTCGCTGCCATACGGTCAATCGGAGCATGGGCATCCGCCTCAGATTGCTGGACGATAACACCCCAGCCGGTCAAGCCCCCGACCGGGCTGAAGGCTGATAGCACAACCTGTCCGCTTTCGGCTTCGGTATATTCTACGGAACCCTCGTTGCCATCAATCAGATCCAATAGTTCTTCCGGCAACGGCCGGCCTATTAATGCCGGCTCCCGGTGAGCAACAATCTCTCCGCTACGCGATACCAGGTACACGAAACCGGTTTGGCCGAACGTAATCTGCTGGATACCACCCCAAATACCCTGAAGGTCAATTTCTAGCACTACCGTACCTAACGCTGGATTGAGCGGTAGGCCCAGATACATGACCGGGACATTTTCAATCGGGCTGAAGTTTACCTCCGAAAGAAAAGTGCCCAGTGCCCGAGATGAAATATAGGCATCTAGAACGGAGTCATTAACTGGCGCCGCTGGTCGTGCCAGGATTTCCGCGTTCGTCAGCCTGAACAAATTATCAACACTATCGTTGATATAGAAACGCAACGCTCCCCGGGAATCATAAAAATAAATACTTCGGTATCTTTGAGGCGCCGAAAGCCGAAGCGATACCGCGGCACCGACCTGTCCAGAAACATCCGGATTAAGCAATTCCAGATGCCGGCCAAAGTTTCGGGCGTCAGCCAGGATCTCCGCCACTTGAGCATTTAGGTCACGGCCGATAATCGAAGCGATCTGGGTATTGCGCTGGCTGGTTTCTTGAAGCATATAACTCTGACCAAACCCAAGAAAAGCCAGGCTGACTACGCTAACCGCCAATATCCAGAAGATGACGCTGGATGTGACTAACTGCCGTTTTAGGCTGAACTTAACCCAACCGCTATCGGGCAGAGACGAGCGTTTCTTTTCCAAAATCATTCGGCCAATATCGTTATAAGGCCGCCGATGACCTTCTGTTTCAGCTCATCAAGACGTGCCACCATCTGCGGTGTCACTAGGTTGGTATCGAACGGGCCAAGCGAGAGACCATTCTCTTTCAATCCCAGCGAACGAGTGCCAGCGATGAATTTATCATCCCTGACTTCCTCTATGAGTAGCAGTACCGCCGTATCCACTCGTTTTGGGCGATTGCCGACGACATTGCCCGGAGCCAGATAGCGCTGGTCGCCGCTGGTGCCAATTGTCAGCTTGCCGGTCTGCTGGGCAGCCTGAATGATCCCCAGCCCGGTGCGTGAAGCGGCATTATGGATTACATCCACGCCCTCGCCATAACGTTTAAGCGCCAACGCCAGGCCGACCTGGGGATCGGCGAAGGTGCCGGCAAAGTCCGTAATCACTGTGACTGAAGGGTCCTGATAGGCGGCTCCCTGAGTAAAGCCTGAAATAATGCGGCGAATGGCCGGGATGTCTGTACCGCCGATGACACAGACCTTTTTGGTTTGGGTGAGCATCGCTGCCAAGGCGCCCATCAAAAAGTCGGCTTCCTGCTCCCGGTAGACGATTGAGGACACATTGGGCGCGGCTAGTTCAAAATCAATTCCGGCGAATTTGACGCCTGGAAATTCTGCGGCCACAATCTTCAAAGGCTCCAGGTTTTCAAACGCCACGGCGATGATAAGATCATACCCGCTGCGGGCAAAAAGGCGCAGGGCGTCAATATTTGCTTCTTTGCTGCCAGAGGCGACGGTTTCAAACCGGATGTTGTATTTCGTTTGGGCTTCGAGAAGCCCGGCATGGGCAGAGTCGTTAAAAGACCGATCACCCAGACCGCCGCTGCCCAGCAACAGGCCAACATTAAGCACCCTGGTCTGCTCCTCAACAGGAGTACAGGAAGCTGACGGCAGGAGTGAAATAACGACGACTAGAATAAAGGATAAACGCCGTAGCGACAACATCATTTCAATGCATCACCTGACAATCCAATATCCTACCTATCAGGCTATTTGTTGTCAATCGTTATTTTTTAATGAGCTGAATTATTATTTAAGTTGTTCCACTGCACTTCGCTATCTCAGTTTTAGCGGAACAAGCACATTGAAGTTTTCTGAGGCTGTCAAATCATTTCCTGGTCAAGTCTGATATATTCCATTATTATGCGCAAATAATATTAACTATCGTAAGACAGATTATGCATTAATAATGATCTAAGCGGACGGTATTATTGTCACTGTCACGTTCATTTAAACCAATACGAAAAATATTTCTTTAAAACCCCTTGTATTTTATTGATTACCAGATATAAACTGAACTTATGGACGTACTCGAATTGGTCCGCACGGCAGTTGACCTGAAAGCATCAGATTTACAATTAGTGATCGACAGCCCGCCGCTTCTTAGAATCGATGGTGAACTCCAGCCGGTTGAAGGGTTTGGGGATCTGACGGCGCACGATATTGACGTCGCTCTGGTTCAGCTTGCCGATGAAGATCAGCGTCAAGTTTTCCTGACCACCAAAGAACTGGATTTCGCATATTCTATGCAAGACTTGGGCCGGCTGCGATGTAACGTGGCCAGGCAGATGAACGGTTTGAGCCTGGCTATTCGGCTCCTGCCGCCGAAAGTACCGACTATCGACGAACTTGAGCTGCCTCAGATTCTGAAGGAACTGGTGCAGCAACCACGTGGTTTGCTGCTGGTCACCGGCCCGACCGGCTCCGGTAAGAGTACCACTCTGGCTGCGATGATCCACCACCTGAACCAGACCGGCGGTCACCATATCATCACCATCGAAGATCCGATTGAATATGTTCACCGCCGGATCAAATGCGCTATCACCCAGCGCCAGCTTGGAGACGACACCACCTCTTACCCCTCAGCATTGCGGCATATCCTGAGACAGAACCCGGACGTCATCATGCTGGGCGAAATCCGCGACCCGGAGACAGCCGCCGCCGCCTTAGCCGTAGCTGAAACCGGGCACCTGGTGCTCTCCACCAGCCACGCACCTTCAGCGCCTCAGGCGGTTGAGCGAATCATAGATCTGTTCCCGCCGCAAGAGCGGCATCTTGCCGAGACCCGGCTGGCATCACTGCTCATTGCGGTCGTATGCCAGACGCTGGTGCCGCGCGCCGATGGTTCCGGGCGAATCGCCGCGGTTGAGCTTATGATTGCCACGCCAGCCGCGCGCGCCCTTATCCGGGATGGTAAGGTTTACCAATTGCACAACGTTATCACTACCAGCCGGGAAAACGGCATGGTGACAATGGACGAGGCGTTGGCTGAACTCTATAAGAGCGGCAAAATAAGCCTGAAGTCGCTTTTCGCTAATTGCAACGACTCCAACGAGGTGAAAAAATACCTCGGTACGACTCTGCGTCCTTTGGAAGAAATCGCGAAAAAACAGCAGTTCCAAAAAAACGCTGCGGCGCCGAAAGAATCCTGACGCCGAATTAAGTTTATTCCAGCGAAACGATGAACGCCTGCAGCGAGGCAATGTTTTCAGCTTTGCCGACGAAATGACCCGCTTCATCAAATCCTAGGTTCCAGCTCTTTGCCAGCCCATCGCGGCAGTCTTTTTTATCGGCGTCGGCATTCCATTCGACGCATGAAGCCGGTTTGAACTTCTGGATCCGGCAAAAGAAGGTTCTGTCGCCGGGTTGAGGTTCCAGAAAGACGCAGTGGCCGCCGCTGTGGCGCAGAAGCACCGTTTTAACGCCTGGCCAAGCATTGTCAAGATAGCCCGACTCGAAGGTGTCCCATTCAATCCTCAGCTTTTCGGCGATACGGTGAGCCTCGCCGATGGTCATCTGAACCTGGTATTTAGAGCAGCAGACGCCGCAGCAGAAACATCGAAAAGCTGGTTCGATTTCGTCGTCATTTTGTACCGGTTGAAGTGCCATTTATCACCTCATAAACCGAAAGCCTAAGGCGTGAGTCACGACCTCAGGCTCAGATCAGAAAGGTTTTATGTCTAATAGGCGGTATTATAGCCAAATCGCGTGAAGATGTCACCCGTGTTTGCCGTCGCGGTTAGCGGCGGGTATACTAAAGTTAACGCAGGCGAAGACTGAAAAAAGCGAGGGCTTCCATGCCCCAGATCAAGCAGGTGGTGATACCGCTGGACGGATCGGCCGAGGCCGAGATCACCCTGCCGTATGGTCTAGCCCTGGCGCAGCACTTCCAAGCCGCCCTGGAACTCGTTTCTGTGGACGAAAGCGGAGGCGCGGACACTACCAACCTGTTCCGCAGCTACCACCAGCACCTCGACGAACGACTCAAGACTAAATACCCAGGCGCTCCCGCCTGGCAGACCTACCTCCGCAGCGGTAAGGCGCCGGATGAGATAAACAAATTCATCGCCGAGAAAAATGCCGACCTGGTAATCCTGTCCGCCCACGGCTCCTCCGGCCGCGGCGCGGTGCTGTTGGGCAAGACGGCGGCCAAGATACTCTCAGGCATCACCAAGCCCGCCATACTGGTTCAGACCCCGCCGCCGGAGGGCTCACCATTGTTCAGTAAGATCCTGGTTCCGCTGGACGGTTCCGGCATCGGCCAGGCAGCGCTAGACCTGGTTGCTGAACTGGCCCCGGCTTTCGGCGCCGAGATAGTGCTCATCCAAGTAGTTGAACCGGTGCGCTATATGCCCTCCGTCGACGGCCTGGGCGCCTATACGTTGCCTATCGATGACGCCGAAATCGAAAAAGAGGCGAACGCCTTCTTAACCAAGCGCGCCGAAACACTGCGGCAGAAGGGCATCAAGGTGTCAACGGTGGTCAAGACCGGCTCAGCGGCAGATCTAATCCTGAAATATGCATCAGAAAACAAGGCCGATCTTATTGCCATGTCCACCCACGGTCTTTCCGGCATTACTCGCTGGGTCTTCGGTTCCGTCACTGAGAAGATTATGCAGTATGGGACACTGCCGGTTCTCGTCGTCCACCCGCCCGGAGGTTGAACCAGGCTGTCTTCGCTATTTCAGGCCGAGACTGTAATAATGCTTCTCCGTCCAGTTATCGCACCGGAAGTCTTTAAAGCCCGCCCAACGGAACATGGCTTCAATTTTTTCGGCAGATATTCTTATCTTCTGCGGCGGGCCGGGGCTGTCGTATTCCGCCCGCCACTCCATCGCCAGCAGCCTGCCGCCCGGCTTTAATAACCGGTAAGCTTCATCGAGTGCCTTCTGCGGCTCTTTGGTCTCGTGTAGGATGAATGCCGCCAGACAGAATTCGGCGATAGCGTCATCCAGGCTGGTTTTAGTGAAGTCCGATTTGACCGGCAGGACACTTTTTGGCGGCTTGCGGGATTTCAGGATATCGAGCATGGCGTCGGAGTCATCGACGGCGTAGACATGGCCCGTGGTTCCGACGATCTCCGCCATAGGTAAGGCAAACGTCCCTGTACCGCAGCCCAGGTCGACGCAGACCATCCCGGCTTTCACCCCGCCGGTCTCGCGGATAAGTTCAGGAATCCTTAACTCGGCGATGCGGCCTGGGTTGTCCAAGCGGGCGGATTTGCCGGTGTCGAAATGATTATTGGTCATCTGCTAGATTTCTTTTCCCCGGCCCGCCGCTCAACGCTTTGCCTGTATATCAAAGCGATTGACTTGCCGTGATGGGTCATCTTGGAGCCCTTGGCTGCCCGCCGCCTTTCTCGGCGCTCCTGGCGGGTGCCGTAATCTCTTTCTTCGCTATTTACCATGGGGTCTGGCCTCTGGCTCTATCAATTCCCGCTTCAACTCCACGATGCGATCACGGAGAAGGGCAGCGCGCTCAAAGTCCATCAGCTTGGCGGAGCGCTTCATCTGTGTCTCCAGTTCTCGGACGAGCCGCGCCAAGTCTTCCTTCGTCAGCGGCGTAGCCTTGTAGGCTGCGGCCTGTGACTCGGCCAACACTGTCTCGGCGGTGCGGATGCGCTCGGTGATGTCTTTGATGGCTTTCCGAATGCCCTGCGGTGTGATACCGTGCTTGGCATTGTAGGCCTCCTGAACAGCCCGCCGCCGCTTGATCTCGGTGATGGCGCGGTCCATGGAATCGGTCAGTGTGTCGGCGTACATGATGACTTTCCCGTCCACATGGCGGGCGGCGCGGCCCATGGTCTGGATGAGCGCCCATTCTGAACGGAGAAAGCCCTCCTTGTCAGCGTCCAGGATGGCAACCAGTGAGACTTCCGGTAGGTCCAGGCCCTCACGCAGCAGGTTGATGCCTACGACGACGTCGTAGACCCCAAGCCGCAAATCTCGTAAAATCTCGACACGTTCGAAGGTCTCCACCTCGGAATGAAGGTACTGGGTCTTGATGCCGGATTCGCTGAGGTATTCTGACAGCTTCTCAGCAAGTTTCTTGGTGAGAGTTGTCACCAGGCAGCGCTCACCCTTTTCGACGCGGAGTTTTATCTGGTGAATCAGGTCGTCAACCTGACCTTCCGCAGGTTTGACCTCTATCACCGGCTCTAACAAGCCGGTCGGTCGGACAAGCTGCTCGACAGTGTTTAGGGAATGCTCTTTTTCATAAAGCCCCGGCGTCGCCGAAACGTATATTACCTGGGAAAACCGCTGCCGGAATTCCGAGAAATTGAGTGGCCGGTTGTCCAGGGCGGACGGCAGGCGGAAGCCGTAGTCCACCAGGATTTCCTTACGTGCCCGATCGCCGTTATACATGCCACGTATTTGCGGCAGCGACATGTGTGACTCATCAATAAACAGGATGTAGTCCTTGGGGAAGTAGTCTAGCAGCGTCCACGGGGATGATCCGGCGGGCCGGCCGGCGAGGTGGCGGGCATAGTTCTCCACGCCGTTGCAGTAGCCGGCCTGCTCCAGCATCTCCAGGTCGTAGTTTGTGCGCTGCTCCAGGCGCGCCGCTTCGAGCAGCTTGCCCTCGTTCTTGAGCTGACCGGTGCGCTCGGCCAGCTCCTCGCGGATGGCCTGTATCGCCTTTATGAGCTTCTCCGGTGAAGTAACGAAATGTTTGGCCGGGTAGACGTCGACTAACTTTAGTTCTTCCAAGTATTCTCCGGTCAGCGGATCAATACGTACTATGCGCTCGATCTCTTCGCCGAAGAACTCCACCCGGAGGGCGGTTTCCTCGTAAGCCGGCTGCAATTCCAGAGTATCGCCGCGGAGGCGGAATTTCCCCCTGGAGAAGTCAAGGTCATTACGCTCGTACTGCATGTCCACTAGGCGGCGTAAAATGTCGCTCCGATTGTACCTCGCCCCTTTCTCAAGATTCAGGATGAACTTCATATACTCTTCCGGCTCGCCCAGGCCGTAGATGCAGGACACCGAGGCGACGATAATGACATCCCGCCGAGACAGCAGCGACCGGGTGGCAGCATGCCGCAGCTTGTCGATTTCGTCGTTGATGTCGGCGTCCTTTTCAATGTACATGTCCTTTGAGGGGACATAAGCCTCGGGCTGGTAATAGTCGTAGTAACTGACGAAATACTCCACAGCGTTATTTGGGAAGAACTCCCGGAATTCGGCGTAGAGTTGGGCAGCCAGAGTCTTATTGTGAGAGATAATCAGCGCCGGACGGCCGCAGCGGGCGATAATGTTAGCCATGGTGAAGGTTTTGCCCGACCCGGTGACGCCGAGCAGTGTCTGGTCCTTGAAGCCGTCAGCCAAACCCTGGGTCAAACCGGACACCGCCTGTGGTTGGTCGCCCATGAGTCCAAAATCGGAAACGAGATTGAATTCAGTCATATTTGAATTATAGGGCATCGGCTATAAAAGACAAGACCCCCTCGTTTACGGTATTATGTTTATGTAATGACACCGAAAAAACTAGCCGTCCTGGGTTCGACCGGCAGTATCGGACAGCAGGCTCTGGACGTAGCCCGCCGGCATCCATCTAAAGTTTCGGTCGTTGGTTTGGCTGCGGGCGAAAATTTCACACTGGCGCAAAAACAGGCTGACGAATTCCGCCCCCGTTTCATATCCTGCGCGGCCAAGCAGCTGACTTGCGGCAACTCAGTATGCTTACCGCTGGAGACAATGGCGACGCATCCCGATGTAGATATCGTCATCGTCGCTCTCCCTGGAGGCGCCGGACTGGGTCCTGCCCTCGCAGCGGCGAGGGCAGGCAAGATAATCGCTCTGGCAAATAAGGAATGCCTAGTCGCTGCCGGCGAGATATTGCTCGCTGAAGCCCGAAAGCACGGCGCCCAGGTCCGCCCGGTAGACTCGGAACATTCGGCCATCTGGCAATGCCTCACCGGCGAACCCAACCAACCGGAAAAGCTCATTTTAACAGCCTCCGGAGGGCCGTTCCGCGACTACCCGGCCGAAAGAATAGCGGCGGTGACACCGGAGCAGGCGCTGGCCCACCCTTCGTGGAAGATGGGCAAAAAGGTGACTATCGACTCAGCGACGTTGATGAACAAAGGCCTCGAGGTTATCGAGGCACACCGGCTCTACGGCTTGCCTTACGAGCGCATCGAAGTGGTCATTCACCCGCAGTCCATCATCCACTCGATGGTCGAGTTCGCCGACGGCGCGATTAAAGCTCAACTTTCACCACCGGATATGCGGCTTCCAATACAATACGCTCTTTCCTACCCCGAACGCTGGGACAACCCGGACCTGCCGCGGGCTGATTGGGTCAAAATCGGTCGTCTCGATTTTTCAGCACCGGACTTCGATAAATTCCCCTGTCTAAAATTGGCTATCGAGGCGGGCAAACGAGGAAACACCTTTCCTGCGGTTTTGTCTGCCGCTGACGAAACCGCGGTCAATCTGTTCCTCGACCGCAAAATTGCCTTCACCGACATTGCCCGGCTGGTGGGGAAAGCGCTCAATGGACATAACCCGGTGAGCGAAATTTCGTTAGAAAGTATAGCCGCGGCTGAAGCCTGGGCGCGGCGTAAAGTTTCCGATCTGGCAAGGAGTCTCTAGTTTGTTTACGATATTGGTCTTTCTGCTGGTGCTGGCAGTCGTGGTACTGTCCCACGAAGCCGGGCATTTCTTTACTGCCAAAGCCTTCGGGGTTAAAGTTAACGAATTCGGCATCGGCTACCCGCCGCGGTTGTTCGCTGTCAAGAAGGGCGAAACCGAGTATTCGGTCAACCTGCTGCCGCTGGGCGGCTTCGTCAAGCTGTCCGGCGAGGAAGACCCGACGGCGCCGGGCTCGCTGGCCTCAAAAAGTCACGCCAAACGTATCACCGTGCTGGCATCCGGCGCGGCCGTAAACGCCCTGCTGCCTATAATATTTTTCACCGCCGCTATGATCTTGCCACACGACGTAGCTTCAGGGCGGATCGAGGTGGTCGAGGTATCGCCCGACTCGCCGGCCTCAAAAGCTGGCATCGTTCCCGGCGATGTCATCACCAGGCTGGATGGTCGTGACCTTATCAACAACAATGAGTTGGGCCGAGTTATAATCCTGAATCTGGGTGAAGCGATTCCCATGGAAATAGTTAAGGCAGATGGTACAACGCAGACGGTCTCTGTGACGCCTCGATGGAACCCGCCCGAAGGACAGGGCGCGGTAGGTATACGCACCCGGACTGCCGATGTCGTCATCGAAGAAACAACTGTGCCATTGTTCCGGGCTATCGGCCAGGGATTGCGTGAAGCCGGCGAGACCATGGTGCTTTTTAAAAACTCCATTTTGATGATGGTTTTCGGCGCCGACGCACAAATCGCCGGACCGGTCGGCATTGCCCAGATGACCGGCGAGGTAGCCCGAGCCGGAATTTCCCCACTGTTGGAGTTCACCGCTTTCCTGTCACTCAATTTGGCTATCCTGAATCTGCTGCCGATACCGGCGCTGGACGGCGGCCGTATCGCCTTCGTCGTTATAGAGTGGGCACGGAGAGGAAAGCGCATTGACCCGAAGGCCGAGGGTAAGATCCACTTCATCGGCTTCGTTATCCTCATCGGTTTGATCATCATGGTGACGTTCCAGGATATCCTTAGAATTGTCGGCGGATAAATCAGAAAAACGAAGTATAACCAATGACTGAATACCAGAGTATTACGAAGCGGCGGCAAAGCAAGGTCATTGACATCGGCGGCGTCACTGTCGGCGGCGGTGCGCCCGTTAGTGTCCAATCAATGACCAAGACCGACACCCGGGACGTTTCGGCGACTGTTGCCCAGATCAAAGAGTTAGCCGCGGCTGGTTGCGAGATCATCCGCTGCGGCGTGCCGGACATGGAGGCTGCCGAGGCACTGCGGCAAATCAAGAGTCGGAGCCCGATTCCAGTCATCGCCGATATCCATTTCGATTACCGCCTGGCTTTGAAGGCCATCGCCTCGGGCGTTGCTGGTTTGCGGATCAACCCGGGCAATATCGGCGATGCTAACCGCGTCAAGCAGGTGGTAACAGCGGCTAAAGAGAGACAAATCCCGATTCGAATCGGCGTCAACGGCGGCAGCCTGCCGCCGGAGTTCGAGCCGATGAAATCGTTGCACCAAAGGATGGTTGACTCGGCGATGGTACAGGTAAGGCTCCTTGAAAGCCTGGACTTTAACCTGATCAAGATTTCGCTCAAGGCTTTCGATGTGCCGGAGACTGTGGCGGCCTATCGAATGATTTCTTCCATGGTGGATTACCCTTTACACTTGGGCATGACCGAGGCAGGGACGCCGCGCACCGGTATCATCCGTTCGGCGGTGGGCATCGGGGCGCTCCTGGCTGAGGGCATCGGTGACACCATCCGTGTATCGCTCTCGGCACACCCCCGCGAGGAGATCGTCGCCGGTTACGAAATACTGAAAAGCCTCAACCTTCGCCAGCGGGGGGCTGTCCTGGTTAGCTGCCCGTCTTGTTCCCGTACGGAGGTGGACATTGTCGGTCTGGCCCAGCGGGTCGGAGATGCCCTCCTGGTCGTCGACAAGCCCATCAAAGTGGCGGTCATGGGCTGCGCCGTTAATGGCCCCGGCGAAGCGCGGGACGCCGATGTCGGCATCGCCTGCGGTAAGGGTCAGGGAATTATATTCCGCCGCGGCGAAAAGGCCAACGTGGTAGCCGAGTCGGAGTTCTTCACCGCCCTTTTAAATGAAATCAAAAACTTTTAGAATATAGTCCCGGCATCCGAACGAGGAGCAGCGTTGGATAATACATTCTGGCAAGCGGTTACAGCTTTATCAGTGGTTGTCCTAACCATTGGCTTCCTGGTCGGCATCGTTAAATATTTGCAGTTCCGCCGCCGCGACGACGCCAAACTGGCCATCGACCTGTTCCGCGACTTCCGCAGCGACGAGTTTAAAGCCGTAATCCGCAGCATCTATTCCGTAAAGCCGGAGCAATGGGCTACTCTGGCCGATTACCAGCGGGTCAGGATTGACCATTTGGTGGACTGGTTGAATCTGCTCGGCGCCGTCACCCGGAATAAGGAGATCAATGAGAACTTGGCCATCGAGACGCTGGCCGGGCCCACCGCCATCCGATGTTGGTACCGTCTGCTCCCCTACCTCCGGCAGGAGACCGAGCGGCGTGGTTTCTATTGCGACGCATTCGAGGATTTTACCCGCCGCTCATTAGCCCACTTCAAACAGAAAAATGTCCCTATCTGGTTCAACTGGGGCACCGAGCGTATTGAACTGGTGAAGCTCCTCCAAAAGCCGGAATTCAAACCGCGGACAATGGAAGAGATTCGCGGCAGCACCGGGTCAGCGGTTCAGGACAAAGCTTCATAATACGAGCAGTCTTTTCAGGTGGATTTCCCGGACAATGCTGTGTTATAATCCCTGGTCAGTTTCAAATTTCGGAGTTTATAACTACAATGGCTAAAAAAATTCCAGCCTCTGAAAAACGGCAGGTCTCTTTATCGGAATTCGCCGAAGGCGTCAACAAGAAAGACGAGGTTTCCGGCCTCAAGATTAAATTCGCTTTCTGCAACCGCAAACGCAAAGGCGGCTAATCCTGCTTGCCTCGCCGGGCGGTGGCCTTCGACAATCCCCTTCAAAGCTCGACACGGTCGAGCTTTTTGGCTTTTGTTAGGAGGACAGTAGTGTTGATGGATTGTCGTACCGGAATAACGGCTGCGCCAGATTACCCCCGCTCGAAGGGGTGACCTTCGAAGTTGAAATCCGGCAGGTAATAGTCCCTGGCGCCTTCGCCCTGAAGCCAACCGTTCTCCAAACCAAGGATGTCCAGCAGGTTAACTACACGGCGATATTCTGCGGCGGTGATGCTGCGGGCGATAGGCGGTACCTCCATCGCCCTGTGCCGCGGGTAGTATTGGGCCATCAAACTGACCGTTACCGAAGGCGACAGTTCAGAAGCGATCCAGCGCATTGATTCTTCGCTCCCGGCCAATTCATTAGGCAAGATCATGTGTCGGACAATCAGGCCGCGCACCGCGATATCGTCGCTGTCAACCACCAAGTTGCCGACCTGGCGGTACATTTCGGTTATTGCCGCCCGAGCGGTTGGTACATAGTGAGCGACATCTGACAGTTTAGCGGCGATGCTGTTGGAAGCGTATTTAAGATCCGGCAGGTAGATATCCACCACGCCTTCCAATTCCCGCAGCGTCTCCACGGCGTCATAAGCATTTGTGTTGTAGACAATCGGAAGATTCAAACCGCGCGGTACAGCCTCATAAATGGCGCGCATGATCTGCGGCACGTATTGAGTAGGACTGACCAGATTGATATTATGGCAGCCCAGGTCGTTCTGAACATACAGCATTCGGTTAGAAAGGCGCGAGGGTGTTATTTGATTGGGGCGCTGACGTTCCGGGTCCTGGGAAATCTGATAATTTTGGCAGTAGACGCAGCGAAGATTACAATTGCCGAAGAAGATTGTACCGGAGCCGCGGCTGCCGGAGATAGCCGGTTCCTCACCGCGATGGGCACAAACAGAGGCTACAGCCACCAGTTTGCCCGCGTTGCAGGAACCGATCTCTCCGTTCAGGCGGTTCGCTCCGCAGCGGCGGGGGCAAATATCGCAGTGTTCAAGACGAGCTTCAAGCCGCTGGGCCCTCTGTTCAAGCTCACCGGACTCGTAGAGTTGGATATAGCCAGGATCAGTCAAGGTAAAACCTCAGCGCGGAATATACTAAGCCCTTAAGCGTGCTGCGGCTAGGAAGGGCGGCGTCCCATGCCGCGCGACGACCGGGAGTTAATAAAGGAGCTTGCCTTGTTCCTTGAGCAGGTGCTCTACGTTCTTCCGCACTAAAGCGCAATCCGCCTCGTTTTTTAAAGCCAGGATTTTTATCAGGCCGGGCCAGACCTCTTCTTCAACGTTGCGGGGTACCGATAACACCGACCCTTTTTTTACGTCAGCCTTCCTGAAGAGCACCTTATTATCAATAGAATCCCAATACGGGATAATGCCGTATTTTACGAGCCAGTTTAACGCATCTTGACGTGACAGAGCCACACTCATAACAGACCAGCCTCCTTAAACCCGTCGCCTTAACTTTAGCGTCAAACCCTTTTGGGACGCAAGTTCACTGAAAGCTTGCCTAAGAAGCGTTGTTCTACCTTTCATTTCAGAGATCCTCGAAAGGTCATCAGATAGGTTCCCGAGCACTGACTGGAGTTCGTCAAGCGCCAGCAGTTGTACAGCCAGGCAGAAAAATCCTTTACTTCGGCCATCGTTGTATGTTGCCAGCAACTCGGCGAGGAAAGCCGCCCGCTCTTCTTGCATCCGGGCAAACTTACTGATGCCCGTTTCACGGATGCGACGATGGTTGGCAGGCACCGGCAGGTACGAGATGAACGAATCAGCGGTGGCGGCCGCTTTGAATACCCTGTCAAGCCTGGCACAGCCTTGGGTCTCGGGACACTCAGCGCAACACTCCATATGGTGTTCCTTAACACAGCACCGCTGTACAGAGCAACCCGGGCTGATATAAGCCTCGGCGGCACAGCCAGGGCATCGCGATGGACCATCGGTATGGTAACGGGGACATAGTCCGCAATCCAGGCCACAGGCGCCGATTGCAGGAATCCGTTTGAAAACCCGCGTTCCCATGATTACTCCGGCAGTTCGTAGGTCTTGGCAACGGCTCCGTTCAACCGTTTGATTGTCCGTTCCCGTCCCAGCACCGCCATGGTCTGAAAGAGCGGCGGTGATACCGTTTGCCCGGTGACTGCCACCCGCAGGCAACCGAAGAGCTGGCCAGGTTTGAGCCCCAGTTCCCCTGCTAAGGCCCGAAGCGAGTCCTCCATTGCTTGAATAGTGAACGGGTCAAGCTTCAACAGACGATCAAGGGACAGTTCGAGAGCCTGCCGCGTCGAAATGGTGGTGAATCCTTTGCCTGCCAGGTCGACAGCATGGTATTCCAAGTTCTCGTGGAAAAAGAACCGGGTCAGTTCGGGCTGATCACGCAGGTCGCCTAGCTTCTTCACCCGCTCCTGGATAAGTGCCAGGACGCCCTTAAGATATTCCCTATCATATGCTGCCGCCTCCGGCACCCCTGCCTCCAGAAAAAGCCTCGCCCGGTCGGTGAATTCGTCCAGTGACAGCGCCCGGATGTAGGAGCCGTTCATCCAGTCCAGCTTCTCGATGTTGAAGATGGCCGCCGTCTTGGAGATGCGCTCCAGTGAGAAATTCTCGATGACTTTTTTGACTTCCATGATCTCGGTGGTGGCATCCAGCGACCAGCCGAGGAGAGACAAAAAGTTGACCATCGTCTCCGGCAAGTAGCCCTGGTCCTTGTATTCGATAATTGATACGGCGCCGTGGCGCTTGGACAGCTTCGAGCGGTCCGGGCCTAAAATCATCGGCAGATGGGCATAGACTGGCGGCTCGTAGCCCATGGCCTTATATAGTTGGATATGTTTGGGCGTGCTGGACAACCATTCCTCGGCGCGCATGACATGGGAGATCTTCATCTCGTGGTCGTCGACGATATTGGCCAGGTGATACGTCGGAAAGCCATCGCTCTTTAAGAGAACGAAGTCATCGAGCAGTGAATTGTCGAAGGTCACCTCACCGCGGATGACGTCGTGGAAGGTGGTCGTCCCCGTCAGCGGTACCTTGAAGCGTACCACCGGGGTGACGCCCCCCGGGGTGATATCGCACTTGTCGCGGCATTTGCGGTCATAGCCGGTCGGCTGTTTGGCTGCTGTTTGGGCTGCCCGCACTTCCTCCAGCCGCTCCGAGGAGCAGTAACAGGGGTAAGCGTAGCCGCTCTCGATGAGCTTCTCCGCCGCCGCCCGGTACTTTTCCAGGCGCTGCGACTGAAAATAAGGCCCGTAGCCGCCATCCCTCTCCGGTCCTTCGTCCCAGTCCATGCCCAGCCAGAGCAGGCCGTCCAGAATGGCTTCCACGGCGCCGGGGACGTAGCGCGCCTGGTCGGTGTCCTCAATCCGGACAATAAACTTACCGCCATGGTGACGGGCGAACAACCAGTTGAACAGGGCGGTGCGGATGTTGCCCACATGTGGGTAGCCGGTAGGTGAAGGGGCGTAACGGACTCTGACTGTATCGGTCATTTATTCCTCGATCCAATTCTGAAGCGCGTACTCCGAAAACCGAAACAAATCACAATTCGACATCGCTCAAAGATCAATAGGTATTGAATATTCGGTTATTCGAGTTTGTTGCGAATTTCGATGTTCGGATTTTGTATTTTACTATACCGCTGCCGTAGGCGGGGCGGCATGATTGACCTCGACGACAGGCGGCAGTTTGATAACGACCGTATCGGCGATCTTATCATGCCAGCCCTGCTTGCGGGAGTCGAAGGCAATCCAGACGAAGCCGAGAAACAAGGGAAGGATCGAAATGATATAGCCGAGGTAGCGGATCACGGCATGACCAGCATCAACGGCGGTGCCGTCGGAGCGGATAACTTTCATACCTAAAAGCATCATTCCCAGGGTCTGGCCGCGCCAGACCCAAAAGACAGCGAAATATACGCCACTTAGGATGACCGACATGACATTGGCTAGGGCGTTGGCCTGAGCAGCCCAGATGGCAGCATCGAATGAGGTGTGAATTTCGAAAACCCGTCCGAAATCAGGCCACAGCAACGGCTCAAAGAAGGCTGAGAAGGCGGCGATAACAAAGGCGTCCACTATGTAAGCGCCGAATCGGCGCCAAAATCCCGCGTATTCAAGCGCAATGGCGCCCTTGGTTTTAACTTCAGACATCAGAATAGAAAGCCTCCGGAACTCGAAGGGCAATATGTTATTATACAACGCACGGTGAACGATAGCTATATTAGGCGGGACAGCGGGGCAGCCAAGTCCGGCGGTAATTCCGAGGTGAACTCCAGAATCGCTCCGGTCGAAGGCTGCTTGAATTTTAGCCGGTGGGCGTGGACGAACTGGCGCGGGAAAATCTCCGACCGGACGCCATAGGTATCATCGCCTACAACCGGGTAACCGATGGCTGATAGATGCACCCGTATTTGATGGGTTCGGCCGGTAAAGATGCGCACTTCGAGCAAGGTATAATGCCTGAAATATTTCGCGACGAGATACTGGCTTCGGGCTTCCCGGCCGAACTCAGTAACCGCCATCTTCTTGCGGGCAACCGGATGGCGGCCGATGGCGGCGTCAATAATACCAGCCGACGGCTCGACGCGTCCTTTGACCAAAACCTGATAGACTTTTGTCACTTCACGCCTTTTGAACTGGTCGGAGAGAGCGGCCTTTGTCTGGCGGGAGCGGGCGACGACCATCAGCCCGGAGGTATCCTTATCAAGCCGGTGAACGATGCCGGGCCGGTCGCCTTCGGCCTCAGCCAGTTCCGGGTACCGTGAGAGAATAGCGTTCAAGAGGGTGCCGCCCGGATGACCCGGAGCCGGGTGGGTGGTCAGGCCAGCCGGTTTTTCAACAACCGCCAGGTCATTGTCTTCGTAGAGTACTCGAAGCGGGATGGCTTCGGGGGTGATGCCGCTCGGCGGTGGAGACGGGATGTTCACCTCGACCCGGTCACCCTCTTTCACCAAGTGGGACGGTTTGACCTTTCCGCCGTTTACGGTGATCTGCCCGCCGTCGATGAGTGCACGCACCCGGGCACGAGACAACCCCGAGTCTTTTCCGGCGATGAATTTGTCGAGCCTGAGACCGCCGGCCTCGGCCACCAATTCCAAGCGGCGGTCCAAGTTTTACCGGCCTCCCGGGATAGATTCCCAACGCAGGTAGAGGAATGCAATAAGCAGCATACCGGTGACCATGGAGGCATCGGCGATATTGAAGGCTGGCCAAGGACCGGCTTTGAGGAAATCGGTCACGAAGCCGTAGTATACCCTATCAATCAGGTTGCCAAGGGTACCACCGGCGGCCAGGCCGAGCGATAGACTGCCCCAGGCACTCTCAAGGAAAGAGAAACGTTTAAACACCGCCGCCCAGACGATCACGGCCAGGGCGATAGAACTGAACACCGCGAGATAGAGAGTAGCGTTTTCAAATATGCCGAATGCCGCTCCGGTATTCTGGGTGTGTACTAGACGGAAAAATCCGGTGTCCGGAATAGAGTCGTACAGCGCGATATTGGTGCGAACCAGATGCTTGGTCAGTTGGTCCAGCGCTACGGAAAAGAAAGCCGCCAGCGGCACAACGATGGGCAACCGGTTAAGCCGGCCTGTTGAGCTTGGCTTTGCAGGAAACGCAGTACTTGGCATAGGGCAGGATCTCCATGCGCGCCGGATCGATTATCTGGCCGCAGTTTTCGCAGCGGCCGAAAACGCCTTTTTGTAGTTTACCAAGAGCATAATCAACCTCGGCCATCTGGTCCAGGACTCGTTTCTCCAACGCCAGCCGGTTCTCCAGGTCAGCGGTTTCGGTAGCCTCTTCCTCACGCTTGCCGAACGGCGAACCTTCGCGGCGGTCTTCTTGCGGCTTGGTTGCCCGCAGCGCTTCCAGTTGTTCCGAGAGCCGCCTGTATTCGCCTTCCAGCCTCGCCTTTAGATTCTCGAAGTTGTGCTCTCTATTCTCTGTCGTCATCGTAAAACCTCATACGGAAATCATCCCAGATAACGCCTGACTGCGGCTGCGCGCCGCTCTAGACAATTTCTGGAATCCCGGCTGCGAGGCAAGCCAATAAAAGCCGCAGGCGCCGGTACTGTTTAGTGTATCCTATCAGGCACTCGTTGGCAACATTAATTAAACGCCTGACAACCTCTATGTTACAATGACTGTCTAATGACCAATAATCCCGACCTAAGTTCGTCCCCCGGGTTTGAATCTGATCGCGGTAGTCGGATCCAGCGTCGCCTATTGCCGGCACTCTCCCTTGTTGCCGTGATTACCATCGTCGGGATGGTTCTTTATGTCTATCACACCAATCCGGAGTTCGTCGAAGGTCTGGAGGATTACGGCTACCTTGGTGCTTTCCTTGTCAGCATGATTCTAAACGCTACCGTGGTACTGCCGGCAGGTAATTTCCTGGTATTGGCAGCGCTGGGAGCCGCCATGCCGGCACCAACACTGGTTGGCCTCGCAGCTGCGCTCGGCGCTGCGGTGGGTGAGATGACAGGCTACCTGGCTGGTTACTCCGGACGAGCCGTAGTGCCGCAGAACAACCGCTGGTACATTCGCATCCGCAGCTGGCTGGACCGCTACGGCATGTTAGCTATTTTCGGACTGTCAGCGGCTCCACTCCTGTTTGACGTAGCCGGGCTGGCTGCCGGGATAATGCGTTTCCCGGCGCCAAAATTCTTTGTTGCCTGCTTCCTTGGCCGCAGCCTGCTATATATCATGCTGGCCTGGGCAGGGGCATTAGGCTGGGAACAAGTCATCGACTGGCTGGCGTCCTAGTCTTTTTGATCAACAAGCCGCCTAGGACAAAATATAAGAGACAGGCTCCAAGCATAATCTGGTAGCCGAGATTGGCCTCCACCCGGTTGAAGTAGTCAATAGCCGGACCGATTAGTCGGGCCAGGGCGGCACCCCCGGCCGTAGCCATATTAGCGATCGCCAGATAGCGGGCTTCCTCCCCTTTCAAAACCAGTACAGTCGCCAATGCCCAATTGGCGACGCTGAAAGTGCCGATAGCATAGCCTGTCATACCAGCAGCGATCATAACTGTGACCGATGAGGGCGACAGCAGCAACAGGATTACTCCCCCGGCACCGAAAACCACTGCAGCTTGTGACAGCCAGATTTTCCCGTATCGGTCGGCCAGATAACCAGCCGGAAAGATCGCCAGTCCCATCGAAACACCGGCAACGATAATAAAAGCTGCGGCTGAACCGGCCGGATTTTCAACTCCGATAACATCTCGGAGGTAGAAAAGGGCGAATGTCTGCAGGGTGGCCGACGCCATGAACACAAAAAGCCGGGATCCAAGAAACCAGCCGAACGACGGATTGTCTTTCAGGCTGAAACGATATGACAGGAGCGGATTCCGGAATGGCGGCAACGGACCAGGCGTGGGTGTTTCCTTGAGTCTCAACCATAGATACCCCAATATAGTGGCGATGATCAGCGATAATACCGCGAGCGAATTCCATACACCGCTCTGGTTATCAGTGGCATAGTCCGACATAAGTCTGCCGATGATAAAGATGCCGACAGCCCCACCCAATAGCTCCATCAGGGCTTTGAAGGAGGAGGCGCGACCGCGGCGGTCGAGCGGCACCAATTCCGGCAGGTATGCCTGATATGGGCCTTGGGCGGTGTTAGCCGCTAATTGGATCAGGCAGTAGAATAGGAAAAGTCCGGCAAAACTCCCAGCCAGGCCGATCCCCGGTAAAAGCACCAGGACCGCAACTCCGCCGGCCATGACGTAAGGTTTCCGCCGGCCCCAGCGGGACGAGGTTGAATCAGAAAACGCGGCGGCAACCGGTTGAGACAACATAGCCAGGACCAATCCCGTGAAAGTAACCGCAGCCAGGGCGGTATTCTTGCCGGTTTCTCCGGCAAAATCCAGTACCCGGAGCGGCAGAAGGATGGCGTGTGAGCTCTGTGAAAGGGCGGCCAATCCCAAGCTAAGGACGGTTATTTTGAAATAGTCCGGCAGCTTGATCACCGGCCGCAGTCTTGGCAGGTTCATCGGCAAAGCTTAACAGAGAGTGTAATATTTCTCAACGAATGCGATAACCTTGCTGATAGAAGCTCATACGCTTACAATAACGCCTTGATGATACACTCGCCTGAGTTCCCGGGTCCGGTCCCACGGCATGTCGCCCTGATTATGGATGGCAACGGTCGCTGGGCTACTGCCCGCGGCCTGCGGCGTCTGGAAGGCCACCGCGCCGGGCTGGAGAAAGTGTCTGAGGTCGTACTGGGCATGGCCGAGGCCGGCGTTGAGTTTATAACTCTCTTCTCTTTTTCGACTGAAAACTGGAAGCGTCCCAGGGACGAGGTCGCGGGCATACTGAAGCTGCTGGCCGAAGCGCTGGAACGCACCGCCGGCGAGTTAGACGACCGTAATGTTTCCATCCGCCATCTTGGACGGCTCGACCGGCAAGCCCTGCCGCTGCGCCAGGGCGTCGAACGGGTAGTGGCGCGGACTGCGGCCAACACCGGTGCCGTAGCCTCTTTCGCCTTCGATTACGGCGGCCGGGCTGAGATCGTCGAGGCGGCGCGCCGGGTGGTAATTGATAAGGTCGAAGCCCAATTGATTGATGAGACAGTCTTTGGGAAATACCTTCATACCTCCGGGCTGCCCGATGTCGACCTGCTGGTGCGCACCGGAGGCGAAAAACGCCTCTCCAACTTCCTGTTGTGGCAGTCTGCCTACGCCGAGCTGTATTTTACTGATACCCTGTGGCCTGATTTCGGCCGCGAGGAAGCCGGCAAAGCGCTGGCGGAATATGCCAAACGACAGCGCCGCTTCGGGGGTCTATAAGACTTGCTTAAGAAACGACTTGTCTCAGGTCTCTTATTAGGCATTATCGCCCTGGCGGCTATCTGGTTCGACGAACCGCTGCCCTGGCTGACCATTGGCGCGGCAATCTGGGGCGTCATGGCCATCGCGGAGTTCAACCGCGTCGTATCCCAGGTCAAGGCGCCGCCTTTCGCCGCCATCGGGACTATCGGAGTGGTGCTGTTTATTGCCTCGCCGCATGTTGAGGGCAGCCTGGCGCCGCTGCTGGCCGGCTTCACCGCGCTGTCGCTGCTGTACCTCTTGAAACCAGGCGACCGGTCTCAAAGCTTCGTCCGCTGGGCCTGGACTCTGGCCGGGGTGATTTACGTCGGCTGGTTGCTTTCCTTCCTGCCGGCGCTGCGGCTGCTTGAGAGCGGCCGGGAGTGGTTGCTCTTCGCCATCGGAGTTACGGTGGCTTCGGATACTTTCGCCTATTTTATTGGGCGGGCGACCGGCCGCCACAAAATGGCGCCGTCGATCAGCCCGGGGAAGAGTTGGGAAGGCGCCTTCGCCGGAGCTATCGCCGCGGTGATAACCGCCGTCATATTGAAACCGGTCCTCGGACTGACACCGGATTATCTCAGCCTCGGGCTGGTGGGGCTCCTGGCTTCCGTCGTCGGACAGGCCGGCGACCTGGTGGAATCCCTGTTCAAACGCAACATGGCTATCAAGGACTCCGGCAACGCCATCCCCGGCCACGGCGGCTTCCTGGACAGAATGGACTCGGTGGTGTTTGCCGTAATGCTGGTTTATTACTACGTGGTGGTGTTCGCGGCTTAGCCGGGCTGTCATTTGATTTACCCCTAAATATTCTTCTTTTCCGGAAACGATTGCGCTTTGCCGCGTTGGCGGCTCGATTGGGAGTCGTTTATCGATCGTTTTGAAACAACTCCGATCGGCACCCGAGCACAAAAATTTTTCCCCTCGGCGGTGTTTGGGACCGGGACACAGTTTGAGCGCATGACAGGCATTATAGCACATACGTTCACAGCGAAGGTCAAGCGAGTTTTGTCGTTTTTGGCGGCATATTTTATTATGTTGAATACCTGAGGCGCAGATTTAAGATTGCTTCGTCCCGGCGCCGCCGATGGTTCGCAAAGACGTTTGGCTGCAGTGCTATAATCTCAGCGATAGTGTAGAAAAGGAGAGTCCACATGCACGACCCCCGCGTTGAAAAACTGGCTAACCTGCTGGTCAACTACTCCGTTGCCGTGAAACCCGGCGACCGGGTGGCCATTTTCGCCCCCGACATCGCCCGGCCGCTTTCTGAGGCCATTTTTATCGAAACACTGAAAGCCGGAGGCTTGCCCATTGCCATGGCCTGGCCGGCGCAGACATCTGAACTGCTGTTCAAATACGGATCGAAGGAGCAGATCGAATACGTCCACGAGCCGCTGGCGCATATCACCGAGAAGTATGACTGCCGCATCTCGATCCTGGCCGAGGAGAACACCCGCCATCTGTCCCGCGTCGACCCGCAGAAAATGGCCTGGCACTCCGCCGCCAGGAGGCACCTGATGAAGACGATGATGCGCCGGTCGGCCGAAGGGTCGTTCCGCTGGGTGGGGGCGCCGTACCCGACCAACGCCATGGCCCAGGACGCCGACATGAGCCTCTCGGACTACGCCGATTTCGTATTCGGCGCCTGTTTGCCGGACCCGGCCGATCCAGTCGGCTACTGGAAAAAAGTATCCGCCGAGCAGCAGCGGGTCGTCGACTGGCTCAATGGCAAAGAGACTGTTCATATCACCGCGCCAGAGACCGATATCCGCTTCAACATCAAGGGCCGGTCCTGGGTCAACTGCGACGGCAAGAGGAACATGCCCGACGGCGAGGTCTTCACCGGGCCGGTGGAGGACTCCGCCGAGGGACACGTCTACTTCTCCTATCCGGCTATTCACCAGGGACACGAGATCACCGGTGTCCGGCTGTGGTTCGAAAAGGGCAAGTGCGTCCGGGCGACAGCCGAAAAGAACGAGGACTACCTCAATAAAATCCTTGACACCGACGCCGGGGCGCGCCGCCTGGGCGAACTGGCCATCGGCACCAATAAAGGCATCAAGTCTTTCACCCGCGAGATTCTCTTCGATGAAAAGATCGGCGGCAGCTTCCACATGGCCTTAGGCGCCGGCATACCGGAGACCGGGTCCAAGAACGAGAGCGCCATCCACTGGGACATGGTCTGCGACCTGCGGCAAGGCGGGCAGATCACCGTGGACGGGAAATTGCTGTATAAAAACGGGGAGTTCGTAATTTAGCTGATAACCCAGGTGGGATTGTCCCACAGTGGGATTATCCCACCAATGCCCGCGGGCGGAGTTTGAAAAAGTCTGGGCCCAAAAACGAGGGCGCCAGCCCATTGGGACAAAGTCCGGTAGTGTTACTCGAAACTGAAATCGGAGAACGAAAAGCCGGACTCGGCCATATCCAGGGCGATTACCACGCCGACCCATATCAGGGTAACCAAAAAACCCAGCGCCAGCATTTTGCGCGCCGTCGAAGGATTGGTCCCGGTAGCCGCCGCCCAGGCGATGATACCGCCCAGCCAGCCGAAGAGGACCGGCAGCACCCATAGGGCACCCGGAGGTTTGCCTGCCGCAGCTTTAGCCGGCGCCGCGCCCGCCGGGGCGGCGGGCTGGGCCGCCGCAGCCGTCCCCATGGCAGAACCGCAGCCTTCGCAGAATTTGCTGCCGGCCGGATTGGGCGCACCGCAGCGCTGGCAATAGACCTGGCTTGGAGCAGGCGCCGGCGGAGGCGCTGCCGGGCGGGCTGATGCCATAGCAGCGCCGCAAACACCGCAAAAGCGGGACCCGGACTCATTGGCGCCGCCGCATTTTGGACACCGCATATTCAAGGCTCCTTGATAACTGATGTTTCAGGTGATGGATTGCCCGCATCGGTTGCAGAAGCGCTGACCAGGCGCCGCCTGGCCGCCGCAGGCGGGACAGGAATTTACCGGAACTTTCACCGCCGCCAGCGGCCGGCCGCAACCGGCGCAGAATTTCCGCCCGGGCGCGTTGGCCGAGCCGCAAGCCGGGCAGGCCGAAAAGGCTTTCGTCCCAATTTGTTGACCTGTCGCTGAGACCATCATACGCCGCGCCAGCAGGGTGCCGTTCATGCCGACGGCGATGCCGGTGGCCAGGTAAACCGACGACAGGCCGTAGGCGGCGATAGTGGTCTGACCGAGCATGGCCAGAAGCTGGGTGGCACTGAAGGAAAGACCCCAGATGAGCAAGTAGAGAACGGACCGTTTGGCGGTGACCTTGTCACCTGAGACATCCAGTTTGGTGGTAAAGCCCTGGAAGGCGCCGCCGGCCAGGCCGGCAGCGAGCAAAGCCAGCGAAAGAGTGGTCGGTTCACCGATATCGAGCAGCAACCTGTAAAGCACCAGGAACGCGGCGGAAAAAGCAATCTGGAGAGCCAGCCCTGATGCCACCAGCGGCCGCGGCTTGCCGATGGTGCGCACCATGGCAAAAACCGACAGCAGCACCAGCGGCACCGAGGCGTAGCCCGCGATCATCAGAACGGTATCGAGCACGCTATTGCCTCCTGGTCCCGCAAGCGTTACAGAATTTAGCCCCGGCGGCAACAGGCTGGCCGCATTGGCGGCAGTAGACGGGTTTTTGGCCGGTTTCTTTCGAGGCCGGAGCGGCGGTGACCGGAGCGCCGCAGTTCAAGCAGAATTTGGAACCGGCGGGTACCTTGACACCGCAGCGGGCGCAGCCTTTCGGCTGTCCGATGCGCTGGAAATAATCGTACCAGCCTTTTAATGCGGTAGCTGTCAGCCTGCTGTTCGGCTCGCCTGCAAGCCACCGGCCGCCGTCCAGCCGGTACCAGCGGCCGGTGCCGGCGCCGATGGTCCAGACCTGCTGGCGTTCATCGTAAAAGCGGAAGGCTTTCATGCCTTCAGTAAACTGGCGGAAGGTTATCCGGCCCTCACGATGGGCGGCGCAGAAAAAATAGAATAGTTCGAACGCCTCCAGCGGATGGAGTGACGGCGGTTCAGGGATTCTGGAATCCGTCTGCGCCATAACTCACCTGCTCTTGATCCGGTTGTACATATCCATAAACTCTTGTACCTGAGCCGGATTACTCCTGTCCGGCGGCCCGTCATGTTTCTGGAAGAATTCAGCGTAAGCCTGGTGAGCTGCGTCGTCTTTTTTGACACCGGCCAACGTCTCTACAGCGTCACCGGCATCCGGAGTCTTATAATCGAAATATGCCAGTGGTGCCCCGGACAAGTCCCGAGCTACATCACCCCCCGGCAATCTTTTAACATTTTCGACCGCAGGGGTAACCAGTTGGTTCATCTGGCGGACGAACTTGATGGTTTTCTTGCCTTTATCCGCCACGATTTCCTGTTCCACCTGCTGGATCAACTGTTCCGGCGGCTGGCCGAGAGCCCGGGTCAGCTCCGCGCCACTGCCGAACACCCCTCGCTGTATCCGGCGGCCCCCCTCCTGCTCCAGCTCCGTCTGGCGTCTGACCTGTTCCGGAGGATCGCCCTCGCCCCAGGGAGCGTGGCGTTTGACGTTTTCCCACCAGTCACGGACCCGCTTATCCCACGGGTCTTTGTTCGTTAGCGATTCAAAAATCTCAGGCCGCGTCGCCGGAGGCTCCGCCCTGTTGGCATCACGAAGTTCCCGGTACTTATCCCAGGCCCGCTTAATATCATCGATTATATCTTCGAGGTTGCCTCCGGCTACCATCACGCCGTCAGCCGGGTCCTCGGGCGGAGGTATTTCAGCGATTTCAATCGGCGGTCGGAGTTCCGGCGGCAGCGTTTCCGGAATGTAGTCCGGCACAATCCGGTTTTCAATACCCTCGAGCGGAGCAACCAGCGGTTCTTCGGTTTCTTCCGGCCACGGCGCTGTTTCTGTTTCGGCGGAACCGCCGCCCCGTTCGATCCGGTTCAGAAGGAGCGCCGTCCCGCCGGCCAGCGCCGAACCGGCTAGCCCGGCGGCGGCCGCCGCGCCGGCCGCGCCGAAGCCCGCGGCGAGATCCTGGGCGATTTCATTGCCGGTGATGTCATTGCCGTCGGTATGGTGCCAGACCGCGGCCTGGGCATTGAAGCTGAAGTCTCCGGAGCGGTTGATGTTCCTCAGCGTCTGCAGCAGGCTGCCGGTGGCGAAACCGCCGGCGGTGAAGACATCGGAACTTCTAGGGCCGGTGTCATGCTGTTCCCCGCAAAAGGCAACGATCAGTCCCTGGCTGCTGCCGGGGGGAACGGAAATTGTCTCGGCGCCGGCGGTATACATCGTCTGAACGCCGGTATTCTGCGGCAGCAGCGCCAGGCCGATGGGGACCTTCACAGTAAGCGGGGTGCCGGTGTTATTGGAGAAGGTGGCGCGAATCGACTGGCCGTAGTAGCCCTGACCGGAACCGTTGACGATCACGCTCAGTCCGGGGACGGCCCCGTTCATGACATCGTGGAGTTCGTAGTCAGCGGCGGAAAGCGACACGGGAAGAATGGAAAAAAGGGCGAGGACAAATACAGCAACCAGCAATATTGGAGCCAGGCGCTTCAATTCGGCGCTCCTGATATCGGGTTGGCTCTACTTTATGCCCGCAATGAGCGGTTGTCAATACTCTATTTCGGGACGACCAGCAGACTTCAGCCGATGCCGGCCAGGAGCGAAGCCGCGGCGTTAACGGGGATGTAGAGGTAAATGCCGTCCGCCTGCGCCAGCGAGGCGACGGCCACCAGTCGGCCGTCCAGGGTGAACAGGCCGCCGCCGCCGCTGCCGGGGGCGATATCAGCGTCGCTCTGAACAAAATAATAGTCGGCGGCGGTGCGCAGCGCCGAAACGATGCCGACGGTGAAGGTGGCGGGACCGTCCAGTTCCGGGCTCAGCGGGAAGCCGGCGGCGATTACCGTCTGGGCCAGTGATAGATTATTGATCGAACCAACAGGCGCCGCCGGGAAATCGGTACGGGTCGTCGTCATTTTAAGCAAAGCCAGGTTGGAGGCGGCGTCTGAAGCTGTGATCGTGGCCTGGAACTGCTCCCCGGTGCTCAGGGTAACGGTGATCGAACCGGCGCCGCTTACGGCGTGCAGGACGGTCAGGACGTAGCCGCTGGATCTGACGATCACCCCGGAGCCGTAGCCCCTGAGGCCGGGACCGGTGGCGTTGAGTTTGACCACCGAAGGCTTGATGGCCTGCATCACGGTATTGAATTCAGCCTGAGCCGCGCCGGCACCCTGCGCCAATTGGGCGACAGCGGTCCGCAGCGTTACCAGCGACGCCGCGGTTTGAGCCTGCGCCGCAATCAGGGCGTCAATCTGGGTCTTGGCCGCATCGTTGGCGGTCACCAGCGAAGCGATTTGCGACTGGTCGGCCTGAAGCTGGCTGCCGGCATCGGCCCGCAACAGGGCGATGCCCCCGTTAGCCAGGATAACGACGGCGATGATGGCGGCGGTGACGGCGTTTTTCATATCATAGTGCCCGTTAACCCGCGGCGCTCTGGATCAGCGCTTTGACCGCGTCTATGGGAATGGAGGCGTTAATGCCGGTGGCGAATCCGTAAGCCGGAATGCCGATGAGTTCCCCGTTCAGATTGAACAGGCCCCCGCCGGAGTTGCCCGGGTTGATATCGGCGTCCATTTGAATGTAGTCGAGCCTGACGTTAGGGTTTTCGGTATTCGCAGAAGGCAGGTTGCGGATGGCTGAGACGATGCCGGCGGTGAAGGAAGCCGGACCGAACTGGGCGTTGCCGAACAGGTCAGACCCCAGCGGGAAGCCGCAGGCCAGCACCTGCTGGCCGATGACCACCCCGGCCGATGAGCCGAGGGCGGCGAAGGGAAAGTCGGTACGGGTGGTATTCAGCTTGAGTACCGCGGCATCCAGGTCGGCGTTCGAGTTGATCAGGGTGGCGCTGAAGGATTCACCGGTTTTCAAAGTGACCCAGATAGAGGTGGCGCCGCTGATGACGTGCTGGTTGGTCAGTACGAAGCCATTAGCCCTGATGATGGTGCCGGAGCCGGTGCCGGCGCCGCTGCGCCCGGAGGCTTCGACATAAACGGTGTAGGGCTCGATTTTCCTGGCCGCGACGGTGAAGTCGGTCGATGAAGCCGGAGGCGGCGTCGTTGTGCCGAGTCCGGCGACTGTCTGCTGCAATGCCGCCAGGTCAGCCTGAAGCGACGAAGCCCCGGCCTGCGCCTGACTGAGAGATGTCTGCAGGGCGGAGTTCTGGGTGTTCAGCGCCGAGACGTCGGCGCCGGCCTGGTCCAAGCTGTCTTTTTCCTGCAGCCAGAGGGCGCCGTTGACACCGGTGCCGATAAGAACAATGACCAGCAGTAGCGAGACAAGCCAGCCGCCGCCTGATTTTTTCGGCGGCGCCGCAATGCCGGAAGGCCCCGGCCGGTAGTAACTATCCTGAGGGGCGGAGGGCACCGTTTCCATGCGAGCATCCTTTCAAGGCCATGGGGCTAACCCGACCTTATTACGGTAGCACCTTTTTATTATGCCTCAAAATGATGAAGGAATTATGTACGCCGAGGGGTTTCCCGGCGCCGGATCAGTCGCCGCTGCCACCGTCACCGCCGTCGCCGCCGCAGCCGTCCGAGTTATCCGGCCCGGTCTCGCCGTCGGGTTCGCCCCGGCCATCAGCGCCGAAATGGATGAAAAACGGGAATCCTGGGTCCGAGCCGGTCTGACCGTCCCGGCGTCTCGATGACAAACCGCGGCCCACTTTGAAGAAAACGGCGCCCGCGACGAGGATTATCACCAGGCCGATGATTCCGGCGACGATACCCGGTTCCATGATCACTCCTCAAGGACATTATTATCCTCCGGGATGGAAAGAGCAATGCCGTTGCCCGCCCCATCTGCCCCTGCTATACTTACAAGGTTAATTTCATGACGAACGCCATATCCAATAAATACGAGACGGTCATCGGGCTGGAGGTCCACGCGCAGCTGGCCACTGCCAGCAAGATGTACTGCCGCTGCGCTTCCGACTACGCCGACGCCCTGCCGAACAGCCGCGTCTGCCCGGTGTGTCTCGGCGCTCCCGGCGTCCTGCCGGTGATCAACAAGAAGGCCGTGGAGTTCACCATGTTGACGGCGCTGGCTTTGAACTGCACCATCGCGCCGCATTCAAAGTTCGACCGCAAGAACTATCCCTACCCGGACCTGATGAAGGGCTATCAGATTTCCCAGTACGACGAGCCCATCGGCCGCCAGGGTTGGATAGACATTACCGCCGACGGGCAGACCCGGCGCATCGGCATCACCCGCGTCCACCTCGAGGAGGACGTGGCCAAGCTGCTCCACCGCGACGAGATCGGCGGGCCGGGCTATTCCCTGGTTGATGTCAACCGCTCCGGCGTGCCGCTGATGGAGATCGTCTCGGAGCCTGACATGCGCACCCCGGAGGAGGCGCGGCAGTACCTTCAAAAATTACGTTCGATTTTACGATACCTCGGCGTGTCAGTGGCCAACATGGAAGAGGGTTCTTTCCGCTGCGATGCCAACATCTCGCTGCGGCCGCGCGGCGAGACAAAGTTCAACCCCAAGGTGGAAGTCAAGAACATGAACTCCTTCCGCGCCGTGTTCCGGGCATTAGAATACGAGGAAAAGCGGCAGGCCAGGGACTATGACGCGGGCGTCCGCGTCCGGCAGGAGACCCGGGGCTGGGTTGACGATAAAGGCGAAACCGTCTCGCAGCGGAGCAAAGAGTTCGCCCACGACTACCGCTACTTCCCGGAGCCGGATTTGCCGCCGCTGAAGTTTGACGATGAATGGATCGCCAGGATCCGCGCCAGCCTGCCGGAGCTGCCCGAGGCGCGGCAGGCCCGGTTCATGACCGACTACCAGCTTTCCGAATACGATGCCTCGCTGCTGACCGCCGCCCGAGACACGGCCGACTACTTTGAGGCAGTACTGTCCGCCGATATGAAGCTGACGCCCAAAGACGCCGCCAACTGGGTTGCCGGCGAGGTTTCCCGCATCATCAACGCCGCCGGTATCGACATCGCCGCTTTTGCCGATAAGGTGCCGGCCGCCGCGCTGGCCGGGCTGATCACCGCGACGGGCAAGGGTACGGTTAACACCGCCACCGCCAAGACCGTCCTCGACGAGATGTGGCAAACGGGCAAAGGCGCCGAGGCGATCATCGCCGAGAAAGGCCTGGCCCAGATTTCCGACGACGGCGCCATCGCTGAAATGGCGGCAAAAATCATCGCCGATAACCCGAACGCCGTCGCCGACTACAAAGCCGGCAAGGAGCAGTCGCTGAAATTCCTGGTCGGCCAGTTGATGAAGCTGTCCAAGGGGCGCGCCAATCCGGCCGCCGCTTCTGATATAATTCTTACGAAACTCAAAGAAGGATAAGAAATGCTGACCTTTTTGTTGATTGCGCAAATAGTCGTGGCGGTAACCCTCGGCCTGTCAACCCTGCTGCAGGTCAAAGGCGGCGGGCTGGGGGGCATCTTCGGCCAGGCTGACACCGTCTTCCGCACCAAGCGCGGCGTTGAAAAAACTCTCTTCCAGATGACCATTGTCCTGGTCGCCCTGCTGGTGCTCATCTCAATCTGGGTCCTCTTGATCATCTGACGCCGGGGCGCGGCAACCCGTACCTTTGATTCCTGGAGGGCGCGGTGGCAGCCATCATCACCCTGACTACAGACTTCGGTGAAGCCGGCGGCTACACCGCCGCCCTGAAGGGTGTCATTCTGGGCATCGCGCCGGAGGCCCAGATCGTGGATATCAGCCACAAAATCCAGCCGCAAAACGTCTTCGAGGCGGCTTTCCTGCTGTCCACGGTATACCGTTGCTTTCCGCGTTCGACCGTTCACCTGGCTGTTGTCGATCCCGGGGTCGGCACCAGCCGTAAAATCATCATCCTGCGCACGCCGGAAGGTACTTTCGTCGGCCCGGACAACGGCATTTTCTCCTATGTGGCGCGTGATTACGTCAGTGGTCCCGGAGAGACGGTATCAGGCTTGAAACGCTTGGCCCTGTCCGGCGATGCCCACGCCTTTGAAATCACAAACCCCCGCTTCTTCAGACAGCCGGTGTCGCCGACTTTCAACGGCCGGGATATCATGGCGCCGGCGGCGGCGATGCTGGCCCAGGGATTCCAGGCTCCGGCTTTCTGCCAGGCCATAAACCTGATCCATATGCTGGATCTGCCGCGACCGGAAACAGGCCCTGACGGAAACGTGACGGGGCACGCGGTGTATTTCGACGGCTTCGGCAATATCATCACCGACATCAAAGCCTCCGACCTGCCCCAAACCAAAGCGCCCAGGGTGGAAATCGGCCGGCACGCCATCGAAGGCCTGGTGAAAACTTATGCCGATGGCGGCGGGCTGGCCGCCCTTATCGGATCCTCCGGCTATCTGGAAATCGCCGTCAGGGGCGGCAGCGCGGCGGCGCTGACCGGGACCAGGATCGGGGACACGATTAAAATCAGGGCGGGCGACTAGCTAGTCCGCTTAATCGCCCGCCCGGTAACTCCGTTTGAAACCTGTTAACCTTTTTTTGGTTGTTTGGCTCCTCTGGAAATTATTCTGTTTTCGTTGCTTGGGGTTTCCCCCGGCTTCGCTCTTTACTTCTCCGGCCTGATCAAAAAGACCAGATGGGTTTCAATCCTTTGATGAGAAGCTCAAGAGCCTTCTTCCAGACTCCTCGCCTCGGACACGGAACCTAGGATTCGCCACCTCCAAGCGAGGAGTGTTTCCAGGGAAACAGCCAAATCCCAAGAACGGCTTGTCTCTCTACCATCCTACCTCCTTTCGCTTATTTGGCCTGCGGGTACCGCCCGGTACCCACGTTTCTAATGTACTCCCAAACCAGGTTTTGGTCAAAGGGAGACAGCAGTGAATAGAGGCGATCCAGGCTGATTGCCATGCCAGTCTGCGATGTTCTATCGCTCTGATGCTCTCTCTAGCTCCCTAAAAGCTAGATTTTATGCCGCAAACATAATTCAACAATGCCGCCGGCCGCCGCCATCGGAGACGGACGGATATGCTAGAATTGATCCGTGCGCATTGACATCCTGACGCTGTTCCCGGAAATGTTCCAGGGACCTTTCGCCGCCAGTATTTTAAAACGGGCGGCAGACCGCGGCCTGCTGGATATCCGGCTGCACAACATCCGGGACTGGGCGCACGATAAACACCGGGTGGTTGACGATTCCCCCTACGGCGGCGGCGCCGGCATGGTGATGAAGCCGGAGCCGGTGGTGGCAGCTATCGAGGCGGTCAGGTCGTCAGCCGATGCTGAGGCGAGGGTCGTCCTGCTTTCGCCGGGCGGCCGGCTGTTCAACCAGGCGCTTGCCGCCGAACTATCGAAAATACCCCGGCTGATCCTCGTCGCCGGCCACTACGAGGGTTTCGATGAGCGCATCCGGAATTATGTTGACGACGAGCTTTCCATCGGCGACTACGTGCTGTCCGGCGGGGAACTGCCGGCCATGGTGGTGGCCGACGCCGTGGCCCGGCTGATACCCGGAGTGCTGGGCTGCGGCGAGTCTCATCTTGAGGAGTCTCACAGCCCTTCGGCTGAAGGACTGCTGGAATACCCCCACTACACCCGCCCGCCTGAGTTCCGGGGGCTAAAGGTGCCGGATATCCTGCTTTCCGGCAACCATGCCGCCATCGCCAGATGGCGCCGGCAGGAATCGGTCAGGCGGACACTGATGCGGCGGCCTGAGCTCCTTAGCGGCGCAGAACTGTCCAAGACCGACCTGAAAACGATTGAAGAGATACGCGCCGAACAGCCGCCGGACTCTGGCTAAAGCTTTTTCTTCAGTTTTTCCAGGTTGTTGACAAAACCCGGCATCAGCTCCAGGCCGAGCCGGATAATGGGATTGGCGGCCATCCTGTCCAGGTAGCTGATATCGCCCATGCGCTTGAAAATGGCTTCCGAATAGGTCGGATAGGCGTGGTTGACGAAATGCAGTGTATGAAGCGGCTTGCGGTACACCCTCAGCAGCTCCGCTTCATGAGCCATTTCTTCGGCATGCAGTCCCAAGATGTGGATGCCCAGCGGCTTGCCCGCGGCGTCGGTGATGAATTTGGCGACGCCGAAATCCTGCCGGTCCACCCGGGCCCGCCGCATGCGGCTATATTCATAGTGATAAATTTTGACTTTATCCCCGTAGCGTTTGCGGGCTTCTTCTTCGGTCAAACCGACATGGGCCAGCGGCGGGCTGGTGTAGGTTATCCACAGGATGGTGCGGTAATCAGCCCGTTTTTTAACCACCGGGATCAACGCGTTGTTGGCGGCGATAAGAGCCTGGTATTCAGCCACCGCGCCGGTCTGGAACGGGCCGACGACATCGCCGGCGGCATAGATATTATCCGCCGTGGTGCGCATCCCCAGGTCGGTTTTGATGCCGCGCGGGGTGACGGCTACTCCGGCCTTCTCCAGCGACAATCCTTCCAGGTTGGGGACACGGCCAATAGTCATCAAAAGGGCCTCCGCGGTCAACACCATGGTCTCGCCGGACGCGCTCTTGATTTCGGCTGAAACCTCTTCGCCGGTGCGAAAAAGCCTGACCGTCTGCCAGCCGGTCAGCAGCGTCACTCCGTTCTGGCGCAGCCGCTCGGCCACCAGCCTGGTCATTTCCTTGTCTTCACGAGCCAGGATGGTATCAGCCAGTTCAACCACAGTTACCTTAAGCCCCAGCGCGCAATAAGCGGTGGCGTACTCGATGCCGGCGGGACCGCCGCCGAGAATAATAATCGACGCCGGTAATTTATCCTCGCTGAAAATGTTTTCGGTGGTGAAATAGGGCGTCTCGGCGGCGCCCTCAACGTTAAGGCGCGCCGGGCTGCTGCCGGTGGCGATGATGAACTTGTTCCCGGAAATAACGCGGCTGCCCAGCTTGATGCGGTGCCGGTCCACGAACGAGGGGGCACCGAACTCAATGTCGATGCCCATCTGTTTGAAGCTTTCGGGGTTATCAATGGCGCCGACTTCCTCGATGACGCGGCGGACGTACTTGTTGACCCGGGTGGTATCGATCGCCGGAAGCTGGCACTCCAGTCCGAACTCGGAAGCCGCCCCCAGGTTGCCGTAAGCCTCGCCGGCGCGGATTAGCGCCTTGGTGGGGATGCAGGTCCGAAGAGAGCAGTTGCCGCCGAGGCGGCCTTTCTCAACCAGGAGGACTGTTTTACCGAGGCCGGCGGCCATGCCGGCGGCGGAGAAACCGGCGATGCCGCCGCCCAGAATGATCACGTCATAGTCATATCTGGCCATCGGACTCCTCTAGCGGACAGGATGATTTATCTGACCCTCGACCGAGGGCTTGGCGGACTCTCAGCAGCCGGGCTCGCCCGGATGGCCGCAGCAGCTCTGCCGCCGGCTGATTTTAATCCAGTTGTTCCTGAAGGCCAGGTAGATCTTGCGGCGCAGCGGCATCGGCGCCCACCAGTTGGTGAAAAAGGCTTTCAGGCTCGGCATGGCGGATCACCCTTTCTTCGGCGGCAGCGGGATAAAACTGCTGGTGCGTCGCTGATATTCAACATATTCCGGATTTTGGGACAACGTTTTTTCCAGCATCGGAATCCCGGAGACCTTAAGAATCAAGAAGGTAATTGTGACCGGACCGATAATGCCTGCCCAACCATACTCCACGCCGAGGGCGATGGCAAATATGCCCCACCACTGGACCACTTCGCCGAAGTAATTGGGGTGCCGCGAATAGCGCCACAGCCCGGACTGAAGCACTTTGCCTCTGTTCTGGGGACCGGCGATAAACCGGTCCAGCTGATAATCCGCCGTCGTTTCAATAATGAAGCCAGCCAGCCAGATTACGGCGCCGACCGCGGTGAATAGACCGAACGGAGGCGCGTCAGCATGGTTGATCTGGACAATCGGTACGGCGACCAGCAACATCAAAACGCCCTGGACGACGAAGACCCGGAAGTAGCTGTTCAGGAGCCACGCCCGGCCCCACCCCTGCCTCATTTTCCGATACCTGAAATCCTCGCCCCGGCCGCGGTTGCGCAGGAAAATGCGCACCGCCAGGCGCATCCCCCAAACGGTGACCAGGACCGCGGTCAGCAGTTTGACCCCGGAGATATCGCCGGCGGTAACCAGCGTCGTGAGCGTCACGACGATGAAACCGACGCCCCAGCCGGTATCGGCGACGCTGTTGTTCCGGGTAAACGCCGCGATTACGAAGAGAAATGTCATGTAGCCAAGAATAACCAGGGCAGCGGCGGTGAATAGTTCAGCGTTCACAGCATAGGCTCCTCGACTTACCTGAACAGCGCCGCCCACACCACTGCGTCCAATACAGTGGTATGAAAGGCAAAATAAAGGCTGCCGGCAACAGCCAGGCGGTAGGAGGCGCCGCGGGCGTTACCCCGCAGTTGTATGAGAGCAGCCGACAGCGCGATCGAAGCCAATCCGACCAGGGCAAGCACCGCCCTGATGGCCAGCCATGAGGCTTCGGAAGGCGAACCGATATACAAATTGGTCAGTGGCATCCACAGCGCTGAAGGCAGCAGGATGCCGACAAAGATCCAGTTAAAGAGCTGGAACTTCCCGCCCGAGCCGATGCTGGCCGATTCCGGCTGGACCTTGAAAAGCAGGTAGTAGATGAAAGCGAAATAGCCCAGGGCTGATACCAGCATCGATACCGCATACAGAGGGCGGATGGCGGCCGGGACGCCGCCCCAAAGGGCGTCGGTGCCGGAACCCAGGCCAACAGCGTAGCTGCCGAGAACGGCGATGCCGCCGGCGGCGTTAATGGCGAACAGGATTTTCTGAGCCGGAGCAAAGCGGGTCATCGGCATCTCACCCCGCCCGCCTGAGGCCGATCAGGAGCACCCCCGGGCCGCCGTGAACCCCGAGCCCCGCCCCCAACTCCGAGACCATGATTTTCTCCGCGTTCAGGAACTCCGCCAACCAGCCTCTCAGTTTTTCCGCTTCCTCCGCGGCGCGGCTGTGGACAACGGTGATTTCAGTCACCGGAGCGTGTTTCCTGACGAATTCGATGATTTTTTCCATCCCCCTGCCTACGGTGCGCACCAGGCCGGCGCGGGCGATCTCGCCGTCATGGAAGGTCAATAAAGGCATGACGTTGAGCACGCTGGAGGCTGCCGCCACAGCTTTGTTGATGCGGCCGCTCCTGGCCAGGTATTTCATGGTGCGGAATAAGCCGAACATCCTGACCTGGGAGATTGCCAGGTTGGTTTCAGCGAGCACTTCAGCCAGGCCGGCCCCGGATTTAGCGGCGCGGGCGGCGGCCAGTGCCGCCAGCCCGAGACCCGCTGAGTTGAACCTGGAATCAACGACCTCAACCGGGCAGACGCCGTTGAACGCCTTGGCGGCGATGACGGCGGAATTAAATGTGCCGCTGATCCTGGATGAAATATGAACCGAGACAATAGCGTCCGCATCCCTGGAGGCTTCTTTATAAACAGCGGCAAAGTCCTCCGGGGTTGGCTGGGAGGTGGCGGGGTGCACATCGGAGGCAATCAGCTTCGGATAAAGCTGGCCGGGCGTGATGTCAACGCCGTCGCGGTAAACCGCCGCGCCGAAACGGACATAAATCGGGACGATGGCAATGCCCAGATCCCGGGCGACCTCCGGCGGCAGGTCGCAGGTGCTGTCGGTGACAACTTTAACAGCCATGATTTACACCGGCCTGAGGGTGCCGGCAAAGACCTGCCACGCCAGCGCGGACTTGGCTATCAGGCTGAGCAGGATGTAGACGCGCTCGCCGAACAGGTAGTCGCGCCAGGGACCGACTTTGCGGTACTGCAGCACCATGTTTAAAGCAAAGCTGAAGAAGAAGACGAACAGGGTGGGCAGGATGACATAGACAAAGGTGGGGACGCCGCCATCAGCCTGGGACAGCGAGCCGAAGAAATAGATGGCGATGGCTACCCACGGCGCCACGCCGGCGATGCAGCCTACAGTATAGGAAATCCAGTTGGTCCGCTGGGTGGTTTGATTGTGGACTTCCATCACCAGCCCGCACAGGTTCATTACCGCGGTCAGTGCAAAGGCCATCAGCAGGGCGCCCAGGTCATACACGCCGCACAGCATGGCAATCAGCACGATCATCAGCGAGGCGCTGAAGGAGTATTCGTACCACCGGGCGTAGTTGATGCCCGTCTTGAGGTTTCTGACATACCAGCCGAATACCGGCGGCGAGGCGATGATGAAATGCGCGGCCGCCGACAGCAGCAGGAACACTGCGACCATAGCCCCGAGCGGCACATTGATCCAGACATCGGTCACCGGCCACAGCCGGCCGATAGTCTCATCAAAGGACAGGAATGAGGTGGTCACCGGCAGCTTGAAATCGTTGCTGAGAACCAGCACCGCAGCCGCCTGGATAAGATGCAGGAATCCCATGAAAGCGTTGTAAATCCTGAGACGTTTGAACTGCGGTTCGTACTCCATATTACTCCTTCATATTAGTTGACGGCTCATCTATCCGGCGACCGCCTGGGCCGCGGCATAGGCGATAAGGGAAACGGCGCCGGTCAGGAAGGCGCCCCAGACGATATCGGCGGCGACCACGGCGGCGGGCCACTTTTTCAAGGTGGCGAAATTGGACAGGTCATAGGTGGCATAGCTGACGCACCCCAGCAGCGCGCCCAAGCCGCCGGCCTTAAGCGCCGAACCGGCTTCGACCGCCGGCGCCACGACGAGCACCAGGAGGCCGAAAACATAAAGCAGATAAAAGCCCAGCGCCGGCTGCCATTTAAGCTTCTCCAGCATCAGGTCGGCCAGTTGCCGCCGGTAAAATCCCCTGGCGATTTTGCCCAACCAGACCAGGTCAATTGCCAGAAACGCCGCTAAAGAGGCTACATAGACTATGACCCACTGACCGATATCCATATCACCTCACACGTTGCCCGTCTGGGTTGTGTTAACCATCACCGCCGCGGCAAAGCCGGCTAGTGATGTTCCTCAGCTTCAGCCTTCTCGGCGTCAGCCCTGGTTTTATGTACCGTGCGGTCAGGGTGATTCGGCGGAGAATAAATGGTGTACAGCTTCACCGTCTCTGTTTTGGAGGTATTGACCACATTGTGGTAGGTCCCGGCCGGGACGATTACGGCATCGCCGTCGCGGGCGACGTGTTTTTCACCGCCGAGGGTAAAGGTGGCTTCGCCCTGCTCAACCCGGAAGAACTGGTCTACGTGATGGTGAATTTCGTTGCCGATCTCTTCTCCGGGTTTGAGGCTCATCACCACCAGTTGGGCGTGTTTGCCGGTGAACAACACCTGCCTGAAATTGCCGTTTTTCAGGGTCTGCTTTTCGATGGGACCGAAGAAACCAATCATTGCCTTGCCTCCTTTTTAACTTTCTGTTCTTTTTTCTGGCATGCCGGACATACCCCGTTGAACTGGACGGCGCTGCCGTTGACCTTGAAGCCGGTCCGCCCTACCACTTCCTCATGAAAGGTATGATCGAAAGGAATATCGACGTCGGCGACCAAGCCGCAGCTCCGGCAGCAAAGGTGGCCGTGACCAGCGGTCCGGGCATCGTAGCGGCTCACCCGGCCGCCGATATACAGCTCGATGGCTTCACCCTTGCGGCAGAGTTTTTCAAGATTACGGTAGACGGTCCCCCGGCTGATGCGCGGCAGGCTGCTCCTGACACTCTCATATACCTGCTCGGCCGTCGGGTGAACGGTGGTGGCTTGCAGGTACTCTAAAATCTTCTCTTTTTGCCGTGTGCAACGCATATATTTCAATTCTTAATAGTAATCATTCCTATTAATATAATATAATACGAATACGCCTGAGTCAATATAGTCGGCGCCGACGCCGGGGCTTGCCATTGGACCCCGGTTTATGATTTACTATTTAGTCTGTGACCTGATATCCCCGCCGGTTCAGACCGGCGCAGCAATTAAAGGAGTCCCTGTAAATGAGAATCTCTGAACTGGTACCCCCGGCGGTAAAAGCCGACTTTCCGGAAGTCAACCCCGGCGATACGGTCAAGGTGCACGTCCGAATTATCGAAGGCGACAAGGAGCGCATCCAGGTCTTCCAGGGCGTGGTGCTGCGCAAACGCTCCGGTACGGACGGCGGCAATTTCACGGTGCGCCGCCTGTCCTACGGCGTCGGCGTGGAACGCATCTTCCCTTTCGCTTCGCCGCTCATCGCCAAGATTGAAGTCACCCGCCGCGGCCGCGTCCGCCGCGCCAAGCTGTACTACCTGCGCGGCTTATCCGGCAAGGCCGCCCGCATCAAGGAAGAAAAAGAAGCGGCGGCTTAAGCCGCCGCCTGATGCCTGCGACATGAGGCTCTCCGATAGCGGAGAGCCTCGGTCAGTTTAACGGAGCGGGGAGCGCTTTGGCTTACGCCGAGGTCAGCGTCAACTCTCCGGCCGCCGGCCGGAACGCTTTCAGCTACCAGCTGCCGCCGGGACTTGCCATCCGGCCGGGACAGGCGGTGCTGGCGCCCTTCGGCCCGAAGGTCCTTCAGGGCATTGTAATCGAGGTGGCCGAAACGCCGCGTTTCGCCCAAACCCGCCTTTTATCGGGCATCATCGAGCCGCCCCTGTGCCTCACCCCGGCTCAGTTAGCGGTCAGCCGCTGGATCTCCAGGCACTATCTGGCGCCGCTGTTCCCCTCTTTGGCGCTGTGGCTGCCCCCTGGGTTCGAGAGGCAAGCCGAACCAATCTTCACCCGCCGTCCAACGGCGGCCGACCTCCCCCTCTCGGAGATCGAGGCAGCCCTGCTGTCCAGCCTCGATGCCGAACAGCCCGAGGAGCAAAAAAAGCTGGAAAAGCTATACGGCAAGACGGAAGCGCGCAAGGCGCTGCGCCGCCTGCTGGAGGCCAATCTCATCGAACGGCGGTTCAGGCTGCAGCCGGTCAGGGTCAAACCCAGGCTTGAACGGGTGATCTTTTTAGCGGTGGAGCCCGGGGCGGCCGAAACCGCCGCCGGGCTCCGGAAAAAAGCCCCGAAACAGGCGGCAGCCCTGAGAAGGCTCCTTGAAGCCGGGGGCCGGCTGCCGGCGGCCGAACTTGGAAAAGCACTGGGCGGTGACTCCGCATCCGCCGTCGCCGCTCTAGCCGCCAGGGGGCTGGTCAGGGTTGCCGCCGAAGAAAACCGGCGCGCCCCGAACCTGCCCGCAGCTGTCGAGCTGCCGATCGTACCCGAACTGACACCCGGCCAGACCGCTGCGGTGAACGCCGTTACCGGAGCCATTGACAGGCGCGAAGGCCAGGCCTTCCTGCTCCACGGCGTCACCTGCTCCGGTAAAACCGAGGTGTATCTCAAAGCCGCGGCTCACGCTCTCGGGGCGGGCAGACAGGTCATCGTACTGGTGCCGGAAATATCGCTGACGCACCAGATCATCGAGCGTTTCACCGCCCGCTTCCCCGGCAGAGTGGCCGTGCTTCACAGCCGGCTGCCGCTGGGAGAACGCTACGATCAGTGGCGGGGTATGGACGAAGGTCATTATGATATCGTCATCGGTCCCAGAGGCGCCCTGTTCGCCCCGTTCAGCAGCCCGGGGCTGATCGTCATCGACGAGGAGCATGAGTGGGCCTACAAACAGCAGGAGACTCCCCCTTTGTACCACGCCCGCGCCGCCGCCCGACGATTGGCCCGGGAAACCGGCGCGGCGCTGCTCCTGGGTTCGGCGACACCCGATATCGAGACCCGCTTCCGGGCTGCCGCCGGCGAATACACCCTGCTGGAACTGCCTCACCGGCTGACTCCCCGGCCGGCCGCCCCGCTGCCGCCAGTCTGGCTGGTGGATATGCGCAGCGAGCTGAAACAGGGCAACCTGTCCATATTCAGCCGCAAGCTGGCGGCCGAGATGCGGGCAGCGCTTTCAAACGGCGAACAGATCATCCTTTTCTACAACCGCCGCGGCGGGGCTACCTTCATCCAGTGCCGCGACTGCGGCGAAGTCCTCAAGTGCCGGAACTGCCGCCTGCCATTGGGCTTTCACCCAGTGGAAAACCGCCTGATCTGCCATCACTGCAACACCGCCTACCGGGTGCCGGATACCTGTCTGGTCTGCGGCGGCAGGCGGATCAAATACCTGGGACTGGGGACGCAGAAGCTGGAGGATGACACCAGGAAAGAATTCCCCGAAGCCAGGATCCTGCGCTGGGATTCCGACGCCGCCCGCGGCAAAGAAGCCGGATACGGCATCTTCGACGATTTCCGCTCCGGCAAAGCCGATATTCTGGTCGGCACCCAGGTGGTGGCCCGGGGGCTTGACCTTCCCAGAGTCGGCCTGGTCGGCGTAATAAACGCCGATACCGCTTTGAACCTGCCGGATTTCCGTGCCGGCGAGCGCACTTTTCAGCTGCTGCTTCAGGTAGCCGGCCGGGCCGGGCGGGGTGAATTCCCGGGCAGGGTCGTCGTTCAGAGCTATCAGCCGGGACACTACGCCGTGGCGGCGGCCGTCAACCACGACTATGCGGCATTTTACGAGAAGGAAATTGAATTCCGCAGAATGCTGGGCTACCCGCCCTTCGGCGAGCTGGCGGTAGCCACCGTCGGTCACACTGTCGAAGGGGAAGGCCTGAAACTGGCTCATAACCTGAAAAAAAGGTTGGAACTGTCCCGCGACGCCGCCGGCATTCCCGGAATTGAATTTATCGGGCCGGCGCCCGCCTTCGTGCCCCGGCGGAGAGGTCTTTACCGGTGGCAGGTGACCGTCAAAGGCCGTCATATCGCCGAATTTCTGAAAAAAGCCGAGTTGCCGGCCGGGATACATCTGAACGTCGATCCGGTTGGTCTCGACTGAGTCACGGCCGGCAATTGCCGGATATCCCGGATGGCTGTATAGTTAGAACCCAATTATGACCGAACCGCGCAAGCCTTTCCTCCCTGTCAACAACCCCGGCCGCCGTTGCATTATCGAAGCCGCCGCCGCAACCGCGTCAACCCTGGACATGCCGGCGTATATCGTCGGCGGATACCTCCGCGACACCCTCCTGGGCAGACCGGCAAATGATCTGGACCTGGTCGTCGAAGGGGATGCCGGGAAAATGGCCGCCGCCCTGGCGGCAGCGCTGGGCACGGAGTTTTTCGCTCTCGACGCCGCGGCCGGTATATATCGTATCCCGCTCAAGCAGGCGGTTTTTGAGGAGATTGACATCAGCTCCGCAGCCGGCGCCATCCGGGACGACCTCGCCCGGCGCGATTTTACCGTCGACGCGCTGGCAGCCGCCGTCCCCTTCCCTTTACCGGAACAACTGGTCATTACCGACGAGGCAGACGGCCTGGCCGACCTTGAACAAAAAGTGCTCAGGGCTGTGTCGACGGGTGTATTCAGAGACGACCCGGCCCGCCTGCTCCGGGGCGTGCGCCTGGCCGGCGAACTGGGCTTTGCCATCGAGCCGGGCACCGAACGCCTGATAACCGCCGCCGCCTCTCTGGCTGCCAGTGTGGCCGGCGAAAGGACCCGGGAGGACCTGATCAAGGTTCTATCGCTGCCTTCGATCGGTCAGACCGTCGAGTATCTCGACCGGCTGGGCTTGCTAGCGGCATTGTTCCCGGAACTCGAAACCTGCCGCGGCGTCGAGCAGCCGCCTGAACACGCCTGGGACGTGCTCGATCATCAACTGAAGACGGTCGGTGCTTTGGACTGGGTGTTGCGCCGGGGCTTGTGGCCGCATGCCCGCGCTGGGGCACGTCAGCTCATCCCTTGGGACGTCGAATCAGAGGCTTATTTTCTGGGAAAAATCGGCGGCAGCGCCACGCGCCTGGCGCTGACCAGGCTGGCGGCTCTTATTCACGACGTGGCCAAGCCGGAAACCAGGACTCTGGCCGCCAACGGCCGCCTGCGTTTCTATGGCCACGCCCGGAAGGGCGCCGAGAAAGCTGACACGATTATGAAGCGGCTGCGTTTTTCCCAGCGGGAAGCAGGTTTCGTCACCGCCATCGTTGAAGCCCACCTGAGGCCGACTCAACTCGGTCCGGAGGCCATCCCTCCCACTCCGAGGGCTGTTTACCGCTTCCTTCGGGACACCGGCGACGCCGCCGTTGCCACGCTGTACCTGAGCCTGGCCGACCACCTGGCAGCCCGCGGCCCGGACCTCGACCTTGATAACTTCCGCCAACATGTTACAATAGTGGGCTATGTTTTAGCCGAACGCGGCCGGCAGCTGGCCAAACCGTCCGGGCGGTTGGTTGACGGCAACGAGCTCCAGGCGCGCTTCGGGATGAAACCGGGTCCGGCGATGGGCCGGATTCTGGAGGCGGTCGCCGAGGCGCGGGCCACCGGAGAAATCGCTTCTAAAGAAGAGGCTTTAACAATGGCCGAGCGGCTGATCCGGGAGCCTCCGGCTGACGATCAAAAGAACCTGCGGCGGGGCCGCCAAGGGTAGATTAGGCGCAGCGGCGCGGCATGGCAAAGATTACTGATGCGGATTGAAGAATGAAAAAATACCGATTCGGATTGATAACCATCCTGGTCTTATTCATCCTTTCGGCGCTGGTGGTGCTGCCGGTGGGCAAAGGCGTCATCGGCGGCCGGGCTATCGAACTCGGCCTGGACCTTCAGGGCGGCCTGCACCTGGTATATGAAGCCGACCTGTCCGGAGTGGCCGAGGCCGACCGGGACAGCATCCTGAACGGCGTTGTTGACGTCATCAGTAACCGGGTCAACCCGCTGGGCGTCAGCGAACCCAATATTGAGAAACAGGGCGAAAACCGCGTTGTGGTGCAGCTGCCGGGAACGGCGCTGACCGACGCCCAGAAGCAGCGCATCGGCTCCACAGCGCTCCTGGTCTTCGCCGAACTGGCCGCCGACGGCGAGGAAGCCCGGTGGGAGAATGAACTGGGGCGCTGGAAGCCGGCTACCGCCGAAATCGACGGCGCGGTCAAGGAGCTTGATTCCAGCTATTTTAAAGACAACACCTTTTTAACCAGCGACCAGACCACCGGCCGAATCGAGCTTCGGTTCGAATGGAACGAAGAGGGCGCCAAGATCAGCGAGGCGGTCACCACCCGCATCCTTGGTAAAAGGATGGGTATCTTTGAGGGCGACACCGCCCTCCTCGGCGATAACGGCCAGCCGATCGCCCCGGTCGTCGAGGGCATCATCTCCACCAGCGGCGTCATCACCGGCCTGTCGTTCAACGAAGCCGAAATCCTGTCCCGCCAGCTCAACGCCGGCCGCCTGCCGGTGCCACTGGAGATTATCTATGAAAACACCGTATCGCCGGTGCTGGGCGCCGATTTCGTCGACCGGTCGGTACTGGCCGGCGCCGTCGGCGTCATCCTGGTTATGATTTTCATGACCGCCTTCTACCGCCTGCCGGGCTTCCTGTCCAGCCTGGCATTAATGGTGTATATTGCCATTGTCCTGGCAATATACAAGCTCGTGCCGGTCACCCTGACGCTGGCCGGAATCGGCGGCTTCATCCTGTCCATCGGCATGGCGGTGGACGCCAACGTGCTCATCTTCGAGCGGATGAAAGAGGAACTCCGGGCCAGGCGCACTGTCGGCGCCGCCATTGAAGCCGGTTTCTCCCGGGCCTGGACCGCCATCTGGGATTCCAACGTCACCACCCTGATCGTCTGCGCCATCCTGGTCTGGGTCGGCGGCAGCGTCGCCGCCGGGGCGCCGGTGCAGGGCTTCGCTCTGACCCTGGGCGTGGGCGTTTTGGCCAGCATGTTCACCGCCATGTTCGTCACCCGGACATTCCTGCGGATGCTCATCGGCAGCCAAACCGCCCGGAAGTTATCCCTATTCACTACCGAAGCAGGTGACCAAAATGCCTAACATCATCGGCAAACGCAAGCTGTTTTTAAGCATCTCCGGGGCGCTCATCGCCCTATCGCTTTTGTCTCTGGCGGTTTTCGGACTCAAATCCGGCATCGATTTCTCCGCCGGGTCGCTCCTGACCGTCGCCTTCGACGCCACGCCGGCCGTAGCCGACTTGAAGAGCGAATTGGGGAACCTGGGTCACGGCAACGCTATCGTTCAGGAGACCGGCAGCGAGGATTTCATCATCCGGCTGGGAGTTCTTTCCGACGCCGAGAAGAATACTCTTGAGGACGGCCTGGAGACGGCCTTCGGGCCGCTGACCGAGCGCGGCTTCGAGACGGTTGACCCGATCATCGCCAGCCAGACCTCCAGAACGGCCATGATCGCCGTCGGCCTGGCCTCAATCGGTATCCTGGCTTACCTGACCTATGCCTTCCGCCGTATGCCCAAGCCGCTGCATTACGGCGTCGGCGCCGTCGCCGCGGTGCTCCATGACGTCCTGGCGGTGCTGGGCATCTTCGCCGCGCTGGCGGCGGTATTGGGACTTGAGATCAACCTGGTGTTCATCATCGGCATCCTGGCGGTCATCGGCTACAGCGTCAACAACACCGTGGTCGTCTACGACCGCATCCGCGAGAACACTCTGCGCGGCGGCGGCAGCTTTGAAAGCATCGTCAACCGCAGCGTCGTCGAGACTTTCATCCGCTCTCTGAACACCTCTTTCACCACCATCATCGTGGTGCTGGCCCTGATGCTGTTCGTCGGCGCCACCATCCAGAACCTGGCGCTGGTGATGTTCATCGGCATCGTTGTCGGTACCTATGATTCGCTGTTCGTCGCCCCGGCCATCCTGGTCATCTGGGACAACTACGACAAGAGCCGCCTGGCGCCCAGGGCTTCCCGGGCCGGGGCTTAGAACCATGGGCGGCCCCAGCCGCGCCGCCGCCGTTTCGGTGGCTTCCAATTCACTGCTCATCTTCCTCAAGGTGACGGTGGGCTTGCTCACCGGCGCCGTCAGCATCCTGGCCGAGGCCATCCATTCCGCCCTCGACCTGCTGGCGGCGGTCATCGCCTTTTTCGGCCTCAGGGCGGCCGGCAAACCCGCCGACCGGGAACACCCCTTCGGCCACGGCAAGTGGGAAAACGTGTCCGGCAGTATCGAGGCGGTGCTGATTTTCATCGCCGCGGTGTGGATCATCTACGAGGCGGTCAAGAGGATCATCAGCGGCGCCGAGGTGGAACTGCTCGGCTGGGGCATCGCCGTCATGGCCGTTTCCGCCGCCGCCAACACCCTGGTCAGCCGCAACCTTTTCAAATCAGCCAGGGAGCATGACTCGCTGGCTTTGGAAGCCGACGCCCAGCACCTGCGCACCGACGTCATCACTTCCCTGGGCGTGCTCCTGGGCCTTCTGGCGGTGCAGTTGACCGGGCTGACCATCCTTGATCCCATCATCGCCATAGGCGTGGCCTTGATCATCGTCAAGGCGGCCTGGGACATTCTTCATAAATCATTCGGCGCCATCATTGACACCGGGCTGCCGCCCGCCGAACAGCGGCTTATCGCCGACACCCTGGAAGAGCACCGCGGCGCTCTGGTGGGCTTCCATGAGATCCGGACGCGCAAGGCCGGCGCCCAGCGCTTCCTGGAACTGCACCTGGTGATGCCCCGCGGCATCACCGTCGAGGAGTCTCACCGCATGTGCGACCACCTCGAGGCCGACCTGCGGGCGCGCCTGCCGCGGCTGGAGGTGTCGCTTCACGTGGAACCTTGCGATGAAGACTGCCCGGACTGCCCCGCCGCCGCTTGCCCGGAACGTCGCCCGGCTTAAGCCAGCCGATGGCGCCGTTTCAGTTCGGCGACGAGGCCGGCAACCCGCGGTGGAACCTGGCGCGGCGACAGGTCAACGGCCTCCCCGAGCAGCGCCTTGAAAGTGGCCGAGACCGAATCGGCCAGCGCCTCAAGGCTGTAGCCGCCTTCTAAGCAAAAAACCGCCCGTCCGCCACAAGCCTCATCAGCCAGCCGCTTGAGCCGCCCGGCGATGCCGGCGTAGCCTTCGGTCGAGACCCGCATCCCGGCCAGCGGGTCATCCCGGTGGGCGTCAAAGCCGGCCGAGACCAGCAGCAGCTCCGGCTCAAAGCGTCTCGCCGCCGGAATTATTACCTCGTCGAACATTGAGAGGTACTCATCGTCGCCGCAGCCTTCGGGTAGCGGTATGCTGATCCGGTTGCCTTTGCCGGTATCATCAATATCGCCGCCGCCGGGGTAGTGCGGAAACTGGTGCGTTGAGATGAACAGCACGCCGGGATCGTCTTCAAAGACCGCGGCGGTGCCGTTGCCGAAGTGGACGTCGAAATCTATAATGGCGAGCCGCCTCAGCCCGTAGCGGGACTGGGCGTACCGCGCGGCTATGGCGATGTTGTTATAAAGGCAGAAGCCGCCGCCCTCCCCGGCGAAGGCGTGGTGCCCTGGCGGCCTGACCAGGGCGAAGCACGAGGGAATGCCCTCACCGCCGCCCATCACCGCCTCTACGGCCGCCACAGCGCCTCCGGCGGCATATTCCGCGGCCTCGCAGGACTTTTTTGAGACCGGCGTGTCGGCGTCCAGCCAGCCGCCGCCTGCGGCGCAGATCTCCTTGAGCCTGGAGATGTAGCCCCGGCTGTGAACGGCGGCAAGTTCCGCCTCCGCCGCTCGTCGCGCCTCGATGAGGGCCAGCCGCTCAAGTAAGCCTTCGGATTTCAGTCGGGACATTACGGCTTCCAGCCGGGCGGCGGTCTCCGGGTGGCCGGCGCCGGTGTCATGTTCCAGGAATGAATGATGGAATACGTATCCGGTGGTCATTGGCTTTCTGGCAGTATTCAACATTCTACATTATGGGCGCTGCCGCTACACCCTACCCTCTCCCGCGGCCAAGCGGGAGAGGGACAAAAGAAGGGAGCCCCCGTTGCCGGGGGCTCCCTTTTATCCAACCGATTTGTCTAAGTGTTTAAGTTAGACGACGCGGCGGGTGCGGACGATGAGGACAACGACCAGGATAGTGAGCAGAGCGCCGACGCCGATGATGGCCCAGATGTAGGTCGGGGTCTCAGTGTCGGGGATGACCACGGTCACGGTCGGGGTGACTACCGGAGAGGTCGGGATGGTCACCGGAGGAGTGGTCGGGGTGGCAGCGACGGTAGTGAAGGTGCTGACAACCCAGTCAGAGGTGCCGGTGGCGGTGATGGCCCGAACGCGCCAGTAGTAAACGGTGTTGTTGGCCAGAGCGGTGCCGGTCCAGGCGGCCGCCGGGACGGTGGCGGTGATCTTGGTGCCAGTCAGCGGGCTGAAGGTGGGGGAGGTGGAGAGTTCAAGCTCGTAGCTGGTAGCACCGGCGATGGCGCCCCACTGGAAGGAAGGCATGGTGGGAATGCCAGTGGCGGCCGGAGCAGGAGCCAAGCCAACCGGAGGCGGAGGAACAGCAGGCTGAGTGGAGAAAGTCACTGAGCCAGCGAAGGAGACGCGAGGAGCATTGGTGTCAGTGCCGGTTGGGGCGCGAACGGCCCAAACGCTGACAGTGTAAGTTGTGTTGGAAGCGAGCGCGCCAACAGCACCGGGATCAGCACCAATAGTGTAGGTAGTGCCGGAGACAGTGCTGGAAGCCATGGTGGCAGTGTAGGGATCGGTCAAAGCGGTGCTGCCCTGCTGGAAAGCCACAGCGTAGCGATCGGCGCCAGCAACAGCAGCCCAATTAATGACAGCCTTAGAAGTGGTGAAAGATCCCACAGCAACGCCGGAAACGGCAACAGCCAGTTGGTCGGTCAGAGAGAAGAGTTTGTTTCCATCAGCAATGACCCACAGCTTGTTGGCACCAGCAGCAGGCTGGATGTAAAGGGCAGAGGCACCGGTGAAACCTGAGAAGGCGATGAAGCCAGAAAGGCTGCCGGTGCTAATCTTACGAGCCATGATGTCAGTGCAGATACCGTATGTTACGGATTGCCCGGCAGGAGCAGCGCCGGAGGCGATACCCATGCCTATGGTCATATGACCAGCGGAATCAAAAGCGGTGCCCGAAACCACCTTATTGGCGCTCCAAGCTACGGTGGTGGCGGCCAGGTCAATGCTGTAAAGACCGCCGCCGCCGGTGGTAGCCCAAAGGACATTGGTGGAACCGTTCTGGAAGGTGAACTTGTTCGCGCCAGCCAAAACAGAAGTGGTGGCGGTTGACCAGGTGGCGCCGAGGTCGGTGGAGCGAGTGATGGCGCCGGCTGAGGTCAGACCAGCCAGAGCGGTACCATCGGAGGAACGAGCCAAGGCCAGAATGTTGGCGGTGCTGACGGTGTTCCAGATGAAACCGTTGTTGGTGGTCCGCTGCATACCGGTGGCACCGGCAACAACGAAGGTCATCAGGTCGATGACTTCGTAGTCAACGATGGTGACGGTGGAAGCGGAGGACTGGGCGGCAAAGGTTTCGCCGTTGTTGGAGGAAACATTGATCTTGTTAGCGCCATCGATGAAGAAGACAGCCTTGTCGGTGGCATAGTTCGGTGAGATCTCAATGTCCATCATGGTGCCGGCAGCGAAGCCGCTCTGGACACGTTCCCAACCGCCCATGTAGCGCCACAGGCTGAGGACGCCACCGGTCGCGGCGGTGACCATATAGACGTCACCGTTGGCGGCAAAGGCGGCATCGTTGATGGTGGCGATGGTGCTGTTCAGCAGGGATATCGCGTTGAAGCGTGAACCCTGATTGGTGGAGACGAAGAAACCAGACTCGTCATCAGCAGCACCAGCGGCCTGAAGGGCGTAGACTTTGCCGGAGGTGGCGTAATCGCCAGCCATGACGACAAAGACTGCGCCGGTGGTGTTGCCGAGACCCTTGGACTGGTTAGCGAAAGTACCGCCGGAATCAGAACTCCTGCGGACTTTACCGTCAGCGGTACCGGCGAAGACAGTGCCGGTGCCAGCGTAGGAACCGGAGGCGGAAAGGCTGACGATGTCAAAGTTACCGCCGAGCATGGTGATAGTGGAAAGAGAAGCGGAAGAGGCGGCGGCGGCTACCACACGGTAAACGCCGGAGTTGGGGCTAGCGCCAGCGCCGTCGCCAACACCAGCGTAGAAAATGGTGGAGGCGGGCATGGCAAACTCAGCCGGGAAAGCGATGGCAACGGTTGTAGCTGCGGCCACAGGGATGACAGCTTTCTTCAGCGAAGCGCCGAAGACGCCGCCGGCGGTGCTGAAGTGGGCTTCAACGTTGGTGCCATCGGAAGCCAAGACAACGATACCCTGATCGGTAGCGAAGTTGGGCGAGAGTTTGATGGCCATAACATCAAAGTTGGCAGCAACAGCCTGGAACTGGCCGAAGGCGGTGAAGGACAGGAAGAAATCGCCTTCGTTCTGATAGTAGGTGTTACCGGGAACATCGCCAACAACAGCCGGATCGTCGGCGGTGCCGATCATGATCTTGTAGCTGCCGGCAGCGAGGGCGGCGGCGACGGAGGTTACAACTTCACCAGCCGGGACAGTGCCGCGGGTGGCGAAGGTAGCGCCGCTGTCGGTGGACTTGTAGACGGTGTTGCCCTGGGCAATGTACAGGACATTAGCCTCGGAAGGAGAGCAGAAGATGGCCGCGATAGGAGCGTTTACGGGAGCGGCAACGGTGGTCCACTTCTTGCCGCCGTCAACGGACTTGGCCAATTTGGCAGTTCCGTCAGTGACGTAAGCGTAAAGGGTGCCGTCGATTGCCATGGTCAGGAGACCAGTGCCGGTGAGATCATTGGGCATAACTTCGCTGGTTGCTTTCGGTACAGCGAATTCGCCCCAGGCATTGTCAGCGGCGCCGACCGGAATAGCGCCGGTGACCAGCATGCTGGTCATGATCGCTGCGGTCAGCAGGATGCTAAAGATTTTGTTTAACTTTTTCATTCGACCTTTCGGTTAACCTTTCAATATATTTTTATGGTTATTGTCTATCGGTTTTGGTTATTTCCCTTAGACTATGGGGTAGCAATGGTTGCTAGTTTTGCCTTGCGGCTCATCTTTCTAATCCCATCACCTGCCTTTCTTAATTAATCTAAGAAATATGCGTAAAGCCAAGCAGTGCACGGACTTATACCTGCACTAGTATCAATGATACCACGGGTGTCAATAGGTTTAGACCGGCTTTGCGGGAGTACGATGGTACCAGCTTGCGGCCGCCAGGTCGGCTATCCGCCAGACCAGCACTCATCTTCAGATGATATAACGGGCGGCGGGGCGGGGTGTTAGGGACGAAGATATTATGTAGAGTGACGATTCAGTATCGTTTGCGTGGAGCCATTATAGACAGCCATTATGTCATTCCGGCTTCCGCCGGAATGACAATGGGGGATGTTATGCTGTTTTTGCAACGATATCTTTCGGAATGGCGCCAGTAAATTCAAGATACTGGATTTGGGTGTCTATAACGATACCCTTGCTTCACTACCCTAACCAGGTGATCGCCCGCAACGGACCGCTGGAAGATGCTTCCTCTTCGGCGCTGTCCACGCACAGGGCGGCGGCTTCTTTAATATTAGCCATGGCTTTTTGGATTCCGGCCTTCGCCGGAATGACACCAAAGGATGTTATGCCAGCCTACTCCTTGCCGCGCTGGAGGTTATCCAGGAATTCCACGTTGTTGCGGGACTTCTTGAGCTTGTCCAGGACGCGCTCGGTGACCTCGGCGAAGTGGGTGGCGTCATCGGCGATGAGGGCGACCATGCGGCGAAGCAGCTGCACCTGGCGGAAGGTGGTGTCCGACATCAAAAGCTCTTCGCGGCGGGTGCCGGAACGGGGAATGTCAAAGGCGGGGAAGATCCGGCGTTCGGCCAGGCGGCGGTCGAGGTGGAGCTCCATGTTGCCGGTGCCCTTGAACTCTTCATAAATGAGATCATCCATGCGCGAGCCGGTGTCCACCAGGCAGGTGGCGATGATGGTCAAGGAACCGCCCTCGGCGGTGTTCCTGGCCGCGCCGAAGAACTTCTTGGCCGGGTGCAGGGCGACCGGGTCGAGGCCGCCGGAGAGAGTGCGGCCGGAAGGCGGCATGGCCAGGTTGTAGGCGCGGGTGAGGCGGGTGATGCCGTCAAGGAGGATGAGCACATCCTTGCCGGACTCCACCATGCGCTTGGCGCGCTCCAGCGCCAGCTCGGCGACGCGGGTCTGGTTCTCCACCGCCTCGTCGAAGGTGGCGGCCATGACCTCACCTTTAACGGAGCGGCGCATATCGGTAACCTCTTCCGGCCGCTCTCCGATGAGAACGACCATCAGGTGGATGTCGTTGTAGTTGCCGGTGGCGGCGTTGGCGATGTTTTTGAGAAGCATCGTCTTGCCGGCCTTGGGCGGGGAAACGATCATGCCGCGCTGGCCGCGGCCGATAGGGGCGATGAGATTGATCAGGCGGGTCGAAAGCTGGAGGGGTTCGATCTCCAGATTGATCATCTTGTCCGGGAAGGTCGGCGTCAAGGAGCCGAAGTGCGGCCGCTGCTTGGCGACGTCCGGATTGAGATCGTTTATGGCCTCGACCCGGAGCAGCGAATAGTACTTTTCACCCGGCTTGGCATGCCGCGATTGGCCGATGATCATATCTCCGGTCCGCAGGCCGAAGCGGCGGATCTGCGACTGGGAAATGTAAATGTCCGAGTTCGACGGCAGGAGCGAGGCCTGGCGCAGGAAGCCGTAGCCGTCCGGCATGATCTCCAGGATGCCGGAGCAGAAGATGTTGCCCTGCTGCTCGGTGGAGGCCTGCAGCAGCCGCAGCACGATCTCCTGCTTCTTGGCGCCGGTGACGCCGGTGAGCTTCATCCGCTTGGCCAGCTCCAGCAGGTCTTCCCGGCTCATCGTCTCCAGGGTTGACAGGCCCAGCGGAGGCGGAGGCGGGGGAGGGGCGGGGGGTTCCGGGCGGACTTCTACCGGTTCGATACTGTTGATGGGGTCGATTTCGGACATGGAGTTCTCCTAATTACTGGTTTGACGCGCCGCTTGCTTTCCAGTCGGCTAAAAATCGTTCGATGCCGATGTCGGTCAGCGGGTGTTTCAGCATCTGTTCAAGTACTTTATAAGGTATAGTGGCGATATGGGCGCCCATCCTGGCCGCCTGGACGCAGTGCAGCGGGTGCCGGATTGAGGCGGCGATGACCTCGGTCTTAAATCCGTAGTTCCTGTAAATATCGAGAATATCCTTGACCAGCGCCATGCCGTCATGTCCGATGTCGTCGAGGCGGCCGACGAACGGGCTGACGAAGGCGGCGCCGGCGTGGGCGGCCAGCAGCGCCTGGTTGGCGGAGAAGCACAGCGTCATGTTGACCTTGATGCCGTCTTTGGCCAACTCGCGCGTCGCCTGAAGGCCTTCCGCCGAGGTCGGCAGCTTGACCACCACGTTCTCCGGCGACCATTTGAAAAAGCGTTTGCCATCGGCGACCATATCGGCGACCGAGGTGCTGACAACTTCAACGGAGATGGGGGCCCCGGCGGGGATGATAGCGGCGATCTGCCGCACCACCGACTGGTAATCCTTGTGGCCTTCTTTGGCAACGAGCGACGGGTTGGTGGTCACGCCGTGCACCACACCCATGGCGGCGCCTTTTTTGATTTCGTTGATGTTGGCGGTATCGAGGAACAGCTTCATTGAAAACTCCTGCTGAAATTAAAAAGTAATACGGCGCGGCTTAACTTCCTAATCGGTGGAAAGCGGCAGCGCCGCCTGCGACCCCTCCCGCAGCACGCCTTTGGCAGCGCCGATGAAGTCCCGGAACAGCGGCTGCGGCCGGCCGGGCCGCGAGGTGAACTCCGGGTGGAACTGGCAGGCCACCATCCACGGGTGATCGGCCAGCTCACAGACCTCCACCAGCTTGCGGTCCGGCGACAGGCCGGAGAAGACCATGCCGGCGGCGCGGTAGCTGTCAAGGTAGCGGTTGTTGAACTCGAAGCGGTGGCGGTGGCGCTCATAAACGAGCTCCTGGCCGTAAGCCGCGGCGGCTTTGGTGCCGGGCACTACCTGGCACGGCCAGTTGCCCAGCCTCATGGTGCCGCCCTTGCCGCAAACCACCTTCTGTTCCGGCATGATGTCGATGACCGGGTGGGCGGTGCCGGCGTCGAACTCGGTGGAGTTGGCGCGGGCGGCTGACAGCACGTGGCGGCCGAATTCGATGACCATTATCTGCAGGCCCAGGCACAGGCCGAAGTAGGGCACTTTATGAACCCGGGCGTACTCGGCTGCCTTGATCATGCCTTCGATGCCGCGGTCGCCGAAGCCGCCGGGGACAATAATGCCCTGGGCATGTTCCAGCAGCTTTTCGCCGCCGGGGCGCTCCAGGTCTTCCGACTGCACCCAGTCAATCTGGAGCTTCCGGCCGTGATGCATGGCGGCGTGGGTGAGCGCTTCCCGCACTGAGTAATAGGCGTCTTTCAGTTCGACGTATTTGCCGACCAGGGCGATGCGGACGGTTTCGCAGGCGCCGCTGAAGCAGGATACCATCTCCCGCCACGAGTCGAGCTGCGGCGGGTGGGCTTTCAAATCCAGCTTGCGGACCATGAAGTCGCCCAGGCCTTCGGATTCCAGTACCAGGGGCACTTCATAGATCGAATTAACCGTCGGGCAGAAGATGACCGCTTCGCGGTCAACGTCGCAGAAGAGCGAGATTTTGTCGCGGATGGCTTCGGGGATGGGAATGTCAGAGCGGCAGACGATAACGTCCGGCTGAATGCCGATGCGCCGCAGTTCGTTAACGCTGTGCTGGGTCGGTTTGGTCTTGAGCTCCTGGGTAGGCCCTATATAAGGAAGAAGGGTCACATGGACGTACAGCACGTTGTCGCGGCCGACGTCTTTGCGCATCTGGCGGATCGCCTCAAGGAAGGGCTGGCCTTCGATATCGCCGACGGTGCCGCCGACCTCGATAAGGAGCACGTCGGCTTTGGATTTTTCCGCCAGTTTTCGGAAGCGGTCTTTAATCTCGCCGGTGAGGTGGGGCACGACCTGGATGGTACCGCCTAGAAAATCGCCGCGCCGCTCTTTGGCGATGACGGCTGAATACACCTGGCCTGAGGTGGTATTGGATTCGGCGGTCAGGTCAATATCAATGAACCGTTCATAGTTACCCAGATCGAGATCGGTTTCGGCGCCGTCGCCGGTGACAAAAACCTCGCCGTGCTGGTACGGGGACATGGTGCCGGGATCGACGTTTAAGTATGGATCCAGCTTCTGGACGGAGACGGAAATGCCGCGGCTCTTGAGAACGGTGCCGATGCTGGCGACGGTGATGCCCTTGCCGACCGAGCTGACCACGCCGCCGGTGACGAAGATGTATTTAGTCATCCAAAAGCATGCTCGAATTTATGAATGGGATTTGGTGTGTCATGCGGAATAGCTGCGGGGCGGACTTGTTCAAGCCCGTGCCGTATTATAGATTCAGGGATTTGGGTTGTCAACACCTTTGCGGAAGCGGTTATGCCTGCTTGGAAAAACTTAGCCGGCAGCCCTGGGGACAGGCTGCCGGCTCTCGACACTCACCACGCCTTACCCGGTTGGGTCAGCTTTAACGTTGCGGCATTTCTTGCGGCTGACTTTAGCCGGAGGCGCTTCATCGCTCTTGGATTTGAAGGTCAATTCCTCGGCTTCGACATCGACGATGACCGTTGAGCCTTCCTTGAAATCACCCTTCAGAATGCGCGTCGCCAGCGGGTTCTCGACATGTTTTTCGATGGCGCGGCGCAGCGGCCGGGCGCCGTAAACCGGGTCGTACCCCGCTTTTGCCAGCCATCCTTTAGCCGACTCAGTGATCTCCAACCCGATTTCAAGGTCTTCCAGTCTCTGTTCGACTTCGCGGGCCATCAGATCAACAATGTGCCGCAACTGCTCCTGGCCAAGTTCGTGGAAGACGATGATCTCGTCAACCCGGTTCAAAAACTCCGGCCTGAACGCCTTGCGCACTTCGGCCATGACCTTGTCACGCATGCGGTCATAGTTTTCTCTGCCGTCGCCGCCGGCGGCGGTGACGAATCCGAGTTTAGATTCCCGCCGGATAGTTTCAACACCGGCGTTGCTTGTCATGATCACCACGGTGTTCTTAAAGTCAACCGTACGTCCGTGGCCGTCGGTTAGGCGGCCGTCGTCCAGCAGCTGCAGCAGGGCGTTGAAGACTTCCGGGTGGGCTTTCTCAATTTCATCCAGCAGGATAACCCGGTAAGGCCGCTTTCTAACCGCTTCGGTAAGCTGGCCGCCCTCTTCGAAGCCGATATAGCCGGGCGGGGCGCCGATCATGCGCGACACGGTATGGCGCTCCTGGTATTCCGACATATCAATGCGGACCATGGCCGTCTCGTCACCGAACAGGAACCAGGCCAGCGACCGAGCCAGTTCGGTCTTGCCAACGCCGGTCGGCCCCAGGAAAAGGAAACTGCCGATGGGGCGGCGCGGATCTTTGAGGCCAGCCCGGGAGCGGCGGATAGCCTCAGAGATGGCGACCACGGCTTCGTTCTGGTCAACGAACCTTTCGTGAATGCGGTCTTCCATGTGCACCAGCTTCTGGGCTTCGGCCTCCAACATCTGGGACACCGGGATGCCGGTGGCGGCGGCGATAAGACCAGCGATATGTTCGGCGTTGACTTCACCGGATATCTTCTCTCTGGCGACCCAGGCTTCTCGTTCTTTTTTATATTCATCGTCAAGGCGAAGCCACTCGCTCCGGGCATTAGCGGCGGCGGGGTAATCATTACGCTGTGAGGCGGCTTCTTCCTCCGATTGAAGCTGCTGCACTTTGTTCTCCAGTTCGCGGATAGCCGGCGGCGTGCTTTCCAAATCGAGACGCAACTTTGAGGCAGCCTCATCGATCAGGTCTATAGCTTTATCCGGCAGATGACGATCGGTGACATACCGCTGAGACAAGCGAACCGCCGCATCCAAAGCCTCATCAGAGATTTTAATCTTGTGGTGGGCTTCATACCGGGGCCTCAACCCTTTGAGAATTTCGATAGCGTCTTCGATTCCGGGTTCGTCAACGAACACCGGCTGCAGGCGCCGCTCCAGAGCCTTGTCTTTTTCAATGTATTTACGATAATCATCCGAGGTGGTGGCGCCGATAACCTGCAGCTCACCCCGGGCCAGAGCCGGCTTGAGCATATTGCTGGCATCCAAAGCCCCTTCGGTCGCCCCGGCGCCTACCAGGGTGTGTATCTCATCGATAAACAGGATGATCTCGCCCTGCGATGAGCGGGCCTCGTCCATCACCGCCTTCAACCGCTCCTCAAATTCGCCCCGGAACTTGGCTCCAGCCAGAAGCGCACCCATATCAAGGGCAACTACCCTGCGTCCTTTCAATGAGGAGGGTACGTCTCCGGAAACAATTTTCAGGGCAACGCCCTCGGCTATCGCGGTTTTACCGACGCCGGCTTCGCCGACGATGACAGGATTATTTTTGGTCCGCCGGGTGATGATCTGCATCACCCGCCTGATCTCCGCCTCCCGGCCGATCACTGGATCCAGCTTGCCCTGTTCAGCCATCTCATTCAGATCACGCGAGTATTTAGCCAGCGAACGGTATTTACTCTCAGCCCGGGCGTCGGTCACCCGGTGGCTGCCGCGAATCTTCTGCAGCGCGATATAAACCTTCTCTTTATCGATGCCGAAGCTTCTCAGAATAGCCGCCGAAACACCTTTCGCTTCGCTGGCGATAGCGATGAATATATGCTCCGTCCCAATGAATTCATCCTTCAGGCGCTGAGCCTCCTGAGATGCCTCCAGCCCAACCTGCTGGATCCGCGGCGTAGGATAGATCTGCTGGGCGTCGTAGCCCAGTTTAGGAACCTTGGACAGCACAGCATCAACCTCGGTTTTTATGGCGTCAGCATCGGCGCCGAGTTCTTTGATTATCTCCCCGACCAGACCTTTCTCCTGCCCGAGCAACGCCAGCAGCAGATGTTCGACATCCCACTGGTTATGCTGGTACTGGCGAACCAGCTGTTGAGAGGAAGCGACTGCCTCCTGCGCCTGTTCGGTGAATTTTTCCTGTCGCATTATATATTCCCCTCTTGAAGCCGAGTGAGTTGGGAGCGCAGCTTCTCGTTTTCCTTGATCAGATCATTCATCTTCAACAGCATGTTGGTGATCACTTCTACTCCGGCCAGGTTCACACCCAGGTCTTCCATCAGGCTCCGTACCCGGCGCAGGGTCTCAATATCGCTCTCTGAGTAGAGGCGGATGTTGCCGGATGAACGCTTCGGCTTCACCAGCCCGGAGCGTTCATAGTACCGCAGGGTATGCGTCTTAACTCCGATAAGTTCGGCGGCTACGTGGATGACGTAGCGTGGGCGGTATCTTTCTTCGTTCAATTTTTTCCTCCCCCCGGGTCAGTTAGAGGCGCTTAACTTCGATAGTTCAGTGAATAGTTCTTTTTCCCGGCCTGTCAAATTTGTGGGCAGAACAACATTCACCCGGGCGATCAGGTCGCCGGTGCCTGTCCGGCCAAGATGCGGCATGCCCTGCCCAGCAAGTTTAATCGTCCGGCCATTTTGAGTCCCGGGTGGAATCCTCAAAGCCAGATTCTTACCTTTAATTGTGGGCACGTGGATTTCGCCGCCCAGTATTGCGGTGTAGAGCGGAAGATCAACAGTGACGTGAAGGTCATCCTCCTTGCGCTCGAATCGGCTGTGCGGTGTTACCTTCACCACTAAATACAAATCGCCCCGAGGCCCGCCCCCGGAACCCTCTCCGCCTTTTCCGGCCAGACGCACCTTAGAGCCGGTGGTTACGCCGGCTGGAATTTTGATTTCCAGCTTCTCGGCTTTGGCCCCCTGCATCGCCAGGGTACGCTGGGTGCCGTGGTAGGCTTCTTCCAGCGTTACCTCAACCTCGTAATCAACGTCTTCGCCCCGGCGCGGCCGGCGGCGGCCACCCCCGCCCCGCAGAATCTGCTCAAAAATATCCCCGACGTCGTCGCCAGAATAAGATCCGGTGAACGGGCCGCCTGAAGTACGATATTCAAACCCCCCGAACGGATTTTGGGTTCCCTCGTACTGGTGAAAGCCGGCGCCGGCTTTCTCATAAGCTTCGGCATGCTGCCAATTCTCACCGTATTTATCATATTTGGCGCGTTTTTCTTTGTCCGACAATACCTCGTGAGCCTCGTTGATCTCTTTGAACTTGGCTTCGGCGGCTTTATCGCCCGGATTCACGTCCGGATGATATTTTCGAGCCAGCTTGCGAAAAGCTTTTTTTATCTCGTCGGCGGTGGCTGCCCGCCCGATGCCGAGGGTGCCGTAGTAGTCCTTAGCGGCCATATGCCCTCTTTTCAACGATTATCAATGATTCATTGTACCAGCAGTCTAGCTTTTTTGTCCAACTAACATCACCTTTCTTAATACTATGATGTTAATTTTGGTCTCGCTGAACAACAATCACCTTTTTCTATCAGCAACTTATCCTCGCCGGCATGGCCAGGTGCAGAAAATCTGTCGTCTTGGCCGCCAGTTTGTGAATTGCGGCTTGTGGCTGTTGATGCTATCATTTCGGCATCATTCCAAGGAGAAATTCCATCAAACAGGACGCTTACGCCGCCGCCGGCGTGTCCATCGACGCCGCAGCCCAGGCTAAAGAACGGATTAAGGAGCTGGCTAAAGCCACCTTCACCCCGGGGGTGTTGGGAGGTCCGGGGTTTTTCGGCGGGATGTTCGAATTGCCGTCAGGCTTCGATAAACCGGTGCTTGTCTCCAGCTGCGACGGCGTCGGCACCAAGCTGAAGATCGCCGCGGCGATGGGCAAACATGACACGGTGGGTATTGACATCGTCAACCACAGCGTCGACGATATCCTGACTTGCGGCGCCGAGCCGCTTTTCTTCCTCGATTATATCGCCATGGGCAAGCTCGACCCGGTGATAGTGGCCGACGTTGTCAAAGGCCTGTCCATAGCATGTCAAGAGGTTTCCTGCGCCCTCGTCGGCGGCGAGACGGCTGAAATGCCCGGCCTGTATCACGGCAACGACTACGACCTGGCCGGCTTCATCGTCGGTATCGTCGAGAAGGATCGCATCCTTCACGGCAGGTCGATCAGACCAGGCGATGCCGTCCTGGGTTTGCCGTCTACGGGGCTGCATACCAACGGCTATTCTCTGGCCAGGAAGGTCCTAGGTGAGTCGCCTTCGGCGATGGCTGCCCGCTACTCCACCCTGGACACCCCGGTCGGCGAGGCGCTGCTCAAGCCTCACCGCTCTTACCTGGCTGATTTGAAGCCGGTGCTTGGTGATGTCAAGGGTTTAGCCCACATTACCGGAGGGGGCTTTACTGACAACATCCCCCGCACCCTGCCGCCGGGCACCGCCGTCCGCATAAACAAGGGCTCCTGGGATATTCTGCCGATTTTCGAGCTCATTCAGGACCTGGGCAACGTGGCCGACGCCGAAATGTACCGCGTGTTCAACATGGGCATCGGCATGACGATCTTTGCTGATCCGGCCAAGGTCGCGCCGCTCCTCGCGGCGATGCCGGAAGCCAAAATCATCGGCGAGGTCACCGCGGACACGGGCAAAGGCTGGGTCATCATCGAATAACTTTATGTCGTGTTGATGCGCGACATAATTTGAATAACTGGCTGGAGGTCACCATGCGGGCTATCCTCAGCGTCTCCGATAAGACAGGCCTGGAAGGTTTCGCTCACGAGTTGTCAAAGCTGGGTTGGGAGATCTTCTCGACCGGCGGCACCAAGAAATCCTTAGCCGCGGCCGGGGTGCCGGTGCACTCTATCTCCGATATCACCGGTTTTCCGGAGATCCTCGACGGCCGGGTCAAGACGCTGCACCCCATGGTTCATGGCGGCATCCTGGCGCGGCGCGATAAAGAGGACCACATGGCCCAACTGGTCAAAAGCGGCATCACCCCTATTGACATGGTGGTGGTCAACCTATACCCATTTGTCCAGACCGTGTCCAAGGGTAACGTCAGCCTGGAAGAAGCGATCGAGAATATCGACATCGGCGGACCGGCTATGATCCGCGCCTCAGCCAAGAATTTCCCCGGGGTCATCATCGTCACCGACCCGCTCGATTATCAATTAATCATCGACAAGCTCAAAGGCGCTGGCTTATCCCTCGACGACCGCAAGCGTCTGGCTCAGAAAGCCTTCCAGCACACCGCGATGTACGATACCGCTATCGCCCAGTACCTGTGGCAGGGCAATGACGGCTTCCCCGACAACATGACTGTCGCCCTCAAGAAGCGCTACGGCCTGCGCTACGGCGAGAATCCACACCAGCCCGCCGCCTTCTACGCCGAACAACGCGTCGGCGCCGGCCAGAACACCGGCATAACGTGGGCGGAGCAACTCTGGGGCAAGGAACTATCTTTCAACAACATCCTGGACGCCGATGCCGCCTGGGCGACGGCCACCGATTTCGAGGCGCCGACAGTGGCCATAGTCAAACATACCAACCCCTGCGGCCTGGCCAGCCGGGATGACGTGGCTGAGGCTTATCAGCGTGCTTTTGAAGGCGATCCGGTATCAGCCTATGGCGGCATTGTGGCAGTCAATCGGACACTTACCGCCGAGATGGCCGAGGCAATGCGCGGCACCTTTTATGAAATCTCAATCGCCCCGGATTACGAAGAAGCGGCACTGGAAATCCTCAGGAAGCGCAAAGACCTGCGCATCTTGAAGGCAAAGCTGCCGGCGGCAGAGACGCAGCCGGCGCTCAATTACCGTCATGTTAAGGGAGGATTGCTGGTACAGCAGGCCGACGCCCTGCCGGAAGACCAGATTACCCTGAAGCCGGTAACCAGGCGCGAACCGACTAAAGAAGAGTACGAGGACCTGCGCTTCGCCTTCAGGGCGGTGAAGCACATCAAGTCCAACGCTATCGTGCTAGTCAAGGATAAAATGCTGCTGGGCATGGGCGCCGGACAGCCCAACCGGGTGACCAGCGTGGACATCGCTGTCAAGCGGGCCGGGGAGAAGGCTAAGGGCAGCGTCATGGCCTCAGACGCCATGTTCCCTTTCAACGATTCGGTGCTCCAGGCTGCGGCAGCCGGGATTGCCGCCATCGTCCAGCCCGGCGGCTCTATCCGTGACGAGGACTCCATCAAGGCGGCGGATGAGAACGGCATCGCCATGGTAGTCACTGGCGTCAGGCATTTCCTGCACTAGAAAGGGCAGAATGTATGGCTGCGTCATCCAACGATAAAGCCGGGCGCTGGTCGAAGTTCCCACCCTCTGATCTCATACTAAGCGGCGATTCGGCCGATGTTTATTTTCACCGCACCATCGACATTCTCAAGAAAGAACAGATCAACCCGGTTGTCGTCATGGAGGTTTTCCCCAACGGCTCTGGGTTGGTCTGCGGCATGAACGAAGCGCTGGCGCTGCTCGACCGCGTCTTGCCAAAAAACAATCGCGAGGTCTGGGCGCTGTCTGACGGCGATCCCGTAACCGCCAAGGAAGTGGCGCTTCGCATCAAGGCGCCCTACCAGAGCTTCGGCCTGTATGAAACGGCCATGTGCGGCATCCTGGCCCACTCCACCGGTTGGGCCACCGCCGCCCGGGAATGCGCCCAGGCCGCCGGACAAATCCCCTGTATCAGTTTCGGGGCGCGGCACGTTCACCCGTTCGTTTCCGGGCGCATGGACTACGCGGCATTGGTTGGCGGCTGTAAGGGTTGCTCCAGCGTAGAGGGAGCGCGCCTGGCCGATATCGAACCATCGGGTACTATGCCGCACGCCTTAATCATCGTCATGGGCGACACGGTCAAAGCCACACTGGCTTTCGATAAACACATTGACGCGGGCGTGTCCAGGGTGTCGCTGGTCGATACATTCAAGGATGAGGCAGAGGAGAGCCTGCGGGTGGCTGCAGCTCTGGGCAAAAAACTCAAGGCGGTGCGTCTCGACACGCCGGTCGAGCGCGGCCGGGTAACCGCAGAACTGGTTAAGGAGGTCCGCGCCCGGCTTGACCAGGTTGGACATTCTGACGTCGACGTCTTTGTCAGCGGCGGTATCACCCCGGACCGTATCAGATATTTTATTGAGCTCGGGGCACCGGTGGCTGGTTTCGGTATCGGCAGTTATATTTCCGGGGCAAAACCCATAGACTACACCGCCGACCTGCACGAGATCGACGGAAAACCAGTGGCCAAACGCGGCAGAATCCCTGGGATCACCGAGAATCCACGATTAAAACGTGTTATGTAATCTTGCCTGCCCAAAGCTCAACCGGGTTTAACATTGTCTTGCGCCCGGCTAACGACCCGGGTAATCCTGAGGCGCCTGGTACCCTCGGTCCGGGCATTTTCGACCCAGCGGATATACATATTGCGGGAACTGTTTGGCAAGCTTAAGAAATTAACCGCTGCGATCTTGTCTAAGTCTAATTCCAGGGCTTGTCGAAGATCTTCAGGGATAGCGAGAACCGCCCGGTTGGAATAAGCGTTGTCCCATTTGCCATTGGCCCTGGCTGCTTCGACTGCAGCCATCCCCGCTTCCGCCATCTTGCCCTGTCTGATCAGGCCGTTAGCTATGTCTTTGTTTCTTTGAGACCAAATGCTGTTTGACTTTCTCGGAGTATAGCGCAGCATGAAACGGTCGCCATCCAGGCTCTTCATCTTGCCATCGATCCAACCGTAGGCGATGGCTTCTTTGAGTGCCTCACCGTATCGGAGCCCTGAACGTGGGCTCTTAACTTTGTAGTGGACCACCCAGGCTTCCCCAGCCTTATCATGATTGGCGGCTAGCCATGATTTCCATCCAGCGGCATCGGCAAACACCAGAGGTTCAATATTCAACACAAGAATATTATACCTGGAATGTCGAGGTCATTCTCTGCCGGAGTACCAGCGTTCTTGATTTTTTCTGATATTTCTGATTATACTGATTTCCAGAATCGGAGTTGGAAATGGCAAAAGCTCGAAAGGATTGCTGTGAGTCCGGCGAATACTGCAGTGTAGAGGCCGTCGTTTCAATCGACGGCCGCGGCCAGTTGGTCTTGCCCAAGGAAATCCGCGACGGGCTGGGACTGGCGGCCGGAGATAAACTGGCGCTGGTTACCCTGGCCCGGAATGGCAATCCTTGTTGTCTGGTGGTGATGAAGGCCGACCAGCTGGCCAAAGGCGCTAGTGATTTCCTGGGGCCGATATTGAAAGAAATTTAGTGAGAGGGTAGTCATTATGAAGGACAGCGAGATTAAGAGTTATGTCAAGGAGCGCTACGGTGGTATTGCCCGCTCCGGGGGCGGTTGCGGCTGTAACACAGGGTGTTGCGGTTCTCCTTCCCCGGACCTAATTTCCCGGGCTATCGGCTATTCCGATGAGGATCTGTCGGCGGTGCCCGAAGGCGCCAACCTCGGCTTAGGCTGCGGCAACCCCACCGCCATCGCCGCCCTGAAACCGGGCGAAACGGTGCTCGATCTTGGCTCCGGCGCCGGCTTCGACGCCTTCCTGGCGGCGCGGCAGGTAGGCCCAACCGGCAAGGTTATCGGTGTAGACATGACCCCGGATATGTTGTCTAGGGCTCGCGAAAACGCCCGAAAAGGGGACATCGCCAATGTGGAGTTCCGACAGGGCGAGATCGAAAACCTGCCGGTGGCTTCAGGTACGGTGGATACCATCATCTCAAACTGCGTCATCAATCTATCGCCGGACAAACCGAAAGTATTTGCGGAGGCTTTCCGCGTGTTGAAGCCGGGCGGACGCATCGCCGTGTCGGATATCGTGTTAACCGAGCCCCTCCCGGAGTATATCCGTGATTCCGTGGCCGCTTACACCGCTTGCGTAGCCGGTGCCATATTAAAAGATGAATACCTGGCTGCGATCAGGAAAGCGGGTTTCGAAAAGGTACAAATCATCGGCGAGACATGCTTCGACCTTGACTTCATCGACATGGCTCCTGGCTTGATGCGGGAGGCAGAAGCGCTCGGTTTGACCGAGGAAAAGATCCAGCATATATCCGAGACCATTGTGAGCGTAAAGGTTTCGGCGGTGAAGCCGGTTTCTTAGGAGGAACGGCGCTCAAATTCCAGCCTTAAAATTCTCGCCGTGGCCGGTGATACCTTGACTCGTTCGTCTAGGCGGCAGCCTGCCACCCAGACGATCTGTCCAGGGTTGACAACGATAGGAACGCGGGAACGCCGGTTTTGTGGGACTTTGGCGTCGATGAAGAAGTCCTTCAGCTTCTTTTCAACGCCCATGCCCAGCGGCATGAAACGGTCTCCCGGCTGTCGGGCGCGTACCATCAGTTCGCCGCCGGCAGTGCCGAAATCCAATGACTGGGCGTAAGAACTCGCCTCGACTTCCGGCTGTTTTTCTGTGACCGCATCTCTAATGCTTGCGACAACCCGCCAACCGTCAATATCCGTCACCCCGGGTATATTCAGCGGATGCGCGCCTTCAATCGGCGGCAGTGAGATCAAAGCATTCAAGTCGCGACCGAGCAACAGTTCTGAATAGCCGGCGGAAAACGCCAGACCCCCGGGAAGATCTACACTGCGGCCGGCACTTCCTCGGGCGATATCCATCATATCTTCGATGTGAACCGCCTCGATGTCTTTAGGACTCCCCAGCGATGCCGACAGCAGCTGCCGCAGTACTGCGCGCCGCAAGCCAGGGTGAAGGCCGCCCAAGCCGGACTTGTCGATAGCCACGACCGGGCCGTTCATCTTAACCAGGCTTTTAATAACGTTCGCGGCTGCCATCTCGATGAAATCAACCTCATCAGCGGCAAGCCTTGACAAACGTGATATTGCTTCGTCAACGGCTGGATTGAAGTGTTCACGGATCGAGGGCAATAGTTCAAGCCTGATGCGGTTGCGTGTCGGGGTTAGCGATTCATTAGTGAAGTCAGTGCGGTATGACAAGCCATATTCGCGGCAATAGAGTTCAACTTGTTCACGCGACAGGCAAAGCAGCGGCCGGATGATACGCAGCGAGCTAATATTCCTACAGTGTAATTCGCTGGCGGCTTTCAGACCGACCAAACCTGGCAGTCCGGTGCCCCGAAGCAAGTGCAGCAGCACGGTTTCCACGTGGTCATTCTTTGTATGCGCAACGGCCACAGACGCGGCGCCGATTCGTCGGGCCGTTTCTTCCAGAAACTGATAGCGGACTTCGCGCGCGGCTTCCTCCAGTGTAAGCCGGTGCTTATCTCGGTAACTCTGAACATCCCTCCGGTCGAGGGTAAATGGCAGGCCGAGATCACGGGCTAAGAAGGCGACGTACTCAGCGTCGGCGGCGGATTCCGGTCTCAGCCCGTGGTCCAGGTGAGCAACATGCAGCTCAATTCCGAGTTCTTTCCTGGAATTTTGTAATATGTGCAATAAGGTGACCGAATCGGCACCGCCGGAGACCGCTGCCACCACCCTATCACCCCTGGACACCAGGCTGTGACCGCGGAGGAAGTCAAGAACGCTTTTTTCAATCAAGTGCATCGATAAGATTATAGCAGTTAGAGGAAACAGCGGTGTTCTCTACCAGGGCTGGCTGTCCACCTGAAAGCATGACTCATTGAAGACAACCAGTTTGGCATTAAACTCAGCATCGACCTCGATGACTGACAGGCTGCCGGTGTTCAGGCGGAATTTCCGGATGTCGCCTTCGGGCAAGCCCAGCACACGACAAACTAAAGACAGGACTACGAAATAATGGGTTACGATGAGTGCCTCGCCATCCGGGAAACGCCACACCAGACTCTCGACGACGTCCCAGACGCGTGCCCTGACATCGGCCAGGGATTCACCTCCGGGCAGCTTCGGCAAGCCTTCGGCACTAGCGGCGGTCAGCAGTTTCCCTAGACTGCCGCCGATCTCGGTTACGGAACGGCCCTCCAGGTCTCCGGCATCGATTTCTCGCAACCCGTAGTCGGTTTCGACTGCCATCTGACCGTGCTCCCGGGCGATAGCTTCGGCAGTTGCTCGGGCGCGCCCCAGAGGGCTGGAAACAATGGCGGATAGCCTCTCGTTTGCCAGGCGTCCCGCCAGGCATTTGACCTGCTTGAGACCAGTCTCGTTCAAGGGAGTGTCGGATCCGCCGCCCTGAATGCGCTTCAAGCGGTTCCATTCAGTCTCGGCGTGACGGGCAATAAAGATGCGTGTCATTACTACTTATGCCACCGAAATTTGTGCTCTAATTTTCCAGTCCTCAGCCGTCTAACTCATCCTAATTGTCTTGAGCCAATACTAAACGGACTCGATGAATTGCCGTAGGGTGTTGGGCGAAACCCAGGGCTAATGCCACCTGCTCAGGGCGGCCGGAACCGGAAGGGTCGTTCTTAAGCCGCATTGACAGGTTCACACTGTCCTGGCTGAAAGCTGCGACGGTGATTTCGTCGATCTGGGCGCGCAGGTCGTAGTATCGAGTGTCCTCGTCACGCTTATGGCTCCATTCGAGGGTGGCTTGGCCAAGCAGCTCGCCCACGGCATTGTTAATGATCTCTGCCGGCCGGTCGAGCGGCAACGTCACCCGGTACTCAGCAAAACGCATCATTGACTGCAGCGACGGCCCCTCCAGCGGCAAATAAAGCCCCTGGGCGATGCTCAGTCCCTTCGGGAGTACTGCTGACAGGAGGCCTAACGCTGTTTGTGCCGGTGGTGGGTTCTCCAGCCAGACCTCCATCAGTTCTGCCTCGCCGGTCCAACCTACCGCCAGCGGCGAGGCAACTGCCAGCCGGGGGTGGGAGTTGAAGCCCTCTGAATAGGCAATGCCGAGTCCGGCGCGGCGAAACAACCGCGGCCAGAGGCGCATCATATCCAGATGCGAGATGAATTTTAAGCTTTCGCCGCGAGCGAAAAGCAAACGGAAACGCCGGGTGTTGATCAATTTCCAACCTTCACAATTCTGAGATGACCGACGGGATGCCTATTGTTTACCGCCGGTTTGCGCAGGAGAGCCGGTGGTAGGCTGGCCAGGTGACGGCGCTGCAGGTTCAGGTTTCTTCTCCTTAGTGATCAGCACATCTTCGATCTTTTTGCCACGCATACGTGTAACCACCAGCTTGAGGCCGTCATGCCGCAGCACTTGTCCCTGCCGGGGTATCTGTCCCAACTTTTTCATAATGAAGCCGGCCACCGTCTCATAGTCTTCGCCCTCGGGCAAACCAAGCTCCAGTTCTTCGTTCAAGTCATGAACGCGCATCCCGCCGTCCACCTGGAAGGTATATTCATTGATGGATTCATAGTCCTTTTCGGCGCGGGACAGTTCATCGCCGACCGGTCCTACGATCTCTTCCATCAGCCGGGACAGGGAGACAATGCCCGCGGTCCCGCCGTGCTCATCAATGACCACGCACATGCGGAAATTCTTGTCGCGCATCTCGTTGAATAGCTCGCCGATAGCTTTGGATTCCGGGGCAAAATAGGCGGGGCGCATCAGGCCGTCGACCGAATCTTCCGGCTTGACCTCACCCCGCGCCTGAGCCATCAACACATCCTTGATCGAAAGGATGCCGACGACATTGTCCATGTTCTCCTCGTAGACGGGGAAACGGGACATCGGAGATTTCTCGTAAATTTCGAAAAACGCCTCCATCGAACTGCCTTTTTCAACAGCCACCACCTCCGGCCGCGGCACCAGTACCTCGGACACCGGCCGGTCGCGAAAATCGAAGACGGCATGCAGCATCTCTGCCTCCGCCATCTTCACTGTCCCTTCCTTGTGGCCGACATCGATCATTGAGCGGATTTCTTCCTCGTTGAAGAGAGAGCGGTGGTAGGTTTGGCCGCCGCCAAACAGGCGCATGAAACCTGATGCTACCCATGATAAAAAAGTGACTCCGGGGGTAAATAACCAGGCAATAAAGCTTATCGGGCGGGCAAAGGCCAGGGTGATCTTCTCGGAATGCCGTGTTGCGACTGTCTTCGGCGTCACTTCGGCAAAAATCAGAATGACAACGGTCAGGGCGATGGTGGCAACCAGTACTCCGTATTCTTCACCGAGGACGTCGATTGCGATTACCGTAGCTAAAGCTGAAGCGGCGATGTTGACAAAGTTGTTACCCAACAATACGGTAGACAGCAGTCTTTCTGGTTTTTCCACCAGACGGGCAACAGTGTCGGCGCCTTTCACTTTTTCGTCAAGCATCGTTTGCAGGCGAAACTTGGAAAGGGAGATAAAAGCCGTTTCCGAACTTGAGAAAAAAGCGGAAAGAAGCAGGCAGATAACGAGTAGGATTAAATAAGTATTTTCCATTACAAGCTGTGCGCTAATCAGGATAAAAGCAACTTTTGACTGATAATAACACTTTTACGAGAAGGTTGCACTAGGATGAAATGTCAAATCACCCTAGACAATTTTCTGAAGGTAAAATTTAACAGATTCTGGGCAACAATTCTCCGGATAACATGTCCAAGATGCGTCTGGCGCCTAGGGCGGTCTTCAACACCACACGGCCTGGATGTCCGTTTACCACTTCGCCAATAATTGATGCCTCGCCACCGTAGGGATTGCGCCGCATCGATTCCAGGACTTTATCGGCATCTTCAGGAGCGACAATGGCGATCATTTTGCCTTCGTTAGCCACGTAGAGCGGGTCAAAGCCCAGAAGCTCGCAGGCGGCTCGGACGGCGTCTTTGACCGGTATTTTCGTCTCGTCGATGTCTATGCCAACGTTCGATTGAGCGGCAATCTCATTCAAAGTGGTGGCCAGGCCGCCGCGGGTGGGGTCGCGCAGCGTATGAATATTCTTTGATGCCTTAAGCATAGCCGTAACCATGCCGTTCAGGGGAGCGCAGTCGCTTTCTACCGGCAACTTGAAGGTGAAACCTTCCCGTTGTGCCATGATCGCCATGCCGTGATCACCGATGCTGCCGCTTAACATAACTATATCGCCCGGCCTGCCATTGCAGCCAGATATATTAATGCCGTCCGGCACAATACCCACACCGGAGGTGTTAATAAACAGTCGGTCAGCTTTACCCCGGTTGACCACCTTGGTATCTCCGGTAACGACGCAAACGCCGGCCTCCGAGGAAGCGGCTTTGATACTGTTGACCACCCTTGCCAGGTCTTCCAAAGGCAACCCTTCCTCAATAATGAATGCGAGGCTGAGGAACTTCGGAACCGCCCCGGCTGTAGCCAGATCATTAACCGTACCGCAAACCGCAAGCTTGCCGATATCGCCACCGGGAAAAAATATCGGGCTGACCACATAGCTGTCGGTGGTAAAAGCTAGCCTTCCCCCGTTAAGACTGAAACAGGCGGCGTCGTCCAGCCTGGACAATGTTTCGTTGGCCAATTCACCGACGAACATCTTCCGCACCAGTTCCTGGGATAGTTTGCCGCCGGAACCATGGGCCAGCAGCACTGTTTTATTCGCGTCCAAATGGTAACTCCGTGTCCGAGACTCGAATTAATATTACTCGATAGTACCGGCGAAATGATAATAAGCAGCGCAGGAACCTTCGCTTGAGACCATACACGGGCCGACCGGGTTCTCCGGGGTGCAGACTTTGCGGAACAGCTTACAATCCTCAGGCGTCTTGACCGCTCGGATAACTTCGCCGCAGAGGCAGCCGGCCGGCTCCCGCGGTTCTCGTTCGAGCTTTATGTCGAATACCTTTTCGGCATCATGAACTGCGAACTCTTCCCGTATTACCAAACCACTCTCTGGAATACTGCCGACACCCCGCCAGTCGGCAGGGGCGACTGCGAAAACGCGGTCGAGCATAGCCAGCGCCTGGGGGTTGCCTTCAGCCCTGACGGCCCGGCTGTAAGCTGTCTGTACACGGGGAGCGCCGGACTCTATCTGGTCGACAATCATATCAACGCAATGGAGAATGTCCAGCGGTTCGAAGCCGGAGACAGCGCAAGCGATGCCGTATCGGCCGGGGATGAAATACCACGCGTCGGCGCCAATGATCGCTGAAACGTGACCGGGGCAGATGATGCCCTGAATCTTTACCTCGCCGGTATCAAGAAGGGCCCGGGTAACCGGCGGCGTGACCTTATGCAGGGAAATGACTGAGAAGTTTTGCAGTTTTTCGGCATCGGCCTGAAGGATGGCGGCGGCCACCGTCGGCGCGGTCGTCTCGAAACCTATCCCGACGAAGACCACTTTTTTGCCCGGGTTATTACGCGCGATGTCCAAGGCGTCCAGGGTGGAATATACCGTGCGGACGTCGGCGCCGGCGGCACGTGCGCGATCGAGAGATCCGTAGCTGGCCGGCACCTTGATCAGGTCGCCGAAGGTTGTGATCGTAACGCCCGGAATTAGCGCGAGAGCCATCACCTTGTCTAGATCGGCCGTCGAGGTGACGCATACCGGGCAACCCGGCCCGGACAGCAGTTTCAAGTGCGGAGGAAGCAAATCACGCAGGCCAAAGCGGAAGATGGCCACGGTGTGCCCGCCACAAAACTCCATGATGTTGGCCGGTTTGGTGGATTTCCGGCGAATGCCGTCGAGGAGTTTCTTGGCCAGCGCCGAATCGCGGAACTCGGTGGCAAACTTCATGAGGCCTCCGGGATCATCTCCATCTCTTTAAAGAGTTTCAACGTCTCAAGCGCCTCGTGCTCATCCAGCACCTGAATTGCAAAGCCGGTATGCAGCAGCACGTAATCGCCGATCTTGGCCTCCGGCACCATCACCAGACTGGCGCGGACGGTGGTACCCGCCATATCCACCTCGGCGATAACGCCGTCAATCTTAACGATTTGAGCCGGGACAGCCAAACACATATCCAACCTCCAACTAAATGTTCTTTACATAACTCGCGGCGACGAAAACCTGTCCTAAGGAAATGCCGCCGTCATTAGTCGGTACTTCCCTATGTGCATAAACCCGGAAACCGGCTTGCCCCAGGCGTTCGATACTGCGCCTCAGCAGCCGCCGGTTCATAAAACAACCTCCGGACAAAGACACCAAGTCCAACCCGGTATCGCTTCTAATAATCTCACACACTTTTACGATTATGTCAACAATAGTGTTGTGGAAGCGTGCCGCCATTTCGGGTACTCCAATAACTCCTCCCTCGATATCATCAAGGAGACCCTCGAATAGCCGACGCAGCCGGATGACCCGGTGCCCAGCCTCCACAGCGATGTCAAAGGGGTAGCTGCCGCCGGTCTCGATTCCGTTGGCGGCCATCTCTAACTCAACCGCGGCCTGGGCGTCGTATTGAATTTCTCGTCGCACCCCGAGCAGCGCGGATACAGTATCGAATAGCCGTCCGGCGCTGGAGGTCTCCGGAGTATTCAAGCCGCGGTCGACTTGGTGCTTGATCAGGTCGAGTTCCGACCCATCGACACCCCTTAGACAGGCGGCTGCCCGTGTCAATCCTTCGGCGCCCAAAAGACGGTAAAGATAACCGGCGGCGGTGCGGTATGGCTTTTTAACCGCCGCCTCTCCCCCGGGCAGGGGGAGGTACTCCAGGTGGGCAGCTCGATTAAAGCCTGCGGCGTCGGCAATTAAAAACTCCCCGCCCCAGATGTTTCCATCGGAGCCGTAGCCGGTACCGTCCAGAGCCACGCCTATGACCTTGTCGGAAACGCTGTTTTCGGCCAAACAGGCAGCAATATGGGCATGATGATGCTGGACTTTAACCAGCGGAATATCAAGTCTGGCCGATTCTTCGGCCGCCCATTTGGAGGTGGCATAATCAGGGTGCTGGTCGCAGGTAATGGTCCGCGGCTCGATGCGGAATATTCTTTTGTACAGGCTTAACGTTTGTTCGAAATGCTCGATTGTTTCGAGATTCTCCATATCGCCGATGTGCTGTGAGACGAAGGCATTGTCGTCGCGGGTCAGGCAAAAGGTATTCTTTTCTTGCGCTCCGACGCCCAGAATCTGCGGTACCGTAGAAGTTAACCTCACCGGGTAGGGCGCAAAGCCGCGGGCTCGCCGCAGCATCCGCTTTTCGCCGGCTTCATGCATGACCACCGAGTCGTCGTAGCGCGAAAATATTTCGCGATTGTGGAGGATAAAATAGTCGGCGATGCCGCCAAGCCGGGACAAAGCTTCGTCGTTGTCCCTGGCGATGGGCTCTTCCGAAAGATTACCTGAAGTCATCACCAGCGGTCGGCCGGCGCCAGTCATAATCAAGTGATGGAGCGGTGTGTAGGGCAACATGACGCCCAAATATTTCAGCCCGGGGGCGACTGCTGAGGCGATATCTGTACCTTCTTTCAATCTGAGAAGAACGATAGGCGCCTTCGCCGAGATTAAAAGCTGCCTTTCCTCCACCGATAATTCACAGCGGGGTTCGATCTCGTCCAGGCTGGACAGCATCACGGCGAATGGTTTGGCCGGCCGCCGCTTGCGCCGTCTCAATTCTTCAACCGCCGTCTGGTTGGTCGCGTCACAGGCGAGCAGGAAACCTCCCAGGCCTCGGACAGCCAGTATCTGACCCTGCCGAAACAGTTCTGCGGCTTTTTCGATAACATCGGCAGCCGCTATGTGCCGCCCGGCGTTGTCCACAAGCCAGAGTTTCGGTCCGCAAACCGGGCAAGCGTTAGGCTGGGCGTGGAAACGCCGGTCCAGCGGGTCTTCATATTCGCGGCGGCATTCCGGGCACATGGGGAAAACGTTCATCGTGGTCAACGGTCTGTCGTACGGAATGTCTTCAATGATGGTGAAGCGCGGCCCGCAGTTGGTACAATTGGTAAAGGGGTAGTGGAAGCGCCGGTCCTCTGGATCGAAAATCTCCCGGCGGCAGTCCGAGCAGGTGGCCAGGTCCGGGGAGATAAGCTGGTATCTACCGGCTTCAATCAGGCTGGCGCGGATTTCGAATCGGTCATATCCAGCCGGTGCCACCCCTATTGACATAATACCTGTAATGTGAGCCTGCGGCGGCGCCTCGGCCTCCAAACTTCTGCGAAAGGCTTGAACTGCTTCTGGTAAACCTTCAACCTCGATGCGGACTTCTCCGGAGGTGTTGGTCACCCAGCCGGTCAGGCTGTAGCGGCGCGCCAGCTGGTAAACGAAAGGCCGGAAGCCCACCCCCTGGACAACACCTTTGACCGCAATAGCCAGGCGCTGTGAGGTGCTGACTTGAGGCACGTTAACTGCCTCGTCCTTGTATGCATGACTTCAGGAAGGCAATCCAGTCGCTGAAGCCATCCCCCGTTCGGGCGGAGAGGGGAAAGACCCGGATACCTGGTTTCAGACCTTCGACCGACTGGGTGAATCTACCCAGATCGAAGTCAAAGTAGGGCATAATATCTGTCTTGGTGACGACAACGGCATCCGCTGACGCAAACATGCCGGGGTATTTGAAGGGTTTGTCGTCGCCTTCCGGCACGGAGAGCAGGACTACCCGAAGGTGCTCGCCGAGTTTGAATTCAGACGGGCAGACCAAATTGCCAACGTTTTCGATGAAGAGTACATCGATATTTTCTAGAGGCAGGTTATCCAGGCCGGCGGAGACCTGCCCAGCGTCCAGATGGCAACCGCCGCCGGTGTTGATCTGCACTACCGGCGCGCCTTTCTGGGCAACCTTCTCGGAGTCTATCTGGGAGGCGATATCGCCTTCGATCACGCCGACGCGAGCATCGGGTCGAAATCCGTCGATCGTAGCCAAGATAAACGTGGTCTTCCCCGCGCCGGGCGAAGCCATGATGTTGACTCCCAGAATGCCATGGTTATCGAGGCGGGCGCGATTGACGTCAGCGGTGGCCGTATTAGCGGCCATTATGTCCTTAAGTACTTTTATCTGCATCGTCCACCTCGATCGAATCGACATAAAATTCTTTGCCGGCTATGACCTCCGCCTGCCACTGCCCGCATTTGGGGCAAATCCACTCGTTGGGTGTGGTGATGAACTCTTCACCGCAAGCGCGGCATTTCATTCTGGCGGAGACACGTTTGAAATGAAGCTTAGATCCCTCGGCGATTGTACCTTTTGTCATAAAGTCGAAATAGAACTGGATAGAGTCGTCAACCAGGCCGGAAAGTTCACCGATGACCAGGGTAACAGTGTTCACTCTTATAGCGCCGGCTTTTCCGGCTTCTTTGAGAACGATATCAAGAAGGCTCTGGGTCACCGCCAGTTCGTGCATTCACAGTCCTAATACTTAAGTACAACGCATAATTATATCGCGATCTTAACGACTGGACAATCGTTACACCGTCATTACTTCAATTCAGCGGATCGGAATCGGCTGTCGTAATCGCTGATTCCATTTTTCGGGGCAAAGAAGAGAGCCGCCTTAAGGGGCGGCTCTCTTCTGAAAGGAGTCTATATTTGCTAGTACTCGGACGGGGGCGGAGCCTCAACCTTTTTCTCCGGGATATCCGCCACCAGGGAGTTGGTGATGATGACCATATTGGCCACCGAGGCGGCGTTTTCCAGAGCAGACCTGACCACCATGGTAGGATCAATGATGCCCATTTCGACCATGTTGCCGAACTCGTCGGTCTCGGCGTTGTAGCCGACGCCGGGCGGTGAGGTGCGGACTTTGTCGATGATGACCGAACCGTCGCGGCCGGCATTATTGGCAATCCACCGGACCGGGGTCGGCAGGGCGCGTTTTACGATCAAAACGCCGGTCTCCTCGTCGTCCTGCAGCTTCAATTTGTCAAGGGCGGGCAGGGCGTTGATCAAACCGACGCCTCCGCCGGGCAGGATACCCTCTTCGAGAGCGGCGCGGGTAGCGGCCAGGGCATCCTCGACGCGGGCTTTGCGCTCTTTCATCTCGGTCTCGGTAGCTGCGCCCACGGCAATGACGGCCACGCCGCCAGCCAGAGCGGCCTGCCGCTCCTGCAGCTTCTCCCGGTCAAAGGCGCTCTCGACCTCGTCGATCTGGGCTTTGATGTGCTTGATGCGGTCTTTGATGGCCTCGGGGGTGCCGGCGCCGTCAATGATGACCGTTTTGTCTTTGTTGGTGGTCACGCGGTGGGCGCGGCCCATATCTTCTTCGGTGACCGACTCGAGTTTGCGTCCGGCTTCCTTGGAAATGACGCGGCCGCCGGTCAAGACGGCGATGTCTTCAAGCATCTGCTTCTGGCGATCGCCGAAACCGGGGGCTTTGACAGCCAGGACGTTCAAGTTGCCGCGCATCTTGTTGACCACCAGGGTGGCCAGGGCTTCTCCCTCGACGTTCTCGGCAATGATAACCAGGGTCTTGGTCCACTGAAGAATCTTCTCCAGGGCAGGCAGCAGGTCGCCCATGGTCTCAATCTTGCGGTCGGTGATAAGGATCATCGGCTCATCGAGGTTGGCTTCCATGCGGCCGGTATCGGTCACAAAGTAGGCGGAGATGTAACCGCGATCGAACTGCAGGCCTTCGACGTAGTCGGTCTGGTATTTGAGGCCTTTAGATTCCTCGATGGTAATAACGCCGTCTTTGCCGACCTTCTCCATGACATCAGCGATAAGCTCGCCGATTTCAGGATCCTTAGCCGTGATGGTGGCGACCTGAACAATCTGCTCCCGGCCGCGGATAGGTGTGGACATTTTCTTGAGCTCTTTAGCAACTACTTCAGTTGCTTTCTCGATGCCGCGCTTCAAAGCGATCGGCTCGGAGCCGGCGGTGATGTTCTTGAACGCCTCGTTGATAATAGCCTGGGCAAGCATGATGGAGGTGGTGGTGCCGTCGCCGGCAGCGTCATTGGTCTTGGAAGCCGCTTCTTTGACAATCTGGGCGCCCATGTTCTCGAAAGGATCCGGCAGGTCGATATCGCGGGCAATGGTCACACCATCGTCAATGACGGTGGGGGCTCCCCAAGCCTTAGCCAGGGCAACCGGATGGCCTTTAGGGCCGAGGGTCACTCTCACGGTGTCGCTCAGGGTGTTGATACCCTTGAGCAGGGATTTCCTAACCTGATCGCCAAAAATGATCTGTTTCGCCATTTTTTCTCCTTATCCTCTTTCTCGTTGCCGTTTAGTAGATTTTCTTGGCCAGAACTTGATTTTCCGGCATGATGATCATCTCTACGCCTTCGACCTTGATCTCGGTGCCGCCGAATTTGGGATAGATCACATAATCGCCGACTTTTACATCCATTACCTCGCGCGTGTTGTCCTTGCCAAGACGGCCGGGGCCGGCGGCGACTACCTGCCCTTCCTGGGCTTTTTCCTGAGCGGTGTCCGGGATGACGATGCCGCTGCGCATCTCTTCCTTTTTGCCGGGTTTAACCAGGATGAAGTTCTGCAGCGGTTGCACGTTGATTGCCATGAATGCCTCCTTCTTTTCTCTCTTTTTACTCAATTTTTTAGCAGTCTCAGCCCGAGACTGCTAACATCACCAATAATATCCTATGTCTCCGACGACGGCAACCCATTCTGCGGCATTCGGCAACGATTTATACCTGTTCACAGGAATTTCCATAGCCTTTTTGCAAGTATTTTCGCCTTTTCTCGCTGAATACTAAGATATCATGTATGTTATAGCTATATATACTGCAGGTCTGCCAGGTATCTGGTCTGCTATAATACGCCCATGCGGGTATTAGGCATCGAAAGTTCGTGTGACGAAACGGCGGCCGCCATCGTCGAAGACGGGATAAGTGTAATCGCCAGCGAGGTGGCTTCCCAGGTAGATATCCACGCCCGGTACGGCGGCGTGGTGCCCGAAGTCGCCTCCCGCCAGCACCTGCTGTCGATGGCGCCGGTGGTGGCAAAATGCCTGGACGGCGCCTCGATGAAACTGGCCGAAATCGACGCCGTGGCGGTAACCTGCGGCCCGGGACTGGCCGGGTCGCTTCTGGTAGGCGTCAATTTCGCCAAAGCTCTCGCCATGGCTCTGGATAAACCCTTGATTGGCATCAACCACCTTGAGGGACACATTTACGCCAACTGGCTGACGGGTAGCGTTCCGGAGTTCCCGGCGCTGGCGCTCATCGTTTCCGGCGGCCACACCGACCTGATGCTGATGACAGGCCACGGCGACTACCGGTTGGTCGGCCGTACCCGGGACGATGCCGCCGGTGAAGCCTTCGACAAAGCCGCTCGACTCTTGAACCTTGGTTACCCCGGCGGTCCTGCGGTCGAAAAAGCCGCCGGCCTGGGGAGACCGACCCTCAGGCTGCCCCGCAATATCATCCGCGGCAGTTTCGATTTCAGCTTTTCCGGGCTTAAAACAGCCCTCTACCGGCTGGCTGAAACAGCCCAGATTGATTCGCCAAACGATGCCGCCGCCAGCTTTCAGGAAGCCGTGGTGGGTATCTTGGTCAAAAGGACGGTCGCCGCGGCCGAGGAACTGGGCGTGCGCCAGATTCTTGTGGCGGGCGGTGTTGCCGCCAACTCCCGCCTGCGGCAGAAATTTCTCGCCGACTCACCGCTGCCGGTGCTTATCCCCCCGTTAAGACTCTGCACCGACAACGCCGCCTTCATCGCCAGCTGCGGCTGCTTTCACCTGGCAAAAGGGGAGCGGTCAGGCTTGGACCTGGATATCTACCCCAGCTTGCCACTAACTTCATTCTCCCCCAATTAGATAACCTTCGACAAATATAATTCTGTTACAGCACCAACCGCCCCAGCCGTCAGTCAATCTATCCGATTTTGTTACTAGAAGTTAACAAGGTAAAATCTCCTTAGAGGTTCAATAATGTTCCAGAAGACAGTGCTCCCATCCGGCCTCAGGCTGCTGACCCAGGAAATGCCCAACACCCGCTCGGCATGCATCTGCATCTTTGTAGGCACGGGATCCCGATACGAGACGGACAAACAGGCCGGAATTTCTCATTTCATTGAACACGTCCTCTTCCGCGGCACCGAGAAACGGCCGACTTCGCGAGATATCTCTGAATCCGTTGAGGGAGTCGGCGGCATCCTTAACGGCGGCACCGACCGTGAGACCACGGTATACTGGGCTAAAGCCTCCTGTGACCACTTCGCGTCCACCCTTGACACTCTGTGCGATATCCTGCTCCATTCACGCTTCGACGACGGCGACATCGAAAAAGAACGCCAGGTCATTGTGGAAGAAATCCACATGTCGGAGGATCAGCCGGACCAGAAAGCCTGTCAACTGGTCGACACCGTGCTCTGGCCGGATCATCCGCTGGGCCGAGATATCGCCGGCACCGAGGACACAGTCAACGCTGTCTCCCGAGATGATCTGCTGGACTATATGGGCCGCCATTATCTTCCGGGTAACACCGTGGTTGCCATAGCCGGCGGTGTCAGCCATCAGGACGTTATCGCCGTAGTCAATGACAAAATGGGCGCCTGGCAGCCTGTCGCGGCGGCACCGGTCTTCATGCCGTTTGTATCGGCCAACGGCCGCCGCCTGGTAGTGGAGAAGCGCGATATCGAGCAGGACCATTTCCTGCTTGCCCTGCCGGCGCTGTCCATCGCGGATCCCCGCCGTTATGTCGAGAGCCTCCTGAACGTGATACTGGGCGAAGGTATGAGCAGCCGCCTGTTTACCGAGATCCGCGACAGGATGGGACTGGCTTATGCCATTCACAGCTACACCGATTTCCTGCAGGATACCGGAGCCTTGACCGTAGCCGCCAGCGTCGACCCGTCCAACCTGGGAAAGGCTGTCAGCGCTGTTATCAGAGAACTCGATTTACTGAAAACAACTTTAACGCCTCACGAATTATCAAAGGCTAAGGAGTTGTCCAAGGGCCGGCTGGCGTTGCGGTTGGAGGACTCCCGGCATGTAGCTTCCTGGCTGGGCGGCCAAGAGATACTGACCGGCGAGGTTTTAACCCCGGAGGACGTCATTCACAAAATCGATGCGGTTACCCTTGACGATCTCAGGAACCTGGCCGAAGACCTCATCCGAACGGAAAAGCTCCGTCTGTCGGTGGTTGGTCCGGTGATTGATGAGCAGCCGTTAAAGGATATGATTTCAGCCGTGTAGCAGGGTGAATTTCCCGGGTGATGCCTTAGGAATTATTTTGCGGCGGCAAATATTTTCAAATCCGTTTCAGATTGCGTAAGTGAAATCCAGATTTCAGCCTACACCAGCCCCCAGTCTCGATAGCCCTGCTGTAATATCGTTAGATATTCCGGGGCCGGCTTGCTCTCGGCGGTCTGATGCGCCGCTACATAGGTGAAACAACTAAGCGATTCACCAGTCTCGGTGTTTACCAGGAGGTTTATTTTAGCGTTCTGCGCCGGGAAGCCTTCGGCGGCATCCAGCTTTTTCAGCCAAGCCTCGGGAACCTCGTAGATGCCGCCTTTGACCTGCGATCCCCGCAGCGGCTTGAGCGACGCCGTTCCGCCGCGGAAAACCCTGGACCATCCGGTGAAGGTTAATTGATAGTGCGGCAGGGTGGCTGATACCTTTGGTTTGCATCCGGGACAACGTTCAGCCATGTATCGGCGGGACAGGGCGGCGCCGTAGGCGAAAAACAACATGGGTGTATTATAGCAACAAACTTAGCCTCATACTTAAACGAGGCAAGCGCAACGATTGGTCAGGTTGACTTTTAATTTTGAGCGTCTTATATTGGCGATGATTTTCCGGAACGGGTGAACGCCGCATGCGGACTGCCGATGAACCCATTGTTGTCGAAAGTTTGGGCCGGCTGAACGAGTACGGCGCGGACGACCTTTTGATCTGCTGCGCCTCCTTCGAAGATCGGAGCATTTCGGCGGTAGAACGCCTCTCCGGGAACTTCAGGGTGCGTTACTCCATCATCTTCGTCATTGAAGAATCCCGATACCAGCCGGCAATAGACGCCAATTTACTGAAAATCCAATCCGTACTCTCACGTAAAACGTCCGAAGGAGTTTTTGTTATCCGATGCCAGCGTGAAGACCCGGTTGAAGGCATAAATCAGCTCAAGGCCATTTGGAAACGCTGCCGTCCCAAGGATATCGAAGAGCCGTTCATCACCCTCGACATCTCCGGATTCTCCAAGGTTTACCTGCTCGGCCTGCTGCATTACCTGGTGGCCGAGTTGAACATGGGATTGCCCCGGATCATCCATACCACTCAAACTTACGCCCCGTCGCGTCTCACTCAAGGCGTCCACCAGATCACCACCATCGCCAATTTCTTCGGGTCCTTCTCGATAGAAAAAGAAACGGTGTTGGTTCTGTTCTTAGGCTTCGAGGCTGAACGTTCACTGTCCGTTTGGAAGCAATTCAACCCCGTACGCACTATTTGCCTGATCACCACGCCCAGGGATGGCAACGACGAATACCTGCGCTACGCCGAAAAAAATAACGAGGTTTTACTAGCCCAGCCCAATGTGGAAATCCGACAGGTGGCTGCCGACTCGCCATACCACATCAGAAACACGCTTGAATCGATATACGAGGAGTTCAAAACTACCGCCAACATGATCATCGGGCCGTTCGGCACCAAACCGCAAACAGTCGGCATCTTCGTCTTCTGGCTTGAACATCCCAGGGTTCAAGTTGTCTATTCTTTCCCCAGCGAGTACACCAAAAGTTATTTGAATCGCAAACCTGGCAGGACCATAATGCTGCCACTGTCGAATGTCACCCGCGGTACTATTGAGCCTCGTTTTTAATTCGGTTGTAAAGCTTCCGCGAACCGGAATATAATGAGAATCGATCCCGCCCGGAAGGATTTTACGTCTATCTGATGGCCGATTTCTGGCAGCCCTTCCTCCTTACCTTCGTCCCCCTTTTCATCGTCATTGATGCCATCGGCAATCTGCCATTTGTCATCGCGCTGACCGAAGATTCCACCCGGGAAGAACGCCGCCGGATCATAAACCTGGCTACCGTTACCGCTGCCGGCGTCGGGCTGATTTTCTTGTTCCTGGGCCGATTCATCCTGAGTGCCATGGACATCTCCGTCGGCGCCTTCGCCATTTCCGGCGGGATAATCCTGATGATCTTCGCTGTCCGTTATATGACCACCGGGCATATGGTTGAAGCTATCAAAGAAGAAATGGTGGCCGTGGTCCCGATAGGCACCCCTCTAACGGTCGGCCCGGCGACAATCACCACCCTCCTGCTGCTGTCAACCCAATTCGACCTCTACATAGTACTTATCTCTTTCGGGCTAAACATATTTATCGCCTGGGCCACATTTGTCGCCGCCGGTTTCTTCATGCGGGTCATGGGCCGGGGCGGGTTGCGTGCTGTCTCCCGTGTTTTCAGCCTTCTTCTGGCGGCTCTGGCGGTGAACATGGTCATCAAGGGTCTGGAATTGATCGGAGTTCTTCCAACCGTCGCCTGAGCGGAGAAAATGCCTCGACTCAGCTATAAAAATATTTCCCTCAAACGTCTTGACAATCGTGTTAGCTTGGGCTATCGTATATTCAAATCTGCGAAGGAGGCTATTTGATGGAAGGTTATTGCATGAAATGCCGCACCAAGAGAGTGATGAAGGGCGCCAAGGCCATCACCATGAAGAACGGCCGGCCCGCTACTCAAGGGGTTTGCCCCGTCTGCGGCACCAAGATGTTCAAAATCGGCAAAGCCTAACAAGTCTAGAACAAGCATTCAAAAAGCCGGGCGTCTCAACGCTCGGCTTTTTTATTCACAGTTATTAGATCAGCAAGCCTTGACACCCTGACCACCCCCTAATATAATCCGGCCGATGAGTGAACATTCAATGAAACCTGAAACCCCCCGACGCGCAACCTGGCGCGACGAAAAGGCTGAAGAACGCCGCCAGCAACTCATCGATACCGCCCTTCAGGTCTTCGCCAGAAAAGGGTTTGACAAAACCTCGGTTCGCGAACTGGCCGCTGCCGCCGGCGTCGCTCAAGGACTGATGTACCACTACTTCAAGAGCAAGGATAAGCTATTGGAAGCGGTGGTGGAGCGCCACAGCTTCATGCCCCAACTTAAAACCCTGCTCAGCACTCTCCACAATGAGCCGGCCCGGAAAGTTCTTAAGGTGGTGGGAAAACAGTTCTTCGAGCTTTTAGGTCAAAAAGAGAGCCTGATGAACATATTTTTCCACGAAACGCAAAGCCACCCCATTGTACCAAGAATATGGCGTGGCATTATGAACGAGGGCATCTCCTTGTTCCAGAACTACCTTGACGAACGGGTTATACTGGGCGAACTGCGGCCTCACAACACCGATGTTTCAGCCCGGACCCTGGCGTATACCATTGTCCTTCTCCGGGGCACCGCGACCGCGTTCCCCAACCGGACACGCCCCGATGAGTTCATCTCCCATTTGGTGGAAAATACTCTGAGCGGAATCGCCGCGCCGGGCGGCTGATCCGCCGTTTACATAAACTTTTTATCCCCAAGGTCTTGTTTTATTCTTGATCTGGTGACATAATTAATTGACTACTCAGTCAATTATGAGCCCCGACAAGACCGACGGCAGGATTACAAAGGGCGAGGCCACCCGGCAGCGTTTGGTCAGCGCTGCGTTGAGGGTATTCGCCGAACTCGGCTTTTCACGAGCGACCATCAAGGATATCGGCGCCGCCGCCGACGTTTCGCCAGCCCTGTTGTACCATTATTTCCCCAGTAAAGAAGACCTGCTTAACGCTGTAGTAGAGCGTTTCGGGCCAATCGGCGATGTCCGCCGTTTTATCGAACAATACGAAGCCTTACCGGCTGCCGAATTCATTAGAAAACTCGCCAGGCATTTCTACGACCTGCTCGGCGAGCGTCTGGATCTGGTGCGCATCTTTCTGCGGGAAGGCACATCAAACGGATCCGTCGCCGATGCCTGGCGAGGCATGATCCAGCGGGGACTGCCGGTTATCCAGGGTTATTTTCTGCGGCAAGTGCTCATGGGCAGGCTGCGGCCGCACAATACCGAGGTCACCGTTCGCGCCCTGAGCACCACCATTATCATGCTGCGGTTCAGCGAAAACGTTTTTCCTCTGCAGACACTAACTGGTTACCAATTTATTGATGAATTTATCGATAATTTAATGGTCGGTCTGCGGCCTGATATTCCTGAAATCTTCGGACATAACGCCGCCGCGAGTTAGAAAGGGGCAATGCTTATGGATAAAATCGCCGGATTTGTTACCCGACGCCCTACAATCATCATCGCCATTGTCGCCCTGACCAACCTGGCGGCGCTGCTGTCCTTCTTCCGCTTCAGCCTGGACACCGAATTCCTCAATTTTTTCGATGCAGACAACACGGAGGTTGCTGCGTACCATCAACTCAATGTCGAATACAGCACCGGCGAGGCGGTAACCGTGCTGGTGGAAAGCGATGCGAGCCTTCTGGAACGGGATAATCTGCTGGCGGTGTTTGACTTTCAATCCCAGAGTAGCCGGATTCCTGACGTTCAGCAGGTCCAGGGCTACATCCCAGCCCAGATGCTGTCCGGCTCTCTCCTCTTACCGGTCGATGCCGAGTTCATCCAATCCAACGCCGAAGCCCTGGGCCGGTTTATCGACGAGCGATATTTTTTAACCGACCAGTTTCTCTCCCCTGACCGTAAAAGCGCGGTGGTAGTGGTCGGCCTGGAGGTCGGAGCGGATTCGGGTCCGGTTGTCGATAGCTTGAGGCACGCTATAGATGATTTTCCGGGACTTCGGCTGTCAATAGCCGGCAATCCGGTAATAAAAGATACCATTGTCGGCTATCTGGCTAATATTTTGTTTATCCTGCTGCCTTTCGCTATCGGCTTGATCCTGCTGGTTTTCTATTTCATCTTGAGACACAAACGGCTGACGCCCCTGGCCATGCTGCCCGCGGCTTTCGGCGCCCTGTGGACTTTCGGGACTATCTTCTACAGCGGCCATGAGCTGTCACTGGTCACGGTCATAAGTCCAATTTTTATTATAGTCATGGGGTCGGCTTACGGCCTGCACTATGTCAGCCATTTTCAGGAAAACCTCGCCAAATCAGGGAACAGTATGGAAGCCACCCGTTTGACCCTGAAAATGGTCGGCCTGCCGATTATTTTAGCCACACTGACAACCATGGCCGGTTTTGCCTCCCTCATCTGGAGCGAAGCAATACCCATGCGCCAGATGGGTATTTTCGTTACCCTGGGTATCGGATACGCGGGTCTGCTAGCCATCTTCTTCCTGCCGGCGCTCATCTCCCACCTGAAGATCTCAGCCGTCCATCCGCCGGATGAATCCCGAAGGCTCGGGCAAATGATAAATCAAGCCTCAACCCACCGGGTACCTATCATCCTGGGCTGCGTCGCCGTGATAATCGCGTCCGCGGTGTTTATCCCGAAGCTTGAGGTCGTGTCCGACCAGTTGATGTTTTTTAAAGAAAGTTCCGAGATCCGCCAGGCTTCGGCGCGGATTGAAACCACCTTCGGCAGCGCCCAGCCGTTAATCGGCCGGATGGTTTCTTCCGACGGTTCGGCTGCCCTGTTTAACCCGGTGGAGGCTGCCCGTTTACTGGCGGTAGAACGGCAGCTGGAAGCCCAGCCCGGCATTAAAAGCGTGATATCGGTGTTCGATCTGGCCGTCGGATTTAACCGAATGACTACCGGCATCGCAGGGTATCCTCAGAACCCCGCGGTAGTTCAGGCTTTTATCGGCCAACTTGGCGAAGATGGCATGAAAGCCTGGGCAAACCAGAATGGTTTTCGCCTGCTGGTCCGTCCGGTCGGGCTTGAAACTAATGAGATCAAGAATATCAAGACCTGGACTGCCGGCGAGCCCGCGGTCCAGGTTCTAACCGGGATGCCGATGCTTTTTGATGAATTCAACCGCATCGTGGTCAACAGCCAGATAAGCAGCCTGGGACTGGCGCTGGCGCTGGTCTTTGTGATGCTGGTGATCAGCCTGCGCAGTTTAAAGGCCGCCCTGGTCGGCATGCTGCCCATTGTCCTAACCATCGGAGTGGTGCTGACCTTCCTAGTCGTCAGCGGCTTCAATCTGAACATTCTTACCGCCAACCTGTCCGCTATCGTCATCGGAGTCGGCGTGGATTATTCCATACACCTGATTTCCGGTATCTACTATTTCCGGCGAGCCGGATTGACGGAAAACCAAGCCGTCGCCTCAGCCATCAGTTCGGTATCTCGGCCGGTGCTCGCCAACGCCTTTGGGCTTTCCCTGGGGCTGTCGGTGCTCTTTTTCTCGCCCCTGCTGATTCATATCCAGGCAGCGGCGGTTATGTGGGTGGCGATGGTCTTTTCCTCCATCGCGGCGCTGCTGGTCATACCGCAGTTCTACCGCGGGAATAAAATAGGAAAAGCTTCAACCGTGCCGGCCGCCGGCCGTTGACAACCGCGAAGAGCTTACGCTATGCTAATTACCCGCGCCTACATCGTGGTTGTAGGAGTGTAGCTCAGTTGGTAGAGCAGTGGTCTCCAAAACCACCGGTCGAGGGTTCGAATCCTTCCACTCCTGCCAGCGGCCGAGATGGTGGAATGGTAGACACGCTAGCTTGAGGGGCTAGTGAGTGATGAGCTCGTGGGAGTTCAAATCTCCCTCTCGGCACCAACCTGTGTAAAAAGAAAACGGTCACGGGCGGAAGTAGTTCAGTGGTAGAACGCCTCCTTGCCAAGGAGGAGGTCGCGAGTTCGAGCCTCGTCTTCCGCTCCATCTTTTCAAACATTCAGCTTTCCAGGCTGATTCGATACGGCGACGTAGCCAAGTGGCAAGGCGGGGGTCTGCAAAACCCCTATTCACCGGTTCGAATCCGGTCGTCGCCTCCAGTTATTTCTCGCGCTCAAGAACACTGGTTTGTTCAATCACGCTTTTATCAGATGGAATCCGGCTGAAGACAACAGCGCGGTAACCAGAAAATAGCTCCCCAGCAGGACATCCGGATTGACGTTGAGGTTGAGCGGCTCTGCTAACCCGAGGATGATCAGCGGCCCGATTATTGCGCCTAACACCGCCAGCCAGATCGTGCCCCGGTATTTATAAACCTTGCTGAAAACCAGAATGCCCAGCACTACGCCGATGGGATACCCGATGACCATACCCATCAAGGCGCCAACCAGGTCTTCAAAACCGCCTAGACTGTTATCGGCAAGGACCCTCGAACCGATAAGTATGCCGGGAATAGCGATCATGAAGCCCCCGAACGCCCCGGCTAAGGTCAGCCAGAAAAAACTTTTAAGGGTGCGTTTTTCTATCGGTCGAACCATTGACATCTCCTAGTTTAGTGCCCCATTATAACACGGAGTATTGACTCCTCCATCGAGGAAAGATCGAGCCTGGGACGATGGACTTCATCCTCGCCATCCTGATGGTCATAATCGGTGCCGGCATTCCGGCCTACTGGTTGATTTACTGGGCTTCGGGTCGGCTGCCCCGGGGCTTTCGCACTGTAGTCAACGGCGGCTATATCGTTTTCCACATTCTCGCCGAGCTTGTTGCCGCCGGCTTGTGCCTGGCCGCTGGCGCGGTCATTCTGTTCCATGGATTTCCTCAGGCAGGGGCGCTGGTGTTTTTAGCCTCCGGGGCATTAATCTACGCCGGTGTCAACTCGCTCGGCTGGAGCACGCTGAACGACCGCAGGATGGTTATAATCTTTCTACTGGTGAGCCTCATCGCCGTATCTGCGGCCTTTTACGCTCAATCTGGCTGGCAACAATTCGGCTGAACCCCTTGACACCCCCTTGTCAGGCCGGATACACTATGCCACGCCGATGAACAGTATGCCCAGCTTCACCATTCCCCAGGCCGCCGCCAAGTTGGGCGTCTCGACGCGCACCATCCGCCGCTATATCAAGGCCGGCAAACTGCGGGCTGATCTGGTCAACGGCCCTTTCGGCGAGGAATATCGTATCCGGGAACTGCCGGACGATCTAAAAAAACTTGAAACCCCGGATAATTTTACCGCCCTCGACAGGCATGATCCCTTCGCCGGCGCCTCCTCGGAAGCCGTGGCAGTGCTTCGCGATCTGCAGGAGAAAAACCTGGCGCTGGCCGCCCAGCTCGGAGCGGCGACCGAGCGCATCCGTCAACTTGAAAGCCAGTTGAAACAGGTCACCGACGGCAGACCGCCCCGGACCCCCTGGTGGCAAAGGTGGTACGCGGGGCTAAAGGCGCGGTTCTCGAGTAAGCCGAAAACAGAGAAAACAGCCGCCGGCGCGCCGCCGGAACAGGTGGAAACTATATTCTGAACCCGCCCGGCGCCCTTTTTTTACAGCGCCGACGAGAATCTTTCGCTAATTCTTTTTTGACTTCGAAGCCCGGGCCGGGCCGCCGAAAATGATGCTGCAGCCGAAAACAAACCCGAAATTGTACCAGCCGCCGTTGTTATGCACCTCGTAAATGTTCACCGAATCGGAGAACAGCGAGATGATGAAGGTAAACGGCGAGATGAAGCCGTGCCACAACCCTGACCAGAAACCGTCCAGCGTGCCGCCGCTCACCGGCACGTCTTCAGCCAGGTTGGCGCCGGCGGCGCAGCCGGCCACCAGCAGCGCCAGCATTAGACAAACAACGATCAGCAGAGTTCGCTTCTTCATCGGTTGCCTCTCATAGACCGATATTGGGTGGTGCCGGGAGAGGGGATCGAACCCACACGACCGAAGTCGGCGGATTTTAAGTCCGCTGCGTCTGCCAGTTCCGCCATCCCGGCGCCGTTAGAGATTATAGCATAAGCTTGAGTAATTTCGAGGTTTTCCCCGGTTTAGAGCACCGCGCCCAGGACGACGCCGAAGTGGATGAGCGCCCCGATGATGATCCACAGGTGGAAGATGTCGTGAAAGCCGAAGACGCCCGGAAAAGGGTTGGGGCGTTTCAGGGCATAAATAACAGCGCCGATGCTGTAGGCGACGCCGCCGGCGACGAGGCCCCAGAAAGCGGGGGGCGGCATGGAGAGCCACAATTCCCTGAGAGGCACCAGCGCCAGCCACCCCATGCCCAGGTACATAATCGGCGAAATCACCCGCGGCGCCCGGATCCAGAACAGCTTAAAAAAGACGCCGAAAGCCACTAAAGACCAGGGAATGACGATCATGCTCCACCGCCAGGCGCCGTCGAGGTAGATATAAACCAGCGGCGTGTAGCTACCGGCGATCATGATGAAGATAGCTATGTGATCCAGTTTGCGCCAGATGGAGGTCTCATTATCCTTTCGCTTGAGGGCATGATAAACGGCGCTGAAGGAAAACAGGATTGAAGCCGCCACGCCGTAAACGGTGATCACCGCCAGGTAGTCCCAGCGGCCCCATGTCAGGGCGAGCAGCACCAGCAAACCGATAACAAAAGCGGCCGCGCCGCCCAGATGGGAGTAAAAAGCAAAACGCTCGGATCTGTTGGCGACGATATGACACCTCCGCAGAGGGACTATTATAGCCGGGGCGCCCACCCTTTTACCACCGCGGCGATTGACATAACGTTTCTAGTTGACTGGAACGACCCGGTTCTGTTTTAATTACCATTTGTTTGTTGAATTAAGGGAGGTCAACTTTTCATGGATAAAATAGCTGTTAAGCTCTCACCGCGAGTCACTACCGGTAAAAAGACTCGTTTCCTGCGCCGTTCCGGCGTCACCCCATGCCATCTTTTCGGCCACAACCTGGCTTCGGAATCCCTTCAGGCCGCTACCAGCGAACTGGAGCGCGTCATCGCCGTGGCCGGCACCACCCGCCTGGTAGCCCTGGAAGCCGGCGGCAAGAAAACGCGCATGGCTTTCGTCCGCGAAATCCAGCGGACCCCCGTCGGCGGTGACCTGCTGCACGTTGATTTCTACCAGGTGAATATGGATGAACCAATTAAAGCCGAGATCCCGCTGCACCTGACCGGCGATGCTCCGGCGCTGAAGACCAAGGGGCGCATCCTGGTCCACCCGATGGGTCATATCGAAGTTGAAAGCCTGCCGGCCAAACTGCCGGCCACTATCAGCGTCAACCTATCTACGCTGGAAAACCTCGACGACGCCATCCACGTCCGCGATTTGGTCGTCGATCCTGCGGTCACCATACTGACCGACGGCGATCAGCTGGTGGCAAAGGTTTCCGAGATTTCGGTCAAGGCTGAAGAGGCCGAGGTAGTCACCCCGACCGCCGAGGGCGCCCCGGCCGGAACCGAAGCGGCTGCGGCCGCCGAAGGCGCCGAAGCCAAAAAAGAGTAGTCTCGAAAAGTCTTCGTTGCTCCACAGCAGCCGGGGTAATCCCCCGGCTGCTGGTTTAATGGGCAGCTTTTTCCTGTTCCGGCGGCGGTTGTCATCCGAATCCAATTCAAATATCATTGGTTCCACATCCATGACCGAATGGGTAATTGTTGAGGTACCATGCAGGCAGTAAAACTTTCAGGCGTCACCAAGACCTACGGCGAGAAAAAGGTGGTGGACGGGGTATCGTTCGAGGTCAACCCCGGAGAGATATTCGCCTTGATCGGTCCCAACGGCGCCGGCAAATCCACCACCATCCGGATGATGATGGATATCATCAAACCGGACTCCGGCGATATCCTCATCATGGGCGAGCATCTTGCCGAAAAGTCCAAGAACTGCATCGGCTACCTGCCTGAGGAACGCGGCCTGTACCGCAAACTCCGCATCATGGATACCATCGCCTATTTGGCTTCCCTCAAGGGTGCCGACCGCGCCGCCGCCGCCGGCCGCGCCCAAGCGCTGCTCAAGAAGTTCGACCTTTACGACCACCGGCATAAGAAGATCGAGGAGTTGTCCAAGGGCATGGGCCAGCTCATCCAGTTCGTCGTCACCGTCGCCCACGACCCGGGGCTGGTCATCCTGGACGAGCCTTTCGCCGGTTTGGACCCGGTCAACTCCCGCCTGCTCAAGACGACCATCAAGGAACTCCGCGCCGAGGGCAAAGCCATTATCCTGTCGACCCACCGCATGAACGAGGTCCAGGAAATGTGCGACCGGCTGTTCATGATCAACAAAGGCCAGCAGGTCCTTTACGGGGCGTTGACCGACATCCGCCGCCAGTATAAAAGCCATGCCGTCATCATCGAAAGCCCTGTCCCGCTGCCTGGAGCGCTGCCAGGCGTCGTCGAGCGGCGGGCCGTCGGGCCGGCTTTCGAACTTGAACTGGATGGAGCCACCGAGCCGCAGACTATCTTAGAGCTTCTGGTACAAAGCAGCATCCCGGTAGAGCGCTTTGAGGTGGCTTTACCCTCGCTCGATGAAATCTTCGTCCGGGTGGTGAAGAAGCCATGAACAAGACCGCCATCATCTTCAAGCATGAATTCATGACCCTCATCCGGCGCACCGGCTTCATCATCATGACCCTGGCCATCCCGCTGCTGGCCCTGGTCTTCATCGCCGGCGGCGAAATCCTGTCCGCCATCACCGGCGGCGGCGAGCCTGGCCCGGCCGAGACGGTGGAAATCGGTTACGTCGACCCGTCATCAGTCATCGCCGGCCACGAGGAGCAGGGCTTCATCAAGTTCATCCGCTTTGAGTCGATCGAGGCGGCCAACAGCACCCTTGTCGCCGGAGACATCGCCGAATATATCGTCATCGACCCGAACTACCTCGACAGCGGCGCTGTCGCCCGCTTCACGCCGTCCCGCGAACTGGAAGTGCCAGGCGACCGCTTCGTTGCCATCCGCGACTTCCTGCTGGACAACCTGCTCGGCCCGGCGGTCTCCCCGGACCTGCTGGACCGCGCAAAAGTGCCTCTGAACCTTTCCAGCATCCTCGTTGACCCGGAGACCGGCCTGCCGTCCGAGGACCAGGGCGGCTTCGCGGCGCTGGTCCTGCCGTACCTGTTCAGCATCCTCTTGGTCATGGCTATCTTCACCTCCTCCGGCTACCTGCTGCAAGGCCTGGCCGAGGAGAAGGAGAACCGGGTCATGGAGGTGCTGCTGTCTTCGGTATCTGCCAGGGAGCTTATCACCGGTAAGGTGCTGGGGCTGGGCGCCGCCGGGCTGGCGCAGATGGCGGTGTGGCTGCTGTCTGCCCGTTTCCTGGCCGATATGGCTTCCCAGAATTTTGCCGATATCCTGGGGGCGCTGGAGGTGTCGGTCTACTTTGTCACTGTCGCCCTGGCGTATTTTATCCTGGGATACCTGCTGTATGCCATTATCATGGCCGCCGTCGGCTCCATTACTTCCACCGTGCGGGAAAGCCAGCAGCTGGCCACCATCTTCAGCCTGCTGGCGGTATCGCCGCTGTGGGGGCTGGTCTTTCTGGTGGAAAACCCGGACCACCCGGCGGCGGTTTTCCTGACGCTCTTTCCGTTCACCGCGCCTATCGCTACCATCATCCGCATCGGCGCTACAGAGATTCCGTTCTGGCAGATCGGCGCCAGCATGGCTCTCATGGCAGCCACTACTGTAGGGCTGCTGCTTCTGTCCGCTAAGGTCTTCCGCGCTTTCCTGCTGATGTACGGCAAGACACCGAAGCTTGGTGAAATTGTGCGCATGCTGCGGCAGGCATAGCCGGAATCCGGCGTTTTCGAAAACGAAAGGAACGACTCTCCCGCGCATCACAGGTGAACTGCGGTTCGTTTTTGCGACGACATAGTACTTTATTGCGAAACGAGTCACAGCTTCTAAATTAGGTCTGAACGCAAGGTTCGTTTTCAAGAACGAGTCACTCCCAACAATAAACAACAAGGCGCCGATCCGAGCCGGGACTGACGGCCGCCGCCGGCCGCGGTCAAGTGCCCGGCGCCTGATAGAGCATTTGTTCTGTACATCGGGCGGGTATTATAGCACCCCGGTTCAGTGTTCCGTCAAGCGACTTTTGTCGTTTTTCGACGCATATTTTTTTATCGGTCGCATTGAAAACGAGCAAGGTGTGAGTCGCCCCCTGCGAGCCCCTCGATTCGACCCCCATGGATTCCCGCTTGCGCGGGAATGACAATTTGGAGAGGCGGCAGCGTTTACCCGCAAGTGTGAAGCGGCTTGAATACCGTGAAATGTTAGGGTATGGTATGGCCGAGACCGCAACCCCGATGCCTGAGTTCGACGCCGTCATCCAGAGCCCGCCCGACGCCCCAAAGGCTGCTTATATCCACGTGCCGTTCGACGTGAAAGAGGTGTTCGGCACCAGGGCCCGAGTGGCCGTCAAGGGCACGTTCGATAACCGGGAGTACCGGGGCACCATCCAGCCCATGACAGGCGGCCATGTCATAGGCCTGAGCGCCGGGATGAGAAAAGCACTGGGCAAAACCACCGGCGACACGATTCATGTTACGATGGAAATGGATTCCGAAGAACGCGCCGTGGAGATCCCAGCCGACCTGTCGACAGCCCTGGACAGCCGGCCGGCCGCCCGGGACCATTTCAACAAACTGCCTTACAGCCACCAGAAGGAATACGTCGAGCACATCACCGAGGCGAAGAAGCCAGAGACCCGGGCGCGGCGGGTTGAGAAGACGGTGGAAACGCTGGCGCGAGCACCCCTTGAGCGATGATAGCCTACGCTAGTTTCTTGGAACTTGTAACGCCCAGCGATTTGTAGATCTGAAGGGTGGCGTCGGACTTGTTCAGAGTGTAGAAGTGGATGCCGTCAACGCCCTTGTCCACCAGGTCCCGCACCTGCTCCGCCGCCCAATGGACGCCCACGTCCCTGACGCACTCCTCGTTCTCCGCCCGTTCGATGGCGCGTAAGAGCGGCGCCGGGAAATGGGTGCCGGCGGCCAGGTCGGCCATTCTTCTCATCATCTTGACCGAGGTGATAGGCGAGATGCCGGCGACGATGGGCACGTCGATGCCGGCCAGGGCACAGCGCTCGCGAAAATCATAGAAGTCGCGGTTGTCGAAGAAAAGCTGGGTGCAGATATAGTCCGCCCCGGCGTCCACCTTGGCCTTCAGGTACTGGATCTCGGTGAGGCGGTTGGGGGTCTGGGGGTGGCCTTCCGGGTAGCCGGCCACGCCGACGCCCATCTCCGGAAAATTGTCTTTGATGAACCGGACCAGCTCGATGGCGTAGCTGAAGCCGCCGACCTCCGGCACGAAGCTGGTCTGCCCCTTGGGCGGGTCGCCGCGGAGGGCGAGGATGTTTTCGATGCCTGATGCGCGGTATTTTTCCAGAATCTGGCAGATCTCCTGCCGCGTCGAGCCGACACAGGTCAGGTGGGAGATGACGGTGAGATCGGTCTCCTTGTGGATGCGGACGAGCAGGTCATGGGTCAGTTCCCGCGTCGAGCCGCCGGCGCCGTAGGTCACGGAGACGCAGGAAAGCTCCAGCGGCTTGAGGTCTTTGATGGTGGTGAACAGCTCTTCGGCCGCTTCCTCGGTCTTGGGCGGGAACAGTTCGAAGCTGAAAACGATGCCTTTTTTGTTGTAGATATCGCGGACGTTCATACGCGCCTCCCGGGATTACCTTGGGTCAGTACCATATTAATCCGTTCGCGGTCAGCTTGTCGAACCAGGCGAAGGAATATACCGCAGACCGTTCATCCTCCGACAGGTTCAGGACAAACGGTCTTTATGGGTTAGACCTTGCCACTTATTCGACTCCCGGCCATGACGCGTCAGGCCAAACGGAATTCAACATTTTCATCCGTTCGTGGTGAGCTTGTCGAACCATGAACGGATGACTTGGACAGGCGTGACACCTCGACCCAATCGCCCCGGATCATGGCTTCCTTCTTCTTTCGGGTCCACCCCTTAATCCTTCGTTCCACCGAAAGGGCTTCTTCCCGAGTTGAAAATTCCTGGCTGAAAACCAGGGCCAAAGGGCGGCGCTTAAACGTGTAACAACTTTGGATTGTGCCGTTATAATGAGCGTACATTCGGACTTCGAGGTTATCCGTATGTCCGGTGTAATAACTGCCATCCGAACACCTTAGAATATAAACCCAGAAGTATCTCGTTTGGTTGTTTGTGCTCCGTTCATCCTTCGACAGGCTCAGGACGAACGGAGATTTTCCGGGCGGTCATAATCCGTTCTGAAATAAGCGCATCAAATAACCGCCTGCAAGCCGGAAACGATGAACCAGCCGCCAAAGCCGATGAGCAGCAGCGAGCAAGCGGTGAACACCGCCGTCTGGAAGGCCGGGGCCCACAGCCGGTGGGTCTTGTACACCAGCCCGGAGACAACCGAAAGCCAGATCAAATCAGTTGACCAGTGGGTCAGGATTAGCGCCCAGAGGCCGCCTGAGCCGAATTCAGCCGCCTGCAGCACCAGGAGGGCTCCAACGGTCGCCCACCACAGAATGAAGAACGGATTGCCCGCCGAAAGCATGATGCCGGCGGTGAAGGCGTTGTAGCGGGTGTCCTTCTGCCCGGAGGCGATGGATTTGCGGGCGCGGAACATGCCGACGCCCATCCACACCACCATGCCGCCGCCGGCGACGCCGAGGATGAACCTGACCGCGGCCTGGTCGAAAAAAGCGGCGGCGCCGAAGTAGATGAGCAGGATGAGAGGCACCTCGACGACGGCGTGTCCCATCGAGGCCTGGGCGCCGGCCCACGGTGACTTGTAGCTTTTAGCCAGCACTGTGGCGAACATCGGCCCGGGCATCAGGGCGCCGGACAGCGAGATGACGAAGACGGAAGCCAGAAGCGCCAGCATCGCGGCCTACCGCTTCATATTCACGAACTGAAGCGGGATATCATAGTCCTGGGCTCTGAGCTGGGCCATGACCGCCTGAAGGTCGTCAATCTGCTTGCCGGTGATCCGGAGCTGGTCTTCCTGGATGGCCGGTTCCACCTTAACCTTCAGGCCTTTGATGAATTTCACCATCTTCTGGGCAAGCTCCCGCGGGATGCCCTCTTTGATCTTGACTGTCATTTCGGCGCCGCCCTGGGCGGTGGACTCCATTTTGCCGAAGTCCAGGCACTTGGCGTCCAGGCCGAAGCGGATGACCTGGCCGATGAGCATCTCGGTCATGGCCTTGACCTTAAGGTCGTCGGCGGATTCCAAGTGGATGGTCTTCTCCTTGCGGTTCAAAGAAACCTCGGACTTGATGTTGCGGAAATCGTAGCGGGTGGTGATGTCCCGCTTGACGTTGTTGATGGCGTTGTCCAGTGCCTGCAGGTCCACCGCGCTGACCACATCTACCGACGGCATGTGTAAGCCTCCTTGAAGCGATGGCGAATATTGTAGCATGAATAACCCGCCTTTGCCCCTTGCCCGCCGCCGGGCGAAAGACTATTATGGGCGGCGTATGGAAATCTTCCCCGGCATCCACTGGCTGAAAGGCGTCATCGGCGGCAACTCCTGGCTGGTGATGGAGACCGGATACGCTTTTATCATTGACACCGGTTCGACCGGCAACGCCCACCACATCCTCCGCCGCGCCCAGACCCTGGGCGTGGCTGATAAACTCAAATATATCGTCCTGACCCATGCCGACATAGACCACGCCGGCTCGGCGGCGGAGCTTAAGAAGCTGACCGGCGCTTCCATCGCCCTTCATGCCGCCGAGGTGCCGTTCATGGCGGAAAAAGCCAACCTGCCCGGTGGCCTGCGCTGGCTGTCCGGCGTCTTCCCGAAGATGAGCCGCTGCGCCCGGATAGAGCCTGACCTGCTGCTGAACGAGGGTGACGTTATCGGAGTTTACGAGGTGGTCCATGTACCCGGCCATACCCCCGGCAGCATCTGCCTCTACGAACCGCGGAAACTTATCTTCACCGGCGACGCCCTGCGCACCCACGCCCGTGACCGGCTGCTGCCGCCGTCCAAGCCGACCGCCGTGAACCTGCGGCAGGCGACCGATTCGATGAAAAAGATCGCCGGGCTGGATTTTTATGCCCTGTTCGGCGGCCACGGCCCGCCGGTCATCGGCAACGCCGGCGCCAAGCTGCGGGATATGATCTCCCGCCTGCCGCGCGAAGCGTTTTGACCTTTCCTTTTTGAAACCCGGATTCATTTTCTGATTTCGATGTCCGAGCTTCGAATTTCAGGCGAGGGGTTGTCCCTGTTTACCGCATAAACTATACTAAGTCCGAATAATCGGGCCGGGGGACTTAAACGTGTCGCTGGACCTCACCAGGGTCGCCGCCCAGATCAACGCCATGGCCGAAAAGCTGGCCGAAAACGGCGCCGAGCGCCGCGCCCGCCTGGCGGCCGCCGCCGAACAGCTGGGCAGCGCCGGCGACCCGGCCGCTCTGCGCGACAAGGTACGCCTCAGCCGGACAAGTTTCCTCCTGGCCGCCCCCTTGACAACCCTGGACGAACGGCACTCCCCCGCCAGCCCCCCGGCGGCTTACTCCGTTATAGCCGCCGACGGCTCGCATATAGACGTTGACCGCAACTACTCCACGTCCTGTTCCCTGATCAATATCGGCACGGTGCGCCTGGACTACGGCGCCGAGGCCGACGCCTGGCTCGACAGCCGGCCGCGGCTCCTCTCCGATGAATCCGACCTGGTCATCGCCGATCCGGGCGGCGCCGGGCGGGTCCCGGTCAAGGGCCCGCTGCTGGGCATCAAGCGGGATGTCGAGGAGTGCGCTGCCCTGGCGGCGCTGGCGGCAGCTCTGCCGCTGGAGAGACCGGCCCTGGCGCTGGCCGACGGCACGCTCATCCGCTGGAACCTGACGACGTCAAATTATGAGGCTTACGTCATCCGCGAACTCCTCGACGAAGGATACCTGAAATGCCTGTCGGCGTTCCAAAGCCTGTGCGCCGAGCGCCCCCTTGGAGTGGCCTCCTACATCTCGTCCCCCGGCGGCGAGGAGGTTGTCAACACCCTGCGCCTGACCCTCTGCCCCTACGAACCGGCCAACTGCGACCGCCACTGCGGCAAGCTGGGGTACGGCGAAAGGCCGTGCGACCCGGTTTCCGGCGTATCTGACGCCGAGCTTTTTGGGAGGTTCCTGGCCGCCGGCGAACGGTCGGCCATTTTCGAGAGCACCTCAAAAGTTATCAGCCAGTACTACGGCGAGCACCGCATCTGCTTTTTCTATCTCAAACTTGAGGATGAGATAGCCCGCGTCGAGCTGCCGGTGTGGCTGGCAAGCGACCCTGGCCGAGTCGGCCTAATCCATACCTTAGTCCTGGAACAGGTGAAGAAGGGCCACGGCTACCCTGTGGCCCTCTCCGAAGCCCACGAGCAGGCGGTGGTCACCGGCGCCGACCGGGAGGTCTTCTACGAGGTGATAGACGCCTATCTGGCCGACCGAGGCCTGGCCTCCGCCGTATCAGCCAAGAGCTTCTCCAAAAAAGCGAGGTGGATCTAGTTTCCTCTTCGGTGAAAGGAGCGAACGATGCGCGAACTGGATAAAGCGAGGGTCCTGACCGTAGCCCGTGAAGCGGCGGCCAAACGCGGCTTTGTAACCTATGCCGATTTCAATGATTACCTGCGGGAGCTAATGATCAAGAAGAAGCTCCAGCCCATAGAGGGCGGCAGGGCGCAGTGGACACTCAAAAAGATGCTGGTCGACGCCGCCAATCCGGTGGACGACCGCTACGTTTATTCCCACACCGGCACCAAAACGATGTTCTATCCCGCGGCTTTCGTCGAAGCTAACCCGATGATGAAAAGCGCAGCCTCGAGGCAGGCCAAACTGGAATAACCTTCAAGGAGCCGTCATTTGCCTGATAACTCAAAACTCGCCGAGGTCATCGAAACCTCCAGCACCGGCTTCACCGCCCAGTGCTATGACCTGAACGCCGCCCCGGCACTGGGGTCACTCGTGAAAACGTCGATTAATGGAATGACCGTTTACGCCGTCGTGGCCTATGTCTCGACTACGTCGCTGGAACCGGGGCGAAAGCCGGTAGCCCGCGGCAAGAATATCGAGACTGAGGAAGCCATCTTCCAGGCCAATCCGCAGCTTGAAAAACTGCTGCGGTGCGAGGTTGCGGCAGTAATCGTCGGGCACCAGGTCGACGGCGAGGTGAAACACTACCTGCCGCCGCGGCCGGCCCGCCTCCACGGATTCGTTTACGCCTGCGACGACGCCGAGGTCAGGGCATTCTCGCAGAAAACGGGGTTTATCAACCTGCTACTCTCGGCGCAGACGAATGTATCGCCAGAGGAGATGACAGCCGCTGCGTTGAGGCGCATCGCCACATCCTACAAGGGAGAGGAGCGGCGGAAATTCCTGGTGGCGGCCGGCAGGGCGCTGGCGCAGCTGTTTTCAGCAGACTATAATCGGCTGAAATCCATCCTGGAAAGGCTGGCCGCATGACCGAAAAACTGGGCATCGTCACTGCCGGCTCGCTCAACAAAGGCATCGAGGTCAAGCTCGACGGTGGGTCATCCATCGAGGACATGGCCGTCGGCCGCTACGTCACCATCGAGGGCAAGAAGCGGCGGTTCTTCGGCATGATCACCGACGTTTCGCTGGGGGTCACCGACCTCAACCTGACCGTGTCGCCGCCGTCGGGCGATGATTTCCTGTCCGAGGTGCTGTCAGGTACTTCGGCTTACGGCTCACTGCACGTCGCCCCCTACCTCACCATCGGCGGCGACGCTAAATCCATCGTCGAGGGCGCTCAACCGGTCAAGACGATTCCGAGCCATTTTTCGATCGTCAAAGAAGCCTCAGCCGAGGATATCGAGTCGGTCTTCGGCAAAGAAGACAAAGAGAAGTTCTGGATCGGCAACCCGCTGGATATGGAGGTGAAACTGTGTCTCGATTTGCCGACGTTAGCCAAAAGGTCGAACGGCATCTTCGGCAAAAGCGGCACCGGCAAGACCTTCCTGACGCGGATGCTCTTGATCGGCCTGCTGCAGAAGTCGGCGGCGGTCAACCTGGTCTTTGACATGCACTCCGAGTACGGCTGGGCGGGTACAAGCGAAAAGAAGCGGCAGGTCAAGGCGCTGAAGCAATTATTCCCGTCCAAAGTGGCTGTCTTCACCCTGGACGAGCAGAACTCCCGCGCCCGCGGCGTTTCCACCGACTACGTGGTGCAGATCGGCTTCGAGGAGATTGAGCCGGAGGATATCTCGCTGCTGCGGCAGGCGTTGAACCTGACCGACCAGGCGGTAGAGGCCGTCTACCAGCTGCGGCGGCATTACGGCCGGGGCTGGATCGCCGCGGCCCAGAAGATCGAGGACTCCGAGACCCTGGAAGAGTTGAAGATCCACGAGAGCACCTTTCAGAACCTGCGGCGCGGCTTAAATACCATTCAGCGACTGCCATTCATCTCATCGAATGCCCCGGGCGACGTCGTCGAGCGCATCCTGGCCTATCTCGAATCCGGCAAGCACGTCGTGCTGGAGTTCGGCCGCTACACCGACATCACCGCCTATATCCTGGTGGCCAATATGCTGACCCGGCGCATCTACGCCCGCTACCGCGACCGGACGGAGAAGGCCATCGCCGCGGACGCCGGCTACCCGACGCCGCTGGTCATCACCATCGAGGAAGCGCACAAGTTCCTTAATCCGGCCGTCGCCAGTCAAACCATTTTCGGCACCATCGCCCGGGAGATGCGCAAGTACTCGGTGACGCTTTTAATCATCGACCAGCGGCCCTCAGGCATCGACGAGGAGATCATGAGCCAGCTGGGCACAAAAATTACGTGCCTGCTCGATTCAGAGCGCGACATCGACGCCGTGCTGTCCGGTGTCTCCGGCAAGGGCGAACTTAAAAACGTGCTGGCCAAGCTCTCGGCGCGGCAGCAGGCGCTCATCTTCGGCCACGCCGTGCCCATGCCCGTGGCTTTCGTGCCGCGGGAATACGGCCAGAGCTACGGCGACTGGGGCGAGCAGGCTGCGAAGGTGACCGAAAAGGAGATTGAGGACTTGTGGACATAATCCAATCCGCGTTTCACGAATGGAAACGGGACTAAGGAAAGGGGCATGGGCCGTCAGACCGGGGTTGCGATGATGTTACTGACTGCTATAGCTGTTCTATTCGCATCTATCGTCATCGGGAATTGGCTTACTGGAGTGGCTGGTGGAGCGTTCCTCATGACAGGGCTGGCGAGCTGGAAATGGCCAGCGGGAATCAAATATGCATTCGACTTGGGGATTGCCACACTTCTGGCCTCAATCCCATTCTTGTTCTCGAAGGATTCACCGACGTACTACGGTACTCTTGGCTCTCTTTTCAGCGCCGCTTTTTTGGCTGGCTCTTTACTTACATTTCGATTCGACCAGCGGAATAAAAAGGTGAGGAGCACGCCGTCATGACCAGACCGCAGCCACCCGTCCATAACCAGGGTTACGATGACATCGAAATCGTCGGCCGTGAAATCAAGCTGCGGCCGATGACCGCGGCCGACGCCGATGCCGCCTGGGACCTGGTTCATGATAACCGGGAAATCCTGAAATGGCTGCTGTGGGACGGCCCGACGGACAAAACCGAATTCGCCCGCCGCTACGCTGAGGATTTTCCGGAGGAAATGCGGCAGGGCAGGGGCTACCGTTTCGCCATCGAACCGCTGGCCGGCCCGGAGTTCGCCGGCAGCATCAGTGTCAAGCTGCCGTACTACCCCAATTCGGCCGACCTGGGCTACTGGCTGGGCATCCCCTTCTGGAACCGGGGCTACATGACCGAGGCTATCGGCCTGGCCTGCTACTTCGCCTTCACCTGCCTGGACTGCGTCCGTGTATCCTCGACCGTCTTTGCCGACAACATGGCTTCGCGCCGGGCGCTGGAGAAGAACGGCTTCATCGTTGACGGGCAGCTGCGACGCGACGTCTTCAAATACGGCCAGTGGCAGGATACTTACTTCATGACCCTGCTTTCCGAGGAATGGTGCCGATCCCGCTTCGAACCGGTGTCCATCAGGCTGATACCTCATGTCGAGCCGCCGGGGGCGGCGGCGTGAAACTGGGGCTGGCCCTGTCCGGGGGCGCCGCCCGCGGCCTGGCCCACGTCGGCGTCATCGGAGTGCTGGAGCGAGAAAACATCCAGGTTGATATGCTGGCCGGGACGTCCATGGGCGCCATTGTCGGCGCCGCCTATGCCCGCGGCGCCTCGGCGGCGGAACTCAAAGCCTACGCCCTGGACCTGACCTGGCCTAAGCTGGTGCGCCTGTTCGATTTCAACCCGTTCAAGACCAGCGGCCTCTCCGGCACCCGCCGCATCCGGGAAAAATTGAAGGAGATCATCGGCGACCTGGATTTTTCAGAACTGCAGCGGCCGTTCGCCTGCGTCGCCACCGATCTGATTTCCGGCGAGGAAGTGGTTTTCACCCGGGGCAGAGTTCTGGACGCGGTGCTGGCCAGCATGTCCCTGCCGCTGGTGTTCAAGGTGCCCCGGCTGGGCCGCCGCTATTTAGTCGACGGCGGGCTGTGCGACCCGCTGCCAGTCAACCCGGCGCGGGCGCTGGGCGCGGATAAGGTTATCGCTGTGAACGTCCTGAAGAACTTAGGCATTCTGCCGCCCCGACGGGCGGCGGACAAACGGCGGGTACCGCCCAACATGTTCCGCGTGGCCGAACAGGTGATATACATCGCCTCGGCTCACCTGGCCGAGGCCGGCGCCCGGGACGCCGACGCCCTCATCGAACCGGATATGACAGGCATCCACCTGGAGGACTTCGGACTTGCCGGCGAGGCCATCGCCAGGGGGGAGAAGGCCGCGGAGAATTACCTATCCCAGCTGGTTAGCAAAACTGCCGCCGAAAAGGCATAATATCCTTTGACCATGCCTGAAAACACCGGCAACATCATTGAAGTCAAGGACCTCACCCGGAAATTCAAGAACCTGACCGCCGTGGACCGCGTATCCTTCGAGGTGAGGCAGGGCGAGGTTTTCGGATTCCTTGGACCCAACGGCGCCGGCAAGACCACCACCATCAACATGCTGTGCACCCTGCTGAAACCCACCTCCGGCCGGGCGGCGGTCAACGGCTACGACGTCGTCAGCCAGACCGACCAGGTGCGCTCCTCCATCGGGCTGGTATTCCAGGACACCACCCTGGATGATTATATGAGCGCCGAACAGAACCTGCGCTTTCACGCCTACGCCTACGGCGTCCCGGCCGAAGTCCGTGAAGAGCGCCTGCAGTCGCTAATGGAGATGGTGGAACTCTGGCCCAGGCGCAAAGACCGCACCCGCACCTATTCCGGGGGCATGCGCCGCCGCCTGGAGATCGCCCGGGGGCTGCTGCACCATCCCAGGGTGCTGTTCCTCGACGAGCCGACCATCGGCCTGGACCCGCAGACCCGCAACAAGATCTGGAGTTATATCCACGAACTGCGCCGCCAGATCGGCATCACCATCTTCATGACCACCCACTACATGGACGAAGCCGACCTCAACTGTGACCGCATCGGCATCATCGACCACGGCAGGATAATCGCCCTGGACACGCCGCGGCGCCTCAAGGACGCCGTCGGCGGCGACGTCATCACCCTGCGCACCGCCGACAACGCCGCCGCGATAGAGGAAATCAGGCAGAAGCACGGCATCGAGGGCCACGTCCAGGACGGGCACGTCCATTTTTCGGTGGCCAACGGCGAGGCTTTCCTGCCGGAACTGATCAGGAGTTTTTCCGGCCAGATCCAGGGGGTGTCGCTGCGCCGGCCGACACTGGACGACGTCTTCCTGAAATACACCGGCCGGGAGATCCGGGCGGAAGAATTGAACTCCATGGACAATATGCGCCTGCGGCACAACGCCTGGGCGTCTTCGAGGCGGCGCTAGATGGCCGGGCTGTTCCGTTCCGTCTGGGTCACCGCCTACCGGGAGCTCATCCGCTTCTATTCTGACGGGGCGAGGGTCTTTTCCTCCTTCGCCATGCCGGTGCTGTTCCTGTTCGTCCTCGGTTCCGGCTTCTCGCGCACCATCGGCGCGCTGATGCCCGGCGTGGATTTCCTGCAGTTCATGTACCCCGGCATCGTCGCCCTGATCGCCTTCCAGACATCGCTCCAGAGCGGCCTGTCCATTGTCTGGGACCGCGAGTTCGGCTTCCTGAAAGAGGTGCTGGTAGCGCCGCTGCCCAGGCACGGCATCGTCTTCGGCAAGGCGCTGGGGACGGCGGTTATCGCCCTGTTCCAGGGCATGATCCTGCTCGTCCTGGCGCCGATAGTCGGCGTCGAGCTGAGCCTCGGCGCCGTGGCGCAACTGATGCCGGTGCTGATACTTATTTCGCTGTCCATCTCCGGCCTCGGGCTGCTCATCGCCTCCGGCATGCGCAGCATGTCCGGCTTCCAGATGGCCACCCAGCTGGTGGTTTTCCCCACCATGTTCGCCTCCGGGGCTTTCTTCCCGCTCAACAACGTGCCCGGCTGGCTGGCCGCCCTGGCCAAGATCAACCCTTTAACCTACGGCGTCGACGCCGTCCGCCACCTGCTGCTGGGCGGCGAGGCCGCCGCCGCCTTCGGCGTCCGCCTCTTCGGGCGGAGCCTCAGTTTCAGCCAGGACCTGGTGATCATCGCCGGCATCGGTTTGGTCTTTATAGCTCTGGCGGCGCTGTCGTTTGGCCGCCGGGACTAGCATTCAGGTAGTACAATAATCTCAGCAGATTTCAGGAGGCCGTTTATGATCAGCGCGCGCAACCAGTTCAAAGGCAAGATCAAGAACGTCAGACTGGGCACGGTCATGGCCGAGGTGATCATCGATGTCAACGGCCTGGAGATTGTCAGCCTCATCTCCCGCACCTCCGCCGCCTCGATGGATCTAAAAGTTGGCGACATGGTGACCGCCATCGTCAAGTCCACCGAGGTCATGGTGGCCAAAGATTAGCCGATAGTAATCCAGACGCTCCAGTCGGCCGTTGCAGCTATCCCCGGTGATTGTTACAATCGAAGGGTGATCATAGACTTCCATACCCACATCTTCCCGCCGCAGCTTATTGCCGAACGGCAAAAATATCTCGCCGACCCCTGCTTCCGGCTGCTGTATTCCAGCCCGAAAGCCCGCCTGGCGGCCGCCGATGAACTAATTTCCGAAATGGATGCGGCCGGCGTCGATAAAGCCGTCATCCAGAACATCGGCTGGACTTCTCACGAGCTGTGCGTCCGCACCAACGACTACCTGCTGGAAGCGGCCGCCAGATACCCCGGCCGGCTCATTCCCTTCGTCGCCGTCCAGCCGCTGGCTGGGAACCAAGCCATTAACGAAATCAAACGCTGCGCCGCTGCGGGCGCCCGGGGTATCGGCGAACTGCGGCCGGATGTCCAGGGATTTGACCTCGGCGACGATAGAGTCATCAAACCCTTCGTAGGAGCCCTGGTCGAGAATAGCCTGGTCCTGCTGCTCCACGCCGACGAACCGGTCGGCCACGCTTATCCCGGCAAAGGTTCGTTGACGCCCGGCGTCCTCTACCCCTTCATCGCCGCCAACCCGGATTTAAAGCTGGCACTGGCCCACTGGGGCGGCGGTCTGCCGTTCTATGCCCTGATGCCGGAGGTCGGGGCGGCGCTCAAAAACACCTGGTTCGACAGCGCCGCCACACCCTACCTGTACCGGCCGGAGGTCTACGAACGAGCCGCCGACCTGGTCGGGGAGACCAGGATCCTTTTCGGCTCGGACTGGCCGCTCTTAGGCCAGCGGCGCTGCCTAGATGAGTTGAAAACGCTTAATCTTTCGACCCAAACGCTCAAGGCTGTCCTGGGCGGCAATGCCGCCGCCCTGCTGGGGCTGGCGAATGACTGAAGCGCCTTCAATCCGCGCCTTCATCGCCGTCGAGCTGCCAGAGCCGGTCAAGACCGAACTGGCGGCATTCCAGCGGCGGCTGGCTGCCGAACAAGCGGCGGGCATCAAATGGGTCTCGCCGAACGGCATCCACCTGACGCTCAAATTCCTGGGGCAGGCGGCGCCGGGCCAGATTGAAGCCATTCGGGCGGCGCTGGCCACGGCGGTCGAGCCGGTCCCCGCCTTCGAACTGGGGCTTTCCGGGCTTGGCGCTTTCCCCAACCTGCGGCGGATGAACGTCGTCTGGTGCGGCCTGTCCGGCGGCCTGGATCGTCTGGTCGAGCTGCAGCGGGCGGTTGAGGCAGAGGTATCGCCGCTGGGTTTTCCGGCCGAAAACCGGGCTTTTTCACCCCACCTCACCCTGGCCCGGCTGCGCGAGGACGTTTCCGCTGAAGCGCGGCAGGCGCTGGCCAAAAAGCTGGCCGGGACGAAGTTCGAGCCGGACCTGAAGATCCCCGTCGAAGATGTCAGCCTGATGCAGAGCACCCTGCTGCCCCGGGGCGCCGAGTACCGGTGTCTGGCCTCGTTTCGCCTGGCCGGCCGGCAGCCGGACCGGCGGCAAGCACCATGAACGCATCCCCAGCCAGTGATATCGGTCATGTCGCCGTGGAACCGCCGCCGGATTTAAGTCCGGAACTTATCGCCCGGGCGGCGGCCGTCCTCGACCGCGCGCCCTGCGACATCCGGCTGCTGCTGGCCGGGAGAGTGCCGAAACTCATTGCCCATTTTGACAATTTTGCCCGGGCGGATGCCGCCGCCGGGAATCTCCGCGCCGCCGGCCTGACGGCGCTGGCTTTAAGCGACGCCTCGCTCAGGCTTGAACAGCCGGTTTTCATGGCCAGGGAGATTGATTTTACCGCCGGGGAACTGGTTTTTACCGGGGACGCCGGTCAGCGGCGGGTGATGGAAAAGGGGCAGGTGTTTCTTATTGTCGAAGGCATCGGCCGCCGCGCCGAAAGAGTCGAGACCGCGGTCCAGAAAACCCGGTTTTCCCCGGGGGCGACGCTGCTGGCCGGGGGCATCCCGATCTGGCGTACCAGGACCGAGACCTCAAGTTCCGAGTCGGTCACCGCCGAGCCCTTCATCCGCCTTTATGAGGCTTCGCTGCGGGCGCCGCCGGTTGCCGTCAGCAGAGATACGTTAAAAAGCTTCGCCTTCCTCGGCGGCGGCATTTCCGGGTCCTCGACGGTCAACCTGCGGAAGACAGCCGACCTGCTGCGGTCGGTGTGCCCGCAGGCTGGATATGACAACCGCCTGTCAAAACCGGCCGCGGCCGTAAGCTACACCGGGCGCCTACAAGAGGACCTGGAGCTCAACTGCCGCCTCATTTTCCTGTTCCGCGCGGCGCAGTCCTAGCTTATGCCGTCACCGATCCTGACATGGCGCCAGGCAATGACGGTGACCGCCGCGGTCAGCGAAAGAATGATGACGTCGACGAAGACCATGGCGTCGCGCCAGAAGCCGCCGGGGAACAGCATGATCAGGTAGTCAGTGGCCGGATTAAGCAGCCAGAAATCGTTGACAAAGCTGACCATGTGGAACTGGACGAAAAAGGCGTCGAAATCGACGATGGCGATGACCGCCCTGGAGACGACGATGACTAAAGCCAGCACGCCGCCCCAGAATAGCGGCGCCGCCAGCCTCGCCGGCTGCCGCCGAGCAACCATAATAATAGAGCTGATCAGCAGGGTGTAAGCGGCGCTCCAGAACAGCACCTGGTAGTCGAGGTGGATCAGTCCCTTGACATCGTAGAGGTGGACGATCTCCCGGTCGTTGAACAGGGCGAAGGGCCGGCCGTCTTTTTCGACGGTGAGGTCTATATACTCCGCGCCGGAGTTGAAGTAATCAATGAGGCCTTCGGCGGCCCTGGACAGCTCCGCCTCCGAAAGCCCGGTGGTCCGGCCGACGTCGTAGCTGTCGAAGCCGTACTCGTAGAGCGGCTGGAAATTGACGGCAAAGGCGATGACGGCGCCCGTAATCAGCAGCGGCACCGCCGGCACCAGTCCCCAGGCCGCCGCCCGAAGCGCCAGCCGGCCGAGCTTATTCATCCGGGTCTTCGGGCTGCTCATCGGCCGGCTCGATCTCTTCCAGCAGCCTTTTGGCCTCTTCCAGGCGGTCTTCCGGCACCATCACGCTGGCCGGCAGGATAGCCGAGGCGACCAGAAAAGTCGCCGCTTCCGACTCCCGGACGAATGCCGGGATGCCGGCGTCAATCAGGATATCCCGCCACAGGGTGGCGGCGAACTCATTGGGCGCCGAAGCCGCGGCGGTCCATTTAATGTCCATTGTTTTCGCACCTAGCTGAACCGGGGCCCAACAGGGTCTCGATCTCAGCCATCAGGTCGTTATTGCAGGTTACCTTCAGGTTGGACAGCTTCAGGTGATACAGCCGGTCGGGGCAGGCGATCTGCAGGCTGATGCTTTCCGGGCCGGGATAGACGGCCAGGATATCCATCAGCCGGTTGAAAAGGCCCAGGTCGGCATCAGCGTTTTCGGTCTGGGTCAGGTTAACGATCAGGCGGCGGGGCATAATAGGCGATTTATCCTTCTCGATTACTTTTTTGGTCTCGGCTTCGGGGGTGGCGGCGGCTGCCGGTCGAGCCGCCGCTTTAGGCGGCGGGTGGAAGGGCGGCCCTGCCTTCGGCGGAAAGCCCGGGCGGCCGTGGAAACCGTTGCCGCCGGGCGGCTTCACCCGTACCATCTGGCCGGCTTCAACCGAATCGCCTTCGGCGTTTGGCTGGTAAAGCCGCACCGCGTCGGCGTGCACCGAACCGCGGTCGCCGCGGAAAGAAACCTTGCCTTCCACAAGGAGGACATTGCCCTCCTGCCAGAATTCTTTGGTCTGGGCGTACAGCTTCGGCCAGGCGACGATCTCGGTGCGGCCGTTGAGGTCTTCCAACTCCACCGTGGCGAAGGTGTTGCCGTCCCGGGTGACCGATGTCCTGGCCGCCGCTACCATGCCGGCCAGGGTTACCAGTTGGCCGTCAAGCTCGTCGGAAATCTCGCCGCACAGGGCGGTGGTGTCCCGCCCGATGCTGCCCGCGAACTGGCTGAACGGATGGGCCGACAGGTAGACGCCCAGCAGGTCCTTCTCCCAGGCCATCAATTCCTTCTGGGACACCGCCGAGGCTTCCATCTCCAGGGGCGCCGCCGGCATCTCGGCGACGCCGCCGAAGAGGTCGAACAGGGTGCCCTGGCCCGATTGGCGGATCCGGAGTTCGCGGGCGGCGAAATCCATAATGCGCCCAACGTTGTGGAGGAGGGTCGCCCGGCCGCCGAGGGAATCGAAGGCGCCGACCTTGATCAGGCTCTCCATCACCCGGCGGTTCATGCAGGCGGCGTCGGCGCGGCGGCAGAAGTCCTCAAGCGATCTGAAGGGGCCGCTGCGGCGGCGCTCCTCGACGATGGGGACGACGGCCGCTTCGCCGACATTCTTGACCGCCGCCAGGCCGAAGCGGATGGCGTCTCCGCCGCCGCCCGATTCGATGGTGAAATTGACCTCTGAGGCGTTGACGTCCGGGCCGCGAAGCTCGATGCCCAGGCGGCGGCTCTCGGCGGCGGCCACCGCCACTTTCTCGGCGTCGTCCCGCTGGGTCGCCAGGAAGGCGGTCATGTATTCCACCGGGTAATTGGCCTTGAGATAAGCCGTCTGGTAGGCGATGAGGGCATAGGACACGGCGTGGGCCTTGTTGAAAGCATACCCGGCGAAAGGTTCGATGAGGGCGAAAATCTCCTCGGCCACAGCCTCGGTGTAGCCGTTCTTGACCGCGCCGGCGATGAAGTTCTGCTTCTGCTTCTGCATCACCTCGGCGTTCTTCTTGCCCATAGCCTTCCTGAGGATATCGGCCTGACCCAGCGAATAGCCGGAGAATTTTTGGGCGATGAACAGCACCTGCTCCTGGTAGACGATGACGCCGTAGGTTTCTCTGAGGATCGGCTCCAGGTCCGGGTGCGGGTAGCTGATCGGTTCCAGGCCGTGTTTGCTCCTGATGAAGCGGGGAATCTGCTCCATCGGGCCGGGACGGTACAGGGCTACCATGGCGGCGATATCGGTAAAGTGGGAGGGTTTCAGGTCACGGATATAGCGCCGCATGCCGACGCCTTCAAGCTGGAAAACGCCCATCGTCTCGCCGGCGGCCAGCAGGCTGAAGGTTTTCTTATCATCCAGCGGGATCCTGTGCACGTCCAGCGGCACGCCGCGCCGCTCCCGAATGATGTCCTGGGCCCGCGACAGGATGGTCAGATTGGCCAGGCCCAGGAAGTCCATCTTGAGGAGGCCGATGAGCGCGATGTCCTCCATGGGATACTGGGTCATCACCAGTTCGACCTTGCCGCCGCCGGCGCCCTCGCGGTTAAGGCGCTGCAGCGGTGCGTGGAGCGCCAGCGGCTCCTTGGAAATGACCACCCCGGCGGCATGGGTGCTGGCGTGGCGGGACAGCCCGGAAACCTGCCTGGCGGTGTCAATGAGTTTCTGCACCGCGCCGTCACTCTGAACGGCTTCACGCAGTTCAGCGGTCTCGTCCAGGGCTTTTTCCAGGGTCATGTTGGGACCGAAGGGCACCATACGGGCTACCCGGTCGACATCGGGGAGATTCATGCCCAGGGCGCGGCCGACGTCGCGGATTGCCGCCCGGGCGCCCAGCGTGCCGAAGGTGATGATCTGGGCCACGTGGTCCGGTCCGTACTTGGCTGAAACGTATTCGATGACCTCCTCGCGCCGGTCGTCCTGGAAATCCATGTCAATGTCCGGCATCTCCTTGCGCTCGATGTTCAGGAAGCGCTCGAAGACCAGGGAATACTCCAGCGGGTCGACCTCGGTAATGCCGAGGCAGCGGAGGACGATGGAGGCGGCGGCCGAACCCCGAACGCCGTAGTAGATATTCCGCTCCTTGACGAAGCGGATGATATCCCAGACTACCAGAAAATAATCGGCGAACTGGGTCTTGTCGATGACCTCCAGCTCATAGGCAAGCCTGTCCTGTACGGCCGCCGAGGGATTGGGATAATACTTCGGCAAGGCATTCCGGCAAAGATCGGTCAGGTATTCAAAGGACGACATCCCATCCGGGCGATCGATCTGCGGCAGGTGCAGTCGGCCGAAGTCGAGCGACAGGTCGCAGGCGTCGGCGATCTTCTGCGTGTTGGACAGGGCTTCCGGCAGGTCGCGGTACAGTTCGGCCATCTCGGCTTCGGTTTTGAGATAAAAAGAGTCAGCCTGCATCCTCATCCGGGAGGTATCCTGCACCGTGGTGCTGGTGCCGATACACAGCAGCAGATCGTGGGTTGCGGCGTCCTCGCGGTTGAGATAGTGGATATCGCCGGTGGCGACCACCGGGACGCCGAGCTCCTTCGAAAGCTTCATCAAAGCTGAATTAATCCGGTCGAACTCCGGCATGGGATGCCGCTGGATCTCGAAGTAAAAATCCCCACCGAAGTTGTCGTGGTACCAGGCGGCCGCCTTCCGGGCTTCGTCGATTCGCCCCTCCAGGATGAGGCGCGGCACTTCACCGGATGGGCAGGCGGACAGGGCGATGAGCCCCTCGCGGTATTTAGCTAAAACCTCTTTGTCCACCCTCGGCTTGTAATAGTAGCCCTCGGTGTTGGCGATGGAGACCAGCTGTAAAAGGTTCTGGTAGCCTGCCTTGTTTTTAGCCAGCAGCACCAGGTGGCGGTGGTTCTTGTCCGCGGCGGTCTTGTCCAGCCGGGAGCCGGGGGCGACATATATCTCGCAGCCGACGATCGGCTTGATCCCCTGGGCCTTGCACTCTTTATAGAACTTCAGGGCGCCGTACATGGCGCCGTGGTCGGTGATCCCAAGGGCGGTCATGCCCAGCTCTTTGGCCCGCGCCACCAGATCCTTGACGCGGCACATGCCGTCCAGCAGGCTGAATTCGGTATGAACGTGAAGGTGGGTAAACATCAGAAACTCGGCGCCCATTATACCATCGGCGGCGGGACGCGTCCCGTCCGACGGGCAGATCGCCAGCTTCCGCGGTCCAAAAATTTTGTTGCCGCGTACAAAAAGTGGTATAAGTTGCCCAGCTATGGGCGACGATAAAAACAGCCGAGTCGACGGCCACCGCGGCCGGCTGCGGGAACGCTTCAAAAAGGGCGGCCTGTCCGCCCTGGCGGACTACGAGGTCGTCGAGCTGCTGCTGACCCTCGGCCAGCCGCGCTCCGACTGCAAACCAGCCGCCAAGGAAGCCCTCAAGCGTTTCAAGACACTCCGAGGCGTCCTTGAGGCATTGCCCGAGGACTTACAGCAGGTTCCGGGCATCGGACCCAACAACTGCGTCGCCATCCGCCTCATCGCCGAGGTATCTCGGGAATTACTGAAAGAGAAAGCCGTCGGCGAGCCGTGCGTCGGCGCGCCGGAGCAGGTGCTGGACTACCTGAACGCCTCGATGGGCGGCCTCAAGAAAGAGGTCTTCAAAGTCATCTACCTGGACAACCAAAACCGAGTCATCGAGGCGGCCGACATGTTCCATGGTACGGTTAACGCTTCCGCGGTGTGGGTGAGGGAGGTCATCGAGGGCGCGCTCAAGCGGCAGGCGGCGGCTATGATCTTTGTCCACAACCACCCGTCAGGGTCGACGACCCCCAGCCCTCAGGACCGTGACATTACCCGCGACCTGGTGCTGGCGGCGGCGGCGGTGGGCATCCGCGCTTTGGACCACATCATCGTTGGCGGGGATAAGCACTACAGTATGGCGTCCGAGGGCGTCTTCGACCGCTACGTGGCGGAGTTCCAGGGGCTGCGGGGGAAGAGATAGCTTCCTCCCCCTTTTGCAAAGGGGGAGAGGGACCGATGATTGAACGCTTGCCCAATGAGTGGCATAATAGAGCGTTTTCGGATACTATCCGTAGAGGGCGTTTTTAGAGACTGATGAAGATACTGGCCATCGGCGATATCATCGGCAAGCCCGGGCGGCGGGCGGTCAAAGAACTGCTGCCGGCCTTGAAGCTGGGGCTGGGGATAGACTTCGTCATCGCCAACGGCGAGAACGCCGCCGGCGGCAAGGGACTGACCCCGGAGACCGCCGAGGAGCTTTTTTCCTACGGCATGGACGTCATCACCTCCGGCAACCACATCTGGGCGCAGCAGGAGATTGTTCCCATGCTGGAGGGTTCCGCCCCGGTGCTGCGGCCGCTGAATTACCCGCCGGGGGTGCCGGGCAAGGGATTTGTCACGGTCAAGGGGGTGACGGTGGTCAGCCTGATGGGCCGGACCTTCATCAATACCATTGACTGCCCCTTCCGCGCCATGGATGCCCTCCTATCAAGCCTTGACAGGAAGCCGGGCCACATCATCGTTGACTTTCATGCCGAAGCCACCTCGGAGAAACAGGCCATGGGCTGGTACCTGGACGGCAAAGTGTCCGCCGTGGTCGGCACCCACACCCATGTCGGTACCGTTGACGCCCGCGTCCTGCCCGGCGGCACCGCCTGCGTCTCCGATATCGGTATGGTGGGGCCGTGGCACTCCATCATCGGCGATGACAAGGACGAGGTGCTGTCCCGCTTCCTGACCGGCCTGCACCAGCGGCTGTCGGTCGCCAAAGGAGCCCGGGTGACCTTCAATTCGGTGCTCATCACCACGGATATCAATGGCAAGGCTATTGCCATGGAGAGAATCGACCGCGAGGCCATCATCTGATGGTCTCCCGAGTCGACCTGCACCTGCATTCGACAGCCTCCGACGGCGTCCTCACCCCGGCCCAGGTGGTACGCAAGGCTGGCAACCTGAAGCTGAAATACATGGCGCTGACCGACCACGACTCCATCGACGGCATAGCCGAGGCGCTGGCCGAAGCCGAGAAGTTCCCCGGCCTGACCGTTATCCCCGGCGTGGAAATGTCCACCGATGTGGCCGCCGGCGACGTCCACATTCTCGGCTACTTCATTGACTGGCAGAACCCGGAGCTCAAGCGCCGGCTGACCATTATGAGAGCCTCTCGCGAGGACCGCGGCCAGGCTATCGTCGAGAGGCTGGGAGAGCTGGGCATGCCGCTGGACTGGGAGAGGGTCAAGGAGATCGCCGGCGAGGCCGTCATCGGCCGGCCCCACATCGCCCAGGCTATGGTTGAGAAGGGTTACATCAGCTATATCGGCGAGGCCTTCGACAAATACATCTCACGCGGCGGGCCGGGTTATGTTGAACGCATCAAGCTGGCCCCGGCCGAGGCGGTAGCCCTCATCCGCTCCGTGGGCGGCGTCCCGGTCATAGCCCACCCGCTGACCCTGCCCGGCTATGAGAAACTGATCGAGGAACTTATCCCGGCGGGACTGGCCGGCATCGAGGTTTTCTACTCCAGCTTCAAGGACTGGGAAATTGAGCGGTTGAAAATGCTGGCCGACCGCTTGGGCCTGGTGGCTACCGGCGGCACCGACTATCACGGCCTGGACCCGGCCACCGAAACGATGATCGGCGGCCAGCCGGTGCCGCTGGCGGCGGTCGAGGACCTGATCTCGCGGCGGCAGGCCGGGTGACCGTCGGCGTATCATCAGGGAGTTTGAGGCAATGTTTATTCTTCTTCTGATAGGGGCTTACCTGGTCGGCAGCATACCGGTGGCCTACCTGGTGGCAAAATGGGCCCGCGGCGTTGATTTAAGAAAGCACGGCTCCGGCAACGTCGGCAGTTCCAACGTACTGGCCGCCACCTCCAAGCGCTGGACGATACCAGTACTCATTTTCGACCTGGGCAAGGGCATTCTGGCGGTGCTGGTTGCCCGCTGGTCCGGCCTGGACATCTCCTACCAGTTCGCCGTTGGCCTGGCCGCGGTGGCCGGCCACAACTGGCCGGTCTTCCTGGGCTTCCGCGGCGGGCGGGGCATCCTGACCAGCCTGGGCGTCATCCTGGCTTTCTCGCCGCTGCTGGGACTGGCGGTGCTGGTCATGGCATTTTCTCTGGCGCCGGTGAAGCAGTTGTCCCTGGGCGTCTTCATCGCCCTGCTGGCGCTGCCTTTACTGGCCTACTACCTGGCCGATTTTTTCAGCATCGCCGAACCCGGGCCGGTGGCGGCGGGCATGGCAGCCATAACCGCGCTCGCTTTCATCCGCCGCCTGCTGGCCGGCGGCCGCAGCGATCTGGCCAAAGACCTTTCGATGAGCGAAGTCCTATTGAACCGCCTGGTCTTCGACCGGGACATCCGCAACCGCAAGCTGTGGCTGTCAAGGACGGAGAATGCCGGGAAGGCTTTCAGTTAGAAAATCGAAAATAGAATCACCGACGGGGTAGTATGCGTAAAGTAGCCGTCATCGGCGTCGGGCAGACCAAGTTCTCCGGCGCCCAAGGAAAAAGCCTGTCCGAGTTGTTCGCCGAAGCCGCCTTCGAGGCGCTGGCCGACGCCCAAATTGAATCGAAATCTGTCCAGGCGCTGTTCGTCGGCAACGCCCTGGGCGACTTCGCCGAGGGCCAGGGGATGACCCCGGCCTTCATCGCCGACTATATCGGCGCCTGGAACGTCCCCGCCAACCGCTACGACGGCGCCTGCGCCTCGGCTTCGGTGGCTATCCGCGACGCCTTCCTTCTTGTGGCCGCAGGCGTTTACGACATCGTCATCGCCGGCGGCGTCGAAAGGGCTGCCAGCTTGGGCACCCCTCTGGCTACACGCACCTTCGCCATGTTCTCGGACTCCAGGTACGAGTTCCCGGCTGGGATGACCTTCCCCGGCGTTTTCGCCCTTTTGGCCCACCGCTACGCCGCGGTCTACGGCTTGCCGATCCAAAAGCTGAAAGAGCAGATGGCGCAGGTGTCGGTGCAGTCTTACAACCATGGGATGTTCAACCCGAAGGCCCACCTTAAGAAATCGGTCACCATCCCCGACGTGCTGAAAAGCTTCACTGTGGCCACGCCCATCCAGCTCCACGACTGCTGCCCCTTTTCCGACGGCGCGGCAGCCGTCGTCGTTGCCTCAGAAGAGGCGGCTAAAAAGCTGTCGCCCAAGCCGGTCTTCTTCGCCGGCGCCGGACAGGCGTCCTCGGGTCCGCTGGCTTCGCAGGGAGCCTATCTCCCCAGGCTTAAGGCGCGTGAACTGTCGGCCAGGCAGGCTTACACCATGGCCGGCATCACTCCGGCCGATATTGATGTCTGCGAGCTCCACGACTGCTTCTCCATCGCCAGTATCATCGCCGCCGAAGGACTGGGCTTCTTCGAGCAGGGTAAAGCCGGCGAGGCCTGGCTCAAAGGCGAGACCGACATCGGTGGCAAGGTGGCCATTAACCCGTCCGGCGGCCTCAAGAGTAAAGGCCACCCCATCGGCGCCACCGGCGCGGCCCAGGTGTATGAGGTCGTCCGCCAGCTCAGGGGCGAGGTCGAGCCGGAGCGGCAGGTGCCGGAGGCCAGAATCGGCATGACCGATACTCTGGGCGGCGACGGCGGCACTATGGTCAGCCTGATCTTCAAGAGGGGCTGGTAAGATGACGGTAAAGTTAACAAACAGTGATTTCGACACCGCTCTCCGTGAAGGGAAGCTGCTGGGACTTAAATGCGGCTGCGGGGGCATTCTCTGCCCGCCGCGGGGCGTTTGCCCGCGCTGCGCCAGCACCGACCTCGAGGTCGTCCAGCTTTCGGGCAAGGGGAAGATCGCCAGCTATACCACCCTCTTCGTGGCGGCTGAGGGCCGCGACCAGGAACTGCCTTACGCCCTGGCGCTGGTCGCCCTTGATGAAGGACCGTATCTCGTCGGCCGGATTGAAACAGCCTGCCCGGACAAGCTCACCATGAGCATCATCGGCCAGCCGGTGACCGTGGGGCACGGTATTTTCAAAGGCGATAAGTATTCCGCCGGAGACGCGGCCTACCCGACGTTTAAGCTCGCCGAGTAAAAATTCTCAAAATTCGGCCCGTTTGCCCTGAGCATGCCGAAGGGGTCGACGGAACTCACCGCGAACGGCTTCTGCTCAACCCTCGGTGTACTCGGCGGAAGATTCCGGCGACTCCCAGACGGTAACCGCCTTCAGCGCCGCGCCGCCGATCTCGGGCTTGATTTCCTCATAGATCGTACGGGCGATGTTCTCCGCCGAGGGATTGATCGTGTCGAACGGCGGCACATCATTCAGCAGAGTGTGGTCGTAGCGGGCGAGTATCGGCTTTAAAGCAGCCTTGATGTCGCCGAAGTCGCAGGCCAGGCCGACGGAGTCCAGGTCCTTCGACGACAGCTTCACCGCCACCCGGTACCGGTGGCCGTGGAGGTTTTCGCATTTGCCCTGGTAGCCCCGGAGGTAGTGGGCGGCGTCAAAGTGGCTTTCGACGGCAATAATATACATATTCAGGCCCTCGGCTTTCTCCAGGTCAATCTGAAGCAGTTTCCTGGTATGGTTCCACGCCCCGAATCTGACCCAGGGCAGACAGCATCTCGGCCGCGGTCAGCCCGGTCACCGGGTGTTTCAATTCAGGATCCAGGTCGTTAAGAGGCACCAGGTTGAACGCCCGCTGCGCCAGGCGGGGATGGGGAATAATAAGCGTCGGGGTATCAAGGACCTGATCGCCGTACAGCAGGATGTCGATGTCGATAACTCGCGGTTGGCCGGGATCGGCGGCGGCGCGGCCGAGAATACGCTCAAGATTCTTTACATAATCTAACAGACCGGATGGCGGAAGCGCAGTCTGCGCTTCTATCGCCATATTCAGAAACCTCGGCTGCGGCGCCACATTCCACGGCTCGGTTTCATAAACCGGCGAAAGCTGATTGAGACGCAGGTCCCGGCTGATAGCTTCTACGGCAAGCGCCAGATTTCGCTCCCTGTCGCCCAAATTGGATCCGAGACCGAGATAGACGGTCACGCCCCGGACCACGGCGTCGGCCATCCTGGCCGCTTGAGCGTTCTCTTTGACATCGTGGACTCGGACGATGTCGGCGCCGTTCATTATTCCGATGGCCGTCGTCGCCACCGTGCCGAAAAGGCGTTCCGGAGGGGGCGCATCGCCCAGGACTTTGCCGATGGTGGATTTACGCGACGTGCCCAGCAGTATCGGCTTGCCGAGCACCCTGAGCTCGCCCAGGCGCCGGAGCACCTCGACGTTCTGTTCGACCGTCTTGCCGAAGCCGAAGCCGGGGTCGACGATGATGTTCTCCGGGGCGACGCCGGCCGCGGCAGCCCGGCCAATGGCCCAGCGCAGGCTGTCGATGACGGCGGGCATGATATCGGCGACAGGAGCATCGCGCTGGCTCGAACTAAGCACCACGGGCAGTCCGTAGCGGGCGGCTACCCCAGCCAGGCGGGCATCGCGCTTCAAGGCCCAGACGTCGTTTAAAAGCGAGGCGCCTGCCCTGACCGCGGCCTCGGCGACCTCGGCTTTATAGCTGTCGATGCTGACGGGGAGGTCGATAGCCGCCTTCAGGCGCTCGATGACCGGGACGACGCGTCGGATTTCTTCTTCGGCGGAGACCTCGGGAGCGCCGGGGCGGGTGGACTCGCCGCCGACGTCTATGATGTCGGCGCCCTCGGCGGCCATGCGTTCAGCCTGAGCGATCGCGGCCTCGACGTCTCCGCCCAGACCGTCGCCGGAGAATGAGTCCGGGGTGACGTTCAGGATGCCCATTATGAAAGTACGCCGCCCCCAGTGGAATGTCCGGCGGCCGATGCGGGTAGGGCGCGGCAGTTGCATATTGAAGTTCACCCTATAATGATAGCTATGCGGCCGACCGCGGGCAAGCTATCGGCTGGGACAAGGCGTTTTGACCTCCAGATTAGCACTCGGAGTAATAGTTTGCTAATTTCTTGACACTTTATGTCTAGTAGTAATTGACAACTCCGTGACCTCGGAGTATCATCTACCTACATGTGTCTTTTTAACCTTTTTAGTTCAAGGAGGTAGCCATGCCCTTCAGACTCGGCCCGTTGGAACTGGTAATCATCCTGGTGATCGTGCTTCTGATCTTCGGTGTCGGCAAGCTGCCGCAGATCGGCAAATCGCTCGGCGAAGGTCTAAAGTCGTTCAAGCAGGGCGTTTCCGAGGATGGTGAAGAAGCCGCCAAGGAAAAGGAAGAGGAAAAGACCGAGCCTAAAGCGGAACAAAGCGCCGCCGCGGCCCCCAAGGCCGAAACCGGCGCCATTGACGAACCGGCCAAAGTCAGCGAGGAAGACCTGGAAGCCTTCAAGAAGTGGCAGGCCGAGCAGTCCGGCAAGAGCGCTTCAAAAACCAAATAGGCGCCGCGAGCCCGCCGCGGCAAAGGTAGTATAAAGGCAATCATATGAGATTCGGACCGCTGGAAATCATTATCATCATCGCCATTGTTTTAATCATTACCGGAGCGGCGTTCGCCCCTTCCCTGGGCCGGAACCTGGGCAAGGGCGTAAAACAACTGCGCCAGGCGGTCGGCGGGGATGACAAGAAGACTAAAGTGATAAAAACCCTGTCGGACGACGCGACGGCCGTGGAGGTCAAACGGCGGGTGGCCGAGCAAAAAGGTTCCGCCAAATCCGGTTGATGTGGATGCGGCGAGCCAGACTTACAATACTCTGACAAACAAGGTGGCTGAATGAATTTCTTCGGCATGGGCACTTTCGAGATCATCACGATCCTCGTGATTGCCACCCTCATTTTCGGGCCTAACAAGATACCTGAATTCGCCCGCAAAGCCGGCGAATTCCTGCGCAGCTTCCGTAAAATCACCGGCGAGATGACCAAGGAGTTCACCAAAGCCATCGACAGCTCGCCGACCAAACCGCCGACCAAAAAATAGTCTTCGCCGAGGATTTTACTGAGACCGCATGATCAACGCTAACGAAAAACGCCTGCCCATCACCGAACACTTCACCGAGATGCGGCAGCGCTTCCTCCGCTCCATCCTGGGCATCGTCGCCGGCACCGTCATCGCCATGTTCTTCGGCGATCAGATTATCGAAATCCTGCTGGCCCCCGTCCCCGACACCCTCCGGCCTAATGTCCAGGCCATTGACACGCTGGAGTACTTGAGCGTTTATTTCCGGACGGCCTTGACCGCCGGCCTGGTGCTGTCCATGCCGTGGCTGCTGTACCAATTTTTCGCCTTCCTGATGCCCGCCTTCACGGCGCGAGAGAAACGGGCTATTTTCGTCGGCTTCCCGTTCATCGTCGGCCTGTTCCTGGCCGGTGTGGCCTTCGCCTACTTCCTGGCCCTGCCTATCACCATTCAATTTCTCTTCGAGTTCGGCAGCGACGTGGTTAATGTCGCGCCCCGCATCAGCACCTATATCGACCTGGTGCTGCGGCTGCTGGTAGCCATCGGCCTGGCCTTCGAAATGCCGGTCATCTTGGGCGCCCTGTCTGTTGCCGGCATCGTTACCTCGAAGTGGCTGGCCGGCAAACGCAAGATCTGGTTTGTATTGGCCTTCGTTATCTCCGCCTTCATCACCCCGACGCTGGACCCCATCACCCAGTCGCTCATCGCCGCGCCACTGATTGTCCTCTACGAAATCAGCATCTGGCTGACCAGGCTCATAGGCCGGCGCAAACCGTCATCGGTAACGGCCGTCGCCTGAGTTGCCGCCCCTCACCGGCAGGCATATAATGATGCCCGTTTCCTAGAGATAAGCGCCGGTACTGATGAATGATTTATGTCCCCCTCTTCATTTGAATCCGGGCGCCGCCGGGTGATGCCGGCCGTCTGGGCTGCCTGGAGTCATGGTGCCGGATAATTTCTTCCGGCGGCACCGTTCCCGGATCATTTTCGGCTTAGCTCTGACGCTGCTATTGGGCGCCGCCACTTACGGACGGGCCAGCCAGGGTCTTGCCGGGTACGAAAGTTTCCTACCTGAGCTGGCGCCGGAGGCCTCCGCCTTCAACATCGTCCGGTCTTCAGGCACCACTGTGGTTTACCAGACCGCCGACGCTTCAGGGACCGCCACCGGTTACATCACCGCCGCCGAAGGGCCCGGCTACGGCGGCCCGATGCACGTCCTGGTCGCCTGGACGGCCGACGGCGTGATTACCGAGGTTAGTGTCCCGGACCACCATGAAGACCTGCCGTGGTGGAATGTCCTGGTAAAGAGGGATTTCTTCGGCCAGTACGTCGGGCGCAGCTTTACCGAACCCATCCAGTTGTTCGAAGACATCGACGCCATGACGGGTTCGACCGTATCCTGCAACGGCGTCTCCATCGGGGTACGCACCGGGCGGCTGGCGCTGGCGGAATACCTGGGGCAGCCTTACGACGGGCCGCCTGATCCGATTCGCATCGGCTGGCCGGAAATCCTGGTCGGCGCGGGACTGCTGGGAGTAGTAGCCGCCCGCACGCTGCCCGGCATCCGCCGCCACAACTGGCCGAGGGTTTTCACGTTGATGTACGGCTTCGCTGTACTCGGCGTCTGGTTGTCTATCCCATTGTCGCTGACCAATATCGCCGCCTGGCTGATCGGCTACTCACCTCACCTGCAGACGTTCTTCGTCATTTATATCGTCGTTTTCGGCTTCATCGGCCTGGCGGCTTTATTCGGTAAAAACTACTACTGCTTCTGGTTGTGCCCCTACGTCGCCGTCCAGGAGTTGATCCATCTGACGTTCCGGGGCAAAGTGCGTCCCAATCCCACTTTGTTCAAATGGCTGAAAAATACCCGTTTCGCGCTGCTGTTCGTAGCGCTGTTCCTGGTGCTGGCCATGCGCAACCCGTCGGTTTCGGTGTTTGAACCGTGGAACGTCCTTTTCAGCTTTAAGGGTACCCCTGACCAGTGGGTGTTGATGGTTTTCGCCCTGGTATCGGCGGTCTTTATATATAATTTTTGGTGCCATTACCTGTGCCCGGTGGGGGCGGTTCTGGAACTGGTAATTAAAATTCGCAAGGGGATCATCGGATTATGGCCCGGACGGATCAAAAGGGAAAAGCTCAAAAACGCGCCGACGCCTTCGTAACGGTGGTGGTTTGCATCGGCGCGCTGATGGCGCTGGCGGTGATTTTCAGCAAGCTGGCGGCGCTGGAGTAGTGCCAACGGTCGATGGTTGCGGACAATTAACATAAGATAGCATCCGCGGGTCGCCCGATACTGACTGGTCAAACACCTCTGATGGCAGGTCCGCCAAGAGCTTGCGAAGTTCTTCTTTCATCTCGCGGTTCGCGGTCATCTGGTCAGCTTCGGTAGCAAAGGCAAGAACGCGCCGCCAGTGACCCAATTCAGAGGCGGCTACGGCTGCGGAGTACTTGGCGATATCAGTTTTTATCCAGTTGGTTGCTTTTGAGTAGTACTCAATCGCCAGTTCGGGATTTTCATTCTCCAAAGCCTGAGCCATATTTTCAATAAGTTGCAGGGCTAAGGGTTTCGCGCCGGCGTCGCCGACTTGCGAATGCCATGCCAGACAGCCTCCGTAGCACCGGCCGGCGGAAAAGTGCACGCAGGAAGCGCATTCATCAAAGCATCCGCCTTGAAGAAGCCTGTCATCCACATTCTTAACAAACCATTCCCGAATCTCACGTTCGTTGTTGAAATCAACCAGCTTTATCCGCGGCATCCCGGAAAGGGCAAAACACCGGATCACCTCAAGTTCCGGCGTAATATCCATGATCGGATTGCAGACGCCAAGATTCGCCACCGTTTTAGGGTGGTATTGGGCAATCCAGCCAAGCTGCGAGTCCTTGAAGAAGCAGGGCGGGACCGGGCAGTCGAGCATTGCCTCTAATCCATATCCCGACGCAATCCGCAGCATTTCGAAGCACCGATCAGCCAGCCGTGCATACTCTTCGCGGCTGACGACGTTCGACCGATGGTCTTTGATCGGATTGGCGACTGTCCAACAAAATTTCGTCCGCGCCAGGCGGGCCGCCAGTCCAGGCATAAAACCGGTATCGAAATCCAGGCGCCAAACATTGAATCCCAATACAACATTGAAACCGCGGCTGATGGCCAGCTCGATATTTCTGATGACCTTATTGAAATGCTTCGGATTCTGATAGTCACGCGGTTCATTGACATTGAAGACTAAACCCACATCATGTGGAGAAAGTGTTTCCAAAAGGTCCTTGTTAAACACGCCGCCGGTCAGGACCCTGAGATTTGTATTCGGGCTGGCCTTCCGAAACAGCCGTACCATTTTACCCAGCTCCGGGTGAAGAAATGGTTCTCCGCCAAGGAAAGAAAGAGCCGCCAGATTGGCACGCCTTGCCCACTCTGCGACTTTGACTGCGTTCTCCGCCGAGATCAGATTCTGTTTTCCTTTTTCCCGTTCGGACACCTCAAAACAATACGGGCAGGTATTGGTGCATGACCTGGCGATTACTAAATTCACAATTTTCCCCGATCCAGATTCAGTACGGGTGTTCAGCGGATTTTAAGCGATATGGAAGATTATATAAGCCGAGTTCAGGATGGTCAAAAAAGAACCGGCCGGTTGCCCGGCCGGTTCCATATTCCGAAAGATAGGATTTACATTCCGCGCTGGCCGCCGCGGGTAGTATCGACGCCGTAAATGGGGGTATTGGTTTGGAGGCTCCAGAACCTCTCTAGTTGCTCCGGTACGCCCTCGCCATCGATACCATAGTTGTACATCGGATACCCAAAGACTTCGTCCATGTCTCGGAAGAAGCCATTGAAAATGGAGGTTGAGGATAATACGCCTTTAACCACTTCATGAATAATAGCTTCAGTGCCGCGTCCAAAGACGCATCGGGTACCGCAGCCGAATGAACCGCACATATTGATACCGACACTGCGGTTGCAATCTGCCGGGCTGAACCACCAGTGCTCATAGAAGCCAGATTCATTGACGCCCTGGTATCCGTTCTTGTTATCAACTTTGCCCAACTCAGGGTGTTTTGCATCAAAGGCTGTACGGTTAGCCCAGCGGTTCCACGGACCAATGCCCTCCCAGCTCGGCTCGCGGACGATCGGTGCGTTGGGACCGCCGCCGTTGCGGCTGATAGCGCCGCCAGGGCAGAGTTCGGCGCACTTCATACAATCAAAGCAGAAGCGCCTCATGCCAGCATCAATCGGGAATGTCGGTTCTAGAGGGAGATCAGTAACAATTCCGGCAGCGACTCCGAGCGAAGATCCATAAATAGGCGAACCGGAAATGTAGCTTCGAAGGATTTCACTCGTACCGCCAAGCACGGCAAAAGCCACGTTTTCGGAGAAGTTGTTGGTATAGTCCAACGGACCGTATGCCTGATAGCCTAACGCTGCCAACATACCTTGGATCTGGCGCTGCATAGTTCGACCGTGACCATATCGCCGGTCGCTAAGGCCGTTGTCGATAGAGTCGTTGCTCATCTGCAGAGAGTAGTTGATGACCCATTTTGCAGAATTGGCCAGGACGCGTTTGCCGGCGCGGGGACTCTTGGTGGCGGCAGTATCACCAGTCTCATATCCGACCGGTACATCTTCCCAGACGTAGGGCTTGCCGTCGTGGAAATCGTTCGTAAAGATAAAATTGCGGGTTACATCGTCCAACTCGTGGAACACCACATCGCAGGCGCCCCACATGTTCAGGGCGGCTTTGATCATCCGGGAGTTTTCTTCCGGGGTACCCTGCCATTTGGCGATGCCGCGCTGTTCAGGAGTGGTGGTCTTGGGGGGTAAAAAGCCATATGGGGTATCTTCGTTGCTATTCTTATTCATGAAGGTCTTGAAAGCAACGTTCCGGATTCCAAGCCAGCCCTTGGGATCCTGCAAGCCTCTCTTATCATAAGCCGCTTTCTCGTCCTGCTGCTTCTTGGCTTGACCTGCACCATCGCGGTCATCTAACCAGGCATCAATTTCAGGCGTGCCCTGCCAGGAACACTGGAGGGTGTGGCGCTGGTCGGTTCTGGTAGCTCTGCTCCAATCATGGGGAGCAGTGAAGTCATATTGATCGCGGATTTTCACATACCAGGGATACTTCTGAAGCGGACCCGCTTTGGAAGCGACCATTGCGTCAAGGTCGTTAAACGCGGGGGCTACCATGCTTGCGGCTCCCAGCCCGGCGCCGGCAATGCCAAGGCCTTTCATGAATTCGCGGCGACTTAAGGTACCATGGAACTTGCTCATTCTTACTCCTTTGTATTTTCAATCCACTAATTTGAGGTCACCTTCGCGTTTCCATTTTTTGTTATTCTGCGGTTCTAACCTCCTTAGCATGTATTCTTAACTAATATGGTTACGGAATTTTAACTTCCGTCATTATGACTAGTAGGGCGTAAAAAAACATCGTACCTTGGTATTAGTACCAGTAAGCATTTATGCGTATTTTTTATTAAGATTTGTACTTACCACGCTAAATATTCCGGTGTTTGAATACCCAACTGGTATTAATCACTCATCTTTATTCTTCGCGGTATTGACACCGCATCCCGGCAGATTTATAATCTGCCGACACAAGATTTTGCATTAGAAATAATAACCTTAATTGGGCGGTGGCGGCTGGGCAAGGAAGCGAGGGCCGAATTGACACAAGGCAGTTTCTGGCAGCTCCACGGTAAAAAAGTCCTTATTATCGGTGCCGTCGTCAGTCTGCTGGGAGCCTGGGCCTTCGGCCAGCTTAACATCAAGACCGATGTTGACAGCTACCTGCCGGAGGTGATGCCGGAAGCCGCCAGCTTTGAGCTCATCACCAGTAAAGCCGCTGACGGGCAATACCTGTACTCCGCCGCCAACGGCGCCGGCCCAATCGGCTACGTTACCGCCGGAGAGGGGCAGGGCTACGGCGGTCCGATCATCGTCCTGGTCGCCTGGACACTGGACGGTACAATCACCAATATCCAGGTTCCCCAGCATGAGGAAACCCCGGCCTGGTACAACCGCCTCTACACCGCCCAGTATTTTGCTCAATATATCGGGCGGGAGTTTTTTGACCCGTTCACCCTCGACGAGGACATCAACGCCGCCTCCGGGGCCACCCGCTCCTCCCACGGCGTCGCCGAGGGCGTTTATGAAGGCCGCCTGCTGCTGGCGGAGCACCTCGGCCAGCCGTTTGTCGGGCCCAAGCAGCCAATCCAGCTCGGCGCCCCGGAAATAGTCCTGCTTCTGGGACTGGCACTGGTCGTCGTCTTCAGGATGGTGCCGGGGCTGCGGCAGAAACGCTGGCCCCGCTATGTCATGCTGGTCTACGGGTTGGTGTTTTTCGGCATCTGGCTCTCGGCGATGCTGTCGCTGATTAACTTCCTCGTCTTCCCCATCGGGTTCGCCCCTTCGCCGGCTACCAACCCGCTGCTGTACATCATGGTCTTCGGCATCCTGGGTCTGGCCGTCATATTCGGCAAGAATTTCTGGTGCTTCTGGGTCTGCCCCTACTGCGCTCTCCAGGAAGGCGCCCATTTCCTGGGCGGCAGCCAGGTGCGGCCGGTCTCCCGGCGCCAGCTGCTGCTCCGTAACGCCCGCTATGTCATCCTCTGGGCGCTGGTGATGTTTGTTTTCATCTCCCGCCAGCCGCAGATATCGGTCATCGAGCCATGGAATACCGTTTTCAGCCTTGAAGGCAACCTGTCGCAGTGGCTGCTGGTGATCGCCACCCTGGGCGTCAGCCTTTTCATCTATGACTTCTGGTGTCATTTCCTGTGCCCGGTAGGCGCCACCATGGACATCGTGCTTAAAATCCGCACCTGGACGGTCAACGCCATCGGACGGTTCACCGCCCGCTGATCCCGGGGAGGACGGAGTAAAATTGGCTAAAAATGACAGAAAAAACGTCCCGGTAGTCCCGGCTGAGGCTGTTGGACGCAGGCTCAAGAACTTCGGCGCCCACGAAGAGTTCAAATGGTCCGAGGTCAAGTGTACCGCCTGCGCCCGCTGCAGCCGCGCCTGCCCGGTGGAAGCCATCACCGTCAGCCGTACCGACACTCTTAAAAAGCGGCTGCGCGCCGCTCCCTGCTCCCAGGCGTGCCCCGCCGGCCTCGACGTCTCCCGTTACGTCCGTTTCATCGCCGAAGGCAAGTACGATGAAGCCGCCGCGGTGATTCGGGAGCGGGCGCCGTTCCCTTACGTACTGGGGCATATCTGCAAACGTCCCTGCGAATCCAAATGCCAGCGCGGCGAATATGAAGGCTCACTCCAGATCCGGGCTTTGAAGCGCATCGCCGCCGAGAACGATAAAGGCTTGTGGCGGAAAAACCTGAAAATCGCCCCGCTGACCGGTAAACAAGCCGCCGTCATCGGCTCTGGCCCGGCAGGCCTGTCAGCCGCCTATTTTCTGACGCTGCTCGGTCATAAAGTCACTGTCTTTGAAGCTTTGCCGGACAAGGGCGGCAAGATGCTTTCCAGCATTCCCGAATACCAGCTGCCCAAGACGGTGATGCGTCAGGAAATCGAGATTATCGAAAGCCTTGGCGTGGACATCCGCACCGGAAGCCGAGTCGATTCCGTTGAAAACCTCTTCAAGCAGGGCTTCGACACCGCGGTGCTGGCCATCGGCGTCCTCGGCTGGGGCAAGTCTTTGAAACTGCCCATTCCCGGCTCCGGCGACGAAGGCGTCATTGATGGCGAAGGTATCATGGACGCTGATTGGCAGCAGATTCTGGAGGTCGGCAAACCCGCCAAATTAGCCCGGCGGATAAACATCCTCGGCGGCGGCAGCTTGGCTTTCCGAATTGCCTTGGCCGCAGCCCGCGCCGGCGCCAAAGAAGTTCATATTTTCGGCCAGGAACATATCGGCGGCCGGGAAGCCGATTCGTGGGAAGTTGATGAGGCGCTGGCCGAAGGTGTTGTCGTCCATTCCTCGTCTCTGTTTTATCGAGTCACCAGTGAAAATGGCAAAGTCACCGGCGTGACGGGCCAGAAGATCAGAGCTTTCGGATACGACCGGGACGGCAAACTGCACTGGGACCCGCTGCCGGGCACCGAGGAGGATTACCCGGCTGACAAGGTTATCTCAGCCCTGGGCAAATCCGGCGACCGGCCTGCCGGCGACCTTGAGGTCTGCCGGGACGGCGTTTTTGCTATCGGCGACGCCGTGAATGAGCAGCGCTCGGTGATAGAATCAATCGCCGCCGGCCGCTGGGCGGCATCCATGGCGGATAAATACCTGGGCGGCGGCGGCAACCTGGACCAGTCGCTGGCGCCGCCGGAATCGGCCGGGGCGCTGACCCCGATCCGGGAGGTGAAAAAGCGGCAGCCGTCACCGGTTGAAGTCAAGCACGTGCGCATTGCCGACGGTTCGCTGGCCGCTTCGGAACAGACATTGACCGCCGGGCCGGCAATGGCGGATGCCGCCCGCTGCTTGAAATGCGACCTCTCCTACGATCTGAGTGATTACCAGCTGGATGCCCGCGCCTGCGTTTTCTGCGGCCGCTGCATCGAAAGCTGCATGTGGAATGCCATCGTGCCCGGCGGCGGCTACGCCTCAGCCCGGAAACGCGCCGAAGAGGCCGAAACGAAAGACCAGGCTGCCCGCCGCAAACTCCTGGCAAATGTGCTTACCATCCTGGTTGCCGCCGGAGCGGTGCTGGTCGCCGCCGTGGTGTTGCTCAAGGCGTTTGAGTAGTCATGCCGATGTCAAAGGAACAAATATGAACAAGCCGCTTTCCCGACGGGATTTTGTACGCCTCAGCGCCGTCGGCGCCGGGGTGATCGCCCTGGGCGGTCTCGGCGTCAGGGAACTGATTCAAGCCGGCGCCGCCCGGGAGGTCAGCGAAACCAGGGCTCTCCTGGGTACCTTCATCAGCATAAAAATCATCGAAACCGAAGAGGCTCCGGCCAAAGCGGCCATCGCCGATTCTTTCGCCGAAATCGAGCGGCTCTCGGCCATCCTGTCCCGCCATGACCCGGCCAGCGAGCTTTCTATCCTCAACCGTGCCGGATTCATCGAATCAGCCTCTCCGGAACTGCTGGGAGTGGTGCAGAAAGCAGGCGCCTTCGCCGAAATTACCGGCGGAGCCTTCGACGTTTCCGTGCTGCCCCTGCTGGATCTGTATGCCATGAGTTTCGCCGACGGCGGCAGCCCGCCCGTCGAGCGAGATATTCAGGCAGCCAGAGAGAAGGTGGGGCACTCTCTGATAGAAATTAACGGCCGCCGCGTATCACTGGCGGCGCCGGGCATGGGCATCACCCTTGACGGCATCGCCAAGGGCTTTGTCGTCGACCAGGCTGCCGCCCTGCTGCGCGCCCGCGGCTTGACCCAGGTGCTGGTTGAAGCCGGCGGCGATATGGCTCTCCGGGGCATGAGGGAGGACGGCCAGCCCTGGAAGATCGGTCTGACCCATCCCAGGGCGATGGCCGGCTACTATGAGGTATTTTCGACGTCCAACGATTGCCTGGCGACATCCGGGGATTACGAAAACGCCTTCACCCCTGATTATTCCTGGCACCATATCATAGATCCCCGGATAGGGCACTCACCCAGAGAGGTGGCTTCGGCCACGGTGATCGGGCCTGACACGACCTACGCCGATGCTATGGCCACCGCCGCAATGGTGCTTGGCGTTTCCGATTCGCTGGCGCTGTTTGAAAAACTGCCGGGAGTGCAGGCGCTGCTGATCGATAAAAACATGAAGAGCCATGTTACCAGCGGCTTCTATAACCTGGCCAGGGCAGCCGCGTCCTGAATTAAAAGGGGGAAGTGGCCATGGCAGACAGCACTTTAACTAAAAGCCTGTTAGTAACCTCCCCGATAATCGGCGCCGCTGTCATCAGCCTGGTGTTCAGCGTCAGCGTGGCTTTGAATCCCGAACCCACCGCTACCTTCACCCCGCCCACTCCCACGACTTCCCGCCCGCCGGCTACCACCACCCGGCCTCCAACCACCACCCCGCCTCCGGCGACGACGACCGCGCCGCCGGTGTCCACTCCGCCGCCGGCCAGCACTAATCCGCCGACGACGCCTCCCCCAACGACCGCGCCAGGCGTAACAGTGCCGCCAGTCGATTTTTAATCGGCTTTCTTTTGGCGGAAGATTCCGCCCCGGTTTATTACTCCAGCTTGCGCGCCGGCACCCGGACGTTCTCCTGGCGCCTGGTGATGCCTTCCTGGTCCAGCCTGGTCAGGAAGGGGATGGAATACTTGCGGGAGAAGCCGGTGAGAGCGGTCATGTCCTGAATCGCGATCTGCCCTTTTGACTTGAGGATGTCGATAACCTTCTGCCGGGTGGCGCGATACAGGGCAGCCGTCATCAGGATGCCGTCCGGCAGTTCGATGACTTTGCCCTGCTCCAGCATGTAGCGCAGCACCGAAGAAGCCTCCGGCACCGATTGCAGCAGCTCGGTCCGGGTCGGCGGCGCGGCCGGGTCCTTTTCCGTCTCCGCCAGGATGCGCTTTTCAATTTCTTCCTGGCTGCCGGACAGCGCCGGCTTGTGGTTCGATAACGCCAGCACGTCGCCGGCGCGGATGATCTTCTTCTGGCCGGCCAGTTCATCAATCAAGGCGGCGAACAGCTCCGGCGGCACCGGCAGCCTGGCCGCCGCCTCGGCCTGCGGCAGGCCTTTTTTCAAAGGCTCAGCCTGGTGTACCGCGGCCAGGCTGGCGATCACGCGTTGTTGTTGTTCCTGCCAGAAGGACCCGCCGATGAGGTATTCACCTTTCAGCAGGATGTCGCCTTTCTTGGTTATTGCCTCGATCGTTCGGCCCAGAGCCGCCTCATTCAGGGCGGCCGCTCTTAAAAAGCCCCGCCGTAAAGCAAAATGAGTCTTGGAAAGCTCGGTGCGGATAATGGAATCGGCATCGAGCCTCCGGCGGGCGGCCAGGCGCGCCAGCCGGTCGGCGGTATTTTTAAGCTGATAGCGCTCCGCCGCGGGGTCAAGGATCCTGCCGCCGCCGATGGTTTCGGCTGGTGAACTTTTCCTCAGGATGAAGCGCTCGCCGATGGTCGCCGCGGCTTCGCGGTCGAGCCTGAGTTGCACCAGCGCCGGGGCACCGGGAATTACCTCCCTGCCTTCCAGGGCGATGACCCGCGCCGGCAGCTCCGCCGTCTCGAAGAAAAGCGATACTTCGGCGCCGGTCTTAAGTGGCTGCTTCACCACAGGCAGCAGCGTCAGGTCGGCATCAAGGTAGCGAGACAGCGGCGTCTCCTGACCCTGCCGGACGATGATATCGCCGCGTTCCAGCTCGTCCTTTTTAACTCCAGACAGGTTCAAAGCGACGCGGGAGCCCGGGGCCGCCTGCTGGAGATGCTCCCTGTAGCTCTCGATGCCGCGGACGTGCGCGGAAAGCCCCCGGGGCAGGATAGTCAGCTCGTCGCCGACCGAAAGATGCCCGCCGTGGAGGGTGCCGGTGATGACGGTGCCGGAGCCCTTGATGTTGAACACCCGGTCGATGGGCAGGCGCGGCTTGCCGGCGTCTTCCTGCCTCACGTCGCGGGCGAGATCTTCGATCGCCGCTTTGAGGCTGTCGATGCCGGCGCCGGTTCTGGCCGAGACCCCGATGATTGGGGCTCTTTCCAGGGAGGTGCCGCCGAGATGGCTGGCAATATCGGCCTTGACCATATCCCGCCAGTCGGCCTCGGCCAGATCCATCTTGTTCAGGACGACCAGGCCTCGATTGATTCCCAGTAAATCGATAATTTGAAGATGCTCTTCCGTTTGAGGCATCCAGCCGTCGTCCGCCGCCACGACGAGCATGACGGCATCGATGCCGGTGAGGCCGGGGATGACGTTGCGGACGAAGTGCTGGTGGCCGGGAACATCCACCAGACCTACCTTCTCGCCGGAAGGTAAAGCGAACCAGGCGAAGCCAAGGTCAATGGTCATACCGCGCTCTTTTTCCTCCGGCAGCCGGTCAGGGTCGATGGAGGTCAGCGCCTTGACGATGCTCGACTTGCCGTGGTCAATGTGGCCGGCGGTTCCTAAAGTGAGCAATCAACCGTCCTCAGTACGGGTTTTTCCCCGCGAATCATCAAGAAGAGGTTTTAGAATTTCCCGGCCGCTCCCATGGCATGCGCCAGCGCCTCATCCTGCGCCGGGAAAACCGTCCGCAGATCGATGACGAACCGGCCTTCGTGGACCCGGCCCAGCACCGGCGGCGAGCCCAGCCGCAGCCGGCGGCAGAAATCGTCAATCGAGCCCTTGACCTCGACGGAGACAAGCCGCGTCGGCAGCGTCTCGTCCGGCAGGGAGCCGCCGCCGGCCAGACTTTCCCCGTCGACGACTTCGGCGGAGAAACCGACCGCGGCCAGCTTCTCGACCAGGTCATCGCCGCGGCGGGCCAGGCTTTCCAACGTCTCGGCCATCATGCGGTAGACCGGCAGTTCGGCGGCCTGTCCCTTAAGGTACTGGAGAATGGTCGCCGCAAGGGCTATGGCGGCGTATTTGTCGATCCTGAGGGCTCTCAGCAGGGGATTCTTGCGCAGGCGGTCGATATATGCCCTTTTCCCCAGGATGATGCCGGCCTGGGGTCCGCCCAGCAGCTTGTCGCCTGAGACGCAGACGATGTCACAGCCCGCTGCCAGAGCCTCGGCGACGGTCGGCTCGTGGCTCATCCCGAAGGCCGCGGTATCGGCTATGGCGCCGCTGCCCAGGTCGTAGACCAGCGGCAGGTCGAACTGCCTGGCCAGATCTTTAAGTTCCGGCAGCGCGGCATCGTGGGAAAAGCCGCGGATAGCAAAATTAGAACGGTGAACGGCAAGGAGCATGGCTGTCTGATCGGAAACCGCCGCTTCGAAGTCCCGGATGAAGGTCTGATTGGTGGTGCCCACCTCGCGCAGGATGGCGCCCGAGGCGGCCATAACCTCCGGCACCCGGAAACCGCCCCCGATCTGCACCAGTTCGCCCCGGGAAACGATAACCTCCCGGCCCCTGGCCAGGGTGGACAGGACGAGCAAAACCGCCGCGGCGTTGTTGTTGACCACCAGGGCGCTCTCGGCGCCGGTGGCCATTTCCAGCAGCTTTTCCATGGACTGAGCACGCACACCTCGTTCGCCCGTCGCCAGATCGAGTTCAAGGGCGTAGTAGCCGCCCAGCAGCTTCGAGAGCGCCTCGACGGCTGCCGGGGACAGTGGGGCGCGGCCGAGATTGGTATGCAGAATGATGCCGGTGGCATTGATTACCGGCTCAAGTAAGCCGGGCCATTCGGCTGCCAGATGATAACTCACCATCTCGACGACAGCCTCAAACGGCGGCACCTTGCCGCCGCCGGCGGCATGCTCCCTGATGCGGTCGACGACATCCCGGACCGTCGCCGCGACCACCGGATGGGAATAGCGCTCGATAGCCGGCGCCAGCGCCGGGTCAGAAAGAACCTTCTCGACCGAAGGGATTTTCCGCAGTTCGCTCTGATTTTCGTTGGGCAATTTTCAGCCTCTATTCTGCGACGATTATTCGTTCTTTGGGTTCGGCGACGACCTCGCCGATGATGGCAGCGGCCGGGAAACCTCTGGCTTTAATGCGATTAACTATCTCATCAGCGATGCCCGCAGGCGCGGCGATCAGCAGTCCGCCCGAGGTCTGCGGGTCGAACAACACGTCCAGCATCCATTCCTCCGCCGGAAATCGAATGTCAAGCAGTCCCTGGCGGTATTCCCGGTTGGAGTAAGCCCCTCCGGGCACCAGCCCGGCTTTGGCCCAGCCCTCGACGCCGGGCATCAGCGGAATCGCTCTCCAGTTCATTCTATACCCGATTCCGCCCTGGGTCACCATCTCCGCGGCATGACCGAGGAGCCCGAAACCGGTGATGTCGGTGGCAGCATGGGCGCCCAGTTCATTCACCGCCTCGGCGGCAGCCCTGTTCAGGGCGGACATCTGGGCGATAACCGCGGTTGTGGCCGCCTCGTCGAGTTGCCCGCCCTTGAGGGCGGTAAGTAGGATGCCGGTACCCAGCGGCTTGGTTAGAATCAGTTTATCTCCCGGCCTGGCTCCGCCTTTGGTCAGCACCCTTTTGGGATCGATAATGCCGGTGACGGAAAGGCCGAATTTGATCTCGTCGTCCTTGACCGAATGGCCGCCGACCAGGGCGCATCCGGCCTCGTCGAGCTTTGACACCGCGCCTTCGATAATCAGGCGAAGTGTCTCGATCTCTATCTTGCCGGTGGGAAAGCCGACGAAACTCATGGCTGTCACCGGCCTGCCGCCCATGGCGTAGACGTCGGACAGCGAGTTGGCGGCCGCCACCTGCCCGAAGGCAAAGGGGTCATCCACCACCGGGGTGATGACGTCTATCGTCTGGACGATGGCGATATCAGGCGTGAGCCGATAGACCCCGGCATCGTCGGGAGATTCCAGGCCGACCAGCACCTCGGGGTATGACTTGAGCGGCAAGCCGCACAGCGCTTTAGCTAGGTCACCCGGACCTATCTTGGCCGCTCAGCCGGAGTACGCGGAGTATTCGGTCAGGCGTTTCATGCGGCTCACCCCCTTTCATCCGAGATCGGGGTAATGGCGGAGGGGAAGGGAATCGAACCCCCCGCGGCGGTTTGCGCCGCCGCCTACGGTTTTGAAGACCGCGAGGCCCACCAGAGCCTTTCCGCCTCCGACTAAAGGGGCATTATAGCATAACGCTGCTGACTGGCGGCAATGGACGGCTGGTGCGGACGTAAAAAAGGGGGCGTCCTTCACATGAAGAACGCCCCCTTCAGAACCTCGGGCGAAGTCTTACTGGTTGATCAGCTTGATCTGCTCGTACTTGTAGGTGGCGCCGCTCTGGACGACCTTCCATTGTTCAAAGGTCGCGGTGGTGCGGTCGCCGTACTGGTCGAAGGTGATGGTGCCGGAGACGCCGGCGTAGTTCTTGCCCAGCCGCAGGACCTCGGCAGAGATCTTGGCGGCATCGGTCGTGCCGACGTTCTGCATGGCGGCGATGGCCAGTTTGGTGGCGTCATATACGGTGTCGTTGTAGGTGCCGGGGTCGCGGTTGTATTCCGCCTTGTACTGGGCGGCGTAGGTCGCGGCCAGAGCCAGGCCGGCCGGAGCTACCGGGTTGGTGCCGGTAACCACCTTGGCCATGAAGGCCGCGGCCTGGGCGTCAGCGATGGTTTTGTCGGCCTTGACGCCTTCGGAGGTGATCCACTTGGCGGAATCCAAACCAACCTGGGCGGCCTGTTTGAAGATGATGACGGCGTCATCCTCGTAGCCGGCGTGGATGACCACGTCCGGGTTCTTGGATTTCACCGCCTGGAGGTCGGAGAGGTAATCGAGTTTGGTCGGGTCGTATTTGACGGTGCTGACGACCGTCGCTTTACCCGCCAGCAGGCTGGTGACGGTATCGGCGATGCCGACGCCGTACTGGGTGTTCTGGACGACAATGGCTACGTTCTTATAGCCGGCGTCAATCACCAGCTGAGCCATAGCTTTGCCCTGGAGGGTGTCGGAGGGGGCGGTGCGGATGAAGTACTGGCGCCAGGCCTGATTGGTGATGGCCGGGGAGGTAGCTGAGGGCGAGATCAGGAGTACCTTGTTCTGGGCAGCCCATTCACCGGAGGCCAGCACCGCGCCGGAGATCATGGGGCCGATAATGACCTTGCAGCCGTTGACCGTACCCAGCTTCTTGACCGCTTCGAATCCGGCGGTGGGATCGGTCTTGCCGTCTTCAACGATGAGATTGATCCTGGCGCCGTCGATGCCTCCGGCGGCGTTAGCCTGTTTGACCGCCAGGCGGATGCCGTCGGCCAGTGAGGAGCCGATGCCGGACAGCGCGCCGGTCAGGTCCATGACCGCGCCCAGATTGACATCCGGCTTGGAGGTGGTGCCGGTGGGATTAGTGGTGCTGTCATCGCCGCAGGCGGCGAAGGTAAATACCATCACCAGCGACAGGACCAGGACGAGTAACCTTTTGAGCATGAAATCCCCCTTTCCAAATTTAGTAAAGTGACGTTTGATGATACACGCTGGCATCGCGCGGTGTCAAGAATGCTAATTAATGTCTAACGGATTCAACCCCGGCCGCCGTTCAGCCGCTCAAACCCAGATAACGCTTGCGCGCCTCCTCGTTCTCCAGGATGGTCGCCGCTTCGCCTTCCAGAGCCAGCCGCCCGCCGACCAGCACGTAGGCGCGCCGGGCGAAGGCCAGGATGCGGCGGGTGTCCTGCTCGATGGTGATCAGCGCCGTACCCTGTTCGTTGATCAAGCGCAGCTTTTCCAGAATGCCCTCCGCCGCTTTATGGGACAGCGAAGCCAGCGGTTCGTCCAGCAGCAGCACCCGCGGATTGGCCATCATCGCCCGGGCGATAGCCAGCATCTGCCGCTCGCCGCCTGAAAGCGAACCGGCATAGAATTTCCGCCGCCGTTCCAGTTCCGGGAAAAGCTGGTACATCCGGGCGATATCTGACTTGATGCCGCCGTCGCGGCGGACGAAGGCGCCCATCTCCAGGTTCTCCTGAACGGTCAGGTTGCGGAAGACGTTGTCGGTCTGCGGCACGTAGCCCAGGCCCATGGTGATGGTGCGGTCGGAGGACAGGCCGGTAATGTCCAAGCCGTCGAAGACGATGGCGCCTTCAAACAGGCGCGCAAAGCCCAGCAGGCTTTTAAGCAGCGTGGACTTGCCCGAACCGTTGGGACCGATGATGGCTACGTTGCCGCCGCTTTCGAGCCGGATCGATACACCGTTGACGATATGGACATCGCCGTAGCCGGCGACGATTCCGGTTGCGGTCAGGATGTCGTTCATCTGGCGCCTCCGGCGGCTGAGGCGCCGATATAGACCTCAAAGAAGATGGGGTCGTTGATGACCTTCTCCGGCTCGCCCTGGAGGACGATTTTGCCGCGGTCCATAACGTAAACCCAGTCGGTATAGGAAATTAAAAGCTCCAGCCGGTGCTCGATGATGAGGAAGCTCATGCCCTTTTCGCGCTTAAGATTGTCCAGCTCGGCGAAGATCTGCTTGCCCAGCACCGGATTAACGCCGGCCGCCGGTTCGTCCAGGAGCAGCAGTTCCGGCTCGGCCATGAGTGACCGGCCGATCTCCAGCAGTTTCTGCTGGCCGCCGGACATTTCCCCGGCCTTGGCGAAAGTCAGGTGCGACAGGTTTAAAAGCTCTAATAGCTGCATGGCGCGGATGGCCAGCCGCTCTTCGTCCTGGTGCCATCTGCCGCGGCGGAAGAGTGAATTCCAGAGGTTGTCGCCGGGCTGATTGCGGGCGGCGATGATCATATTATCGAGGACGGTCATCGTCGGGAACAGCCTGGGGAACTGGAAGGCGTTGCCCATCCCCAGGTCGAATATCTGGTGGGGGGCCATCTTTTCGATGTGGCGGCCGGCGAAAGTGACGCGCCCGCCGTCCGAAGGCCGCAGGCCGTAAATCGAGGACAGGAGCGTCGTCTTGCCGCAGCCGTTGGGGCCGACCAGACCGACGAACCGGCCTCGGCCGACCTCCAGCGAAGCCCCGTCCACGGCGCACAATCCGCCGTAGTTCTTGACCAGGTTCTCTACTTTGAGGAGGGGTTCAGCCACCGCATGGCCCTCCTCGTACCGAGCGTATTGATCTTGCTCTCCTTGAACAAACCGCTGGGGCGGTACATCAGGATGACGATGATAATCAGGCCGAACAGGATGTTTTGCAGATTGGTGGGGTCGACCGGCAGGTCGACATAGTCCTTCAGGATGATGGTGCCCCGCTCGAAAAGCTGCACCGCAGCCGCCCCGACGATGACGCCGATATTGGAGCCGGGACCGCCCAGAATGACCATCATCCAGATAGTGAAGGTGATGATCGGCAGGAATGACTCCGGCGAGATATAACCGACGAAATTGGCGAACAGCGCCCCGCCCAGGCCGGCCATGGCCGAGCCGATCATGAACACCTGGGCCTTGTACTTGATGCGGTTTTTGCCGATAGCGTCGGCGGCGATCTCGTCCTCCCGGAGGGCGCGCATAATGCGCCCGAAGGGCGAGTTGGCCAGCAACTGCATGAAGAAGAAGCACGCCGCCAGAATCCCCGCTACCAGGGCCAGATTGAGCAGCAGCCCAAGCGAAAAATTGCCCGCGGCGAAGGACGGCGCGATGTTCATCCCCCAGACGCCGTTGGCCAGCCAGTCTTCGGCCTTGATGAAAATGCGCAGGATCTCGCCGAAGGTGAGGGTGACGATAGCCAGATAGTCTTCCCGCAGGCGGATGGCCGGCAGGGACACCAGCAGGCCGAAGAGCGATGCGATGCCGGCGGACAGCAGCATCGCCAGCGGCCAGGGCACTCCGGCCTGGACCAGCAGGGCGAAGCTGTAGGCGCCGATCATGAAATACGCCACCTTGCCGAAGCTGGCCAGCCCGGTGTAACCGTATTCAGCGTTCAGCGATAGGGCTACAATGGCAAAAATGCCGATGTAAACCAGCGCGTTCAAGCCGTAAATGAGAATCGGGTCCATTTAGCCTGAAACCCCAGCCAAATTACTCTGACCAAATCCCAGACGCCTGGTCATTTGTATTTGAGTACTGGAAATTGTTTGGTTATTGTATCTTGTATCTTGGTTATTCATCGTCAATTGCCCTTGAAGGCCTTGGCCAGGCCCTGAGGCCTGAAAATCAGGACAGCGATCAGAATGACGAACGGGATGGCCATGCGGTATTCGGTGGATAGTCCGGCCTCGGCCAGCAGCACCACGCCGACGTTCTCCGCCAGGCCGATTATGAGAGCCGCCGCCATGGCGCCGTAAAAACTGCCGATGCCGCCGAGCATGGCCACAGCGAATGTCGGCAGCAGGATGTCCCAGCCGAGGTACGGCGACAGCCTCGTTTCCACGCCGCGGAACAGCCCGGCCACTCCGGCCAGGCCGGCGGAGACGAACCAGGTGATTATGAGGACACGGGTGGTGTTGATACCTGATGATAGCGCCAGGCGGGGGTTGGAGGCGGTAGCCCGGATGGCCTTGCCGATCCGGGTGCGGGTCAGCATGAAGTGCAGGCCGACGCCGACGGCCACAGCGGTGATGATGAGGATAATCCAGTTCAGGGTGACCCGGAGCGGCCCGATATCATAGGCCGGCCAGACGATGGACAGGGTCAGCGGCGAAAAGCCCCATATCTCGCCGATGGTGTGGCGCAGGATAAAACCCAGGGCCATTGAGGCGACCATCAGGTGGATCAGGCTGGCGCCGCGGTCGGTCAACGGCTTGAAAATGCCGCGGTAGGACAGGTAGCCGACGATGCCGGCGACCGCGAAAGCCACCGCGAAAGCCACCGGCAGCGGCGCCCCAAGCTGTTCGGTCACCCAGAAGCCGATAAAGCCGCCCAGAGACATGATCTCGGCGTGAGCGAAGTTGGGAAACTTGGCCAGGCCGTACACAAGCGTCAGCGCTACGGCTGAGATGAGGTACAGGCTGCCGGTAACCGCCGAATTAAATAGAATCTGTGCCCAGTTCAAATAGCCGCCACGCTTACAAAAATACGCGTCAATATAACAGAATATCGCCCGGACTGGCAAACAAGTATAAGATTATCACCTATATCATGATTCGCCTGAGCCACGCCCGCGGGGAGCGGCGAGGCCCGGCGGCGATGCCGGTTTAGTGCCGGCGGGTGATGGCCAGCCAGGCGGCGGCGCCCAGCGCGATGGCCGGCAGCATGGTGATGGTGATGAAGACGTAAGATGCCGGCGGGTCGAGCTGGTCGCGCTGATCCAGCACTACCCACAGGCCGGTCAGCAGCAATATGCCGCCGACGCCGCCCACGAAGCGGTCGTACATGGTGACCCGGGCGCCGTGTTTCCGGAAGTAATACTCCAGGAAAGCGTATCCGGCGACCATGATGAAAAAGAAAAGAACGAAAATCATCTCTTTTACCCCGCTTTCTGCGACCTTTCCGGCAACAAATTGTATAGTATCATATCGCGGGCAGGAATCAACAACCGGATGCGTCTGGAACGTTTGAAATTGACGCCGCGGCCGGTTTGGGGTTAGAATACATAATATCCTTGAAGAGGGAAAGTGAACAATGCCTATCTACGAATACCGCTGTATGGATTGCCGCAAGAAATTCGACCTGCTACGCCCGATGAGCCAGTCGACAGAACCCGCCGAATGCCCCACCTGCAAAGGCCAGGCCAGGCGCATCGCCTCCACCTTTATGGCTAAAGGCTCCGGCGGCCAGAGCATCGGCGGCGGCGGCGGCTGCTCCAGCTGCTCTTCTTCCTCCTGCGGCTCCTGCCATTAGTCCTGAATAGCCCATCAATAAAAAAGCGGCCTCAATAAGAGGCCGCTTTTTTATTACCGCCTTCCGCTCCCCGTGGCCTAGAATAGTCATGGAACGACCTCGATTCGGAGTCGGCTATGACTGAAGGTCACGGGCAGCACCACCCCACGGAAGGCGTCGGTGGCAATCACGCCTCGATGCCGCAGGGCTCGATGCAACACCCCGGTCAAGAGATGCCGATTCCCCCGCCGAAGCCCGGAGACCAGGCTGGGCTGACAATGACCCACGGCGACCGCCAGAAGATGAGCGGCGGCCGCCACGCCGGCCATGCCGTCGCCGATTTCGCCCGCCGTTTCTGGGTTTCGCTGGCCGTCACCATCCCCATCCTGGCCCTGTCGCCCTTCATTCAGGACACTTTCGGCTTCAGCGTCGGGTTTTCCGGCGATGCCTACGTCCTGTTCGCCCTGTCAGCTTTCATCTACATCTACGGCGGCAAGCCCTTCCTCCTCGGTTTCAGGCGGGAATTGACCGAGCGTAACCCCGGCATGATGACCCTGGTGGCCCTGGCCATATCGGTGGCTTTTTTCTACTCCGCGGCGGTGACCTTCGGCCTCCCGGGCGAGGTCTTCTACTGGGAGCTGGCCACTCTGGTGGATATCATGCTCCTGGGACATTGGATAGAGATGAAATCGGTCTCGAGCGCCTCCCGCGCCGTCGAGGAACTGGCCAAACTGCTGCCTGCGGTAGCCCATCGCATCGCCGATGGCGGCAAGACCGAGGATATTCCTGCCGACAGGCTGGTCAAAGGCGACCGGGTACTGGTCAAACCAGGCGAGAAGGTGCCGGCCGACGGCGAGGTCATTGACGGCCGGAGCGCCGTCGACGAATCAATGCTCACCGGTGAATCGGTGCCGGTCGAAAAAACCTCCGGGGCGAAGGTCATCGGTGGCGCCTTGAACGGCGAGGGGTCGCTCACCGTGAAGATCACCGGCGCCGGCGAGGAATCCTATCTGGCGCAGATGGCCCGGCTGGTCGCCGAAGCCCAGGCTTCCAAGAGCCGCGCCCAGGATGTGGCCGACCGGGCGGCCCGGTGGCTCACCGGCATCGCCATCTCCGCCGGGCTGCTGACTCTGCTTGCCTGGCTGGCGTTTTCGGAGGAGCCGGCGGTCTTCGCCGTGGAGCGCATGGTCACCGTCATGGTCATCGCCTGCCCCCACGCCCTGGGACTGGCGGTGCCGCTGGTTATCGCCGTGTCCGCCGGCCTTTCCGCCAGGAACGGTTTGCTGGTGCGCGCCCGCGGCGCCTTCGAGCGGGCCAGAAACATTGACGCAGTCGTCTTCGACAAGACCGGCACGCTGACCTGGGGCAAGTTCAGCGTTACTGATGTCGCCGTGCTTGATGAGCGATTCGACCGCGATGAACTGCTGAACCTGGCTGCCGCCGTCGAAGCCCACTCGGCCCACCCCCTCGCCCGCGCCGTCGTCGAGGCTGCCGCCGAGACCCGCCCGGTCGAGGCTTTCGAGTCGCTGCCCGGGCGCGGCGCCCGGGGCAAAGTCCGCGGCCGGGACGTCATGGTCGCCAGTCCCGGTCATGTCGGCGAACTGAAACTCGACTACGACCGTTCCAGAGTCCAGCCGCTGCTGGCGCAGGGCAAGACGGTCGTCTTTGTCGTCCTCGACGGGGCTGTTGCCGGAGTTTTGGCCCTGGCCGACGTCATCCGCCCGGAGTCGAAACAGGCCGTAGCGCGGCTGAAGGCCATGGGCAAGCGGGTCCTGATGATGACCGGCGATCGGGAGGAAGCCGCCGCCCGGGTGGCCGCCGAGCTGTCGCTGGACGAGTATTTCGCCGGCGTGCTGCCGGAGCAGAAGGCATCCAAGATCAAAGAACTGCAGGCGAGGGGCCTGTCCGTAGCCATGACCGGCGACGGCGTTAATGACGCCCCGGCGCTGGCTCAGGCCGACCTCGGCATCGCCGTCGGCGCCGGCACCGGCATCGCCATCGAGACCGGCGACATCATCCTGGTGCGCTCCAACCCGCTGGATGTCCTGGCCGTCTTCGACCTGTCGAGGGCAACTTACGGAAAAATGGTCCAGAACCTGGCCTGGGCTGCCGGCTATAACGCCGTCGCCATCCCGGCGGCAGCCGGCATCTTCGCCGCCTGGGGCTTACTCCTTTCCCCGGCTGCCGGCGCGGTGCTGATGTCGGCATCAACCGTCATCGTGGCGGTGAACGCCCGGCGGTTGAAGTTCGCCCGCAAGTAACTGCTTCGGTGGTTGAGCGTTATAATTATCATCAATACTGGTTTATCGAGGGGGACATGATGAAAATCTGGTTGAAGCTGGTTGTTCCGGCGCTTCTCTTGGCGGCGGTCGCCGCCGGCTGCGGCGGCCTCAGCCCTGCCTTGGGTGAGAAATTCACCCTCAAGACCGGCCAGTCGGCGGTCATCGAAGGGGAAGACCTGAAAATCCGCTTCGATGCCGTGGAATCGGACTCGCGCTGTCCTTCGGATGTTGTCTGCGTCCGCGCCGGCGAGGCGGTCATCAAGGTCACCGCCACCCACGCCGGACAAAGTTCCGCGCTGACAATGGTCGAGGAGGGCTTGACTTCGGGTCTTAACGTGGTAGATTATAAGAACTACCATATCGAGTTCAGGCTGACGCCTTACCCCGTTTCGACGGTTGAACTTAAACAGGGCGACTATCGGCTGGAACTCAAAGTAGCGAAGTCCTGAGGAGGAGGCGCCCATGAAATATCTCGTCACCGGCCACCAGGTCATCCCCGGCGCCGGCCACTCGGATCAGGTCAATTATCTCCGCGCCGCCAAAGCCTGGGTCAAACGCCACCAGGATGACGGCGTTCTGGAAGCCGCCTTCAGCTTCTCCGACGGCGGCGGTATGTTCATCATGAACGCGGCAAGTCATGCTGACCTGATGCGCCTTATGCTGACCTTTCCCCTGGCTCCGATGACCCAATGGCAGGTCAAGCCGCTGATGGACTTCGAGGAATCCTCGGACATCATCATCGAGACGCTTAAGCCGTTCTCCTAGTCCCTTCGAGCCAGTCACGAAGCCCTCCCGCCCGGAGGGCTTCTTTTTTTCTGCCATTCTTCAGACTTTATTGCCGATTTTGCTTGATATGGCGCCGAGGTTGGGTTATACTTCTTCACCGTTAAGGTTTATGGTTGGGAGGTAGCTTCTGTGGACGGTTCGACTTTCCCCAAATGCCAGGCATGCAAAACCGGTGACCTGGTGCCCCTGTCGGACTTCGGCAACCAGGGCGCCCCGATCCATTACAAGGCTTGGGTCTGCACCAATCCCGAATGCGGCTACAACTTAAAGATCCGCAACGGCGACGTCTATATCAACGAACCCATCGGCAGCGGCGTCAACAACCACCGCCAGCGCAATCCGGCCAACTTTTAACCGGACCTCCGATGTTCGGCCGTCTTCTGGGCAGCCGCGACCGGCTGCTGGACGTGTTCTTCCCGCGCTACTGCCTAGGCTGCGGCCGGGAAGGCGCCTATTTTTGCGCCCGCTGCCGGGAGACGCTGCCTTTCCAGGCGCCGCCCTTCTGCCCCGCCTGCGGCAAGAGCCTGGACCATCACCCTGACTGTGACCTGCTGGCCCCCGAACTTCGGGAACTGCGGTCGGTCTTCCGGTTCGAAGGACCGCTGAAAAAAGCGGTTCACCAGCTCAAGTACAACAACCTCCGGGACATCACCGGAGTGCTCGGCGCCTTCATGGCTGATTTCCTCAAGTCCAATTCAATAACCGGCGACGCCCTGGTGCCGGTGCCGCTGCACCGGTCTCGCCTCCGGGAGCGCGGCTACAACCAGTCCGAGCTGCTGGCCTTGGCCGTCCACCGCCTGACCGGCCTGCCGGTGTTTGTCGACGCTTTAAAGAAGATCCGCCCCACGCCGCCGCAGGCTGACAGCGCCTCCGTTGAAGAGCGCCGCGGTGCGGTGGTTGGCGCCTTCCGGTGTTATAATACGCTCAAAGGCCGCCGTGTCATCCTGATTGACGACGTGGCGACTTCGGGTGCGACCCTCTCCGCCTGCGCCGCGGCTGCCGCCGCCGCCGGTGCCGCCGAGGTGAGGGCATTGACCCTGGCCCGGGAAATTTAACGAAAGGTTCGAGGTGACGCCTATGGAAACGATCATCACCGCCAAGAATCTGACCCTTGATGAGGCTGCCCGAAAGCAGATCGAGCGCAAGTTCAGCAAGATCGGCCGGCACCTGCCGCAGGCGCGGGAGCTGCGCCTTGACCTGTTTGAAGAATCCACCAAAGCGGCTAAAGACCGCTTTGTCGCCCGCGGCTTTCTGGATGTGCTGGGGCCGGTCATGACCTCGGAATGCCGGGCCGCCAACCTGATCACCGCCGTTGATCAGCTGGTAGGTGTCATGGAGCGCCAGGCCCAGGATTTCAAGAATAAGAACCAGGGCTTCGACCGGGAGAGCCAGCGCTTCGCCCCGGCCGGGCACCCCGGCACCAGGCCGCAGCCGCCGCCCGCCGCAAGCGGCGTCGCCGTTGACGCCGAGCGCGTCAGGCCGGAGCCGATGACCGTCGCTCGAGCCATTGACAGCATCAACGATACCAAAGACGACTTCCTGCTGTTCCGCAATCCCGGCGGCGGCGTCAGCCTGCTGCTCCGACGCGAAGAAGGCGGCCTGAAACTGATTGAGATCGAAACCGGCTGACCGGGCGATCGCGGGAGAATCTGATGAAACCATCCTCACACCATCGCAAATACGGCCTGGTCGAGACCGGCGCCGGCTGGGTCGGCATCGAGGTCTCTGAAAAAGGCGTCAAGCGGCTGACACTGCCGGCCAACGACCGCCAGGCGGCTCTAGCTGAACTGGGCGTCGAGGAAAAGGACCTGACGCTTGAATCCGGCGGCGCCGGCCTGGCTGACCGGCTGAAGCATTTCTTCATGGGCGAACCGGTGGTGTTCAAGGAAGGCCTGGACCTGACCGGAGCCACCGAGTTCCAGCAGCAGGTCTACCATGCCGCCTGCCGCATCCCCTTCGGCGAGACAAGGAGCTACGGCGAACTGGCCGAGGAGATCGGCAAACCGGGCGCCGCCCGCGCCGTCGGCCAGGCGCTGGGAGCCAACCCGCTGCCTATCCTCATCCCCTGCCACCGGGTCGTCGCCAAGGGCGGCGGGCTGGGCGGCTTCACCGGCGGCGTCGAGACCAAACAGAAGCTGCTGGACATGGAGAAGAAGGGCAAGAAGTAGGGGCGACCTGCCACCAATTCAGGCCATAAAAAAGGAGGGGCTTTCGCCCCTCCTTTGAAAACCGCCTCTGTCTCGGATTTCGCTCTATCTGGCGTAGTCCGTCGCCCGGGTTTCGCGGAGTACGGTGACCTTGATCTGGCCGGGGTATTCCAGCCCTTCTTCGATCTTCTTCACTATGTCTCGGGCCAGACGCATCGAGCCCAGGTCGTCCACCTCCTCGGGCTTGACCAGGATCCTGACCTCGCGGCCGGCCTGGATGGCATAGGAGCGGTCGACGCCCTTGAAGCTGTTGGCGATCTCTTCGAGCGCCTTCAGGCGTTTAATGTAATTTTCCAGCGATTCGCGGCGGGCGCCGGGCCGGGCGCTTGAGATGGCGTCGGCGGCGGATACCAGGAAGCCCCAGATGGAGGTCTCCGTCTGGTCGAAATGGTGCTCGGCGACGCCCCTTACCACGTCCGGGTTCTTGTCCCACTGCTTGACCAGATCGGCGCCGATGGCGGCGTGGGTGCCTTCGACTTCGCGGTCAACGGCCTTGCCGATATCATGCAGGAAGCCGGCGCGGCGGGCGACGTTGACGTTGATGCCCAGGTCGGCAGCCATCATTCCGGCCAGCTGAGCGACTTCGACGGAATGCTGCAGCACGTTCTGCCCGTAGCTGGTGCGGTACTTCAGGCGGCCCATGATTTTGATCAGCTCCGGCCGTAAGCCGTGGACGCCGGCGGCATAGGCCGCCTGTTCGCCGGCCGACTGGATGGCGGCGTCAACCTCTTCTTTGGCTTTAGCCACCACTTCCTCGATGCGCGCCGGGTGGATGCGCCCGTCCAGGACCAATTTGGAAAGCACCAGCCGGGCGATTTCCCGACGCACCGGGTCGAAGCTGGAGATGGTTACCGCTTCCGGCGTATCGTCGATGATGAGGTCGACGCCGGTGGCCTGCTCCAGGGCGCGGATGTTGCGCCCCTCGCGCCCGATCAGGCGTCCTTTCATCTCGTCCGAGGGGATGGGCACCACCGAAACCGTTGTCTCGGCGACGATGTCTGAGGCGGTGCGCTGGATGGCGTGGATAATGATGTTGCGGGCTTTTTCGTCGGCTTCTTCCTTAATTCGCTGCTCCCATTGCCGGATGCGGCGGGCGGTCTCAACCTGCATTTCGGATTCGACCATTTCGATGAGCTGGTCTTTGGCCTGCTGGGTGGTCAGGCCGGCCACCTCTTCCAGCTTGAGCTGCTCCTGGCCGCGCAAAGCCTCGACCTTCTCCATTTCCTCGTCGATGGACTTCTCTTTCTTCAACAGGTCGCGCTCCCGGGTATCCAGGTTTTCCAGCTTGCGCTCCAGTGTTTCCACTTTCTGGGTGACCCGATTTTCCTGCTTGGCCAGTTCGGTGCGCCGCTCGCGGAGCTCGTTCTCGTTGGCCATGCGCATTTTTTCGGCCTCTTCCCGGGCTGACTGGACAATGCTTTTAGCCTCGGTCTGGGCTTCGGCGACGGTATGCGCCGCCTTGCGCTGGGCGACTCTCAGCTTGCGGCTGTAGACCAGCTGCCGGGACAGATAGATGAAAACGGAACCGGCGGCCGTGCCGATAAGGAAGGCGAATAGTACCGTCAGTGGATTGGCGAACTCATTCATATCTTAACCCCCGATTCGTGATTTTGGTCGGCAGCCGTCGCCTGGGGGACAACGGCTAATACTAAAGTCTGCTTCAAATAGTGTCAACCCTGCTTGTCAGGCCTTCTTCTTCAAGCCGGGACAGCGTCGTTTCGATGACCGCCCAGCCGAAGCCGCGCCGCCGCAGGAAATCCGCCAGTTTCCGCCGGCCTTCATTAGCCGGGAGCGCTTTCAAGCGGGACAACCGCGGCAGTGCCGCCCGATAGGCGGCCCCGGCGTCATCGGCATCCGCCAGGGCGTTCCCGGCGGTCTCCGGATCGACGCCCCGGGACAGCAATTCCCGCTTTACCATATACGCCGAACGCGGGCTGCCAGAAGCGCGGTGTTCGCTCCAGGCGCGGGCAAAGGCGCCGTCGTCAACCAGGCCGGCGGCTTTGAGGCGGTTCATAACGGCTTCAATTTCCGTTTCGCTGAAGCCGCGGCGGCTCAAGCGCTGGCGCATCTCGGCCTCGCTGCGGGCGCGGTACGCTAAAAGCTTCAAAGCCGCCTGGTAGCAGGCTTCCGCCGGAGACAGCCCAGGGCTGGCGGCGCTTTCAGCCTCAGCCCGGACGATTTTACCGGCGCGCCGGAAATCTGGCACCCTGAACCCCTTTCAAAAGACGCATCGGGCGGGACAACTGCCCACGCCCGATGCGGCCCAAGGGGCTTGCCGGCGCCGAAGTTAATCTCAAGAAGATTACTCGGTGTCGATAAAGCTAGCATTGGCGCTCGCCGCGGCGCGGACATCCGATTCGACGGCATCAGCCGTCTCCGGGTGCGCGGCCAGGAACGTCCTGACCGCCTCCCGTCCCTGCCCCAGGCGAACATCACCATAAGAGAAGAAAGCGCCGGATTTTTTAATGACCCCGGATTCGACGCCGAGGTCGATGAGATTGCCCTCGCGGGAGATGCCGGAATCGAACAGGATGTCGAATTCGGCGCTCCTGAACGGCGGCGCTACTTTGTTCTTGACCACCTTGACCTTGACGTGGGTGCCGATGGCGGAGTTGCCGGACTTCAGTGTCTCCACCCGCCGCACATCCAGTCTTACCGAGGAGTAGAACTTGAGCGCCCGGCCGCCGGGAGTGACTTCCGGATTTCCGAAGACGATGCCCACCTTTTCCCGAAGCTGGTTGATAAAGATCACCGCGGTTCCGGTGTTGCCGATTGAGGCGGTCAGTTTCCTGAGGGCCTGGCTCATCAGCCGGGCCTGCAGGCCGACGTGGGAATCACCCATATCGCCTTCAAGTTCGGCTTTGGGTACCAGGGCGGCCACCGAATCGATGACCACCAGGTCGGCGCCGCCGGAGCGGACCAGCTTTTCGCAGATATCGAGGGCTTCTTCCCCGGTGTCGGGCTGGGCGATGTAGAGTTCGTCAAGATTGATGCCGCAGGTCTTGGCGTACTTGGGGTCGAAGGCATGCTCCACGTCGATGTAGAAAGCCTTGCCGCCCTGCCTCTGACACTGGGCGATGATGTGCTGCGCCAGAGTCGTCTTGCCCGACCCTTCGGGACCGAAGATTTCGGTCACCCGGCCGCGGGGAATGCCCCCCACGCCCAGGGCCAGGTCCAGCGACAGCGAGCCGGTGGGGATGACTTCCACCGCCACGGTGGAAGCCGCCTCCGACAGCTTCATGATAGCGCCCTTGCCGAACTGCTTCTCGATCAGCCCAACGGCTGCTTCCAGTGCTCTTTGCTTCTCTAAGTCAATGTTCGCCATGTTCTGCCTTTCATTGTAGCATATGTTCTAACTCAATGTCAGTAAGTGAACTCAGCCGACCGGCTGCCGCAGATCGGCACCGGGATCCTTGAGCCGCGCCTATCATAGCACATAAGTACTAGGCTTTCAATGGGTAAAACGTGGGGGAAGCGGCGGAAAGAAACCGGTTCAGGAATCGCCGGCCGCGGGCGGTTCAGCGCGGCGCCCTAAAGCCAGCGTCCGCCCTGTCTGGATAGCCCCGAAACCGTACTTCTTCCGAATTCGGTCCAGGGCGCGGTCGATAGACGACAGGCGCGCCGCGCCGCCATCGTCGAGCGGCATTTGGCCTTCGCCGCCGGACAGCTTAGCCAGGCCGACGCCTAATAGCCTCACCGGTTGGCGACTCCCGGCCAGCGCCGCGCCCAGCAGATTGAGCGCCTCCCCGAAAATAACCTCGTTTGAGTCGGTGCCGAATCCGAGCGTCCGTTGGCGGGTGATAACCGAGAAATCAGCCCATCGGACCCGGATGTGGACTACTGAAGCCTTCTGGCCGTAGCGCCGCAGGCGCGCCCCGGTTTGCTCCGAGAGATAGCGGAGGGTGGCTTCCAGGAGCTGCCGGTCGCGGGAATCGGCGTCGAAGGTACGCTCGGCCGAAATGGACCTGGCTTCGGCCGGGGGTTGGACGCGGCTGCGGTCTATCCCCTGGGCATGGAGCTTGAGCATCGCCCCGTAGGCGCCGAAGCGGCCGGCAAGGCAATCGGGCGGCATTTTAGCCAGTTCCCCAAGCGTCCGGATGCCTAAGGCGTTCAACGCCTTTTCGGTCTTTTCGCCGACGCCGGGCATGCGGCCAATGGGCAGCGGGGCCATGAAGGCCGCCTCGCCGCCCGGCGGCACTTCCACCAGGCCGTCGGGCTTGGCGGTCTTGGAAGCTACCTTGGCGGCGATCTTGCTGCCGGCGATGCCGATAGAAGCGGCGATGCCGATCTCATCCCGGATGCGCTGCCGGATCTTCGTGCCCATCCCGGCGAGAGAGCCATGCAGGCTCTCGAACCCGGTGACGTCGAGCCAGGCTTCATCGAGGCCGCCGGGCTCCAGAAAGGGCGAGAAATCAGCCAGAACGGCCATGAACATCTTCGACGCCTCGCCGTAACGTTCCCAGTGGCCGGGAACAAAAAGACAGTTCGGGCACAGGCGATGCGCTTGCGATAGCGGCATGCCGGCATGGATGCCGTAACGCCGCGCCTCGTATGAAGCGGCGGTGACCACCCCCCGGCCTTTGCCCGGAACGCCGCCGACAGCTACCGGCTTGCCGCGCAGCGACGGGTCGAAAACCTGTTCCACCGAAACGAAGAAGGCGTCCAGGTCAACGTGCATGATGCGCCGCGGCGTTTCGACGGGCGGCTGAGCCATCACTCGCCCCTGGAGATAAAATTTTTGAATCGTTTCTCGAGGTCGAACCGGGGGATAAGAAGGCGGCGGTCGCAGGTGAGGCAGATGATGCCGATGTCCGCCCCGATGCGGAAGACCTTCCACTCGTAGCCGCCGCAGGGGTGGGGCTTCCTCAGGCGCAGGGTGTCGTTGAGCTTGAAATCGACCATCAAACAGCCTTACAAAGGGGCAGCCGGCTGGTAGAGCTAGGCTGCCAGGTACTGGTTTATCTCGTCGCGGAGAAGGAGGGCGGCGGCGCGCGCCGCCTGGGAGTAGTCCGTTCCTGAAGAAGCGTAGATAACCTGCCGGGATACGCTGATGACCGCCAAACCGCCGCCGCTGGAACCGTACTTGACCGCCAGTTCCAGCGAGCCTCCCTGAGCGCCCACGCCTGGTATCAATAGCGGCAGGGCCGGATGGGCGTCCCGGATAGCCTTGAGCTCTGACGGTTGGGTAGCCCCGGCCACCAGGCCGAGGTTGCCGTACTTATTCCAGTCTTCGACCTTATCGGCGACGATCTGGTACAGGGGCTTGCCGTCAGATTCGATCGACTGGAAATCGGCGGCGCCGGGATTACTGGTGCGGCAGAGGACGAAGACCGCTTTATCGCGGTACTCGTAGAATGGCTCAATCGAATCGCGGCCGAGGTAAGGATTGACGGTGACGGCGTCGGCGCCCAGTTCATCAAAAGCGGCGCGGGCGTAAGCCCTGGCGGTATTGCCGATATCGCCGCGCTTGGCATCCAGGATGACCGGGATATTGCGCGGGACCGCTTCTATGACGTCCTTCAGGACGCCCCAACCGCTTGGACCGAGAGCTTCGAAGAAAGCGATATTGGGCTTATAGGCGCATACCAGGTCATAGGTCGCGCCGATGATCTCCCGGCAGAAATCAGTCACCGCGACACCGGCCGGCAGTTTCTCAGGTTCCGGGTCCAGACCGACGCAAAGGCAGCTGCGGTTGTGCCGGGCGGCTCCGTTGAGCTTGGTAAGACAATTCACCGCATCATGGTAACAGGATGCCCGGAGGCTGGCAAGAAGCCTGCCGTCGAGCATGCTGTCCCGCCGCCGATTCAGCGTTGGAAATCTCAGGTTGCGCCCGGATGCGGCTTGGCGTATAATCTACAGCTTGTTGCCAGCAAATTAACAGGAGGCGTCCCTTGGCCAATATCAAGAGTTCCAAAAAAGACATCATCACTTCCGCAAAAAAAGCGGAACGCAACAAAGCCGCCACCAGCGCCCTGAAGACCGCGGTGCGTAAAACTGAGAAAGCCATCGCCGCCAAAGACCCGGCCATCAAAGAAGCGGTAACCGCCGGCCAGAGCGCCCTCGACATCGCCGCCAAAAAAGGCATCATTCACCCCAACGCCGCCGCCCGCAAAAAGAGCCGCCTGACCAAAAAAGCCAACGCCGCTGCCAAATAGCAGCCCTAGTTCGACCGTTAACAGAAAGAGGAGGTTAGCCCTCCTCTTTTTTATTCCCGGAATCTGGGGGCTCCGGTTAATCCCGGTACAGGCCCTGGGCGGCTATATATGCGGCAACCGGCGCCGCCACCAGAGCGGATATCGCCTGGTCCCGCCTCACCCTCTCCCGGATGGATGTGGCGGATATATCTATCTCGGGTTCGGTCATGACCACGGTCCTGGCTGCCAGACCGGGTACGGCTTTATCCAGAGCATCCAGGTCCGGTCTCGGAGACCCTATTCTCGGCGCCGCGGCCAGACAGGCGGATTGGATAATACGGTCGGGGTGATGCCATGAAGGCAGGGCAATCAGATTATCCCAGCCCAGGATAAAATACAATTCATCTTTGGGATACAGCCGCCTGAGTTCTGCCAGTGTTTGCCAGGTATAAGAAGGACCCGGGCGTTTGATTTCGATATCGCTGACCGCGGCATACGACACCTCGGCTGCCGCCAGCCGGGTCATCGCCAGCCGGTGGCGGGCGGGGGTGACCTTCATCGCCGCTTTCACCCAGGGATGTCCGGCAGGTATGAAAATCACCTCGTCAAGGTCAAGTATCCGCCGTGCCGCCTCAGCCAGAATAAGGTGCCCCAGATGCGGCGGGTCGAAGGTGCCGCCCAGAAGGCCCCTTCTCACCAATACAACTCCAGCTTGCCGATGATCAGTTTTTCACCCGGCTTGATCTTGGCGGCGCGGACGGCGCGGCCCACGCCCCAGCGCCAGAGCTCGGCCAGGACCTGCCGCCGGACCTCCGGGTCGTTGGTGTCAGAGCCGGCTACCAGCCGTTCAAATTCATCAGATTCGACCCGATAGCCGTCGGCGTCCCGTGTGACCGATACTTTTTCCCGCTGCGGGGCCGGGCGGAAGACCTTGATCGGCGCTTCGGCGGCGGCATCGGCTGAAACAGGCTGCTGCAGCATCGCGTCGAGTTCGGCCAGAAGACCTTCGATGCCTTCCCCGGATTGAGCCGAGACGAATATCGCCCTATGCCCGGCGGCCTTGAACAATTCTTTCAACGCCGGCAGCCGCGCCTTGACCGCCGGCAGATCTATTTTGTTGACGGCAACAAGTTGGGATTTTCGGGACAGCAGCGGATCATAGAGCAGCAGCTCGGTATTGATCTTGACCATATCGTTGACCGGTTCCGCCGAGGAACCGTCGAGCAGGTGGACCAGCACCCGGGTGCGGGCGACATGGCGCAGGAATTGATACCCCAGACCTTTACCCAGATGAGCGCCTTCGATGAGTCCGGGCACGTCGGCGACTACCCAGCGGCGGCCGCCGGCGTCGACGACACCGAGCGACGGCTCGAGAGTGGTGAAGGGGTAGTCCGCCACCTTGGGACGGGCAGCGGAGATTGCCGCTAGCAGCGACGATTTGCCGGCGTTGGGCAGACCGATGATGCCGGCGTCGGCGATCAGTTTCAGTTCGAGCGACAGGACTTTGGCTTCGCCGGGCGCCCCGGTCTGCGCCAGGCGGGGGGCCTGGTTGGTCGAAGAGGCAAAGTGGGAATTGCCTAGGCCGCCCTTGCCGCCGTGCGCGGCGACAATGCGCTCTCCGTGTCGCGATAGATCCGCCAGTACCTCGCCGGTATCCCTGTCGCGGATTACGGTGCCTATCGGCAGTTTGACAATCACGTCGGCGCCGCTTTTACCTGATTTCCTCTGCCCGGCGCCCCGGCCTCCGTCGGCCGCTGCGTAATGGCGCTGGTGGCGGTATTTCATCAGGCTGCCGATATCTTTATCGGCTTCAAGAATGACATCGCCGCCCCTGCCGCCGTCACCCCCGTCGGGACCGCCGCGGGGCACGAACTTCTCGCGCCGGAAACTGACGGCGCCTCTGCCGCCGTTACCGCTCTTGATTTCTATTTCCGCCTGATCTATCAATTTCTATCCTTATCTAACAAACAACATATTCAGATTCAGTATATCAAAATAAGAAGTGTTTAACAGTTGTAATAATATAGCTGCTGACAACTGGCTTATCTTTGCCCGATTTACAGCTGATTCAATCGTTAGAGCCGCCGCAAGGAATCTAATAAAACGGCAAGTTATCTAACACTTAACGTGAGTTCTATCGAAATTTCGCTGGAGTTATCGAAAAAAAGCGCCGCGATGATTTTCAGGAAGAACCTTGAAGACCTTGGTGCGGCCGTCCCGACAAGGGTTTATCTAACGCTGGGAGAAACGGAGGGCTGCCCGGGCCCGGGCGCGATCCGCTTCCGCTGCCCGGTCGCGGGGCGGGGCTTTGGTCGTCAGGGAACCCAGCAGCCGCGCCGTGGTTTCGGCGACCTCGCCGACCGCCTGATCGAAGGCGGCCTGGTTGGCGGCTGAAGGTTCAGTGAAGCCGGAGACTTTCCTGATATATTGCAGGGCAGCCGCCCGGATTTCGGCGTCGCCGGACGGCGGCTCATAATTGAAAAGCGGCCTGATGCTGCGGCACATTTAGCCTCCTTGACGGCGCCGGTCAGCGGAAAAACCGCCGGAACGCCTAGTCGCGCCTGCCGCCGGTCAGGATCAGGACGTAATACAATAGCTGGCCGACCGCCGCCAGCAGCGCCGCCACATAAGTCAGGGCGGCCGCCGATAACACGGCGCTGGCGCCGCTGGACTCGGTGACAGATGCCAGCCCGGTATTGCGCAGCATCGCCTTGGCGCGGGCGGAAGCGTCGAACTCCACCGGCAGAGTGATCATGGTGAAAACCACCGCGGCGCCGAACAGGGCGACGCCGATCCAGGCTATATCGAGCCCGAAGCCGGTGCCCATGGCGTAAAGAATAATGCCGACAAACACCAGGATGCCCCCGAGGTTGGAACCGAGGCCGGCCGCCGGGGCCAGGGCGTTTCTAACCTGGAGCGGGGCGTAGGCCGTGGCGTGCTGAACGGCATGACCGACCTCATGGGCGACGATGCCCAGGGCGGCCACCGAGGCTTTGTTGGCAACATCGGGCGAGAGCCGCAGGACGCGGACCCGGGGATCATAATGGTCGGACAACTTGCCTTTTGACAGCTCAACCTGCACGTTCTGCAGATTGTTTTGATCCAGGAGCCATCGCGCGGCGTTGAGACCGGTCATGTTACGGTCATTGGGAATTTTGGAATACTTGCCGAAGGCTGAGGACACCCGCCACTGGGCGTAAAGCATGAACAGCAGCGGGGGTATGAAAAGGATTAACCAGAGTTCCATTCCAAACCTCCATTACATAACGAGGAACGACCAAAGTATACCAGATTACGGCCGCCGCCTCAACGGGGATCAGACCCGGGAGTTTAAGAACTAGCGTAAATCCGATGGGATTATCGAAAAAATGACGGCGTCGTGGATGCCGTCGGAAAGCGACAACTGGTTCCTCAGGATGCCCTCGCGCACCGCTCCGGTCTTTTCCGCCACCCGCTGGCTGCCTCGGTTTTCCACGGCCGCCAGAATCTCGATGCGGTTGAATTTCAGAGTATCGAGCCCGAACCTGACCAGGAGCCTGGCGGCGCGAGTAGCGATGCCCTGTTTGCAGCGGCTGCTGCGTATCCAGTAGCCCAGGTTGGCCACTTTGTTGAGCCTGTCCAGGTGATTCAGCCCGGCACCGCCGATGTAAGACCCATCGCGGTTATCGATGATAGCAAATTCATAAGCTGTTTCATCGCGCCAGCATTCGGCGCTCATTTTCAACCAGTTCTGGCTGTCGCCGACGCTGTATCCGGGGTGGGCCCACGGCATCCACCGGCTGAGCTCGGGCATTGATTCGATGACCGCGGTGTAGACCGCCGCGGCCTGGATCCGCCGATTCGGCCAAAGGCTGATCAGGTCGTCTTTAAGTTCGAAATCTTCCATGGTCACCCCCGCGCCCGCAGCCGCTCGCCGGAATCAATTATGATCGTCACCGGGCCGTCGTTGACCAGCTCTACGTGCATGTGCGCCTGGAATTTGCCTGTTTCGACCTTGACCCCGGTCTTTCTGGCCTCGGCTACGAACTCGTTGAACATGAATTCGGCCACATCCGGCGGGGCGGCGTCGGTGAAGCTGGGGCGGCGGCCTTTCCTGGTATCGGCGATGAGGGTGAACTGGCTGACCAGCAGCAACTCGCCTTTAACGTCGAGAAGCGAAAGGTTGAACTTTGAATCGGCGTCGGCGAAGATTCTCAGATTGACCATTTTGTTCACCAGGTAGTCGGCGTCGGCCTTTTGGTCGCCCGCCGCCACCCCGATGAAAGCCAGCAAGCCGCCGGAAATTTCTCCGGCGACCTCGCCGCCGACGATGACTCTGGCCCGGGAAACCCGCTGGATGAGCGCTTTCACGCCCGCTATTCTAAGCTATCGGGCGGGGATTCTACCAGTAATACATTTGAAGTATGTCACTTTCGAGTTTGTTTCGGATTTAGATATCCGGATTTCGGATTCGGAGCTGCTGCGGCGAATGCGGGCGCTGCCGGGTAATGAAACACAACATAAAAAATTGACCCCTAGACGGAAGGCCTCCGGCGGGGGTACAATGATGCCGTGAAGCTCATTCTGAGGTTTTATCCGCCGTGCGAGTAGTCAGCCCCCGGGAAGTTGGGTGCTGAAGCACTGTCGCGCCTGGCGCGGCGGTGCTTTTTAGTTATCTAGACCAGCAGTTCGTATCGAGAACCAGCAAGAGGAGGGTCAGAAATGTATTCCAGCCTCATCGGTAAGATCGAGAAAGCCAACCGCTACGCCCAGGAAAGAGACCGCATCACCTTTACCGACATGAGTGTCAAATTCCGCGGCGAAAACGAAACTCATATAACCGAACTCAAAAACGGCCAGTGGCACTGTAATTGTGACTTCTTCACCACCTGGGGCCGCTGTTCCCATACCATGGCGCTGGAAAAAGTCCTGGGCCCGATGCTTTCTGAGGAGTCCCGGGTGACCAACTTCCCGGCGTAAATTGTACCTATCGGGCACTTGGAACGGTCAGGCCTTTGCTTCTCCGGCCTGCCAGAGTTCCAGCGTTTCACCGACGGCGAAAAGAGAGCCGGTGACGCATACCAGACCGCCGGCGCCGGCCATTTTAACGCCCAGCACCAGGGCCTCGGCGGTGGTTGAGGTATAGTTGACCTTTTTGCCCAACGCCTCAAAAGCCCGGCCCAGTATCCGAGGCTCCATGGCCCGCGGGTGGCGGGTTCGGGTGACGATTACCTCGTCGAACAACGGCGTCAGCACCTCCGCCATGCCGCCGACGTTTTTATCGGCGGATGCCCCGATGACCAGTACCGCCGGGTGCGCCAGGAGATCCCGGCCGCCGAAATAGGCATCAAGCGAGGCGGCGAGTTCCGCCGCCGCAGCCGGATTGTGGCCGCCGTCGGCGATGATGATCGGATCTTTGTCCAGCACCTGGAACCTGCCTGGCCATTGGGCTTTACCCAGGCCGCGCTCGATGATCATTTTATCGAGACCTGGCACCCCCCGCTCGGCCAGCGTCTCCAGCGCCGCTACCGCCGCCGCGCAGTTGATCCGCTGGAATGTCCCCAGAAGGGGCAGGGAAATGTCGTAGCGGTTGAGCCGGCCGTTAACAGAAAACACCTGCCGCCCGCCGCGGTATTGCGATGGCGCCGTTTTATTTGGATCGACCGCCAGCAGGGCAGCACCCTTTTGCCGGCATATTTCCTCGATAACCTGCATTGCCTCCGGAGCCTGGAGTGCCGAGACAACCGGAACGCCGGTCTTGATGATGCCCGCCTTCTCGGAAGCGATTTGCCCCAGCGTATCGCCCAGCACCTCGGTGTGCTCTAGGGCGATGGTGGTGATGACGCACAGGTCAGGCTCGACGACGTTGGTGGCGTCCAGCCGGCCGCCCAGGCCGACCTCGATGACCTGCCATTCTACGTTGTTCGCGGCAAAAAAATCGAAGGCCAGCGCCGTCATGATCTCGAAGGTGGTCAGCGCGCCGTAGCGGCTTTCGGCTTTGATGGCCTCGACGATTGGCTTCAGCCGTTCGATCCCGGCGATGAGTTCGTCCTCGCCGATGAACCTGCCGTTGATCTTAAAACGTTCGTAAGTCTCGATGAGGTGGGGAGAGGTATACAGCCCTGTCCGGTAGCCGGCTTCCCTGAGCGCAGAAAATATCATGGCCGCCGTGGAACCCTTGCCTTTGCTGCCGGCGATATGGACTGTTTTGGCTTTAAGGTGGGGGTCTCCCAGCCGCTCCAGCAGCAGCCGCACCCGGCGCAGGTCATAGCGGGAGTCGTCGCGCGGCCGCTGGACGGCTTCATAATCGACGAAACCGTAAAGCCAGAGCAGAGCGGCGTGGTATTCGGGTCGCATGATTCAATAATACCAGTAATCCGGAGGCGGGGAGAAACCTATTTTCTTCGGATTACCGGTATCAGATTTTCGGGGAGTTAGCCCTTGCTGAAGGATGAGCCGCCGGTGACATTGACGTCGCCGATGGCCGGGTTGCCGAAATATCTTAGCGAGGAGGCTCCGGAGAGCTGGACGTCCAGCCTGCCGGAGGCGTTCACCGTGCCGGATGAAGCGCCGGAGAAATTGACTTTGACTTCGGCGCCGCTGAAATCCCGCAGCGTGATATGGGAGGCGCCGGAGGCGGTCACGTCCAGGTTCCTGCCGAGGCCGGACAAATCGGCGTTGGAGGCGCCGCTCACATTGAGGCGGGCGTCGCCGCATTCCAGGCTGCCTTTAACCCGTGAGGCGCCGGAAGCCTCAATATTCACGTTGCCGCTCTTCACATTCTCCACGGTGATGCTGCTGGCCCCGGAAACCTTGAGGTCCAGGTCGTGGTTGAAATTAAAACCGCTGACTGAAGCCTCGGAGGCGCCGGAGACCTCCAGTGCCTTCAGATCGGGCATGGTGATGCCGGCATCCAGGTTGGCCACCGTATAGCTGCCGCTTTTAAGGCGGACCAGCAGGGTATCGCCGTTCACTTCAAGATCGAGATAATCGAAAATATTCTCGTTGGTGGTCACCGTCACGGAGAAAGCGCTGCCGCGGCTGATCTCCGCATCAAAGGTGGAAGACACTTCCACGCGGCTGAAACCCGATAAATCAAAGGTTCTCGTCTCCACCGGGCCCCGGCCGATGATGCTGCCGAACGGGAAGCAGCCGGCGGCGGTCACCGCCAGAGACGCGGTCACCAGAAGGGTCAATATCTTTTTCATTTTCTTAGCCTCCGATCCCAGTATAAAACGGATTTGAGCCCGGCGCATCGGAATCAAGGGGAGTTTTTTGACTCGACTTTCGGTCAGGCTGCTCGCGGTTATACATTGAGTTGAAACCCGGCAGGTTATTTTCGGCTGAAGGAGGAGGCGCCGGTGATTTTGATGTCGCCCATCGACGGCGTGCCGAGCCAGCGCAGGCTGGAAGCCCCGGTAACTTGGGCATCGAGCTTTCCGGCGAGGTTGATGGCGGCGGTGGAGGCGCCGCCAAGTTTGACTTTAGCACCGCCGACGCTCATCTTTTCCAGGTTGGCATTGGAAGCCCCGGAGAGTTCGACAGCCGCCGAATCGGCTTTACCTGTAAGTTCGACGTGTGAAGCTGCCCCGGCCTCAATCTCAAGCTGGCCACAGGTAACATCGCCGGATAACTTGGAGGCGCCGGCCAGCTCAACTTTGAAAAGGCTCCCGCCGGCAAAACCGGTAATTTCGCCGCGGCTGGCGGCGGCGAGTTCAACGGCTTGAAGCGCCGGCATGGTGATCAGGACTTTGGGCGTTGGCGATCCCTTGAACAGGAGTCCCAGGTGTCCCCAGCGGGCTTCCAATTTGGCGGTCAACCGGCCCGCGGCGACGGTCAATTTAATATCGTTCAGAACCTCTTCGTCCGCCTCGGCGGCAACCGAATAAGTGTCGGCGCGTTTAATTTCAACTTTTAAGGCGTTGCGCGCCTCGACCTCGGTAAATCCGGAGAAATCGTATTCTTTTCGGGCCATATGCCACCTCTCGCTACTTCTGTGGAAATTATAGCACTGGCTGCCAAGCGGCGGTGAACTGGCCGGGCTTCTGCTTTACGTCAGCCCGGCCGCCTTGTTATTATCTCGCCGTCGACAGGGGGAATTATGCTGCAAACGGTTAACGCCTCAACTCTGATTGCGCTGCTCGAGACACTGCCGCTGGACCTGACTTTCATGGACGCCGCTGGCCGCATCGTGTGGTTTTCGGCTCACCGCATCTTCAACCGGCCGCCGGACATCATCGGCAGGGACGTCAGGGAATGCCATCAGCCGTCAAGCTGGGCGGCCATAGATAAAATGGTAACGGACTTCAAGTCCGGCCGCCGAGACTCGGAGGAGCACCTGGTGGAAAAGAGTGACGGGCGCCGGATCCGTATACGCTACCTGGCGGTGCGCAGCCCGTCCGGGGAATACCTCGGCCTGGTGGAAATGGCGGAACTGGTTACGGGCTGAAGGCCGGGCACAACTCGGAAAGGCAGCAGTCCCGGCACCGCGGCTTTTTCCGGCAGCTCTCCTTGCCGTGCCGGACGATCAAGGCGTGGTATTCGTTAAATGAGGCCGCCTCATGCGGCAGGTTAGCCATGAACAACCGCTGCCAGGAGTCGTAAGTGTCCCTGTCAGGCTTGATGCCCAGGCGAGGATACAGGCGCCGGGTATAGGCGTCGATAACGAAGATCGGCCGCCCCAGGGCGTAAAGCAGGATGGAGTCCGCCGTCTCCGGCCCGATGCCGTGAACCCCGAGTAATTCTTCTCTCAAACCTTGGGAATCCCGCCTGTCCAGCCTCGACAGGTCGTCGCCGTAGTTCCCCAGCCACTCGACGAGGGCTTTCAGCTTCCTGGCTTTGGCGTTATAGTAGCCGGACGGGTAGATCAATACGGCCAGGTCGGCGGCGGGGATGTCTCTGAGCGCCGCGGCTGATAGTTTGCCGGCCGCTTTCAGGTTGCCAATAGCTTTCTCGACGTTGCCCCAGGCGGCGGATTGGGTAAGCACCGCCCCGGTCATGACCTCGAAAGGTGTTTCCCCCGGCCACCACCGCTGAGGCCCGTAGCGCTCGAGCAGCAAGCGGTAAACCGCTTTCAGCTTTTCCGCTGGTGACGCGTCGCCCATTCCGGGGCAAATACTCCTTCCAGCGGAGAGTCATAGCCGGGAATGAAGGGCTTGATGTCCAGCACCGGCGTGCCGTCAATGGCATCCAGCCCGTGGACAACCAGAGTGGAGCCGCGCCGTTCGAGCAGCCTGACCGTCGCCCGTCCCAGCGAGTTGGGCCGGTAAGGGCTGCGGGAAGCGAAGACGCCTACCGGCGGCAGGTCTTTGCGGCCCCTTGGATAGACCTTGAGCGCTTTCTTTGATGGGTCCACCGCCCGATGCATCCACCAGGTGATCATGATGTGGGAGAAATCGGTCAGGCTGTCCAGACCTTCTTCCAGGGCGGGTTCGATCTCGATCTCCGACACTACCTCCCGCCAGTCGAAACCATTGGCCGGATTGTCGATAACCGGGCTTTTCACCCGGCCGATAGTCCGTAGTTCCATTTTAAGTTCTTCCAAGCGTTTCTTCCTCTCCATTTGAGGTGGAATCAGGGAATCTCTTTCCTCTCGTTTACGGTTCCAAGCGGCTCCTTCTCGCGCTTTTTGCTGAGAGCCAGCCGGAACCCGTAGATCACCAGCCCGACGCCCGGTAGCCCAGCAAATACCACAGCCAGATATTTCACAAGGCCGTTGTCTGCGGCGGTCAATGCGCCAAAGGTCCATGCCAGCAGCAGGCAACCGATGACGAAAGCGGCGGCGGTTTCTGTCTCCCCGCCTTTTTCCCTCTTTGTCACTCCGCCTGCCGCCTGCTGCGTAAATACGTCCTAAGCCCGATGAATGACAGGATAACTCCGGGGATCCCCAGCGTCATCGTCATGATCAAACCCGCCATGAATCCTTCGATGTTGCCAGCCAGGAACCTCACCAGATGCGCCAGGAAAAGGATGCCCCAGACAGCCAGCACCAACACCGGATGGACCTCCCGAGCGGCGTAACTCACCAGCAGGGCACCGGCGAGGAATACGATTAACGTCAGGGCGCCCATTATGGAGTTGAGTGGGTCTGTGAAATAGATGCCGTAGTTCAGCACCGGCCAAACGAGTGCGAGGATAACTACCCCGCCCGCCGCGGCTAAGAATATCTTATGAAGCTTTTTCATTGGACCTTCGACCTTCTTCAATGAGGAGCCGAACCGCCACCATCAGCAGCCCCGCGCTCGGTAAACCAAATAGGATGATGGTCAGAAATTCTGAAAAGACACCTTCGAGAGAACCTGATACCAATAAAAACACCGTCCATATCAGGCCCAAGAAGCCCCAGCCGAAGAACAGAAGCGAAGGGCGGATTTGATAAAGCGAGTAGCTGATCAGAGCAAGTCCAACGACCAGGAGCCAGGTACCCGGTGCGCCGCCTGTATAAGGGCCGAATCTCCCTGTCAGCCAGGCATATACAACCGAGGTCACGATAAAGCCAATAATTCCGGCCAGGATGACTCTATGGACTTTTCTCACGTTGTTTCAACCTTTTCACGCAACCTGCTGGTGTAGGGGCGCAATATATTGCGCCCGCGTTCCCCCGTCCCGCCCGCCGCGGCCAGCAATATTCTGTAGACCTTCTTCATTTCTTCGCCACCGGTGTTTGCACACTCCCCACCGCCGCCCCCAGCACCCCGCCGCCGATAGTTCCTGCAACCGTATACCCTAACCAATGCTGAGGCGATAGTCCATAGTAGAGCGGAGTGGTGATTAACAATCCGAATCCGAATCCAATTCCACCGGAAAGTATTAAAAGACCTACACTTCTTCCACGTCCGGAACTTAGCCATATTCCAGTACCTGCCCCAACGCCGCTTGTAAATCCAAAGAGCAGGTTTAACATGTAAGACTCGGGTGGGTTTCCACTGAAACGATCCCCGATTACTAAGGCGAATGGAAGCATTAGAAGATATCTGGCCGCAAGGAAACCAAAGATGCAGAATAACACCATTTTTAATGCCCGTGGCGGATTTACACGTAAGGCCATTGCCAAAGCCAATCCACCTACTCCGGCCTGCGCCGCAAACCCAAATAGTGTTAAAAGAACATAAAAGCTGGTGCCGGGCAAAGGAGTTTGTATGCTTATCCCGTACAAATATCCTCCCAGCCCGAAGCCCGCCGCTCCGAATAACGCAAACTTGAGGATGTTATTTTGCCGTTCCATCGCTTGTCTGGAAATTATAGCACCCGCCGCAATACTACCGGGTTATCGAATGCTGATAGCTGACAGCTGATGGCTTTTTACGCTATACTTGGCCACTGGCCGTATTATGGTAAACAAGTGGAAGTAACCGCTCTTTTAGAGGCTACCGCCCGATACCTGCCGTGGGAGAAGGTCGAGCAAATAAGATCGGCCTATGACTTCGCGGCCAAAGCCCACGAGGGCCAGACCCGGAAAAGCGGCGAACCGTTCATCGAGCACCCCCTGTCTGTCGCCCTTATCCTGGCTGAGCTCCAGCTCGATGCCACCGCAGTTAAAGCCGCCCTGCTCCACGATGTCCCGGAGGACTCGGCCATCCCGCTCACGAAGATCGAGGAGCTTTTCGGCAAGGACGTCGGCAAGCTGGTGGACGGCGTTACCAAACTGGCCAAGCTGTCGCTGGCCGCCCCCGGCGAGACCAGATTCTCCGGCAACACCACCTACGAGCGCCAGGCGGAGAACCTCCGGAAGATGCTGGTAGCCATGGCCGAGGATCTCAGGGTCGTCTTTATCAAGCTGGCCGACCGGCTGCACAACATGCGCACCCTGGACGCCATGCCGCCGGAGAAGCAGAAGGACACCGCCCGGGAAACGCTGGAAATCTATGCCCCGCTGGCTCATCGCCTGGGCATCTGGGAGATCAAGTGGCAGCTGGAGGACCTGGCCTTCCGCTTCCTGGAGCCGCAGCATTATAAGAGCCTGGCGCGGCTGCTGGCCTCCAAGCGCGCCCAGCGTGAAGAGTTTATCGGCAAGGTCATTGACGTGCTGCGGTCGGAATTCGATAAAGTCGGCATCAAGGCGGAGATCACCGGCCGGGCCAAACATATCTACTCCCTGCACCAGAAGGCCGAAAAATACGCCCTTCAGGGTCGTCACTTCGATGAGATTTATGACCTGCTGGCTATCCGTGTGCTGGTTGTCTCGGTAAACGAATGCTATACCGCCCTGGGCGCCGTTCACAACCTGTGGCACCCCATCCCCGGCTCTTTCGACGATTATATCGCCAACCCCAAGCCTAACGGCTACCAGTCGCTGCACACCGCCGTGCTGTCCATGTCCGCCACGCCGCTGGAGATCCAGATCCGGACCTATGAAATGCACCGGCTGGCGGAGTACGGCGTAGCCGCCCACTGGCGCTATAAGGAGGGCGACAAAGCCGCCCCCAAATCGGAAGACCGCATCTCCTGGCTGCGCCAGTTGGCTGACTGGCACCGCGACCTGGCCGGCGCCGAGGAGTTTTTAGAGTCGGTCAAGACCGACATTTTCAATGACCAGGTTTTCGTCTTTACTCCCGGCGGCGAAATCAAAGACCTGCCCAAGGGGGCGACGCCGCTGGATTTCGCCTACCGCGTCCATACCGAACTGGGCCACCGCTGCGTCGGCGCCAAGGTTAACGGCAAACTGGTCGGCCTGGACTACCGGCTCCGTAACGGCGAAGTGGTGGAGATCGTCACCACCAAGAAGGACAAGGGGCCGTCGCGTGACTGGCTCAATCCCAACCTGGGCTATGTCAAAACCAGCCACGCCATCACCAAAATCCGCCAGTGGTTCAAGAAACAGGAGCGCACCGAAAATATTGAAAAAGGCCGGGAACTGCTGGAGAAAGAGTTCCGCCACCTGGGACTAAAGATCCCCGATTTCAAAACCCTGGCTCACCAGAACAACTGCGAGAACATCGATGAATTTTTAGCCGCTGTCGGCTACGGCGGGTTGTCGGCGCACTCCATCGCCCTGTCGCAGGTAGCCGCCGCCGAGGCGCCGCACCCGGTCGAAGCCGCCGCGCCGGCGGCGCCGGCCAGGGCTGATAGTTCCGGCGTGTCGGTCATGGGCATCGGCGACGTGCTGACCAAGATCGCTGGCTGCTGTCGGCCGCTGCCCGGCGAGGACATCATCGGCTATGTCACCCGCTCACAGGGGGTGACCATCCACCGCGCCGACTGCCATAACGTGCTGAAAGAGGAAGAACCGGAGCGGCTGATCCGGGTGGAGTGGGGCCGCCAGGACCAGTTCTATCCCACCAGGCTGCAGGTGCTGGCCTGGGACAGGGTCGGCCTGGTGCGGGACATCTCAACCCTCATCGCTGATGAGAAAGTCAACATTTCCAACATGACGGTGGCCGAAAGCCCGGACCGGGTGACCTCCATCACCCTGGACATTGAAACCAAAGGCCTGACCCAGCTGGCGCGGCTCATCTCCAAGATGGAAGGCGTCAAGGGCGTCACCTCCATCAACCGCCTGGGCGAGGACTCCAAATCCCGGCAGTCGGCATGAGCGGCAGCAAAAAGCCCGCTTTAAAAAGCGGGCTTTCCCGTGATCGGTAATCCAGGCCGGTTCAGGCGGCCACCACCTCTTTGACTTCCGGAACCTCGCGCTTCAGAATGCGCTCGATGCCGTTTTTAAGGGTCATCTGGGACATCGGGCAGCCGGCGCAGGCGCCGGTGAGTTTGACCTTGACGATGCCTTCTTTTTCTTTAACCTCGACCAGTTGAACGTCGCCGCCGTCAGCCTGCAGAGACGGGCGGATCTTGTCCAGGACTGTCTTGACCTTTTCCAGCATGCGGGAAACTCCCTTCAATTGGCACGCCTCGGGGCGCCGCCGTACCTTCAAAATTATCACGAAAGCACAGCGGTGTCAATTTGGGACGATGCCCGGCTGGCTTCCAGGGTGCGGAACCGCTGGTGTTCCGCCCTGATATCCGGCCAGGCGGCCTTGAAGGCGGCGAAGACCGCCGGATCGAACTGGACGCCGACGCTCTGTTCAATAATCTTGAACGTCTCGTCGGCGGTGAAATCGTCTTTGCGGTAGGCGCGTTTGGAAGTCAGTGAGTCGAAAACGTCGGCGATGGCGGCGATGCGCCCGGGCAGCGGGATTTCCTCGCCTTTGAAGCCGAAGGGATAGCCGCTGCCGTTCCATTTTTCATGGTGGCTGATGGCGATGGCCGCCCCCAGCTTCACGATTTCGGCCTCGGCGCCGTCGAGGATGCGCGCCCCGATGACGGTGTGCTGCTTCATTACCGACCACTCCTCGTCGGTCAGTTTGCCTGGTTTGAGCAGGATGCTGTCGGGGATGCCGATCTTGCCGATATCGTGCATGGTGGCGGCATACAGCAGTGACTCAACGTAGTCGTCGGCCAACCCCATTCTCTCGGCCACCAGGGCGGTATAGCGGCTCATCCGCTGGATGTGGCTGCCGGTGTCTTCGTCCTTGTACTCGGCGGCCCGGGCCAGCCGCACCAGGGTATCGACGGCCGCGGATTTCATCTTGGCCACCGTCTGGATCAGGTCCCGGGTTCGCTCGCTCACCCGCTGCTCCAGCGTCGTCTTGTATTCGCGGTGCTGCATCACCAGCTGCCGCCAATCCAGGATGCGCCGGGTTTTCAAGAGCGTCTCCTCCAGATTCGCCGGTTTGACCAGGTAGTCGGCGGCGCCCAGGTCCAGGCAGCGGACGGCCGCCTCCCGGTCCCGCCCGTCGAGCATCGTCACCACCGCCGTGTCCGGGCTGACCGCGGTGATCTCCTGGAGGACCTGGAGCCCGGACCGGCCGGGCATGGCCGCCTCGAGCAGCACCAGAGCCACATCCCGGTGGTAGATGAGTTCGATCGTTTCGGCGCTGCTGGACGCGGTCAGGCACCGGAGTCCCGCCATGATCAGTTTAGCCGAAATTTGCTGGCGCGCCGCCTCTTCGTGAGACGCCACGATGATGATATCCTTCTTAACCGGTTGCGCCATCTTCTTCTCCAGGTTGCGGTACAAAATCTACTCCCGCGCCAGCCGCTCCGCAAGAGCCAGATAGTACTCTTTTAGAAGAACATTAGTACTCCCACAGCGCCTCGAGCAGCCGTCTATTACTAATTTCTGCCTCCGGGGGCACTTTTGGGGGATGTACGCCGCCGATCCCCCGGGACGATAATGAAAGACGAAATCTACCGGGAGGTGAAACGATGTTTGAAGGGATTTATGCCTGCCCCCGCTGTAAGCATCCTCTCGGCGGTGATTGGCGAGGTGAGGCGGGGGAGCGCCTCGGCAATAATGCCTCTCCCCTCCCAGCCCTTCGAGCCTGCGCCGCCTGCGGCCTGTATCTCTGCCCTCCGCCCGACGAAAGCCGATTCAGAGCCTACGGCCGGCCGCCAGCCGCGGGGCATCGCCGCCGGGGCCAATACCTGAAATACTTGCCCCTGCGATAAACAAAAACCCGGGTGGCGTTGACCATCCGGGTTTTTTATTTTCGTTGAAGCGGGCGCGCTATTCGATTGATCATCTTCGGCTGCTGCGGAGGCGGACCACGGCGTAGCGCGGCCTGGGCGCCAGCAGCGGCCATATTTCATAGAATACCCGGTCCCAGGCATTGAAAATGCGTCGCATGATTCACCTCCTTTTTGGATTTTGAATAATATAACGGCGCACCTTGCCTTTTGTTAGCCGGCTCGAACGGTTCCTTCGTAAAAGTTGGTAAGATGAGTGATTGATGATACAATTATCGGAAATATGATTCGTAACCTTGACGACGGTAAAAGGACTCTGTGATGTCATCGTTTTACGCTGCGGTCATTGACCGGGCGCTCCGTGGCCTGCGGCACGCCCTGCCGGAGCTTGCCGAGATACGGCCGGGGCAGGGGGTGCTGGATGTCTGCTGCGGCACGGGCGACCAGGCGGTGCACCTGGCACGGCTGGGCGCCGAGGTGGACGGCGTTGACCTGGATCCGGCGATGATCGCCGTCGCCGAAGCCCGTCGGCGGCGCTTCGGCCGGGATAACCTCCGCTTTCAACTGGCCGATGCCGCGGCTTTACCTTTCGGCGCCTCCTTGTTCGATGTCGCCGCCATCTCGCTGGCGCTGCATGAAAAACCATTCGACACGCGCCTGAAAGTCGTCTCCGAAATGAGGCGGGTGGTCAAGCCCGGCGGCATCATCGTCCTGGCTGATTTCGGCGTACCGGCGCGCCGGTTTTTCAGCTTCATTGAGAGCCTGGTGGGCGGCGAGCATTACGCCAACTTCAAGGACTACCAGGCCGGCGGCGGGCTGCTGAAACTGGTTCATGGATTAAATTTGACCGTCGAGAACCGCGCCGCCGCCCTGGGCGGCGGCATTGATCTGCTCAAAATCAGGAACTGAAGGGAAAGAGATGGAAGATAGAGTTAAGATAGACACGGACCTGTGCACCGGCTGCGGCGTCTGCGTGGCCATGTGCCCCCGCCAGATACTGGATATCGACGCGGAGACCGGCGTCTGCCGGGTCACTGACCAGAGTAAGTGCGATCTTTTGGGCGGCTGCGAGTTCCAGTGCCCCACCGGCGCCATCACGGTACGCCAGCCCGCCGCCCGCTAGGGTTTTACCGCTATTCCCGGAGCCACAGGGTGCGGCCGTCGGTCAGAAAGGTGACGGTGCCGTCTTCGTCGGTACGCAGTACGCCGCCCTCGATGCACTGCGCCTCGAGTGCCGCCAGGACTTCGCCGGCGGGGTGTCCGTAGCTGTTGCGGCCAACCTGAATGACCGCCGCTTCCGGGCGGGTGACCGCCAGGAACGCCGCGCTGGTCGAACCGCCTGAGCCGTGGTGCGCCGCTTTGAGCACCGTGATATCGGGCAGCAGGCGGCGGCAGATCAGCTCGAGTTCCGTCGCCGAGGGTATATCGGCGGCCAGCAGGAATGAAATATCGCCGTATTTCAGGCTGAGCGCCAATGAAGCCTCGTTGGAGTCCGCAGCGGCTTGGTCAAAGGGGTTCAACACCGCTATTTCCAGGCCGCCCGCCAGCCGGATGCGGTCGCCGGCCGCCGCTGTGGTCGTCGGGACGTTCTTCCGCTCCACCAGGCTCTGCCATTCCCGGGAAAGGTCGGTGTCCCCGCCAAAACTGGTTTGGACTATTTTCCCTACCTTGTAACGTCCCAGGACTTCGAGCAGCCCGGTCAGGTGGTCGGCGTCGGCGTGGGTCGATATTACCAGCTCGATCGTCCGGTTCCAGAACGGCATTCTTTTGCCCAGCTCCTGGACTAGCCGCTGCGGCGAGGGGCCGCCGTCTACCAGAATGTCCTGCCCGGCTGGGGTGCGGATGTAGATGGCGTCGCCCTGGCCGACATCCAGGAAACTGACTTCCAGGCGGTCTTCTCCGTTATGCCAGGGCAGCGTCGAGCCGAGCGCGCCGATGATAATCAACGCGGGCACGCCGAAGCGCGCCAGCCGGCCGAAGCTGACTGGAGACCCCGGCTCCGGCTCATCCTGCCGCCGCAGCCACCGCGCCAGCGCCAGTGCGGCGGCGCCTAAAGCCAGATACCAGCCGGCTATGACCGCCCCGCTTATAGGCCCGGTCTCCAGCGCCGGGACGCGGGCGAACAGTTCCACCACTCCCACTAAATAGCTCAGCGCCAGCCACACCGCCGCGGCGAAGGGCACGGCGGCGGCCGGGTGAATCACGGCGGCGCCCCCGGCCAGCAGGGAGGAGAAGATGATCAGCGGCAGCGCCGGGGCGGCGGCCAGGGTAGCCGCCCCGCCGGCCAGGGCCACCAGGCCGAAATAATAGGCGGACAGCGGCAGGACGCCCGCCATGGCGGCGGCGGAAACCGCCAGGCCCTGCGCGGTAACATGGACGATGCCGTAAAGGTTCGATTTCCGGCCGGGGAATCGGTCAGCCAGGCGCCGGGCCAGCGCCGAGAACGGCGGCAGCAGGAAAATCAGGCCGGCCATGGCCCCGAAGCTCATCTGGAATGACGCCGACCACAGCAGCTGCGGGTTGGCGGCAGTCATCAGCGCCGCCGCCAGGCAGAGTGCCGGCGCCGCCGATTTCTGGCGCCCCAGAAGCTCGGCCAGGAGGAAGATCGAGGCCATGACGGCGGCGCGCACCACCGGCGGCGCCAGGCCGGTGAGGACGGCAAAGGCCCACACCGCCGCCATTGACAGCCAAACATACCAGTAGCCCCGCCGGCCGAGAATGCCCCGGGTAGCCAGAAGCACCACCCCGGCGATGATGGCCAGGTTCTGGCCCGAAACGGCCAGCAGATGGGCCGTGCCCGACACCGAGAAAGCCCGTTCGATATCTTCACCGATACCTGAGCGGATGCCCAGGGCCAGGCCTTGCGCCAGCGAAGCGTGGGGTTCCGGTATAGTGGCGGCGATGCCCGCTGCCAGTTTGTGCCGCCAGTCATAGATCAGCGAAAGCGCCGGGTGGCCGTGTCCAGGCTCGACAGAGACAACTTCGGGGTACAGGACGGTGGCAAATACCTCGTCGCGGGCCAGGTAAGCGCGCCAGTCGAAGGCGTCGAAGACCGGCGGTTCCAGCAGCCTGCCGGTCACCGAAACGCGGTCGCCGTAATGATATTCCGGGAACGGCGGGAGGTAGACCATCACCGCGCCGGCAAGCAGGATTCGGCCACCGTCCGTCCCGATGGCGATGCCGTCCAGCCGCAGCGCCTGGGATTTTTCTTTCTCTTCGGGATCGCGGCTGACGGTGCCTTCGATGGTATATGCCTTGCCGTCGATATAGCGGCTGACGTGGTTCCCGTCCACCTCGAGGCTGACCGCCTGGTAGCAGAAGGCGCCGCCGGTTAACAGGATGACCGCAAGGCAGGCCAGCGCCGCCCGGCCTCGCCGCCGCTGCGCTCCCGCCAGAACCAGTGGCAGAGCGGCGGCCAGAAACCACGCCGGCGAGGGTTCGATCCGGGATCCCAGCCAGATGCCGATAACCCACGCCAGCGACAGGATGATTAGAACCACACCTTACTCCGACACCGTGATCAGGTCTTTCAGCGAATCGAAGGTCGCCTGGCCGAAACCCGGCACCTTGACCAGTTCCATAATGTTGACGAACAGGCCGTGCTCGGCCCGGTAAGCGACGATGGCGGCGGCTTTTGAATCGCCGACACCCGGCAGGGCGGTGAGCAGCCATGGCTCGGCGGTGTTGAGATTTACCTTCTGGGGCGCCGCCGACGAACCGCTGACGACGAGGGTGATCACCGCGCCGCCGCTCGCGCCGCCCGCCGCCTGGAGCAGGTCTTCGATGGTGTCGCCTGCTTTCAGGGGATAGACGCCGGGCAGGGCGACGGAACCCTCGATGGCGACGTTGGCGAATAATGGCGGTTGGGCGGTGGGAGTATAAATTTCGACCATTTCCGGATCGGCGCAGGCTGACAGCCCGGCAACGGCCAGGGATGCCGCGATCAATCCGAAGCGCCGCAATGGTGTGTTCATAGCTCGCCCCCGCAGGTATAAAATCGGCTTAGGCTATACCCGGGGCGGCGGCGGCGTCAAGTTCGCTGCCCGGTCAGTTCAGGCGGATGGTGGTTGTCTTCAGTCCGCCGCCGGCGGCCGCCATCGCCAGGTTGAGCTGCTCCAGGAAGGTCTCCCGGTCGCGGGGCGAGATGACGGCGTCCAGCCCGCCGCCGCGGCGGATAATCTCGACGACGCCCCGGCTGGAAGTGGCCAGCCGCAAGCCCCAGTAGACCCAGGCTTCGGTGCCTTTGCCGGGGCGCGCCTCTTTGATCGTCGAAAAGGGCATGTCCATCTTGATAGGGCCGCCCAATCTGATGCGCAGGCGGTCGCTCATGACCTGGTATTTGCGGGGAACGATGAAATAGAACAGCGCTGCTTCAAAAACGGCGGTAACCGCCATGATGCCCAGGATTTCCGGGATAAAAAACCCGAGCAGCAGGTCACCTATTATCAGGAAGGCGACGACCGCAGCCACCAGCCCGGCGGCCGAAGGCGGCGTGTCCTCGTACAGGAGTTCAGGCGTCCCGTTCATGTCTCAGACGTTGAACAGGAAGTGGGCGATGTCGCCGTCTTTGACGGTGTAGGTCTTGCCCTCCAGCCGCAGCACTCCGGCTTTCTTGGCCTCCGCCATCGTCCCGGTGCGGATAAGGTCGTCGTAGTGGACGACCTCGGCGCGGATGAAGCCGCGCTCGATATCGGAGTGGATCTTGCCCGCCGCGGTCTGGGCGTTCATGCCGGCGGTGATGCTCCAGGCCCTGACCTCATCGGGGCCGACGGTGAAGAATGAGATCAGGTCGAGCAGGGCGTAGGAGGCGCGGATGGTGCGCGCCAGGCCGGTCTCCTTGAGTCCGTAATCGGCCCGGAACTCGGCGGCGGAGGCCTCGTCCATACCGGCCAGCTCGGCTTCCAGCTTGCCGCACAGGGCGATCAGCTTGCGTTTCCGGCCGGCGAACCGTTTCGAGAATTCGTCCTCGATCCTTGCGGCGCTCGGCAGGTCTTCCTCGCCGATGTTGACCACGGTGAGGAGCGGCTTGGCTGACAGGAACTGGTAGCCGGAGAGGCTTTTCTCCTCCTCGGCGGACAGCTCCACGTCGCGGAGCGGTATATCTTTCTCCAGCTCGGCCTTGAGGCGGAGCAGCAGTTCCTGTTCGGCTAAAATCTTGGGGCGGTCGGTCGCTTTGGCGGCTTTCATTGACTGCTCGATTTTACCCAGCCGCCGCTCGATGATGGCCAGGTCGGAAAAAGTCAGCTCCAGGTTCATCGCCTCGATGTCCCGTTCGGCGTCAACGGTCTCCTGAGGGTGGGGCACCGCGTCGTCTTTGAAGGCGCGGACGACGCTGACCAGTTCGTCCATCGCCGAAAGCTCGCGCAGCGCCTCGCCGGAAATATTCTTGACCGAGGCCCCCAGGTCGAGGTATTTCACCTCGGCGTAGGTCGTCTTCTGCGGTTTGAACATTTCGGACAGCCGGTCGATGCGCTCGTCAGGCACTTTGGCGATGCCGATGTGGACCGCCTCAGGCTTTGGCGCCGCGGCTTTGAGGCCGCCGGCGGCGGCCTCAAAAACGGTGGTGCGGCCGCTCATGGGCAGGCCGATAATGCCAATGCATAAAGCCATGAAACTTCCTTTACTGAAATTCTCACCGGGGACAGCGCCGCCATTTAAGCACACCGGGTGCGGCGGTTCAACCGGCTGGGCTCAGGGTTCCGTGTCCGGCGGTAGATTGTCCCTGGCTGGCGGAATGGGTTTAATCCCACCTTCGGCGGAGCGCCGTCCGGCATCCGACCGGAACGACAGCCGGGCGTATTTATCAAGCTGGTTGTCGTCAAAAAAAAGCTTGGTGTGCGGGAATGGGATCTCGATGCCGGCTTCGTCGAAAGCCTTCTTCAGGCGGCGGCGCAGCTCGCCGGTGACCGGCCACTGCTTCATCGGGTGGACGTCGCCCAGCACTTTGATTTCAATGGCGGAGTCGGCAAAATTATCGACCCGGAGGACCTGCGGCGCTGAAATGATCATCGGGGAAAATTCGGGGTCGGCTGCCAGTTCCCGTCCCACCCGGTTGATGACCGCCGCGGCCTGGTCGAGATCGGTCGAATAGGCTACCGGCACGTTTAAATTCACCCGCGCCCATTCGTGGGTGTAGTTGGATACGGTGGTGATCTGGCCGTTGGGGATAATATGGACGATGCCGTCCAGGTCCCGCAGGACGGTGCGTCTCAAATTCAGGTCTTCCACGTTGCCCGACACCCCGGCTACCTTGACCACATCGCCGGTGTTGAATTGGCCTTCGAGCAGGATGAACAGACCGTTCAGTGTATCCTTGATGATGCTCTGAGCGCCGAAGCCGATAGCGATGCCCAGGACGCCGGCTGAAGCCAAAAGCGGAGCGATATCGATACCCAGCTCGGCCAGAAGCATAAACACCGTCAGGCCGAACATGAAGACACCGACGGAGCCGGTGAGGACGCTGGCGAGGGTCTTGGCCCGTTTGATACGGTCTTCGCGGGTTCCGGCGTGATGGTGTTCCCGGAATTCGACATAGCGCACCAGACCGCGGTCGAGGGCCATTTTGATCAGGCGGTAGAACAGGAAGCTCAAGCTGATGATCAGCAGGATTCGCAGCCCGTGAGCCCCAATCCAACTGGTAACAGATTCGAAAAAGTTGCCCCAGTCCATAATTTTCCCAGTATAAACCAGACTACAGAAAATAGGAAATCATCCGCCGTGGCGGCGGACAGGACATTTCAACCCGTGAAGAGAGAACCAACAGTGCCGGCTACTCTTCCGTTTCCAGCTCGAAGGCCTTGTGGAGCGCCTTGACCGCCTCTTTGACCTTGCCTTCTTCGATGATAACAGTGATGCGGATCTCGGAAGTGGAGATGAGGTCGATGTTGATGCCGGCGTCATAAAGTGCCCGGAACATCTTGGCGGCGTAGCCCGGCGTGTTCTGGATGCCGGTGCCGACGATGGAGATCTTGCCGATGTTGGCGTCGGCGGCGATGCTGGTCGCCCCCAGCTTTTCGGCGATCGGCTTGACCACGTCCATGGCTTTTTTCAGGTCGGATTCGGCCAGGGTGAAGGTAATGTCGGTGATGCGGGCCACCGAGGCGTTCTGGACGATGGTGTCCACCGACACGCCAGCCTTGGCCAGCGGTTCGAACAGCGAAGCGGCGATGCCTGGCTTGTCAGGGATGCCCACCAGGGTGATCTTGGCCACGTCAAGGTCGTGAGCGATGCCGCTCACTTTATTGCGGATTTCCATTTTTCCTCCGTGAATCAGCGTGCCGGGATTGTCGTTAAAGCTGGAAGCGACCAGAATCGGTATGTTATAAAGCTGGCCCAGTTCGACGGCGCGGGGATGCATGATCTTGGCGCCGTAGGTCGCCAGCTCCAGCATCTCCTCGTAGGAGATCTCCTTCAAGCGCCGCGCTTCGGGCACCACCCGCGGGTCGGCGGTATAGACGCCGTCGACGTCGGTGAAGCGCTCGCAGATCTGGGCCCCCAGGATAGCGGCCAGGGCTACCGCCGAGGTGTCGGAACCGCCGCGGCCCAATGTGGTCACCTCCATGCTGTCGGTGATGCCCTGGAAGCCGGCCACAATGACGATGCGCCCCTTGTGCAGCTCGCGGTGGATGCGTTCCGGCTCGATGCCCGTGATGCGCGCACGTGAGTGGGAGGCGTCGGTCTTGATGCCGGCCTGGGCGCCGGACAGGGAGATGGCCTCGTGGCCCATCTGCTTCAAAGCCATGGCCAGCAGCGTCGAGGATACGATCTCGCCGGTGGACATGAGGACGTCCAGTTCCCGCGGGTCGGGGTGCTCGGAAAGCTCCCGCGCCAGCTCGATCAGGTCGTCGGTGGCGTCGCCCATTGCCGAAACGACCACCACCACCTGGTTGCTCTTTTCTTTAGTGGCGATAATCCGCCGGGCCACGGCGCGGATGCGCTCGGCGTTGGCCACCGACGTGCCGCCGTATTTCTGAACGATGATTGCCATGCTGCCTCGCTGATGCCCTCTAAAATTGTCATTCCCGCGAAAGCGGGAATCCATCGTCTTTCGATTCCCGGATTTGATTATCGGCTTACCAGTAGATTTTGACCTCGGATACCACCCCCAGGCTCTCCCAATAGTAGCTGCCCAGGGACTCGCCCAGTTCGTTCAGCTCTTCCTTCATCGCCTGGAGCCGCTTGTGCCAGCTCATGAAATAGCTGTATTCCGGCTCTTTGAGCCTGGTGCGGCCGGCCAGTTCCGCCTCGTACGCCGCGGCTTCGCGTTCATAAGCCTGGCGTTTTTCGTCGAACACCCGGAACTGCTCCAGGTAAGCCAGATAGTCATTATAAAGCGGCGAGCCGGCTGCCTCAAGCGGGATGACGCCGTAATCCCGGCCGATCATTATATAAGCCACCTTGTCGTAACTGTGGCTTTCGGCCTCGCCCAGCGCTCGGCCGCCGCTGGAGTATGAAGAGGTGTCATCGATGACCACCAGGCCCCGGTCGGTCGTCTGGAAGGCCGTCGCCGCGTGCCCCACGCTTTCACCGATAAAATCTATCGCCACCCAGGCCGCCCGGATGCCGGCCGCCTCGGCGGCGTTGTGCAGGTCGAGGGCGAAACCGCCGCACATGTAGCGGTCGGGCAGGTAGGCGTTCAAATCGGTGATGTCGCTCTTGACGAAGGCCATAAGCTCCGCCCAGCTGACGTCCCTGGCCGCGGCGTTATTGACCAGCTTCACCAGCGGGCCGTCGGGGTAGAGCCGGTACGGCGGCTGCCGCCCGTCATAGGACAGCGCTCCGGCGATAGAGTTCCACCCGGCACTGATATCCGGCGCCGACAGGGTCTCCGGCGGCGGCTGGTTGACGCCGGGAATGGCCAGGTTGAAGGAGCAGCCGGACAGCAGCGCCGCCACGACGGCCGATGCCGCCAGCAGGTTGGTTAGTCGGAGGGCGAATTTGTTTCGCATTTCGATATTCGGATTTCGGATTTAACGTAACACCAGCGTCAGCACCAGGGCAACGACCACGATGCCGATGACCGCCCAGAACCAGGCCGGCGTGCCGCCGCCCTCTCTGGGGGATTTGTAACCTGTGGATATACCCGCCCGCCGCTTCTCGCAGCAGGCCACGCAGGTGCAGGCCGGCGGGTGGCCGCCGTAGCGGGTGGATCTAAAAGTTTCGTCTTCGCGGGGGCACATGATTTCTGATTCCGATTTCCGACTGGTTATTAACCCCGGACGACCATGCTCATGATGTTGTGCGCCTCGGCCACCGCCACCCCGGTGCCTTTGGCCTCGGCCTCGGTGAAACGGCGGGCGCCGGAGGTGCGCACCCCGGAGCCCCAGATCATGAACGGCACCGGCTCGGCGGCATGGGTGCGTATCTGGAGCGGCGTCGGGTGGTCGGGCATGATGAGCGCCCGCAGCCTGTCCCGGCTGTATTCGCGCAGCCGCCCCACCATATCGCGGTCGATCATCTCGATCGCCTTGACTTTGCCATCGGCGTCGCCGGCGTGGCCCGCCTCGTCCGGCGCTTCCACGTGGACGACCACCATGTCGTATGTCTCCAGGGCTCTAAGCGCCTGCTCCATCTGGAAGGCGTAATCGTTGTCCGAATTGTCGGTCACCCCCTCGATGCACAGCACGTCCATGCCCTGCATCTGGCCCAGACCCCGCAGCAGATCGACGCCTGAGGTGATGGCCGCGGACAGCCCGTAGCGGTCTTTGAAGGACGGCATGTTCGGCAATTGCCCACTGCCCCAGAACAGCCACAGGCTCGTCGCCGGCTTTTCGCCCCGGGCGGTCCTGTCCCGGTTGACCGGGTGGTCTTTCAGCAGTTCCGCCGAGTCAGCCATAATCCGGCGCAGGATGTCCGAACCCTCGCCCCGCGGCAGATAATCCTCCACCGGCTGTCCCGGAATATCGTGCGGCGGCGTGCAGGCGGCTTTCAGCGTCTCCGGACGCCCTTTAAGCTTTAAAATATGGCGGTAGCCGACCCCCGGGTGCAGTGACAACTCCGGCGTCCCTAGCTTTTCATCCAGGAAACGTATCAGCTCGGCGGACTCGTTTGAACCGATATGCCCCGCTGAATAGTCCGCCATCCTGCCGTTTTCGATGGTCACCAGGTTAGCCCGGAAGACCGTCTCGTCCGCGGCGATGGGGATCTCTAAAGACCTGGCCTCAATGGCAGCGCGGCCCTTGTAAAATACCTTCGGGTTGTAGCCCAGCACCGACATGCAGGCGCAGGCGGAAGAAGGCTCCATGCCCGCCGGTACCGTGCCGGCCAGGCCCACCGTCGCCCGCCGCGCCATCTGGTCGAGGTTCGGGGTTTGAGCCGCCTCCAGGCTGGTCTTGCCGCCCAGCCCCTCAGCCGGCCACCCGGACGCTCCGTCAATGATGAGCACCACGTATTTCATAACGCCTTCCTGTTTGCTAATGCGGCAGGGGTAAGGCTATAATAACCATTCTGGCGGGGCGTAGCGCAGCCTGGTTAGCGCGCAGCGTTCGGGACGCTGAGGCCGGAAGTTCAAATCTTCTCGCCCCGACCATTCTTTCCCCTGTCCTCCGCGCCGCTAGGCGCTTCAGCCGTCTTTTACGATGCCCCGGTCCCCGGCCACCGCCGCTCTCATGATAGCACGATTAGCCGCCCGAGTCACCGCCGCCGTCCTTGACCCGTTCCCACAGCTCGTTCTGCTGGTCGAAGGTCAGTTCCTTAAATGATATCCCCCCCTCGGCGCAGCAGGCTTCCATCGCCTTAAAACGCCCGGCGAACTTCCGCCCGGCGCCTCTAAGCGCGCTCTCGGCGTCTATCCCCTGGCGCCGCGCCCAGTTGACCAGGGTGAACAGGATGTCGCCGAACTCGGCTTCCTTCTCCGCCGCCGACGCCGACTCCTTTAGCTCCGAGACCTCCTCGGCCAGCTTGTCGACGACGCCCTGGTCGTCCCGCCAGTCGAAGCCCACCCTTGCCGCCCGGCCCTGGACCTCCTGGCTGTAGGCCAGCGCCGGCATCGCCCGGGGCACCCCGTCCAGCATTGAAGTCTTTTCCGGCCGCTCCGCCGCTTTAATGTCCTCCCACCGCCGCAGCACCTCCCCCGAATCCGCCGCCTTCGCCTGGCCGAAGATGTGCGGGTGGCGCCGGATGAGCTTGGCGGTTATGCCGCCGATGACGTCGCCGATATTGAAGCCGCCCGCCTCCGACGCGATCCGGGCATGGAACACCACCTGCATCAGGAGGTCGCCGAGTTCCGTCTGAAGCTCCCCGCCGTCGCCGGCGTCAATGGCTTCCAGCACCTCGTAGCATTCCTCAAGCAGTGAGTCGCGGACTGATCGGTGGGTCTGCTCCCGGTCCCACGGGCAGCCGTCCGGCCCCCGCAGCCGGTCAATGACATCCACCAGCCTCTGGAACTCCTCGCCCGCCTGCCCTGAGCCTGCCGAAAGATCAGCCAATTCGTTACCTCTCAAGAGGGGATAACGCATTATACCCGCGCCGCCGCGCCGCCGCCACGCTCTTTGAAAACCGGCTTTTGTAAGCTATAATAACGGAATTATGTTTTTCTCCGCCTTTAAGTTGTCCTGCCTTAACGTTCGCGGAGTTTTTGAGGTGATGCGGTGAGCAAGAAAGCCCTGGGTCTGCTGAGCGTCGGCGCCGTCCTCTTGATCCTGGCCGCCGCCTCCGGCTGTTCGGACAACACCGCCGCCACCTTCCAGTCGCCCCAGGGCGTCGCCTGGACTTCGGACGGCCGGGTCACTCCCGGCGAATATGAGAACCAGCTGGTCATGTCGGAGTTCTTCACCCTCAACTGGAACTCGGACGGCAAGTATATCTACGTCGCCATGCAGGGCACCTCGCCCTATTCCCCCGGCTACGTCGCCCTCGGCTTCCTGCCCGATGACTGGACCGCGGAAATGAAGAAGACCAATTCCGATATGATCATCGGCTTCGTCGCCGGCGGCGTGGCCTACGCCACCGACGCCATGTCCATTGACAAGTTGACTCCCCATCCCGCCGATGACCGCAATGATGTTGAGCAGCTTTCCGGCTCGGTGACCGGCAACACCACCATCATTGAGTTCTGCCGCAAGCTGGACACCGGCGACGCCAAGGATCAGAAGCTGGAAATCGGCCTGAATAAAATCATGTGGGCTGTCGGCTTCGCTGCCACTGATTCCGGCGCCCATCCCGCCGGCGGCCGCGGCTACGCCGAGATCCAGATCAAATAGCCCCTTCGTCCGTTCGCCCTGAGCCTGTCGAAGGGCTAACCAACTCTGTCATTGCTGGGCCTCACAAACCCCTGTCATTGCGAGCGCCGAAAGCGCGTGGCAATCTGATTCGACTTGCTCTCACCGCATCCCTCCGGCTCCAACCTCCCTCGCCCCTTGAGGGAGAGGGATAAGAGGGTGAGGGGTATTTCCTCAACCCCCGTTCGCCCTGAGCCTGTCGAAGGGTGAACTCCACCCCATTCCGTCATTGCGGGGAGCCGCAAATGGCCTTTCCTTTTCATTCCCTCTCCCCCTGGGAGAGGGTCTAGAGCCTGCACTGAGCGCAGCGAATGTGGTGAGGGCGTGCGACATGGCAATCTGTTCCGAATCACCCCGAGCCCGTTCGTCCTGAGCCTGTGGAAGGATCGAAGGTCAACCCCAATCTAATTCCGTCATTGCGAGGAGCGCAGCGAAGTGGCAATCTACTTCGAATTGCGCAACCCTCTGAGCTTGCCCGTTAACTATTCCACTTTTTTCTTGAGCCTGCGCGAACCGGTGATCTTCTTCGTAGCTTTTTCAAAATCGCTGATATAGTCTCTGTCTTGGGTCACCCGGAATTTCTCATATTCATTCTGAGCGGTTTTTACGGCTACCTCATGAGAAATAGTTCCCGCGTTTGTGAGAATCTGGTACTCATTGAACTGAAGGAAGGTATCCAATTTTCTAATCCAATCTGCCATTTTCATTGGGATGTGCCGTTCAGCCTGGTTTTCGGCATAGTCAAGATACATGGATACTACCCGCTCAAGGTCTTTGATCTCTTTTTCGCCAAGATAGTTTTTTGCCACCGATACATCGGACTTCAGAACTTTTCCATGCGGTGCGTTTTTCCAGGTTTTCAAACCCATGTGCGGGAGTGTCGCGTTAGCCCGTTCGGAAATTAGCTGCGCCGCTGTTTTGCCGGTGATTGCCCAATGGAGCTTATTCTGCACTGTCCTGAAGAAGGTTTGGGTAATGTCCGCTTTCGGGTCATAATCAATACTGCACTGTTCATATATGTCGGTAATTTTAAGATAAAATCGCCGCTCGCTGGCCCGTATCTCCCGAATACGCTCCAGCAGTTCGTCAAAGTAGTCTTTACCGAACCGCTGACCTTGCTTGAGCCGTTCATCATCGAGGACAAAACCCTTAACAATGAATTCTCGCAACGTGTCCGTAGCCCATATCCGAAACTGAGTAGCTTGTCGGCTGTTGATCCGGTATCCCACAGCGATAATCACGTCTAAGTTGTAATACTCCAGATTTCGGGATACTTGCCTGTCTCCCTCTATTTGAACTGTCAAAATTTCTTTGACAGTTGCCCCTCTTGAAAGCTCCCCGGTTTCGTAGATATTTTGCAGGTGGTAGCTTACTACCTGCTTTGTCGTACCAAACAGTTCAGCCATTCGGTTTGCCGTCATCCAGAATGTTTCGTTCTGAAAGATGACTTCAACTCTAACCACCCCATCGGGCGTGGTATACATGATGACGTCATTCTCCTGCGGTACCAATTCATTACCCATCTTTATCTCCTACTCCACCGGCCACCCCGGTATGATCTCATCAATCTCCGCCATCACCCGCCGCGTCTCCGTCAGTGCCACAATTATCCGTTGGTAATGGATAATGTCATCGTAGGTAAGCGTCCGACCCTTGCGGTCCTTCAACCACTTCTCCGCCACCTGGTACCCGCCAACCTGGAACTCCCAAACCTCCGGCTCCACCCCCTCAAAAAATTGCTCCTTATTGATGTACACCCGCCGCAGCTTCTCGTCATAGCTGACCTTCTCTACCTTTTGACTGCCAGTCAAAGGGTAAGAGGTAATCAAGTGGTTCAACACCGCCGCCTCCATCAGGTGCAGCGCCACCAACTCCTCGCCCTTCTCCGCCAGCGCCTTGAACAACTCCTTGTCGGAGGTCAGTTGCAGGCGAGGGAAATCTATCTTCAGGAACTCCGCGTACCGGCTGCGGTAGGTCGGCGAATGGAAAACAGCGTAGGCGTAATTGAAGATATCTTCAGGCCCGAATGTCGTCTCCAAATCCCCTTTGCCGTCCGGGATAAACGCTAATTCCAACTTATTAGAAATATCCTTGATGAATTCCGGATTGAGGTTCGGTCGTCGCCCGACCTCAAACTGCATTTCACCCTTTACAGGATAAAGGTATAGAGGAAATAAATAAGACCCGATTGTATATTCCCCGCATTTGATTTCTGTGATATTTCTTGCACAAAGGAAATGATTCATTTCTTGAGTTTTGTTCATTCGTGCAGAAATAAGCGCCAAGTTATCTTTCAATAACATGTGGTGCATGACTTCCCCACGCGGCATACAATGAAAGCCCCTCGAATGACCGGTAAAGTAGGTGTAGCGCGTGTCAAAAGGACGGTATAAAACCGGGATAATATTTTTAGATGACAAATTACTATCTTTAAGATCTTTTTGGGCTAGATTCACCTTCCAATCTCTGACATCTTCACCTAAGTTGTATTTTAACCTAGCATCTTCGACAGACAGCTGACAAAACTCTTTAATAGTCGACGATACTTCTTCCTTTGACCACCTTATCGTCAATTCGTCTCTGGACGTCAATATCCCGACACTATTAACTCGGAATATTTCCGAAATGTTCCAACCACTCGAAAATTCGGATAGTAAATCGCTATTCGCTGGTGGGAACATGTAAAAGGGACTTATAGGTTGCGGCTCTCCCCAAGACACCTGAGTAATATCAGTCGCTCCTAATAGTTGGTTTTTCTGTTCCCTGATTCCCCATAAGTCCCCGTAGTGAATCTTGGCGGGAGTGGTTTTACCCGCCTCTTTAATAAAAATTGCAATAGCCACGCCTTGCTGTATATCAAAGACATTCTCATCCCTACCACCATCGGGAGGTATTTCCCTTTTATTAGAATTGCCATGAAGATTGTAGATATAGATATCCGAGAAACCGTCCATCAGGGACCGGCGCATACCGCGAAACGTCGGATTATCTAGATATCCGTGGTTGGTGACAAAAGCCATGATCCCTTGGCCAGTCCGGTTAATCCGCCATTGACCAAACCGGATGAATTTGACATAGTCATCTTGCAACCATTTGGGATTTTTCTCACCCAGCGGTTTACCATCGACCGTTTTATAGGTTTCAATTAATTTCTTAATCCAGGGTCCTTTGTTAACGGAATGCTTTGAATATGGGGGATTGCCCAACACCACCATGATCGGCTTGTCCTTCTTGACCTCAGCAGCGGCGTTGGATTCTTCGGAGATCCACTGGGAAAATCCCATCTGGGCGGCGTGTTTGGCTGCCTCTTCGAGGGTATTCGTCAGGTAAATGCCCAACCGTTCGTCGGTCTCGAACTTGTAGCCGGTTTCTTGAAGCTGGAGACCAAGTTTCAGATGAGCCACGGCATAGGGCGCCATCAGCAGTTCAAAGCCGTAAAGCCGCGGCAGCAGCTTCTTGGCAACGTAGTCGTTCCAGGCGCCCTTCTGCCCCGCCCCCACTACCGCCTCGTGTATTTCATTGATTACCATGTAGAGGAAGGTAGCGGTGCCCACCGCCGGGTCCAGGATATAGACGCTGTCGTCAGCCAGGCCGGTGGGCTTGTTGAAGCGTGTTTTCAGCAGGTGGTCAACCGAGCGGACAATGTAGGAAACCACCGGCTCCGGCGTGTAGTAGACACCGCGCATCTCCCGCATCTTGGGGTCGTATTCCTTGAGAAATGTTTCGTAGAAATGCACCACCGGGTCTTCCTTGCCGGAATGTTTGCCAAAGTCCTTCAAGACCGCCGCCATGTCGGCCTGCGCCAGCACCTGCGCCAGTTCGTCCACCAGCCAGGCGATGCGCGGATCGAGGTCGTAACCGGCAATATGCTGGAATAGTTTTCGGAGGAACGGGTTGGTCTTCGGTAGGTTCTGGGCGGCGTCGGAACGGGTGAAATGTTTTTCCGTGGGCTTGGTGCAGCGGGCGGCGAATAAGCCGTAGGCTATGGTCTGGGCATACATGTCGGCAAACTGTTCGTGTGACAGCTCGGGGATCAGGTTTTCGCGGAAGGCGGCCAACTGGTTGTGAAGCTCGCCTTTCTCCGCTTCGGCGTTCAGCGTCTCCAGTATCAGGTTGCGGATGTAATGGGCAATTTTTGCCATGCGCACCGCCAATTCTTTTGGCGTGCCCACGGAGGCGGCGTTCATGGAGAGGAACCGGTCTAAAAGCTCGGCGACGGCGGGGATGTTCTCCGGCTGGCGCTTGATCTTGCCATCAACCAGGCTTCCTAGGCTCTTTTGGTAGTGCAGTTTGCCGTCGATGTAGTGGCGGAATTCCAGGTAGTCGGTCAGGATGAAATTAGACAGCGCCGGGACGTACCGCTTGAATTGGTCGGTCTTTTCCACCTTCTCCAGATTGACGCCGATGTCCTTCGCCTCGATATGCCCTATGATTACCTCGCCCTTTTTTACCAGGAAATCCGGTGCACCCACCGCTGTATGCTTCGGATCGTTGACTGCGGTAATGCTGGGTAACAGTCCTTCGATCAGATGCTGCAATGCGGTACGGTGGGAATGCTCGGTAGAATCCCCGGTTGCCAACTTGGCCGCTAACTCAGCTAGGTAAGTTTTGAAAAGGGCTGTAGCTTCGGTCATGTATACGTCTCCATAACAAAGATGTTTGATTATACATCACGTGTCCAGCAGTAGGGGTACGGTATGTAGCACCCCAAGGCCGTGTAAAAAATAGATACCCCAAAAACGACAAAACTCCCTTGACAGAACAGGGAACACTAGTGCTATAATCTCCGCCATGAACAATATTAGAACAAGTGTACCGGCATCTCAGTCTGTCGCCTCCTCCCCGCCCCGCCGCCGCGGCGCGCAGCCGGGCAACCGCAACGCCGTCAGCCACGGCTACTATTCCAGGCAGCGCGCCGAGGCCTTTCGACGGGTGATCGAGGACTCCGGCTACTCCGGCTATGACCTGGACATCGTCCTCGCCCTGTGGCAGATAGCCCTTTTGGGCGGCGGCCCGCCCGGCCCTGCCGGCCTCAAGGACGGCTCCTTCAATCATCTGTGCGCCCTGGTGCGGCGCAAGTACGGCCTGCCCCGCCGCGGCTTTGACGATGACCTGGCGGCCTACTTCATCCGCCTTTGCTTTGACCTGGCGCTCACCCCATCGCTTCGGAGCCGCCTCGCCGCGGCCATGCGTCCCGGTCCGTCCCCGGCGGTTGGTGCTGGCAGCTGATGGCGCTTTCGTTCCCGTTCCCGACGATTATCGTTCCCCGGGATTGGCCCATCGCGGATTTTGGGCTTCGTTTCTCCCAAAAGTGCTTCTTTCGACGGGAAACAAAAACAAATCCGGCCGCCGCCAGCTTGCCCGTCCGCCCCCGAGAGTCTATAATCGATATCCATACTGAGCGATCCTGAACCGCGCGAAAGGATTAAAAAGGAGAAAGGCCATGCCGAGCTACTGTTATTTCAAAGGCGCCGTCGTTCCGCTGGAGGACGCCAAAATCTCGGTCATGACCCATGCCCTGCACTACGGCACCGCCCTGTTCGAGGGCATCCGCGCCAACTGGAACGCTGCCCACGGCCAGCTCTACATCTTCCGCCTCCTGGATCACATGAAGCGGATGAAGGACGGCTGCAAGGTACTCCGGCTCGATATCCCCCACACCGCTGAGGACCTGTCCCGCATCACCGCCGACGTGGTCAAAAAGTGCGGCTTCAAAGAGGACACCTACGTCCGCCCGCTGGCTTACAAGTCGAGCGAAGCCCTGGGCGTCCGCCTGCATGATCTGAAGAGCGACTTTCTGGTCTTCGCCATCCCCTGGGGCCGCTACATAGATGTCGACACCTGCCGCTGCGCCGTCTCGACCTGGCGCCGCCCTGACGACAATGTCTTCCCGCCGTCGGTCAAGGCCACCGGCCTGTACATCAACAACGCCCTGACCAAGACCGAGGCCATCGAGAACGGCTTCGACGAGGGCATCATGCTCACCCCCGACGGTCACGTCGCCGAGGGCTCCGGCGAGAACCTCTTCCTGGTTGAAAAAGGCAAGCTCGTCACCCCGGCCACTTACTCCAGCATCTTGAACGGCATCACCCGCGATACCGTCATCACCCTGGCGAAGCAGGAACTCGGCCTGGAGGTCGAAGAACGGCTGGTTGACCGCTACGAACTCTACACCGCCGACGAATGCTTCTTGACCGGCACGGCGGCTCACCTGACCCCGGTGTGCGAGATTGACCGGCGCCGCCTCGGCGAAGGCGGCATCGGCCCGGTGACCGCCAAACTCAAGGACCTCTACTTCGAGGCCATCAAGGGCAACCTGCCGAAGTACGCCGGTTGGTGCACACCCGTCTACTAAAGATCGTCCCCCCGCCCGCGACCTCGCGGGAGAGGGGACAGGGTGAGGGCTGAGATATGCCGCTGTTAGCCCTGCTGGCGGGCTATCTCTGGGGCTCCATCCCTACAGCCCGCCTCGTCGCTCGGCTGTCCGGTCAGCGGCTCGCCGGGAATGTCGGTGCCCTGAATACCATCCGGAGCATCGGCCTCAAGGCGGGCATTGCCGTCGCTGTTCTGGATGTCGCCAAAGGCGCAGCGGCGGTGCTGACCGCCCGATACGCCCTGGACGCCTCGGCTGGCTGGGTGCTCTTTGCCGGTGTCGGCTGCGTCATCGGTCACAACTGGATGGTCTGGCTCGGCTTTAAAGGCGGCAAAGGCATGGCCGCCGCGGCCGGCGCCGTGCTGACCGCTTCACTGATCTACAGCCAGGGCTGGGTCTTCCTTGTCTTCGCCGGGATCATCCTGGCGGTGTGGCGGCTGGGCAGGAACCTGGTGCTGGGCAACGCCGTGGCCCTGCTCTGCCTGCCGGGATTGGCCTGGCTGGCCTCCCACTCGGCGGCGGTGGTACTCGCGGCCCTCTGCCTGAACGCCGTTATCGCGCTGAAGTACGCTCCTGACGCCATCGCTGATTTCAAACGCCGCGGGTTTGGGGCGCTCGGCCCCGATGAGATCAAGCCCAAACGGTCATGACGTCCGTCCCGGCATGGGCAGAGTCCTTCCGGTGACGCGGCGAGCCAGTTTTCCCTGGCCGCATCGAAGAGCGAGGGGGGCGAATTGAGCGGACAGGATGGCATACGGCGAGAAGGCTATCTGGACTTACGGAGGGTTTTAACCAGCCACTGAACCTGGCAGACCTCTTCCAGGGCGGCGGTGTATTTGTAAGCTTCCTCTAGTATCTGGCCCACAGCGAAGGTGCCGTGTCCGTAGACCAGGATGATTTTATGGGTCTTCAGCGCCTCGGCAATGGCGTCGCCCAGGCAGCCGGGACGGACATCCTGGTTCCAGCCTAAAACGGGCACTGTCCCCAGTTCATACGCCTCGAACTGTTCGGTGGGGATCTCCGTTTCATTCATGGACAGGGCGATGGCGTGGGGCGGGTGGGCATGGACCACTGCCCCGGCCGCCGTGTGCTGCAGTATGGCGCGGTGTACCGGTAACTCTACCGAGGCCAGAGGGGTTTTCAGATCGTTCTTGTCGATGCCGGTCTCGATGAGGTCCTGATCCTGGAGCGCGCCCAGCTGACTGCCGCGGCGGGTGATAAGCATCTTCTCGTCGTTCAGACGTACCGACAGGTTGCCGGAGTGCGACGACACGAGGCCGCGGGTGAACAGGGCTTTGCCAACCTCTTTAAACTCGGTGTTAAGCATGAGTCAGACTACCTCTAAGGTACTTGGGGAGACCTTCATATGGTAGCTGACCGGGAGGGATTATTCAAACGAGCTTGCGAATGACGCCGACGACGCGGCCCTGGACAGCGACGTTGGAAGCGTCGGCGTAGATAGGCGCCATCTGGGAGTTGGCCGGCTGCAGGCGGATGCGGTCACCCTTCTCTTTAAAGAAGCGTTTCAAGGTGGCCTCTTTCTCGGACTTGAGCCAAACCGCTGCCATGTCGCCGTTGTCTACCGACTGAACGGCCTGCATAACCACCAGGTCACCGTCGTTGATCAGGGCGTCAATCATCGAGGTGCCTTTGACTTTAAGGGCGAAGACATCCTTGCGGTTAGCGATGAAGGACTCCGGGACCTCGATCATCTCGGCGGAGGCGGCAGTGCTCCAGCTTTCGCTGTCCGGCACCGGTATTGGTCGTCCGGCGGCAATCTGACCCATTAAGGGGACGGCGGCTGGTCCAGGACGGCCGTCTTTACTCACCAGTTCGATACCGCGGGAAATCTCATGGTGACGTCGGATGAAGCCCAGTCGTTCGAGGTGTTTTAGGTTGTAGTCAGCTACCGAGGTGGAGCTGATGCCGCACCCGGCAACGATGTCCCGGATGCTCGGCGGAATGCCGTGATGCCCCATGTAGCCCCGAATATATTCCAGAATCTTTTCCTGGCGTGATGAAAGGGTATCAGACATTTTAGCCATTTGGTCACCCCTGAACAAGTGTTCTTTGGAGTACTTTAGCTCATCCGACCGATAATGTCAATACCGTGTCTCACCCGGGAGGTCAAATCATACCACCATGCCGAAAGTCACCACCCTGTCGTTCTCGTCGGGACGGATGACGATCACCCCCTGGGTGCTGCGGCCCATGACCACGATGCCCTTTTCCTCGTCATCAGTGCCTACCGGGGTGCGGATGACCACACCCTCGGCGGTGGCGATCATCACCTGATGTTCCCGGTCAACGACGCGCCCAGCGACCACCGGACCAGTCTTGTCCACTACCTTGAAGGTCAGTACACCGGAGCCGCCGCGATGCTGCAGCGGGTATTCCTCGACCCTGGTCAGCTTGCCATAGCCGCCTTCGGTGACCACCAGGACGAAATGGCTGGGGCACGTGACATCCAGACCGACGACGCGATCGTCGTCTTTGAAGCTGATGCCCTTGACGCCGCCGGAGGCGCGCTGGGACAGGCGGATATCGGCCACCGGGAAATGGATAGATTGGCCACAGTTGGTAATAAGGATGATATTGTCTTCTTCTTTGGCCAGTACCGCGCCGATAAGTTCGTCGCCCTTAGGTAGGTCCATCGCCAGGAGGCCGCTGGAACGCACCGCGGCGAAGTCCGACACTGAGGTACGCTTGATTTCGCCGCCGCCGGTAGCCATGATTAGCGAGGTATCCTCCCGGAACTCCGAGAGCGAGAGCATAGCGGTGATCTTTTCATTCTCGGCCACCGGTACCAGGTTGATGATCGCTAGTCCCTTGGCGGTGCGCGACAAATCGCAGGGGACTTCATGGCATCGGATCGAAAAGATCCGGCCACGGTTGGTAAATAGCAGCACCGAGTCATGAGTATCGGCGACCATCACGAAGCGGACAGCGTCTTCCTCGCGGGTGGTGATAATGCTCTTGCCCCGACCGGCGCGGTGCTGCAGGCGGTAGACCTCGGTGGGCACGCGTTTGATGAAGCCTCGCTCGGTGATGGTAACCACCATACTCTGGTGGGGAATCAGGTCTTCTTCCCGGAACTCGATGACGCCCTGAGCCTGGATCTCGGTGCGGCGGACATCACCGTATCTGGTTCTGATTTCGCCCAAATCAGACTTAATCAGAAGCAGGATCTTGCGAGGATTGGCTAACAGGTCTTCCAGGTAGGAGATCTGCTTCAGGACCTCGGCGTATTCGTCAAGTATCTTCTGTCTCTCGAGGCCGGCCAGGCGACGCAACTGCAAGTCCAGGATGGCTTGAGCCTGGATCTGCGACAACCCGAAACGGCTTTGCAGTTCGCGTCGGGCTGTGTCGGCATTCTCGGCTTTTCTGATGAGATTGATGATGGCATCCAGATTGTCGAGGGCGATTTTTAGCCCTTCCAGTATATGGGCGCGCTCTTTTGCTGCTTTAAGTTCGAATTTTGACCGTCGGGTAATGACTACCTGGCGGAAGTCGACATAAAGCTTCAGCGCCTCTTTCAGGTTGATAACTTGAGGTTTTCCGTCCACCAATGCCAGCATATTGATAAAAAAACTGTCCTGGAGATTGGTGTGTTTATGGAGATTGTTCAGGATTTGTTGCGGCTGGCCGTCTCTCTTAAGATCGATGGCAATGCGCAAACCCTGTCTGTCAGATTCATCCCGGATTTCGGCTATGCCGGTCACTTTCTTTTCACGGACCAGCATTGCGATACGACCGACCAATTCAGCTTTATTAACCTGGTAGGGCAGTTCGGTAATGATAATCTGCCGCCTGCTCCCTGCTTCCTGGGTGTCCACGATGTGGGCGCGCGCGCGGATTACTACCTTACCGTGCCCGGAAGCATAGGCGCTTCTGATGCCATCTCTTCCCAGAATGATGCCTCCGGTTGGAAAATCCGGACCCTTGACGAAATTCAACAGGTCGTCCATGGAGCAGTCCGGGTTGTCGATCAGATGCGTGATTGCGTCACATAACTCGCCTAAGTTGTGAGGCGGGATATTGGTGGCCATACCCACCGCGATGCCTGCCGAGCCATTCATCAGGAGGTTCGGCAGGCGGGATGGGAGCACTACCGGTTCGCTCAGCGATGCGTCGAAATTCGGCATGAAATCGACGGTGTCCTTATCGATATCTACCAGCATTTCCTCTGCCAAACGGGTAAGGCGTGCCTCGGTATAGCGCATAGCCGCCGGCGGGTCGGCATCAACCGAACCGAAGTTGCCCTGACCGTCGACCAGGGGGTATCGCATGGAGAAAGGCTGGGCCATCCGCACCATGGCATCATAAACCGAAGTATCGCCGTGCGGGTGATATTTACCCAAAACTTCGCCGACAATGCGTGCGCTCTTCTTATAGGGGGTATTAAAACGCATCCCAAGTTCGCTCATGGCATAAAGGATGCGTCGGTGAACCGGCTTCAGGCCATCGCGGACATCCGGCAGAGCGCGGGAGACAATCACGCTCATGGCATAATTCAGGTAGGAGTTTTTCATCTCCTCCTCAATATTGACAGGGCGGGTTTTTCCTATTACCATTAGACCTCCAAGTCCTCCTCTTCATCGTCACCGTCGTCGGGATAGGTTTCGTCTTCCAGTCTCTCTTCCGGGGACACATCGGCTTCTTCGCCATCAACAGCGCTTTCTAATTCCTCACCAGACACTTCGAGTTCGGGTTTTCTTACTGTGGCTGGACTTTGGCGCGTCGGGAAAGAGATTTGCCCAATTTGAGAGGGATCCTGATATGTTTCCCTGATAATGACGGAGAGTTTGTCTTCGGCGGAACTGATAACGTTGGCTGAATAGCGGTTACCGCCTTTCATGAGCTTCAGCAATTTCAAAGCATAACGGGGATCGATAATTCCGAGTTGCTCGCCGGACATGCCCTCAATCACCAGAACGGCACCACTGGCTCGTAAGTTGACCTTATCTCCGGCAACCACTCCGGCCAACACTTCCCTGGGCGCCAAGCGGGATAAATTAAACACTCCGGCTTTCCCTGTTTCCTCAAGGAAAACCTGCGGCTCAACCCGCTGTACGTCTGTGTCAGCAATGGGTTTGGCGCCCGATATGGTTAGAAGTTCCAGCCGACGCAAGTTACGGTCAGCGATGGTGTTATAAGGATCCTGTTCCTTCGCTTTCCGATACGCCTCCCGGGCTTCACCGTACTCGCCAAGCTCAAGAAAAGCCCTGCCCAGCCGGTTGAGCGCTTCGGTGTCATCGGGAAAAAGTTCCACAATAGATTTATTAACGGTTACCGCTTCTCTCCAGCGGCCAGCCAGGGCCAGGTCAATAGCGGACTGGGTGTTCTGTTTTTTCAGCTTTGCCTGTTCTTCGTCACTATGGACCATCACCGGCTCCTAAAGATAACTTTTGGATTGAGATTGTAACCGATTGAAAAGGGGTGGGCAAACTGGCCTGGCGACACTCTTTGTTGATGTCGTTAACTACAGAATATCGGGTCCGTAACCCACCCCTTCTTAAGTGTGGCTGACTTTCAAACAGACCTCAGGGATTCTACTATCCCTTCCAGCGGCAGCGAACGCTGGGTGGATCTCAACAGATCACGCAATACTACTTCCTGTTTGCAGAGCTCGGAATCACCAATGATCAACGCGTATTCCGCCCCGAGCGAGGAAGCCTGCCGCAGTTGGGCTTTCAAGCTGCGGCCAGACAGCGATTGTATCAGGTTTATGCCGGCTTGCCGCAGAATGGCGGTCAGCGAGAAAGCCGCCAGCCCGGCGGCATCACCCAGCCAGGCGATAAAAAAGCGAGGCGCTGGCATCCCCGGCACAGCTACATTCTGCCGCTTGAGGTTAATGATAATACGCTCGATGCCGGTAGCGAAACCGACGGCGGGGGTATGCTCTCCGCCGAGTTGACCGATCAGGCTGTCATAGCGGCCGCCACCCCCGATGGTGCTTTGGGCACCTTCTTCAGCAGGCTGGATTTCGAAGACGGTGCGGGAATAATAGTCCAGGCCGCGGACCAAGCGGTGGTTGACTTCGAAAGGTATCTCCACCGCCCCCAGGAAGGCGATCAGCTTGTCGAAATGGATCTTGCAGTCCTGGCAGAGATATTCTACGGCATGGGGCGCCTTGACCGCCGCGGCGCGGCAATCCGGCTTCTTGCAATCCAGCAGGCGCAGCGGGTTCTTGTGGTAGCGGGTTTTGCAGTCGGAGCACGCTGTATCCAGGCAGGTGGCGTAATAATTTTTAAGCGCTGAAAGGTAGGCAGAGCGGCATTCCGGGCAGCCGATGGAATTGATCTGCACCGGGAGAGTGATTAACCCGAGTTCCCGGTAGAACCGCCAAGCCATTTCTATGACCTCGGCATCGGCAGCGGCGTCGGCTTCGCCGAAAAGCTCGAAGCCGAACTGGTGATGTTCCCGATAACGCCCAGCCTGTGGCCGGTCGTAGCGAAAAATGCTGGCCAGGTAGTAGAGTTTCACCGGCCTGGGGCGCGAGGCCATGCCGTGCTCGATGTAGGCCCGGCAAACCGGAGCCGTGCCTTCCGGCCGCAGCGTCAGGTCCGAACCGCCTCGGTCGGCAAAGGTGTACATTTCTTTGGTGACGATGTCTGTCTCTTCTCCGACCGTCCGGGTAAAGAGTCTGGCATCTTCAAATGTGGGGGTATCTATACGGGAGTAGCCGTACCTTTGCGCGATGGCTTCGCCTTTTTCACGGACATATCTCCAGCATGTTTGATCTTCAGGGAGTATGTCTTGAGTACCGCGGGGCGCCTGGTAGTCCATAATGCTGCAGTGCTCCTTGTATTTCCGCCTGATGATACCCTGAAGGTAGGGCGATGTACAATCGAAAAAGTTTGAGAGTCTGATTGTGAGTCACCATCCGCGGGAGGCTCCGCCGCCGCCCGAGGCGCCGCCGGAAAATCCTCCGAAACCCGAACCACCCGATCCTCCTCTAAAGCCCCCGCCGCTGGAGTACCAGGTAGTCGGCAACCCTGAAGAAGCTCGGGACTGATAATTACGGGATAAAACGATATCCAGGAGCAGTCCCAGAAGGCCAAGACCGAGAGCAAGACCGAACAGCGCCCACGGGTTTCCCAAGCCTAAACCGAGGACTGCGCCGACCGCAGCGCCCCAAACTCCGCCAAGCCAGACGCTCCTGGTGCGGGACATCCACCCTGCCATGTAGATGCTGGCAATACCCAGAACGATCCCGAGCGTCTCCTTATCCTTAAAGATATTCCTGAGGGGATTGTCTTCAATAAAGCTTGGTGGTGAGCCGGAATGGATTAGTTCCTCAATGGCAGCGGCGCCCGCTATTATTCCGGCCGAATAGTCACCATCCCTGAAGTGGGGGAGGACTTCGTTATCCAGGATTCGCCCGGCACGCCCGTCGGTGATGACCGGCTCCAGTCCGTAGCCGACTTCAATGCGCACTTTTCTCTCAGCAATGGCGGTGATAAAGAGGACGCCGTTGTCAGTTTCAGCCTGGCCGATCCCCCAAGCCTCGAACAGGCGCACGGCGTAGTTCTCGATGGTGTCCCCGTCCAGGGTGATGATGGTCACTACCGCCACCTCGGCTCCGTTGTCATCGGCCAGCGACTGCAGCCTGGATTCCAGAATATCGCGATCGAAGGGATCTATGACGCCGGCGAAATCAGATACGAATCCCTGAGGCGGCGGGAAGGCTTGGGCCCAGACGGCACCGCCGAAAAGGAACAGCCCTCCCACCGCGGCGACGGCGAAAAAGATGCGCCTCATACTAGCTGAAATCGACGCGGGGCGGCATATCGGTCCCGGGGAAACTCTCAAAGTATTCGCGTTCATCAAAACCGAAAATGCCGGCGACCATCACCACCGGAAAGCGTTTGATGGCGGTGTTATAATCACGGACCTCGGTATTGTAGCGGCCGCGCTCAACGGCGATGCGGTTTTCGGTGCCGGCCAGTTCATCCATCAAAGTAGTCACCGCCTCGATGCTGCGGAGTTCAGGATAATTTTCCATGACGACCAGGAGCCTTGCCAGAGCGCTTTCCACTTCATTGGCGGCATCGGTCTGTTCCTGGGGCGTAATCGCCCCGGCGTACCGGGTGCGGGCCTCAGCCAATGCCAGGAAAACCGTTTGCTCCTGGATCATAATACCCTTAACTGACTCCACCAAATTGGGGATGAGGTCGAAACGTCGCTGATACTGAGTCTCCACCTGTGCCCACTGACCGTCAATCGCCTGGCTGCGAGCTACCAGCGAGTTATAGACTCCAGCCAGCGACAAGCCCACAATCAGAACCACGCCGAGGATGGCACCGAGAACGATCCACGACTTTTTCATGTATTTACCTCTCGATCAGCTGAACATCATTATATTGCGGACGGCGGCGGCTGGCTAGATGCGCCGGCCGAAATCCGATGAGTTAGCGAAGCCGCGCATTCATCAATCAATTCTTGCAGGCCGCAAGCCTGGCAGGGGGCATGGTGGCAGTCCCCGGAGGCATCTCCAGCCAGAGCGCGGCGGTATTCCCGAAGAAGGAATCCTTCGGTGACTCCGCTCTCGATATGCACCCATGGAAACACCTCGCCAAGGGGTCGGGTCCGCCTGGCGTAGAAGGCCGGATCCAGGCCAGCCTCGGTGAAGGCATCGGCCCAACGCTGCCACGAAAAAAGCTCGGTCCAGCCATCGAGAACGCTGCCGCGCTTCCACGCCTCGTATATCACCTTCGAAAGCCGCCTGTCGCCCCGGGATAACGCGCCTTCGAGCAGGCTCATTTTGGCGTCCGACCACGATAGCCGGATGCCCTTGACCCTGACCCGGTCAATCAGGTGGCGCTGTTTTTGGTTGATCGTCTCCTCATCATCCTGGGCCGCCCATTGGAACGGGGTATGGGCTTTGGGCACAAAAGTGGACAGGGACACTCTGATCTGCGGGCGGCGTCCGGGGGCATCGCGACCCAGGCCGTAGATCCGGTGCAGCATGTCAGCCATAGTCGATAGGTCGTCCAGGGTCTCGGTAGGCAGGCCGAGCATGTAATAGAGCTTTAATCCGGTCCAGCCGCGGTCGAAAGCCGCCTTGGCGGTGGCCAGCAGTTCCTCATCCGAGATGACCTTATTGATGACCTTCTGCAATCGCGGCGAGGCAGCCTCCGGAGCGAAGGTCAGGCCGGATTTTCTCTTTTCCGGCAGGCTCTCGACCAGGGCCACGGAGCAGGGGGTAATCCGGAGCGACGGCAGTGAAATCGCGATGTTCTTGCCCTGATACCGCTCGGCAAGTTTTCCCACCAGCTCATCGACGCTAGGGTAGTCGGAAGTTGAGAGCGACAACAGTGAAATTTCGTCGTAACCGCAATTCTCGATGATCTCGTCGGCGGCCTGGATGATCTCCTGCTGCGGTCGGCTGCGGGCGGGGCGGTAGACGACACCGGCGTGGCAGAAACGGCAGGCGCGGACGCACCCCCGGGAAATCTCAATGACGCCCCGGTCCTGAACCGCCTCAATGTAAGGTACTGGTGGGCTGGTAACCGGTGGCGGCAACTTCTGAATGATGCGGCGGATTATGGCGGGCGGGGCAATGGGGTTTTTGGGCGTAATTGACGCGACGGTCCCATTGTCGCGGTAGGTCACCTCATAGAATGAAGGCACGTACAATCCCTCGATGGCGGCGACGCGCTCCAGCAGTCCGGCCTTGCCGTCGACTCTGCCGCCGGCCTTCCAGTCGCCGTAAATGTCGATGAACTCCACTATTGCTTCCTCGCCGTCGCCGATGAAGAAGCAATCGATGAAGTCCGCCACGGGCTCCGGGTTGAACATCGAGGCTCCGCCGGCGACGACCAGCGGAGAATCCTCGCCGCGGTCTTTGGCCCAGGCGGGGATGCCCGCCAAATCGAGCATCTCCAGCATGGTGGTGTAAGCCAACTCCGCCCCCAGTGAGAAGCCGACAACATCGAAGTCCTTCAGCGGGCGGAAGCTTTCCAGCGCCAACAGGCTCAACCCGCTGTCGCGTATCGCTTTGGCCATATCCGGCCACGGCACGTAGGCGCGCTCGGCTAAAGCGTCGGGGCGGCGGTTGATTATGTCATAGAGGATTGGTACCGACAGGTTGGACATACCCACTTCGTAGACGTCCGGGAAGCACAGGGCCAGCCGCACGGCGGTCGCATCGAAGTCCTTGACGATGGCGTTGACCTCGGCGCCGGTGTAGCGGGCGGGCTTTTGTACCTTGTAAAGAATGGAATCTGGGTAGGCCAAATTGTACTCCTGGTTGCAGATCAGCTGCTCTTCAGAATTTGAGGTTCTTCGCTTTACCTTAAAAGACAGGGTTAATTTATATCTGTATCGAGATTGGAGAGCTGAAATACCATACCGTCGCGGGCGGCGGTGACGGGGATACCGGTCCGCTCTGAGATGGCGGCGGCGGCCTCCCACGGGTGGGCCCGCCAGACGTTCATGCCGAAGTGGGTCAGGATGGCGGCTTTGGGTTTGATGCCGGCGATGATTTTCTCGGCGTCGGCCAGCGTGAGATGATCAATGGTCGGGCGCGGCTCGGTCAGCACCACATTGATAATGAGAAGGTCAGACTCTTTGTAGGCATTGACCAAGCCGTCGAAGTAGCGGGTGTCGGTGATGTAGGTTATCGATTTGCCGCCTGAATGAAAGACGATGCCGTAGGTCTCCACCGGGTGACGGTGCTTAAGCGGCGTCTCGAACTTCAGACCGTCAAGAGCGTACTTGCCGCCCTCTTCGAGAACGATGACCTCCTCCAGGTACTTCTTGAGGTAGGAGAACATCACGGGCTCCGGGCCGAAGGCGTCAGCCGGGGCGTAGAACCTGCCCCTGCCGCGGAAGCCGCCGCCAGTCATAGCCTCGATCATGACATTGACGTCGCCGGAGTGGTCCAAATGGCGGTGGGATAGGAGCACCGCATCCAGGGTTTCCGCCCGCAGCTTACGCTTGTTGACCTGGACGATGCAGCCGGGGCCGGGGTCAACGAGCACGTTCTGGCCTGAGAGCGAAAGCCACAGGCCGCCGGATGCCAGTATCTGGTGGGCCACCATGATACGGGCGCCGCCGGTACCGAGGAAGATAATGGAGTCGCCGTGGGATTGTGTCATGACCGTTGAAGTATAGCGGGAAACTCTCAATCGGCCAAATAGATAGGCTTGACCTTGCATCGTGTGGTATATTTACGAGGTGGGCAAGAAATCATTCATCCTCATCGCCGGGGTTGTGGCGATTGCCGCTTCCGTGGCCTTGTATGTTCTGCACTATTTTATTTTCCAGGATGCCCATCATATTTTCATCTATCTTCTCGGAGACCTCGCGTTCATGCCTCTTGAGGTTTTCCTGGTTATCATTCTGATTGAACGCCTCCTGGCTGCACAGGAACGTAAATCGCTGCAATCCAAACTCAATATGGTCGTTGGCGCCTTTTTCATGTCGGTAGGCAATCGGCTCATGGCGGAATTATTGACTGATTTTCGCGAGCAGGAAACACTCTACCGGGATTTCGGAATTACCGCCGAATGGACACGGGATGACTTCTCTCAGGCGAGAAAACAGGCGCTGAAAACCCGGCTGAAAGTGGATTTCGGCAGGATTGATCTTCAAGGTATCAAGGTCTTCTTAATGGAACAGAGGGCGTTCTTACTCACCCTGATGGAAAATCCCAATTTGCTGGAGAGGGAAGCGTTTACCGAACTACTTTGGGCGATTACCCACTTGGCCGAGGAACTGCAGGCCCGGGGAGACTTGATTAAAATCAGCGATGCTGACCGCAGGCATCTTGAAGGCGACATCAACAGATTTTATGACCGGCTCGTTGTTGAGTGGCTCAACTATGCCGAGCATTTAAAGAACCATTACCCCTATTTCTATTCACTACTGCTCAGAACCCACCCGTTCCAGAGGGAGCCATCTGCAGTAGTCACTGCTTGATTCCGACTAGAGCCTGGAATCCGTGCCTAGAATGGGATCCGGTTCGGCGGAACCCAGGGGCGTCATGGTGAGAAGACGTTTCGCTGTGTGAGGGTAACGGGCGATAAACAGTAATTCATCCTCCACAAGCGGCTTGTGTGACAGCACGTTGGCGTAGCGAACCAGTTCCAGGATCTCCTGAGCTTCTTCTTTATCTTTGAAATGCCAGGACATACGCTCTCCCATGATATGGGAAAAGCCTGAGATGCCCGAATATTCCCCAGCACAGATCTCCCGCCCTGTCTCCACCATCTCGGGGTCGCCGCGGCCCAGTTCCTCGAAGCCGTAAAGCTCGTAGTTGTGGGGATCTTTAAGCACTCCGTCGGCGTGGATGCCGGACTCGTGGGCGAAGGCGTTGGCGCCGACACCTGGCTGATTGATGGGGATTGGTACCCCAAAAGCATAAGAGGCGAATTTGGCAATTTTCCAGCTCTTGGTCAGGTCAATAGGCTGCCCAAGCTCATATTTACCGGCAAAGCTTTTACTCTTGGTGAGGGCTAGTACCGTGGCCACCAGATCGGCATTGCCGGCACGCTCGCCAATGCCGTTCAGGGTTGTGTTGATGTAGGCATCCTGGCCCCCGTCGATGACACCTCGGGCGCCTGCTACGGAGTTGGCTACCGCCATCCCCAGGTCTCCATGGCAGTGTAGCTCGATGGGCAAGGCAACGCCTTTGGCCAGTGCCTGCCCGGCTTCATATATTGAAAACGGGTCGTCATATCCCAGGGTGTCACAGTAGCGCAAGCGGATCGCGCCGTGCGCCTTGGCAGCCTGCCCATATTCGATTAGATAGTCGATGTCGGTTCGGGAGGCGTCCTCGGCGTTGACACCGACGGTTTCCGCGCCTAGCCTGTAGGCAGTGTCGACCGCGGCGGTCATCTCGTTAATGATGTCCTTGCGGCTCTTTTTGCCTTTGAATTTGCCGTCAATCATCTGGCGTGAGGTAGAAATAGATAGGTTCACATGCTTCAAGCCCGGTACCATCTTGAAGCCCAGCTCGACATCGGAAGAGATAGCCCGCAGCCAGCCCTCCAGCCGCAGCGGGCTGATGACTCCCAGCTCGGCGAGGCGCAGATTGGCGCGGAGGTAGTTGGTCTCGTGCCTGGTTGTGGGGAAACCGAACTCCGACTGAAAAACGCCCATCTCAGAAAGATAGAGGTTGATCATGGTCTTTTCCAGTTTAGATAAACCCAGCTTGGCTGTCTGAACGCCGTCGCGGTTGGTGACATCGATTATGTATATTTTTGGCATACTGGACCTCAATCGTAACGGTTAGTGCGGTAAAGTATTATGGTAACATGAATGGGGAATAGGAGGCAACGTAAGACGCCGCAGCGTAACCGGCTGGCTGGGTCAATGATGAATTGTCCATCTGCGGCGCCTTATTTCAATTTGATACGCGCACTTCACGCCGAAGTAGTCCGACGATCTTTGGTCTACGACTGAACGCAATAAATATTTTGAGGGGAGCCAAACAAGAAGAGGGAGCCAAAAGGCTCCCTCTTGATTTGCGATATTAAGTTGTCCTGGAGATTAGCTCTCCTTGTGGCGAATGACCAGCTGCCAGGTGATGGCGAGCAGGATCAGGGCCGGCAGGCCGGTGACCAGAAGGAACATGTTGGCGGCGGTGGGCTCCAACTCAGCCTGAGAACCGAAGTAGTTCTGGACGGTGAAGAGTAATAGAGCCAAGCCGATGAGGCCGAGGATCCACTCGTACCAGCGCATGGTGACGCCCTTGCCCTTCATGAACGAGACCAGCCAGATAAGGAGCGCGCCGAGGATAAGACCGATTACCAACCACATAGACCAGATACCTCCCTTATTATTTCCTAATTATTCCCTAACTTTTGGCTTATTATAGAGCGCATTCTCGTGCTTGTCAATACCCCGTTTTTCGGTGGTACAAACGTAAATGCCCGGAGTGGGACTAAGCATTTATGCTGATTTTTTTAAAACATACCATAACCAGTATTAATTGGTTGGCGGGCACTCCCTTTTTGCGCTCCGGCGTCAGGCCAGCCTATAATCGCTACAGCGTAACCACGCGGGGAGGTGCAAGCAGATGAGTGCCGCGGTGAAAAAGGCTGTTATCGTTGCCGCTGGTGCCGGTACTCGTTTCCTGCCTATTACAAAAGCCATTCCTAAAGAAATGCTGCCGCTCCTGTCCCGGCCGCTCATCCACTATATCGTTGAAGAGATAACCGCTTCGGGCATCAGTGAAGTAGTATTCGTTATTGCTAAGGGCAAAGAGGTTATCGCCGATTATTTTCTACCAGCTCCGGAACTGGAGGCACTGCTGGAAGCCAAGGGCGATCTGATACACCTCGAAGATATTAAAGCCCTGCCGCAAATGTCCCATTTCAGCCGGGTATATCAATCCGCCCCGCTCGGCCTTGGCCACGCCATCGCCGCCGCCCGAAGCGCTGTCGGTGACGAGCCTTTCGGCGTGGTCCTGCCGGATGATATTATCGATTCAACAACCCCGGCGCTCCAGCAAATGCTGGATGTTTACCGGCGCCACCCAGGCAGCATCCTACTTGTTGAAAAATGCGGAGCTGACGAGGTACATAGGTACGGAGTGATTGAAGGAGAAACCATCGGGCGGGGGATATACCGGGTAAGCGGGCTGGTGGAAAAACCGAAAGCAGAAGAAGCTCCTTCCAATCTGGCGGTCATCGGGCGATATATCCTAGAGCCGGATGTCTTCGGGGCTATTGCGGCCACACCACCGGGCTATGGCGGCGAGATACAGCTTACCGACGCTTTGAGGCTGCTCTTGAAGACCCGGCCGGTGTATGCCTGCGAGCTTAAGGGCACTCGCTACGACACCGGCGAGCCAGGCGGCTGGCTCCTGGCCAACAAAGCCTGGGCTGAGAAGGGGGGCAAACACTAGCCCGGGGTTCCAACATTGGTTCAGCTTCAATTGACATCCCCTCACCCCTCACATACAATCTTAACCTGAACGTTTTTCGATAGGTGACAGCCTTTATGTCCTTTACCGGTGACCAGCTCCGCACGCTTTACCTTGAGTATTTTGCCGAGAAAGCCCACAAGATACTGCCTTCCTCGTCCCTGATTCCTCACGGCGACCCCACCCTGCTCCTGACCACCGCCGGCATGGTGCAGTTCAAGCCCTACTTCCTGGGCAAGGAAAAGCCGCCGGCGCCGCGCCTGACCACCTGCCAGAAGTGCTTCCGCACCACCGACATCGATTCGGTTGGCGACGCCTCGCACCTGACCTTCTTCGAGATGCTGGGCAATTTTTCCATCGGCGACTATTTCAAGCAAGAAGCCATCGACTTCGCCTGGGAGTTCGTCACCGAGCGCCTCAAAATCCCGTCCGAGCGTTTATGGACCACCGTCTACCTCGACGACGACGAGGCGGTGAAGCTCTGGCAGGCCAAGGGCGTACCGGACAACCGCATTGTGCGGCTGGGGGAGAAAGACAATTTCTGGGGCCCTGCCGGCGACTCCGGCCCCTGCGGCCCATGTTCCGAGATCCACTACGACTTCGGCGAGGCCGCCGGTTGCGGCGAGCCCGGCTGCTGCGGCCCGGCCTGCAAATGCGGCCGCTTCTGCGAGATCTGGAACTTGGTTTTCGTCCAGTACGACCAGGACAAGTCCGGCGCCCGCATCCCGCTAAAGAACCCCAGCATCGACACCGGCATGGGCCTGGAACGACTGACGACCATCATGCAGGGCAAGTCCGGCGTCTACCAGACCGACCGCTTCGACTACCTGCTCGATAAGGTAGCCAACGTCTCGGGGAAAAAATACGGCGCCGGCGGCGAAACCGACCGGGCCATGCGCATCGTCGCTGAGCACTCCCGCAGCATCACCTTCCTCATCGCCGACGGTGTCATCCCGTCTAATGAAGGCCGCGGCTACGTGCTGCGGCGCCTGCTGCGGCGCACCGCCCTGTTCGGGCGGATGCTGGGCCTGGAAAAGCCTTTCATGGTGCCGCTGGTCGAGACGGTCATCGACCGCATGGCGCCCGTTTACCCTGAGCTTTCAGTCCGTCGCGGCTTCATCACCGAGCTGGTAGCCCGCGAGGAGTCCCGCTTCGCCGAGACCCTTTTCACCGGCATGCAAATCCTCGATGAAATGATGGCCTCGGAGGAAGCACAACTCAAGCGGAAGATCACCGGTACCCAGGCCTTCAAGCTCTACGACACCTACGGCTTCCCGCTGGATCTGACTGCGGAGATTGCCTCCAGCAACGGCTTCGAGGTTGACGCCGAAGGCTTTGACCATGAAATGGAGCGCCAACGGGAAAAGGCCAGGGGGGCACACAAGTTTGCCCTGAATGAAAATATTAATATTTCGGAGTCAATCATCATTGTCAAGAGGAAACAGACCTGCTTCACCGGCTATGACACCCTGGTGCAACAGGCGGTCGTCGACGGCATCCTGGTCAACAATTCCTCCGCCGACGCCATCCGTGAGGGCGAAGAAGGCGGCATTATCCTGGACAAGACGCCGTTTTACGCCGAGATGGGCGGCCAGGTCGGCGACACCGGCGAACTAGTTTCCGGCGAAAGCCTCTTTGTCGTCACCGATACCTTACCCTTGTCGCCCGGCGTTTTCCTGCACCAAGGCTATGTCAGCCGGGGCCATATCGGCATCGGTGACGAGGTTTCCGCCCGAGTCAACGTCCAGCGCCGCAGTGACATTGCCCGCAACCACACCGCCACCCATCTACTCCAGGCCGCCCTGCGGGAGGTTCTAGGTGGACACGTTCAGCAGCGGGGTTCGGTTGTCGGGCCGGACCGGCTGCGGTTCGACTTTTCTCATCTTAAGGCCGTCACTTCCGAAGAGATCGCTCGCGTCGAAGACATCGTAAACGAGCGCATTCGGGAAAACCATTCCGTAGCCGCCGTCGAGACCGGTTACCAGGAAGCGCTGAAGTCCGGCGTCACTGCCCTCTTCGGCGAAAAATACGGCGAGAAAGTGCGCGTCCTATCCATCGGTGCTGATACCCACGTTTCCGCCGAGTTGTGCGGCGGCACCCACATCAAAGCCACAGGCGAGATTGGCTTCTTTAAGGTCGTTTCCGAATCATCCGTCGGCGCCGGCCTCCGCCGCATCGAGGCGGTCACCGGCCGCGGTGCGGCGGTTTATTTCAGGGATCAGGTCAGGTCCTTCCACGAGCGTCTTGAAAAATTCCAGGCCGAGGTTGAGGCCGGGAAAAACACCATCGCCGCGCTGCAAAGGGACCTGGCTAAAAAAGACGCATTAGCGCTTTTGACCTCAGCTAGAGCCATTCCCGGCGGTAAACTCCTCGTCGCCTCGGTTGCCGAGGCAGGCATCGAGACTCTCCGCGAAATGGCCGACCTGCTGCGCGATAGGCTGGGCTCGGCGGTTGTCGTTCTCGGCTCGGTCGCCGGGGAAAAACCGGTATTCGTCGCCGCGGTGACCCAGGACCTGGTGGCTAAAGGGTATCACGCCGGCAACATCATTAAGCGTCTTTCGGAAATCGCCGGCGGCGGCGGAGGGGGCCGTCCCAACCTCGCTCAGGGGGGCGGTCGGGATGCCTCGAAGCTTTCCGCTGCTCTCGAGGCGGTTGAAGAGTTCATCAGATAATGAGCCGCCGCACTCCTTCACAATGACGCTTGTCCGGGTCGGCAGGTTTGGATATTTTTTAACTTGGTAGTATTCTACTTCCATGCTTGAACGCGTCATTGGGCTCGACGTCGGCGATCGTTGGCTGGGAGTGGCCCTGTCTGACCCGATGGGCATCATCGCGAGACCGCTGTTGATTATTGAGCGCAAGGACGAACTGACCGACGCCGAAACGGTGGCGCAGCTTATCAGGCGCTACGCCGCCGGTAAAGTGGTCGTGGGCTTGCCCCGGCTGTTGACCGGCGTTGCCGGGAGCCAGGCGGAGCGGGTGCAGCATTTTGCCCGCCGCCTCGCAGCCATAGCCGATGCACCGGTACTGTTTCAGGACGAGCGCTTTTCCACCGCCGACGCTAAGGACATTATGAAGGCCAATCGCAAGAGGAAAAAAGGCTACATCACCGAGCGTGACGACGCGGTGGCTGCGGCGGTCATCCTTCAGGACTGGCTGGACGAAAACCGGCCGAGGGCGGAGGTTGGCTGATTGGAAATCATCGATTCCCATTTCAAGAAAAATCCCCGACCTTATGTTTTACAGAGCCTGGTGGCGCTGGCTGTCTTCTTCATCGTCCTGCTATTTGTTGAAAGAGTAACCCAGGTGGTCATCGTGGCGGCATTGGGCGCCAGTACTTTCATCATCTTTTCCATGCCGCATTCCATCACTGCCCAGCCGCGGCGGCTCATCGGCGGACATATCGTCGGGCTGCTGGCCGGCACAGCCGGACATTTTTTTCTCACCGGCTCATTCACCGGGTTAATCAATGACCCGGTGTTGCTGTCTGCCATGACGTTTGCCCTGGCTATCGCCCTGGCGATGTTCCTGATGTCAATTACCAATACGGAACACCCGCCGGCGGCCGCGACATCCCTGGGGCTGCTAACTGCCGGCTGGAGCTGGGCGACGATCCTGTTCGTTGTGCTTTTTGCTGTTTTATTATCCGTTATCCACCGGGTCCTGCGGCGCTGGCTGGTGGACCTGTTCTGAGATGGGGACGGCTGGTTTTTCATTCGAATTGACCCTTTCCGGAGCAGCCCGGGCAGGCGTGCTCAACACGCCCCACGCCGCCGTCGAGACACCTTGCTTCATGCCGGTCGGCTCACAGGCTACGGTCAAGACGCTCACCCCGGACGAGTTGAAGGAGTTGGGCTACAAGCTCATCCTCGCCAATAACTACCACCTCTACCTGCGGCCTGGCACCGAGGTCGTCGGCAGCTATGGCGGGATTCATGAATTCATGGGCTGGAACGGCGCTTTGTTGACGGACTCCGGCGGCTACCAGGTCTTTTCGTTATCGCCGCTAAGGAAAATGAGCGACGAGGGCGTCACCTTCCGCTCCCATATCGACGGCTCGGAACATTTCTTCAGCCCGGAACTGGCGATCAAATACCAGGAAGTCTTCGGCGCCGACATTATTATGGCTTTGGACGAATGTCCGCCGGTGGAGGCCTCGCGAGAGGTAATCGAGGCGGCCGTCGAACGGACCCACGCCTGGGCTCTCCGCTGTAAATCCACCAAAAGCCGCGCTGACCAAGCTCTTTTTCCAATCGTCCAGGGTGGACTTCATGCCGACTTGCGACGCCGTTCTGCCGAAGGGTTAATCGAGGCTGACTTCCCTGGCTATGCCATCGGGGGTCTGGCTATCGGCGAGAGCAAGGAGCAGACTACGGAGATCACCTCAGCAACCACCGAGGTTTTACCGGTCGATAAACCGAGATATCTGATGGGCGTCGGCTCCCCGGAAGACATTGTCCGCGGCGTGGCCGCCGGCATCGATATGTTCGATTCCGCTCTGCCGACGCGGGTAGCCCGTAACGGTGCCCTGTTCACGCGCTATGGCCGCATCGACATCGGCAACGCCCGCTACCAGGGTGACAAAGGCCCGATCGCCGAGGGCTGCGGCTGCTACGCTTGTACTAAGTTTTCGGCGGGTTACGTCCATCACCTGTTCCGGGCTAGAGAGCTCCTGGCCTATCGTCTGGCCACCCTGCACAACCTTTACTTTATGCGGCGGCTGATGTCGGATCTCCGGCAGGCGATACTCGACAGCCGCTACGACGATTTCGCCCGCGGCTTCCTCTCTGACTACAAACCGACGGATGAATCGGTGCGGCTGTCACAGAAGCGGCAATGGCTGAAGGACCGCAATTCAAGCCATCCAAGCATGGACTAACCCATTCTTTCCCGGGCACACTGGGCGACCTCCGCCCGCAGGAAAGCGCGATTCGTCCTGGCAATGCAATTAACCTTTAGTTGCGTTACTCGCTACCCACGCAGAACCAACCAGCATTCCGATCCCGAGAACCATCAGGCCCAACAATCCTCGCGGGCTGCAAAAAGCCAGTCAGCGTAAATTCGATATTTCAGAAATGGCGATGTCGGCTCCAATGACGCCGAAGGACACAATAGCGAGTAATCGAAGAATCCAAGCCGCTCTCTTCAACCGGTTATTCTTTTCATTCATTATCTGCCCCGCCTGTTTTGTTGAATTCTAAACTGAGCCCCAATCAAAGGCAATAGCCTTCAGATTGCGTGTTTTGAACTGATTGGGTGAGTCAACCCTGTCTGGCTTTATCGTTTGACCCTGTGTCGTAATGACTTTATATTGAGGTAAAACCAGGGAGAAGTTGTCATGCCACTCACCGAATTCAATCTTCCCACCAGAGTTATTTTCGGCGAAGGCGTCTTCGACCGGCTCGGCGAAGGGGCGGCCGCGATTGGGAAACGCGCCCTGATCGTCTCCGGCCAGAAGACGATGCGCCGCCTGGAACTCCTCGACCGTGCTGCCGACCTTCTGGAGCGCGCCGGCGTTCAAACTTTTTTATTCGACAAGGTAGAACCCAATCCCCGGGCTTCGACAATTGATGAAGGCGCCGCCCTGGCCCGCCTCTCCGGCATCGATATGGTCATCGCCCTCGGCGGTGGCTCGGCCATGGATGCCGCCAAAGGCATCGCCCTGGCCGCCGCCGGCCACAAACCAGTCTGGCATTACCTGACGACATCGGACAACCCGGAGGGCGACGTCCCGGCCCTCATCATGGTTCCCACCGTGTCCGCCTCCGGCTCCGAGGTCAATTCCGGCGCCGTCATCACCGACTGGGATTCCCACCAGAAACGCGTTCTGTCAAGACCGACCCTCCAGCCCGTGACCGCCATCGTCGATCCCGAACTTACCCTCTCCCTGCCGCTGCAGCCGACGCTGGCGGGCGGCATCGACATCTTCTGCCATGCCGTCGAACCCTACATCACCGCCTCCCATCCCGAGCCCTTGAACGACGGCTGGCGCGAGGCCATGCTGCGCACCGTCGTCGAATACCTGCCGGTCGTCCGTGGCGACCTCCGCAACCTGAAGGCTCGCCGCGCCCTGGCCTGGGCCTCGACTATGGCCTGCTCCGCCTTTTCGAGCCTGGGCGGCGGCGACGGCTCGATGACCCTCCACGGCATCGAGCATCCGTTGTCCGGGTTATATGACATCGCCCACGGCGACGGCCTGGCGGCACTGCTGCCCGCGTGGCTGGCGGATGTATTACGCGAGCGGAGCGACCGGGTCCGGCTTCTGGGCGAGCGTGTCTTTGGCGCGGATGACGGGCAAAAAGCAGTCGAGGACTGGCTCCGCAGCGTCGGTATGAGGTTGCGGCTGGAGAATCTCGGCGTGAAGCAGGAATCGATTCCGGACCTGGCGCGGCTGGCAAAAGTATCTTCGCCTTGGATCAAGCATAATCCGACGCCGCTGGAATTTGACGATATTGAGCGCCTCTATCGGATGGCTTATTGACGCCTGTCGTATAATCAGTATTGTCCGCTGATTTCCAAATCGTGGAGGAGTGTTGGCACGGGTAACCGCCACTCAAAAGATCCGCCGCCTCGACCAGTCGGAAATCCTGGCCAGCCTCTTTGCCAGCGCAATTCTCGGAGCGATCGTCGTGTTCACCAGCCAATGGAAAGAATTCGTATTCTGGCTGGCTGTGCCTTTACTTGTAGGGCTGGCATACCTAGTAGCCTTGATACCTGACAGACTGCGTTGGTGGCGTCTGCCGCTCCTTTTATTGGGCTATTTTTCGCCGGGTATCTTCAAATCACTTTTTGGTACCAGTGATTATCTTTGGTCTGTTGCCATTGTGTTCCTTCTGGCCTTCTACTGGATGCCGATAATCCGTTTGCGCCGCGAGCCATTCAGCTTTTACCTTTTCTAGCCGTGGCATTCCCCCCTTATTCCCTCGGTTATCCCAATTGAGAACTGACAGTGGAGGCTGTTTTCATTGCCTCCGTCTACGCTGAAATGCTATAATCGTGCGTCTAAAAGCGCATGATTTTACGAACGCAATTCTTTTGCCAAACTTTCCCTCCTGGCGCTGATCTATCTGAATTCAAGGCTAAGGCATAATTATGGTCGAACAGACTCTGCCCGAAGACGAAAACAGGGGATCGGCGTCCTACACCGCCGAAGACATCCAGGTACTGGGCGGCCGCGAAGCTGTCCGCAAGCGCCCCGGCATGTACATTGGCTCCACCGACTACCGCGGCCTGCACCACCTGGTCTATGAGATTGTCTACAATTCCGTTGACGAAGCCATGGCCGGGTTCTGCGACAGGATCGAAGTCACCCTCAATAAGGATGAGTCCATCACCGTCGAAGACAACGGCCGCGGCATCCCGGTAGGCATCCACAAGACTACCGGCGTCTCCGCCCTGGAAACCGTGATGACGGTGCTGCACGCCGGCGCCAAGTTCGGCGGTAAAACCTACCAGGTCTCCGGCGGCTTGCACGGCGTCGGCGCTTCGGTGGTCAACGCCCTGTCAGATTGGGTGCGGGTCGAAGTCAAAAACGAGGGCAAGCTTTACCGGCAGGAATACCGGCAGGGTATTCCTGCGGCGCCGGTGGCGGTTGTCGGCGAAGCCTGCGGCACCGGCACGATCACCACTTTCAAGTTCGACCCGTTCATTTTCGGCGACTCCACCTACGATTACAAGACTCTGGCTGAGCGCATCCGTGAGATTGCCTACCTGAATAAGGGGTTGGAAATCTCAATATTGGACCGGCGCAGCGACGAGGAGCAGACTTACTACTTCGAGGGCGGCATCACCGGCTTCGTCCGGCACCTGAACCACAACCGCAATGTCATCAACAGATTGCCGATACCGATTTACAAGAAGATCGATTCCTCTATTGTCGAGGTGGCACTGCAGTACAACGACGGGTACACCGAGACCAATTTCTCTTTTGCCAACTGCATTAATACCCAGGATGGCGGTACCCACCTGACCGGCTTTCGCTCGGCGCTGACCAAGGTCATCAACGATTACGCCGATAAAAACAAACTGATCAAGGACGATCTCAATATCTCCGGCGAAGACGCCCGGGAAGGCCTGGTGTCCATCGTCTCGGTCAAGCTATCCGAGCCACAGTTTGAAGGCCAGACCAAGGGTAAACTTGGCAACGCCGAGATGAAAGGTCTGGTTGATTCGGTTGTCAGCGAACAATTAGCCCTGTATCTGGAGGAGCACCCGGACGAAGCCAGGCGCATCATCGACAAAGTACTCACCTCGGCTCGGGCCCGCGACGCCGCCCGCAAAGCGCGTGACCTGATCATCAAGAAAAACTCGCTCGACGGCGGTACGCTGCCCGGCAAGCTAGCCGACTGCTCCGAGAAAGAACCGTCCCTTTGCGAGTTGTTCCTGGTTGAGGGAGACTCGGCCGGCGGCTCGGCTAAACAGGGCCGCAACCGGCGTTTCCAAGCCATTCTGCCGCTCAGGGGCAAGATCCTGAACGTGGAGAAAGCGGCGCCGGACAAGATGCTGTCTCACGAAGAAATAAGGGCCCTCATCACCGCCCTGGGCGCGGGCATCGACGACGACTTCGAGTTCCAAAAACTGCGCTATCACCGTGTGGTGCTGATGACCGATGCCGATGTAGACGGCGCTCATATCCGCACCCTGCTGCTGACTTTCTTTTTCCGGCATATGAACAAGCTGATCTCGGGCGGCGGGCTGTACATCGCCCAGCCGCCGCTGTACCGCATCAAGCAAGGCCAGAACGAGCGCTGGGTTTATTCCGACACCGAAAAAGCCGAGACGCTCAAAGAGTTCAAGGGCAAGAATGTGGATATCCAGCGCTACAAAGGTCTGGGCGAAATGTCCGCCGAGCAGCTCTGGAGCACCACGATGAATCCGGCTACCCGTACTTTGCTGACGGTGGAAGTGGCCGACGCCGCCCGCGCCGACGCCACCTTTGCCCTGCTCATGGGTGACGAGGTGCCGCCGCGGAAAGCCTTTATCCAGGCCCATGCCCAGCATGTTAAAAACCTGGACGTTTAATTTAGATTGAAATTGTACTTTAGGAAGGGGCGGGAAGAGCCTCTTCCTCATTTTTTAAGTGCGTTCGTGAGTCTCAAGACCGGCGCCTGAAGCCAGTTCGGCCACCAACAGATCAACAGCCGCGGATTCTTCCATGCGGCCGGTCTTGATCGCCAGGTCAGTCTCCAGAAGGCGGCGGTAAGCGCCGGCGGCGCGGCCGAAACTGAAGCGGGCCGCCTGCGCCGCCGTTTTACGCCACACGAAGTCAGCTGTCAAACCGAGACGGCGGCGGATTTCGGTATCCTTTTCGCCGCGGCTCTTCAAGTCAAGATAAAGGATGATCAGCCGAAGCTGACGCGACATCATAGACAGCGCGTAGCCTGCCGGCAGGCCGCCGGCTTTAAGTGCCTCCAGAGATTCGACCGCTGGTTTCAGCCGGCATTCGATGACGGCGTCCACCAGGTTAAAAATACTGGCTTCTCCTGTGTAACCCACCAGGGTTTTGACATCAGCCTCGGTGATCGGCTGGCCTCCTGCATAGAGGCGGAGCTTTTCTATCTCTCCGGAAAGCGCCCACAGGTCGGCGCCGACATACTGAGCCAGCAGGTTGATGGCGCCCGGGGTGATAGCGCCGCCGCCAAGACTGACCCGGCTGCTGATCCAGGCTTTTAATCCGGAACGGTCAAGCATGGGGAATTCATGGACCTCAAGGATAGCGGCAAGGTCAGCAAAGAGAGGGTTCCTGCGGTTAAGCTCAGGCTCAATGAGAATGATGGCGGTGGTCGGCGGCGCGGCCCGGACTGCGGCGGAGAAAGTATTGGCTTCCTCCAGTCGGGATGCCTTATTCACCTGACCTCCGGCCGGTTGGAAGCGGCCTAGCATTCCGGTCACGATTACCAGCCGGCAGGGAGTGAGAAAAGGAAGGGCGTCAACGGTCAGCTTGAATTCTGTGGCTTTGACCCGGGCGCCGTCGAATATGGTGGTGGCGTCGGTCAGAAGTGCGGCATCGCCCAGCGCCAGCTTGATTTCAGTCAGCTTCTGTTTCAGCGAGTAGTCATCCGGACCAGCCAGCAGGTAGCGCAACAGCCCTCCGCCTTACGTTCAGAGATAGCCTATTGTAGCATGACCCCGCCGCGGCGGGAATCAGTCTACTTTCCGGCGAAAAGCTGCCGCAGGTCGGCTTCGGTCTCAGGCGGGGCGACGGCGATGATCTGGTCGCCGGGCTGGAAAACGGTGTCGCCGCGGGGCACGAAAGGCTTTCCGCCGCCGCGGATGACCAGTCCCAGCACCGCTTTGGCCGGCAGGTCCAGTTCGTTCATCGGCCGGCCCAGTCCGGCGGCGCCGGCGGCGGCTCGGAGTTCCAGCAGTTCGAAATCCCGGTTGTCGCCGCTGATGCAGAAAAGATGGGTCATGGGGTGGGAGGGGACTTCATGCTCGATGCGTTCCAGGATGATGTTGGTGGAGTTGACGGTAACATCCACGCCAAGCTTTTTGAAGATGTCTTCATTCTTCGGGTCACGGACGCGGGCAATGGTACGCGGCACATTGAAGCGGTATTTGGCGACCTGGCAGGCTACCAGGTTATCCTCATCCTCTCCGGTGACGGCGATGAACATATCGGCGCGGCCGGTGCCGGCCTCGGTCTGAATAGCCGTCTCGCAGGCGTCGCCCCGGAGGCAGAGGCTGCCCAGTTCCTTGTTGATCTTGTCGCAGACCGAGGCGTTTTTCTCGATCAACAACAGCTCGTGCCCTTCATTCAGCAGGGCTTTGGTCAGAGAATATCCTAGGCGGCCGCCGCCGGCGACAATGATATACATCTAGCTCTCCAGCTTTTCTTTAAGCATTTCGGCGAAGACGGTGGTGGGGCTGATGGCTTCCAGGCCGAGGATGGTGTACAGGTCGCGGCGCAGGGGATCGTAGATGCGGCACACTACCTTCTTGACATTGAAGATTTTCTGCGCCATCTGGGCGGCCATGACGTTGCGATTGTCGCCCTGGGTCACCGCCACGAAGGCATCGGCTTCTTCGATGCCAGCGCGGCGCAGCACTTCCTCGTCCAGCCCGTTGCCAAGGATGGCGTTGCCCTTGAAATCGGGCGGCAGGCGGCGGAAGCTGTAGGCGTCCAAATCCAGGGTGGTGACGCTGTGGCCTTCCTGGTCCAGCATCGTTGCCAGCTGGGCGCCGACGCGCCCGCAGCCCATGATGACCACTTTCATCTCCGGGACTCCTTACTCATTCTGGGAGTGGTGGCTCAGGATGACGCGGCATGGTGAGTGCTGCAGGAGGTAGGGCACCACGTCGCCCAGGCTGAATTCGCCGTAGCGCATTTTATAGGACGAGCCGATGATAATGGCGTCGGCTTTTTGTTCGATAGCCTCGTCGACAATGGCCGGGGCGACCGCCCGGGCCTGCAGCAGGTTAGTCTCCAGGCTGCAGCCGTATTTTTTCCCAAGGTTTTCAAAACGGGCCAGGATGCCTTCGGCTTTGGCGATTTCGGATTCCACCTCGGCATCCAGCGGCAGTGAACGGTCAATGGAGATGATGTTGGTGACCACCAGCTTAATGCCGCCTAGGGCTCTGGAGAGCTGGCAGGCCAGCTCCAGCGCCTCTTCATCCTCTGGGCCGCCGGCCACCGGGATAAGCAGAGTCCGGAATTGTTTCATATAGTATTACGGCTTGAGGCCATAGATAACAGGCTATTATAGACACCGCGGGGGAGTTTTGACAACAAAACGTGTCATTGGGGCGCGGCAAAGCGCAGAGCTAGCTTAATAACGACGCCAGAAGGCCGGGGTCAGCAGGATAAGCAGGGTGAACAACTCCAGGCGACCGGCCAGCATCATGACAATCAGGACGATTTTCCCCAACCCCGGTATCCAGGCAAAGTTCTCGTATGGTCCGACTCCAGCCAAGCCGGGGCCGACGTTGCCCAGGCATGTTGCTACGCTTGATAAGGCAGTCTCGAAATTGAGCCCCAGGGCGCTCATTGTCAGAAAGCCGCCCCACATTGCGGCAAAGAAGGCTACGGTCATGCCGACAGTGCGGGAGATCGTTTTTTCCGGGAGGACAATCCCGCCGACTTTGATGGGGATCACTGCGTTGGGATTATAAGCCAGAATGATGCGGCGGTAGGTGTATTTGAAGAGAATCAAAGAACGGATAACCTTGAGGCCGCCGGCGGTAGAGCCGGCCGAGCCGCCGATGACCATCAGGATCAGTAATAGCGCCCGGCTGAGGTGGGGCCATTCATCAAAGTTGGCGCTGGAATAGCCGGTGGAGGTCATGATGGTGGTCGCCTGGAAAGCGCCCTGTCTCAAGGCGTCGCCGATGGGGTAGATATTGTGAAAGGTAAGGTCAAGCGCCAGCACGATTGAGGTGGCAGCCAGAAGGGCGGCATAAAGCTTGAATTCCGGGTTGCGGAAGAGCTTGCCCGGGCGGCCTTTCATGAAGACGTAGTAAAACAGGGCGAAATTGACGCCGGCGATGAACATGAAGAAATTGACGATTAATTGCACCGGCACCGAGGCATACTCCTCGATAGAAAGGTCAACCGGGGCAAAGCCGCCTGAAGGCAGGGTGGTCAAAGAGATATTGACGCTGTCGAACAGGGGCAGCCCCGCCCATAAAAGAGCGCCGAAACACAGCAGGGTGAAACCGAAATATATCAGCCACAGCGCTTTGGCGGTGCTGGTGATGCGGGAGGTCAGCCGCTCGCCTTTTTCGCCGGTCATTTCGGCCTCAGCCATCTGAGCGGCGCCGATGCCGAGCAAAGGGAACAGGGCGACGAACAGCATGATGATGCCCATGCCGCCCAGCCACTGGGTCAGCGAGCGCCACAGCAGGATGCTGTCCGGCTGGTCGCCGATGTGGGTCATCACCGTCGCCCCGGTGGTGGTGAAGCCGCTCATCGTCTCGAACACGGAGTCGAGATAGGTCGGCAGGGCTCCGGAAAAATAATAGGGCAGGGCGCCGAAGGCGGAAACAGCAAACCAAGCGGCGACAACTATGACCAGAGCTTCCCGCTGGGTCACCGGGCGGCGTCCCTTGCGGGTGAAGAAATAAGCTAATCCGCCGCAGATAATAGTGATCTCGGCGGCGGCGGTCAGTGCCCCGCCGGCGGCATCGTGCTGTACCAGGCCGAAAACGGCAGGCACCGCCATGACGCCGCCTACCAGGGAGAGCAGCAGGCCGAGGTAATGGACGATTGAAATGTAGCTCATGGCCGGCTACTTGAAGAACTCTTCGACCTCGGGGATGCCGGCGATGGTGGAGACGACGACGACGTGATCGCCGGGTTCGATGGGTGAATCGTCCGGCGGGATGACCGGCCGGCCGCCCCGGACAATGGCGCCTATGATACCGGAAGACAAGGTAATTTCCGCCGCCGCTTTGCCGGCTATCTTGGCGCCGGGCGAGACGACGAACTCGATGGCTTCCAGGGTGGATTTTTCGATCACCGCGGCGGCGATGGCGCCACCTCGGAGGACGTAATGGGCGATCTTACGCGCGGCGATGACCGCCGGCGAACCGGCGACATCAATGCCGGCGGCTTCAGCCAGCGGGATATAATCCGGCTTGTTGATGACCGTCAGGGTGCGGCCGACGCCGATGTTTTTGGCAAGGAGTGTGGCTAGTATGTTGAGCTCGTCGTTTTCCGTCGCGGCGACCACGGCGTCGGCGCTGCCGATGCCCTGGTCTACCAGGAAGTCGCGGTCGGTCGGTTCGCCCTGAAGTACAAGGGCGCGCTCCAGCTTGCCGGCTATCTCTTCAGCGCGGGATTGATCTCTCTCTAGGATCTTGACCCGGATGCCCTGGCGCAGCAGTCCCTCAGCCACCAGGTAGCCGATGCGTCCGCCACCGATGACAGCCACGCTCTGGGCGGGGGGTTTTGGCGCGGCGAACAGCCGGCCGAGCCGTTCGACCTGGTCACCGGGCGCGACTACATATATAGAATCGCCCTCGTGAATGATTTCATCCGCTCTGGCGATGGTGCCGCCGTCCTCATGTCCCAGGGCGACGATAAAGAAGGGGATGTCCGATTTGATGTCGGACACCTTTTTGTTAAACAGGCTTTTATCCTCGACCTTGAACTCCCGGAGCTGCACCGCCCCGCCGCTGAACTGTTCGGCCGGGGTGGAGTAAAAGCCCCGCAGGATGGATAGGATTTCCCGGGCCATCTCGACTTCCGGGTTGATGAAGATGTCCACTCCCAGATTCTGAGGCCGGACGATGCGGCGGGTGGCGCCGGGGTTTTTGGCCGGCAGCTGAAAATAGCCGGAATAGTCCGGGTTGCGGATGCGGGCGGCGGTGCGGGAAGCGCCCATCTCCTTGGCGATGAAGCAGACGACCATGTTGGTTTCGTCGGAGTCGGTGACTGCCAGGATCAGGTCGGCGCGGTGGGCTTCGGCTTCCCGTAGAACGCGGGGGGTGGCGGCGTTGCCCGTAATGGTGCGGACGTCAAGCTGGCGCTGGATGGACTCGACGGCCGCGGCGGATTCCTCAATGATGACCACATCGTGGTTTTCGACTGAAAGAAGAGAGGCGATATTGAAGCCAACGACGCCGCCGCCGGCGATGATGATATACACTACCTCGCCCCCGGCGAGCCCCCGAAGCGGAACAGGGACGGCAGCGAGGCGAAAAAGGCGAGAATCCTATTGCGCGGGCGGCGGTGTACCCGGATGACCCGGTCGCCGGGCCGGACGCAGGCGGCAGCTCTGGGCTGTTCGGTCTTCATCTCTAACTGAAGCCGCATTTTAGGCCCAAACCTTCAAGTTGTCAACCAGTTCGATGCCAGTTCTCAAGAATTCTGGCCGGCAGCCGGCGAGGATTCCCTGCCGGGATGGGAATGAGGGGTGAAGGGGCAGGCTCCAGGCTCCAGGGTGCACAGCAAGCCGCCAGGAGCACAGGACTGGCACTCGAGCTGTAAAGTGGTGTGAGTTATCTCGTATCTTTCGGCCAGCATCGTTTCGACCTCCGCCCGTACATGGGCAGTCTCCGAGGTCAAACGGTCGTCAATGACGATGTGACATGAAAGAGCGTGCAGCTGCGGGGTCAGGCTCCAGACGTGCAGGTCATGAACGTCCTGAACTCCGCCGATGCGCCGCAGGTCGCCGGCCAGGTCATCGAGTTTTACGTGGGCCGGCGCCGATTCCAGAATGACCTTGACCCCTTCGGCCAGAATGCCCCAGGCCGAGGCGGCGATGATGAGACCGATGATGGCTGAGACGGCGGCGTCGATGATGGAGTAACCGGTGAGCATGATGGCAATCGCGCCGATGATGACGCCGACAGAGGCCAGGGCGTCACCCAGGACGTGCCAGAAAGCGCTCCTGACGTTGAGGCTTTCCTTTTGGGCTTCACGCAGCCAGAACGCGACAATTAAATTGGCTGCCAGTCCTAAAGCGGCCACGCCCAGCATCACCGGGCTATCCACCTCCGGCGGCGCCTGTAAGCGCCGGGCTGCTTCAAAGAAGATAAAACCCGCTATGCCGAAGATAAGTACTGAATTGATGATGGCGACGACGACGCCTACCCGGTGATAGCCGAAGGTCATGCGGTGGCTGGGGGGTTTCTGCGCCTGGCGCAGGGCGTACGCTGAAAGCGACAGGGCGACGATATCCGCGAAGACATGCCCGGCGTCGGATAGCAGCGCCAACGAGTTGGAAATTAGACCGCCCGCCACCTCGGCGACGAAAATAACGCTGGAAATGATGATGCCCAGCGTCAGGCGGGCGCCGGCGGCGACATGGGCACGTCGGTGCTGATGCAAATTATTTACATTCCCCAAGTCTCGGGATCGGTTGTTTTTTCACCACTGCCATACTATCATATCAGGAACCGCTGGCTTGTCCAGCAGCCCCGGAGGAAATATGGCCAAGATATCAATCATGCCCAGGGAAGAGAAGTTCTTTGACCTGATCGAAGCCGGTGCGGCAAATATGGTGCGCACTGCCGAAGCCTTGAAGGAATTGGTCAACGACTGGCGGGACATCCCGGAAAAATTCCAGAAGATCGCCGAACTGGAGCATACCGGCGATTCGGTCACCCACCAGATCATCGCCATGCTGCACCGTTCGTTCGTCACCCCTTTCGACCGCGAGGACATAGCTCTCCTGGCGCATTCGATGGATGACGTGGTTGATTTCATCCACTCGGCGGCGGACTACATGATGCTCTACAAGGTTGGCAAGCCCAATGACAGGGTCAGGGAACTGGCGGAGATCATTTTGCTGGGGGCCAAAGAAGTGGCCGCGGCGGCGCCGAAGCTGCGCAAGAAAAGCGGTCTCAAGAGCCTGCTGGAGCATTGTATCGAGATCAACCGTCTGGAAAATCAGGCTGACCAGGCTTACCGCGCCGCTCTGGTCGAATTGTTCGAAGAACACAACATCGCCGATGTTATCAAGTGGCGCGAAATCTACGAATCAATGGAAAGCGCCACCGACCGCTGCGAGGATGTAGCCAACGTCTTCGAGGGAGTCGCCCTCAAGAATGCCTGATGCGTCGCTGCTGCCCATAGTCATAATAATCCTGCTGGCCATCGGTTTCGCCTTCGTAAACGGCACCAACGACACCGCCAACGCCATCGCCACCGTCGTCGGCACCAGGGTGATGTCACCACGGCAGGCGGTGCTCATGGCCGCCGCCGCCAATCTGGTCGGCGCCACCACCGGCGTGGCGGTGGCACGTACTATCGGCAAGGGCATCCTGGTACCGGAAGCGATTACTTACACAACGGTCATCGCCGGGCTTATCGCTGTCATCGCCTGGACTTCGCTGGCCACCTGGCGGGGGCTGCCGGTCAGCCTAACCCACGGTATGGTTTCCTCGCTGGCCATGGCCGGCGTCGGCGTGGCTGGAGCGGCCGCGGTCAACTGGGCGGTGCTCGGCAAGGTCGTGGCGGCCATCATAATCGCCCCGGCTATTGGTTTCGCCGGCGGTTATCTGATGATGGTGGCCATCATGTGGCTGTTCAGCAAGTCACGGCCGGACCGCGTCGGCCGCATTTTCTCCAATGCTCAGATACTTTCTGCCAGCTACATGGCTTTCAGCCACGGCCGCAACGACGGCCAGATGCCTATCGGCCTCATCACCATGGCGATGGTCATCTATTCTGGCAACCTGGCGCTCTGGGACTCGATACCTGTGTGGATTATCCTGGTCGCCGCCGGTTCGATTAGCGCCGGTACGGCCATCGGCGGCTGGCGGGTGGTCAAGACACTTGGAGTGAGGATGACGGCTTTAAAACCGGTCAACGGTTTCGCCGCCGAGACGGCGGCGGCCACGGTCATCCAGATCGCCTCCACCATCGGCATCCCGGTGTCGACGACTCATACTATTTCCGCCTCGATCATGGGCGTCGGCGCCACCCGGCGCCTTTCGGCGGTACGCTGGGGCGTGGCCGGGCATATCTTTGCCGCCTGGGTACTGACAATCCCTATCTGTGGCGTCATCGCCTTCATTCTGGCGACAATACTGAAGGGGTTGTTCTAGGTTCAGGCTGGACCGAGCTATAGATTAATGTTCCGGGGGTGGACCCGGGCCTTTTCTGCGGCCAGGATGGCGGCGATGCCGTCGACAGCCTGGTCAATCCGGCCTTCGTGGTTGACCACAAAATAATCAAACATGCTCAGCTGTTCCAGTTCATGCGGCGCCGTTTCTAGCCGGCGTTTCAGCGCCGCCGGCGATTCGGTGAGGCGGCGTGACAGCCGCGCTTCCAGGTCCTTGAGCGAAGGCGGCAGCAGGAAGATGAAAACGGCGCCGGGGGTGATCTTCTTGATCGAAGCGGCGCCCTGGACGTCGACCTTGACGACAACATCGTGCCCGGCTCTCAGCGCTTCCCGCACCGCCGCCTTGGGCACGCCGTAGAAATTGCCGTAAACCTCCGCCCATTCCAGGAGTTCATCCGCTTCAATGAGCTTTTTAAACTCGGGCTGGCTGAAGAAGTGGTAGTCCCTGCCGCCGATTTCACGCGGGCGCTGGGCGCGGGTGGTCACCGTAGTGACGTATTTCACTCCCGGCAGCTGCCGCTCCTTCATCCGTTCCAGTACGGCGTCTTTGCCGACCCCGGACGGGCCTGACAGGACGATGAGCACCGGCGCCGGAAGAGGCGGCTTAAACGTCAAGCGGTACCTCGGCCACTTCGGTCTTCATGACACCGCGGCCTACGGTCACCCGGCCGGTGATGGTTTCCGGCGCCAGAGCCGCCAGGACGATGTGGCCGGAATCGGTGAAGATCACCGCCTTGGTCTTGCGGCCGTTGGTCATGTCGATGAGATTACCCTTGTTGCGGCTCTCCTGGATGATACGCTTGATAGGGGCGGAGCCGGGAGGGGCGATGGCGATCAGGCGGTTCATCGCCAGGATATTGCCGAAACCGACGTGGACGAGTTCAATAGACATTTACACCTCTTAAACTGAAAGGAGAATAAATACTATCTTATACCGATGCGCCCGGAGTGGCAAGGCTAGGCGCCTGCGACCAGATGATTAATCCTACACCGTTCGGGTGAACAGGTAGCCTTCGCCGGCTTTGGTGACAATCAGCGTCGGATTGTTGGGGTCGGCCTCGATCTTTTCCCGCAGGTGCCGGATATAGACCCGGATAATCTTGACCGCGTCCGGCACCGGGTGGCCCCAGATCTGCTGGGCGATGGCTTTGTGTGTGACAACCTTGCCGGCGTTTTCCAGCAGGCAGCGCAAGGTGACGCTTTCTGTAGACGTCAGGTCGATGGTCTTGTTGCGGTATTCCAGCTTCCTGAAGGAGGAATCGAACCGGAAATCGCCGAAGGCCGCCCTGACCTCCTCTCCTTTGTTCTGTCCCGGTACGAAACGTGCCACCGCTGAACGTACCCGCGCCAGGAATTCGAACTGGCGGAACGGTTTGGTGACATAGTCATCGGCGCCGAGCTCGAAAGCCCGCACCACATCCACCTCGTCGTTCCTGACGGTGAGGACAATGAGCGGCACTTTGGAAAAAGCGCGGATGCGCTTCAGGACATCGAAGCCGCTCATGTCCGGCAACCCGAGATCCAAAACCACCAGGTCGGGGGAGGCGCTGCGCACCAGATCGGCGCCCTCGCCGCCAAGATGCGTCCAGGTTATCTTGACGTCAGGCCAGATCAGGATAAGGCAGAGCGAAACAAGCTGGATGATGCCATCGTCGTCGTCAACAATCAGCGCTTTCATTTTTAGAGTTCCTCCTGGTTGTCGGTAACGCCACGAAAAAGCGGCTGCCGGCGCCCGGGCGGCTTTCCACCCAGATGCGGCCTTTATATCTTTCCACAATCGCTTTGGTTATGGCCAGCCCCAGCCCCAGGCCGTCTTTACGCTGATGGCTGGGATCCCGGCGCTGGTAAGGCTGGAACAGTGCCTGCTGGGCATCTTCAGGTATGCCGCAGCCGGTGTCTCTGACCTCGATGATCAGCTCGCCTGCGCGAGTATAAGCCTTCAGCCAGACCGAACCGCCTTTAGGGGTGTACTTGAAGGCGTTGTTCAGCAGGTTCATGATCACCTGTTGCAGCCGCTCCCGGTCTCCCAGGACAGTCGGCAGCCTTGCCGGCAATTCGACGTTGAAAGCCAGTTCACTGCGTTCCGCCGCCGGCCGGGCGAAGGCGGCGATGTCGCTGAGGAGCCGGCGGGTGGGCACCGGGTAAAACTCCAACTGCAACGAGCCCATCTCTAGCTTCATCAGGTCGTGCAGCTCATCGATGCGGCGGTTGATCGAAGCGGCGCCGAAGCTGATATTCTTGGCAAAGGACAGCAGCGGTTCTTCCTTTATATGAGATACCAGGAAATCGCTAGAAGCCATGAGCAGGGTCAGCGGCGTTTTGAGCTCGTGCACCAGCGCCCGGGTGTAATTGGTGCGCATATCGGTATCTGCTTCCAGCTTGGACCGCAGCGAAGTTTCATGCTCCAGCGCCCGCTGCCGGCGTTCTTCCTGTTCCTTGCGCTCGGCTATATCCCTATAAACAGCGACGATGGCCGGGCGTCCATCCATAATGAAAACCTGGCAATTCGCTTCCGATGGCAGTTCCTGCCCGCTTCTAGTCAGGAGCGCCACCTCCAGGGTCAGCTTCCCGTTGTCTGAGGGAGCGGCAAGTATTTCCCGGCTGCGGCGCAGGCTGTCCGGCGCGTTGAGGTCGGCGTCAGTCAGGCGGATCATTTCGTCCCTGGTGTAGCCGAGTCGGCGGCAGGCGGCGGGGTTGGCGTCAATGATCTTTAAGACTTCCGAGCCGTTCGCGCGGCGCCAGATGATAATGGCGTCGCCGGCATTCTCAAAGACGGCGCGGTAAAGCAGGTCAACTGGTTTCGCTACGTTCAATCTCTGTCCTCGGAGCGGCGGATGATGAATCATAACACAAACAATGCCGGTATATTACCACCGAAACACGGCAGGGTGAAATGCCTGATATCGCGCTGTCTATTCGAGGGTTCGGTTATCCAAAGGTTAATCACTAATATTATTAAGGAGATTAAAAGTTATTAATCTTTACCTTCGAAGGGCGGATTAACAAACATAAATCGGCATAAATGCGTATTTACTCCCTTTCGATTCAGATGTAGATTCTACACATAGCAAATTAATTGAAAGGGGTTAAGGTATGTCAGCATTTCACAGCACCGTCTCCCGCCGCGACTTCATGAAAGGTCTGGGCTTCGTCAGCGCCGGCCTGGGCGGCGCCGCCGCCGTTTCCCCGGCCTTCCACGACCTGGACGAACTGATGCAGTCCGGCGTCACCACCCGGAAGCGCGCCTGGTGGGTCAAGGAAGTTGATGAACCGACCGTCGAGATCGACTGGGACCTGATGAAACCGCACTACAGCTATCAGACCCAATCCGCCGCCCTGGTGGCCCAGTACACCGGCGTTGAGAAGTACAACGCAATGACCCGGTCCGAGAAATCCGACTCCGATCGTCTCAAGGCCAATGAGCCCGGCTATCGGTTAAAGGATCATGCCCTGTCCGGCGCCAACGGCGGTCTGCGCATCGCCACCATCGCCGAAAAATTCGGCCAGATCAAGAATGTCACTACCCCTGAAGCCCGCGGTGTGCCCAAGTGGACCGGCACTCCGGAAGAGGGCTTGATCATGCTTCGTTCTGCTATGGTCTTCTTCGGCGCCGCCGACATCGCCACCGCCGAACTCGACGATCATCACCGGAAACTGATGGGCATCACCGGCGAGAATCCCGGCATCACCTACTGGGACAAACAGCCGCCGACCACCGTCACCAAACCGGTCGTCTTCTCCCAGACCGATACCTCTTTCCGCTGGGATGAAAAAACGGGCATCACCTACCTGCCCAACAAACCGCTTTACAACGTCTGCTACCTCATCCCGCAGGACAACGACCTGAACCGGATGCGCCCGACGGTGCTAGGCCGCCTGACCCAGACCCGCTACCGCCTGCGCGAAGTACCCCGCGCCTGCACCCAGGCCTTCATCACCGGCCTCGGCTACGAGAGCATGCATGATGAGCCTTACCGCTGGAATCCCTCCAACTCCGGCGCGGTTCTGGGCGGCCTCACTGAGAACTCCCGCCACACCATCATGTCCATCAGCCCCGAGTTCGGCGCTTTCGGCGGCTACTTCGATTTCCTGACCACCCTGCCCATCGCCCACACCAAGCCCATTGACGCCGGCATCTGGCGGATGTGCCAGTCCTGCGGTCTGTGCGCCGACTACTGCCCGTCCGGCTCGATCGAAAAGAAGGGCGAGAGCCAGCCGAGCTGGGAAGGCCCGAAACCGTCCTCCTTGGGTCCGAAAGTCTACCAGCTGCCCTGGGAAGGCATCCGCACCAGCGGCGAGTGGGCCAAGCTGGGCCGCAAGACCTTCTGGACGGACATGCCCTCCAGCCAGATCTACCAGCGGTCGGTCGGCGTCTGCAACGTCTGCTGGGGCCACTGCGTCTTCAACGGCGCCAACTCCGCCATGATCCACCAGGTGGTCAAGGCCACGGCATCCACCACCGGCATCTTCAACTCCTTCTTCGCCTCGATGCACGATATCATGGGCTACGGCCTGAAGGAAGGCGAGGCGGTCGAGAAGTGGTGGCACTCCTCCCTGCCGGCTTATGGCTTCGATTCCACCGTCTATGCCCGCGACATGGGCTACTAAACCTGACGCCAACGGTTATCCGGGAGAGGGCTTCTTCAAGAAGCCCTCTCCTTTTATTAACGGAGTTCGTATCAACGTGGCGAGCTCTCATTAATGTTTATTTATCTTTGGCTATCCTCGGCGGATTAATAAAAATAAATCAGCATAGATGCGTATTTACGTTTGCCACATTAGGTTGTAGTATAAATTTAATTAAAAAAGAAAGGAAAAATATGTCCATTTTTCACAGCACAATGAGCCGTCGGCAGTTCATGAAAGCCATCGGCTTGGCTGGCGCCGGCACCGGCGCGGCCGCCCTGGTCGGTCCCAATTTCCATGACCTGGACGAAGTTGTCGCTTCCGGCGACAATCTCCAAAAGCATCCTTGGTATGTCAAGGAGCGCGAGCGCCTGGATCCCACCGTCGAACTGGACTTCGACCTCATGCAGCGCTACGACCGGCGTTATATGGGCCAGTGCGCCAACATCCGCTCCAAGTACCTCGGCCGGCAGCGGGTTGTCGATACCGACGCCAATTCCGGCGCTCTCGCCAAGAAGCAACTTGTTGAAAACCTGCCGGGCTTCGGTCACAAGTGGGAAGCCTTGCGCGTCGGTCTCAGCCAGTCCAACAAATGGTCTGTATCATTCCTGGGACCTGAAGTAAGCGGCAAGATCACCGCGGCCACTCCGGAATCTCTGGGCGTGCCCAAGTGGCAGGCTACCCCGGAAGAGAACGCAAAGCTGGTGGTGGCCGCCATCAGGCTGTTCGGCATGGCTGAAGCCGGCTTCAACCATCTTGACAGCACCTGGCGGACCAAGCTGGTGGCCAAGAACGAGAAGGGTTCCTCCACCGGCATGCAGTGGATCGACACCGATCCGGCCAATGTTCCGGATACCGCCGCCCGCCCGATTGTTTACGAAGATGTCGCTGAGCCTTACTACACCACCACCAAGTGGGTAGTTCCCACCAAGGATCAGTGGGTGGTTTACCTGGGCGGCCCGGAACCTCGCGAAACCGACCGGACCTTCCCGTCCCGCATCAGTAAGTCCAACCTGGTTGCTAACTCCGGCACCCGCAACATCGCCTTCTACAGCACCTACAATTTCTTCAGGGCTCTCGGTTACAACTTGGTCGGCGGCACCGGTCACGGCACCGACTGCTTCCAGACGCCGGGCGTGGCCGTCCTGACTGGTAAAGCGGAGAACGCTCGCATGAGCAACTGGGTAATCTCTCCTTCTTGGGGTCCCCGCAGCACTGATCTCTGCCAAATCACCGACATGCCGCTGGCTGAGACTCACCCGATCGATGCCGGCCTATGGCGCTTCTGCCAGAGTTGCGGCATCTGCGCCGACGCCTGCCCTTCCGAATCGATTCCGAAAAAAGGCTTCGAGCCGACCTTCGAAATCCCGGACATCAACGGCGTCGCCGACACCCAGCATGCCACCGGCCGCAAGATGTACTACTTTAATGGTTCATCCTGCAATAACTGGACCAAGGAAACCTATCCTGGCTCCGGCTGTTCCGCCTGCGCCGCCCACTGCACTTTCTCCACCGGCAGCGGTGCTATGGTCCACTCCGTGTTGAAGACCACCATTTCCTATGTTCCGATCTTCAACACCTTCCTCGCCAACATGGGCCGGACCTTCGGCTACGGTCCCTACGAGGATCCGGAGCAGTTCTGGAACGCCTCCCTGCCGCAATTCGGCATCGATTCTACTCTCACCTCCACGGTCAAGAGCCAGTAGAACATAACCTCATTCAAGAATTCACGAGATGGGCTCCCAGCGGAGCCCATCTCGTGTTTTTGCGACTTTATCAACTACTATCCGGCATTCGCCGATACTGCTTCGCTAAACCATTTTCTTATTACACACAGAATATTACCCTAAAAGTTAAAAATCATAGCCCTGACGAGATTAATTGTAATTAATACCTAGCTACAAACGGAGCATTAACGAACATAAATCGGCATAAATGCGTATTTACCTTTAGTGTGCCAGGTTGTAGGCTGAAGAAAAATATGGAAAGAAAGGAAAACCGTATGTCCGTTTTTCACAGCACAATGAGCCGCCGGCAGTTCATGAAAGCCATCGGCCTGGCTGGCGCCGGCACCGGCGCGGCCGCCCTGGTCGCCCCGAACTTTCATGATCTGGACGAAGTCGTCGCCTCCGGCGACAATCTGCAGAAGCATCCCTGGTATGTCAAGGAGCGCGAGCGCCTGGATCCTACAATGGAGATAGACTGGAATGTGATCCACCGCTACGACCGCCGCTACATGGGCCAATGCTCCAATATCCGCGCCAAGTATTACGGAAAGGCGTATGTCGAAAAGATTGACGCCGAATCTGGTGCGCTTCAGGCGCAAAGGATGAAGGACAATGTGCCCGGCTTCGGTCACAAATGGGAAGCTCTGAGGACCGGTCTCAGCCAGTCCAACAAGTGGTCTGTGTCCTACCTCGGCCCCGAAGTCAGCGGCAAGATCACCGCCGCCACCCCGGAATCCCTGGGCGTGCCCAAGTGGCAGGCGTCTCCTGAAGAGAACGCAAAGCTGGTGGTAGCCGCCATCAGGCTGTTCGGCATGGCCGAGGCCGGCTTCAACAACCTCGACAGCACCTGGCGGACCAAGCTGGTAGCCTTTAATGAAAAGGGCAGTTCGACCGGTTCCCAGTGGATCGACACCGATCCTGCCAACGTCCCGCCGACAGCCGCCAGGCCCATTGTCTACGAGAATGTTGACCAACCGTACTACACCGCGGAAAAATGGGTCATCCCGGCCAACAAAGACTTGAATGTACTCTATCTCGGTGGCCCGGAACCCAGAGAAACCGACCGGACCTATCCTTCCAGAATCTCGAAATCGAATCTGGTGGCCAACTCCGGCACCCGCAACATCGCCTTCTACAGCACTTATAACTTCATGAGAGCTCTGGGCTATAACATGTTCGGCGGCACCGGCCACGGCACCGACTGCTTCCAGACCCCTGGCGTAGCTGTATTTACCGGCAAAGCCGAGGCCGCCCGAATGACTAACTGGGTGATCTCTCCTTCCTGGGGCCCCCGGAGCACCGACCTCTGCCAGATCACCGATATGCCGCTGGCTGAGACTCATCCAATTGACGCCGGCTTGTGGCGGTTCTGCAAGACCTGCGGCATCTGCGCAGACTCATGCCCGTCCAACTCCATTCAGGGATTGGATGCCGGGGATCCAAGTTACGATATGCCGCCCATCAACGGCAAACCCGACACCCAGCACATCTCCGGGATGAAGCGGTTCTACTACGATGGTTCTGGCTGCAGAAACTACGTTAACGAATTCATCCCCGGCTCCGGCTGTTCCGCCTGCGCCGCCAATTGCACCTTCTCCACCGGCAGCGGAGCGATGGTCCATACCGTGTTGAAATCGACCATCTCCTACGTGCCCATCTTCAACGGCTTCCTGGCCAACATGGGCCGGACCTTCGGCTACGGCGCCTTCGAGGATCCGGAAGAGTGGTGGAATGCCTCCCTGCCGCAATTCGGCATCGATTCTACCCTTACCTCCACGGTTAAGAGTCAGTAAATACATCCTCTTCGTGAAAAAGAGGGGGTTCCGTATGGAGCCCCCTCTGGTTTTTCATAGATGCCGAATTCTAAGTTGGATTCTTTTTGATCTTATCAAACTCCTCCGCCGATATTTCGCCCCTGTCGAACCGTTCGCGGGCAATGTCCAGCGGCGCCTTTTCCTGGAATCCACCGCCCTTGATGAACTTGCCTATTGCCTCAAGCAAATATTCCCGCCGTGGGTCTGTCTCGGGTAAGATGGCGAATTAAAGCGAACCCAGGTAGCGATCAATATTCCGGGCGGCGGTTTTGCCGGCGCCCATGGCGGAGATGACGGTGGCCGAACCGGTGACAATATCGCCTCCGGCCCACACCGCCTTCTTCCGGGTCAGCCCGGTGGCTTCATCCGCCACTACGGTGCCTCTGGAGGCGAATGCCAGGTCGGGCGTGGACCGGGCGATAAGGGGATTGGGCCGGGTACCCAGGGCGACAATGGCCATATCAATAGCCAGAGTGAATTCCGAACCTTCGACAGGCACCGGCCGGCGGCGGCCGGAGGCGTCGGGTTCGCCCAGAGCCATCTTCTGGCAGACCATGCCGGAAACCCATTTCTGGTCGTTTATATCAAATTTGATGGGATTGGTCAGAAAAAGGAAGGCGACTCCTTCTTCTTCGGCGTTCTCGATTTCCTCAATTCGGGCGGGCATTTCCTCCCGACCGCGGCGGTAAACAACAGTGACCCTGGCGCCCATCCTCACGGCGCAGCGGGCGGCGTCCATGGCGACATTGCCGCCGCCGATGACCGCAACCTCTTTGCCCACCTTGAGGGGGGTATCAACCTCGGGGAAGCGGTAAGCTTTCATCAGGTTGACCCGCGACAGGAATTCGTTGGCGGAATAGACGCCGCAGGCGTTCTCGTTCTCAATGCTCAAAAACAGCGGCAGGCCGGCGCCGGTGCCGACAAAAACGGCGTCGAAACCATCGGCCAGCAGTTCATCAATGGTCAGCGTTTTGCCGATAACTGCATCCAGTTCGATGGTCACTCCCAGGCTTTTGACATAGTTAATCTCAGCCTGGACGATGCTTTTGGGCAGGCGGAACTCCGGTATGCCGTACATCAGCACGCCGCCAGCCACATGGAGAGACTCGAAGATGGTGACCGTATGCCCCAGCCGGGCAAGTTCAGCGGCGCAGGTCAGTCCGGCCGGGCCGGAGCCAACCACGGCCACTTTGCGTCCCGTCGGCGGCCTGGCCGGGGACTCCGGCACCGGATGATGTCCCAGTTCCCAGTCGGCGATATACCGTTCCAGCCGTCCGATGGCCACCGGCGCCTTCTTCTTAGCCAGGGTGCAGACTGCCTCACACTGGCTTTCCTGGGGGCAGACGCGGCCGCAGATACCGGGCAGGGCATTGGTGCGCTTGATCACCCGCGAGGCGCCGGCCAGATCGCCGGCTTTAACGGCGGCGATGAACTCGGGGATGTCGATGGCCACCGGGCAGCCGGCCACGCAGTTCCTGGCCTTGCATTCGATGCAGCGGGCGGCTTCCCGGGCTGCATCATCGGCTGAATAGCCCAGGGCGACCTCGCCGAATGTCTGCCGCCGGGCGTCGGCTGGCTGCTTGGGCATGGCTACCCGGTTCAGGTCGATTTTTGCTTTAGCTTTGCCGCCAGATTCTTGACTCATCGGTATCTCAGGCAGTCGGGCACCGGCAAATTTCCAGCGACCGCTTCTCCTCATCAATATAGGTTCGCTGGCGGGCCATGAAATTGTCCCAGTCGATGGCGTGGGCGTCGAACTCCGGGCCGTCGACGCAGGCGAACCTGGTCTGCCCGGCAACCGAAACGCGGCAGCAGCCGCACATACCGGTACCGTCCACCATGATCGGATTCATGGAAACTATGGTCTTGACCCCGAAGGGTTTAGTGGTCAACGAGGAGAACTTCATCATGATGCTGGGACCGATGGCGATGACACGGTCGATCCGCTCGCCGCGTTCCAGTTTTTCTTTGACCGGTTCGGTGACCACGCCCTTGCGTCCGGCGGAACCGTCATCGGTGGTGATAATCAGTTCATCCGAGTTTTCAGCCAGCCGCTCGCGCCAAAAAAGGAGATCTTTATTGCGGGCGCCGACGACGATGATCACACGGTTGCCCGCCGCTTTCATCGCCCGGGCGATGGGCATGATGGTGGCGGTGGCGAAACCGCCGGCCATCAGGCAGACGGTGCCGAAGTTTTCTACCTCGGTAGGATTGCCCAGCGGACCGCAGAGGTCAGCGATGGCATCGCCGGGCTTCAGGCGGGCCAGTCTGGTGGTGGTGGTGCCGACCTCCATGAAGACTACCGAAACTGTGCCTTCGGCGGCGTCCCAATCGGCGATGGTCAGCGGAATGCGTTCGCCGTGCGCGTCGACACGTAGAATGACGAACTGCCCGGCGGCAGCCTTTCTGGCCACCCGAGGGGCGTGAATGCGGTACAGCCGTACCCGCGGCACCAACTCTTCAGTGGCAACGATGGGGAACAACAGCTCTCCTCGGAGGGACTAGTCCTAAAGAACTAGCAAGTGGTTATAATCTATCATTTTGCGGCAACCGTCAGCAAGCTCGCCCATATAAAAAGACAAGGGAGCCGTTACAGCCCCCTTGTCGGAAAGACAGCGGTCACTCTAGTAGTAGTCAAAGAATGACTGGTCGGTCGGCGGTTCGTCGGCCTTGAGTTCGGCTTTGCGCTTCTCTTCTTCGGCTTTTTTCTTGGATTCCTCAGCCTCTTTGGCGGCTTTGGCGGCCGCTTCTTCGGCGGCTTTTTCCTCGGCCGTGGGCTCCGGCATGGCGACCTCGACCGGCATTGACCAGTGCATTTCGCTCCAGCCCCATTTATCGTTGATTTTCTCAGCCACGGCGGTCATGCGCATATCCAGGAGCAGCTTGCGCGTGCCTTTCACCAGGGTTTCCCAGAGGTGGCTGGACACCCAGGCGACGTTGCCGTTGGACTTGATGGTGGTGTAGCCGTACTTCAGGGTGATGGTATCGGCCATGGCGAAATGCTTCTGCATCCGCTCCTTGAGCTGCCCCGGCCCTACCGACAGTTCATCTTTGGCAATGCCGATGTTCAGCATATTCGGGTCGTCGGTGGTCAGCTTGATCAGCGCGTCGGCGTTCCTGGCTTCAAATGCCGCTTTAGTCTGTTCCAGCAGGGCGTTGATGATGGACCTGGTTTCATTGTCGGCTCTCATGGAAGCTTGCCCCCTTAACTATCAGGATATCGTCGGACTACCTTTATAGGTCAAAGACCGTTCCGGTGTCAAGGCCGCGGAAAGTCGGTGACGTACTGCGAAAAAACGGACTTCAGTCCCCTCGGAATAAAGCTAGACTGGGGCTTGACATGGCTTTGCAGCCTGTGCTATTATTGCCTTCGCGTTTGAAAATTATGATGTTAAATAAAGCAGCATAAAGCGCAGACAGCGGTGTTAACCAAGACGGCTTGGTGAAAACGCCAGGCCGTTTCTTATTGTACTGAACCTTAAAAACTGAATACCGCCATAAATAATAGGTTATCTCAAATCTGAAGCAAGTCAAGCGGGAAAGAGCGCACGGTGGATGCCTTGGCATCAAGGGGCGATGAAGGACGTGGCAAGACTGCGATAAGCCTCGGCTAGCTGTCTAGCAAGCTTAACCGGGGATTTCCGAATGGGGCAACCCGCTCAGGTAAAACCTGAGCACTCTCAGCCGAACACATAGGCTGAGCAGAGGTAACCGGGGGAAGTGAAACATCTCAGTACCCCGAGGAAAAGACAAAATTCCCGAAGTAGCGGTGAGCGAAACGGGAACAGCCCAAACCCTTTAAGCTCAGTGGTTTAACGGCCTAAGCTTTTAGGGGGTAGTAAGGCGGATGATGCCCGGCGTTAGACGGGCAAAGGAGTTACCAACCGAACTCTAGTTGAAGGTCTCTGGAAAGGGCCACCATAGAAGGTGATAGTCCGGTAAACGAAAGAGCTAGGCTCCTTAATCTGACCTTGAGTACCACGGGACACGCGGAATCCTGTGGGAATCAACCATGACCACATGGTAAGGCTAAATACTCTTGATGACCGATAGTGGACTAGTACCGTGAGGGAAAGGTGAAAAACACCCCGAGAGGGGAGTGAAATAGATCTGAAACCGTGTGCTTACAAGCAGTCGGAGGTGGTCGCAAGACTACTGACGGCGTGCCTATTGAAGAATTAGCCGGCGAGTTAATCTGTGTAGCGGGTTAAGCAATTACGTTGCGGAGCCGTAGCGAAAGCGAGTCTGAATAGGGCGATATGTTGCACGGATTAGACCCGAAGCTGGGTGAGCTATCCATGGCCAGGGTGAAACTCCGATAATCTCGGAGTGGAGGCCCGAACTGATTAGCGTTGCAAAGCTATCGGATGAGCTGTGGATAGAGGTGAAATGCCAACCGAACCCAGGGATAGCTGGTTCTCCTCGAAATGTATCTAGGTACAGCCTCGGATGTTCGCTTATGGAGGTAAGGCACTGGATGAACTAGGTGGGAGAGATCCTGCCGAATTCAACCAAACCATGAATGCCATAAGCCAAAGTCCGGGAGTGAGACTATGGGGGCTAAGCTCCGTAGTCGAAAGGGAAACAGCCCAGACCATCAGCTAAGGTCCCTAAGTGCAGACTAAGTGGCAAAGGAAGTTGGACTACCCAGACAGCCAGGAGGTTGGCTTAGAAGCAGCCACCCTTTAAAGAGTGCGTAATAGCTCACTGGTTAAGTGGTTCTGCGCCGACAACCCAACGGGGCTCAAGTCTGTCACCGAAGCTATGGATCCTTCTTCGGAAGGATGGTAGAGGAGCGTTCCTCTCGCAGTGAAGCTGTTGTGTGAGCAATGGTGGAGCGTGGGGAAGAGAGAATGCCGGCATGAGTAGCGCAAGGTGTGTGAGAAACACACCCACCGTAAACCTAAGGTTTCCTACGCAAGGTTAATCCGCGTAGGGTTAGTCGGGCCTAAGCCGAGGCCGGAAGGCGTAGAGCGATGGACAGCTGGTCATCATTCCAGCACCGCCGCTGTGGAGGCAAAGGGGCAACACGGCAGGATAAGTTAGGCATACCCATCGGACATGGTGTGTCGCCAGGTAAAGGCGTTTGGGGGCAGGTAAATCCACTCCCATCTTAAGCTGAAACCTGGAGGAAGCTGCGGGGAGACCCAAGGCGATCTAGCTGAGTCCATACCGTCTAGAAAACCCTCGTTGCCGTTGAAGCAGAGGCGCCCGTACCGCAAACCGACTCTGGTAGGTGGGGGTAAGTGTCCCAAGGTGATCGAGATAACCCTCGTTAAGGAACTCGGCAATTTAGCCCCGTAACTTCGGGAGAAGGGGTGCCCTGTTTTTCAGGGCTGCAATAAAGGGGTCTGAGTGACTGTTTAACAAAAACATAGGTCTCTGCTAAAGCGTAAGCTGATGTATAGGGGCTGACGCCTGCCCAGTGCTGGAAGGTTAAGGAGAGAGGTTAGCGCAAGCAAAGCTTTGAACCGAAGCCCCAGTGAACGGCGGCCGTAACTATAACGGTCCTAAGGTAGCGAAATCCCTTGTCGGGTAAGTTCCGACCCGCACGAACGGCATAACAACTTGGACGCTGTCTTAACGAGGGACTCGGCGAAATTGAAATACCCGTGAAGATGCGGGTTTCCCGCCACTGGACAAAAAGACCCCGTGGAGCTTTACTACAACTTGACACTGAGACTGGGTTCATCTCGTGTAGGATAGGTGGGAGGCTGTGAAGCCAGGGCGCTAGCCCTGGTGGAGCCAACGTTGAAATACCACTCCTGATGGATCTAGCCTCTAACCTCGGAGCAAGCCGGGGGACAGTGCCTGGTGGGTAGTTTGACTGGGGCGGTCGCCTCCAAAACAGTAACGGAGGCGCCCAAAGGTCTCCTCAGGGTGGATGGAAATCACCCGTAGAGTGCATTGGCATAAGGAGGCTTGACTGCGAGACCTACAAGTCGAGCAGAGACGAAAGTCGGGCAAAGTGATCCTACGGCTCTTTGTGGAAAGGCCGTGGCTTAACGGATAAAAGCTACCCCGGGGATAACAGGCTTATCTTGCCCAAGAGTTCACATCGACGGCAAGGTTTGGCACCTCGATGTCGGCTCGTCGCATCCTGGGGCTGGAATCGGTCCCAAGGGTCCGGCTGTTCGCCGGTTAAAGCGGCACGCGAGCTGGGTTCAGACCGTCGTGAGACAGGTCGGTCTCTATCCGTGGTGGGCGTCCGGAGATTTGAGGGGGGCTTTCCGTAGTACGAGAGGACCCGGAAGGACGGACCAATGGTGTATCAGTTGTTCCGCCAGGGGCATTGCTGAGTAGCCAAGTCCGGTTCAGATAAGCGCTGAAAGCATCTAAGCGCGAAGCTGGCTCCAAGATTAGATCTCCCTCCCTCGCAAGAGGGTAAGACCGCAGGTAGACTACCTGCTTGATAGGCCACAGGTGTACGCACGGTAACGTGTTCAGCTGAGTGGTACTAATGGTCGAGGGCTTGACTTGCTTCAGAGTTGAGGTAACCAAATGATGGCGGATTCAGATTACAGGTTCAGATTAAAAACTTAATAGCTCACTTTCGTTAAAAAGTCTCTTGGTGATAAGAGCGACGTGGTCCCACCCGTTCCCATCCCGAACACGGCAGTGAAACGCGTCAGCGCAGACGATACTGAGGGGGCGACCCCTTGTGGAAAATATGCCATCGCCAGGGGGCTTTTTATATTTTAGCCGTTAAGCCTCGCCGAATCACGACGGGGTTTTTTGGTTTTATCCAACTCCCGTCCGCCGTATTCTGGTCTGGAAGAGAGTGGTGGTAGAATTATTCAGAGGTCTCTGAGCTATGGCGTATTACAAGACTTTCAAGACCGCAGATTTATCTCCCGGCAAGATGACCCGGATCGAGGTAAAGAAAAGGGAAATTCTAATCGCCGGCATCGGCGGCCAGTTCTATGCTGTTGACGACCGCTGCGGCCATATGAACGGTTCGCTGTCCATGGGACGGCTTGAGGGAAAAGTCGTTGAATGCCCGCTGCACCGAGCCAAATACGATATCACCAGCGGCAAATGCGTCCAGCTGCCCCAGATGGGGAACCTGGAAAATATGTTTATTGCGGCTTCCGGCAAAACCAGGATGGTCGCATCCATCGACACGCTTGACCTCAGGACGTACCGTACCAGGGTTGAGGACGGTTTTGTGATGGTTGAAATCCCTGACTGCGACGTTTGACTCCGTATGGGGCTGTCGGGAACGCGAAGAGAGCCATGCCGCTTGGTTCTATGAAAAAAGGGGGCGCCCGGCCGGGCGCCCCCTTTTTTCATTGTCTCCCAGATAGTTTAGGAGTGGGTGTCTCGGCCGTTGATCGTCGAGTCGATGGCGTAGGTCGGCAGCTCGATGTCCCAGAACTTCTCCGGGGCATGCAGGCCGTCATGGTAGAAGACGTCGTCCATCTGCTTGAAGAAGCCGTTAAACAACGAGGTGTTGGCCAGCGTCGCCTGAACCACTTCGTGAATACCGGACAGGTGGTCCTTGGAGAAGGTGCAGACTGCCAGGCATTTGCCCGAAGTGCAGGAGTTGGGCAGGGCGCGGAAGGCGGCGCACTTGCGGGAATCTTCGAACCAGGCTTTGTGACCGGCGTTGTTCCAGCCGCCGATGGTCTCCCAGTAGGGTTCCTTCTCGATGGAGATGGCGCCCTCACCGCATGTCTCGGCGCATTTCATGCAGGTCTTGCAGAAATTAAGGTAACCGGCGTCTATGGGCTTGTCCGGCGCCAGCGGCAGGTTGGTCAGCATGGTGAAGGCACCGACGATGGGGCCGTGCTCCGGTGTGATCAGGCGGTTCATCCGGCCCATTTCACCTCGGCCAGAGACGGTGGCCAGCGCCGGAGCTATGCCGATGGTGTTGATGGAGTATTGGCCAACAGCCTGGTAGCCGAGGCTGCGGATGAACTCCATGGTGGCCGCCTGGGTGTTAGCGTTGCGGCCATAGCGGATCTGGGACATAAGGAGCGTCGGGTTCACTTTAAAGAGATTGATGGACTCCTGGTTGATGATTTCGATGGCATACTTGAAAGAGTTGGGAATGACGTTATCCTGGAACCCGTTGGCCAGGGTACGGATGGACGCCTTGTCAGTATCCTCCCAGACGTTGCGGATCTTGCCGCCCCCTTCGAAATCATAGATCAGCTTCTTGGTCTTGCCCTCTTCCAGTTCGACGAAGCCGATGCTCATGGCACCTACGCTGCGCATGAAGGTGCGGAGCAGGGAGGCGGCTTCTTCCGGAGAGCCCTGCCATTTTGAGACGCCGCGGGCTTCCGGGAGGGTGGCTTTCTGGGCACCCAGGAAACTCTGGCTGACTGACTGATTGCTGCCGACATTGGAAGAGTAAGCCAGGTCTTTCAGGGCAAAGCCGGGTTTGTCTTCTTTGAGGAATTTGGTTTCTTCCTCCTTTTTGACCGCGGCCCGACGGTCCCATTCGGCCTGGTCGTAGAGTGACAGCCGGTACCCGCTGGCCTTGGTGCCGCGCATGGTGTCATTCTCGGAATAGCGCTGCATCTCGTCCCAATCGACATCGGTGGTCATCTCGAGGTGTTCGCGGGTCTTGATCCACCAAGGCCGCCTGGTGTACAGGCCGTCTTTGGCTGCCATTTCATCCAGATCGGCAAACGCAGGTGCCGCGGCCATGGCGCCACCGGCGACTCCGAGAGCTTTCATAAAGTCCCGGCGTGACATGGTGCTGTGGTACTTGTTCATTCAGATTCCTCCGTTTTATGGGCGCTAAACAGCATCTGATTACTGCTTGCGCCTAAGATTACGTTAATATTATAAATACCTGCGTTTGTTTTAGGTATCCGCCAATATGCGTATTTTTAATAATAGTTTAATAACCATATTTGGCAGGGGTTAACAGGAGTTCACCTCTACCGGGTGAAACCTCCCCCCCCATTGGGCTTTTAGGGCATAAAAAAGAGCCCTCACCGAGAGGGCTCTTGGCAAGCGATAAAGCTTCGGCTAAGCGCCGTTGCCGCCGGCGGCCAGCGCCGGCTGCTCCTCAACTGCCGGGGGTGGCAGTTCCGGGTGGCGGACGCTGAAGGCCAGTTCCTCGGCTTCGCCGGCGGCGTCGATGGTGACGGTGTCGCCGGAGGCGAAGACGCCGCGCAGCAAGTCTTCGGACAGCCGGTCTTCGATGAGGTTCTGGATGACGCGCCGCAGCGGGCGGGCGCCGTAAACCTCGTCGTAGCCCTTCTTGCCCAGGACGTCTTTAGCCGGCTCGGTAATCTCGATGGCGATGCCCTTTTCCTTGAGCTGTTTGGTCACCGAGACGAGCTGAAGGTCGACGATCTTCCGGATCTCGTCGCGGGTCAGGGAATGGAAGACCACTGTCGAGTCAATTCGGTTCAAAAACTCCGGCCGGAAGCTCTTTTTGACCTCAGCCAGCAGCTTGTCCTTCATCCGCTCATACCCGATATCTACGGCTTTGGCGGCGTCCGAAGTGGTGGTAAAACCGATGGTCCCGGTGCCTTTTCTGATGAGATCGGCGCCGATATTGGAAGTCATGATGATGATGGTGTTCCTGAAGTCCACGCGGCGGCCTTTAGCGTCGGTCAGGTGGCCGTCGTCGAAGATCTGTAGCAGGATATTGAACACGTCGGGATGGGCCTTCTCGATTTCATCAAGCAGCACCAGCGAGTAGCCCTTGCGGCGGACAGCTTCGGTCAGCTGGCCGCCTTCCTCGAAACCGACGTAGCCGGGCGGCGCGCCGACCAGGCGGGAAACGGCGAATTTCTCCATAAATTCCGACATGTCGATGCGGATCAAATTGTCCTCAGAGCCGAACATGAATTGGGCGAGGGCTCTGGCCAGTTCGGTTTTGCCGACGCCGGTGGGGCCGAGGAAGACGAAATTGCCGATGGGGCGCCGCGGGTCCTTGAGCCCCGCCCGGGCGCGCCTGACGGCTTTAGCGATGGTGACAATAGCCTCGTCCTGGCCGACGATGCGCTGATGGAGGGCTTCTTCCATATGGAGCAGCCGCTCGGTCTCGTCGCCGGTGAGTTGCAGCAGGGGCACGCCGGTCCACATCGAGACAACGTCGGCGATGTCCTCTTTACTGACCTTGGGCTTGGTGGCGCCCTGCTCTTGCTGCCACTCCTCTTCCATCTTGCGGCGCTTCTCAGCGATCTGGTATTCACGCTCGCGAAGTTCAGCGGCGTAGTCGTACTGCTGGGTGGCCAACGCCGCCTCTTTATCGCGGCGGTAGGAGTCTTCGGCCTTCTTGAGGTCTTTCAGAGGCATGGGCTTGGTGCGGTGGCGGATCCGGACGCGCGAGGCGGCCTCGTCAATGATGTCGATGGCTTTGTCCGGCATGAAGCGGTCGGAAATATAGCGCGCCGAGAGGTTGGCCGCCGCCTGCAAGGCGTCGTCGGTAATCTCCAGGCGGTGGTGTTCCTCGTAGCGGCTTCTGATGCCGCGCAGGATTTCTATGGTGTCCTCGAGCGACGGTTCCTCGACGAGTACCGGCTGGAAGCGGCGTTCCAGGGCGGCGTCGCGTTCGACATGCTTGCGGTAATCGTCCAGGGTGGTAGCGCCGATGACCTGGATCTCGCCGCGGGCCAGTGACGGCTTCAGGATGTTGGCCGCGTCCACCGCGCCCTCGGCGGCGCCGGCGCCGACCATAGTGTGGAACTCATCAATGAAAATTACGATATTGCCTACGGAGCGGAGCTCCTCGATGATCTTTTTCAGCCTCTCTTCGAATTCGCCGCGGTATTTAGTGCCGGCGACCAGCGAAGCGATGTCCAGCGACACCAGCCGTTTGCCTTCCAGCGTCTCCGGCACGTCAGAGGCAACGATGCGGTGCGCCAGTCCTTCGACGATCGCCGTCTTGCCGACGCCCGGCTCGCCGATGAGGGCAGGATTATTCTTGGTGCGGCGGGACAAAATCTGGATGACCCGCTCAATCTCTTTGACGCGACCTACCACCGGGTCCAGCTTGCCGGCCCGGGCGGCGGCGGTCAGGTCCACCGAGACCGAGTCCAGGTTGGGAGTCTTGCCCGGGGCTTTGCCGGCTTTGACCGGCGCCGGGCCGCGGGAGGTGGCGCCCTGGGCCAGGACCTTGGCGATCTCGGCGCGGACGCGTTCGACGTTGATGCCGAAGCTGTCCAGGACGCCGGCGGCGACGCCTTCGCCCTCGCGCAGCAGGCCGAGCAGCAGGTGCTCGGTGCCGATGTAGTTGTGCCCCAGGCTGCGTGCTTCGTCAATCGCCAGCTCGATGACCTTTTTGGCGCGGGAGGTGAGGCCGGTTTCGCCGGCGGAGGGTTTCTCGCCGCGGCCGATGACGAACTCCACGGCGCTCCTGAGTTTGGCCAGGTTGACGTCCAGGTTAATAAGGACGCGGGCGGCGACGCCGTCCTCCTCGCGAACCATACCCAGGAGGATGTGCTCGGTGCCGATATAATTATGGTTGAGCTGCTGGGCCTCTTCCTGCGCGTAGGTTAAAACGCGGCGGGCCCGCTCTGAGAATTTGTCGAAACGGCTAGCCATGACAGACCTCTTTTGATGGGGATACCGTTTCCATTATAGGTCAAAAGACAGGCGGCGTAAAGCATTCCAGCTTCAACTACGATTGGAGCCGATGTAACTCGCGATGGGCTCGCTATTTGCCGTTGGCGACATGTGCGCCTGGCATCAGTCTTTCTCCGCGGTGGCCTTCTTCGCCTGATCCAGCCAGCGGGTCAAGGCTTCTTCAGCGGCGGCGTTAACTTCCTGGAAGGTGGGATTTCGCCTGGCCTCGGACTGACTGATTAGATAGGTGAAAAACCGGTTGAACAACTCCTCGGGGATCTCCAGAGTGAGCTTTTTATTTGTCATGAAATTCTCCTATCGGTTGATAAAGCTTATCGCGAGCCACAAAGTCTCGACCACGAATAGGGCGATGCCTACCTGGAAGAGATGATCGGCCAGCCACCTGGGCAGGAAGATATCCGATACCCGGCCGTTCTCCGCCCCGGCCTTTTCGGCCATGATCCGAAGCGGGCACGTCCAGCGGTTGAAGATGAGCACCACGCCTTCGATCAGGTGGGTGCCGTAGGTTACCGCCAGCAGCCAGGTAAAAACCCCTGCGGCCGCGGCGTAGATGTTGTAAAAGAAACAACCCAGCATGAACCAGAAGACAGCGGAGTGAACCGTTTTAATCCAGAAAATCTGCCGGTCGCGGCTAGCGGCCATCGTCAGAGAAGACACTGCCCGGTTTCGGCCTCGGGTTCTTCCCGGGCGGCGGTCAAGCCCTCCCGCAGCGCCTGGCGGATGTCGCGGACGGGGATCAGCTTGAAATCCGTTGACGGCGGTTTGATCCTGGCATTGACCGGGACGAGCGCCTTCCTGAAACCCAGCCGGTCGGCCTCGGCCAGCCGGCGTTCGATCTGCGGCACGTTCCTGATCTCGCCGGAGAGACCCACTTCGCCGATGGCGACAAGCTGCGGATCGACCGGCGCGTTTTTGTAGCTCGATGCTATTGCCAGGGCGGCGGCCAGGTCGGCGGCAGGTTCCGCCACGTGGAGGCCGCCGGTGACCGAGGCGATGACATCCTGCGTCCCCAGTTTCAAGTAAGCCCGCCGCGACAGCACGGCGGTGATGATAAGCAGACGCCCGAAGTCGAGGCCGTTGGCCGTCCGCCGCGGCTGGCCGAAGCTGGTCATGTTGGTCAGGGCCTGGATTTCGACGAGGAGAGGGCGGGAGCCCTCCAGCACCGGCACCACGGCCGAACCGACAGTGTTCTGGCGGTCGCGCGATAAGAAGACCTCGGAGGGGTTGTCCACCTGCCGCAGGCCGTCTTCTTTCATCTCGAAGATGCCGACCTCGTTGACCGAGCCGTAGCGATTCTTGACCGACCGCAGGATGCGATAGCTGGAGAACGGTTCGCCCTCCAGGTAGAGAACGGTGTCCACGATGTGTTCCAGGAGTCGCGGCCCGGCGATGGCGCCGTCCTTGGTGACGTGCCCGGCGATTAGTACCGGCGTCTGAGACGCCTTGGCCCAGGTCACCAGGCGCGCGGCGCACTCCCGCACCTGGGACACGCCGCCGGGGGCCATCTCGATGTCAGAAGTGTAGACCGTCTGGATGGAATCGATGATGACCAGGGCCGGTGAGAGCTTGTCCATCTCGGCGATGATCTGGTCGAGGTCGGTCTCGTTGAGGAGGTAAAGCCCGCCGCCCTCGATGCCCAATCTCTTGGCCCTCATCTTGATCTGCGGCCGCGTTTCCTCGCCGGAAACGTACAGCACGGGCGATTTGGACGATTCGGCGGTCTGCGCCGCCACCTGAAGGAGCAGCGTTGACTTGCCGATGCCCGGCTCGCCGCCGAAAAGGATCAAAGATCCCGGTACCAGGCCGCCGCCCAGTACCCGGCTGACCTCGCCCATTGAAAGGGGGATACGCTCGTGGCCGGTCGAAGCGACTTCGGACAGAGCCTGCGGCGCGTTAGTGAGGGCGCGGCGGAGGGATGTCGCCTTCACGACGGCGACGGTCTGCTCGAAGAGCGTATTCCACTCGCCGCAGCCGGGACACTTGCCCTGCCATTTTGGGGACTCCTGGCCGCAGCCGGAGCAGACGAAGACGACGCGGGACTTAGGCATGGGCAAACTTTAGCGCAACGGGGCGGCGGGCGCAAGCAAGGCATCGGCCGCAAGGACTAGTCCATACCTGACCTTAAGGGGAGTTTTTGACAACCGGCGCCGCAAGAGGCTATCCGCCGCGGGCGGGCCTCGTTGTATCTGATGTAAAACGACTGGTCGACCCAAAATAAAAAGGAGAAAGATATGGGAAAATCACTCAAAAACAAGAGCCTGCTTTGGGGTTTGATGCCGCTATTGATCCTGACTATGGTCCTGGGAGGATGCGCCGCGCCCAACGCCGAGGCGGCCAACGAACCTGAAATCACCGACAACAACCCGCCCGTCGTGCCGCCTCTCGACGACCGCACCACTTCGGTCCAGATCGAGCTGACCTACGACGAACTATTGAGCCAGAAGCATATCGTCAGGGACGTCACCGTCGCCAAGCCCGGTTCGGTCATCGTCACCCTGGCCTCCAATCCTTCCACCGGCTTTAGCTGGGCAGAGGCGGTTATTGGTGACGGGGCTTTGCTTTCGCAGTATTCCCGCCAGTTCGTTGAGCCTTCGTTGATGATGCCCGGCGCCGCCGGTAAGGATGTCTGGACATTCAAGACTCTGGCAGCTGGCGTCACAACGATCAAATTTGAATACTCTCAGTCATGGCAGGGCGGCCAGCAAGATGCCTGGACGCTGACGCTCAACATTACCGTTAATTAGTTGTCGGCTGTCTGAATAGAAGGGGAGGATGAGAGTCCTCCCCTTCTATTCGACCAAAAACCACTAGTTGACGGGCTAACTTACAGGTGTTATGCTTGGCTAACCGACTCGCTTTTCCAGGAGACTCTTATGAAGATAGCCATCGCCTCGGATGACGGCAAGAATATCTCGCAGCACTTCGGCCGGGCGCCGTACTACATCGTTTACACGATAGATAACGATAAGGTCACCGCCTGTGAGGTGCGGGATAAGGTCGGCCATCATAGCTTTCTCCATGAGCACGGCAACGAGCCACACTCCTGCCACGGCGAGCATGGCGCCGACGCGGCGTCGCAGAATAAGCATAAATCCATGCTTTCTGCCGCCGAGGACTGCGGGGTCATCGTCGCCGGACACATGGGCGGCGGCGCTCACCGGAGCATGATTGAGAAGGACATCGAGCCGGTGCTGACCGACCTCAAAGACCCGGACGAGGTAATCAAAGCCATGATCGAAGGGCGGTTGGAGAACCGTATGGACCGACTGCATTGAGGAATCGAGGAAGAAATGCCCATCTATGACTTCAAATGCCGCGCCTGCGGCGCCGTGACCGAACTTCTGGTGTCATACACCGGCAAATGCGCCAACTTTGCTTGCGGGTCATGCGGCGGCGCCGACCTGGAAAAGCAGCGCTCCATCCCGGTCGTCCTCAACCGCTGCAACCCCGGCGGCAAGACCTGCTGTGGGGCCGAAGACCGCAGCCAGGTGTCATCCTGCGGCGGCGGTGGTGGCGGCGGCAGCTGCTGCGGCCACTAGACCGCGGTTTTTTCGCGCTTTTTGAGGAATGCCTTGGCCATGGTGCGAGCCTTGGGGCTGGGCGCTTTGACGTAGCCGCGGACGAACTCCAGCACCGCCGCCTTATCCTCGACATCGTCGAAAATTTTATCCAGCGACTCGATGGCGTAGGCGGCGATCAGCGCCTTCCGAGCCGGGGTGTGGTGGGTCTTATCGATGCTTATCAGCAGCTTGACGATGTCCTCGCGGAGTTCCGGCTTGGCTTTATGGACCGCCGCGGCGTTTAAAGCCACGTGCATTGGAGCGATGAGGGTGTTGTCATCCAGCAGCGAGAAGTATTTGTAGAAAACCTCGTCGAACCGGTCATCGGCGTCCGCTGCTGTCATGCCGGCCAGAAGGTAGATGGCGATGTACTTGGCATCGACGCCGGAGTGGTCAAGCATGGCGGCGATACTGTACCAGTGCCGCTGGTACAGGCGCGCCGGATTCCCCTCGACGAGTTTTTGAAGCGACAGGAAGCTCCGCTGCTTGGTTATCAGGTCTTTCGATGACAATCCGGCGACAAGCTCGGCCAGCTTTCCGTCGTCGGTAGTTGATTGTGTCACCAGCGCAGCAATCTCAGTTTTGGTGGGTTTCATGCTGCCATCGCCTTCTTCAGCCGCCGCACCGCCTCTGAAATATCCTCGGCCGTCACCATGCGATGAGTCACCGCCCGCACCCGACTGGTTCCTACGGAGATCATCTTGACCCCGGCCTCGGCGGCTTTTTTGACGAAATCGGCGGCGGGAATTTCGCCGGTGCCGATCATTACGATGTTTGTCTGGGGTTTCTCGACTTCGAGTCCCGGAATCTGCCGCAGCCCTTCAGCCAATGCTTGCGCGTTCCTGTGGTCGTCGGCCAGCCGCTCGACGCAGGTCTCCAGACAGACGATGCCCGCCGCGGCGATGATTCCGGCCTGGCGCATGCCGCCGCCGACCATCTTGCGCAGCTTTCTGGCCCGGGCGATGAAATCTCCAGTGCCGCACAGCACCGAACCCACCGGCGCCGAAAGGCCTTTTGACAGGCAGAAGCAGACCGAATCCACCGGCCGGCACAGGTCTGAGGCTGGCACGCCCAGGGCTACCGCAGCGTTGAAAAGACGGGCCCCGTCGAGGTGTACGAGTAGATTATGGCGCCGGGCTGTTTTGGCGGCTTCGATGGTGTATTCCACGTCCAACACCGCGCCGCCGCAGAAGTTGTGGGTATTTTCAAGGCATAAGAGTTTCGACGGCGGCCAGTGCAGGTTCTTGCCCCTCACCGCCCCCTCGATCCTTTCGAGGTCGATGGTACCGTCCGGGTTGTTGGGCAGCGTCCGCAAGCTTACCCCGCCCAGCGCCGCGGCGCCGCCGGCTTCGTTCAGAAATATGTGCGCCTTCTCGCCGAGGATGATTTCGTCGCCGTGGCGGGTATGGCTCATCACCGCGATAAGATTGCTCATCGTGCCGCTGGGGGTGAAAACAGCGGCTTCTTTGCCGGTGATCGCGGCGGCCATCTCCTCCAGCCGGTTGACGGTGGGGTCTTCTGAAAAGACGTCGTCGCCGACTTCAGCGCAGAACATCGCCTGGCGCATCTCCTGAGTCGGATGGGTAATGGTATCGCTTCGTAAGTCTATCAAACGCATCCCGGCAAGCCTCGGTCAAAGTTTTCAGATGATTGTACACCGCTTCAGTCAGGCTGTCATTCAAGTATCGGAAATCAGCTCTAATCCTTTGGTACGTAGCGCCGTCCCTTCCGGATAGCGTATAATAAACACTATGTTCAACGGAGAAAGAGTCGCCGCAATAATCGCCGCCGCCGGCCGCAGCGAACGCATGCAGGGGGTGGACAAGATTTTCACTCTGCTTGGCAACCGCCCGGTGCTGGCGCGGACGGTATACCCTTTTGAATGCCACCCGATGATCGACCGCATCATCATCGTCCTCAACGCTGAGCGTATGGGCGAGGGCAAACGGCTGGCGGACTATGAAAAATGGCGCAAGGTCACTGACATCGTTGCCGGGGGCGAGCGACGCCAGGACTCGGTCATGAACGCGCTGAAGAGGCTCGAAGGCGATGCCAAGTGGGTCTTCATCCATGACGGCGCCCGGCCGCTGATGCGGCTGCACCAGATTGACGACGGCATTGAGGCTGCCGCCGAATCCGGCGCCGCGGTCTCCGCCGTGCCGGTGACTGACACGATCAAGCTTTCCAGAGAAGACGGCGTGATCGAAACTACTCTGCCGCGGGAGCGGCTGTGGGCTGTTCAGACGCCTCAGGTTTTCCGCTATGACCTTATCCGCCGGGCTTACGAAGCCGCCGAAGACGCTTCGGTCACCGATGACGCCTCGTTAGTGGAACGCCTGGGAGCGGCGGTTAAGATTTTCCAGGGCACTTACGGCAATATCAAGATAACCACGCCGGAAAGCCTGGCCACTGCTGAAATGCTGTGGCGCAGAAGCGGGGAATAAGATGAAAATGCGCACCGGTCTGGGTTATGACGTCCACCGACTGGCGCCCGGCCACAGGCTTGTCCTGGGCGGCGTGGAGATTCCCTGGAGCCACGGCCTGATCGGCTGGAGCGACGCGGATGTCCTGCTCCATGCTGTCATGGACGCGCTTCTGGGCGCCGCCGGCCTGGGCGACATCGGCGCCCACTTTCCGCCTGGCGATCCCCAGTATAAAGGCATCTCCTCCTTGAAACTGCTGGAGCGCGTCGGCGGTATGCTCACGAATAATGGTTGGAAGGTTGGCAATATCGACGTCACCGTGGTCGCCGAGCAGCCCAAACTTCGCGGCCACGTACCGGCCATGTGTCACAATATCGCCAAAACCCTGGGTATCGATCCGACCGATGTGAACATTAAGGCCTCCACCTCCGAGGAGTTGGGCTTCATCGGCCGGGAAGAAGGCATGGCCGCCTGGGCATCGGCGCTGATCGAAAAATAGGCTTCGCCACAACCCCGTGGCCGTGATATACTCGCCGCTATGAAAATCTCGAACACTCTCACCGGCCGCAAGGAAGAATTTATTCCCGAGGGCGACCCGGTCAAGATGTATGTCTGCGGCATCACGCCGCAGTCCGCGGCCCATATCGGGCACGCCATGAGCTACATCAACTTCGACGTCATTCGGCGCTTTCTGCTGTACCGCGACTACCGGGTAAAATACGTTCAGAATTTCACCGATGTCGATGACAAGATCATTGCCAAGGCCGCGCCCCTGGGCATCACCCCGCTGGAACTGGCCGACCGCAACATCGCCGATTTCCAGGCCGATATGGCCGCTCTGAACATCATGCCCGCTGACGCTTACCCCAGAGTGACGCGTGAGATTCCGTCGATCATCGAACTGGTACAGGGCCTGGTTAACAAAGGATTTGCCTACGAGGCCAAAGGCTCGGTTTATTTCCGGGTGACCAAACTCGACGATTACGGCAAGCTTTCACACCGCACCCTGGACCAGATGCAGGCCGGCGCCCGGATCGAGGTCGGGGAGGATAAAGAACACCCCATGGACTTCGTGCTGTGGAAGGCGGCCAAGCCCGGTGAGCCGTCCTGGGATTCGCCCTGGGGCAAGGGGCGGCCCGGCTGGCACATCGAATGCTCGGCTATGAGCCGCAAGTACCTGGGCGAGACGATAGATATCCACGGCGGCGGCGCCGACCTGATCTTCCCCCACCATGAAAACGAGATTGCCCAGTCGGAAAGCTTTACCGGCAAAAAGCCCTTCGTCCGCTACTGGCTGCACAACGGTCTGCTGCAACTCGGCGGCGAGAAAATGAGTAAGTCCGTCGGTAACCTGATTACCATCAAAGATTTCCTGTCGAGGAACTCCGCCGACGCCCTGCGCATTTTTGTCCTTAGCTCGCATTACCGCAGCCCGCTGACCTTTTCGGTGGAGGTCATCGACGGCGCGGAGAAAGGCGCCCAGCGGCTGGCCCAGGCGCTCCAGGCGGCGGGCGGCGGCAAGGTTGTCGCATTCGACGGCGAGGCTTATCGCAAACGCTTCATCGAGACCATGGACGATGACTTCAACACGCCGCGGGCTCTGGCTACGCTGTTCGATTTGGCCCGCGACCTGAACCGCATTGATTCTGAGGGCGGCGACGCCTCGGCAGCTAAAACTTCGCTCCGGGAATTGGCGGATGTCCTCGGCTTGAGGTTAGTGGCTGCGAAGACCGCCGCCGATAGTGGGGAAATCGCCGAGACCGGTGCCGAGATTTTCCGGGAACTTGACCGCGATGTCCCGGACTGGAACGGCGACGCCGGGAAGGCCATGGCGGATGTTATCGCCCTGCGGGCTGAACTGCGCAAGGCTAAAGATTTCGCTAATGCCGACGTCCTCCGTGGTAAACTGGAGAGCATCGGCGTCAGCTTGAAGGACACGCCCTCAGGTACTACCTGGGAGTACAAGCCAAAATAGTATTGTCATTCCCGCGTAGGCGGGAATCCACCGGGCGGACTGGTTGGACCCTGCAGGCGCGATCCTTCGGTTGAAGGACGTCGCCCGCCGGTTTTGTCCGGGGTAAAAGACTCTCATCTTGACATTATTCCCTCCCTGTCGTATCATTTCGGTAGTTGGCGAAATACCGAACTGATATGAGCGAAAGCGTTTATAAAGCCCTGGCCGACGCCACCCGGCGCAGAATCTTAAAACTGCTTGGCGAGCGGCCGATGACCGCCGGCGAGATCGCTGAAAAATTTGACCTGGCCAAATCCACCCTTTCCGGTCATTTTTTGGTTCTAAAAAACGCTGACCTGATCCAGGAAGAGCGCCGCGGCGCCACCATCGTCTACTCGCTGAATCTTTCAGTCGTTGACGAGACCATGGCGGCGTTGATGGATCTGTTCAAGGTCGGCAAGTCTTCTTCAATGGAGGAACCCAAGCTGTCATGAAAATAACCTGGCGCAGCGAAGCGCTCAACCTGATACTGTTGGCCGCCATGTTCGTTATTTCGGCGGCGAGCTGGTCATCAGCGCCGGACCGTATTCCGGTTCACTGGGATATCACTGGCCAGCCGGACCGCTTCGGCGGCAAATTCGAAGGTCTGTTCTTCCTGCCGCTGATGGCCGCCGGAATCTACCTGCTGCTCCTGTATCTGCCCCGCCTTGATCCCAAACGCGTCAACTACGAGAAGTTCGGCGGCGTTTACCGCATCATTCGGACGCTCCTGGTAGTCTTCATGTTCGGCCTCCACGGCGTTATCGTAGCGTCGGCGGTACATGAGGTACCGATCGATGTCGGCACAGCGGTCATGGTCATGGTCGGCTTGATGCTGGCGGTGCTCGGCAACTACTTCGGCAAGTTGAAGCCCACCTGGTTCGTCGGCATCCGCACCCCGTGGACGCTGACCTCAGAACTGTCCTGGATTAAAACCCACCGGCTTGGCGGCAGGATTTTTGTCGTCTTCGGCCTGCTTATGGCCTTGGCTGGCATCGTCGGGGAGCCGTGGCTGTTTATCGGCGTGATGGGCGCCTTCCTGGCTTCCATCGTATTTCTGATGATCTATTCTTACACCGTCTGGAAGGCGGATCCGGACCGCGGCAACGGTCCCGTAAAATAGTAGGAGAGGTCTATGAAAACTCTGGGTTTTGTGCTTTTCGGCGTTGCGCTGGTGGCCATGGTCGGCGTTTTTATCTGGGCACTGACCGCGGATGCCGGTGAAATCCCCGGGGTGGCCTGGATCATCGGCGGTTCGCTGGGTGCCGGCACCATCTTCTTACTGGCCGCGGCCATCCGCGACCGTCTGAAAGCTAAAAAGGATGAACAATACTTAAAAGGAGTGGACAATTGATCGTCGTAACCTCGCCATCCATCCCCGGTAAAACCATCGTCAAGACCATCGGTCTGGTCAGAGGTTCCACCATCCGTGCCAAGCATATCGGCAAGGACATTATGGCCGGCTTCCGCGGCATGGTCGGCGGAGAAATCAACGAATACACTCAGATGATGGCTGAATCCCGCGAAGAAGCGCTGAAGCGCATGATCGCCGACGCCGAAAAAAAGGGCGCCAACGCCGTCATCAGCATGAACTTCGGCACCTCTATGGTCATGACCTCAGCCGCTGAATGCATCGCTTACGGCACCGGTGTCGTCGTCGAGTAATTATCCGCGGTGAATCGTTTGCTGGCAGGGCTGGTCCCGGTCTGGGGCGCGGCGCTGGCCGTTATCGTTGCCGCTGACGGCTCAGTCACCGGTCGGATTCTTCGGGTTGCCGTCGTCGTTGAGCTCGTCGAAGGTGAACACCTGAGTTCGTCAAGCTTATCTGACAGGAACAGCCTCAGCCAAGTCTCTATTCTTCAGTATTCTCGAGTATATGCCCTTGCACGGCCGCTTACGGATTGGTATAATGGCAAGTTGTTTTTATCTGGAGGTGCGCCATTTACGCTATAGTTGAATCCGGCGGCAAGCAGTATAAGGTAACTGAGGGTCAGACCCTCGATGTTGATCATTTGAATGTGGAAGACGGGTCTACCGTCGAGATGGATCGTGTTCTGTTCTTCTCTGATGGGCAGAATGACATGATCGGCAAACCGGTAGTTGAAGGTGCCAAGGTTGTCGCCAAGGCTGAAGGCACCGGCATGGGTGAAAAAGTCCGCGGTCTGCGCTTCAAAGCCAAGAGTCGCGCCCACACCCGCGTCGGCGGCCGCGCCGTGTTCACCCGCCTGAAGATCGAAAGCATCGTTGCCCCCAAGTAACATAGGAGATTTGAAAAATGGCTCATAAAAAAGGCGGCGGTTCAAGCCGCAACGGACGAGATTCCAAACCCAAGATGCTGGGTGTCAAGCGCTACGGCGGCGAACGGGTATTGGCCGGCACCATCCTGGTGCGCCAGCGCGGCACGCCCATCAAAGCCGGCGAGAACGTTGGCATCGGCCGGGACCACACCCTTTTCGCCCTGGCTGACGGCATCGTGGAGTTCGCCCCCACGGCCAACAACCGCAAGATGGCCAGCGTCAAGACTGTCTAGGAGTGACCATGAAAGAGAAATTGCACCCCAAGTTTTTCCCTGAATCCAAGGTGACCTGCTCCTGCGGCAACACCTTCCTGCTGGGCTCGACCAAGCCGGAGATCAAAGTGGAGCTTTGCAACAAGTGCCACCCGTTCTACACCGGCGAGAAGCGCATGGTGGACACCGCCGGCCGCGTAGACCGCTTCAAGCAGCGCTACGGCCTCAAGGATAAGTAAACTGTTTTGTCGATTCAAAAGGGGGCGGCGATAAACCGCCCCTTTTTTGTTAGATCGGGTTTTGTGGAGTAAGATTCCGGCATGACGCAAAAATTCTACTACGGCGGCCAGGCGATCATCGAGGGCGTCATGATCCGCGGCCAGAAGTCGCTGGTGACCGCCGTCCGCCGCCCCAAAGGAGAAATCCTGGTCGAAGCCAGGCCGCTGCCGAAGATTTACACCGGCAGGCTGCGCCAGCTCCCGTTTTTCCGCGGCGTTATCGTCCTGCTGGAGGCGATGCTGCTCGGTGTCCAGGCGCTGATGCGCTCAGCTGACGTCGCCCTGGAGGAAGAGACAGAAGAGGTCTCGCCCTGGGTGATGTGGGGCATGGTCGGCTTCTCGCTGGCCCTGTCGGTGGCCATCTTCTTCCTGACGCCGTTGTTTTTAGCCAATCTACTCGGCGATCTGCTCGGCTCGGGATTCCTGTTCGCGCTTGTCGAGGGGTTGATCCGCCTGGCACTGTTCATCGCATACCTGGCCGCCATAGGACGCATGCCTGATATCCGGCGCGTCTTTGCCTATCACGGTGCCGAGCATCAAACCATCAACGCTTATGAGCACCGGGTGAAGCTGGAGCCCCTGGCCGTCCGCGAATTCTCCACCGCCCACACCCGCTGCGGCACGGCTTTCCTGCTGGCGGTGATGGTTATCGCCATCATGATCTTCAGCCTGCTGGGCAAGCCGGCGTTGTGGCTAATGGTGGCCTCCCGCATCCTGCTGCTGCCGGTTATCGCCGGGCTGTCATATGAATTCACCCGCTACGCCGCCGGCCACGGCGGAAACGCCCTGGTCCAGGCCCTGGCCCGCCCTGGCTTGTGGCTTCAGGCGATGACCACCCGCCAGCCGGAACTGGCCCAGATTGAGGTCGGCATCGCCGCTTTAAAAAAGGCGCTGGTCGACGACCATCCGGAGCTGGAGGCCGAGCTGTACCCTGCGCCGGCGGCGGTCCCCGTAGAAGTCCCGGCCGAACCGGCGCCTGCCGCCGGACCTGACGCCCTGACCTAGCCTGCGCCGCCTTTCTTTGCCCTCGATGGGAATTGGCGGTTGCCTCAGATTTCTACAGCCACGGAAATAAGTCGGCCTTGCCACGGGCGGCAAGGCCGACTTATTGATTTTCGGGGCTTTCGTTTTAGCCCTACGTCTGCGACACGCACTCCATAGTCAGCGGTTCATAGAAGCAGCTCACCTCGCCGGTGTGGCAGGTCGGGCCCATCGGCTCAGCCTTGACCAGGATGGCGTCGTTATCGCAGTCCAGCCACACTTCCTTGACCATGAGCTTGTTGCCTGACGTGGCGCCCTTGTTCCACAGTTCCTGCCGGCTGCGGCTGTAGAACCAGACGCTGCCCGTCTCCAGTGTCAGCTTGGCCGACTCCTTGTTCATATAACCCAGCATCAGCACCTGACCGGTGTTGGCGTCCTGCACGATAGCCGCCACCAGCCCCTTGTCATCCAGTTTGAGACCCTTGCCCTTGACTGCCATGAAAGCTCTTCTCCTCCGACTGTATTATCGACACGAACCCGTTTGGTTATTTAGATTTGGTGTTTTGAGTTGTTTGATTATTGTATCTTGGTTATTGGAAATTGATGATCAGGCGGCGGCGTAGAGGGCCTGCCGCAGGTTGATGGTCCCGGCGTAGAGTGACTTGCCCAGGATGGCACCCGAAGCCCCGATAAGCTTCAAAATCTTCAGGTGGCTGATCGAGGCGATGCCGCCGGAGGCGATCACCGGTATCCGGAGGGCATCGATCAGGTCATACAGGGCGGTAAAGTTGGGTTCGGTCAGCATGCCGTCGCGGGAGATGTCGGTGAAAACGAAGCGGCGGACGCCCAGCGCCATCATCTGCCGGGCGAACTGCAGCACCGGCAGGTCGGTGTCTTCCTGCCAGCCCTTGACCGCCATCTTGCCGTCCCGGGCATCCAGGCTGACAATGACGGATTCGTTGTACTTGGCGCAGGCTTCCTTTACCAGATCCGGGTTTTCGACCGCCGCGGTGCCGATGATGACCCGGTCGATGCCGGCCGAAAGCAGCTTCTTGATACTTTCGATGTCGCGGATGCCGCCGCCTAGCTGGACCGGTACCGACACTGCGGTGACGATCTGGGAAATGACGTCCATGTTGATCATTTCACCGGAAGCAGCGCCGTCCAGGTCGACGACGTGCAGCCGCGGTGCGCCCATGGACTGCCACTTTAATGCCATTTCAACAGGGTTGTCGGAATAGACGGTTTCACGGTTGTAGTCGCCCTGGACCAGCCGCACGCAGCGGCCGCCGCGGATGTCTATGGCGGGGATAATATCGATGGTATTTCTCCGTTTAAGTCAGCAGAAGATGTACAGCATTATATCATTATGAATGGGATTTCAGCACTTGTTGCGCTGAATCGGACAGCTTATCGATGATCAAGCTTAATTGAATCAGGTCGTCCGGTGACAACACTTTAAACGCTTGGCTCACCGCTGCCGTTTTGGTTCTCCCAAGTTCCCAGATCGCAATCCCAGCATCAGTTATTTCCACGCGTATCATGTTGCGTTTCTCCAGGTCTTTAACCAGTTTAACCAATCCCCGCCCTTCCAGCCGTTTCAAGTTGACCGACACCGTTTGCGGTTCGCGTCTATAAACCCTGGAAATCATCGCCGGCGTAACGGGTCCTTCTATTTTCTTCAAAATATTCAGAATGCCGAGTTGCTCGGGCTTGATTCCCAGTTCCCTTAAATCACGGGCGAACACCTTATATAGAAGATTCCGCGTCCTCATGAAACGCGCCCATATATCCAGCGTCGGGTCGGTGTAAGAAATGACTTTTTGCGGCATAATTTTTTCTAGAGTTTCCGAATTGCCGAACATTCTAATAGACCAGAAGAGATATCACAAATGATAGAGGCAGACAAACGACGAGTAAACTTGTCAGCCGGTCTTATTAAACCACTTTAATTTTCTTGTAATGAAAGTATCACTAAAAATACGTCATTTAGCGGATGTTCTATATAGAATATTGTGTTACCATATGATACCTAAAGATTAAGAATAGATTGATAAAAGGAGATTGAAAATGACTAATGGCACCCGGGAGAGACCGGATGACAGCGGCAAAGACTGCAAATTTAGTTCATTTATAAAGGAGAGAAAATAATGACACAGTTTCACAGCACTGTCAGTCGCCGTGAGTTCATGAAAGCACTTGGGCTTACCGCCACAGGCGCTGTCGCTTTGACTGCTCCGAGTTTTAACGACCTTGATGAGTTGATCGGCTCTCAGTCAGCACAGTTCAAGCGCGCCTGGTGGATCAAGAACCGTGAAATTGATGAACCTACCGTAGAATTAGACTGGAGCCAAATGTACCGTTCCGACGGCAAGTGGACCGGCCAGGACGGCTCATGCCAGACCTACTTCATGGGTGACGCAGAACGGCAAAAACGTTCTTCTGAAGCAGCAGCGTTTTCTACCGAGACACTTAAAAACAGCACACCGGGGATGAACCTTCGCGACAGAGCCCTCTCCGGTGGCCTTTATCAGGCTACCATCAGTTTCATGGGTTTGCAGTCAGCTAAAACACCGGAACAAATGGGAGTACCCAAGTGGCAAGGCTCCCCGGAAGAGAACAGCAAGATGCTGCGTGCCGCCGCCCGTTTCTACGGCATGGGTACTGTCGGCTTCGCTGAAATTGACCAGAAGGTCAAGGATAAGCTCGTCCGTGAGTATGATAAGGCCGCCGCCCACCAGAAGTATGTCTTTGAGGATGTTCCGCTCGGCTACGAGGCTAAGGACAAGCTAGTCTTCCCTTCTTCAGTACCCCTATACGATATGGCGTTTCTCCATCCGCTGTCTAAGGAAATGTTCCGCACTACACCCAGTTCAGATATTGCCAGCGCCGGCAACTCCATCCGCTACAGCCAATGGTCGATTGTCCAAACGCGCTTGCAACAATTCGCCCGGATGCTGGGCTACCAGATCTACGGTTATACCACCCCGGTCTGCGGGGCTATTCCGACTATTGCTACTAATACGCTCACTGGCCTGGTTGAAGGAGGCCGTAACAATGGTGTCTGCATCAGCCCGGAGTACGGCACGGTAACCGGAGCCTTCAGCGTGGTTATGGATATTCCAGTCGAACCAACCCCGCCTGTCGACGCCGGTATCTGGCGCTTCTGCCATACCTGTCACAAATGCGCTGACGCCTGCCCGACGAATTCGATCTCACAGGATAACGAGCCTTCATGGGAAATCCCGCAGATTTACGGCAAGGAAGACACCACTCACGTTCCCGGCAAGAAACAGTTCTGGACTAACGGCGTTGATTGCTGGAGCTTGAAAGCCACCTTCGGCGGTTGTCATACCTGCATGGCTACCTGTACCTTCAATACCGGTGCGGCTGCCGTTCACAGCTATGTAAAAGCCGCTTTGGCGACCACGCCTGCGCTCAACAGCTTCCTGTGGAAGGCTGATAGCTGGTGGGGCTACGGTTTGCGTGAGGATAAGGAAAGCTGGTGGGATCTGGCTCAACCCACCCTTGGTTTCGATACATCGGTCACAGCCCACCACAAAACCTACTAGGATCTACTCCAACTGCTAAACAAAACTTGTGGGGGTGTGAGAACCCCCACAAGTTTATTCATGTTAAAATAACCTTCAATGAACGTAGTGCTGCTCTTTCCCCCGCAATGGCTACCGTATCAGCCTCCTCTCGGTATGCCTTCGCTGTATGCTTTCTTGAAAGGACAGGGCATCGATGTCGTTCAAAAAGATCTGAGCATCGAATCATATGAACATTTCCTTTCCCGCCGCTATTTACAGTCATTGAAGGGTCGCATCGAAGACCGATTTACTGTTCTGGATACCAAAGCCAGTCTCGAGCCTGGAATAGAGCAGCAGCGGTATGCCGATCTTTTTCTGGCAAAATTATCTATTGAGTCCATTTCCACCACTGTCGAAGAAGCTAAAGCGGTTTTCCATGATCACCAGTATTTCGATGCCAACACCCTATCCCAAGCCCGCCGAACACTGGAAGACGCGCTGGCTGTGGTCTCGGCAGCACACTTCCCTTCCCGTCTCCAGCTGACGTCGTTTTCTATGCCGTCATTTGACGGCCGTTTCGATAGCGTTGAAATCTTGACCGCGGACGGTAGCCAGAATCCTTATTTGGGGTATTTTGAAGAACAAACTTCTCCGTGGCTGAAAGATCAGGGTCCCGACCTGATAGGTATTTCAATTAACGCCGAGTCCCAGTTGATACCTGGTCTTACTTTAGCTCGCCTGGTAAAAAAAGCTCTTCCTGGGTGCCATATTGTCCTCGGCGGCTATCTGGTGACCTTGCTGGCATCCGTGTTTAGCAGTCACCCGGGCTTTTTCACCAGGTATTTCGATTCGCTTGTCATCCTCGAAGGCGAACGTCCATTGCTTGAGTTGGTCAAGAGGGTGGAGCGTAGCGAAACCCTGACGGACGTCCCGAATCTGATTTGGTATGACGGTAAAACGGTCCGGAAGAATTCCCCTGTGCCACCCGATTCGATGGCTGAATTGCCGCCTCCGGACTTTGACGGCCTGGTTCTCCGCAAGTATTTATCGCCTGAACCGGTCCTGCCGGTTCTAGCCTCACGCGGCTGCTATTGGGGCAAGTGCGCTTTTTGCTCCCACAACGTTTCCTATGAGAACAGATACCGTCCCTCAGTACCCAGAAAGGTTGCCGCCGATATCGACCACCTGTCCCGTCGTTACAACGTCAGGCATTTCTCCTTTTGTGATGAGGCCATCGCTCCGTCTCTGATGTCGGGCCTAACCCGAACGTTTCTCGAGAGTAAGGCTGATTGCCGGTTTTCGACGAATATCCGCCTGGAAGCTCAATTCGATGGCAGCCTTTGCCAAGAGATGTACCAGGCGGGTTTTCGCGTGGTTTACATCGGTCTCGAATCCGGCTGCGACCGGGTGCTGGGCTTGATGCGGAAAGGGACTACCCGGGAACTGGCGCTGGCAGTATGCCGCAACCTGGTAGCCGCCGGCATTTGGGATCACCTCTACATCTTCCTCGGTTTTCCGGGTGAAACGCTGGCAGAAGCGGAAGAAACAATCAGTTTTATAGAGCAAAACAGTGAAGTGATTCGTTCATTCAATATCGGCCATTTTTCGCTAACACGCGGCTCTGCCGTCTTAGCATCACCGGAGGAATTCGGGATAGATTTGCCTGCGGGAGATGCTACTGGCTATCTGGCTGTCGGGTTCGATTTTTCACCTAGAACCGGCTTGAACCGAAGCCAGGCTGAATCGTTAAGCCGGAAAACCTGGGATCGCCTCGTCTTATCGTATCCCACCCATGACATCATGCGGTTTCTTTCGAAAGAGGATCTACTGGTCTACCTCTCTCACAATGAGAGTACCGACCCAGGCTTGTCTAACTTAAGCGCCGCTATTCCGGCATCCGGGGACAGATACCATGGTTTGGTCAATGAGTCTTTGGAAATGACTTTAGACTATACGCCCCTCATGGCAGACGGTGTGACCCGATCAGTCATACACTTTGACCTTCCCGCCTTTGTGCGCGGGCAATTATCTGCGCCGAACGTCCGTCAACGGCGGTTGGTAGTTTTTAATCCTGCTACCCGTCGTTTATGTCAGCTTGACGCCGTATCATGGGATATCTTGGGATTGTCAAACGGACGGAATACGATTCGCCAGATCTCTCGCTCATTGACGCGTAAGAACGGGCTTTCAAGTTGGCAGGTCGAGGCGGGCTGCCTTCGCGTCCTGGCGGCGCTTAAAGCCGACAGTTTTATCGTTTGAGCAGCGCGCGCTGACCCTCAGTTTTTCAAGTATGGTAGAATACTAAATCCGCTTTGATGCGTTATATAGTCTGTAGTCTGCCCCGGCTGGGGACTGGAAGAGGTTTTTCAGATGTTCAAATGGCTCGGCAAAATGGTCGATTCCAATGAAAAAGAGATTAAAAAGCTCCAGCCTTTAGTTTCGGCGGTCAATGCCCTGGAGCCGGAGTTCATGGCGCTCACCGACGAGGAACTCAAATCCAAAACCGCCGGCTTCAAAGCCAAAGTCACCGCTGAATACGAATCTCTGAAAGGCGACATCGACAGTCTTCGATCCCAGCTGGCTGTCACCGTGGGCCAGGAAGACCGCAATAAGCTCAAAGACAAGATCATCACCCTGGAAAACTCCTGTTTCGAGGAGATCATACCTGCCGCTTTCGCCGCGGTGCGCGAAGCCGCCCGCCGCACCCTGGGCCTGCGCCATTATGACGTGCAGCTTATGGGCGGCGCCGTCCTTCACGACGGCCGGATCGCCGAGATGAAGACCGGCGAAGGCAAGACTCTCGTCGCCACCCTGTCTTTGTACCTGAATAGCCTTCTCGGCCGCGGCGCCCACCTGATCACTCAGAACGATTACCTGGCCCGCCGCGACGCCTACTGGATGGGCCCGGTCTACCACGCTTTGGGCGTATCGGTGGCTTCCATCTACCCCATGCAGACGCCGGACGAGCACCAGCCGTCGCGCCTCTTCGAACCGTCCTACAACTCCGGCAAGGACAATGACCCGTGGCGGCACTACCGGCCGGTGCCCCGCAAGGAGGCGTATGCCGCCGACATCACCTACGGCACCTCGGCCGAGTTCGGCTTCGACTACCTGCGCGATAATATGGTCATCGACCTGTCGCAGTGCGTGCAGCGGCCGGACGGCCCCTACTTCGCTATCGTCGACGAGGTGGACAATCTGCTCATTGACGAGGCGCGGACGCCTCTGATCATCTCCGCCCCGGACTTCGAGGCCGGCAAGCTGTATCAGTCCTTCGCCAGGCTGGTGCTGCGGCTGAAACCGGCGGAAGACTACGAGGTCAAGATCAAGGAGCGCCTGGCAGAACTCACCGAGGACGGCTGGACCAAGGTCGAGGGCCTCTTGAAGCGCGAAGGACTGCTCAAGTCGGAGAACCTCTACGACCCCCAGAATTCCTCGCTGATGCGCCACCTCCGCAACGCCCTGTCGGCCAAGGAGTTTTACCTCCGCGACCGGCAGTACGTGGTTGACCGGGACCCGGACGGCCAACCTGGAATTGTCATCGTGGATGAATTCACCGGCCGCAAGATGGTCGGCCGGCGCTATTCTGAAGGGCTGCACCAGGCCATCGAAGCCAAAGAAGGCCTCAAGGTCCGCGAGGAGACCAAAACCTACGCCTCAATCACCATCCAGAACTACTTCCGGATGTATGACAAGCTCTCCGGCATGACCGGCACCGCCCTGACCGAGGCCGAGGAGTTCTCGCGCATCTACAAACTGGAGGTGGTGGCCATTCCCACCCACCGCCCCATGGTGAGGCAGGACAACACCGACCAGATCTACAAAGACGTGCCCTCCAAGTTCAAGGCCGTCGTCCGAGAGGTCGAGGAGATGCGCGCCGCCGGCCGCCCGATACTCCTGGGCACCGTTTCCATCGAAAACTCGGATCTTATCTCGGAGATGCTCAGGAAGAAGGGCATACTTCATGAAGTCCTGAACGCTAAAAAGCACGAACGGGAGGCGGCCATCGTCGCCGAGGCCGGCAAGCCCGGCGCCGTCACCGTAGCCACCAACATGGCCGGCCGCGGCGTGGACATCATTCTTGGCGGCAAACTCGAGGGTTACGACCCGATGGCTGATCTGAAAGCTCATCTTGCCGAAGAACTGTCGAAAACGCCCCTGGATAAGGATAAACTGACCGAATTCGAACGTGACATCGCCCGGGCGGAGACTGAGATCGCCCGCCTTCAGGGCCAGATTAATACGGCGCGCCTGGAATATATCCAGGAAATCAAGACCGATGCCTCCACCGCCGAAAAAAGCGGCAAGCTGGCTGAAATCGAGTCACTTGAAAAGAAGCTTAAAACCACCGCCGAGGGTTACCTTGCCGCCTACGGCGGCTGGGTCGCCGATATGTCCCGCGAGCTGCCGGATAGTCCAAAAAAGACGGTCTGCAATATCGACACCGGCCGCTGCCAGACGGTGATCGACAAAGAACGCAAGCGTTTCAACGAGTGGCTGGAGCGCTACGTGGCGGTGGTCAAAGCCGGCGGCCTGCACGTCATCGGCACCGAACGCCACGAGGCTCGCCGCATTGACAACCAGCTTCGCGGCCGGGCCGGGCGCCAGGGCGACCCCGGCTCGTCGCGCTTCTTCGTCTCGCTGGATGACGACATCATGAGGCGCTTCGGCGGCGAGATGGTGCGCGGGCTGATGGACCGCTTCGGCTTCGATGAGAACACCCCCATAGAGAACTCGCTAATTTCCCGCTCCCTGGAAAACGCCCAGAAACGGGTCGAAGGCTATAACTTCGACGTCCGCAAGAACCTGGTCGAATATGACGATGTGGTCAACAAGCACCGCGAGATCATCTACGGCGAACGCAAGAAAATCCTGTCCGGCGCCGACTTGAAGTCTAACATCCTGGACATGGTCAAGGAGACCATTGATGGCATTGTCGCCGAGCGTTTGACCGGGCTGGACTATCAGGACTGGGACATCGCCGGGCTGCTCGCCGACCTGTCCGCCTTCATGCCTCAGCCGGAGGGTTTCACCGCCGAGGAGATCTCCCGCCTGTCATCCGATGAGGTGGCCGAACGCCTGAAGTGCGCCGCTGAAGCCATCTACGAAAAGAAGGAACAGGACATCGGCGCGCCCATCCTGCGCCAGATCGAGCGCCACCTGATGCTCCGGGTGATGGACACGCTGTGGATAGAGCACCTGACTTTCGTCGAGCACCTGCGGCTGGAGGCCGGCTGGCAGACGTTACGGCAGGTCAAGGCGGTTGACGCTTATAAGAACGAAGGTTTCCGCGCTTTCGAAGACCTGCTGGACGGCATCAAACATGACGTTGTCCATGCCATTTTCAAAGTCCAGGTGGTCAAGCAGCCGCCCGGCGCCGCCGCGCCGCCGCGGGTTCAGGCTCATCACGCTCCTCTTGCCGTCGGGGCGGCGCCCGCCTCGCCCAAAGCCGAGGTCTCATCGCCCATGGCCGGAATAGCCGCCCCCAGGACGGCGGCGCCAACCGCCAAAGACGCCGAAGGTCACAAGGTCGGCCGCAACGATCCCTGCCCCTGCGGCAGCGGTAAAAAATACAAGAAATGCTGCGGAGCCTAGCCTATGGTTGAAGAAGCCTGCCGGACCGCCGGCCTCGCTGAATCTGATGCCGGGTCCGTCCGCCGCCTGCGCGCCGCCATCGGGGAAGGACGCCACTGGTATCTGGCGCTGCTGGAAGCTGTCGGCGCCTGGCAGACGGATGAGGAGTGCTTCGAGGGGCGGCTGTATCGCTATTTGATCGACGGCGAGGCTTTTGACTTCCTGCTGCTGGCTGAGCGCCTGACCGAGACCGTCCGCGACCTGGTGCCGGAGGCTGAGCGCGTTGCCCTCCTTTTCAATTCAAAGGCTCCGGTGGAGGTCTCCGACGAAGAAATGAAGGGCTTGTTGGGCGAGGCGCGCTACCGCCAGATGCTCAATTATTTTTACGGCATCACCGCGGAAGAAGCTCTGATCCTGGCCGTCCAGGAAGAAGTCCGCAAGGACGAACGCTCTGTCGTCATCAAGTCGTTCGATACCGCCGATGAAAGCTTCAAGCGCATCTACGACCAGCCCCGCGCCGAACTGCTGAAAATGTTCCGGCGTGAACGCGGCGAGCGGATTTCGCGCTCGCTCAAACTCGCTGAGATGCGGGAGTTTACTTACTGGCTGTTCAAGTACCGCCTCAGACACGCTGAAAAAGCCCGCGTCGCCTCGGATATGAAAAAATCCCTTGCCCGCCTTAAAAAGTTTCCCGGTAAATCCGGCAGCCCCGGCCTGGACCAGCTGTTGGGGGTGTAGTCAGTTTTCGGCTTGAAGGGCGAGGGCGTAGCCTTCATCGACAAGGGATTGCGCCATGTCTAAACACTCCCGTTCGACTTCACGCAGCGGCAGCCGGTATTTTCTGGCCAGATCACGGGCGATCGCCGAGATCGGCCGTTTGCCGTTCCAGCCGGAGAGCATCTCCGCGCCGCTGTCTGAAATTCGTTTGAACCGATTGCGCTCGATGTCGAACAGGGACCAGCTTTCGTCCGGATAAACTGGCTCGGCGCGTTTGTTTTGGATGTTTTCCCAGACTGCCCGAAGATTAAAATGCAGCCGCTCCATCACCACGCCGGGCTTGAGGGCCGGCATTGAAGCGGCGGTAAGTTTCTTAGGCGTCTTTTTTCTGGCCGGTTTCTTCATCTTAAAAATCGACGCCAACAGCGGGTCTGTTTTCTCATAATGTGAGAGGTATTGGGGCAAGATGCAGGCTTTATCGTAATGATGGCCTATCTTTTCGAGGAAGGCGTCACCGGCCAGTTGGGTGGCTACCGTAGCCAGGCATTCCGCTGTCAGTTCCCAGCCTTGTATATCGGTCAGTCCATCCGAGACCAGATACGGCAGGTATAATTTGAAGTCGGTGTCTTCGGTGGACCGGGGCAGGGTCACGCCATAGTCACCAGGATTCTTCATCACCCGGGAGTTCCGCCCAACCGAGAAATTGCTTATTCCCAGCGACCTGATGATGTCTTTGTTCTGCGCTAGAAAACTGAACGTCTGGCGGGCTTCCGCCATGGTTTCGCCCGGAAAGCCGAACATGATATAAACGTGATCCCAGATGCCGGCCTGGCACATGTTGCGCAGCACCTCTTCATTTACCGCCGTCGTGGTGCCTTTGTTTATGAGGCCGAGGACCCGGTCGCAGCTTGATTCAATGCCTATGTAAACTTCCCGGAAGCCGGCGGCAGCCATTTTCCGGCACAGCTCCGGGGTAAACTGCCGCTCCGGCCTGATGCTGGTGGAACAACGCACATCGAGGCCGCGTCTCAAGATCTCATCGGCAATCCGGTTGATTGAATTCGGCGAAGTCCCCTCATCCGAAAGGGCGATGTGCTTGACCCCGTGTTTTTTCACTAATAACTCTATGTCATCGACGAATTTGACCGGGTCCCGAACCTGGTACGCCATGCCGTAAGCCAGACTGTGGGTACAGAAGGCGCACCGGCTCCAGTAGCAGCCCCGGGACGACAATACCGGCAGCACCGGCTCCGGGCTGAGGTATTTTTCCAGCGCCAGTCCGTCGAAGCTCGGAGGCGGCAGGGCGTTGATGTCTTCCGGCGGCTTCTTATCGGTGACATGGATGCCCACGGCGTCGCGGAAAATCAAATTCGGAACGTTGAATAAAGATCCACCCTTCTCGACGCATCGGATTAGCTCCAGCAGCGGCTGTTCTCCATCGTTGATAATCGCGCTGTCGAAGAAGATATCAAAAAGTTCCGCGTATTTGACGATCACATCGGCCAGCATGGTCACGACGTAGCCGCCGACGACGATATGCGCTTTCTTGTTTCCGGCCTTGAGGAGCCGCGCAATGGTGAGCGCCGGAATGAGCTGACTCTCGCCGGATATGGTGATGCCGATGACCTCCGGAGCTTCATCCCGCACAAACGGCAGCAGGTATTCCTCACAAAGCTGAATGTAAGGATTCTCTAGCCGGTTTTGCGTCGCCTGTTTCAAATCCTGGAACGATCCCTTAAATGACGGCATTTCGAACGACGAAAGGCCGATGTTGGTCGGGAAATAGGCCAGTGATACCGCCTGCAGCGCCTGGGTGATGGTGTTCCGGGCACCGGCCAGGATCTCGGGATCGTAGAATTTTTGAGGGTCCCGGTAGGTGTTTTTGGCGGCCTCGATTTTTCCCGCCAGCAGCGGCGCCAGTGTTTTCGCCATGAACAGGTCGTTGTACTGTTTTTGCTCCGTGCCCGGCGCCAGCCGGTCCTTTAATTCCCAGCCTGAGAATTGGTTTTTCAGCTGTTGGCTGATCCCGGAGAGGTAACTTTCCGAAAGCATTAAGTCATAGGCTTCAAGATTGAAGTCCTTTTGAATGACGTCAACGCCATTGTCTTTCAGGTATGCATAAAGGGACGGTAAGCTGAGGTAAGGCCGGAACGGCGTCCATTGAGGCGGGAATACCAGAAGGGCTTTCACGCGCCGGGTCCCACCGTTGAAAACATTTTGGCTAAGAAATTGACAGAGGGCGTTCGTAACAGCAGGGAATGCCCGCTGTTGACTGTCGGATTCATGCTCGTCCCCCAGCGCGATACAACAATTACCCTATAGAATACCCTAACAGGTACGAAGAGTTAAAACACGAGGCGGGCTCAGAGAGCCCGCCTCGTAGACCCTAACGATACTGATTGTTAGTAACCCATGTGTTTGGCATAGACGGTGGAATCAAAGCCATAGGCCGGCAGGGACATATGCCACCATTCCTCGATATCCTCTCCGGTCCTCATGCCGTAGCCCATCGTGGGATGCATCGCAGAGAAGAAGCTGTTGAAGATCGGAGTGACGGAAGCCGTCGCCTTCACCACCTGGTGGATCATGGCTCCGTTGGCCCCGTTGAAGACGCAGTTGCCCCAGCAAACATTGCATCTTTCCCCGTTCATATTCCGCCTTACCCAGAGCTGGCATTGGGGCATATCGGTCCAGTAGGTCTTGCGGCCGAGCTTATGGAACTCGCCCGCCGTTCGTATGCCTTCCCATGGCAGAATATGCGCTTTAGGTTCATTGCTCGTCCGGACTTCCCAGGTCGGCTCGCCTTCGCCTTTCTTGACTATCGAACCGGATGGGCAGAGGTCAGCGCATAAGCCGCAGCTCTGGCAGAACCGCCACATGCCGGCGTCGATCGGCTTGGTGTGCTCCAGTGGCAGCGTTGTCAGCAGATCGAAGTAGCCGCCGAAAGCGCCGAATTCCGGGCTGATGGACATGATGGAGTGGCGGCCGTTCTCGCTCAAACCGCCCAGTACGGCGCCGGCGTTGGAAGGAATGGCGCGGTACGGTTCGTCAAGCATGCTCTGGTAGCCCAGGCCCTGGATGAAACCCTGGGTGCAGGCGCGCGGCACCTCGCGCAGGCGGTAGCGGGTCTGGGCGACACCTCCCAGCGTCCCGGGGCGCATCCGGTTCAACTCGCTGTCCTGCGGGATCAGATAAGTCACGCTGTATAGGGGCACATTGGGCAGATACGTGATTCTGGTTTTATCGTCAAACCTGAAACTCGAATCGGTCTGCGAGAACACAATCGGCTTGGTGACCGTGGTCGGGGGCTGCTTGTCGTAGTATGAAATGCTTGGATTCTCGCCGGTCAAGCCGATCAGTTTTTGATGGTGATCATCAATGGCGGCGGTGCCGATTTCGGCTGAACCGAAGAAGACCATGGCCGCTCTCAGCATTAATGTCGCCTCTTCGGCCGAGCCGGTCCACTTCGGTACGCCGCGCTCTTCCGGAGTCTGGACTGTTTTCTGACCGAATTTGAGATTGGAGTTGGTATCCCCGAGGGCGCCGTTGCCGATGCCGTTGGCGGAAGCCAGGGCCTGATCCCGCAACCGGTAGCCGGGCTGATTGTTTTTCATCCTGTCCGCCGGGCTCGGTCCGGTCGCTGTCTCAGCGTTGTACCTTTCCAGGCCGGGATAGGCCGCCACGACCGCGGCCGACTGGGTGCTGTAGTTGTAATGGCGCTGCATCAAAGACCAGTCGATTTCGACCGTCGGCTCATCGACTTCCTTGACCCACCAGGCGCGCTTCCGGGATGACACGCTGGATTGAATCAGTTCGTCCAGGTCGTGGAACGCCGGGGCTGCGGCCATCGCGCCGCCGACGCCGGCGCTGACCAGGCCTAGGCCTTTCATGAACTCCCTGCGGCTGACTGTGCTGTGAAAGATAGACACGCCTTTTTCTCCTTCTTGTTATGATTTGTTAGCCTACCTTCACCTCTTATAACCCTATCCCGATAACATTTCATCGTCCTGAAGTACTAGTACCATGCTGATTTATTTTCATTAATCAGGGTATTGAATACGGAGATTAATACTATTTAATCCAAAATTTCTGCTTTTTTCGAAAATTTCATGGGCTTCTCCAGAAAATACCCCGGCTTCGCGCCGGTATCGGAACGGGACGAAAACAAGCTTTGATTTGTCCCTATCGCCTCTGGAATTTCGGGTGCGGCAAGAGTAGGATGATAACGTTGATTGTGAAGGTGGCTTATGGGGCGTTTTGACGGCGGACTTTCCCGGCGGCGGTTCATTAAAAGCGCCGCGCTCACCGGCGCCGGGGTTGCCGTCTTCGGCCTGGAGTCCTGCACCCAGAACCTGGGGGTAGACCAGCCTGAGGATGGCTTTTTCCATTTCTTCGGTTACGGCACAACCTCGGCCGGGGAGTGGGATGCTGAAGTGGCGGTGGACGCGCTGTCGTGGCAGCCGGGAGCCCAAATCAGCCTGGATGTTTCGCTCTACCTGCCGAATTCAATCATCCAGAAACTGGCACCCAAGATTATCGTCGAACAGGTTTGCCTGCTCGTTACCGCCGAGCGCGCCTTCGATGCCGACGGGATACACCGCTTCCCGTCTCACGAACGAATGTCCAGCTATGTAACGCCCACCGGTCTCGCCGTCGAAGGCGGGGTTCAAGGGGCGGTCACCCGACGTTTCGGCGGCCGGTACCAGACGCCGCTGGACGAATTTCTGACCGTGCCTCTCGAAGCGCCGCCGACAGCCTCGGACGAACGGCGCATTGTTTTCAGGCTGCTCCCGACCGTGCCGGCCGAGGTGCCACCGGGCATCTACCGGCTGCGTCTCGATTTCGGCGTTGTCGCCAAAGGCAAAAACTACTCCCTGGCCGGACTGGCTTTCGCCCAGCGGCCGGCGGCTTCCGCCATGCCCGCTGAATCTCATTTTTATTCCTGTCCCTTCAAAGTCAGCGGCCGCCAGCCGGACGGCAGGTTTATCGATGCCTCAACCATTAAACCCCGCCTGCCCTGGGTCATTCTTTCGGGCTACGGCTCCAACGGCTACTCGGGAGTGGTCGCCGAGGAGGACAAAGCCTCATTCGCCCTGTCGCCCCGCAACATCATCCCTGATGATGTCATCCTGCCGTTGTACTCTGATGACAACAAGACTAAGGCGGTGTATTCGCTGGAGCCGCGTTTTCCCACCCAGACCATTGAGGCCAGGAACGCCATACCGATGGACCACACCCGGGGCGAGGTCTCGGTCAAGATTATCGGGCCAGACGGCCATACCGATGACCTCGGCCGGTTTCCTTTTACGTCTCTGAGCGGCGGTTGGCCTACCACCTCCAACCCGGCCGTTACCGCCTGGAAGCCTCCGGCTTACGGAGAGTACACGGTCAACGTCACCGGCTATGTGGAAGATATCTGGGGCAACCGGTATGACGGCGGCGGCAGCTACCGTTTCGCCATCGCTAAAAGAATGACGCTGGCTACTGCCACCTTTCAGGGAGCGGCGTTTCAGGTCGGCGGAAAATACGGCCGGGACCTGGGGTTCGCTCCGGCGGTGCCGGCAGATGTTTTTGTGGCGGCGGACCTGTATCCTGATTCAGATCCGGGCAAGAAAAAAACGCTCACCTTCTCCGGCCGTGCCTCGCCTTCAGGCATCTTCGGCGCGGCGCAGGGCGCCATGCAGCTGGCGCTTGACTCGCCCGGCGAATATTTTGCCCACATCAAGACCAGGTACATAGACCAGGACGGGCATTTATGGCTGTGTTCGGTACGCCATGCCGGCGTCGTCTACCCGCCGGATTCTGCCATTGTCGCCCACGGTAAAAAGCTGACCATCGGCGGCAAATACGTAGACCGCGGCGAAACCAAATTTGAGGGTTATGTTGATGCTTCGGGCGAAAATCACCTGGCGCACCTCAACTATCCCTATAACAGCGGCGATGTGCTGCTTATCGGGTCGGAACAGCAGGGGGCTAACAAGATTGAGCCGGTTTTGACCTATGATTTCAAGGCGGCGCCGCTTGCTTACGAAGCCCGCTGGCAAACCATCGGCGTTACCAACGTCAGCTTCAAGACCTCCAACAACTATTCACCCCAGCTGTTCCCGGAATTCATCACCGACCGGGCATATTTTTACGCCGGCGCGCCGCGGCCGGGTTTCATGTCCCGTTTTATCGTCGGCTCGGACGGCCTCAAGGCGCCGTACTGGCCGGTAAGCCCCAACTCCTTCGGCGGGCAGATCAACGCGTCGAGCAATGGCGACCTGCCCGGCACCATCTACCGGCTGATCGGCGGCGTGGCCTTATTTCAAAAAGGCCAGCCCCCCGCCTACGCCGGGTATCTGGCATCAAGCTTTGTCATGCCGGGCAAATCCAACAACAACCGGGTCATCGCCCCCGGCGCCGAGGAACTGCTTGGCGCCGACGGGACTAAAGCGCGGCTATTCCTGGTAAGCATTCGCCCGGGGATGACCTACGAGACCGGAGCTGCCTTCGTACCGGTTGCCCAAATTGATCCGGTGCTGCCGGCGGTGGTCACTTTCAAGCTGACTTATCCTGATGGCCGCGCTTTCACCGCCCAGGGCACCGGCGATTCCGGCGGTTCTTTTGCCAGTAAGGACCGCTGGACGCTGGATGTCCCCGGCGTCTACCGCTATACCATTGAAGCTGACTGGCAGGGCAATAAGGGTTATATGCCGGGGATGCCGCCAGAGGGCGGCAAGATCTTCGTCATTGAAAGGTCGCGTTTGCCGCAAAGCCCGGAGCTTTCACTGGTAATCAAAGAACAGACGACTTTTTCCCAGAGCGGCACTTTAACCATCAACGGTCAGAGTACCGGGGATGAGGTTCACTTCGCGGCGGTCACGCCCGGCGCCATCACCTCTCAAGGGGTGATCCCGGTGAAGAACGGCAAGTTCAGCTTCGTCTTCGATCCCGCGGCCGTCGCCCGGTCATCTCCGTTCTACGATGTTAAAAACCTTCGGACCAACCAGCCGGAGGTCAAACGGGTGATTCATTTGACGTTGTTCAGCAGGGAGAGGGCGGTAAGCGGCCAGGTGTACCATTCCTTCGTTCGGCTGATCATCCGCGGCACCACGGTCTTTTATACTTACTAGTGTTTTTAAGGGCGCAATGTTCTCTCAAGCCGGGGTGCGACCTCTTTGCCCTTCCTTTGGCCAGGATTAACTCAAGTTACCCGCAGCCATTATAATGGGTGACGAAAATCCGCTGTCCAAGAATGGAACGATTTCGCCCGTTCCTGCATCCTATTGTTAGAGAATCATTCAAAAGGAGCGCTCCTGTTGGATGAGCCGGAAGAAGCGGCCTTAGTCCGCCGCTGCCAGGCGGGAGATGCGGAGGCATTCCGCATCCTTGTCGAGAGGCATAAAAACGTCCTCTTCGGCGTCGCCTATCTGATGACTCATGACCGGCCTGCCGCCGAAGATGCCGTCCAGGAAGGTCTCGTTCAGATCTGGAGATGCCTGCCGTCCCTCCGCGACCCTTCAAAGGTCAAACCCTGGCTGATACGCATCGTGGTTAATGAAGTGAAGCAGCAATTCAGGATGAAACATGTGCCTGTCGCCCCGCTCGAAGCCGCCGCCGACTTCCCGGACGAGACGGATTTGCCGGAACAGCAGCTCATCTCCGCTGAAAGGCGACAGCTGATCAAGCGCGCCCTTACCACGCTGCCGCCGGAGCAGCGGGAGGCGGTGGTGCTGCGTTTTTACTCGGACCTGACCGTGCCGGAGATCGCCGGTATCACCAACCAGCCCCTTGGCACGATCAAGTCCCGCATCTCCCGCGCCCTGGCGCATCTTGGCAAAGAGTTGGGTTACGAGGGTTTGAGGTGATGTTGGATGGCTAAGCTCGAACGCGAACTCGAGGTTTTTTTCAAATCCGAGGTGGATTCCGCCGTACCGCCGTCGGATTTTTGGCAGGCTGCAGTATTAAAAGCGACGGCCGTCTCGCAGCGGCCGGAGAAGAAATCCCGGCTGGCGGTCTGGTTTTCCGACCTGCTGGAGGCTCTGCATTTTGACCCCAGGAGGCCGGTTTTAGGCATCGCCACCTACCTGGTCCTGCTTTTGGTGATTGCTGGTTTGAGCGCCGGCGTTAGCATTTATGTCTCCGGTTTGGGTATCGGCGACGCCCCGCCGACAATAACAAGTGGGACGGTCCCACCACACGTTATTCCGACGGTGACTGTGGTGATTCCGCAAAATACCTCAAACGCATTGTTTGCTGCGCTGTTTGGTGTTTTATTTGCTCTTTTCGCCGCCGCTGCCTTTGTAATATGGCGGCTCCGGCGCAGTAGAGCTTCCGAAAGATACCGGCAATGAAAGCTGTATCTTCAGTACAATGCGTTCTTTTAACTTCCATCATCGCTGCGGGCTTGCTTTGGGCGTTTCCTGAACCGGGGTTCGCTGAAGCCCCTGAAGGTACCAAGAGCGTTCTGCCTCGGATTACCCTCGGTGGAATACCTGAAGAAAAGAGTGTATTGGGGCCGGTCATTGTTTCGGTGGTGGTTGTGGCTGCCATGCTTTTGGTGCTTTGGTTATTGATGCGCAGGGGTCGCCGATGAAGCTCTGTAAATTTTTTCCCTTGGTGCTTATCCTTAGCCTCTCTTTTCTGCCAGCATGCCTTCAACAGACTCCTGTATTGCCGGTATCATATTTTCCTGTCCGCCATGAACCGGGCCCCAGCCTGCTGTTGCTCAACTACGGCAGACTTGTCCTCGATGACGGATTACTACGTTTGAAGGAAAGTAGTAGTGACAGGTCGCACTTACTTATATGGCCGCATGACTATTCCTACCGCGTCGCCGGGAGCCGTGTTGAAATCCTCGACGCCGAGGGTGTAGTTGTCGCTAAAAGCGGGCAATATCTGCGTATCGGCGGCGGGCCGGCTTTTTCAGTCAGCTATTATACCGGTGAAGAGCCGCCGGTGCCGCTACCCGGCCCGTATTGGGCTTTAGCCAGTATCGAGCAACGGTGGCCGTGGGATTCCGTCGCCTTGTTGGAATTATTTGCCTTAATCTGCATGGCGGTTATCTTGACACTAATAGCCCTGGATTTGATACGGCTGAGGCGCTCGAAAATATGAAGATTCGGACTGTCTCCTTAGCCTTGCTCCAACTGGCGGCCGGTATTCTTATCGCCGTATTCAGCGCTTATGTTCACCAGCACCGGTTCCCCTCGGACATAACCGTAGCCGCCGCCGGCGGAACAGTGTTGCACGTTTCTTGGCTTTGGGACACCACCGTCACCTATGCCTTATTATTTATTCTTCTCTTGAGCTTGCTCGGCGTCATTGTCGCCGTCCTCGGTCTTATTAATCTATTCGCCTCTGTTACCGCTCGGCAGTCCCCTGCGACGGGAATCAAGTCAAAAGCATGGACCAGCATAACCGGCGCCGCGCAGCTTGTCGTCGGGTCGGTTGTTGGCGGGCTCTGCTTATATATCGCCGTGCTTCCTTATCCGGCGGATGTCGTCAAGCCTCAACTGGATGGGACACTTGAGGTTTTGTATCGTTTTCCAGATTCAGCGGTCAACTCGGCAATAAATGTGACCTGGGTGATTGCCGCACTGGGTATTGCTGTGGCTGCCAGCGGTCTGTGTAACCTACTAAGGCAAGCGCCCCTAATTCGACAAACAAAGCGTGAGTGTTAGTCCATTTACTTCGGTGCGAACGGAGATAGGGCATGAAGAAACTCGCAGTTTTACAGATAATTCTAGGCGTTATCATTTTGGTGTTTGGCGGAATCGCCGTCGGCGGGACTTTCTCAACGCAGTTTAGCTACCCTGGTGGCTTACATGGAGAACCGGATCTCGCCGTTTTCCAGCCCGAAGCCCTGAAGGTTGCTCGTTGGGCTGGGGCCGCCGTTCTCCCTTTGGGTTTAGGCGTCATCGTTTGCGGCATCGCCCAGTTGCGAAGGAGTTGATTGGCAACACGGGTTTGCCGTTTTCGTACCGACAAGGTACACGCCCTGACGTTGTTCGGTTGGGGGCTTTTACTTAAGTTTGACATAACAAAATATCGCGCCAAATACGACAGAAGTCGGTTGACACCTGTTGTGAACTGGTGTGCTATAATACCTGCCATGTTATTGACAGACAACCTGACCCCGGTTGGCGGCCATGAATTGTTTTCCCGGTTTCCATGCTTGAAGCCGGCTTTCCGGAACTCGCTGGCTGCCGGCCGCAGCGCGCGCAGGGATTCGATTCTTTTTTCCGCCGATCCGGGCATTGATCGCGGGTTCTGGCAGGATCGAACGTGGCAGAAAGGAATCGTTTCCGTCGATTTATATTATTCTGCGGAAAACAAAAACCAAACCGCTGAACGCCTTGAGGCTTTCCCCCGATGCCGGTAACCGCCTCGCCCTTCATCCTCCTGGCCGCCGCCGCGCTGGCATTGGGCTGCCTGCTGGGCGCCTTCCACTTCTACCGACGCCGCCGCCTGATAGATGAAACGCCCACGTCAAAGACCCGGGGCGTCTTTATCGGTCTGGCGGAGGTCAAAGGCACCGCGGAGTCGGAGACGCCGCTGGAAAGCTACCTGGCCGCCAGCCGCTGCGTCTGGTACTCCTATAAAGTGGAGGAACACTGGCAGCGGACTACGGTGAACGCCAAAGGGCACGCCCAGACCCAGAGCGGCTGGAAGACGGTTGCCTCAGAGACCAGATACGTGCCCATCTTCCTGAAGGACGATACCGGGGTTATCCGCGTCATGCCGGAGGGCGCGGAGGTTCACGCCGATAAAGTCTTCGATAAAACCTGCCGCCGCGACGATCCGCTCTACTACGGCAAGGGGCCGGAGAAGGCGGTTGGCGGTTCCACCCACCGGCGCCGCTTCACCGAACTGGCACTGCCCCTGCACGATGTCATCTATGTCATCGGTCAGGCCAGGGAGCGGCAGGACGCGGTAGCCGCGGAGATCGCGGCGCGCAAGGGCTCCATGTTCATCATCTCCACCCATGAGGAGAAACACCACTCGAACCGGTTCCGGCTTTACTTCTGGCTCTGGCTGGGGCTCGGAATAATCGTCGCCGGCGGCGGCGTGGCGATATATCTCCAGCAGGCTGGCCTGACCTCCTACGCCCCGGCGGTTCTCTCCGCGGCTGGGATCTATCTCGGCGCCGTTGCGGCAGCCTGGGTATGGACTGCCTACAACAGCCTGGTCAACCTGCGTCAGCGGGTACGCCAGGGATTTTCCCAGATTGATGTGGAACTCAAGCGCCGGGCTGACCTGATTCCCAACCTGGTTGCCGTCGTGGAAGGCTTCCGCCGCCACGAAAGCTCGCTTCAGCATCTGGCCGCCGAACTCCGCAGTCAGGCGGCAGCCGCCGGCCAAGTTGAGGAGTCGCGCGGAGTATCCGGCGCGTTGCTGGCCGTTGCCGAAAAATACCCGGATCTTAAAGCCGACGGCCAGTTCCTGTCACTGCAGCGGTCGCTGGCGGACACAGAAGAGCGCCTGGCGTTGGCCCGGGATTACTACAATTCCATCGCCACCTTTTTCCGGACGCGGCTGGAGGTTTTCCCGGACGCGCTTTTAGGGCGGCTGCTGGGTTTCCAACCCCTGCCCCTGCTTCAAGCCGAGACTTTCGAGCGGGCGGCGGTCGCGATAAATCTGGTCGACTAAACGATGCCGGTAAGCAGCATCAAGCCGTAACCCAGGCCGGCGGCGGCGGTGATCGGCGGCATTGCCGGCGTCGGGCCGCCCTTGAAAAACGCCCGCTGTACCCAAAAAACCGAAAGCAGCCCCAACATCAAAGCTCCGGCGGTCAGGAAAGCCGGGACAATCCCCGCCGCGGCCAGCACCGAAACCAGGAGTATGAGCGCGAAACCGACATCGCCGCCGCCAAGCAGGGATACGACACGCTCGTCGGCCTCGTTTTCCAGCCGGAGGTCGGACAATTCGATGCTCCAATCGGTGCCCCTACGCGGGAAAATGAAAGCTGGCACGATGGCGACGCCGGAGAGTTTCTTAACCATCCACATCATGTGCCCGGATTTAACCGAGACCAGATCGTAGATTGAAATGACCGCCATGATGACCAGCACCGAGCCTGGTGACAGGATGAAACCGAAGACCGAACCATAGCCCGCCAGGGCTATTCCCAGAAGGAGGTTGTGCAGCCATAACCGGGGCCATTTGAGCCAGGCCAGCGCTCCCATCGCGGCGATGATTCCTGCCGCCACCGCCGGCAGGGAAAGTCCCAGCACCACGAAGACGCCCCAGGCGTAGAGAAGCAGGAACATGCCCTTGATCAGGTACTTGAGGAACCGCAGGGGCAGGAAAGCCAGCGTCAGCCCCAAAACAGCGACGGTGAGAAAAAAATATACCAGCGGCGGTCCAGCGGAGATTTTCGGCAGGACGATACCCTCTTCTTCGATGAAGACCTGCTGGCGCAGTGAAACGGCAATAGCCAGCGCCTGGCAGGCGGCCAGAGTGGCCAGGCTGTAATGCGTTGGATTCAGTTTCACGACGGCCGCCGTGGCGCATGAAGGTTCAGAATACGGGGAGTATCCGACAAGAACGTCGAAAAAGTGTTGGAAGTGACATCGGCAGCCAACACCGGGGGCAGGCTTTGAGATGGGTGTGAAGTCAGCGAAAAAAAGTACTGGTGGAGCCGGAGGGGATCGAACCCTCTACCTTTTGACTGCCAGTCAAACGTTCTCCCAAGTGAACTACGGCCCCACGGGACAGATTTGAAATATAGCATAATGCTCAAGATTGATGCAAGATTCACCCCGGATTGGTTGGCCACCAGTTGGTAAAAGGTGAAAGGGCGAGGAAAAAACCCAGGTGGATGGTTATAAAGAGTCCCATGCCGATGAAAAACAGCCTACGGCGGCGAACTAACGTCCACCACCCAGGCTTCGGAGGTTGGCTCTCGTGGACGTACTCCTCCGGCGGTACCGGAGGAAAATCCCCCGAGGTCTGACCCCCGGCAGGTGTCATTGCGTTGGTTTCGGTGTTGGTCTCCTTTATGGGATCACGGTCTCCGATGCCGACACCCTCAGGCATCAACCCGCGGATTTTTCGGGGCGTGCCCCGGACCCATGCCCAGGCATTGTCGAAGAAAAGGGCGAATGCCAGAAGGACACCGCCAACAATCGGGACGAAGTAAAAAATATAGGTTATGCGGTCGGTGATCGCCCCCAAGATAATCCACACCACCAGCGTGGCGAAAATCCAGGCGGCGGCGAAGAACGCCGTTTCACCACGGCGGCGCCATGCCAGCCAGGAGGTCCATGCAAATCCCGGCAAGGTTATTGCCCAGACCGTTGGCGTAACTGCCGACAAGTATTGAGGCGACCACCAGAACGGCATGATGTAATACCCCAGGACCCATTGCCATGGGTGGAGGGCGGAGGGGTGGGTGGAGTTTTCAAATGTAATGGTGCCCGGCACGGTAAACAGATGGTTGATGCGGCTAAAGGGGTTGCTCCAATCCCCAGTGAGAAGATATTCCAGCCCTGGTACCGCCAAGATGGCACCAGCGTAAGCCGCCAGCCCGGAGATAGCCAGGATCAGAACCTTATCCCTGCGGAAAACAAGCCAGTGGAGAGCGATGGCGATTACCGGAAATAGACCCGTCAGCTTGCACAATGCCGAAAGGAGCAGGAACAGGACTGCCAGCGGGTATTTGCGGGCGAGATAAGCCCAGAAACCAGCCAGCATGAAAGTGACGTTGAAAATATCCAGCATGGCAACGCTGGCCATTAAGAAAGTAGCGTTTTCAAAGGCGAACAGACTAACCGCGATATTCACCGCGGTTTGGGACAGCGGGAATTGCCGCAGAATGAGATAGAAGAAAAAAATGGCGCCTACGCCGAATACGGCCGGGAAAAAACGCCAGCCGAACGGATTGTCGCCAAATATCTGCATGCCCGTGGTAATCACCAGCTTTGCCAGGGGGGGATGTTCCGGCTGGTGGAGGTCGCCCTGGACGAGATAATCACGAGCGGCAACGACATAATATTGCTCGTCCAGCACCAGTTCGTTGGGGTGCCACAGCAGACCCAGATGAAGAATCATCGAGCCGATAAGGATCGCGGCCAGCCATGCATGCTTCCAGGCGGCGAACCGTTTGATCACGTTGAAGAACTTAGTCATTAAAGGCACGTAATATTAGACATAACGACGGCCGATGTAAATAGATAGCCCGTCGGTTCGTTCTCCTATATCTTGCGGAAAATCAGTAAACCAAGGCAGGGAACGATAAATTATAACCGTCTGAAATCTGGATAACAAAAACCCGGCTCTATTTACGGGTGAATCACCGGGCGGTCAAGCAGCAGGCGGTACCAGAAGATTTTCCATCGGGATGCTCCGGAGGCAAGGTCCCGAAACAGGCCGGCGGTAAGGCGCCGCAGCATGATCAGGCCGAACAGAGCGGCAAAACCGTTGACGATTTCCGGGGGTTCGCCGAGCGCTTCGGCGATCAGAGGCAGGACCAAGAAAGCCAGGGCGACGCCGAGCGGTAGGGTCGCGCTTTGGCCGGCGCCAGTTTTAAAACGCTCGTTGGAAGGGATATCTTTAAGCCGAATAGCCCTGGCGGCTTTTAGACCGATCGCCGTAAACACAGGAATGAGGGAAACAAGTGTCGGCACAGCAGCCAATGCGACCGCAGCGCCGAAACCGGTGGTGTTGCCCTTCTCTCCGTCGAATCTTTTGAAGACCGGCCACATTTGGCCGCAGGTGACAGCCAATGCCGAGATGACCACCGTCCCAGCGTCGAAACCCAGATGACGGGCGATGACGATAGTAATGATGCCCTTCAGCACATCAATGCTGGTAGCCAGGAGACCCCAACGTGGTCCGGCTTTCTGCCACAGGGCGATATGAAGGTCGCCTGCGGTGCTCAGCCGGTGTACCCGCGCCAGGAGCAGCAGGTGGGGGAATGCCCCGATGAAATAGGCGGCGGTGATAACGACGATCTGTCCGGCGATAGTTGATACTCCTGCCATCATCGAGAGTCCCGCGTATTATAAGACTATTGGAGATTATTTTTACAACAGGGTTATTAAAGTCTTTACTTTGAACGATAATTCAAGTTATCATATCTGCGGTCGCCGCCGTTTCGGGAAATCTTGAGGAGGGTCCGTCTGATGACAGTCAAAGTTGTGACCGATACCACCGCCGACTTGCCGCCAGCCATCGCTTCGGAATTGGGTATCAAGATCGTGCCGATGTATGTGCGCTTCGGCGAAGATGTCTTTAAAGACCGGGTTGAGATCACCGAAGACCAGTTTTACACACGACTCCAGAGCGACCCGGTGCACCCCAGCACCTCCCAACCGTCACCAAAGGATTTTTTGGACGTTTATAAGGAAATAATGCCCGCTAAGGACGGTATTTTCTCGCTCCATATCTCAAAAAAATTGTCAGGCACCTACGACTCAGCGCTGCAAGCCAAACAGATGCTGGGCGGAAATCAAACGCTTGAAGTGGTAGATACCCTCTCGGTTTCGATGGGTTTGGGACTGCTGGCCATTCTGGCCGGACGCTTGGCTAAAAGCGGCGCAAGTATCGAGGAGATATCGGCTGCTGTCAACGCGGCGATTTCGCAAGTGAGACTGCTGGGTATTTTTGATACTTTAAAATACCTTGCCGCGGGTGGGCGCATCGGAAAAGCAAAAGCACTGGTCGGTTCTATCCTATCAGTCAAACCGGTGCTCACGGTCAAAGACGGTGAGATGCATCCGGCCGGGCAGGTGCGCAGCCGGGCGAAAGGTCTCGAACGGTTAGTCGAATGGGCCGGAAGCCTGGGCAAACTTGAGGATCTAGCGGTGGTCCACACCACCACCCCGGAAGAGGCCAGCGGCCTCGCGGATCGTCTCGGCGCTTTGTTCCCCAGGGAAAAGATTATCATTTCCAGGCTAGGAGCGGCGTTGGGTGCTCATGCCGGCCCCGGCACTCTGTTTGTCGTCGCTAGAGTCGCTTGATCCGGGCGGAGGCGGCTGGATGCAACTTTTGAATGACCTCGGGGACCAGGTGTCATGATCCGAATGGATCCTGAATCCTGATGCCGACGCTGGTGAGTACCACGTGCGCTGGGTCAAGCAATTACTTGCTGATTCGTTCCAACCGGCGTACGATGGCGATTGAAATTAAAGCCGATGGGGTGGTTGTGGTTCGCGCCCCTCGGCGCGTGCAGCCTGGGCTGATTGCTGGTTTTGTCAAGCGCCACGCAGATTGGATCGCCCTCAAACAGGCGGAGATAACCCAAAGGCCGCGGGCGGAACCAAAAGGCTTTGTCGAAGGCGAGGATTTTCTTTTCTTGGGGCAAACCTGCCGCCTTCATTTCGTTGAGGCGGGCGTCCCGAAAATTGACTTTAATGGTCACATTCAGCTGCCGAGAGCAAAGGAATCCCAAGCTAGAGACCTGATAGAAGACTGGTATCGGGCACAGGCACGGAAAGTTATTACGCAGAACATTGAACAACGTGTCTCAGAGATGGGCTGCCGACCCAGCGGCCTTCGCATTACCGGCGCGCGGCAGCGGTGGGGTTCCTGTGGTATCAGAGGAGCATTGAATTTCAACTGGCGTCTTGTCATGGCGCCGCCGGATATTATCGACTATATCGTTGTTCATGAGATGGCGCATTTGAAGTTTCGGGGGCACGGGCGTCAATTCTGGAAATTTGTCGAGCAATTCGTACCCCGATACCAGGAAAAGCGTCAATGGCTCAGCGATAATTCCGTCAGAATGGCAATTTAGCTGCATATTTTCCTCCAGGCGGTCGCCCGGGGCTGGACGAAGTGCTACAATGGTTGCCGGAAATGGGAGCGGGTGAGCTTGAACTCCAACGACAAACCAGCCATCAGGATTCTGGTGGTAGATGATGACGAAGCTATACTGCAGTATGCCTGCGCCGGGCTTGAAATTGCCGGATTCAGGGTAAAAGGGACCTCCGACGGCGAAGAAGCCCTTGCAGCGGTCCGAGACGGGGATTCAGACTTGGTGCTGCTGGACTTATTTATGACCCCTGTAACTGGATTCGACATCCTGACCAAGCTACGTGATTTTTCCGACATTCCGGTGGTCGTTTTCACCGCCAGGGATGATATCGGAGGATTTGCTCTTGAGACCGGCGCCGACGGCTATATCGGAAAGCCTTTCAAAGTCAAAGAACTGATTGAGAAGATTGAAGAGGTCATTGCTCGACAGGGAACAAAGTGGGAGTGAAAGCTTCCAAGAAATGCTTTCCGAGGATGAAATGAGGAAATCAAGATTCCTGGTCGCTCTCCTGGTTATTTATATGATAATGTCTGCGCCGGCCTGCGGTGGAAACGGCGTGACAGAAACCGCCAACCCTGGGCAAACCGAACCCGGCGGCAGCGTGTCTGTTCCAGTTCAAACGGTCCCCCAAACCACCTCTCCGCCGGTAACCCCGACTCCGGGAGCCCTTCTTAATTCGATAACTTCCACCTCAGCGTTGCTAACCAGTTATGAAGGCAAGCTGACGACCGTAATGAACATGTCACTAGCGGGGATGGTGATGGACTTTGACATCACGGCTTCCATGGCGGTCGATATCGGCAGCAATAAAGTCTTCGTTGATATGAATACCGCTGGGGTTGTCACCCAGATGTATATCATTAACGATACGGAATATATCAAAGTTAACGTCCCGGACGGTCAACTTCAAGCCAACGTATGGTACAAGTTTGCCCTGCCTGCATCTGACCTCCGGGACATGTGGCTGTCTCAAGACCTTGGGAAGCAATATCAAATATTGCTTAACCAGGCATCTTTAACCATTCTCGGGACGGAGCAGGTCGGCGGCAAAACCTGCTACAAAGTGAAGATATCGCCAGACCTGGGTAGCTTCATGGCATACCTCGGTGCTTCAGGCAGCAACCTGGCTGATTTGGGAATTGTTGACCCCGCCCAAGCATTCAAGCAGCTTGAGGTAACTTTTTGGGTAGATACAACAACTTATATGACAATTAAAACCGATATGATTGTCGATATTGATGTTCAGGGGATGAAAATGAAAATGACCATGAGCATGGTACTGGATAAAGTCAATCAACCGGTTGCAATCACGCTGCCGATTGAAGCACAAACGGCCGTAACTCTTGATTATTAAAGCAGGCAGATTGAGTTGATCTGGTTAGCATTCCCGAGCGACGAGAGTTTCGGAAAATACGGCTGCGGGACCACCCTTTGAGGGATCGCCAGTCGCAGGTGACAATAAATCCATGGCAAAAAAATGAAAACCACCGTTGACGGTCACCGGATAGAGCTGACTAATCTTGAAAAAGAGTTGTTCCCTGGGATCAAAAAAGGGGAGTTGATCCGCTACTACTTAAAAATCGCTCCGGTCATGCTGCCCCACATCAAGGACCGCCCGCTGTCATTTCAGCGTTTTCCCGACGGCATCAATGCCGAAGGTTTTTACCAAAAACAGGCACCTGCATCTTACCCGGACTGGATAAAACGGATTCCGCTCGGTGTCAAGGATATTGTCGACTATGCCTCCGCGAACTCTGCGGCGGACCTGGTCTATTTCGCGCAGCAGGCTGTGATTGTCATCCATACTTCACTGGCCCGCGCCGATAAACCACGTAATCCCGATTTGCTGGTTTTTGATCTGGATCCCCCAGTGGAAGATTTTGAGCTGGTAAAGAAAACGGCGTTTCAAATGAGGGCGCTGCTAGGGGAGCTTGGCCTGAAATGTTTCATTAAACTCACCGGCAGCCGCGGGGTGCACCTCGCTGTACCTTTGGACCGGAGCGCTGACTTCGGGCTGGTTGACAGCTTCGCTGACAGCGTAGCCGCGTTCTACCAGCGGAAACACCCGGATGAAACCACAGTTGAGATATCCAAAGCTAAAAGAGGAAACCGTATTTTTATAGATACCAACCGCAATCATTTCGCTCAAACCGCGGTGGCACCCTATTCCGTACGTGCCAAGGAAGGCGCCTCGGTTGCGGTGCCGATTACCTGGGAGGAATTATCCAGCCCCAATCTCAAACCAGCACAATTCAATATGGTTACTGTTTTCGACCTTTTAGCAAACCGCCCGGATCCCTGGGCTGATATTTATAAAGAAGGCTTACCGTTGACCATGGCCGAAGGTTTATTGCGGAGGCTGGAAAGTTCGGACAAGAGCTGACGAGAAATCCGGATCAGGTATCGAACAGAGGTTGTGGGAATTGGTGGCCGCGTCCGGCAGGTCTATGCTCCCGGGCTAATTTTTTCCGCAGGTTTAAGATGGCCAGCCACCGCTTGCCGAAGCTGGTCGGCGGTGAAAGGTTTGGTGACGTACCCGTCGGCCCCGAGATTGTTGGCAAACCGCCGATTAAGGTCATGGTCAATGATAGTCAGTACAAGCACCGGGATCTGTGAGGTGGCTGGGTCAGCCTTAATCTGACTGCAGGCGGTCAAGCCATCCATCCCAGGCATCAGGATATCCATGATCACCAGATCCGGCCTGGATTCCCGGACGACTCTTAGCGCTTCCTCGCCGGAAGAGGCTTGGAGTACGAGATACTCCGAAAGCATGCTTTTTACCAGATTGCGGATCTGTGGCTGGTCGTCAGCAATAAGAATTTTTATAGGCATATTAGGAAGAGTATAGACTTAGATGACTATAATGGCAAGGATTATTTCGGGATATTAGAGCCGGAGGCGGCCGCGGTTCACCAGACCAGCGGCGATGCCGGTTATCAAACCGCCGAGATGAGATTCCCAAGCCACGTTGGCCGCGAGTGAAATCAACAGTCCCCCTCCGATAACTGCCACCCAGAGGGGTAAGGGGATGGGTATCGGAAAAATGATTACCTTTGTCATCGGCCGCAACACTGCCAGCGCGCCGCCCAGGGCGAAAATTGCCCCGGAAGCGCCGACGGCCAAGCCATTCGACGGTCCGAGGAGCCAAAAAAACAGGCTGCCGACGATGCCACCGATGAAATAAACAGCTAGCATTTGCCGTTCTCCGACAATCTGGGTTAGGTAGCTGCCGAAAAAGTACAGTGCCAGCATATTGAACAGCAGGTGGGAAAGCCCGGCATGGACGAACATACTGGTGATTGCAGTCCATGGCTCGGATAAGAAGGTAGCCGGGCTGATGGCTAGACGAATTAGGAGGGCGTCAGAACCGGTCGTCAATAAGAAAAATACGACATTCAAGCCGATAAGGACAAGCAGGGGGTCCTGGTAGAACGGCCTTTGGTATCGGCGGTACATGGGGCAATGATACGTGTTTTGGAGCCTTATTAGCAAGTTCACGGGAGAGTAGTTGTTGCCTTTGAGCAGAATTCGTATACTGATTATATGTCTACAATCATCGTCATCGAGGACGACCGGACCCTCGCCGAATTGGTGAAATACAACCTGAGCCGGGAGGGGTTTGCTGTTTTCACCGCCGCCGACGGCGTTGCCGGACTGGAGTTAATCCGCCGCGAAAAGCCCGACGCCGTGATTATGGACGTTATGTTGCCGGGCATGGACGGCTTCGAACTGACCCGACTGTTGCGGCGGGAGTTTTCGACTCCGGTTCTGATGCTGACTGCCCGCAGCGAAGAGATTGACAAGGTTCTTGGACTGGAATTGGGCGCCGACGACTATCTCACCAAGCCATTCTCTATGCGTGAACTTTTAGCCCGGGTCAAGGCGATGCTGCGTCGTGGCGAACTGGCCCGCCTCGATGCGGTATCGCAGCGGGAAGGTTCGGTGCTCAAGGCGGGCGACGTCGAAGTTGACCAGGCGCGCCATCGGTTATCTGTCGGCGGCCAAGCGGTTGACGTCACTCCCCGGGAGTTCGACCTTTTGAGTTTCTTCATGACCAACCGCGGGCTGGCCTTCTCCCGCGACACTTTGCTTGACCGCGTCTGGGGTTCAGATTATCCCGGCGACTCCCGTACAGTAGATGTCCATGTACGCTGGCTGCGGCAAAAAATCGAAGTTGAACCGTCCCGGCCGAAGCACCTGGTGACTGTGCGCGGTCTGGGCTACAAATTCGAGGGCTGATGACAGACCAATCCGTCCGCCGCCTGATCATTTCCACCGTGCTCACCCTGGCTGCTGTCTTTCTGGTGGTTGGCGCAGTGCGAGGTTACGACTTGACGCTGCTCATTGCCGGTACCGTTGCGGCACTGGCGGTGTCGGTGGTTATTTACCTCCAGGTGCCCTCAATGAGCGACGACGAGATTGAACTTGAGGTGGCTATGAAGAAGCTGGGTGGCGGGGAATCGCCGGACAAGGTGCGCCTGGTAGCTATAGGCGAACTGGCTGATGTCAAGCACGCCTTTAACGAGATGGCCAAGCGCGTCGGCGACCGGATGCGGCAGGCCACTGCCGAGCTCTCCCACCTGGAGCTGATGCTTCAAAGCGTAGCCGATGCCATCATTATGGTTGACCGACACGGAGAGATCGTCCACCTAAACCAGGCAGCCGAGAGGATGTTCCACCTCAAAGACAAGGCCATCGGACACACCTTCATTGAGGCGGTACGTGATCACGAATTCGACTCTCTGCTTAAAAGATGCCTCTCGAGCGGCAGCCAACAGGAGGGCGCCGTTGAAGTTCGGCCAAGCCGCCGTGTTTACGGCGTGACCGTGTCTCCGCTGCCTGGCGAGCCCGGGGCGGTTATGGTCATCCGCGATCTGACCGAGATCAAACGCCTGGAACGGGTGCGCCGTGACTTCGTGGCTAACATCTCGCACGAGCTGCGTACCCCGCTGGCATCTTTGAAATTGCTAGCCGAAACCTTGAAAGCCGGCGCCTGCGACGACCCGGCGGTGGCCGCTGACTTCCTCGGCCGCATCGAGGTGGAGACCGATAAATTGACCCAGATGGTACGCGAACTGGGCGAACTTTCACGCATCGAAAGCGGCGAGGCGGCGCTGCAAAAAAAATCACTGGACATTGGCCCATTCATCGAGCGGGTCGTCGAGCGGCTGCGGCCTCAGGCCGACCGGGCGAAATTAGCCCTGGTTGTTGAGGCGGCACCGAACCTCAAATCGGTACCTGCCGACGCAGACCGTATTGAGCAGGTGCTGGTCAATCTGATACACAACGCTATAAAGTTCACCCCGCCTGATGGAAAAATCGTCGTGACCGCCGCGGCGACATCCAAAGGCGTAGAGATTTCTGTCAAAGACACCGGCGTCGGCATTTCGCCTGACGACCTGCCGCGCATCTTCGAGCGTTTCTACAAAGCGGACAAGGCCCGTTCCGGCGGTGGTACCGGCCTAGGTCTGGCCATCGCCAAGCACATCGTCCAGGCCCACGGCGGCGACCTCCGCGCCGAAAGCGCCCCAAGCAAGGGAGCAAAGTTCACTTTCACCCTGCCCGGATAGTTTCGCAGTCTATCCGGCAACAGCTGGTTACCCGGCTTTCAATTCGCATCCGGCTTTGTTAATCACTCGTTCTGCCCGCAGCCTCCAGCGGTTTCAAGACCGTGCTGGGATCATGTCTAATCATATCGGGGATTAGCCGGCACATTCTCCTGCCATTTAGGGGGAACTTCACGCGCTGCCGCTTCTCAAAATCTTTAACAAATCTTTAATCCTTTCTTAAAGGCGCTTTAAAGTGCCGGAGTTATACTGTGACCATATGATGATAAGTAATGATAAAAACGACGAGGTGAATATGGCACCTAACATCACCCTGGCACTTATCGCCCACGATAACAAGAAAGAAGAGATGCTGTCCCTGGTCAAGGATCACAGGGAAGAGCTGTCAAAGCTGTCGCTGGTGGCCACCCGCTCCACTGGCCTCTTGATTCAGGCCCGCACTGATCTGGCTGTCACCCTGATGCAGTCCGGCCCAATGGGCGGCGACCAGCAAATCGGCTCCCTAGTGGCTTCCGGCGTGGTCAGGGCGGTCATCTTCCTGCGCGATCCCTTAACCGTCCAGCCCCACGAACCCGACGTCACCGCACTGCTGCGGGTTTGCGACGTTCACAATGTGCCGCTGGCAACTAACCTGACCACCGCCGAGGCGGTACTGCATCTTATCTTCGATCACCCGGAAATTATCAGCGAACTGTCAATCCGGTCGCGTTTCTTAACCGGGGTCGTCTCGGCCCTGTAAACATAGAAAAGAAGAGGAGAAAAAATTGAAAACAACTGGTTTCAAGAAATGTATAGTCTTGTCCCTGACTCTCATCCTTGCCCTGACCGTCGGCCTGACCGGCTGCGGTGGTGACAGCGGCGGCGGTCAGACGACCGCCCCGGGCGACACTTTGTCCGGCACCCTGGATATTATCGGCTCCAACACCGTCACCCCGGTCAGTACCCGCTGGGCTGAGGAGTTTATGAAGCTCCACAAAAACGTCAACATCACCGTGGCCGGTCCCGGCTCTTCCGCCGGCATCGCCGCCCTGATCAATAAGACTACCACTTTCGCCCAGTCATCCCGGCCGATCAAGCAGTCCGAGATCGACCAGGCCAAAGCTAATGGCGTAACCGTGGTGGAGACCAAGGTAGCTCTCGACGCCCTGTCCATTGTTGTCCATCCATCAAATCCGGTCAGTACCCTCACCATCGAACAGCTTTCCGACATATATACCGGCAAGGTTACAAACTGGAACCAGGTTGGCGGCAACAACGCCCCCATCGTTATCCTGTCCCGTGACACCAACTCCGGCACCTACGCCTACTTCCTGGAAGAGGTCGTTCAGAAACTGATCGCCGGTAAGCAGGACAAGACCCTGCAGTTTTCCACCAGAGCACAGCTGCTGCCCTCCACTGAGGTCGGTATCACCCAGGTAGCCCAGAACGCCAACGCCATCTTCTACTCCGGCCTGGGGTACGTTACCAGCGCCGTCAAGACGCTGACCATCAAAAAGACCGCTGAGTCCCCCGCCGTAGCCCCGACGCTGGTTACTGCCAAAGACGGCAGCTACCCGATCTCCCGATACCTGTACTACTACACCGCTGGTGAACCCACTGGTCTGACCAAAGCCTTCATAGACTACGCCTTGTCGGCAGCCGGCCAGAAGATCGTTGAAGAAGAAGGTTTCGTCGCCCTGAAGTAGGACATCTTTCGATCGTTGCGGGCTGCCGCCGTTAGAGCGGCAGCCCGCACATCGCCGGTGAAAAGCGCCGGCGCCGGGTGTTATAATTGGCCGGTTCAAAATTCGAATTTTCCGAGGGCGAGTGGACCACTACAAACTGATTCTGCCGGAACACCTGAACCACGACGGCTTTCTTTTCGGCGGCAACATGCTGAAATGGATAGACGAGTTTGCTTATATCACCGCTAACCAGGAGTTTCCGGGCAACCGCCTCGTCACCATCGCTTTGGACAACGTAGCCTTTCACCACCCGGTGGCCGGCGGCGAGATCATCCGATTCGACGTCGAACGCGCCGGCCTTGGCAACACCTCGGTGCAGTATAAGGTTCAAGTTTTCGGCACCCGGCGGCATGCCTGCCCGGAAACCATTCTCTTTGAGACCCGAATCACTTTCGTCAGCGTCGACCGCGACGGTAAAAAACAACCTATCACCCAACCGGCGGCCGATTGTTCAACTTCAACAGCGGGTATCGTCTAGCGTGGTTAATTCCCAGGTAGGCCGGGTTATCGGCACCACTGCGAGTTTGCGTAAACGCCGTCGCCCGTTGGAGCAGGTGATCGAACTGGCCATCCGCTTCACCGGTCTACTGGCCATCGTTGTGCTTGTGGGTGTCTTTGCTATCCTGCTGCAGCAGGGTCTGCCGGCTTTGTTCCAGACCTCACCCTGGGAATTCCTCACGGGGGACCGCTGGTTGCCGTTCTCCGAACCGCCAGTGTTAGGTATCCGTCAGTTCTTCGTAGCCACCCTATGGGTCACTGGGGTATCCACCCTTCTTGCCGTGCCTGTGGGCGTCGGCTGCGCCGTTTACCTGGCCGAAGTGGCGCCACGCCGAGTCTCGGATACGGTCAAGCCGCTGGTCGAACTCCTTTCCGGCTTCCCGTCGGTGGTCATGGGTTTCATCGGCTTGCTGCTTCTTTCGCCCTGGGTGCAGAACACCCTCGGCCTCAACACCGGGCTGACCGGTTTCACTGCCGGCATCATGCTGGCCATGATGAGCCTGCCGGTCATTGTCTCGGTTTCGGAAGACGCCTTGCGGGCGGTGCCAGACGAGTACCGGCAGGCGTCATATGGGCTGGGAGCTACCAAGTGGGAGACTATCTGGCACGTGTGCCTCCCCTCGGCCCTGTCCGGCGTCTCGGCGGCTATCATGCTCGGCGTTGGCCGGGCTATCGGTGAAACGATGACGGTGCTGATGGTGGCCGGCGGCGCGCTGGCGGTGCCGAATAATCCCTTCACACCGATGATGCCGATGACTGCGGCCGTGGCTTCGGGCATCGGCAATGCGGTGGTCGGCGGTCCGGTATACAAAGCCCTGTTCGCTATAGGTCTGGTCCTGTTCATGCTGACCCTTTTGGTCAATTTCATCGCCGCCCGAGTCCTGGACGCCCAAAAGCGCAAGTTCGCCAGAAATTAAAGTAATGACAATAACACGATGACGATGTCAAACCTGAGATCGAGGCAGCTGACCCAGAAAGCCGCCATGAGTCTGTTGTTTACGGCCATGCTGGTCGTCGTTATTCCGATCATCCTGATCCTTATCTACATGGTTACTTCCGGCTACAGCGTTATCTCATGGGACTTCATCAGCCAGGGTCCGTCACAGGCAGGCAGAGCCGGCGGTATTCTGCCGGCCATCATCGGTACCGCCTACCTCATGCTGGGCACCATCCTTATAGCCCTGCCCATCGGCGTTATGGCCGGCATCTACCTGGCTGAATACGCCCGGGACAACTGGCTGACCCGGCTTATCAACCTGGCTATTATCAATCTGGCCGGCGTTCCTAGCATTGTGTTCGGCCTATTCGGCTTGGCGGTCTTCGTCCTGGCACTCGACATGGGACTTTCGCTTATCGCCGCTTCTTTAACCCTGGCTGCGCAGGCACTGGCCATGACCATTACAACCTCCAGAGAGGCCATCATCGCTGTACCAAAGGAATATCGGGACGGCTCTCTGGCCATTGGCGTTTCCAGGTGGCAAACTATCCGCCACGCTGTGCTGCCGGAGGCTTCTCCCGGCATTCTGACCGGCGCCATCCTGGCCATGAGCCGGGCCGCCGGCGAGACAGCGCCGATACTTGTCGTCGGCGCCGCCTTCCTGGTACCCAACCTGCCGACTTCGCCCTTTGACCGTTTCATGGCTTTGCCATACCACCTCTATACCGTATCGGCTCACGTCCCGGGTATGCCGCGGGAGGTGATGTGGGGGGTAGCGCTGGTGCTCGTGACGATGGTGCTGTTGTTCAACATAGTGGTCGCCGTAATACGCGTAAAGACCCGCAAGAGGTAATCATATGGACGTCAGACCTTCCATTACCGCCGAAAAAGAATCCATCGCCTGCGGTTGCGTCCCCGGAACCGGCAAGCTGCGAACCGAAAAGGTCAACCTTTATTATGGCCACTTCCGGGCGCTCAAGGACGTGACCCTGGACATCCCGGCCTGCGGTATAACCGCCATTATCGGGCCCTCCGGCTGCGGCAAGTCTTCGCTGCTGCGGCAGTTCAACCGTATGAACGATCTTATTCCGTCTGCCCGCACCGAGGGACTTGTGGAGTTCGACGGTGCGGACATTTTTCACAGGGATGTCGACGTGGTAGAACTCAGGAAGCGCATCGGCATGGTTTTCCAGAAGCCCAATCCTTTTCCCATGTCCATCTTCGACAATGTCGCCTACGGGCCGCGTCGCCACGGCATCCGTAAGAAGCATGTGCTGGAAGAGATCGTCGAGAAAAGTTTACGCCAGGCCGCTATCTGGGATGAGGTCAAAGATAAACTGGGCCAGTCTGGCCTGTCCATCTCCGGCGGCCAGCAGCAGCGCGTCTGCATCGCCCGGGTGCTGGCGGTGGAGCCAGAAGTCATCCTGATGGATGAGCCATGTTCGGCGCTGGACCCAATTGCCACTTTAAAGATTGAGGACTTGATGCGCACCCTGGCCTGTACCTATACTATCGTCATCGTAACCCACAATATGCAGCAGGCAGCCCGCGTCTCGGATATGACGGCCTTCATGATGGTCGACGACGATCGTTCGGGTACGCTCGTCGAATACGGACCGACCACCGACCTGTTCACCAACCCCCGCGACAAGCGTACCGAGGACTACATTACCGGCCGTTTCGGCTAAGAGAGGCAAATCGCTATGAGAGTCGATTACGAGCGCAACTTAAAACAACTCCAGGACAAGGTCCTGGTATTGGGCAGCATGGTGGAGAAAGCTATAGACCTATCGATGGAGGCGATGAGAAACCGCGACATCGAACTGGCCCGCAAGCTGGTAGCGGACGACGATTTTATCAATGTCAAACGCTACGAGATCGAAGAAGATTGCATCCACCTCATCGCTACCCAGGCGCCGATGGCCCGGGACCTGCGGATCATTGTAGCTGTCCTAAATATCATCATTGACCTGGAGCGTATCGGCGATCATGCCGCCGGCAATGCCAAGATTGCTATTATGCTGGGCGAGGAGCCGCCGCTTAAGCCGCTGATCGACTTGCCGCGGATGTCGGAAAAAACGGCTGACATGCTGCACCGAGCGCTGGACGCTTTCATTAAGCGGGACGCTGAAGCCGCGCGGGTGGTCACCAACGAGGATGACGAGGTCGACGCCCTTTACGACCAGATCTTCCGTGAGTTACTTTTCTTCATGGCTGAGGACCCCAAAACGGTCAGCCGGGCTACCCGGCTCATCTGGGCAGCCCATAACCTGGAGCGCTCCGCTGACCGGGTAACCAACATCTGTGAGCGGGTGGTGTTCGTGGTCACCGGCAAGCAGGAAGAGATTGCCGGCAAATATTAGTCATCCAGCATCCTAGTCGCCGCGGGGCGCCTGAAGATGAAAAAACTTTCGGTTGGTCGCTGTTGAACTAATTGGTACCGCTGTTTGGAATCAGGTGCCCAGAATTTCGAATGGAGAGGCGGGGTTGGTGAGAAGGGTGTTGTTTGTCTGCATCCACAACTCCGGGCGGTCCAAGATGGCCGAGGCTTTCTTCAACCGCTACGCTGGTGATCAGGCAATAGCCGAGTCTGCCGGCACTGAGCCGGGGCAATCAGTCAACCCGGCCGTCGTCGAAGCGATGAGGGAGCTGGGTTTCGACCTGTCACAGAGCCTGCCGCGGGCTCTAACCTTCGAGATGGCTCAGGGCGTCGAGAAAGTCATCACGATGGGCTGCATGGACGGCTGCCCGGTGGTGAATGCTCCGCATGAAGATTGGGCGCTGCCCGACCCCATGGGAAAAGACTTCACCGAGGTCAGGAAGATTCGCGACGAGATAAAGAAGCGGGTCATTCTCCTCTTAGAAGGTATGGGCACCAAACCGATTAGCCCGAGCAGTAAACCTGATATCAGTTGGGATCATTAAACGAGTTGCGGAATAAGCTGACAACGCGGTTGCGGATGATTGGATAAAACAGCCAGGCAGTGGCATGCCCGGTTGGCAGCCATAATTGTTCTGGACAACCCGCAGCTTCTCCGAATTCTCTGGCTGCTTCCTTCGGAAAATACTCGTCCCATAAAGCATTTACGAGTAAAGTAGGTTTGGTCTTAATAGCGGCAACGAAGGTATAGGGGTCGAAAAGGTACGCGGGATGAGACGGCAGCACACTCTCAAACCCCTGATTTGTAACTGTATCCACATATTTGAAATATTCAGCCTGTTCCTGCTTAAACACCCCTTCGGAAATATCCCACTTGCCGTATCGGCGGCTTGACCGGCTCCAGGCAAGTTTTCCTAGGTTCCCGGCCGACAGAAGAATAGCGCCAGCCTTCAGCCTTGAGTCAAGACCCAGCGCGATGGCGGCAACGTAGCCACCGAAACTGACACCGGAAATGCCTATGTGTTCAGGGTCCAGTTCCGGCCTGCTGGCAGCCCAATCTAAGGCCTGGCGGATGTTAATCACTGAGATTCGGTATAATTCAAACCACTCCTCCCGAGTCAGGTTGTAGAACCTCTTTTTAAATTCCGGATTGAGTCTTCGTGAATGGATTGGCAGATGCAGAACCAGTCCGGCGATTCCCGTCCGGGCCAGAGCTTTCGCAAGCAGGTGACACGGTATGGCGCTGGTGTCGCCAACTCCATGGGCTAGAATCACCAACGCCTGGTGTTGTTGAGCCGGGGGTAGGTAGCAGACGGCGGTAGCGGGGGAGACGGGCAGCGCTATGTCCGGGGGATTCTTGAAGCCGACAGCGAGCCGTCGTAAACCGTTTGCGGATGCGAGGGGTAAGGTGACAGCCCGCGAAACCGGGTATTCGTATGGATTACGAAAGCCACTCGTCATGGCAACCCCACGACCTGAAGAAATTGACCTATGAAAGATTAGGGGTGAGTCAGGACGATGATGATTTCCCCCGCACCCACTAAGCTGTGTTCGCTGGCCATCGTGTCATCGGGTCCCATGGCAAATAGAAATGGGTTGCTTCCATGTTGAAATGCTACGTCCCTAGAATCAAGTGTATTTATTTTACGTTTGAATTCGATGGTCGTCACACCGCCTGACTCGCTGCCCCTGATGTCATACAGGTCATCGGTTCCGCCGCTCGAAGCATCGCGGGGGTGACCGCCGGAATAACCTGGGCTGTAGGAATCAATCAGTGTCACCTGACCGCCCGTTACCGCGCCGATTATCAGGTCGGCTCCGCCTTTACTCAATGTCGGGGACAATGCGATGGCAATCCACCCTGTGGTTTTACCCTTGATGCCAATCGAGATGGTATCGTCCGTGTTAGTCCAGCTTATTCTGAAATTATCACCAGCCAGCAGCCTGGTATTAGCATAACTTCCAGATGGAAAATCCATTATGCCACCGGTGGGGGTTGTGGACGTCGGTGTTGGATTGGTAGTAGTTGGATTCGGAGAACCCCCTCCGCAGGCTGAGGCAAAAATGCCTAAGAGCAGCAACAGGGTGATAAACAAATAGCCTCTAGGCCTGATAAGTGACGAAAGATTCATTGAAAAACACCTTTGAGAAATTTATCACCCATCACACAAGCCAACTAAAGGTTAAACTTCGAGCGGGCATTCTAAAGTTGTATTTTAGCACTTTATGAATAAATTACAAGTTTCTAAACATTACCTCAGATAGGATAACTTCGTTCAAATCTGCAATTGAAGGTGTCCAAGGGGTTATTTTACTGCATGTTTAACAGACAGGCTTGGCCGCCATGTCAAAAGACATGACTTCCAAGTATGATACCCCGCCAACCGCTATTTTTTTACTCTCAGTAATCTCAAGGCGGGACTTGAATATCGGCCCGTCGAGGACAAAGGTGTGGTAGTAGATACGCTCCTGCTCTTTTGACCGCTCATAGCGCGCCTTGAGCTCATCTAGGATGGTATGGTCGAGCACTTTGCCCAGCAACTCCGGCAGGCGGTTGTCAGTGACGATGACCAGCGGTTTGAAGCCCAGGTCGATGAATTCCCTGATCATCGTTTCACGGTCCTGGTCCCACAGAGGCCGATAAGCCTTCATGCCAACAGGGCGAGTGAAATCCTCCACCCGATCCCAGTGGGCTTGAGCGAAAGGGTTGCCCCGAGAGACATCGCCGAATACGCCTCCGGTAATGCCCAAGGACTTGAGCTTTTCCAGCATCTCCATGTACTTCCGGTCGTAATCAACGAAGCGGACGTGCTGGGTGACATTTTCCGGTACTTCGAGCCACTGTTCGAAGAGCGGTATGCCGATTGCAGCCGCCTGTGCCTGCAACACTTGCACGGTGACGTAGTGCGGGAAAAGCCGGCCGGTGTTCCTGGTCAGCATCGAGGCCAGGTAACGGACATCCAGTCCAGCCTGAAGCGCTTTGTAACAGGCAAAGCAGGAGTCTTTGCCGCCGCTCCAGGAGACGAAGACCTTTTCACCGATGGTGGATGGTTCAGGCGAATGTGTCGTCAACTGCTCGACATCCCGATCAAGTTCGATACAAAGTGAATGAGGCATTATATCGCCTTTGCAGTGCTGCCGTCATCGCCCAGACCTGGCCTGCTGCCGAAATACGTGTCGACCAGTTCCAAGCCCAGTTCCCCGGTGCACTGCGGCTGCTCGTCTCGGCTGCCGTCGCGGTACACGGTGATGCCCTTGAGGCCGGACCGGTGGGCTAGCAGAAAAACGCGTGCGATGTCCTCGCGAGTTGCCGAATGGGAGAAGTTCACCGTCTTCGAGACCGCAGCGTCGACGTTTTGCTGAAAGGCTGCCTGGATTTTGACGTGCCACTCCGGGGCAATATCATGGGCGGTGACGAACACTTTCTTAATCGAATCGGGTACGTCCGCCTGCTCCAGGAGGTGGTTGCAGCGCACCAATCGCCGCGCCAGATCGGGCGTCCAAACACCAGCCCGCCGCGCCGCCGCTTCGAAGTGCGGGTTGATGTCCAGGAGTCTCTCGCCATCGAGCATATGGCGGACAAAGGCGACGGAAAACAACGGCTCGATGCCGCAGGAGCATCCGGCGATGATAGACAGGGTTCCGGTGGGCGCCACTGTAGTGCAAGCGGCGTTTCTGATCGGTCCGCCTCCGGGTACGTCATAGACAGAACCTTCGAAGGCGGGGAAAGAACCGCGTTCGAAGCCCAGCTTTCGTGACGCCCGATGCGCCCTCTCCTGGATAAAGCCCATGACTTCAGAGACGACCTTCACCGCCGTGCCGGAGTTGTATGGTACGCCCATTTGAAAGAGCATGTCGGCGAAACCCATTACCCCCAGTCCGATGCGGCGGGTAGTTTTTGTGGTTCGTTCGATGACATCCACCGGATAGGCCGAGGCGTCGATGACGTCATCTAGGAAGCGTACGCCGAGGTCCACCAGGCGGCTGAGTTTGTTATAATCCACAGCCGTGTCCCCATTGCTTTTCAGCATCCGCGCCAAGTTGATCGAGCCCAGCGGGCAAGACTCGTATGGCAGCATCGCCTGTTCGCCGCAGCCGGTGATCATGTCGATGCTCCCAAGGTGCGGTGTGGGGTTGTCGCGGTTGATGCGATCGAGGAAAATCAGACCGGGGTCGCCTGTATGCCACGCCTGGTCGACGATACGGTCAAAAACCTGCCTCGCATTCAGGAAGGTCACCGTTGCGCCGCTGCGCGGATTAACCAGAGGGTAGTCAGCCCCGGAATCAACCCTTGACATAAAGCTGTCCGTGACCGCCACCGAGATGTAGAAATTGGTCAATGCATCAGGGTCGCTTTTAGCCTTGATGAATTCGAGAATGTCCGGGTGATCCACGTTTAGGACCACTGAATTGCAGCCCCGCCTTACCCCGCCTTGCCTGATGTAGTCGGCGGCGGTGGCAATAACATCGATGAGCCCAACGGGCCCGGCGGCCACCCCGCGGCGTCCCCCGGCTCGATCCAGCCGCGGCCTTACCTGAGAGAAGTTGAAACCGGTACCACCGCCATTCTTGTGGATGATGGCGGTGTGTTTCACTGCCTCAAAAGTGGACTCCACCGAGTCCTCAACCGGCAGGACGAAACATGATGCAAGCTGCCCGTGTTCGGCTCCGGCGTTCAACAACGTCGGCGAGTTGGGCAGGAATTGCAGACAGGCCATTGCCTGGAAGAAGTCCTCGGCGATGGCTTCAACGTCGGCGACTGGGTCATAGGTCTTCTCGACGGCGGCGACGGCTCGGGCCACGCGCCGGAACATCTCATCAGGCGTCTCGGCGATCTCTCCGTTATCATCACGTCGCAGGTAGCGCTTTTCGAGGACGCGAGAGGCGTTTGGTGAGAGCTTAACCCTGACATCAGGTGTGGACTGGGCAGCCATCTCTATTTTTTTGCCTCGGACTGGGTTTCGGCCAGTTTCTTGGTCCGGATGTCCTCTACCTTGATCTCCGGCGCTTCGCTGGTGTTCTTATTGAACATCACCGGCAGGGTATTCTTGATCAGTTCCTTAACCGCTCCAAAGAACTGCGGCGGGTTCTTGATCATAGAGAGGAAAAAGCGCTTATTGTATCGCCACATGAAGCGCACCCGCCGCGGCCCGTATGTCCGGGCATATTCAGCGAAGGCTTCCGTCACCACTTCTGTCGGCACTTCGGACAGGTTGCCCCGGGTCGCCAGGTTAAAAGAGAAGTGCGGCCAGTCGGCCAGTTTCTCCGGAGGTTTGATCAGCCCTTTTTCGATACAATAGTAATAGATCGGCGTCCCTGGGTATGGCACGAAGCGCATATAGAAATAGGGTGTATCACCCATTTTATGCAACAGGTCGCGGGTCGCCTGGTAGTCCGCCAGCGTTTCCGTCGGCACCGCCTCCATTATGTAGATGCGCGGCATAATGCGGTGCCGCACAATGTTCCAGAAACTCTTTTGCATGACACCTAGATCGATATCTTTTTTCAGGAACTCCAGCAGCCTCTTGGAGCCGGTCTCCACCCCGATGCCGACACTAACACAGCCGGCCCGAGCCATCAGGTCCACGTCCTTCTCGGACAGGTCAGCCCGAGCCTCGCAGTCCCATTTGAGCTTGATCTTCTTTTCGATCACCAGCTCGCAGAAGCGGTGCAGTCTATTGCGGTTGAAGGTGAAATTATCTTCGAAGAAACGGATGAACTTAACTCCGTACTTCTGCTGCAGGTGCTCCACCTGGGCTATAATGCGTTCAGCGGAGAAATCGCCGCGGTAGCCGGAATGGAAGGCGGAATTGTAGCAGAAGGTACAGCGGAACGGGCAGCCGCGGGAGGTGTTCAGGGACACCTGCCAGTATTTGGGCACGTCGATAAGGTGCCAGGCCGGGTCGGGCAATTCATCCAGGTTCTTGAGTTCAGATGCCCGCTCATTCATTTTGAACTGGCCGTTTTCGCGATAGACCAGCCCGGCGATTTCCACCGGCCGCGGCGCACCTTTTTCGATATAATCGATTAGTTGCAGCAGTGCTGTCTCGCCGGCGCCGACGATGACGTAGTCGATATACTCTTCAGCCATCGTCTGCTCCGGGGTACAGGAGGGATGGACATTGCCCCAGACGATCCTGGCCTCGGGATAGAGAGTCTTGAACTCCTTCGACTGGAGGATAGCTTGGGTGATGTCCGGACCGGTCAGCACTGAGTAGCCGATAAGCTGGGGGTTGAAGTCTTTGAAATCAGTCGGCTTTTGGCGGTCGACAACGTTGTCGTAGACCTTGACCTCATGCCCGGCACGCTCCAGCACCGCCGCTAAAAATAAAAGCCCGTTCGGGAAAACGGCGTAGGTATTGAATCGGGGGTTGACCTCGGAGCCCGGATTAACCAGCAATACTCGCATAAAAACCTTCTAAAATAGTCTGACCGGCGGTTCGCCTACCCGGGGCATGTCGCCCGAAAGGTAGTTCACCGTCTCAAGATGCTTCATCGCCAACCGCGCCGCGGCTTCGACCTCTTCTCCGGTCGGTGCCCGGAATTCCATGTTGGAGAGCTTGATAAACCCGGTAATCCTCAACGGGATGTTCCGATCGATCGAGCCGATGAACTTCGCTGCCTCTTCGATCTCAGGGGCGTCGATAACCCCTGGGATGAAAGTAATCTCAGCCTGCAGTTTCTTGCCCGATTCATAAATACGCCGGAAGTTCTGAAGCGTCTTGCGGTTGTCGCCTTCAGTGTATTGACGGTAGACCTCCGGCGTCACGGCTTTGAGGCTGACGATAATCTCGTCAATGTCGGTGATGTCCGGCAGGCTAACAGCGTTGGTGAACAATATGTTGTAGCTGCCGTACCGCGACTTGAGTTCATGCGCCAACCGCGGCAACCCAGGATCGAGCGTCGGCTCTACCCCAATGAAAATAGCTCGATCAATCGCCAGCCCTTTTGTCAACTTTAGAGTTTCGCTGAGAGAGAGCAACACCTCCGGGGGAGATTCAGGAGGGTTGGTGGAAAGGCGTACCTGCCAGTCCGGCAGCAGTGAAAAGTCTATCTTCTCCCGCCGGCAGTAGCAGCCGCGGCACTTCAGATTACATTCAGTCCAATGGTGGAAGATAATCGACTTAAAGGTCGGTTCGTACACCACGTGGTAAACACAGAGTGAATTTTCCGGTTTTTTGGCTGTTACGGAGATCGATGGCTTATTTGAGACAGTCGTCATAGGATCCTGAAGCGGAGGGCAAAGCTTGAAACGCCCATCATCCGGCTATCATATAGGATATTGGTTAGGTTGTCGAGAGAGGGGAGGCGGAAAGCCTCCCCTCTCTCGTTTTTTTACCAGTTGAACTTGCCGGTGCCGTGGGTGACGTCACCCTTCCATTTGTTGAGGTCTCGAGTCCACCAGGCCTCGAGTTCTTCATGGCTCTTGGGCTCGCCATAGGCGAAGACCCGGTCCATATCTGCGAAGAACTGGTTGAAGACAGAGGTATTGCCCGCCACCGAGCGGACTATCGGGTGGATCATGCCTTCGGACGGGTGGTTGAACGGGCAAAGGGTATGGCAAACGCCGCAACGGGACGGGGCACCAACCTCGATGCACTTGAGCCAGTCGACGCGCCAGCCGCGGTAACCGGGGCGGTTGCCGGGTCCGGCTTCCCAGGTCGGTTCGGTTTGCTTGCCTAGGGCATCCGAGGGGCACTTCTCGGCGCAGCGCATGCAGGTCTCGCAGAACTTGGTGCCGCCGAAATCTATCGGGTTGGTGGCGGCCACCGGGAGGTCGGTGATGATGTAGTTCGTGATGCGGGTCATAAGGCCGGCGCGGGGCGTCATCATGTAGGTGGCTCGGCCCTGTTCGCCCAGACCGGAGAAGATACCTAGCGCTACGTTGGTGGTTACGCCAGCCTTGTAGGCACCGTAGCCCAGGTTCTTAATGAAGCGCATCGCCTGCCATTCGGTGTAGCGGCCGTCGCCATAGGCGCGGTGGATAGCCGGGCGGCCTAGTGGCATAGGCATGGCTAACTTGCCGGGATAAGCCTCGTCCTCGCGGAGCTGATACAGGCTCTGAACGTAGTTCTGCTGTACTGAGTATGCAACGAGGTATTTGGCTTTATTTGGTATGTGGTAGACCTTCTTGGCGTCCTGGGTGCCCTGGTCTATGTTCTCGAAGACGACGGCGTCTTTGTCGAAGATTTGTAGCGTCTTGTCGTTAAGTTCCAGGGCGCCGGTCATCTGGGCGCCGGCCAGGTGGAAAGCAGCCCGCAACATGGTCAGGTTATCCTCGGCAGAGCCTTCCCAGCGGCTGGCGCCCCTTTCTTGGGGCGGAGTGATTCCGGTAGGCCCATCCCACGGGGCGGCGGTTTGCAGGCCGGTGACCATATCGGCCAAGGCGGCACAGCGGACGTCGCGGCCGGGAATTTTCTGGGTCAAACCTTCCAGATCGAACTTCTCATCCCGGGTCTTTCGGAAAGCCGCGTTTTCGGCTGAGGCCGTCGGCATGCCGGTGGTCTTCTTGTCGAGCTGTTTGAAGAGATTCCAGTCGATCTCCGAGGTGGGATTGTTGGCTTCGCGTTCCTTGACCCACCAGGGGTGAACCTCCTTGGTCCCCGCAGCGGCTAATTCATCGAGGTCTTTGAAACTGGGGGCTACAGCGCCGGCGATGCCGACGCCAGCACCGGCCAGACCGACAGCCTTCATGAAGTCGCGGCGGGATAGGGTTGCGTGGTATTTACTCACAGTGATGCCTCCTAAAGCTACATTTTGTAATATGTCGTATTCGATATTATAACAAACGTTAGTAAAATTACATCGTACCTAAGGACTAGTACTAGTAAGCATATATGCGTATTTTTAGTTAAGAAAAGGTTAAGCTGATTGTGATAGGTTGGAGGAACTGTGTTAAAATGCTTCGTATGAATCTGGAGAAACCTTCTAATATGACTTCAGGGGCAAGCCAAATGTCAGTTTCTGATGCTGACTTGATATTCAGTCTGTTCCGGGCGAGGCAAAGTATTTACCGCCTGAGCGAGAAGGAAGTCGCCAAACACGGCGTTACCTTGGAACAGGCTACGGTGATGAGGTTGATAAAAGCAAAAAACGATATCTCGATCGATGAAATCTGCCGCATAATGATTCGGGAACACCATACAATTTCTAGCCTGATAAGGCGGATGTCCAGGAAAAACCTGGTAACGATTAAAAAAGGCGAACGAGGAAGAATCAAGCTTGCCTTAAGCGACAAAGGCATCGAGATATTGGAGCGAGTCGAAGCCTCAAGGTACCGTGAGGGATTTATATCTATGTTGAATGTGGAAGAAAAACAGCAGCTGAGCGGCTACCTGAGGAGAATAACCGATGCCGCACTCCAAAAGGCCGGTAAGGCTGAGGCTCGGGGTTAAAGCTCAATCAGCCCGCGGCCTGCATCTCCCTCTCAATGACCGCCTTCACCTCAGCCACGACATTCTCGACTGAAACGATGGCGAACGCTTTCTCGGGGCGTTTCTTGAGTTCCACCCCGCCCTTGTCCAGGGAACGCGGGCTGACGGTTATCCTTAGTGGCATGCCTAGTAAATCGGCATCGTTGAACTTCACGCCGGGCGACTCGATCCGATCATCGTACAACACTTCAACGCCCGCCGCTCTCAGATCTTCATACGATTTCTCGGCCGCCGCTTTCACCCTCTCGTTGTCCAGCGACAGGCCGCAGAAATGCACCTGGTACGGGGCGATGGGCATCGGCCAGATGATGCCCTTGTCGTCATGGTTCTGCTCGACAGCCGCCGCCATCAGCCTGCCCACGCCGATGCCATAGCAGCCCATGATGCATGGCCTCTGGTTGCCCTCGGCGTCGGCGAAGGTGGCGCCGAAGGTCTCAGCCAGGAAGGTGCCCAGCTTGAAAACGTGTCCTACCTCGATGCCGCGCGTCGATCCCAGCTTCCCGCCGCAGCGTGCGCAGGTGGCGCCGACCCTGGCCGAAGCGATATCGGCCGTCTTGAAGGTGGTGAAATCGCGGCCGGGGACGATGTTTCTCATGTGGCGGCCGGCCACGTTGGCGCCGCCGACATAGTTGACCGAGGACACCAGCGAGTCGTCGGCGACGACCTTACCCTTTAAGCCGACCGGTGAGGCCGAACCGGCGATGATGCCCTGCTCCGCCACTTCCTCGGCCGTGGCCAGGCGCAGATCGGCAACCTTGAGCAGGTTCTTGAGCTTGACCTCGTTGATCTCCAAGTCGCCGCGGATGACGGCGATGACGAACTCCTTATCCGCCACGTAGAAGACGCACTTGAGCATCTGGCTCGGCGCCAGGCCCAGGAAAGCAGCCACATCTTCGATGGACTCTTTGCCCGGCGTTGGGACTTCTTCAAGCGGCAGCGGTTCCTGCACTGTGACAGTGCCCTTCTCGAACCGGGCTTTTTCGACGTTGGCGGCGTAGTCGCAGCCGGAGCAGAAGATGACCTCGTCTTCGCCTGACTCGGCCAACACCATGAACTCGTGGCTCGCCTTGCCGCCGATAGCTCCGGAGTCCGCCTCGATGGCCATAGCCCGCAGCCCGCATCTTCGGTAGATATTCTTGTAGGCCTGCACCATCTTCTGGTAGGAGACTTCCAGGCCGGCCTCGTCGGCGTCGAACGAGTACATGTCCTTCATGATGAACTCGCGGACGCGGATCAGCCCGCCGCGAGGCCGCGGTTCGTCGCGGAGTTTGGTCTGGATCTGGTACAGCCGCTGCGGCAAATCTCGATACGATTGGATGTACTGGGCAGCTAGCGAGGTGACCACCTCTTCGTGAGTTGGGCCGAGGGCGAGGGTCCTCTCCTTGCGGTCCTGAAGCTTGAACAGGTTGGCACCAAAGGCCGCGCCGCGGCCGGATTTCTCCCACAGCTCCACGGGCTGCAGCACCGGCATGGTGATCTCTTGGCAGCCGGCGGCGTCCATCTCCTCCCGGATGATGTCCATGATTTTCCGCGCCGTGCGCCATGCCAGCGGTAAGTAGGAATACACACCGGCTGTTACCTGGTTGATCATGCCCGCCCGTAGCAGTAGCTGGTGAGATATCGTCTCCGCCTCGCCGGGGATCTCGCGCTGCGTTTTACCGAAAAGCTGGGAAACTTTCATCCATAACCTCGTCTCAAATACCGATAGGAAAGCATATCTAAAACGGCGGAGTTAAGCAACGATGGGCTTGATCCTCTCTCCCGCTGACGGCTGGAGAGGTCGGGTGAGGGCAGCTTCAATCGCTCCCTGCCCGTTTTAGCCAGTCAGTCGTGGTGAGTTTGTCGAACCACGAATAGCTTCGGATTGGGGTCTGCGAGATTCCGTAATGGCCGCAATTAGTAAAACGGCTGCCGAGAAGTATTTTTGCCAGGCTGAGACGTTCCTTCCGCTTTTATCGAACAAAGGAACAGCGAAGAGTGAAAGCCACGAAAATATCGCCAGGACGGCAGCGTATACAGGCAAGGCTTTTGACTTTTTGGCGGTGCCTGTGGTCTGTTCCGAGTCAGACAGCGTGACGGCGGTCTTCCTGCTTGACGGAGTCAAAGGTCTCTCGCAACGCGGCCACAAAAAGCAGCGCCCCAACGGGGACAAAAAAGAAACCGAAATCGAATGCCCGTGGCGCAATCGTAATTGCCGTTATAAAGAATAATCCCCACAGCACCCACGCCCGAGCAGATGGTTCTTTCATCCAAAGAGTGATTAACCCAAGACTGGCAATGAAAACCGGGGCAACAAATAGAAATGTCACAAATGGATCGGCTGTCGTCCCCGGAATCGGTGGCCAGAAAGCGAATTTCTGCCAACCTGTTATCTGCGGCGGTGGCACAGACCAAGGGAAAATGATTCCTTGGTACCCTTTGAATGCCGGAACAAAGAATAAGTACAGTGCCGCCGCCAGTGCCGCCACGAACGCCAGTAAAACCAGCACCTGAGTAACCTTGCTTTTATCGCCCGCGGCCATGTGCTAGCCTCCGGTGTTTAACTCCGCTCTATATTCTATAACGCTTGTCTGTAAGATTAGATGCGGAAAACCGGAAAATCGTTCCTAAATTTTTATTCCTGGAGCGCCCGCCGCACCGCCTCCTCGGCGTGGAGTTTCACCGTGTCCAGCAGCGGCACCTTGATCTCAGACTGCTTTATGAGTAGCGGCAATTCGGTACAGGCCAGCAGAACCGCTTCGGCGCCCTGGGCGATAAGCTTTTCGATGATCAACTGGCAAGCCCACGCCGAGGCATCCTGGAAACAGTCGCGACACAGCTCATCGTAGATGATGGAATTGACCACCTGCTGCTCGTCCTTTTCCGGTACCACGACCTTGATGCCGAACTTCTGCAGCAGCCGGCCGCGGTAGAAATCCTCGCTCATGGTGAAGCGAGTGCCCAAGAGCCCCACCGTCCGCCACCCCTGGCTCCGTATCGCCTCGCCGGAGGCGTCGGCCAGGTGCAACAGCGGCAGGCCGCTTGCTGCCTCGATCTCGTCCGCCACCTTGTGCATGGTGTTAGTCGCCAGCACCAGGAAATCGGCGCCGGCGTTTTTCAGACCCTTCCCTGCCGCGCCGAGGATAGCGGCAGCCTCAGCCCACCGGCCTGCAGCCTGCGTCTCCTTGATCTCCTCGAAGTCGACGGAATGAAGGACTATCTTGGCCGAATGAACGCCGCCCAGCTTCTTCTGAACGCCCTGGTTGATCTGCTTGTAGTACTCCGCCGTAGAGGTCCAGCTCATCCCACCAAGAATTCCGATTGTCTTCATAACCGTCCTTGTTATTGAATATTGGTAGTATTTGTAGTATTGGTAGTATTCTCGCCCGGGCTGGGCTGGCAGTGGGGGCACAAGTACGTCCCCCTCCCCCGTACGACGATTCTCTCCAGTGCCCCGCCGCACCGCGGGCATTTTTCTCCCCTTCGGTGGGCCACCTTGAAAGCAAAGTGGGCGTGCCCCAGCTCCCCGCCCGGCCGGACGTAGTTGGCGATTGATGCGCCCTTGCTTTCGATGGCCGTGGTCAGCACGTGCCGGATGGCTTTGTGCAGTTTGCGGTATTCAGCGGGGGTAAGGCTGTTCGCCGCCCGCAGCGGGTGGATCTTAGCCTCGAACAACGCCTCGTCGGCGTACATATTGCCGATGCCGGCGATGAGCGTCTGGTCGAGGAGGGTGGGTTTAATAGGACTTTTTCGCTTCTTCAGGATCGATTCGAGGATTTCGGCGGTGAACTCCGGCTCCAGCGGCTCTGGGCCGAGTTCATCGAACGCCGTGTCGTGATCGACAACCCGCATCCGGCCGAACTTCCGCGGGTCGCGGAAGTAGACCTTCAGCCCGTTCTCAAAGGTAATTTCGACGCGGTTGTAAGGCGGCGGTTCGATGTCAGCCTCTTGGGCGATCAAAGCGCCGGTCATCTTGAGGTGGGTCAGCAGCCTTTTTCCGTTCGACAGTTCCCAGACGATGAACTTCCCCCGGCGGTGGACGTCAGCGATCTTCTGCCCTTTGAGACCGCCGATGAACTCTTCGGCGCTGTTGCCCTTGACCGTCCCCGGCCAGGTTACCTTCACGTCCTCAACGCGGTGCCCCAGGACGTAAGGCCGAATCTCGTTGGTGACAGTTTCAACTTCAGGTAATTCAGGCATTTATCCCTCTCGTCATTCTGAGTCCTTCGGCGGAAGGACGAAGATTCCGTCCTATTTTCTTATCACTCCGCGAAAGCGGGGAATCCATAGAGTCCGTTCGCGGTGAGCTTGCCGAACCAAGAGCGGACTTCCGAATGATAATCTCGATTATGTCTCAGCACTCCTCTGATTATCAACCGCCCGTAAAACCGGCGCCAGCAGCAGTATCCCCAGTAAAAAGCCGCCGAGTACATCCGTCGGCCAGTGCGCTCCAAGGTAAACCCGGGAAAAACCGGTCAGGACAACAAGAGCCACCAGTCCGATGCGCCAGCCGATCAACCATCTTCGATTACCCACCACTTTCTGGAGGGTGAAAAATAGGTAGCCGGCAAAAACCGTGAAGTACGAAGTGTGCCCGGATACGAAGCTGAGGCCGCCGCCGTCGGGCCGCGGGCGGTCGATGATTTCTTTCAAAACTCCTGTAACCCCCGCCACCGCCGCTAGGGCGATGACGAACCACACCGCCTCCCGTCTGAAGCCCTTGACCCACAACCACACGGCGAACGGTACGGCGACGATGATCGACGGGCCGGTCTCGCCTAGAAAAGACACCGCCCGCATCGGCGCATCCAGAAACGGCGATCTCAGCTCCTGGACAGCGTTGAAGACCGCGGTATCGAAGGCCTTCGCCGGATCGCTGCCGATGAATACGGCCAGCAGGAATAAAGCCAGCAGAACTCCAAAGTACAGGGTGAAGGGAAACGGGCGCAAGGTTATTCCATCTCGCCCCAGTTGGCGCCGTATTTTAGGTCCACCTTAAGCGGCACGGAAAGTTTTATGGCTGCCGCCATCAGCCGCGGCGCCAATTCCGACATGTGGATTAGTTCGTATTGCGGCACCTCGAAGATGAGTTCGTCGTGCACCTGGAGCAGCAGACGGCTCTGGAGCTTGCGCTCCTTCATCTCGCGGCAGACGTCCAGCATGGCCACCTTGATGATGTCCGCGGATGTCCCCTGCACCGGCATATTGATGGCCATGCGCTCCGCCGCCTCGCGCACCTGGCGGTTGCTGGCGGTGATGTCTGGGATATAGCGGCGGCGGCCGAGGATGGTCTCCACATAGCCGCGGCTCCGGGCTTGCTCCTTGGTCGCCGCGAGGTAGGCCGCCACTCCGGGGTAGCGCTCGAAATAGGTGGCGATGAACTTCTGTGATTCCTGCCGCGACATCTCTGTCGCTTGCTCCAGGCCGTAGTCGCTCATGCCGTAGATGACCCCGAAGTTGACCGTCTTGGCAAACCGCCGCATCTCCTTGGTGACGGCTTCCCTGGGCACATCATACAGCCGCATCGCCGTGGCGGTGTGGATGTCCTCGTCGGCCTTGAAGGCGGTGATGAGGTCGGCGTCGCCGGACAGGTGGGCCAGCGCCCGCAGGTCGATCTGGGAATAGTCCGCCGCCAGCAGCAAGTGGCCTGGCGGCGCAACGAAAGCCTTGCGGATTTCGCGACCGAGATCACCGCGCACTGGTATGTTTTGCAGATTGGGATCGCTCGACGACAGGCGGCCGGTAGCAGTGCGCGCCTGGTTGAAGCTGGTGTGCAGCCGCCCGTCGCAGGTTGAGACCATCCCCGGCAGCACGTCGACATAGGTGGATTTCAGCTTGGCGAGTGTCCTGTATTCGAGGATTTTCCGGACAATGGCGTGCTCATCCTTGAGTTCGTCGAGGACGGCGGCGTCGGTGCAGTAGCCGGTCTTGGTCTTGCGCCCAACCGGCAGCTTCAATTCGCCGAACAGCACGTCGCCAAGCTGCTTCGGCGAGGCGATATTGAACTCGTGGCCCGCCATGGCATAGATATCGTTCTCGATGGCCTTGAGCTGCCCGCCAAGGTCAACCGACATCTTGCCCAAACGCTCGGTGTCCAGAGCAATTCCGGCGCGCTCCATGTCCATGATCACCGGCACCAGCGGCATCTCCACCTCGGCAAAGAGTTTCCACTGGTTCTGCTCTTTAAGCTGCGGTTCCAACTGCTCCGCCAGGCGGAAGGTCATATCTGCGTCGGCACAGGCGTAGTCCGCCGTCTGCCGCAGCCCGCAGCGGGAGATGCAGATCTGGCTCTTGCCATCGCCGATGAATTCGGTTATCGGCGTCATCTCCACGCCAAGGCGGGTCGAAGCCAGGTTCTTGAGCCCCGGCGCCTTTTCACCCAACAGGTGGGCCGCCAGCATGGTATCGAATTCCAGCCCCGCGAAGGTGAAGCCCGCCGTCTGCAGTATCTGGAGGTCGAACTTGGCGTTGTGGGCTATCTTAGCGATTTTCCGGTCGGTAAGCACCGGCCCAAGGGCTTTCTTGACCTCGGACAGTTCAAGTTGAGCGCCCTCGACGCCGACATGCCCTACCGGCAGGTAGTAGGCGTCGCCCGGCGCCAGCGCGACGGAAAGACCCACCAGCTCTGAGGTCAGCGTGTCGAGTCCGGTCGTTTCCGTGTCCAGGGCAAACCTCGCCGCCTTGGCCAGCTTTCTTGCCACTTCGGCGAGCTTCTCCGCCGTGTCAACCAGGGCGTATTGGCATTCGACGGAGGGGGGTAGCGGTGCCATCGGTAGGGGCGACCCACTGGGTCGCCCGCCCGGGGTGGCGGGTGCAGCCATCCGTTGTACGTGCGACGCAAGCGTCGCCCGCCCCGTTGTGGCCGCCTCGCCGCCGATCTTCGGCAACCGGGCGATGAGGCTGGTGAATTCGAGTTCCCGCAACAACGGTATGACCTTGGTGTTCTCGAACCGCTCTATCCGGCACGCCTCGATGTCGAACTCAATCGGCAAGTCCGTGACAATGGTCGCCAATTTCAGGCTCCGCCGCGCCACCGCTTCTTCTTTTCGCAACAACTCTCGTGTCTTTTCCGGTCTGACCAATTCGATATTCTTATAGATCTCGTCGATGCCGTCCCACTCGCCAAGGAGCTTGACCGCCGTCTTCGGCCCGATGCCCGGCACGCCGGAAATGTTGTCCGATGTATCCCCCACCAGCGCCTTGTAATCGGCGACTCGATTCGGCGGCACGCCGAACTTCCCGGCCACCGCCGCTACGTCGTAAAGAATCGTGTCGGAGAATGTGCCGCCGGGCCTGGGGTAAAGCACCTTCACTTCGTCGTCGACCAACTGCATGGCGTCGGCGTCGCCGGTGACGATAACCACCTCCGCCCCCGCCGCCTCGGCCCGCCGCGCCAACGTGCCCAACAGATCGTCGGCCTCGAAACCCTGCTGCTCGAAGACCGGCATGTCAAAGGCGTCCACCAACTGCCGGACGCGGCTCATCTGGGCGGTAAGCTCTGGAGGTGTCGGCGGCCGGTGAGCCTTGTACTCCTCGGCCATTTCGTGCCGGAAGGTCGGTCCCTTGCGGTCAAAGGCGATGGCGTAGCAGTCTGGCTTCAAATCGGACAGCACTTTCAGGAGGATGTTGGCGAAGCCGAAGACCGCCGAGGTCACCTCTCCCGTTTTCGATACCGTCAGCTGCCGCCCGTGGGCGAAGGCATGGAACGCCCGGTGCACCAGCGCCGAGGCATCAAAAAGCACTAAACGAGGCTTGCTCATGGCAGAATTATAACAGAAATGGAGTCTTAATCAGGGGACACGCGTTGTCTTGTTTTCCATCCCTTACAGGCGGGGAACCGGATCGGTTTTTAGCAGTATGGGCACACAGGGAGGTATCTGGGGGTGTTCCCGAATCAGACAAGCGCAAACCGGGTTAGTTCGCCCGGACTGGAAAAAATACCGCCGGGGCAGACCTGACGGGTTACGATCGAAATGGATAGTATCGGAATACCCATTTCAATCTGATTGTTATATGAAACGACCAAGTTGTGGTAGTGGCAGAAGTACTGATGGGAGTCTTTTTCGAAACGGATATTATTCCGCCCGACCAAGGCGTCGATTAGCCGGGCAAAACGGAGGTTGCCGTAAACGATCGCTCCGGCTTTGCCCCATATTCCTTCGAAAAACAGGTGGCCGTGGAAATTCTCCAAACGGTTGCGGTTGAAGGTCACGTCAATCGTGCCGCCCCGGTTGAGGCTCTCCTTGAACTGGTAAATCCGCTGGTCGCCGCCGTCATACAGACTGAATACGGCGTCGCCCATCTCAGGCGTGTGAGTCACGTCGGTCAGCCGTCTTTCGCCCACCAGCCCCAAGATGTCTTCCGGACGCCGGAAGTCATCGTAGTGGTGCAACACGGTTTCTATCAACTTGAGATAGGATACCGACTTTTCAGGGTCGTATTGTCGCAGGCGCAATACTTTCTCTCCAGCCCCGAATACTATCACTCGAGGTTAGAAAAAACAAGATACGGAGGCTGTTATTGTTTTACCTGAGTTAAGTAATATCACCTGGAAGGCAGCCCGCTACTTCTGATGATTCATCCGGGCTATTGCCCCGGTTATGGCGGAGACTCGTCTACCTTTTCGACCTCGATGGTGCATTCTGTAACCAGCGCCGCGAAGGCGCCAACAGCGGCCAGAAGCGGTGCCGCGAGGATACCCACCGCAGCTACTGGCGCTCCGACAGAAAGTGGAATATCGATAATTGCTTTACCTTCATGGATTAACCTAACCCGCCGTATGTTGCCCTGGCGGATCAAGTCTTTTACCTTACCGACAACTTTCTCTCCGGAAATGCTGAATTTTTCAGTTGACATATGTAAGTTTCCTCCTGAATTATCCTTCGATCTCCATATGATGTCGTGGTTTTCAGGGATTGTCAGTTCACCGCTATCGTTTCAGATAACGGCGGGCTGAGGTACCGCCGGCCGGATTGCGCCTCACGGATTGCGGTCACCAAGTGTTCCACCCCTGCTTCCTTTAGAACATAACCATATGCTCCGGCTTCCATGGAATCAAGGACGTAAGGAGTATCCCCGTAAGTGGAGAGCACCACCGATCTGACCGGCAGTTTTTTCTCTTTAATAATTTTGAGGAGTTGGATCCCTGAAAGGTTGGGCATAGATAGGTCTGTGACAAGAATATGCGGGCGATGGTTTTCGATCAATAAAAGTGCCGCTGCCCCATCACTCGCCTCGGCAACAACGTGGAAGTCCGGCTCATATTCTAGTAACGCTTTGATGCCTCGTCTTACGATAGCATGATCATCGGCCAGAATTATTGTGGTCTTCACAACGACAGCTCTCCCAACCGCAGCGGTTCTTTGTACTCAAACATGTACATTATTGTTTTGCTAATTTGCGTATTATTCTAAAAATATTAAGAACTAGTTCCACTGTACACCTATTAAACCCATTATTCAACATACAGTTGTCTTTTGATTTTCAATTACAAAAGCATTAATATTTGTGCTGAAAAAAATACTTTCAGTAATACAGGGACGCGATGTCGATCGGTGACAGGATTCGAAGAAAAAGAATCGGATTGAGACTTACTCAGCTAGATATCGCAAAACAGTTGGATATCACGCCTCAACACGTTTCAGCGATAGAAAAGAATCATCGCCTGCCTTCGATAGAGATCCTGGACAAGCTGGCTGAGGCACTCGGAGTCAGCATCGATTTTTTAGTAAACGGCCAAAAATCGATCCTACAAGATCTGATCTCCTCGATCCAAGCGGACCGACGGTTATCTCAAAGAGCCCGAAATACCATATTTTTGATGTTAGAAGAGCTGTACCAGAAAGCTTCTCCCTCAGAGAAAAAGATCATTATTAGTTACCGCAAGAACTAAACAGCCACGTTGGTTGGTTGCCGTCACCGATGCTCATGGTGGGGGTGGACGCACTCAAGGACAGTGAAGCGTTTCTGGTCGCCTCCGATGACAATACCGAAGGTCTCCAGCAACGCTTGGGGTGTCAACACTTCGTCCGGCGGACCAAGGGCGACAACGCGGTGGGCCAGAAGCATTACTTGGTGACATAGCGCAGCCTCGTCTTGGACGTCATGAGTCGTCACCACGACGGATGCGCCGCGGCAGAGTTCATCCTTGATGGCCTGCAGGTAGCGTTCTCGGCCTCCCACGTCCAATCCGGCCGTCGGCTCATCCATCACCAGGAGATCGGCTTGGTGGGCCAGCACCTGAGCCAGGTAGACTCTTTGCTGCTGGCCGCCCGATAGCGTCCGTAGCGGAGCCTCAGCCAGATCCGCCACGCCCATAACCGCCATTGACTTGCGGACGATATCGCGGTCCGCGGCACCCATTCGGCCGAAAAGCCCCAGAGAGGGGTAACGGCTCATGCTGACAACATCGATAGCCCGAAGCGGCAGAACAAAGCCTGAGGCATGGAACTGTCCCAGGTAGGCGATGCGCCTGGGGTGGCGTCCGGGGGTATCGCCGAAGACCCGAAGTTCGCCGCCCAGTTGTGGCAACAAGCCTACGATGGTTTTCAGTAGCGTCGATTTGCCTGAGCCGTTGGTGCCGATCAGAGCGATAGCCTGTCCTTGGGCTAGCTCGAAGTTGATGTTATCGACGACCTTTTCTCCATTGTAGCCAATGGCTAGGCCGCGAGCGACGATGTCGGGATCGGACGTCAGGCTAGCCACTGGCTGCCTCCTCGGAGTGTGCCTGCCGTTGCTGCTTGCGGGTCTGAAGATTCTGGATGGTGAAAACGGTGAAGAAAATAGCAGTGGCTACCAAAATAACCGCCGCTCCCGCGGCTAAATTGAAATGGTAGCTTATGAGTAGCCCGGCGTACATTGACAATGTCCCGAAGCCTGCCGCCCAGGCCATCATGGCGCCTACCCGCGAGGCTAGAAGTGCCCCAGCCCCGGCTGGAGCTATGAGCAGGCCGAAGACCAGCAGCGTCCCCACTGTCTGGAAGGAAAAGATAATGGTGGCGGCAATGAGCAGCATCATCAGGTAATGGTACTTCTTCGAAGAGAAGCCAGCCACCTGGGCTTGCTCCGGATCAAAAGCCATCAGCATGAATGGCCGGGCGCAGATGGCGGCGATAGCGGCAATGGCAAGGGTAGCGATGAGTTGGACCGCGATGTCTCCCCAGGAGATGCCTAGGAGTTCGCCAAAAAGGATACGCGTAAGGTCGCCGGAGAAGGAACCGGAACGCGACACGATGACCACGCCGAGGGCTAGCATGCCAACGAACAGCAATCCAATGGCTGTGTCTGAGGACAGGCGGGAGCGTTGGGTGATCAAGGTCACCCCTCCGATCATCACTGCCGCTCCCAAAGCGGCGCCCATCAGACCGGGAAATCCCAGCAGCATGGCCACGGCAATACCAGGCAGAACGCCGTGAGCTAGAGCGTCGCCGATGAAGGCTAAACCGCGCAGCACGATGAACGTCCCGGCGATAGCGCAGGCGACTGATACCAGGACTCCAGCCAGCAAAGCCTGGGCCATGAATTGGTTATCTGAGAACGGGGCGACGAAAATATCTAGCATCTGAGGGTTATATATGAAGCACAAAATCCGAAATACCAAACAGATTCAAAATCATCGTAAATATTAAGCGGCAGCTCGATCATTGCTGATTTCACTTATCAAGACTTGTTTCGGATTTCGGTATTCGGATTTCCCCGGCGCGGTGCCGGTACCACAGCAAGGCGACACCTATGAGAACCGCGGCTCCGGCGATCCAGCGTGCGGTAGGCACGCCGCCCAGGGTCCAAACCTCGGGCTTGAACCCTTCCAAAATAAAGCGCACCACGCCGTACCAGATAAAATAGATTAACATGATGTCGCCGTCTTTGAGGCGGTCCTTGAACCTGCGCCCGGCGGTCATCAACACGATGAAGCCCAGGAAGTTCAATGAAGATTCGTAGAAAAACATAGGGTGGAAATGGGTGAACTCCTCGAAGCCCGGCAGCCGGTTCTCAAGGTCGATGGGAATGCCCCAGGGCAGGTCGGTGGGATAGCCGTAGAGTTCCTGGTTAAAGTAGTTGCCCCACCGCCCGATGCTCTGGGCTAAGATTAAACCCGGCGCCAGTATATCGCACCAGCGCAGTGTCGATAAACCCTTCCAGGCGGTGTAGATGATGACGCCTAGGGCTCCTCCAGCAACCGCGCCGAAGATTCCCAATCCCTCACCGCCAATTATCTGGCTCGGATTGGCGGAGTAGAAGTCCCAGCGGTCGATGACGTGGTATGCCCGGGCACCAACAACACCAAGCGGGATGACGATGAGGGCCATGTTGAACAACTGCTCCGGGTCTTCGCCGCAGCGCTTAGCCTCGACATAAGCCACGGCGACAGCGGCCAGTGCCCCCAGCGCCAACATCAGCCCATACAGGTGGATGGTGAACGGCCCCAGTTCAAACGACATGTCTCTTTAGTTCCTTTAGCCATAGTACCTTAACGCCCACCCGCGTGCTCATCGCAAGGCCTCCACCACATCCCCGGCCAGTTTCCGCATAAAGGAAAAGTAAGATCCGTCGGCCTGCAGCTTTGCCGGTGAGAGTTCGACGACCGCCGCCCCGGTAGCCGCGGCTACCTGTTGCGCGGCCACCGCCGAGGTGCCGGTCTCGGTGAAAATGGCTTTGACCTGGTTCTGGCGGACCAACTTAATTAGGGTGGCCAAGTCCGCGGCGGAGACCCCTGCCTGAGAAGATAGGTTGGGGATGACGGCGCCGATCAACTGGAAGCCGTAACGCTGGGCGAAATAACCCATAGACTCGTGTCCGGTCACCAGTTTGCGATTGGCTGAAGGCAAGGTGATAGCTATACCGGCGATCTCGGCATGAAGCGCATCAAGGCGCGATTCGAGGTCGCGGGCGCGGCCAGAGGTCTCGATACCCATGACCGTTTCGATTTCCACAGCCAGGGCGGTGACAACGCGCTTCATGGCCAGAGGGTCAACCCAAATATGGGGGTCGGGGGCGCCGGTCTGCTGGTCCGGGTCGCCGCCAGGGATGCCTTCACCAGTTTCGACACGCCGCACTTCAATATGGTCGGCGGCGGTGAATATCCTGACACCCCGGTTTTCGGCGGCCTCCAGCGTCGATTCTAGGCCTTCTTCCAGACCTAGGCCGTTTCGAATGACGAGGGTGGCATTATTGACCCGTTCGATGTCTCGTGCTGATGGTTCCCACTGGTGGGGATCGGCGCCGTCAGGAATGAGGACGGTCACTAATGCCTCGCCTCCAACCAGGTCCTTGACGATTGAACCAAGAATGGAGTAGGTGACGACAATCCCTTTATCTTCGGAGTCGGGGCGGCAGCCGATAGTGCTAAAAATGAGGCTGGCGGCTAATAAAAGAGCAAGGGAGGTTCGAACAATCATCTTAGGCTTCTTTCGCTCCCGCAGGCTGAGAACCCTTGGCTGTTTTCGACTCCCGATTCTCCGAAACCTGGCATTCCCGGCAGAAACCGGTGAACTCCAGCCGATGATCGGTAATATGGAATCCGGTTTCCTTTTCCAAAACCGTTTTCAACTCCAGAGGGCAGCGGCCGAAATCCACCACTTCACCGCAGCCGCGGCAAACCAGGTGGTGGTGGTGCTCCCGCGATCCCGCCTTGAAGCTGCGGGCGGCGCCGTCCGGCTGAAACTGGCAGAGCAACCCCAATTGGTCCAGCAGTGCAAGCGTTCGATATACTGTGACCAGCCCGATCTCCGGATGTTTCTTGGCCGCGGCGGCGTAAAGCGCCTGCGGTGTCATAGATTTATCGGCGGCCAGCACTGCCCCGACGATCGCCCGCCGCTGTTGTGTCAGTTTGTACCCCGCCGCTTTGAGTGCTTGGAAAACACAATATTCGTAAGTCATACAGCGCTAATTGAAAATGATTTTCAATTAAAATTAACAGACCCCGACGGGTCATGTCAAGAGTAAGGCTGTTCCAAGGCTGCTGGAGCTTGCCGGTTGCCAATTTCCATGCTAATTTGTTATACTTCAGTCTACGCGCCCCCATCGTCTAGTGGCCTAGGACAACGGCCTTTCACGCCGTCAACAGGGATTCGAATTCCCTTGGGGGTATATTTTTCTGCCACCTATTCTCATTGCCTTTAATTTCGCCGTGCCGTTAGTTTTTGTGCCAAGGGTTTTGAACAGCGGCCGCTCGCCGTTATAATGTCTCCGCTTTGCCATGCTCAGCCTGAATAACATATCTAAATCCTTCGGCGCCAGGTGCCTCTTCAGCGAGGTCGGTTTTCATATCGGGGCGCGGGACCGGACGGCCCTGATCGGGCCCAACGGCGCCGGCAAGACGACGCTGTTTGAGATCATCTCCGGCAGCATAGATCCGGACGGCGGCGTCATCACCCGGCCGAAGGGGATCACCATCGGCTACCTCCGCCAGGACGTGGACAGCCGGTCAGACCGGCCGCTGCTGGAGCAAGTCATCGCCGGCGCCGGCCGCATGGCCACCTTGGAACACCGGATCAAGGTGCTGCAGGCCGAAATCACCGCCGAAACCGTACCCGACCGGGCCGCGCTCCTCGGCGAATTGGGCGAACTCCAGGCCAAGTTCGAGGCCGGTGGCGGCTACGACCTGGAACATGAAGCCCGCGCTATCCTGGCCGGCCTGGGTTTCAGAGACCAGGATTTCGCCAAGCCGCTTTCGGCCTTCAGCGGCGGCTGGATGATGCGCGCCGAACTCGGCCGGATACTCCTGCAAAATCCGGATCTGCTGCTTCTCGACGAACCGACCAACCACCTCGACCTGGAAACCCAGATATGGTTCGAAGATTACCTGGCGAAGTACCAGGGCGCGGTACTGCTGACCTCGCACGACCGGGCCTTCCTCAACCGGGTGGTGCGCCGCGTCATCGTCCTGGAGGACGGCAAGGTTGCCGTCTATCAGGGCAACCACGACGACTACGTGCTGGCCCGCCGGCTTGAACTCGAGTCGCTCGAGGCTGCGGCTGGCCGCCAGGCGGTCAAACTCGAGAAAGAGGCCCGTTTCATCGAGCGATTCCGCGCCAAGAACACCAAAGCCAGCCAGGTGCAGTCGCGCATCAAGGCGCTGGCGCGGATGGAGCGGATCGAGGTGCCGCGCCTGGGCCGGCGGATCAAGTTCAGCTTCCCCGAGCCGCCGCGCTCCGGCGACGAGGTCATCAGCCTGCGGCATATCCGGAAAGCCTACGGCGAGACGCTGGTCTACACCGACCTGGGCCTGGTGCTGCGCCGCGGCGACCGGGCAGCCTTGATCGGGCCCAACGGTGCCGGCAAAAGCACCCTCTTAAAGATACTGGCCGGGGTGCTGTCGTTCGACAGGGGCGAACGCCGGTTAGGTCACAACGTGACGGCCGCCTACTACGCCCAGCACCAGTTGGAACTGCTGGACCGTCACAACACTGTTTTGGAGGAATTGAGGCGAGTGGCCGGCGGCGAGGCCGAGCATCGTTTGCGAGCCATCCTCGGCGGTTTTCTGTTCTCCGGCGACGATGTCCAGAAAAAGGTCTCGGTCCTCTCCGGGGGTGAAAAGGCCCGCCTGGCCATCGCCAAGATGCTGACCCAGCCGGCCAACCTGCTGCTCCTGGACGAGCCGACCAACCACCTGGATATCGCCTCCCGGGAGATTTTGTCCGACGCGCTGGACGATTACGGCGGCACGCTGTGTTTCATCACCCACGACCGCACCCTGATACGCCAGGTGGCCAACAAGATCATCGAGGTCAGAGACGGTCGCGCCGCCGTCTTCTCCGGCGGCTATGACGAATACCTCTACCACCAGCAGTCCAGGGCCGCTTTGCCGGTCGAAGAAAAGCTGCCTGCCAGCCGGGCGGCGCCCGAAAAGCCGCCGGCAGACCAGCGGGCGCGGCGGGCCGCTGCCGGTGGCCTGCGAAACGAGTTCAACCTCAAGGTCGGTCCCATCCGGAAAAGGCTGGCCGACATCGAGACCGAGATTGCTCGCGGTGAATCCGAAGCGGCGGCCATCGAGTCTGAATTCGCCAGCCCGGAGTCCTACGGGGACTCCCGGTCCGTCGTCTCCCGCATCGACCGCCACCGGGCGCTCAAAAGCGAACTGACTCGTCTCACCGAGGAATGGGAAACGCTGTCGCTCGAAGAAGAACGGCTCCGGTTGGAACTTGAAGCTGCGCTAGCCCAGACAACCGCGTCGCCGCCGTCCGATCTTAGCTGAACTTGCCGCTATTCCCCAAATCCCCGACCGATGATCTGTCAGATTCCACCAGGCCACCGGAGAATTCTAGCGAGCATTTTGCCGTGAATGATACTCCATGGTAGTATCATTTATCTGACAACCTATATTGATCACACTGCCGAAACCGGCCGGCGATACGGTTATGCAGCTGAAAAGGATCTGTTGCTCGGCCGGCTGAAGAAGATCCAGGGCCAGGCCCACGGTATTGAGAAGATGATTGCCGGGGGCCGCTACTGCATGGATATTGTGCAGCAGCTCACCGCTCTCTCGGACGGCGGCCGAGGAGCTGTCGCTCAAGCTGTTGGAGAGCCACATCAAGGGTTGCGTCGCCGGGACCATCCGTTCCGATGCCGAGAGCGGCTAAGCGTATATCAGGGAACTTATGAAAGCCATCCGCAAGTCGGTAAAACGTTAAAGGAGGCCGAAAATGGCTGCTACTGATAAAGAAACCCTTTCGGTAAAAGGCATGTCTTGCGGCGGCTGCGTCCGCCACGTGGAGATAGCACTTAGAAAGGTCGCGGGCGTCTTGTCGGTCGCCGTTGATCTCCAGGCGGGCAAGGTCACCGTCGAGTTCGACCCGGCGCAGACTACCCGTGATGCTCTTCTCAAGTCCGTCACTGCCGCCGGTTACCCGGCATCTTAGATCCCCTTAATCCCCTTTTCAAGGGGGGACTATAGCGGAAACGTAAATGCCAACACCGAGGAAGAAAACATCGCTGGCCCTTTTCATTGGCGGGATGACCTGCGCCGCCTGCGTGCGCCACGTCGAGGGGGCGCTTCAGACCGTCCCCGGCGTTTCTATGGTGACCGTTAATCTGGCCACAAGCCGCGCGGCCGTCGAATACGACCCTTCCCAGGCAACTCTCGCTGATTTAAAGAAGGCTGTCGAGGACATGGGCTACAGTGCCTCACTCGACGTCGACGAGTTGTCCATCACCGGCATGTCCTGCGCCGCCTGCGTCAAGAACATCGAGCGGGTTGTAGCCACCATGCCCGGAGTGTCGAGCGTTGTCGTCAACCTGGCTGCCGGAACCGCCCGCGTCGAATACGCCCCCACGGTCACTCCCCTGCCAGACATCATCACCGCCATCGGCGACATAGGCTACGGCGCCGCCGAGAAAATCGAAGGCCAAGCCGCCCTCGACCGGGAGCAAGGCGCCCGAGCCGAGGAAATCAAAAAACAGAAAAGAAGCCTCATCATCGCTGGAACTCTGGGTCTGATCGTCATGCTGGGCATGTTCCAGCCCTACTGGATCCTCGCTGATTTCGTGCCGGCCTGGATGAACAACAAGGTTTTCCTCTTTTTCCTGACAACGCCCATCGTCTTTGGTCCGGGACGGCAGTTTTTCGTCAATTCCTGGAACGGCTTGAAGCGCGGTCTGACCGACATGAACCTGCTGTATGCCACCGGCATCGGCGCGGCGTATCTCATCGCCGTCATCAACACCTTCTTCCCGGACACCGGCTTCGGCGGTCACGACGCCACCTTCTATGAGGCCGCTGCCCTTCTAACCGTCTTCATCATCCTCGGCAGGTATCTTGAAGCGGTCACCCGGGGCCGGACCTCGGAGTCCATCCGCCACCTGATGAAGCTGCAACCGAAGCTGGCCCGCGTCATCCGTGAAGGCATCGAGTCCGAGATAACCGCCGAAGCCGTCCTCGTCGGCGATATCGTGGCGGTGAGACCAGGAGAGGTCATAGCCGTCGACGGCGTGGTCACCGAGGGGTACTCGGCGGTTGACCAGGCGATGGTCACCGGCGAAAGCATCCCGGTGGAGAAGAAGTCCGGCGACGAGATTTTGGGCGGCACGCTGAACAAGACGGGCGCCTTCCGCTTCCGGGCGACCCGTGTCGGACGAGAGACAGCGCTTGGGCAGATCATCAGGCTCGTCGAAGAAGCCCAGACGACCAAAGCTCCCATCCAGAAACTGGCCGACAGGGTTGCCGGGCAGTTCATCGCCGGGGTGCATGCCATAGCGCTCATTGTCTTCGTGTTCTGGTTCTTCATCGGCTTCGAGGCGTGGTTTACGCCTGATACCCGGCTGATACTCACGCCGTATGTCCTCACCGGCCTTGGGGTCTTCGGGTTTGCGCTTTTAACTTCGGTGACGGTGCTGATCATCTCCTGCCCCTGCGCCCTGGGTCTGGCGACGCCTTCGGCGGTCATGGCCGGCAGCGGCAAGGGGGCCGAGTACGGCGTGCTCTTCAAGGGCGCCGACGCCATGGAGGCGACGGCGAGGCTCGACGCGGTAGTATTTGACAAGACGGGCACGCTGACTAAAGGCGAGCCCTCGGTCACGGATGTCATCGGTCTCGAAAACGAAAGGAACGATATACTGCGGCTGGCGGCTATTGCCGAAAAACACTCGGAGCACCCGCTGGGCGAAGCCATCGTCAGGGCGTACCGGGAGAAGTTCGGCGAACCCGATGACGCTGAATCGTTCGAGGCGGTGCCCGGCCACGGCATCATCGCCAGCATCGAAGACAAGTTTATCCTGCTGGGCAACCGGAGACTGATGGCGACTAACGGCGTCAATATTGAGGCGCTCGAATCCGAGGCGGCAAGGCTCGAATCCGAGGGCAAAACTGCTATGTTCGCCGCAGCGGACGGGAAGCTTTTGGGCATCGTCGCCGTGGCCGACACGCTCAAGGCCACCGCCGCCCGGGCAGTGGCCGAACTGAAGAAGATGGGACTCAAGGTATTCATGATAACCGGCGACAACACTCGCACCGCCGCCGCCGTCGGCAGGCAGGCCGGCATCGAAGACGTTCTGGCCGAGGTGCTGCCCCAGGATAAAGCGTCGGAGGTAAAGAAGCTCCAATCGCAAGGGCTCAAGACGGCAATGGTCGGCGACGGCATCAACGACGCGCCCGCCCTCGCCCAGGCCGATGTCGGCATCGCCATCGGCAGCGGCACCGATGTCGCTAAAGAAACGGGCAACGTCATCCTGGTGAGGAACGACCCGCTCGACGCCGTCGCCGCCGTGCAGGTGGGGCGTAAAACGCTTGGACTCATCAAGCAGAACCTGTTCTGGGCCTTCGGGTACAACACGCTGGCTATACCCATCGGCATGGGAGTGCTGTATCCCTTCACCCACCAGATGGTTTCACCCGAACTGGCGGCGCTGTTAATGGCCACCAGTTCGCTCTCGGTGACTTTGAATACGCTAAGGATGCGGAGTTTCGTGCCGGCCGTACGCCGGGAGAAGGCAGCGGCATGAAGGCTTCTGTCATCTATACCGGCCTGTCGCTCATCGCTGCGGCGCTGTTCCTGCTGGCCACGCTCTTCGGCGAGTACACCGCCGTCGAGCGCATCGGCGGGGCGGTGTGGGTGTTTATGCTTTCGATGATCATCCTGATGCCCGCGGTCACCAGCGCGGTCAAGAAGCGCTCCGGCGGCTAAGCCAAAGGCGAAAAAGCAAAGCGCCGGCGCCGGGTCAAGGACGGGGTGATTTGGTACAAGTGTGCTATATCTATTCACGCCGGGTATTATAGCACAAAGGTTCCTGTGGATTGTCAAGCGAGTGTTGTCGTTTTTGGCGACGTGTGGAAAATATATTTTTGGGGCAGGGGCGGCTGTCCGCGATTAACGAGGCCGCTGGGACGGAAGGAAACAGTGGGGAAGTGGGATCATCCCACTTTGCGCTATTGCCCACCGGCTCTTGCGCCAGGTCAGCAATGCCTTTTTGGCGGGGTCTCGCTTATTTGTGATGGATTCCCGCCTTCGCGGGAATGACAAGGGGTGGCGGGGGGGGGGGGGGGGGGGAGTGACGGGCACGGCGTGCTGTGCCGCTACAGCTTGGAAATGTGGCAGGCGGCGAGAGTCAGTGGATTCCACGCTTTCGCGTGGAATGACCTCAGGCTTTTTGGGCGGTTAATAAGTTCAACAAACTTGTGAACGAAACCTCGCGCTTCTTGAGAGTCGCTCTGACTTTCTTAATGTAGTTGAAGCGGAAGGGAAAATGGGCTTCGATCCGGCGTACATACTCGCTTGAAAACAATTCCTGGTTGGGGGCGGCGGCACCGATCATCAAGTCAGTGACGCTCATGTGAATTACTTCTTTCAAAGGATCGATACCTGGTGCCGTGAATCCGTCGAGATAGTCCATGACACGCGTTCCGAAGGCAATCGCTCGATTGGTGAGCGATTCCAGGGACGCGGCATTCTTTGCCGCAAGACCAAACAAGGTGACATTACCGCGCTTGCGATCCTGTTTCAGGTCCTGAAGATCATCGACCAGTTGAAGAAAAACGCCCAGGCTGAATATGAACCTCACCTGCCGCGGGGTTAGTCCGTTCTCAGCGACGAGGAAGGCATCCGCGAGCACCGACGTGCCGCCTTTTTCGATAGTTACCGCCAGTACATCATCCAGACGGGGATGCTTCATAGCTTCCAAATCCATACTTTTGGATTGAGCGCGCTGGATGGCAAGCAAGCTATCGTAAACCTGGGGCAGGCGCCCGCGATCTTTTTCAGACTCGATAGTCTCTACCAAGTCAAATATCGCTTTTTCTTTCCGGTTAGAGGGCGCGACATTTTCACCTGCCAGGCGGCGTCCAAACCGACCGTTGAACTCACTCCTGGTCGCCAGCAGGACGGCAGGATTGTCCAGGTAGTTATCGGAATAGGGATACAATAAGCTGTAGGCAACAACTGAGGGCGTCAACTGGCACGGCGACCCTAGCAGCAGTTGCAGGACGTTCATCACGGCGACATTCCGGGAAGCCTGGAAGATCTCGTCATCCGACAGAGAGCGGTGCCCCCGCGCGGTTTGCGAGAATTGAACCAACGACCGGGGAATGCCACGGCCGAGCAGAATCTCCAGTTGAGCGGGAGTCAAATCCATTGAGGACTGCCCAAGGTGGGCGAGCTCGATGAGCATGCGGGTTTCAAGAGCGGCGTAACCGTCTGGGGTCGAGGGGGGATTTCGCAGTTCTTCCAGAGCCTGGCCCAGGAATTGATCCATGTGTGATTCCCGAATTGCATGACCCTCGTCATTAAAAGCAGGACCCAAATCGACCGTCTCCGCCGCCGCCATCCAGGCGCGAGTGAATTCGTCCACCAGCTGTTCGACGGGTGGGTCAATAGCGCTTTTCAATGAATCAGTTGCCACTGCCGATTAAGAAATCTCCCGATGCCGTGAATGTTACCATGCCGGCAAGATGTCTGCTATAGCCTAGGTTTAGATTGAGTTAGGGGCTTGGAACCCGGATTCCTCGCTTTCCCCGCCTTCGCGGGGACGTGGAATGACAAAGAGGTGGTGAACATATAACCCTACAAAATGGAATGTGGTTTTGGGGGGAGATTGGGCGGGCGACCGGCCGGTCGCCCCTACGCGAGGGAATATGGCGGGCGGCGGGGTGTGAAAACGTTGCGGTCGGGTTAGAAACCCGACCCTGCAAGATGGATTCCTCGCCTGCGCATGGAATGGAAAAGGCGGCGAAGCCAATTAGGTTGGCACGGGCTGCCGACTGGCTCCTCGCAATGACAGATAAGAGGACGGGCGTTAATCCTCCGACAGGCTCAGGATGAATAGGTTTAGCGTGGATTCCCGCTTTCGCGGGAATGACAATGAGGGACGCGGCCGACGAGGGATAAGAGTCCTTCCTTCGACAGGTTCAGGATGAACGAAAAAAAGGGGATACAGCCTAACAAGAGATTGCCAAGTCGCTGCGTTCCTCGCAATGACGGCAAAGGAATACAGATTCCCCGCTTTCGCGTGGAATGACAAAAAAGCAGGGGCGACAGGGCGGTAATTTGTAGCGATTGTATTCCGAAAACGGGGCGTCTATAATACGGAAACATCCAATGTCACCCCTCTGGTTCATACTTGCTTTATCAACAACGATAATTTCGGCTTTAGTCAACATCCTGGACAGCCACTTCATGTCGCGGCGGATGCCGGGCACCCGGGCATACATCCTGATCTGCGGCATCTTCATTTTGCCAGCCAGCGTTATCATGCTGATTTTATTCCCCCCGCCGGCGGGCATCGGGCCGGGGCCGATATGGGCGGTGATCATATCGGCAATACTGATGTCCGGGGCATCGGTACTGATTCTCCAGGCGATGAAAAACGTCGATGTCGCCAGAGTGGCGCCGCTGACGGCCACATCACCCGCTTTTGTGGCGGTGCTGGCGACGGTGTTTCTGGGCGAGGACCTGGGGCTGCGCCAGTGGCTGGGCATCGGAGCGGTGGTTGCCGGGGCGGCGGTAATCTCTTTCAGGTGGGACGCGGCCGGCGGCGCGGGCATCAACCGTAAAGCCCTCTTTATGCTCCTGGGGGTGGCCATTCTGGCGGCGGTATCCAGTGTTATCAATAAATATGGACTTGCATACATGTCCTTCTGGACGTACGCAGGGATTGATTTCCTGGTCGCCTCAATTTTGATTCTGGCTTTTTGTCTGAGACGCGAGGTGCTCGGCAGCATCCGGGCGATGGTGAATCGGCGGCAGGCGATCAATCTGACGGTGCTGAATCAGGGGATAGCGACGACGGCTACCATCATGGCCTTCTGGACGATCCAGTTGGGCCCGGTGTCGCTGGCGTCCACGGTGTTCAATTCCAAACCTTTGCTGGTCTTTGCCGCTTCAGCCGCCATCAGCCGCATCGCGCCGGGTTTCATGATCGTCGAGAAGTTGAGCCCGAGGTCAATGGCGATAAAGGCGGCGGGCACCGCCGCCGTGGTGGGCGGATTGGCGGCCATTTTCATCTAGATCCGGCCGCCCGGCAGATGGTTCGCCCGAGCGCGGCGATGAAGGTCAGGTGTTTCGGGCGGTTTTATCCCACCGGGGCTTCTGACAGCTTGGACAAGCCTTCGGTACTTCCCGCTCAGTTTTTTCTCTAGCCGACCTGGCAACTGATTCAGCGGTCTTCCTTTTGGACTGTTCAGCCTTTTTTGCGTTTATATCCTCGGTCATTTAACGTTTTCCCCTCTCGTTTATACCTAAACAATAAGGCTTTGCCTATACCGGGTCAATCAGTAAAAGTACTCATTTTGGCAGCGATTGTTCCGTATCAGGCGCTATTTGTTGTAAAAGGGCCGCGGCTTACCGGCAAACAAGCCCCCGGACGATTTAGGTGAGGGGTGTATATAACCGAACAGGAGATTGCCACGTCGCTGCGTTCCTAGCAATGACAGATCCGAGGACGGTGTTTTATCCTTCGACAGGCTCAGGGCGAACGAGTATTTAACGTGGATTCCCGCCTTCTCGGGAATGACAAGCAGAAGGCTGGGGGCGGGGTGTGGTTCCGAAGCCGAACAAGCATAGATTTGTCGCCAGGCTTCACGCAAGACCAGATAAGCGGTGCTGTCTATTAAGCGCAGCGCGGCGGTTATGCTTCCGTAGATTCCGAAAGAAGGTAACCCTTGCCGGGGCGGGAGAGGACGATCCGGGGAGTGGCCGGATCCGATTCCAGCTTCTGCCGCAGGTTGTGGATGTGGACTCTCAAGCGCTTGACGAAGACCGGGGTTGGAGCTTTGCCGAGGGCTTTAGCAAAAGCTGGGAAGCCAAGGACTTTACCCCTTTCCCGTAGCAACAGGCGCAGAATGACGCTCTCCGAAGAGGTCAAATCAACCGTCCGGCCGCGGTGCGACACTTTACGAAGCGACGCCGAGAATACAAAGTCCGTAAAATCAGCTCTTCTAGATAAAGCGGCGGTCTCAAGCTTATCCAGGGTGTCCGAAAGCCGGTCGTGAACCAAAGTTTTCACCAGGCTCTCCAAAGCCTCCTGCTGGGTTTGTTTCCGGGCGGCAAGGTCGCGGCAGACTGAGACAACAAAAGTCCGTCCGCCGGAGATGAACTGATGAGCGTTCGATTCGATATTGATAAGCTGGCCGTTTTTGGCTACATGCGTCAGTTCAATGATGCAGTGGCCGGTGCGCTGAAGTTCGCTGGCTCTCTTTTTATAGGCGATGAAACTGTCCAGCGTGTTAAGTTTAGTTCCGTCCAACCCCAGGAATTCCTCGTGGGTGAAGCCGTAGCGGGCGCAGGCGGCCTGGTTGACATCCACCAGTTGAACTTTTTCCGTGCCGGGTTCCTTCTCCCAGACGAAAATGGCATCATCAGCCATGTCAAACAGCAGGCGATAGTCCAGGGGCCCAGGCGCCCGTTCCTCAGATAGTTGTTGGTCTTGCTTCAACACTTCGCCGCCTCAGACACGCATTATACCATAAAACTAACGCGGATCATCATAAAATAACCCGTTTCACTAACTCACACGTCATATTAGTTAAGGGAAAAAAATCAGCATAGATACGTAATTAACGGTTGTTAATAGATACGTTGCGGCCTCACATTAAATAAAATAAATCAGCATGGTACTAGTCCTTTAGTACGATGAAACACGGCAGCTTTTCAGATATAAGTTTCCTCCAGTATTAGTATTTTGAATACAAACAATAAGTAATTAAATAATAACAACTAATAACCCGGATCCCAATAAGATTCCACAAGCTAGAGTCGCCGCAGGAGGTGCTGATTTTATCACCTGACGTCGGGAGAGACCGAAAAGCAGCACGATTTCGCAACAAGCAAGAACGAAAAGGAGAACCGCATGTCCATTTTTCACAGCACAGTCAGCCGCCGCGATTTTATGAAGAATCTCGGTTTTGCCGGCGCCGGCCTCGGCGCGGCCAGCCTGGTCAGCCCGGTCTATCATGACGTCGATGAACTGATTTCATCTTCCACCGCTTTACGCAAGCGCGCCTGGTGGGTCAAGGAAGTCGATGAGCCGACAGTCGAGATCGACTGGGGCCTGATGAAGCGGCATCACAGCTACCACAGCACCCAGTCCGGCGCCATCATCGCCCGCTACCTGGGCCTGGCGGAATATACCGCCCTGCTCAACCAGCAAGCCCAGGCCCGCAAAGACCAGATGCTGAACAAGACCCCAGGCCTGACGCTGCGGGACCAGGCGCTCAACAATGCTTCCCGCGGCCTCGGCTTCACCGCCGTTGACACCGATAAATTCGCCGACAAGCGCCTGGCCGCCATCAGCACGCCTGAACAGCTTGGCGTTCCCCGGTGGGAAGGCACCCCGGAAGAAAACCTCAAGATGATGGAAGCGGCGATGGCTCATTTCGGTGCCTCCAACATCGGTACCGCGGCTCTTGAGGGCGACCATCAGAAACTGCTGGCCCTCCACGGGCGCCAGAGCATTGCCCAGACTTACTTCCCCTTCGAGGGCAAGACCACCTGGCCGCCCCCGCCCACCTGGGTTCAGCCGATGAATTTCACCAGTGACTCCAAGTTCTCTTACGACGCTGCCACCCAGATAACCTCTATTCCGTCTCACGGCGTCTACACCCTGTCATACACGGTGCCGCAGTCCCATGAAATGTTCCGCACCACGCCCAACTCCGCCATTTTCAGCGCGGCCAACATCACCCGCTACCGCCTGCGCGAGAATATCCGCGCCTGCACCTCGATGTTCATCCGCGGCCTGGGCTACCAGCACATGAACGATGAGCCCTACGGCGCCATGCCCGGCATCGCCGGCGCTGTACTGACCGGCCTGGTGGAGAACGGCCGGCATACCATCATGAGCATCAGCCCGGAGCACGGCTCCACCGTCGGCCTGTTCGAACTATATTCCGACCTGCCGATGGAGCACACCAAGCCCATTGACGCCGGCATCTGGCGCTTCTGCCAGGACTGCGGCATCTGCGCGGCGCACTGCCCGTCCGAGTCGATCGAGCCCAAGGGCGGCCGCGAGATCTCCTACGAAGCTTATCCTTCACGCATTACCCCCAAGCACCCGGCACTGCCCGGCCTGGGCTTCGATCCCATGGGCGAAGGCGAGGCGGAGTACTACAAGCTGGGCCGCAAGACCTACTGGACCGACGGCATCACCTGCGCCCAGTACCGCGCCCCGCTGTCCAACGGCTGCCAGCTGTGCTTCGGCGTCTGCGTCTTCAACTCCCAGTACGGCGCCCTGGTCCATGACATTGTCCGCGGCACCATCGCCCACACCAGCATCCTGAACGGCTTCTTCGCCGATATGGATACCGTCTTCGGCTTCGGCCTCAAGGAAGGCGAGGCCAAGGAAGAGTGGTGGGATATGTCCCTGCCGTCATACGGCTACTCGACGGCTCTTGGCGCCATGCACGGCGGATACAAATAGGAAGACAGGAGAATAACTGAAATGTGGCTGGTAATTGCACTAATCCTCGGTTTCGGCCTGGCGGCGCTGATCGCCTGGATGCGCTCCAAGGGCGTGAAAATGGCCTGGTACGAGTGGCTGATCGGTATCGCCGGACTGCTGCTGGTGCTCTTTGCCCTCCAGAACTTTGTCGAAGTCCGCAACGAGTTTAACCCGGGTGCGGCCAACAAGTTCCTGATGTTCGTCGGTCTGCCTGGACTCGTCCTGATGGTGATCGCCTGGCAGCTGACCGCCCGCCGGCAGAAAAAAGCTTAATCGCTTCCTGAAAGCACCAATGGCAAGCGGCGGCGCCGGAAGGCGCCGCCGCTTTGGTTTGAAAAATACGGCTCAACGGGATAAATTAAGTCAGCTTGGAATCATGATTCGGGCGGGTGGATTGGATCTTAAGCGGCGCATTTCAATAGCCCACTACGACAACTGGCCTGAACCAGGTCTCTATTACGAAGCGGTGAAAAACGCCTCGCCGCGGTTCCGCGATGAGATTTTCGACATTTACTTCGGCAAGGTGTTCCGCTACAAATACCGCGGGCAAGAGGTCTATGACAGCTATGCCCGCCAGCATGACATAGCCTACGGCAACGTGATGGGGGTCGAAGCCTCCGACACCCAGATCGACAATCTTTTCCGCATCCAGCGGGAATTCGGCATCGAAATCTCGCTCACCATCAACCAGCTCAACATCCCGGTGGAGATGTTTTACAGCTCTGACAGCCGAGTGGCCGGCGCCTTTCTGGACTGGCTGGGCGCTTTCTACCACCGGGGGCTGCGGAACTGCACCCTGGCCAACAATCACCTGATGCGGACAGGCCTGTTGCAGCGGCGGTTCCCTGGGATGAAATGGAAAAACACGGTCAACCAGCAGGTTTCCAGCGCCCAGCAGGTGCTTGACTACCTCTACCTGGGATACGATGTCATCCAGCTTGACCGGTCGCTCAACCGCAATATAGACGAACTCAAGAGGGTGAAGGATGCTGTCGAGGGATACAGGTCGAAGCATCCCGGCAGGGACGTTAAGACCAGCCTCCTGGTGTGGGAGGACTGCCTGCCGTCCTGCCCGTTCAAGCGCGAGCATGACGACCTGCAGATTTACCTGCGCCAGGTAAACTACTGGGACAGCGATCTGGGAGCGCTGACCTGCCGCCGGTGGACCGATCAGCAGGGCGGGGCAATGCTGCCCCGGTTCGGCGCCAATTGCTACTGGACCGGCGTCGAGACCTTCGCCGAATATGCCGGTCTGGTGGATATCTTCAAATACAGCGGGCGGCTTTCCAAATTCAAGCCGCAGGGCGCCGGCGAGATCCGCTTCGGGTGGCGGTCAATGGAAAGAGCCGGCGGCGGATTTTTCATGTCATCGTACGGCGAAATTGTCGAAAACGGCCTTGAACCGCTGCATCTCTGGGTGTTCGCGCCGTCATGTTCGTCCGAGGTAAAAACCGATGTCACCGAGATCAAACAGGCGCTTGCCAAGGACGTCTGGATGAAGCCTGAGGCCCGGAAGCTGGAATTGGCGCTGCGGAACTGCCGGAACCAGTGCTACCGCTGCCACCTGTGCGAGCGGACCTTCGGATTCCCTGATGTGGATTCGGCGATCGAGTTGTAAACGATGGCCGGCGCATGGCCTGAGGATAGTCGGATGAGATTGCCGGCACTTGCCGCACGAGGCAAGTCCTCGCCAAGACACAAAAAATCGCCTATAATCTTGCCGATGCCTGACATGTCGATCGAACTGCTGCCGGGCTTGAAGCTCCGGAACCCGGTCATCGCCGCCTCCGGCACGGCGGGCTACGGCGACGAGCCTTCCAGGCTGTATGACATCGCCGAACTCGGGGCATTCGCCTGCAAGGGCACCACGCTGAAGCCCCGGGCCGGCAATCCACAGCCCCGCATCATGGAGACACAGGACGGGCTTTTAAACGCCATCGGGCTGCAGAACCCGGGCGCGGATGCCGTTATCCAAAAATATGCCCCGATGTGGGCAGCGTGGCCGACGCCGGCGATAGTCAACATCGCCGGCGAATGCATCGGCGACTATGCCGAGATCGCGGCGAAGCTGGACAAAGTACCGGGCATCGCGGCGCTTGAAGTCAACATTTCCTGCCCCAACGTAGCCGCCGGCTGCCTGGAGTTCGGCGCCACCCCTGAGGGGGCGGCGGCGGTGACCGCCGCGGTGAAAGCGGCGGCGTCTTTACCGGTCATCGTCAAGCTGACCCCTAACACCGCAGACATCGCCGCCCTGGCCCAGGCGGTGGAGGGCGCCGGCGCCGACGCGATTTCTCTCATCAACACCGTCCGCGGTTTGGCCATCGATATCAATAAACGGAAGCCGATTCTGGGCAATACAACTGGCGGACTGTCCGGCCCGGCGATCAAACCAATCGCTCTGGCGATGGTGTGGCGGGCGGCGGGGGCAGTCAAAATCCCGGTCATCGGCGGCGGCGGCATCGCCACGGCGGAAGACGCGCTGGAATTCCTGATGGCCGGGGCATCGGCGGTCGAAATCGGCACGGCGGCGCTGGTCAATCCGACGGTGTTCACGGGGATCATTAAGGGAATCGAAAAATACATGCTAAAATTTAATTTAGCCGGTCTGAGAGACCTGATCGGGGCGGCGCGGAAGTAAACACCGCGCCCGGAGAGCCGGGAGGTTCGTCTGGGACCGTAAAGACGCCGCGAGCCTGCCAGGGCAGACGCTCGCAAGCACAATAGAAGGAGGCTGCCATGTCAAGGGTCATCCATTTTGAAATTCCGGCGGTCAAACCGGAGCGGGCGGTTGAATTTTATAAGAAAGCCTTCGGCTGGAAAATCGAGAAATGGGCCGGGCCGATGGATTACTGGAACATCACCACCGGCGGCGCCAAGGAGCCGGGCATTGACGGGGCGATTATGAGCGTTGACGGGGCGATCAAGCAGGTGGTCAACACCATCGGCGTTGAAAACCTGGCGGCGGCGGCCAAGAAAATTATCGCCGCCGGCGGTAAACGTATCTCCCCCGACCAGGCGGTGCCAGGTATCGGGTACTTCGCTTACTTCGCCGACACCGAAGGCAATCCCTTCGGCCTGATGCAGAACGACCCCAACGCCAAATAAGACATGCAGTCTCGCCCCGTCGCGCCGCCGGTTACCGACGCCCCGGCGCGCCGGGCGGCACTGGCCGCGGCGCTGCTGGCGTCGTTCCTGACGCCGTTCATGGGCTCTTCGGTCAACATCGCGCTGCCGCCGATCGGCCGCGAGTTCTCCCTCGATGCGGTGACTCTGGGATGGGTGGCCACGGCTTACATCCTGGCGGCGGCGGTATTCCTGCTGCCCTTCGGGCGGCTGGCTGACATCACCGGCAGGCGGAAAATCTTCACCTCCGGGCTGGGCGCCTACGCGGCGGCATCCCTCGGGGCGGCGCTGGTCCAGAACGGCGGCCAACTCATCGTCTTGCGGCTGCTCCAGGGCGTTTCCGGGGCCATGCTGTTCGGCACCGGCGTGGCTATACTGACTTCAGTTTTCCCGCCGGCCCAGCGGGGCCGGGTCCTGGGCTGGAACGCCGCGGCGGTATACATTGGACTATCGCTGGGACCAACCGCGGGCGGCCTGATCACCGAGGCTTTTGGCTGGCGCTTCATTTTCATTTTAAACGCCGCCCTGGCGGCAGCGGCTTTCCTGGCGGTTTCCCGCAGTCTCAAGTTCGATTTCCGGGAAGCGGCAGGCGAGGGTTTCGACATGAAAGGCGCCGTTATCTACGGGCTGGCTCTGTCAGCGGTGATAGCCGGGTTTTCCGAGATGCCGGATGCCGCCGGGGTCATCCTGGTTGTCCTGGGCGGGGTCGGGCTGGGAATGTTCGTCCTGATTGAAACCCGGACAAAGCACCCGCTGCTCCAGGTGAGCCTTTTCCGGGGCAACCCGGTCTTTATTTATTCCAACGCGGCGGCGCTAATCAATTACTCCGCGACTTTCGCCGTTGGCTTCCTGCTTTCGCTCTACCTCCAGTTTGCCAAGGGTTTCAGCCCGGCGGGGGCGGGACTGGTCCTGGTGGCCCAGCCTGTTTTGATGGCGCTTATCTCGCCGTTCGCCGGTAGGCTGGCTGACCGGCTGGAACCCAGGCTGATTGCCTCGGGCGGTATGGCGCTGTCGGCTGCCGGCCTGCTGATGCTGGCTTTCATCGGGCGGGATACGCCGCTGGTTTATCTAATGACGGCGCTGGTGGTCATCGGCTCCGGATTCGGCTTTTTCTCGTCGCCCAACACCTCGGCGGTCATGGGCGCGGTGGAGAGAAAATGCTACGGGGTCGCCGCCTCGACGCTCGGCACCATGCGCCTGGTAGGGCAGATGCTGTCGCTGGGTTTGGCTATGCTGCTCTTTGCCCTGATTATCGGGCGGGTGCCTATCTCGGCGGCGGTGCTGCCTGAATTCATCGACAGCCTCAGAGCGTCCTTCGCGCTGTTTGCCGCCCTCAGCCTGGCCGGAGTCGGTGCTTCACTGGCGCGCAACCGCGTCGCCGGCGCAGCCTAAAACATCCACCCGGATTTCTCTGTTTTCAAATTAATGTATTGACGCCGGCGGCAGCCACGATTACAATGCCGATGTGAAGAATCGTAACTTCCAACGCGCCGCCCCGGCGTTCCTGCTTGCCCTAGCGCTGGCGGTTCTGGCCAGCGGCGCCGCGTCAGCCGCCGACGCGGCGTGGTCGGCGCTGCCGATGCCCCGGTCGGGCGTTGCCGGAGGCTGGACGCTGACCCCTGGTTCCGATGTCGGGGCGCTGGCCGCCGACAGTCAGGGCAGGCTGCTGGTCTGGCTGTCCGGCGCCGACGGAGGGCTGTTCCACCAGGCGGCGGGCGGCGGTTTCGGTAAGCTGTATTCATCGCCGGCTGAGGCTGTTGCCCTGGGTACGGCTTCTGACGGCCGATTCTATTACGCGACATCCGTTGCCGTTTACCGCTCCGAAGACGGCGGCCAAAATTTCATCACCCTCCCCTCCAATCCCGGAGGAGCCGGCGCCGGGAACCGGCGCATCACTGGCATGGAGGTTATCTCCGGAGGGTCTGGCAATGCCGTTGCGGTATCGGTCGCCGACAGCGACGCTGGGGAGTGGGGCGGCGTTTATGTTTTCAACGAGGCTGATTTCTTCTCCGGGTGGCGGGATATCTCACCCGGAGCGTCCGACGTGCTGCATATCATGCGGTCGCCAAGTTATGCCGCGGACGGCGCGTTGCTGGCCTTGGCGGTCGGTGCCGCCGGGACATCAGTCATAGGATACAGCGGCGGCGGCTGGTCGGCCATCGCCGGGGCGGAACTGCGGCACGGCTCAAACCCGGTTTTTGCCGCCGAGGGCCGGATTGCGGCGACCCCCGACTATAACCTCTCAAGCGGCGCCGGGCAATTGTACGCCGCCGTCTCGAACGGCGCCGGGGGCGGCGGGGTCTGGGCGGCTTTCCTGCAGCGGGCGCCTGGTTCTTCGCCTTCCGCCGAACTCGGCTTGAGCGGGGATTTCGCCAGCATCGCTGCTTCCGGCGCCGCGCCAATCTATACTGTGGTAGTTGGGGCGGCGGCTTCCGGTCACTTGTTTTGCAGTTCAAACGGCGGCAGCGGCTGGGCGCAGGAAGCCGCCGGCGGCGACCGGATTAATTCAATTATGGCATCCGGCGGTAAATATTACGCGGCGACCGCCGGCAGCGGCAGCGCTCTGTGCGCCGCCGACACTAACGGCCGGAACTGGGGACAGGCGGCTTTCATCGACGGGGCCATTTCCGCGGTGGTTGATCTGGCGGTATCGCCGTCCGACGGGGCGGTCTACCTGCTCAGTTTCAATAGCTCCGGGTCATCCCACGACCTGTGGCGGAGCGCCGACCTGGGCGCCAGCTGGCGTCACCTGCTGGGGACAGGGGATTACGGGCTGGGCGGCATCGAACGCATGGCGGTCGCCGGCGACGGCACCATTTTCATCGCCGGGCCGACAGCCGCCGGGCCGGTGCTTTTGGAATCTAAAAACTCCGGCTTGAGCTTCAGCGCCGCCGCCCTGCCGCAAGCGGTGGATTCAACCGCCGGTTTTGCCGCCGCCGACGCGGCGAACCTGTTTTACGCTTCCCTCGATTCCTTCGCCCGGGTCTGGCGCCGGACCGCCTCAGGCGGATTTGAAAGCGCCGTCGCCGGAGCCGCGGCAATCAATGCCATCGAAATTTCACCGTCGTTCGACCAAGACCGGACACTGGTCGCCGGGGCTTCGGACGGCAATATTTTTCTGTCCACCGACGGCGGAGCCTCCTTCGGCGCCCTGCCCCGGCCGGCCATCTCCGGAGACATTTATCTGGCTTTCGCTCCCGATTTTTCCACCAGCCGGCGCATCTATTCGGCTTCTCGCGACGCCGGCGCCGGGATCTGGCAGCTGACGCTTGGGGAAAGCGGCTGGAGCCGCATCGACAGCGGACTGCCGTCCGGCTTCATGGTTTCCGGGCTGTCGGTTTCCCCTGCCGGGGTCATTTACGCCGCGAGCGCCAACCAGGTTACCAGTTCCGCCGGCGGGCTGGCCCGGAAATCGCCGGACTACGCCGCTTGGGACAGTGCCCGCAGCGGCCTGCCAGCCGGGGTTACCCTGTGGGGAATGGAAATGAGCGGCGATGTCATGTTCAGCCTGGACACGGCCAACAGCGTCATTGTGACGTTCACCGACACTTTAGCGGCCCCCGTCCAGCTGGTGTCGCCGCCCGATAAAGCTCCCGGGCTGGGGATTTTCGGGACCGGCGCCGTCGGCGGCATCGACCTGACCTGGCGTAATCCCGGCGGCGCAGCGCTCTACGAATGGCAGGTCAGTGACAGGGCGGACATGTCCAGCCCACGTTTTTCAGGCACCAGCCCGACCGAAAGCATCCGGCTGAGCAACCTCGATGCCGGCGCGGCCTATTACTGGAGAGTCAGAGTAACCTTGCCGCTGCCCGGGCCGTGGTCGGCGGTGCGCAGTTTTACCGCGGCGCTGGGCGGAGTCACCCTCCTGGCGCCCGGTCCGGGTGCCGGCGGCGTGGCTCAAAGACCGGTGTTCCAGTGGACCCAAACCGCCGCGGCGACGGGATACCAGCTGGTAATTGCCGCCGACGCAGGTTTTACCAGCAGTCCGGCTGAATATTCCATTGCCGGCAACGCCTGGCAGCCGGTTACTGAGCTGGGCGCCGGAATGACCTATTTCTGGAAGGTACGCGCATTGGGACCGAATACCTTCTCCGCCTGGAGCGGCACGGCGGCTTTCACCACCGCCGCGGCGGCCACCCCGTCGCAACCGCCCCCGGGGACAACCCAGGAGCCGATCGTCACGACACAGGTGATCGTGCAAACGGCAGTACCGGAATGGGTGACCTACGCGGTTATCGGCTTTGGGGGGCTGACGGTGGTGCTGCTGATCGTGGTTATCGCGACAGTTAGGTCGCGGCCGAAGTTTTTCTAGCCGGGAAGAAACGGACGCCGGGGTTCAGCCCGAGCAACGACGGAGTCATCGGGAACGGATCAGACCGCAGCTTCCAGTAACACTACCTGGGTGGGCAGCGGCAGATTGCCCCGGCTGACGTTCAATTTGGGCTGGGGCGTGACGCCGGCGACACCCATTTCCCCCAGGAAGCGCTCCACCGGTTCCAGTTCACGGTTGATCTGCGGCATGCTGTAATGCATGGGTATCACGATGGCCGGCTCTATCTGGCGCACCAGCCGCGCGGCGTTGGCGGCGTTAAGCGCGCTCATATCGCCTACCGGCACCAGCAAAATATCAACTTTGCCAAGTTCTTCAACCCGGCTTTCAGAGAGCATTTCACCTAAATCGCCGAGGTGGCAGACCACCAGGTCGTCCATAGAGATGACGAAGATGGTGTTTTTGCCCCGGATGATGCCTTTTTCTGAATCATGGAACGACGGCACGCCGATCAAGATGGCGTCGCCGATTTCATATTCTCCCGGACGGGAGACTACCCGAAAATCCCCTGAAACGCCCGAGGTAAAGTTATGGCCGTTGTGCTGGTGGCTGACGGTGACGATGCTGGCTGTTTGCTTGCCGAGGGCGCCGAGTTCCGGGGCGAAAGGATCGGTAATGACGGCGGTATTTTTGCCTTTAAGGCGGAAACAGGAATGGCCGAAATACTTAATTTCCATGGCGCGATTATAGCAGAAGCGGCGGGCTGGGGGCGAACACAAAATGACGGAAAACTAATAATCAGAAACTATAAGTCATCCGTGTGAGTCTCGTCGAATGCGATCATGAATCACCTCTCAAATCAATTATGGAAGGTACACTGCTACCAATTTTACTCAGTTGTGACGGGCTTACAATTCCCCGCTGGCTACAAAAATCATCGATGGACAAATACAGTTCACCGTGTAAAAAGTCAATGAAGTAGATAAACCCCTGGCCGTTTATTTCGACTAATACCTGAGCAAGTTTTTCATGAACCAATATAGTCCATGTCTTCTTTTCGGCATCAAACAAAGTCGTGGTTTTTGCGTAGGCGATTGAAATCCTTGATATTTTCGCCCCATTTTCTAAAAGAGCTAAGAGCGGGTCTGCGGTCTTGGCAAATTCTTCAACTTTCCCCTTTTCATCTTGGGTTAGAGCCAGTGGACTCTCCTCCTCATAGTAAGTGCTGTAGTTTTCAGAAGTAATAAGCGGGAAGAATCCATATCCCAAATAGGGGGTCCCTGGATTCATTCCGACGACATGGCCGTTTTCATCAATTAACAAAGAAAAATTTCGGCCGCTAGATGTGGTTATTATTACCTCGGCGGAATATTCAAATGATCCCGTGATTACAACATGGGCGATTCCTTCCCCCATAAGTGCAGCTTTGACGGTTGCATCTTCTATTACCGCCGCCATGATGTGGTCAGCATTTAAGAGCGAGTCTGTTATAGGAGGTTTACCTAACAGCCCGGCAGTCATGAAACCTGCTATTCCGATTAAAGAGCCAATTGCAATCAGTCTTAGAGGTAGGATTTTCATTTGGCCACCCCCACCGATAGCTTGGTGAGATTCAATTAAAACTTGCCGTAATGCTATACGCTGATCGTTGAGGTCAATTTCTGGGAATTCAAGATGTTCAAGTTTACTGATCAGGTCGCCTTCGTTCATTTTCATAAACCTCTTATCGCTCATGTCAATACCTCCCTCAACTTTCCCAGCCCCCTGCGCAACAATGATTTAACTGTGTTCTCCGGCTTGCCGAGGATTGCCGCAATATCCTCGATGGTTTTATCCTCAAAGTAACGCAGGGCAATTACTTCTTGATATTTTTGGGGTAATTTCATTACATATTGGTGGACTAGAAGGAAATCATCACATCTTTGGAATTCATCCTTAACCGAGAGATCATCGACGATAGCGACATCAGGGATTAAAGAACTCTGGTAGTGCGAGTTGCGGCGAAAGCAGTTTGCCACTTCGTTGGAGGCAATTCGGTAGAGCCATGCCGAAAAGGGGATTTTACGCCAGTGGAATGAATTGATGCTCTTGAGTGCTTTGAAAAAGACTTCCGAGGTGACGTCCTGGGCATGCTGTAGGTTGGCAGTGCGTCTGAGGGCGTAGCCGAATATTTTACGATAATACTCATCATACAGTGCTCCAAAGGCTGCGGCGTCAGTCTTGGCGAGCTCTACGAGAGATTTTTCTTCTTCGATATTCATGATTCCATAGTATAACGGGGGTGTGATCAAAAATGTTGCATATCATGACAGATTTTATCAGGGCAGTGTGCTCAATTACGCTTGATTGAGGCGAACTTCGTTAAGATTGGGCTGGTATAACCTTGACAAAAACATCTTAAAAGTGCTAAATTACGTTTGTTAGCAATCAAGGCATTAGACTGCTAACAGGTACGGAACAATGCTGAATTCAAGGTCTGAAACCATACTTTCGAGCATCATCCGGCAGTACATCGAAAGAGCCGTGCCGGTTTCTTCGGCGGCGGTCATCTCCGAGTGCGGCCTGGATGTTTGCTCTGCTACGGTGCGCAACGAGATGGTGCGGCTGGAGGAGGAAGGCTATATCCTGAAGCCCCACCATTCGGCGGGCAGCGTTCCTTCCGATAAGGGCTACCGCTATTACGTCGAGAGCATCAAGCACGCCCAGATGTCGCTGACCGACCAACTGCTGATAAACCACCTTTTCCACCAGGTGGAGAAGGAGATGGAGAACTGGCTGTCGCTGGCGGCGGGCCTGGTCTCCCAGCGGGTGCACAATGTGGCGGTGGTGACCCAGCCCAAGCAGACGGCCAGTAAATACCATCACCTGGAACTGGTGACGCTGCAGGAAAATCTGGCGCTGGCGGTTTTAATCCTGCGGGGGGCGCGGGTGCGGCAGCAACTGGTGAGTTTCGGCAACGCGGTGGGGCAATTTGAACTGACCGCCACCTCCCAGCGGCTGAACCAGGCTTTCGACGGCCTGACGCGGACGCAGGTCGAAAAAAGCAACGTATTGCTTTCGGATACGGAGAAGAAAGTCCATTCGGCAGTGCTGAAGATGATGCAGGCCGAGGACGAGCAGCGCAACGAAGAGCCATATCTCGATGGTTTGAACTACCTGCTGGAGCAGCCGGAGTTTGCCCGGAGCCAGCGCGCCCACTCCCTGATGGAACTGGTGGAGAAACGCCAGCTCGGGCGGATGCTGGGCGAAGAGGAATTCGAGGCCCATGAGATCAAGGTATACATCGGCCAGGAAAACCGGGAGCAGAGTATCAGGGACTTTTCGGTGGTGTTGGGCAGCTACGGATTACCCAACGAAGCCCGGGGAACGCTGGGAGTTATCGGCCCGACCCGGATGAATTATGAAAAAACCATCGCGGCGGTGCGGTACCTGTCGCTGGTGATGAGCGCCCTGGTGGCGGAGCTTTACGGGCGGGAACCCGAGCCGGGGAGCGGCGGTTAGAGGAAAACGCCAGATATCTGCCGCCGGCAACCCAAGATAAGATTTTCTAGAGGTTTGACATGACGCCTGACAACAACAATGAAGAAATCATGGAGGGTGATTTTGACGCCCTGCGCGGCGCGCTGGAACAGGAAAAATCCCGCGCCGAGGATAATTTGAACAATTTGAAACGCGCCCAGGCCGACTTCATCAACTACAAGCGCCGGGCTGAAACTGAGAAAGCCGAGGCGGTGGGCCTGGGCAAAAGCCTGGCCTTCCTCTCTATTCTGCCGGTACTGGATGATTTCTCCCGGGCGCTGGATGCCGTGCCGGAACACGCCGCAGGAGAACCCTGGCTGCAAGGGATGGTGCAGATCGAACGTAAATTCCGCCAGATACTGTCCCGCGAGGGCGTGGAGGCGATGAAAACGGTCGGCGAGCGGTTTGATCCCGGCCTGCACGAGGCCGTCCTCAGATGCGCCGGCGAGGAAGGCATCATCGTCGAGGAATTGCAGGCGGGCTACACCTATAAGGACAGGGTGCTGCGGCCGGCGCAGGTCAAGGTGTCCTGCGAGGATATCGAAGAATAGTCACTTTGAACTGGCGAAAAAGCAAAATATAATCTAATTGTAAATTAAGGAGGAAACCGCAAAACATGGGTAAAGTAGTCGGCATCGATCTGGGCACAACCAATTCCGAGGTCGCCGTGATTCAGGGCGGCGAACCGGTGGTCATTCCTTCAGCCGAGGGCGGCACGCTGGTGCCTTCGGTAGTCGCTGTGAATAAAAACGGCGAACGGCTGGTGGGGCGGCAGGCCAAGAACCAGTCAGTACTCAATCCCGAGAACACCATCTATTCCATCAAGCGCTTCATGGGCCGCAAATGGGGCGAACCCGCCGGCCGTGAACTCCCGGTGGAGGAGGATGCCCGCCGCAAGCCTTATAAGGTCGTCAAGGGCGCCAACAACGAGGTTAAAGTGCTCCTGGGGGGCAAAGAGTACTCACCGCCGGAAGTTTCGGCGATGATCCTCCAGAAACTCAAGACCGACGCCGAGGCCTTCCTGGGCGAACCGGTGACCGAGGCGGTCATCACCGTCCCGGCCTATTTCAATGACGCCCAACGGCAGGCGACCAAAGACGCCGGCCAGATCGCCGGGCTCAAGGTGCTGCGTATCGTCAACGAGCCGACGGCCGCGGCGCTGGCTTACGGCCTGGATAAAAAGCATGAGGAAACGGTGGCGGTCTATGACCTGGGCGGCGGCACGTTTGATGTTTCCATTCTGGAACTTGGCGAGGGCACCTTCCAGGTGAAGTCCACCAATGGCGACACCCATTTAGGCGGCGACGACTTTGATCAGAAGATCATTGACTGGCTGGTCGCTGAGTATAAAAAAGATCAGGGCATTGACCTGTCCAAGGATAAGACAGCCATGCAGCGGCTCAAGGAGGCGGCGGAGAAGGCCAAGATCGAATTGTCCACCGTGGCTCAGACGGAGGTCAACCTGCCGTTCATCACCGCCGACGCCTCCGGTCCGAAGCATCTTAACATAACACTAACCCGCTCCAAGCTTGAGCAGCTGGTGATGGACCTGGTCGAGAAGACCATCGCCCCCTGCCGCCAGGCACTGACCGACGCCGGCAAGACCACTGCCCAGATCGACGAAGTGATCCTGGTTGGCGGCCAGACGCGCATGCCTCTGGTCCGGGCCAAGGTCAAAGAGTTTTTCGGCCGGGAACCCAACATGAGCGTCAACCCGGACGAGGTGGTGGCTATCGGCGCCGCCATTCAGGCCGGCGTCATTAAAGGTGAAGTTTCCGACGTGCTGCTGCTCGATGTCACCCCGCTGACTCTTGGCATCGAGACGCTGGGCGGCGTAGCGACGCCACTCATTACCCGCAACACCACCATCCCGACCAGCAAGAGCCAGGTCTTCTCCACCGCCGCCGACAACCAGCCGAGCGTGGAAATCCACGTGCTCCAGGGCGAGCGCCCGATGGCGGGCGACAACCGGACGCTGGGCCGGTTCATGCTGGACGGCATCCTACCGGCGCCGCGCGGACTGCCTCAGATTGAGGTCACCTTCGATATAGACGCCAACGGCATCCTGTCGGTTAAAGCTCAGGACAAGGGCACCGGCAAAGAACAGAAGATCACCATCACCGCTTCCTCGGGCCTGTCCAAGGAAGAGGTTGAAAAAATGCAGAAAGAGGCCGCCGCCCACGCCGCCGAGGACACCGCCCGCAAGGAGCTGGCCGAGGCTAAGAACCAGGGCGACACCCTGGCTTACCAGGCGGAAAAGATGCTGCGGGATAACAAAGACAAAGTCCCGGCCGATCTGAATACCGATATAACCGCCAAGGTTGAAGCGGTGAAGCAGGCGCTTGGTGGTTCCGATGCCGCGGCGATCAAGTCAGCGACGCAGACCCTGTCAGAAGCGATGCAGAAACTTGGCGAGGCGGTCTATAAGGCCCAGCAGCCTCCGCCGGGCGCCCAGCCGCCGCCTCAGGGCGAAGAGGACGGCAAGAAACCCGACGAGGGCACCGTCGAGGGTGAATTCCGCGAAGTCTAACAAGGGGATCGAAGCACGTTGAAGAGGGAGGGGCGAAAGCCCCTCCCTGTCATTTATTACGTTCAAAGAGCCTGGCGACCGCCCTTACATCGAAGGTAAACTTACCACAAACTCCGCGCCGGCCCCCGGGGCGCTTCGGGCCTCGATGCCGCCGCCGTGAGCCAGGACGATCTCGCGGGTGATGGCCAGGCCGAGGCCTACGCCCGTCCTCACCCCGGATACCTGGTAGAACCGGTCGAAGACACGGGGCAGGGCATCAGGGTGGATGCCTGGGCCGTGGTCGAGGACACTGGCGATGACATGCCCGTCTTCGACACGCGCGGCGATCTTTATCCCGGTGAAGGGCGGACTGTTCTTCACGGCGTTGTCCAGCAGGTTGTTGAATACCTGCTCCAGACGGTCGGCGTCGCCTTTGACCCAAAGACCCGGTTTGACGTCCAGTTCGATCCTGACCGACTTATCAGCGGCCGGCGGACCGAAGAGGTCGGCCGAGTGCTTTAAAACATCATAAAGATCAATCCGGATCGAATCCATTTTGAACTGACCGGACTGGAGACGGGAGAGGTCAAGCAGTTCATCCACCTGGCGCCGCAGTCTTTTAGCCTCGTCGTTGATGATGCGGGCGGCTTTGTCCCGGGTCTCCTGGTCGGCGGCAGTGCCGTCGAGGAGGGCTTGAGAGAAACCCTGGACGGCGGTCAGCGGGCTCTTGAGTTCGTGAGAAACGTCGGCAACGAAATGCCGCAGTTTGAGCTGCGATGCCTCGACCTCGGCGGCCATGCGGTCGAAGTTTTGCGCCAGTTTGCCGATGTCGCCGGTGTCTCTGGAATTGATCCGGTAGCCGTAATCGCCGCGGGCGATCTTATCGGCGGCGGCCGATACTTCGCCCAGCGGCTTGTAGACCGAGCGGGATAGCCAGTAAGCCAGCACGATCGAGGCTGCCAGGGCGATGACGCCGGCCCAGGCAAAAGGCCGGAAGACCCCGGCCAGGGCGGCGGCAGCCTCAGGCCGGGGCACCGCCAGGATGAGAGTCTGGGCGCGGGCGATACCGGCGGGTGCCCGCGCCAGCGGGTAGGCGGAATAAAAATAATCAGCGCCGGCGTCGTCAATAATCTCGCCGGTGGTACCCTGCGGCACACCGTGAGGCAGCGCCCCTTCAGGGAACTGCAAGGCCGGTTCGGCCTGCGGCACCAACTGACGGAGCAGGTTGCCGTCGGCGTCCGACCACAGGATATGCATTCCGGAGGCGTCGGCCTGGGCCTGCATGTTCTCGACGAGTTCGGCCAGGGTGACATTGCCCCGGATGAGGGCGGCCACCTGCACCGAAATAGGGCGGGCGGCGTCATCCAGCCGTTCCATCGCCAGGCGGTCGGCGTACTGGCGCACCAGTACAGCGCTGCCGAGCGCGGCGGTGAACAGGGTGACAATGACCACCAGAGAGTAAGTGAGAAACAGTTTCAGACGCAGGCTCATGCGGCCCCGCCCGCCACCAGCCGGTAACCTGTACCCCGCAGTGTCTCGATATCTATGCCGGAGCCTTTGAGTTTATCGCGCAGGTGGTTGATGTGGACGTCGACTGTCCTGGTGTCCCCGTAGTAGTCATAACCCCAGACCTGGTTAAGGAGTCTTTCCCGGGAGAAGACTATGCCGGGCTGGCGGGCAAGGGCTATTAACAGGGACAGTTCCCTGGCCCGCAGCTCGATCGGCGAACCGTTGACCGCCGCCTCGTGGCGTTCCGAATCGATGCGTAACTTGCCCAGTTCGATGACCTGCCCGGCGGAAGCCGGAGGCTGGCTGCGGCGGAGAACGGCTTTGACCCGAGCCAGCAGTTCATGCGGGTTGAAGGGCTTGGTCAGGTAGTCGTCGGCGCCCATCTCCAGGCCGACGATCTTGTCCACGTCCTCGCGGCGGGCGGACAGCATCAGCACTGGGACTTTACTTGATGATCGCAGCCGTTTCAGCACCTCGAAGCCGTCGATGTCCGGGAGCATGATGTCGAGGATGACAAGGTTCGGATTGCTGGCCGAGACGAGGCTGATGCCTTCGCGGCCTTTGCCGCAAGCCGCGACCTTAAAGCCCTCCCGCTCCAGGTAGAGGCGGGCCAATTCGACGATATTTGTTTCGTCGTCGATGATGACGATGGTTTCCATAACGTTGCCCGACATTATAGCCAATCGAAATAACTGATGAAACAGGCCGGAAGAAAACCCTCCGGCCTTTCTTTTTTAGTGGAGTCGGCGTTAAACTTTGGGTGTCCTACCGGTGACGGGTGGCTGGTTAGCATGAAGGTCTTCCCAGTCCTTCAGGATGTTATTGGCATCACCCTGGTTGAGACGGCCGCCTTCAACCAGGCGATCGAGGAAGGCCAACACGTTGTCTCGGTTCTGCATCTTCATTACCCGATCGTGCAGCGCGGCCACATCCAGCACCCACCCAGGATGGGCGTCATCCCAGTCTTTCAGTATCTTATTGGCGTCCCCCTGGGTGATTTTGCCAGCCGTCACCATCCGGTCCAGCAGGGCTGCCACCAGATTGCGGTTTTTCATCTCCATAATTCGCTGGATGGGGTCAACTGGCTGCCAGTTGGGGTGGGCGGCGTCCCAGGCGGCGAGGAAGCGATCAGCCTCAGCTCGATCGATCTTGCCGGCGGCCACCAGCCTGTCGAGCAGCGTAACAACGTTGTCCCGGTTGCGCATCTCCATAATGCGGGTGAGGGGATCGACCGGAGGCTGCCAGCTGGGGTGGGCTTTGTCCCAGCCGTTTAGAATCTGGTTGTATTCCCCCTGGGTTATCTTGGCGCCGGCCAACAGCCGGTCGAGTAAAGCGACGACATTTTTCCGGTTGGCCATGTCCATGATACGGGCTTTAAGCTGGTCGATAGGCGGCTGCCAGTTGGGGTGTTGATCGTCCCAGTCTTTTAGAATCTTGTTGGCATCGCCCTGGGTGATCTTGCCCGCCGCCACCAGCCGGTCTAGCAGTGCTGCCACCAGATTGCGGTTTTGCAACTGCATGACGCGGGTGGCCAGGTCGCCGATGTTCTGGAGCCTGTCGCCAGAGGCACCCCGGGATTTTCCTTCCGCAACCTGTTCGGTCTTTGGCTGCGGCCGGTCGGTCTTATCGGCGGCGGCAAGCGCCACCGAACCCCCGGCCAGCACCGCCACTGTAATGGTTCCTGATATTAGTCTCAAAACGGTCTTGTTCATCTCTCCGTCCTCCTTTGAGACTATGATACCCTCTCAATGTTATCCCGGTGTTAGCCGGATGTAAAATGTGTGTAAAATGTGAAACAGCGAATCAATCCGCCGCTCCGGCTACCCAGCCTGAAGCCCAGGCCCAGGCTAAGTTGTAGCCGCCGCGTTCCCCATTGACATCCAGCATTTCGCCGGCAAAATAGACGCCTTTTTTCAATTTAGATTCCAGAGTGCCTGTCACCACTTCTTCGACCGAGACACCGCCGGCGGTGAATTCAGCTTCATTCCAGCCGCGGGTGTCGGCAACCCGGAACAGGTGATTTTTCAGTGATTCGACGACCGCGGCGGTATCGCTGTTTTCCAGAATACCCTGGAGCGCCGGCCCGAACTTGTTGGGCAGTATGCCGGCCAGCAGGTCGTCGGGAAGCATACCGATATCGCGCCGCCGCTGAAGTTCGCCTGCCAGCTTATCGCGGCTGATGAAGGGTACCAGGTCAACGGCGATGAAGACCTGTGTCCGGTGTTTTCGGGTCAAGGCGATGGACACTTCCTCTGAAGCATCCAGGATGCAGGTGCCCGACAGGCCGTACTTGGTGAAGAGTAGTTCCCCGGAGTATTCAATGCCGGGTTGACCGTTGATCATGCTGCGGGCGACGGCGAAAATCCTCTGGCCCTGCAGCAAGTGGCATAAATTGTCTTTAACCACCAGCGGCACGGCGACAGGCACCGGTTCTACGACGCTATGGCCCAGTTTGCGGGCGATTTCATATGCGCCGCCATCGGCGCCGAAGGCGGGATAGGTCCGGCCGCCGCCGGCGATGACAGCGCGGCGGCATTCCACTTTTTCACCGGAACGGGCGGCGACGATGAACCCGTTTTTCGAAGGACTGATCGAGGCGCAGTCGAAATTGTATTTAACCACCACCGGCAGCCTTTTTAACTCAAGTTCCAGAACCTTGAGCACGGAGGAGGCCTGGTTGGTGCGGGGGAAGATGCGGCCTTCGTCCGAATATACTTCAAGTCCCAAGCCGCGAAACAGGCTGAGAATCTGGTCCCGGCCGAAGATTTCAAAAATGGAGCTTACCAGGCGGCGGGCGGCGGCGTTGTAGTGGAGTTCAGAAAGATCGGCATTTAGCAGGTTGCAGCGGCCGTTGCCGGTAGCCAGTAGTTTCTTGCCGAGCTGCGGTGTTTTTTCGCAGATTACCACCGGGGCGCCGCGGCGGCCGGCGCTGATGGCAGCCAGCAGGCCGGCGGCGCCGCCGCCGATGACCGCGGTAGTGAAACGTTCCATAGCAGCCGAATCATACCATTTTAGGTCGGTTTTTTGCCTGGAGATATTGACCGGTCACGAGGTTAAGCGCAGGGCTGATTTGAGATCTGAGGCGGTGAGTGGCTTAGTTGGGAGTGTTTTCCAGGCTAGCATCGACAACCAGGCAAGAATTGCGGTTTTTATGACAATGATAATCCAGAAACCAATCCCAAGAGGCGCCAGCGCCATGGTTACCGAAGATGGCAGCCCGGATACCGACGACACCAGATCCGGGGCGATATGAACCAGGTAGAGACCGTAAAGGAATGGGTATTCCAGAAGCACCAACAATTTAAATGAAACTGAAAACCAAATCGGCAGCAGGATCAGCAGGAAGGGTATCAGCCAGTAGAAAAAATTGGCAGACCAGCCGTAAAAAACGGTGAAGTAACCGCCAAGGGCAAATAACAGACCCCAGATGAACTGGTTTTCCGTCCTGATGTTTTTAGAATAGATGAAACCGCCCATAATGACCGCCATCAGGATGACGAAAACGAGGCTGTACCAATGGGAGTAATCAGGGACGATCATGGTCATGACGGAATGGTCAGGGGTTATGCCGGTCCACCCCCAGTCTCTTTGAGCCACGCCAGAATAATCCTGGAAAAACACATCCTGAGGTATCGGCTTGTCTAGGAGTTTTTGAATAAGGGCATAAACGGTTTCCCAGGGCGGCCGGCCTGCCTGCCAATTGAACGAACTTAAAAATACTCGGAAATTTCCGATAACAAAAGGTAAAAATAATAGAGAGAACGTGGCAGTTGATAATCCGATGAAAAGTATTTTTGCTTTTTTCGACAGAAATTCACTTTTCAGAACGACGGGTATTAGAAGCATGCCGAAGGGCTTGATGACCGACCCGATTCCCAACATGAGACCGCCGGTTGTTGGGGAGCCTTTCAAAACGAAATACACCGCCCCGAGAAAAGCCGTCAGCGGTATGGAATCGACCACGGTGTACCATTTGAAGGTAATGACTAGTATGGTGTAGACCAGCCCGAGGATGAGGGCCTGATTAGGACCTATCATCCGCTCGACGATTTTGTAAAAATAGAATATGCCCAGGAAAACCGCGCCCATGCTCAGAAAATACCAGAGGACGGAGAAGATAATCTCCACCGAAGAGCCGGAGCCGAGCGCCTGAGCTGGTTTCCAGAGCAGGTAGTAAAGATAGTGAGTACCGGGGCTTTGACCGGACCAGACATTAAGGAATCCATGTTGGTCCATCAGTTTAAAGACGCCGCTTAACCAGTCGGTAAACCAGTTCGCGGGCAGCTCCAGGAGGAGATCACCTGTGAGAAAATAGCTGCCGCCATAAAACAGAGCGACGAGGAGGACAAGACCTTTGAAAAGGTTTTTGTTGCTAAGATGTTCACCTGCCTGAGTAGCACAGGCGGTGTCCTGAGGTTTAAGTTGCCCTGCTATTTTCGGCATCGGCTGGAAAGATAAACCCTGCGGCGGATAATGTCAATTGGCGGTGGCGGCAAGCTGGTCAATAAGGAAAGCCGAAGCGCCGTTCAGCACCGGCACGGTTTCCAGGACGATGATATTGAAAGCGACGGCGGAAGTGAAGGTGACAGTGCCTTGCGGAAAGGTATCGTTGGCGAAAACGCCGCGGGCGGCCGCGGCGCCAATCGGCGGGGTTGAGGTTGAACCTGAATAGGCGACCACCCTGAGTTCCGTTGGGGTCTCGACGTTACCCGGGCCGTGTGAATCAGTGGTGGCAAACACAATAGAAACCGAGTTCATTGGCTGGCTGAACTTAATCTGGAGCGAACTCCTGGAGACGTCGTTGTCGTAGATATATTTGCCTGAAAACTGGGACAGGATAAAATTGGTCGCCGCCTGGTTCTGGATTGAATAGGCCGCTCCGGATGACGAACTGAATTCAGCAGTGATGCCGCTAACGGTGCTGCTGAAAGGCGTGCTCTGGCCAACATTCAACACAGGGCTGCCGGCGTCGAAATTAAAAATGAAGGTGCCCGAGATTACGGGAGGAGCGGAGGTTGTCGGCGGGGTGGAAGTGCCGGGGGTGGTCGTTGCCGGCGGCGTTGTAGACGGTAAAGAAGTCGTTGGAGAAGGCGAAGTGACGCTCGGCGTTCCGTTGTCCGGACCGCAGGCCGGCAGTATCAGGAGCAGTAAGATCATTACGGCCATTGAGACGGCTTGCCGGTGTTTCATCACGGCAGTTCCCTCGCTACCCCGATGGTAGCAACCGGCGTATTTCGGCATGGCATGGGTTTCAGCCTGCCGTCTTCCATTTCAAAAGCCCGGCTGGCGAAAGGCAGCAGTTCCAGACTGTGAGTAACCACCAGAAAAGTTACCCCCTGCTTATTGATGCTGCAGATTAACTCCATAATCTGGTTTTCAGTGTGCTGGTCAAGGTCGCTGGTCGGTTCATCGGCCAGTATCAGTTTGGGCTGGTTCACCAAAGCCCTGGCGATAGCCACCCTTTTCTGTTCACCGGCCGAAAGCTGCTGGGGGTGTACCCGGGCTTTAGCGCTCAAACCGACTGTTTCCAGCAGTGTTTTGGAACGTTCCAGGAAATGGTTTGGTGATTTCCTGGAGGTGAAGCCCGATGGAAGATAAACGTTGTCCAATACCGTTATGGACGGAATCAGGCTGGGAAATTGAAAAATAAAGCCCATGGTTTCACGGCGGAGTGTTGAAAGCCCTTGGTCATCCAGGCCGGCAAGATCGCCGCCGTTCATTGTCACCCGGCCGGATGTAGGTTTGATCAATCCGGCGGCCAGGTTTAGAAGGGTGGACTTCCCGGTCCCGGAGCGGCCGATGATCATGATCAGCTCCCCCGCTTTGATATCGAGGGTGACATCGCGGACGGGGCTGATGGATGTAGACGCATCCAGGGCAAAGGTCTTGGTGACGTTCTCAAGTTTCAGCATTTTTATTGTCTCATGGCTATGGCGAGTTCCTGGCGGCTCAGCCGGAAGGCGGGAATGGAGGCGGCCAGCGTCACGGTCAATAGCGCCAGTCCGACGCCGGCACCTACAAGACCCAGAAACACGCCAAGCGGAGGGAAGAGAAAAGGCATGCGAAGAGAACCGGCGATGAGGTCCTTAAGGACAAACAAACCTCCGGCCGCCACGATAATGCCGACCAGGGAGCCGGTGACAGCCAGTAAAGCCGCTTCCGAAAGGAGGGTTTTAAAGATGAAACCCCGGGTGGCGCCGATGGCTCTAAGGACAGCCATTTCCCGCCTGCGTTCATTGGCCGCCATAGAAAATATCAGACCGATCAGCAGCACCGAAAGAATCCAGATGATGAGCGAAATAATGAAAAAGCCCCACAACAAGCCGTTCATCTGGTTCCGGAAAGCGCCGAAGAGGTTCGGGCTTTCGATTGGTACCATCCCTCTGGTGTTGGACAAGATGTCCAGGGCAACCCGATGAACGTCAGCAGAGGGCTCAATCCGGACCATGATGGTGGAGATCAATTCTGGGTTGACCACTAACGGCTGAACCGCAGTGGTAATGGATGATTCGGCCATGGCAACAGCCGTTTCCATGGTCATGAATAACGTTTGGTCCAGCCCGGTACCGGTGGCTGTCAGGTTGCCGACCAGATCCATGCCGTAGCCGTAGAGGATTATCTGGTCAAATTCAGGCGGCACAAAAATATAGTGGCCACCGACCACCTCGCCCCTGGCAAGGTCCCGTCCTAGATTGTCTCTCAGCCAGGGTGTCACCGTGAAATCGGTCGCCGGGTCGTATACCACAATGAACATCTCCCAAACCGCGCAGCAGGCGGCTCCGTATAAAGAGGCCAGGTATACCTGGGGCGAAACAGCTTCCACGCCGGGCACCGAAGCGACTGATTCCAGGTTACTTCTGGGCATCCAGATTTCAGTCGGTTTACCCATCAAGAGGGCGGTTTCCAGCTTTGTTTCGGCGCCGACCGGAACCACCAGGATATCAGCGCCCATGCGCTGCAAACCTGAATCAAGGCTGGTTTCAGCGCCTCTGATGATCAGGGTCGTCGAGAGCAGGAATGCCGCTACTCCGGCAACCCCGAGGAAAATACTCAGGCTCCGGAAGCCGTTCCAGCGGATGTTTTTCAGCGCTAGTTTAATCGTGCCCATAAACACAAGAAAATTCGGATGGAGATTTAAGCTTCAACAGGGCGGCAACCCGCCGCCGGCGCCTTCTTCGAATAAGACCAGAATATACGGCGCCTGCCCGGCGACATCTTTAGACCAATCCGTAGTCTTGTAAGTGGTGTTGGTTACGAGTTGGCCGTTGCTGTAAGAACGTTCTATATATTCTACGGATTCAACGTGTTTGCGGAGATCCGAACCCTGGGCTTGAGAGGTAATCAAACCGGACTCCAGGACGGAAATAGGGACGTTTTTAAAGGTGACCTGGTAAAAAACGCCATCCTCGGCTGATGTCCGGGTGATGCTTCGGGCCAGTACCAGCGATGACAGCCATTTGCCGTCTGGGGTAATGGTTCCGTGAACCTGATCGGTTATTTTCTGGGTTGGCGTTGCTGCCTCGTTGAATCCCCTGAAGGTGTTGGCCATCCAGCCGATAGGCACGGCGGAGGCTTCCAGGGACGTCGGGTGCTTGAAGATAATGCCGAACGTCTCAAAGTCCATCAAGCCATAAAGCCGGACCGAGATGCTGGTGGTCTTGCGGAGTTGTTCAGCCTGGACGGTATCGGGTGAGGTCGAAGCGCCCAGATCCGGCGAGCAGCCCAAAGGCAGAACCAGCGCCGCGGCCAATACTAGCCAAGCTGTCGGCCGAAATTTCTTTAAAATACTCTGTTTCATGCCCATAATCGCGCTGCATGACACTTCGCCGCTATTCTACCGAACAAAAATTAAAAGCTATTCCAACCGGTTGGACCTGGCGGCCAGAACCATGCCAACCAGGCCGGAAGCAATCACCAGCGCCCCGGCGGTGATGAGTCCGGGCCTCTCCAGGGTGACGCAGGTCATAGTAGGGGTCTGGCAGACGCCGATCAGAAAGGTCGGCAAGGCGATAATCACCGCGCCCAGCACCACGCCGAGCCCGCCCAACTGCATAAGGGTAGTCTTGCGGCGGTTGAAAGTCATCATGACGCCGACGACGGCCAGCGGGGCGGCGGCGGCTATCTCGGCAACACCGCTCCAGTGACATTTCATCGGAATGGTCTTACCGTTGGCCAGGGTTATGGCTTTTCCCTGGGACTGGCAATCAGTGAACATCGGGAAAACGGCGGCGAATATCGCCAGTACCACCAGGACAACACCGAGGACTTTGAACATCTAACGCATCTCCTTATGTTGATACTATAAACGAGAATATCACTTCTGTACTGTCCAAAGCCAGTTAAGCCCAAAGCAAATACCGTGGATCTGGCCGTCGTAGCCGACGCGATGCCACAGGTCAGTGATTTCATTGCGGGTGAAGTTACGGTGAAACGGTTCATTGCCAGCACAGGTCATACTTAGGTGCTGGCGCATCTTCCAGATGCTGTTGGTGCTGGGGACAGACCCGACAAGCCAGCCGCCGGGACGGCAGACCCGTAACATTTCCTGGAGTGTAGCCTCAGGATTCTCCAGATGCTCTACCACCTCAGTGGCGATGACCATATCTACTGACGAGTCCTGGACGGGAAGCATTTCGGCATCCGCCTGGGCTTTGACAATATACGGCTTGCCGTTCATCTGGTTCAAAGCCCAAAGGTTCATGTCCAGAGCTACGGCTTTCTGTCTGATGGTGGCCAGTCGGTGGGTGATCAAGCCGGTACCGCAGCCGATATCGAGGACGATCCCGTCACTGGGCAGCAGTTTTTCGATGTAGTGCCAGGTTTCGGCTCTCCTGGTGTGGTGATAAATATATTCAAGCCCTTTGGGGTCTTTGGTCCAATCGTAACGTTCAAAAAGGTAAAACTCTTTGACCGGGAGATGCCCGGCGGTCATTTCGAGGGCGGTGTCCGGGCTGATGAGCGCCGGGATGCCGTTGAGTACGGAGTAGGCGGTACCGCAGGACTCGCATGTTAAAACACTATCCATGGGCACCAGGCTGGATTTACAGCCAGGACATCCGAAAACCTCCAGATGCCAACGCTCGAATGAATGCCCTCCCGTCGAGTGACCGGCGTATGTCTGAATCATTAATTCCTAGTTTCTCCGGCGGGTTCCGCAAAGCGCGGAACCCGCCGGTGTTCATTTTGTTACGGAGTGACGGTGATGCGGCACTGGGTGGGCTGATATGACCAGCCGGCCGGACTCTGGTAGCCACCGAAGCTGGCCGAAACCACCCCGGGGGCACCGCTCAGCGCCACGGCGACATCGCCGCCGGCGGAGGTCAGGCCAGTGGCCGAAGACAAAGTGCCAGCAGTGGTTAGGAAGGACAAAGTACGCCCAACCAGCGGGTTGCCGTACTGATCAGCCAGGTGGAAGGTGATTACGCCCGCTGAAGTTGAACCGGTAATCACCGTCTGGATGAAAGGTACCACGGCTATGATACCCATATGGGACGAAGCCAGGCGATTGGCGTCACCGAAGAAAACGGCGTCAATAACCACCGTCGATTTTTCATTCGGCGCCGGTACGCTGAGCGTAGCGACTCCGGAAGCGTTAGTGGTGGCTACGACAGAGCCGTTCTGGGTGGTGCCAGATTCCAGTTTGTAGAACACGTAATTGAAGGTGATGGATAAACCGGCGATGTTGACCGGAGCCTGGGCGGGCAACGTCTGAAGCTGGGCAGTCATATTGATGTTTTGCCCCGGGCTGACGGAGTCCGCCGAGGTGGTTACGATCCTTGTGATCGCCGGGCCTGAAGCCGCGATTTCGGCGGTGATGCGCGCCTGGGAAGGCTGGTAGGACCAGCCGCTGGCGTTCACAAAACCGCCGAAACTGGCGGAGATGACCGCGGAGTTGACGCCGCTGAGGACGACCTGGGCATTACCGCTGGTATCGGTGGCGGCAGCACCGGCGGATAGGGTGCCGGCAGTGGTCAGGAAGGACAGGTCCTGCCCGGCGATAGCATTACCATAAGAGTCGGCCAGGTGGAAGGTCACGACACCAGCCGCGTTGGAGGCCGTCAGCACCGTCTGGATGAAAGGTACCACAGCGATGGTGCTCATATTGGATGAGGGCTGCAGGTTGGCGTCGCCATTGAAGATGGCGTCAACCACGACGGTGGCCTTTTCATTGGGGGCGGCCACGGCCAGAACAGCCTTGCCGGCAGCATCGGTATTTATGGTGGCGGTACCTGATTCGGTGGTGCCGGATTCAAGCTTGTGGAAGATGTAGTTGAAGAGTACCGGCATTCCTGCCCGGACAACATCAGTCAGGCCAGGCAGCTGCTTCAACGAAGCGGTGACAGTGATCGTCTTGGCGGGGCTGACCGAGGTCGGGCAGACGGTGACCATCCTGGTCTGGGCGACACCGGTGCTTTGGGCTCCGGCAACGGTCGGGGCAGATTCAGCCGTTGCGGTCGGGAAACCAGGTATGGTGCTGCCTACGGTGTTCAACGCGGTAACCCGGTAGAAGTAGGTGATGGCGTTTTCAATCTCAGTGTCCTCGAACGTGGTGACCATGCCTACGGTGCGGGTTACCAGGTTAGCGGTGAAGCCGGCGTCAGTGGCGCGTTCAATCTTGAATCCGGTGGCATTGACCGCAGGGTTGGTCCATGACAGGCTGACCCTCTTGGGGTTGTCCAGGACGGTAGCGGTTACGTTGGTCGGCGCGTCCGGGGCGACGGCGAAGCAGACGCCGTGCATCATGTCCATTTCCTCGTGGCCGAGGATGTGGCAGTGGATGACATACTCCCAGCCGAAGTTGACCATCTGGTTGGTGATGGTGATCGGGTTGCCGGTGGGATCGAAGAAGCCGCCGGGCGGGCCGATGAGGGTTTCGCCCAACGGCATGGTGGCATCGATCGGACGGATCGAGTTGGGCACCTTGAACGGCAGTTGCGGCGCGACCGGTCTGAGGGCGACGATGGTATCCTCCAAGGGGCTGACGCGGAGGGTTTCCTTCCAGCCTCGTTCGGTTGGATGGGGCAGCGACAGAAAGCCGTCCCAGGCGACGCGGTTGATTACCTGAACGTTAAACAGGTGGAAGTGGATCGGGTGGGTATCAACGCCGTTGTGGGTGATCTTCCAGAGCTGGGTGCCGTCACCCGGCATGGGCTCTGACAGCGGGACCATGGAGTCCTTAAGGACTTCGACCGGCGGCGAGGCGTAAGGGTAGAGCATGAAGTTGGCGGCGCCGGCGACGGTATTGGGCAGCTCCAGCCCGAGCATGCCGCTCATGCGGCCGTAAACCGGGTCATAGGCTTCACCCATTTCGTCCTGGATGGCTTTAGGCTGCAGCGGCAGCGTCATCTGCTGCCCGCTGATGGTCTTAAAGGTATGGGAGTTCTGGAAGATGCGGACATAAGTGTCAGCCGGGAACGAGGTAGCGCCAGCCCTGGGCGAGAAGGTACCGTTGCCGTTATCCACCCGGTAGGCGTCGTTGTGAACAGCATTGGGTACGATCAGCTTGGGCTGCGTCCGCTCGAAGACGCCGGGGTGGGCGGCGTTGGAAGCCCAGGCTTCATTCAAAGCGGCGACGTTGTACGGCGCTGCCGGCGCAATATTCTTGACCCGGATCTGCATAACGGTGCGGGTGTTGGGCCCGTGACCGGGCAGGGTAGTGTTGGCGTTGGCGGGATAGGTATAGCCGCCGGCAGCTGCCATATCAGGCGAGCCCGTGTAGTAGTCCAGGCGCGGGTCGGGGGCTGGGAAGGGGGCGGGGGCGTCGTTATAGACGATAAGTGTCTTGCCGGCGAAGGCGGAAAAATCAACGATGACGTCCGCCCGTTCGGCCGGGCCGAGCGCCAGGGAGAAGGAGTTGACTATACCGGCGTTGAACATGGTAACGTCAACGTTCCAGTCAACCGGCCGTTGGGGGACGACGGCCGGCATAGGCAGAAAGCCGCCTTCGGTGCCGATGACTATCCAGGGAGGACCGGCGGTGTTCCAATCCGGGACACCGCCATCGCGGCCGTCCACCGGCCAGGTGGCGTTGCCGAACTCGAAGTTCTGGGGCCAGGTTGGATCGTTGGGATAGGGCGCGGCGATGACGGTTTTTACCTCGGTACCGAATCCGGTTCCGGGAGGAACGGAGGCTCCGGTGGCGTCTATGGCATATCCGGCCGGATCAGCCTCGTACATCTGGAGGTTAACAAAGCGGTCATTGCAGGCGTTCAGGACGCGGAGCCGATAGGACTTGGGATCAACTTCGACATAAGGGAAGGCGGTGCCGTTGACCAGCATAGTGTCCTGGAAGGATTCCATCTGCATGGCAGGGTGGGGGGCGCCCGGGATGAAGGGGGCTTCCCACGGGGTATTGGCGGGATTGACCGAATCATAATACGGGTTGGGCTGCGGCCCGACCAGCAGGTTGGTGGCCGGCGGCCAGAACCACGGGGCATAGTGCCAGCGGCCCATGGGATTGATGCCGGAATTGTCCGGAGCCCAGGGGTTTTGGGCCGGGTTATAGACGTGGCCCATCCACAGGTCGCCGTCGTGGGCCGTCCCCGGGGTAACGCCCCAGTTCCAGGTGGGATCGGTGGATGGAATCATCGGGGCATCAACAAAGGTCTTATCCTGGACGATCAGCGGGATCTGGTCGGCGGGAATGATGCCGCTATTCACCAGTTCGGCTTCCACCGGGTCTTGAATAATGTATCCGGCGGCCATGCCGACATAGACGTTAAGGCGGGTGATGCCAAGCGCATGGTCGTGGTAGAACATCAGACGGGCGCTCATCTGGTTGGGGTAGTAGTAATTGTACTGGCCGGGGCCGGGGGCCGGCATATCCGGCACGCCGGAATACAGGACGCTGGCGCCGTCGGGATAGGATGTCGTCTCGCCGGCCGGGGTGATCCACTGGTGAGGCGTGCCGTCGGAGATCCACGGGGCATCGGCGCCGTGGAGGTGGATGACGGCGCGATTCTGGGTATAAATCTCGGTACCGCCCATGGGGCCCAGACCGGCGCCCATCATGGCTTCGTCGACGGGGATGAACAGGTTGCCGCCGGCGCCGGTGGGCAGTTGATTGGTGAACCTGATGCGGACGGCGCGGTCTTTCTGAGCGATTATAAGAGGGCCAAGATAATGGATCGGCGCCGGCGCAACATTGTTGAGGGTGCCGCCGGCATCGGTGCCGTTGTTGGTCTGGACATAACCGCGCAGGCGGGTGGGAGGCAGGTCCGAGTGCAGTTTCTCGTTATACTCGCGGAGGGAGATCTCATAATAATCAGAACCGGGATAAGTCAGTTTATCGGGGTTGGCGATGGGGATATATTGGCCGAGGCCGTTGGCGGCGCCGGGGCCGAGGCCGGGGAGGCGGTCGACAAACTTCCGGATGGGCGGGCTGTAAGCCCAGTTGGGCACGGTGATACTGAAATAATCCGGCACATCGCCCGGTCCGGGATTGGCCGCCAGCGGGATGGCCTGGGCAATGAGGCTGCCGCCGTTCTTGGGGGTGAGCTGACCGGCCTCAGCTAGCGTTTCATTGGCGCGGGCGGCGGCGGCCATACGCTCTTCATGGGTGATCTTGTTACGGTAAACCGGATTGGTCACCTGTTCGGCGCCCTGGACTACTTTCCGGGCGGCTATTGAATAGCCCAAAAGCCCGGCGGTGCCGGCGGCCATCTGCAGGTACTGGCGCCGGGTTACCTCCCGGGGTTTGGCGGGCTGAGCGATGACCGAAGAAAGAGACGTAGGGGTAGCGCCGCTGCCAGCCTCCCTCATCCTGCGCCTGAAAATATTGGTTGACATCCGCCTTCTGGGTGCTGGCATGCTCGTCTCCTCCGCAATATTATTCTGTTGAGAACTGCGTCCCCGCCCAACCATAATAGGCTCCACAACTGTATCAATATAGGCGGGTAAAGGCAATACGTATAATTACGTATTTTTATGGAAAAGTTGCGGATTGATAAACATAATCAACACACGTAGAATCTGAAATCAGTTAACAAGCGGCGGCAGAGCCGTTAAGATATGAGGTTGGAGGTATAAGATCAATGGATGCCATCGAACAACTGCTTAAGGACCTGACGGAAGCCAGCGGGGTGCCGGGGTATGAGGGGGATATCCAAAAGATCATGGAAAGCCGGCTTAAGCCCATTGGCGAGGTGTCAAGGGACAGGCTGGGCAGTGTCATTTGCGCCAAACGCGGCGGCGCCGAAGGCCCCAGGATACTCCTCGCGGCACACATGGACGAGATCGGATTCATGGTGAAACTGATCAACAAGGACGGCTTTATAAAATTCGTGCCCCTCGGCGGCTGGCCGAACCAGCACCTCCCGGCGCAGCGGGTGCGCATTGAAACATCCGGCGGGCCGGTCACCGGCGTTATCTGCGGTCCGCCGCCGCACCTGCTGCCGGAGGCGGACCGCGGCAAATCCTTCGATAAAAAGGAGTTGTTCATTGATATCGGCGCGACTTCGCGGGAAGAGGCCATCGGAGCGGGTGTCCGCGTCGGCGACCCGGTGGTTCCCGACAGCCTTTTCAAGGTGCTTTCGATGAAAGAGCCAACCTACGCGGCCAAGGCTTTTGACGACCGGGTGGGCTGCGCTCTACTGATCGCGGTTATGGAAGAGCTGGCGGGAGTTGAACATAAAAATACGGTCTTCGGCGTCGGCACGGTGCAGGAGGAAGTCGGGTTACGCGGCGCCACGACCAGCGTCGAAATGGTTAAACCCGACGTGGCCATTATCCTGGATATCGGGCCGATCGGCGATGTGCCGGGCATCAAACCTGACGAGTCGGCAACGAAACTCGGCGGCGGACCGACGCTGCTGGTCTATGATACAAGGATGATCCCAAACCTGAAGCTCCGCGATCTGGTTATCAGAACCGCCGGCGAACTTAATATCCCTCTTCAGCTCGATACCCTGGAATTCGGCGGGTACGACGGCGGCGCTGTCCACCTTCACGACCGGGGGGTGCCGACTGTCGTCATCGCCATACCCACCCGCCACGCCCACAGTCATAACTCCATCATCCGGCGGAGCGATTTCGATCACGCCCTCAGGCTGGTCGGAGAGTTAATCGTAAGGCTGGACGGGAAGGCGGTTTCCGGCCTGTGCGGTTGATCACAGCGATTGACCGCCGTTGCCAGCGAAGGCTATAGTGTCATTGAAATTAGCGCCGAGGTGCCAAATGTTTAAAAAAATCCTGCTCCCCTTAGACGGTTCGGAAATGGCTGAGGCGGTCATCCCGTACGGCGAAGAATTGTTCCGCAAACTCGGCTCGAGCCTGGTGCTGTTTCACAGCTGCGGCGCCGCTCACCGGTCGGCGCGGAACATGCATCGCCTCTACATTGAAAAGGCCGCGGAAATAATCAGGCAGCGGCTCGAAAAAGATAGCGCTCCGGGCGATTCACGGGTCACCGGGGAACAGGTATCGGGCGAATTTGTCCCGGCGGTTTGCAGCTACATAGATGAAAAGCAGGTTGACCTGATCATCATGGTGGCTCACGGGTTCACCAGCCCGATCCTCGACAGCGTGGTGGACGACATCGCAAGGCTGGCTGCCTGCCCGACATTGCTGGTCCGGCCGAAGCAGGCTGAAGGAGAGGGGGATCTGGTACAAAGGATACTCGTTCCCCTTGACGGCACTGCCTACAGCCAGCAGATACTGAATATCGCCAGGCCGGTGGCCGAAGGACTGGGAGCCGAAGTAATCCTCTTTTCAGCGGTTAAATCCGCAGGCCTTCACCCCGCGGCGGTCGAAGCCGATAAAAAGAACGCTCGGGAGTACCTTTTGAGCGTCTCCAGGCTGCTTAAAGGAATCAACGTATCGGTGGCGGTAGCCGAGGCGGCGGATTTTGCCGTGGCAATAGATGAGGCCGCCCTGAATACCAAATCCGACATGATCGCCATGGTCACTAATTCACCTTTAACCGAGTGGGCGGAAAGCAGCCTGGCCAGGAAGCTGCTCAACAAGGGGGCGACTTCGCTCCTGGTGACGCACCGGAAATAAACGTCCGTTTACCTCAATAAAATAGAGCTTAACTGGGATTCGTTGAATAGTTCTGTTTGCGTAACCCAGCCGTTCTGGAGCAGCAAATAGGCGACGATTTCAATATGGTTCTGGCGGGAGATGGTCCCGGCAGCTCCCGGCGGCATCGAGCCGGAGGTGAAACTGAGTAGCAGTTGAGCGTTGCCTAAATCGCTCAGGTGGCTGTTGGCGCCCCAAAGCGGCGGCGCGCCGGCGCCCTGACCGGCATTGCCGTGACAGCTGGCGCAGCGGGAGGCGTAGACCGCCTGACCCGCCGAAGCGAGTTGCCCGAAGGTCACCTGGGACGGGGGTTGGGTGGTGGTGCCGGTCGGCGTCGTTGTAGCCGGAGTCTGGGAGTTACACCCTGGTATGAAAAGCAGAAGTACGGCCGCAGCGATCAGGGCGCGGTTGAACTTAAGGTTGGCTGATTGGTTCATCATCTCCTCCTGAGGCTAGTCAGCCTTCTGAGCAGGGGTCACCTGAAATCCTCCACGGCAATGATTACCGCTCCCCAGGGACAGTACCGGCCGACGGTATTGACCCAATAGTCAATGTCGGCTTCAACATCTGAAGGCCTGCCGTCACATAATTCGATAGTTAGTTCCACCATCTGGATGTCGTCCGGATCTATGTGCCAGTTCCACGGCTGATTATAGAACGTTCCTCCCCTGACCACCCGACCGCTGGGGATTCTAGCCTGACTGGCGCCGTTGTGAACCGCCAACACATCATGGATGGCGTCAGGCTCCCGGAAGAAGACAGAATATTTTTCTCCGACGACGTCGAAAGTGACCAGAACGCCACCTGACAAAGCCGCTTCTTTAGTGACGACCAGTTCCAGCCGGTAATCCCCTTTTTTTATCGGTGAGCCGGCTTGAGGGTAGGGCGTTACTTTGAACGCGATCTTGTATTCGTTGAAAAAGACTATGGTCAAGCCTGGAGCCGCGCCTGATTGAACCAGAGTCTTTTGATGCAGCGACTTAAAATAGGTAATCTGGACTTTGACCGATACCTCGCCGGGCCAGACACATTCGACACCCGCCGGGCAGCGGCTGTCGGAGATGACCTCGGCGAACCTGATGGATAGGTCTGCTCCGGTGAAAGACAGGGTCTGGCCGATGGAGACACTGGAGGATTTGCCGAGTTCCCCTGAGATAACGCCAGAAGTGGAATCGCACGCTGGAAGGGCCAGCAAGAGGCAGAGCAGACCCAAGGCGCAGATCGCCAGCTTGTTTCGGGACCGTTGATTGCGCTCAATCATCATTTACTCCAAGGTTGGGGACTATTTGTTCATTTGATTATTTACGGAAGAACAAATCCAGGTCAATACGTATTTGTACTGATTTTTCATGTTGATTCGGCGGCTGTTAGGAAGCGGCAGTACCGGGCACGGGGGGAAACATGGTCAAGATTCTATAAGTGATGAGAAGTGATGAGCCGGGTCGCCCGACTTTGACAGCCAGCGGCTCCGCAGCTGACCGCAGCCGGCCTCAATATCAGCTCCGCGGGAAGCACGCAACATGGTCCGTATACCGCCAGCGATGAGACGTTTCTGGAAGTCAAATGCGACCGTCCGAGTTGAGGGCTGATACCCTCCCGAGCCCACCTGGTTGCCGAAGATAAGGTTCACCGGGCAATCCATGCCGCCGATGAGCTGGATGAGTTTGTCCGCATCGGCAATTGAGTCATTGATTCCGGCGAACAGGGCGTATTCAAAATAAATATGACGGCCGGTCAAGCGGATGAATTCCCGGCAGGCTGCAATCACGGATTGAAGCGGGTAGCGGGTGTTAACCGGCACCAGGGCATCCCGGAGATGGTCATCCGCGGCGTGTAAGGACACAGCCAGTTCAGCCTGGATGTTTTCTTTTCCGAATCGGACGATTTGAGGGGCCAGGCCGGCGGTTGAGACCATGAGTTGACGACGCCCCATCCCCAGCCCTTTGGGGGATCCGAGGAAGCCGATTGCCTGGCGCAGGTTTTCAAAGTTGGACAGGGGTTCCCCCATGCCCATAAATACGACGTTGGTCAGCCATCGCCTTTCTCGGGGGGTGGCTGTCGCGGCCGATGGCCTGAACGAATTTTCAAAGTACAGAACCTGGGAGACTAACTCATCAGCCGTCAGGCTGCGTTCCAAAGGCTGGCGCCCGGTGGCGCAGAAGGGGCAGCCGATAGGGCAGCCGACCTGACAGGAAATGCAAACGGTGCGCCTGGGGCGCCTGCCGGGATTAAGAAAAAGCATCAAGGCAGCTTCAACGGTTTTGCCGTCGCCACATTGAAAAAGCACCTTGTGGTTAAGCCCGTCTGAAGAAACGGTGCGACTCAAAGGGAAAAGGCATTTGTCCATGACAGGTTCCATCGTATTTTTATTTTAAGCCATTCCGCGTCGGGAGGAAACCATTGACACAGATGTGAGCCGTCTGTCATAATCACTTATTGCAAAGAGTCGCAATAACTATGAGTTGCACTACTATACTTAAGGCTAAGGGTTACCGGCTGACGCCGCAGCGGCGGATTATCCTGGACATCCTCCACGCCGAAGGGGCGCATCTGACCGCCGATGCTATTTACGAGCAGGTCAAGGATAAAGTTGATGGCGTCAACCGCTCCACGGTGTACAGGACCCTGGAACTCCTCGAAGGCTTGGGTCTGGCGGTCAAGGCCGACATCGGCGGCAGTCACGTCTACCACCACGCCGAGGAAGGCCACCATCATCACCTCAAGTGTCGGAAGTGCGGCAAGGTGGTTGAATTGTCAGAGGAAGCCCTGGCGCCTTTGGCCCAGGCGCTGCGAAAGAAACACGGTTTCGAGGCGGACCTCCACCACCACGTCATCACCGGCCTGTGCGCCGATTGCCGGTAATGAAGGAATCCAAATGCACATTCCCGATGGTTTTTTGAATATGACCACTGTGGCCGCCGCCGGCGTGATCTCCGCCGGAGGTCTCGGCGCGGCGGTGAAGATCGCCGCCAAAAAAATCGGCGAGAAGCAGGTGCCGCTGATGGGTATGCTGGCGGCCTTCATCTTCGCCGCCCAGATGCTTAACTTCCCGGTTGCCGGCGGCACATCGGGCCACCTCATCGGAGCGGCGCTGTGCGCCATTCTCATCGGGCCGTGGGCTGGGGTCATCATCATGTCCGCTGTTCTCATCGCCCAGGCGCTGATCTTCCAGGACGGCGGGCTGGCGGCCCTGGGCGCCAACATCCTCAATATGGGAATCCTGGCCGTGTTCGGGGCTTATTTCATCTTCCGGGCGGCGGCGGCGATGCTCGGCGACGGGCGCTGGGCAAAACTCACCGGCGCCGCCATTGCCGGCTGGGTCTCGGTGATGGTTGCCTCGCTGGCAGCCGCTGTCGAGCTGGCGGCATCGGGTATGTCTGCCTTCGAGGTCGTCGGCCCGGCAATGCTGGCCGTTCACGCTCTCATAGGCATCGGAGAGGGGTTGATTACCGTCCTGGTGGTTTCGGCTGTTATGGCCTCCCGCGCTGACGTGCTGCAATTGGAGCGGATATGACCCCCAGAAAGTGGTGGCTCATCGGCCTCGGCGCCGCCCTGCTGCTGGCGACGCTGTCGCCGCTGGCATCCGGTTCCCCCGACGGCCTCGAGAGAGTCGCCGAGGATAATGGATTCATCGAAAAGGCGAGCGACGCCCCATTCCAGATAATCGCCGACTACGTCTTCCCTGGCGTCGAGAATGAAACCCTAGCAACCATTCTGGCGGGATGGTTCGGTGTATTGGTCATGTTCGGCGCAGTTTACGCAATCGGATGGATAATCACCCGGTCTCGCCGTTCAACTCCGTAACTGGAAGAAGATGAGACACAGTTTCTTAGACCAGTACAGCCACCTCGTCAGCCCAGCTCACCGACGTGACCCCAGGCTGAAGTTCCTGCTGTCGTTTCTTTTCATCGTGGCGGTGGTGCTGACCCCTGCCGGCAGCTGGGCGACCTTCGCCGCCTACTTAGTTATTTTGGGCTCGATCTTCGGCATCTCGAAACTGCCGCTGGGCTACGTACTGAAGAGGTCTCTGATCATCCTGCCGTTCGTCTTCCTGCTGGGTATCATCAATGTGTTCACCCGCCCGGGAGTCGAGTTGCTAGGCTTTGACATCGGAAGCTGGCACCTGGGGGCGACGGACGGCGGGTTGGTGTTCATCGGCACGCTGCTGGCCCGAAGCTGGCTGTCGGTGCTGGCTTTAATCCTCCTCACCTCGACGACGCCGCTGCCGGCGCTGCTCAAGGGCATCGAGCGCCTGGGCATGCCCAAGGTGCTGGTAATGATCCTGTCCTTCATGTACCGCTACCTGTTCCTCTTGATCGACGAGGTGCTGCGGATGAAAAACGCCCGGGACTCGCGGTCGGTGGGTTCTCCGCCGGCCTCGTTCCAGGCCAAAACCGTCGGCGCCATGATCGGCAGCCTGTTCATCCGGTCTTACGAGCGCGGCGAACGGGTCTACGCCGCCATGGCCGCCCGAGGCTTCGACGGGCATTCGCGGACCTTCGGCGAACTGGTCTTCGATAGGACCGATCTGGTCAGCGGCATCGTCATGGCGCTGCTGCTCATGTTGCCGGTGACCCTGAGCCTGCTGCCATGAACGATCCTATCATTCGCCTCGATAACCTGAACTACGCCTATCCCGACGGTCGGAAAGCCCTCGACGGGGTCAACCTCTCGATCAAGCGCGGCGAGAGCGTGGCCGTGGCCGGGGCCAACGGCGCCGGCAAGTCGACGCTTTTACTGCATTTGAACGGCATCATCCACGGCCAGAACGGTGCGGTCAAGGTCTGCGGCCTGCCGGTGACCGCCGCCAACCTGAAAACCATACGCGCCAAAGTCGGCGTCGTCTTCCAGAACCCGGACGACCAGCTTTTCTGCCCCGAGGTCTTCGACGACGTGGCCTTCGGCCCGATCAATATGAGTTTGGCGGAGGTCGAGGTCCGCAGCCGGGTCGCCGATTCATTGGCAGCCGTCGGCCTCCCGGGCTACGAGCGGCGGAGTTCCCACCACCTGAGCCTGGGGGAGAAGAAGCGCATCGCCCTGGCCTCGGTGCTGGCGATGCGGCCGGAGGTTCTTGCCCTGGACGAGCCTTCTTCCAACCTCGATCCCGCGGCCAAGTGGGGGCTGATACAGCTCCTGAAATCACTCGACGTGACTAAGGTAGTGGTTTCTCACGACCTGGAACTCATCGAAGCTCTCTGCCCGCGCCTGGTCATCATGAAACAGGGCAAAATCATGGCCGATGGACCGACACCAGAGATTATGTCGCGGGTGGAGCTGCTGGTGGCGGGGGGCTTGGCGCACCGCCGTTGATTCGTCGGTGGAATTGTGAAGGCTACTCTTTGCCCAGACGGGATTCAATGTCGATTATCTTGCGTTTGAGCAGCGGATTGCATTCCGTTTCCTGAGAAATTTTCTCACAGGCATGACTGACGGTCGCAGCGGCGCGGTCTCCCACCAGCTTGCCGATCTCCGCCATCGACCAGATATTCTGGTTTTTCATAATGAACATGGCAACCTGACGCGCTGTGGCGGTCTCTTTGTCCCGCTTGCGGCCGAGTAAATCCTCCGGCGCCAGGCCGAAGCATTCAGCCACGGCGGCGAGAAGCAACTGCGGTTCAGATGATTTTTCCGGAACGGCCGCAGCCGGGGCGATATTTTTAAGGGCGCGGCGGGCCATATCCGGCGTGATCGTTGACCGAAGCAGTCGGGCGTAAGCCAGAACACGGTTCAGGTTGCCTTCCAGTTCCCGGATGTTGCGGGTGACTTCTGAGGCCAGGTATTCAAGGACGTCAGGCGGCATCTCAGCGCCAAGTTCATCTGCCCGGGACTTAAGGATTGCCAGGCGCATCTTCTCATCCGGGGGCGTGATCTCGGCGGTCAAGCCCCATTCAAAGCGGGAGCGTAACCGGTCTTCCATCTGGGAAATTGCCCGGGGCGGTGAATCCGCCGAGAGGACGATTTGCTTGCAGGAATTGTGCAACTCATTGAAAGTGTGGAAAAAACACTCTTCGGTCTGCGTTTTACCGGCTAGGAATTGCACATCGTCAACAAGGAGCAGGTCAACCGCGCGGTACCTTTCGCGGAACTCCTCAGCGCGCCGCTCTTTAAGCGATGAGATAAATTCTGAAGTGAATTGTTCGCCGGAGACGTAACGGACGGATTTCCCAGATCGCTCCGCAAGCTGACCGATGGCTTGAAGCAGGTGGGTTTTACCCAGCCCCGAACCGCCGTGGATGAACAGGGGGTTATAGCCTTCACCCGGTTTCTGAGCGGCGGAAAGCGCGGCGGCGTGGGCTAACCGGTTGGTGCTGCCGACAATAAAAGTCTCGAAGTCATAACGCGGATTGAAATGACCGCCGGAGGTCTTGATACCTGAGGGCTCGGCGCGGGGGACATGGCCGGTGGGTTTGCCGCCGGCGGCCACCTGGAAAATGACCTGTACCCCTCCGCAGTTCAGCAGCCTGAGAAGGGTCTTTTCAATGAGCGAACGTTGATTTTGCTCCAGGTATTCCGCGACGAAAGAATTAGGCACGCCGACGGTAAAACGGCGGCCGTCCCAGGTCAACCCGACAGTGCGGGAATACCAGGTGCGGAAATTAGGGCGGCTGAGGGAGCATTCCAGAGCCCCCAGCGCCGTTTCCCACAACTTGGCGGCGTCATCCTTCTGGTGAAGGGGCGCCGGTGTATCAAATTGCAA